>CAJTIU010000019.1 GCA_910576335.1 Lachnospiraceae bacterium
GTAAACTAAGCATAGCAGTTCTTGAGATTATGATTATAGTTAAGTGTGATAACTCAACAATACAACATATTTTCAAAAACTGCTACTTTTTTGAAAAAGTGGTGATTTTATGTACTTTGGGCTAGCCGCCGCGCTAGCGGCTTGGTACAATTAAGAAAAGAAAGGTACAAAACAGACGCTAGGGAGGAAGAAAGAAATGAATTATGCAGAAGAATCATTAAAATTGCATGAGCAGTGGAAGGGGAAGATTGAGGTGACAGCTACCGTGCCTGTGGAAACGGAGAATGACCTGTCGCTTGCATATACACCAGGAGTGGCGCAGCCCTGTCTGGAAATCCAGAAGAATATGGCGCGCTCCTACGATCTGACCCGCAGGCATAATCTGTGTGCCGTTATTACGGATGGAACGGCTGTCCTGGGCCTGGGGGATATCGGGCCTGAAGCAGGTATGCCTGTAATGGAGGGAAAATGTGTGCTGTTCAAATCCTTTGGAGGTGTGGACGCTTTTCCCTTGTGTATTAAGTCGAAGGATGTGGACGAATTTGTCAATGCAGTCTATCTGATCTCCGGATCCTTTGGAGGGATTAATCTGGAGGACATCTCTGCACCGCGCTGCTTTGAGATTGAACGGAAGCTGAAGGAAAAGTGCGACATTCCCATTTTCCATGATGATCAGCATGGAACCGCGGTGATTACTCTGGCAGGAATGTACAATGCCCTGAAGGTGGTTGGCAAGAAGAAGGAAAAGGTCCGGATCGTGACATCTGGAGCGGGTGCTGCTGCCATATCTATTGTAAAGCTGCTCCTTTCAGCCGGATTTAAGAATGTTATAATGTGTGACCGCAAGGGTGCGATCTATGAAGGGCGTGAAGGCCTGAACTGGATTAAGGCGGAGATGGCGCAGGTAACGAACCTTGAGAAAAGGGCGGGAACGCTTGCAGAGATGATGACAGGGGCTGATATATTCATCGGAGTGTCAGGACCTGGAACTGTGAATACGGAGATGGTGAAGACCATGAATCAGGATGCCATTATCTTCGCATGTGCGAATCCTACACCGGAAATTTTTCCGGATGATGCCAGGGCAGGCGGCGCGGCAGTGATCGCCACCGGACGGAGTGATTTCCCGAACCAGATTAATAACGTGCTGGCGTTCCCGGGTATTTTTAGAGGAACCTTTGACGTACGGGCAAGTGATATTAATGAGGAAATGAAGATGGCTGCTGCCAGGGCACTGGCAGAACTGATTTCTGACGAGGAACTATCGGCTGATTATATTATTCCCAAGGCATTTGATAAGCGGGTAGGACCGGCAGTAGCAAATGCGGTGGCAGAAGCAGCAAGAAGATCCGGTGTGGCAAGATTATAATGAAACATCATCATCGTCTGGGGGCTTGGATATAAGGCGGCATACCGGGACGGGAGCCCTTTTGGATTTCCTGTTCGGTATGCCGTTTTTCGATATTTTTAAAATTTAGTATAAAATACTATCTTTTGGTGTTTCCAGATTGTTATAGAATATGATAGAATAATAAAAAAGATTATGGGAATTAAATGAAAATGTTAGAAACGAAAGACCTAATCCTTGAAAAAGCGAAATTCGAAGACTGGAGAGCCATGTACCACAATGTCTGGTCACGTCCAGAGACAGCGCGGTTCATGTTGTGGAAGGTTACTGTAAATGAGGAAGAAGCAAAAGCCAGGATGCAGAGGACCATCTTATATCAGGAAACCCATGAGGCATTTCTGATTTATGAAAAGGTACATGGACAGGCAATCGGATTTGCAGGGATCGGCGAGCTGGAACCGGGAATCTTTACGGATACAGGTATTGCGATCGGCCCGGAATTTGTAGGAAGAGGATATGGAAAGCAGACCCTAAAGCTGCTGCTAAGATACTGCTCCATGCAGTTGCATGGAAATGAATTCCGTTACACTACGCGGTCAGAGAATACTGCATCAAAGGCACTCGCGTTATCTTGTGGTTTTATATATCAGTATTCTAGGAAAAAGATGTCTGAAAGCGGAGAGTGTTATGAGATAGAGACGTATATTAGGAAACTTGAGAGGAGCTGACATAATCATGAAGGGAAGACATCTAGTCAGAAGAGTTCTATGCGTACTTTTAGCGGCTATCCTGTGTACCACAGCAGCATTTGGTACGTTTTACGGGATAAAGGGATACAGGATGTACCAGGATGCCATATCACATAAGTCGATTGAGGAAAGGGTTGACGAGATTCGCGGCAGGGAACATTTTACAAAATATTCGGAGCTTCCAGAGTTTTACATTAATGCGGTCATATCAGTGGAAGACCATCGGTTCCGGAAGCACTTTGGAATCGACCCGATTGCACTCTGCCGGGCGGCCTGGACAGATCTTAGGGCAATGTCTTTTGTGGAGGGCGGAAGCACGATTACACAGCAGCTTGCCAAAAATCTGCTCTTTACAAGGGAAAAGACAATAGAACGTAAAGCTGCAGAGGTATTTGCCGTATTTGATATCGAGAGAAAGTACAGTAAGGATGAGATTTTTGAAATTTATGTCAATATGGCGGGATTCGGCGGTAACTATGACGGAATCTACGAGGCTGCTAAGGGATACTTTGAAAAAGAGCCTTTAGAGCTTACCGATTATGAGGCAGCCATGCTGGCGGGCGTGCCGAATGCCCCTTCTATCTATTCTCCAAAAGTCAGCAGAGAGAAGGCGGAAAAGCGTGTCGGCCTGGTGCTCGACAGCATGGTAAAGTATAAATGCATTACAAGAGGGCAGGCAGATATGATCAAAAGCAAATCTTCCAGATAAGAGTTTCTCTTGTTTAACAATTCTGTAATAAAAATGTAATATACTATTAATAAAAATTTAGTATTATGAATATCAGAAGCTGCCATCGGCAGCTTAAAGACTGCTTATAGTCAGGATATCATCTGACGCTTATGATACAC
Source organism: Lachnospiraceae bacterium (assembly GCA_910576335.1). Lineage (GTDB taxonomy): Bacteria > Bacillota > Clostridia > Lachnospirales > Lachnospiraceae > CAPEBR01. Next base: position 2,947 of record CAJTIU010000019.1, read on the forward strand.
GGAGGAAAAGGCAGGAAAGGACGGTAAAGACAGGATGAGATTCAAAGAGAAGATGCTTAAAAGTGTACTTGCGGTGATAGCGATTTTGTTGCTTAGCGCGGGTATCGGAGGAACGGTCTCTGCCGCTGCAAGGCCGGGGAAGACATCATTTACCAGGCAGACGGAAGCCTATGCAAAAAAGGTGGTGTTAAAATGGAGGCAGGCGAAAAGAGCCAGCGGCTATGAGATCTACCGGAGTGAGGAAAGAAACGGGGAATATACGAAGATTAAGACCGTTCCGAAACCCGGCAGGCTGAAATGGACGGACGAAGGTCTGGAAAGGGGAAAGACCTATTATTATAAAATCCGGGCATACAGGAAACTGGGAGGACAGAGGGAAAGGGTGTACGGATCATACTCGTCTGTCTATAAAAAGGACAGTTCGGGGTGGATTTATAAAAACGGTTATAAGCTTTATTACGACTCGGACGGAAAGCTCGTAAAAGATGTAAGCCGGCTGATCGGAAAGCAGTCCTCCTATGTTCTTAAGGTAAATAAGAAGAAAAATGTAGTTACAGTATATGCAAAGGATGGAAGGCGGGGATATATTATCCCGGTAAAAGCATTTGTCTGTGCCACAGGAAAATCCACACCTGTGGGAACATTCTATACGCCGCAGAAATACAGGTGGCTTCTTTTAGTGGGGCCTTGCTATGGACAGTGGTGCACAGGAATACAGGGAGATTTTCTCTTCCATTCATCGCCGTATAAGACGAAGAATAATATGAATCTAGATGTTGCTGAGTATAATAAGATGGGGACAACGTGCTCCCATGGCTGCGTAAGGCTGAAGGCGGGAGATGCAAAATGGATTTATGACAACTGTAAGCTCAGGACAAAGGTTGTGATCTATAACGATTCGTCACCGGGGCCGCTTGGGAAACCGAAGGCGGAACGTCTGAGAGCCTCACATAAATGGGATCCGACAGACCCGAATATGTACAAATTGTGCCAGAGAAACGGCTGTCATTAGATATTAAATAAAGGAAAGGATAACACAGCCCGGAAGGCTGTAGTTAAAGGAGGAAATTTTTATGAGAAACAGAGTAAAACAATCAAAAAGGAAGCAGCTCTTTCTGGGCATGCTTATTGTCTGCGGTTTATTTTTTATACCGGGTACTGTGAAGGCGCATGCAGCGGACAAGATGATTGAGTTTAATGGAAAAGAGATTGCTTCATATAATGATTCTGGTCAGAAGGTTCTGATTCCTTCTAGTGATTCTGGTGCGAATTGCAGAAACCTGAATTACCTCATGTCAGGAAATGAGAAGAAGACGGTGGTAATTCCAAAGGGCTCCACAATCAGACTGAACGGCACATTACAGCCGGGCAATAATACGACCCTGATTGCCACTGGCGCCAAAGTCATCGGAAAAAAGGCATCCAATGCACTTTTCGCAGCCCCTGACAGAAAGATAAAGAATCTGTCAATTATAGGCGGAACATGGCGGAGTGCTGATAAAAAGGGAAGAACAGGGAGCCTTTTCGCATTTGCATTTGTAAAGAATCTTGTCATGGACAGTGTTGACTGTAACGCAAACTACATAGGACATGCCATAGAGATTATTGCCTGCACCAATGTAACAATTAAAAACTGTAAGGTGGCTGCAATCGGATCTAATCCGGCTAAATGTCTTGAGGAGCAGATTCAGATTGATCTTGCAACAAAGAAAACAGCGCCGAAGATTGCTGAGTACGGCAGCCAGTATGTAAAAGGGCAGACATGCAAAAACATATATATTTTAAATAATACTGTTACCGGAGCCCGTGCAGTAGGCGTGAACTGGACAGACTCTGAAAATGGAAAATGGAGAAATAAATTCCATAAAAATGTTGTAATTAAAGGGAATACTCTTGTAGGAACCACTTCCGAGGCACTTGCATATTTTAATACCATAGGCGGCGAGATCAGCAAAAACACAATCAAGACAAAAGCAAAAAGAACAGATGGCAATTCTGCCTATACAGTAGGAATCCATGTGGCAATCTTTGGAAAGGCTCCGTCCTCTATGGCGAAGTCCACCTTGAAGATTACAAATAATAAGGTCTATGGAAACAGGAATGGAATACATCTGAAGGCCTATTTTAACAGCAGTGAGACAAAGTGTCTGTCGAAGCTCGGGAAGGTCAGAGTAACTGGAAATAAGATATACTGTAAAAAGGGCGCGAGTCAGGCAATCGTTCAGGTGCGCCAGAGCTGTAAAAAGTTAACCGTATCCAATAACAGCCTGCGCAAGTGGAAATAGTGGCGAGTGGAAATAACTTCCGCCATTTGACAAAGTAAGAAACACTATGATATGGTTGTTAAGGAACAACAGAGGGGGAGCAGCAGGTAACATTTATATTCATTAAGAGATGAAGGAGGTACGAATGCGGAAATTTAATAAGGGGATGGCATATTTACTGATCGTATGTCTGTGTGCTGTATCAATATCTTTTCCAGTGTCTGCACAGGAGCCAGGTACAGCGACAGTACCATCGGCACAGTCATCAGAACCCGGTCAGTCATCAGGAGAAGTGCAGTCAGCTGAGCCGGGAACAGTGCGGCCATCAGAGCCGGGACAGCTGCCGGAACCAGTGCAGCCGTCAGAGCCGGTGCAGCCGGCACAACAGCCAGCCGGGCCGGTACAGCCGTCAGAGCCAGAAGATCCCGCTGGCCAGGATAACCATACAGATGGGAATACGAAGGCAGATGAAGACCAGAGCAGTCATGACGTAGAAAAAGACACAGGAACGGCAGGAAATGACGATCCAGGAAAGGGACGACTTACCGGAGATATTCCAGAGGAATTCTTTGGGGCGGCATCCTTCGGGGCCCGTGCGTCGGGGATACAGCATGACAGCAGATTCAGCAGCGGGTACACGATTCAGGACGGGATTGATGTATCAGAATGGAATGGAACCATTAACTGGACGAAGGTCAAACAGGCGGGAATCCAGTTTGCATTTATCCGTGTTGCCTGGCGGGGATATGGCGGGGGAACCCTGAACGTTGATAATACAGCGTATACGAATCTAAAGGGAGCGATTGCAGCAGGGATTCCTGTAGGTGTGTATGTATTTTCACAGGCGATTTCAACTGCGGAGGCAAAGGAAGAGGCAGATTACCTGATCGACAAGATTAAAGGATATAATGTTACTCTTCCTATCATTATGGATTTCGAATTTGCCAGTGAAAACGGGCAGCATACAGGACGCCTGTATGATAAATTTAAAAATCAAAATAAAACCGCGGCGACGAATGTCTGTATGGCATTCTGCCAGGAGGTAGTTTCGCGGGGGTATACTCCCATGGTATACGGAAATCCGGACATGTTCACCCATTATCTGAATCCGGGTACAATCAGCGCATCTTATCAGATCTGGCTTGCGCATTATACAACAAAGACGGATTATGCAGGAGCCTATAATTACTGGCAGTACAGTTCAACAGGAAGAGTGAACGGGATAAGCGGCAACGTGGACATGAATGTCAGATATGTAAAGGATGGCGGAGATGTTCCTGCAGTTCCGCCGGTAGATTCACTGGAGCAGCCGGTTCTGTCCTCGGCATCAAACAGTAACGGGGCAGTGACCATAAAGTGGAAGGAGATTGCCAATGCAGCCGGATATCATATATACCGGAAGACGGCCGGATCTGCTGACAGCAGCTGGACAAAAATTGCGTCAGTCCAGCCGGGAAATACAGTGCAGTATAAGGACACGACAGCAGTTTCCGGAACAGAATACATCTATACCGTCAGTGGCTACAACGGCAGTGTAGAGAGTACATACGATGAAGCCGGAGTAGGATGCCTGTATCTTAAGACCCCGGCGCTGATATCCGCACAGGGTTCTTCCTCTGACGTGAAGGTGACCTGGGAGAAGATACCCGAGGCGGACGGGTATACGATCCACCGGAAGGAGAAGGAGACAGGCGGATCCTGGACTCAGATCGGGAAAGTGGATAATAACAGTACCGTTACTTATTCAGATACAACAGGAGTGACAGGGACGCTTTATGCATATACAGTCAGAGCTTATAAAGGCACCACCAGGAGCGGGTATGTAGGCTCAGGCATCAGCGGGAAAAAGGCTTCCTATGAAAACTACCAGACTACGGACCAGGTGAACTACCGGAACGGGGCAGGTACGTCCTATGCCGTGAAAGGAACCCTGGCAAAAGGAAAGAAAATCAGTGTTGAAAAGGGATATTCACACAGTGCAAATGGTTATACATGGTACCGCTTTCTGATGAATTCAAATACCTACTATATCGCGTCTGCGTATCTGAAAAAGGTGGACATATCCACAACATCGCCGAAGCCGATAGTGACAACCAAGCCGGCAGTGACGCCAACTTATGTAAAGTATCAGACAAAGGCAAAGGTAAACTACCGGAGCGGTGCGGGCACCTCGTATGCTGTGAAAGGGACACTGGCAAAAGGAAAGACCATTAACATTGAAAAGGGCTATTCCAAGAAGAAAAACGGTTATACGTGGTATCGTTTTAAGAAAGGCACAAAGACCTATTACATAGCGTCTAAATATGTGAAAAAGGCAGGAAAGACCTATGTAAAGTATAAGACAAAGACAAAAGTAAACTACCGGAGCGGAGCAGGCACATCCTACAAAACAAAGGGAACCCTCAAAAAAGGAACAAAAATTAACGTAGAGAAGGGCTATTCCAAGAAGAAAAACGGTTATACCTGGTATCGCTTTAAGAAAGGTTCGAAAAACTATTACATTGTGTCTAAATATTTGAAAAAAGTATCATAATATCAATTGGGGACGGGGCATTTTTAAAAATGCCCCGTCCCCAATTGATATTATGTGAGGAGGAGAGTATAATAAGAAGAAATGCGGTGGACAGACGAAGGAAAGGATTGTGGGCTGAGATGAAAAAACGGTTTGATCTTTTTGCATATAGAATAATACTGGCTGTTACATTTTTCCTGAGCATTCTGATTTGTGCAGGAGCAGTTGCATATGCGCAGGAGAATCTCTTTGTCGATTTGTTTTCTGGTTCAATACGGCTGATTCTCCCGATTTTACTGTCTGTGATGATTTGCGTATTAATTATGCTTTTGTATCGCTGTTTCGACAGACTAGACCACAGGAGGCTGGTGATATGCGTATGTGTGATGTTTGGGCTGATGGCAGCTGGTTTTACAATTATGATCTGCTGCTTTAGGTCTGTTCCATATTCGGATGCCTTGAATGTGCAGGATACGGCAATGTATTTTGCAAAGACAGGAAGCAGGTCCCTGCCCCGGGATGGGGTGCACGCAGAGTATTTTGGCAAGTACTCGAATAATTACTTTCTGACGATATTATGTTCCTGGCTGTTCAGACTGCTGCTGAAAGCAGGGATTCAAGATATATATACCCCTTTGGTTGTTTTATCCGTGACTGGTATTATGACAGCAGTATTGTTCATGTATCTGACAGGGGTGAGGATAGGGGGAATCCGGACAGGTGCAAAGATTCTGGCTCTTTGTGTGATGAATCCGGTATATTATGTGCTGGTACTATGGGTGTATACGAATGTGCTCAGCATTCCGGTCATGATGGCGGTTGTATATTTTGGAATATGCATTTACCAGGAGAAGAGGAGGGGGCATTGGATTTTTGCATGTATCATGGAAGCGGCAAGCAGTGTGATCGGTTATTTTATACGTCCGACGGCAGTAATTCCGCTGATTGCATTCATGATCTGCGCCGTATTGTGGGCAGTCAGGAAAAAGGAAAACAGGTACAGGCTGATCCGGTGCGCGGTCATCTGTATGGTTACAGGAGTTATTTTGTTTCAGGGAATATCAAGATTGAATGAACGTTATTTTTCTTCGGTTTCTGACAAGAATTTTCCCATTACACACTGGCTAATGATGGGATCTCACGGTGAAGGAAAGCATAATTTTGAGGATCTCAGATACACGGAGAGCTTTGATACAAAAAAGGAAAAGACAAATGCAACCGTCAGGAAGCTTATGGAAAATTACAGAGAGGCCGGGAAAGCAGAGCTTGTGTCATTTTTCTACAATAAGATACTCGTTTCCTGGAGCCCTGGAGACGGGATTGAGATTCTTCCCAAGGCGGCGCAGGACATGAAGCAGACAAAGCTGTATTCGTGGATTTTGGGAGACAGGATGGACCTGTTCCGGCTTTATTGCTGTGCATTCCGGATTGCCAGTCTGCTTTTGATTATTGTGGGGATACAGTCCCTTTTAAGGAAGAAAGAGATCCATGCATATCAGTTTGTGTTCGTTCTGTCGCTTTTTGGCGGAATCCTGTTCTATTGTTTCTGGGAGGTTAAGGGCTCTTATACAGCGCCGTTTATTTATATCATGCTTCTGACCGGCATGCAGGGCGCAGATGTGCTGGCAGACATGGTTCCGGCTATAAGAGAAAGGCTTAAGATACGGGAGAGATACTGGGAAATATCAGCAGTGTTTGCAGGTATCCTGTTCGTATGTCTGGTAAGCTTTCATGGAATGACGGATACGGCAATTGATCATAAGGACTTTGGTATATACAATTCCGGTAAACGTTCTGTGAGGCCGATCAGGGAAGCAGGAGGGATAAGGGAGCTGACACAGGAATTTTATGCAGAAAAGCCGTTGAACTGTATTGAGCTCTGTGCTGAGGCTGACAGGACTGCAAAAAGGTCAGATGCCGGTTATCACGTAAGGCTCCTTGATGAGGAGGAGCGGGAAATATATACCGGTGAGATTCACGCAAAAGAGATTCTGCCAGAAGGAAGGATTGTGCTAAAAACGCAGGAAATTGTCCCAAAGGGAAGGCAGAAGTATAAACTTGTGCTTCAGCGGCTGGAAGCTGGCAGCGGCAATCTATATATGAAGCAGAGGTCGAATGAATATATTGATTTGTATGAGGGCGTATTGACTGTAAATGGGAAGGAGCGGATGAATGACCTTTTCCTTCAGACTTATAGAGCATACAGGGGAAAATGGTGTTCAAAAAGAGCCGGTGCAGTTCTGTGCGGCAGTTTATTTGCGGCAGCAGTACTTTTGTATCTGTGGCTTCGCAGGGAGGAGAATCATGAGCAAGATAAAACAAGTTCCAGTATTATATATAGTGATCCCCTGTTATAACGAGGAGGAGGTGCTTCCGGTTACCAGCGGCATTTTTCTTAAAAAGGTCAGGGATTTGGTCTCTTCGGGAAAAATCAGTGATGACAGCAGAATCCTGTTTGTCAATGACGGTTCCAGAGATGCAACCTGGCAGATTATTACTGAGCTTGCAGACAGGGATGAGCATTTCATGGGCATCAGCCAGAGCAGAAACAGGGGGCATCAGTATGCGGTACTTGCAGGGCTGATGGAGGCAAAGGATCAGTGTGATATTACGATCTCAATTGATTGTGACGGACAGGATGATATTAATGCCATGGACAAGATGGTGGATGAATATCTGGCAGGCTGTGAGATTGTATACGGGGTGCGTTCGAAACGGGATACAGATACGATCTTTAAGCGGGCGACAGCAGAAGGATTTTATAAGGTTATGAATTTTATGGGTGCGGAGGTGGTGTTCAACCATGCGGATTATCGCCTGGTTTCCAGCAGGGTACTGCAGGAATTCCAGAACTTTAAGGAAGTGAATATTTTCCTAAGAGGAATGATACCGCTTGTGGGCTTTAGGAGTACATCCGTGTATTATGAGAGGGCGGAGCGAATTGCAGGAGAGAGTCATTATCCTCTTAGAAAAATGCTGGCGCTTGCCTGTGACGGTATTACGAGTCTGTCCATCAAGCCAATCCGTATGATTACCTCCCTGGGACTTCTGGTAGCAGTTTTAAGTTTTATTGGCATTATCTGGGCAGTGACAGGAAATCTGACTGGCGCTACGGTGTCGGGCTGGGCAAGCATTATCTGTATTATATGTTTTGTGGGCGGCATCCAGCTGCTCTGCATCGGGGTGATTGGAGAGTATATAGGAAAGATTTATATGGAGACAAAGGCGCGCCCCCGTTATATTATCAGTGAAAGGACATATGAAAAAACTTGTGAAAAGGAAGGACAACAGTGAGGAAAATGAAGAAACCAATAGACTGGGTGACAATAAAATTTCTGATTGTAGGAGTCATTAACACACTGGTTGGGACAAGCGTTATGTTTCTGTTCTATAATGTCTTCCATGCGGGATACTGGGTGGCATCGGCCCTGAATTATATTGTGGGAAGTATTGTCAGTTTTTTCCTGAACAAATACTTTACATTCAAGAGCGGAGAAAAATCACTTAGCGAGGTGCTGCGTTTTATAATCAATATTACGGTCTGCTATATTCTGGCCTACGGGATCGCAAAGCCGTGCGTGCACTCCCTGTTGGGCAGATATTCCCTGACAGTGCGGGACAACGCAGCTATGTTGGTGGGGATGTGCCTGTTCGTAGTTCTGAATTACATCGGACAGAGATTCCTTGTTTTCAAAAGGTAACAGTTCAGCCAAGGACTTAAGAATATCTCAAGATTCTGTGGATTGCGGAAGTAGCCAGAAGATGTTATAATGATTCAGATAATGTAACTAAATGTGTAACTGTGAAGGCGCCGGCAGTTACTTTCATGTAATGCTGCAGGTGTCAGACAGCTGCCAGATTATGAGGGATCAGATGATTAAGGGAGAAAGATCATGAAATACTATAGAATATTATCATTCATACTGACAGGTGTGTTATTATGCGGAACTGTTTCTTTTGCCGCAGAGCCTGAGAGCAGGAAAACAGAGGGAACACCTGCTGCTTTTTTTAAGGATGCAGATGGGTCTGGGAAGGATGAGAAGGGTCCGGAAATCCCGGAGGATGATCAGAATGTCACAAACAATCAGGATACAGATAGAAGCCAGGATACAGACGCAGGAAACCAGGATACCGCGCCAGGAGGCACAGGAAGCCTGACGGATGGCCAGGGGAGCAGTGGAAGCCAGGGGACGGATACCGTAAGTCCGGATATACCGGTTTTTGGAAATCAGGACATGGCAGGCCAGACCGGGCCGGACAAGCCGGAAACTGGCGGGCCAGGAGAAGCCAGTGCAGATATTCAGGACAGTTCAGGTGATCTGGGAGTACCGTCAGATGATATGACAGACAGCCTGGATACAATCGATGAAGTGAAGATGGAAGCCGGACCCGACAGTGGGACAAGCAGTCTTCTTGCCGGATATGAACGCTGGCTTGGCGCATATGGAGCGCGTACAGTTCCGGCAGACTACAATACGGAGCTTGCAAAATTTCCAGAGTCCTACAGAGGATATCTGGAAGCACTTCACGGGAAGCATCCGGGATGGGTCTTTGTTGCGGTGGATACAGGCCTTGACTGGAACCAGGTGGTAAAGGCACAGGCCTCCGGGAACCGGAGCCTGATTCCAATCACCTCCGGGAATCTGCTTCTCAGCAGGGCCCCCGGGGATTACAATGCATCAAGGGGAACCTATGTTCCGAAAGACGGACTATCATGGGTAACTGCCAGCAGACCGGCGATCGCATACTATGCAGATCCAAGGAATTTCCTGACAGAGGAATATATCTATATGTTTGAGGCGCTGGATTACAATGAGAGCTGCCATAGTGTGCAAGGTGTGGAGGCAGTCCTGGCAGGAACGGATCTGGCGAACAGGAAGATATCCTATATAAATAAGAAAGGGCAGACAGTCTCTCTTGATAAGACTTACGGACAAGTAATCTTTGCAGCAGGAGCGGAGCATAACGTAAGCCCTCTTTTCCTTGCAGCAAAGATCAGACAGGAGACGAGCGCCAGCCTGAAGAATGGAAGCATCTCCGGGAACTTTTCCTACGGAGGTGTGTCCTACAGGGGCTATTATAACTTTTTCAACATCGGAGCCACATCCACTGCTACAGGCTCTGCCGTAGCCAATGGGCTCTCTTATGCAAAAGGAAAATCAGGCTACGGACGTCCGTGGAACTCCCCGGTCAAATCCATTGACGGAGGGGCCCAGTTTCTGGCACAGTCCTACATTGCAAGAGGGCAGAATACTATATATTTCGAAAAATATAATACGGTTGTGGAACCATATTATAATAACCAGTATATGCAGAATGTGACCGGAGCAGCATCAGAGGCGAGATCTACTTATACGTCCTATGACAATATGGGAATTATGGAGAATCCTTATGTGTTTTATATTCCAGTGTATAAGAACATACCTGCACATACGAATCAGATTAAGATTAAGAAGTCTGTAAAGAAAGGAAAGACAACTGCTGCTGTTAATCTGCGTAAAGGTCCTTCTGCCGGACACAAGAGCATTGTAAAGATTCCAAAGAATGCATCAGTGAAAGTGGAAGGCGGTATCTTTACAGATAAGGAGACAACTGTTCTCCAGCAGCTTTCCAATCCTTACTGGCTAAAGGTTACATATAAGTCTGAAACCGGATATATCTCGTCTGCTTACCTTAAGATGAATGCAGATAAGACGGTCAAGGTGAGAAAGACAAAACAGATAAGCGTCAGTGGCGCAGGGGAGAACGAGACAATCTACTATGAGAGCAGCAATCCTGCAGTAGCAACCATAGATGATGAAGGTGTTGTGAAGGGTGTCAAAAAGGGGACCTGTATGATTTATGCAGTATCCGGCTGTGGCAAGACTATGGATGTAGTGGGAATTACAGTAGGTTCCTCCACATCATCCCCATCGTCCCTCACCGCACCCAGGCTGAAATCAGCAGTGGGCTATTCTTCTTATATTAAGGTGAACTGGGAGAGGTCAGCAAAGGCATCCGGATATTATGTGTACCGTAAGACATCCGGAGGAAAATGGATCAAGATTGCCGTAGTAAAAGGCGTGAATCAAGTGTCTTATAAGGATAAAACTGCAAAGAAGGGAAAAACCTATTATTATACAGTCCGGGCATATAACAGCAGCGGCCAGAGCTCATACAATACCAAAGGCGTCAAAGGAAAAAGGGTAAAGTATGCTGCCTACAAGACGAAGACAGCGGTACTGTACCGGAGCGGTCCTGGAACATCCTATGCACAGAGGGGATCGCTGAAAAAGGGTACATCAGTTAAAGTTGTCAAGGGCTGGTCGAAAAGGTCAGATGGATATAAATGGTATAAGATCTATAAGAGTAAGAAATATTATTATGTAGCATCAAAATTTCTGAGGAGAAAATAAAAATAGAGAAAAAGGAAAAGTAAAAATGAAGAAAACAACATTAGTCATAATGGCAGCAGGAATCGGGAGCAGATTCCGAGGAGGCATTAAACAGCTGGCGCCGGTAGGCCCGAATCAGGAAGTGATTATGGAGTATTCCATCTTTGATGCTATTGAGGCAGGGTTTAATAAAGTTGTATTTGTAATCAAGAAGGATATAGAGAGTGAATTCAGGGCAGCGATTGGAAACCGAATAGAGAAGCAGGCGGAAGTGGCATATGTCTACCAGGAACTTACGGATATTCCAGACTGCTTTCTGGAGAAATTTCACTCCAGAACGAAACCCTGGGGAACAGGTCAGGCGATTCTCTGCTGCAGAGATGTGGTACAGGAACCGTTCCTTGTTATTAATGCAGATGATTACTACGGAAAGGAAGCCTACAGGGAAGCCTTTCACTACCTGAATCAAGAACAGACATCTGCAGGGCAGATGAACATTGGCATGGTAGGATTTGTCCTGAAAAATACACTGAGTGATAACGGAACCGTGACAAGAGGCGTCTGCCGGGTGGGAGAGGACCATATGCTGGAGGCAATCCGGGAGACCTATGGAATTGAAAAGCGGGGGGAGCAGGTGTATGCCGAGAGGAACGGTGAAGAGATTACACTGAATCTGGACGCAGTTGTGTCCATGAACATGTGGGCCTTAAGACCGGAATTTTTTGAGATACTGGAAAAAGGGTTTTCAGAATTCCTGGAAAGAATTTCCCCGGATGAACCGAAGGCAGAGTATCTTCTGCCGGCAATTATCGGGGATCTGCTTCTGAACGGAAGGACCCGGGTGAAGGTGCTCAGGTCAAAGGACAAATGGTTCGGAGTCACATACAAGGAAGATAAGGAGACAGTCGTTCAGTGCATCCGGGAGTTGGTTGAAAAAGGTGAATATCCTGAGAAGCTGTTCGAAAGAGTGTAAAGATATGGAACGTGCTTTGGCGTCCTAAAGTTATGCCATTTCATAAAAGAAGAAAATGCATGATCTTTAGACACCTGTATCATAGAATTACATGGCGGTGAATGGATGAAGAAACATTTGTACAAATTTGAAACAACACTGTGGCTTTTTGTGAAGGCGGTATTGTATCTGTCCATGATGGCAGCATTTATTAAGATACTGGGCAGAGAGAGCATCGGTCTTACGAGGTTATCCCGAATGCTTGGTGTTACGATCCTGACATTCGTTGTAGTAGGGCTTTTGTTCCTGTCAGTATATGGAAAATATGACGTGGGACGGAGAAAGAGCAAGCCGATTATCTATTCTCTTACCCTGACAGTCATCTGCGCAGATATTGTCACATACCTGCAGCTTATGATTATGAGAACGAATACGCCGGACGTCAACCAGTTCCGGCTGAACAGTCTGGGACTTTTGGGGATTACGATGGTAGTTCAGATCCTGATCATTATTTTCTTCGCTTATGCGGGGAACTGGCTTTTTTTTAAATTTCACAGACCAGAGAAATGCTGTGTGATTACGTCCTCCCAGGACAGTCTGGATGAGATTGTATTTGCCATTAAGAGATATCAGAAGCAGTATGAGATTGCCAGTGTCCTGGATTACCATAGTGATAAAATGAAACGCTGCATCCGGGATGTGGATACTGTATTTATCTATGATGTGCCTGTAGAAGCCCGGACAGATATTATGCGGTGGAGTTACAAGTATAAGGTGAATGTCTATTTTAATCCGGAGATTGAGGACATCATGGAACTGAATGCAAAACAGTATTCCCTGGATGACATGTATCTGCTGAACAAAAATGTCAAGGCGCTGACCATGGAGCAGCGTATTATGAAGCGCCTGCTTGATATTGTCCTGTCACTTATCTTTGGTGTCATAACCCTGCCGCTGTGGCTTGGGGGGATGATTGCGGTCAAGATGTATGACGGCGGGCCAGTTCTTTTTAAACAGGAGCGTGCTACCATCAACGGCAGACGCTTTCAGGTCTACAAGCTTAGGACTATGAAGCAGAATGTGGAAAATTATTCGGCCACAAAAGGAGATGACCGGATTACGAAGCCAGGACTGTTTCTGCGCAAGACCAGGATAGATGAGCTTCCGCAGCTCTGGAATGTGTTAAAGGGAGATATGACTTTCGTGGGTCCCCGCCCTGAGATGATTAAAAATGTTGAGACTTATACAGAAGAGCTTCCAGAGTTCAAATATCGTCTCCGCATGAAGGCAGGGCTTACCGGTCTGGCCCAGATTGCAGGAAAGTATAATACTTCTCCGAAGGACAAGCTTATCATGGATATGATGTATATTGAGCAGTTCAGTATTCTGCGGGATATCCAGCTGATCTTCCAGACCGTGATTGTTCTTCTGAAGGCGGACAGCAGTACGGAGGCATTTGATAAAAAGAAGAGGCACTGCGAATATCGGTTTGAGAAGTGGGAGAAGGGGAAGGATAAGAAGGGGAATTCCTGAACTTTTGGAAATTGCCAAAGGAAAGCACTTTAAGAAAGATAATCTTGAGAAGCAATTTACCTCTAGAAATTTTTGACAAATAGGGCGTACTCTTGTATAATAGGTGAAGCATGTATGGTCTGGAAAGCATGATAGTTACCCCAGCCATTTATATTTACAAAATATACACATGCACTAGGAGGATAAGTTTTGTTTACAAGTATAAAATACGTTTTAACGGAAAACCTTCAAAACATCCATAGAATTAGGTCAATTGCCAAATACGAAATCCTTGCCGACATGCGTGACAGCAAGCTTGGCGTATTCTGGAATTTCGCGAATCCAGTAATTCAGGTACTGACCTACTGGTTTGTGTTTGGGTATGTATTCAACCGGAAGGATGTGGGGGAGATTCCATACCTTGTCTGGATGCTGGGCGGAATGGTGGTATGGTTCTTTGTGAGCCCATGCATTACAGATGGCTGTAATGCAGTGTTCAGAAAGGTAGATGTCATTACAAAGATGAAGTTTCCCGTAAGCATACTGCCTATGACAGTTGTGTTAGAGAAGCTGTTTGACCATGTCTGCCTGATGATTATACTGGTAGTTGTGTTTGCTGCCCAGGGCTTCTACCCAAGCTGGCACTGGCTGGGACTGGTTTACTATCTGCTCTGTACGATTATATTTTCGGTATCTCTGTCACTTACTACATCCGTTCTCAACATGCTGGCGAGAGACACCCGGAAGCTGATCCTGGCATGCATGAGGATGCTTCTATATCTGACACCGATTTTGTGGAATATTGAAAAGGTGGGTTATGGTTTAGTTTCGAAGATTATTTCCTGCAATCCGATTTATTATCTGGTGCAGGGGTATCGGGACTGCTTTTTCTATCATCGCGGATTTTTGGCCTATAGCTGGTCTATGGCATGGTTTTGGGGATTCACAGCTGTATTGTTCTTCTTTGGCAGCTATATGATGTACAAGTTTAAGACAAGATTCATAGATTTGATTTAGTACACCCTGCGCTTGAGAGTATTTTTGCAAGGATGTACTAAAGAAAAGGACAGAGGTGATTAGATGGAACAAGAGACTGCAATCCAGTTTCGTAATGTATCAAAGATCTATAAACTCAGGAGAAAGGACAAAGGTGCAAAGAAGGGACAGAAGACACAGTATTTTTATGCGCTGAGGGATATTTCCTTTGAAATAAAAAAAGGACAGGTTCTTGGTATTCTGGGAACGAACGGTTCAGGGAAATCCACTATGGCGCTGGTGTTGTCAGGAATCGCTTCCCCGGATGAGGGAGAGATTGAGGTTCGTGGGGAGCAGGCGTTGGTTGCGATTAATACAGGGCTGAATAAGCAGCTGACCGGACTTGAAAATATACAGCTTAAGGGTGCACTCCTGGGACTGTCAAAGAAGAGGGTGGAGGAGATTGTCGAAGGTGTGATTGAATTTGCGGAAATCGGGGACTTTCTTTACCAGCCTGTTAAAAAGTATTCCAGTGGTATGAAGTCCAGGCTGGGCTTTTCGATTAATCTGTGCCTGGATCCGGATATCTTGATTATTGACGAGGCACTGTCAGTAGGAGACAAAGGTTTTGCGGCAAAATGTCTGGAACGGATGAGAGAATTAAAGGAAACAGGAAAAACGATTGTGTTCATTTCTCATTCACTGGTACAGGTAAGGGAATTCTGCGATACAGCCATGTGGCTGGAAGGCGGAAAGATGAAGGAGTTTGGTCCAATTGAGACTGTATGTGATCACTATGCACAATATATTGAATATTACCGTTCATTAAAAAAGGCTGAAAAGAGGGCAGAAAGGGAAGCAAAGTTTCAAGGACGTATAATTGAAAGTAAGAAGGTTAGTCTGTTTGAACGTTTGTTTGGGTAATTGATGTCAGGCCAGAGTAACGATTCAGCAGGACTGAAGGGGCTGAACAGTTACAGGTCGGGAAAGGAATGCGATATGGCAGAAAAAGTATGGAAGATTCTACTTTTGACAAACAGAGATTCAGATAATGTGGGGGATCAGGTGATAGAAGCATGTGATATCAGCCTGATTTCTGCTGTTATGAAAAATCTGAATATAGAAGACGGCAGATATATTATAAATAGCCAGGTGGCAGGAATCGTTTCCAAACGATATCTGGAAACAAGGAGTGAGAGATTATATAAAAAGGCAGAAGCTATCATCAAGGATTCAGATATCATTATTTTTGGCGGAGCGCCGATGTTTAACTACAGCTATCAGATCTTTTATGAGAGAACGGCTGTTACTCTTGAGATAGCGGAAAAGCACCATAAGCCGGTGCTGTTTTCTGCGATTGGTGTGGAAGGATATGACGAGGAAAATGAAAAGTGTCAGAGGCTGAAGAAGACACTTAATTTTGATTGTGTAAAGCAGATTACGACAAGGGATGATTTTGATTCCCTGAAAAAATTTATTGTGAATGAGAATGTGGTTATAGATAAGGTATCTGATCCGGCTGTATTTGCATCCAGTGTATTTAGAAAATATATAGATGCAGATGTGAAAAAACCGAAGAAAAAGTTAGGTATCTTTATTTTGCGTTCAAATGGGTTTACGGATAATAAGATTGATTTTTCCAGAGACGAAGCGGCGGCTCTCTGGAAAGGACTGTCAAAAAAATTAAAACGAAGCGGCTATTATTACGAGTTTATAACAAGCGGACATTTTGGTGATGAGGCTTTTTTAGATAACTTAATCAGGAGCTATGGTATTAATGTTAAAAAATGTGTATTTAATATTAATTCACCAGAAAGACTAATTCAGAAGATCGCGTCCTATGATGTTGTGATTTCGTGCCGGCTGCATCCGAGTATCATTTCCTTCGCTTTAGACGTGCCTTCCCTGGGGATTATCTGGAATTCGAAGGTGAAGTATTTTTATGACAGTATTGGTTATGAAAACAGGGTGATTGATATTAAGGAAATCAGTGCGGAAGGAATTGTGGAAAAGGCTGCACAGATTTTAGAGCATAATGAGGGAGTGGAAAAAGACAGGGATTACCTGATGAGTGTATATAATACGCTGTTTTACGGAATCAGAGGAATTGTATGTATGAGTGAAGCCGGTGTAGATGAAGCCGGTATAAAAGACCTGAAGCCATATGAATATGAAGAGCTGTTGGAAAATATACCTCCATATAAAGGAACAACCCCAGAGGAATATGATGAAAAACTGCAGAGAAAGTTCAGAAGGGCTTATGGGAAATACAATGAGCTGTTTGAGAAAAATCTGAAGGGCGCTAAGTTTACCTTGATATATAATGGAGGAACGAAGTCTGAAAAGCTGACGTGGAATTTTGATGAAGTGAATGGAGAAGTAAAGAAGCTCGATACAGGTTCTGTGGAATATGAGCTGAAAAAACCAGTTTTAAATAATGGTAAGACAGGACTTGTGAAGAATGGCTTCTGTTATCCTGGAGCAGTATTTGCAGGCTGGCAGATGAGAGCCAGGGAGAATGATAAGTGGTACTGGTATCTGGAGGATGGGAGTTTTAAACCTGTAGATAGCTATGATAAAAACAAAGATAAACCTAAATGTATACTGAAGGATAGTTCAGTGATTCCATATATTCCAGAAATGGAGATTGATGTGGTTGTCCTGGAAGGTGTATGGGATATGTCATGGAAGATGAAGATGATTCAAAAGATCAGGCATATGAAGTAGAAGCGAAAGCTGATGGAAGTATGAAGATGAAAAAATTAGTGATTATTCCTGCCTTTAATGAGGCAGAGAGTATTATTGAAACAGTAAAGGATATACGTGAAAATGCGCCGGAATTTGATTATGTTGTCATCAATGACTGTTCAAAGGATGATACTCTGAAGATTTGTAAGGAGGAGAAGATCAAGGTACTTGATTTACCGATTAACCTGGGAATCGGAGGAGCGGTTCAGACCGGATATGTATATGCATATCATCAGAATTATGATATAGTCGTTCAGTTTGACGGGGATGGACAGCATGATGCCGCCTTTTTGGAAGATATGGCAAAAAAGCTTGTAGATGAGGATGCAGATATGGTAATAGGCTCCCGCTTTATTGAGAAACAAGGCTTTCAGTCATCCGGAGTCAGGCGGATTGGAATTAAGATTTTTTCCTTTCTTTCAGGAACTCTTTTCGGGAAACGGATTACGGATGCTACTTCTGGGATGCGGATGTGCAATCGCAGGGTAATAGAGTTGTTTGTAAAGGATTATCCCAGGGATTATCCGGAACCGGAGACAGTATGCAGACTTCTGAGAAAAAGGTGCAGGGTAGTAGAGATGCCTGTACAGATGAAGGAGCGTTCGGCGGGTGTTTCTTCCATATCTATAAACAGATCGATCTATTATATGATTAAGGTAACGCTGGCCATTTTAATAGAAAGGTTAAGGTAAACAGAGATGACATTACAGGCTCAGATTCTGATTGTCGGATTATTGCTTATTGTTTTGGCAATTATAGTAAATATGATCAGAAGAAGGCGATTAGAGTTAAGATACGTTTTGATTTGGATGGGATGCGACTTTGCACTGATTATTTTGGCCTCTTTTCCGAGCCTTATGGAGATCCTGGCAGATATACTGGGAATAAAATCTCCTATGAATATGATATTCTTCCTGGGCTTTTTGTTTTCATTAATTATTATCTTTTCTCTGACAGTAACGATTTCCCATTTTACGGCTATGGTCCGTAAGATGGCACAGGAGATCGCCCTGCTGTCGGACAGGCTGAATGAGCTTTCAGAGAGGACGGAAGGATCAGATGACGAAAGAGCCAAAAGGGAGTCGGAATAATGCAGAAAAAGAAGTTTATTTCAATATATCTTGTATTTGTGATTTTATGCATCCTGATTACTGTGTACCAGTGCGGCCAGGTTACGGAAAAATTTGGTGAAGAGCTCTATGGAATTGCGACTGATGATACGATTGAACTGGATGAAGATACGGAGGTGGCGGCAGAGTTTGTTCTGAAAGAGGAAGAACTGCGCGGAGTGAGTGTAAAATTTCAGACTGAAGAAAAGTTTGACGCTGAGAAAATGAAGGCGCAGCTTTATGATGGAGAGACGGACGAGCTGTTGGCAGAGGATACAGTGGTATTGAAGTACGAACGCATTCAGAACAAGGATGGAGGTTCTTTTATTTATTTCAGCCTGCCTCAAAAACAGGCCAAGGATAAAAATGTCAGACTGGTCTTTTCCATGGACGGGAAAGTGAAGGTAAAGCCATCGTTAGTTGTGAGTAAAAATGCAGTTAATTCTTCGAAGCTGAAGAATGGGAATAAAGATTCGGATAAAAATCTTGTATTTAAGACAAGGTATTTTCTTGGAGAAAGCAGGAACTATGGGGCAGTAGCTGCCAATGGGATTTATTTGTGTGCATTAGGCACGCTGTTGTTTTTCTTTGCATATAAAAGAAAAAACCAGAGGCATTCAGAAAATGAAAAGGCTTGTGGGAAGAAGAGATTTATGGAGCAGAAATTCATATGGAAGAGATCTCTCCAACCTGTTATGGGCAGACGGGACTACATTATACTATTTTTCATGTTGGCGTTTGTTGGCTTTTACTTGATATATGTTTACCGGTTTGGCGTAAGCAGTGCAATAAAAGAAAACAGCTATTTCTTTTTGAAAAAGATGTATGCCCTGTTTGGCATTCTTGTATTAGCTGCTTCAGCGGTCATCTGCTCCTGCTGTATGAGAAAGCAGCTTCCGGTTGAAAAAGCATTTGTCCCGGTGGGACTGTGCCTGGGGATTCTGTTCAGTCTGGTGATTTGTCTGGATACAGTGCCGGATGAACCGTCCCATGTAGACACGGCATATGCGTTGTCAAACGAAATATTGCGGATTCCGGAAAGCGGGAAGCCGGGATATATCTTCAAAAGGGTAGAGGATATTGATTCTGATGCAGAGGAAAGACAGTCGCTTGACGTTGAGAATTATAAATGGATGTATCAGAAGCGGTTTTGGACGGCAGAGGATGAGACATTGGCAGAGTGCTCTGTCAGAAGCAATCTTGGGAATGGGGGAAAGATCTACTACCTTCCTCAGGCGTTGGGGATATCCATAGGAAGAATCTTGGGGTTAGGTATGCTTCCTGTCATGATGCTCGGAAGATTTTTTTCACTTATATGTTATATCATACTGGTATATTCTGCAATCAGAAAGGTTCCGGTTGGGAAACTGACGTTGTTTTTAATAGGGATATTACCCATTTCGCTTCAGCAGGCAGCATCCATGTCATATGATGGAATGATTAATGGGATAGCAATGCTGTATCTTGCTTATAATGTCTATGCCTTTTATGGAGGAAGGAGACTGGAAGTTTCAGACATTGCTGTAATTGCCCTGACAGGAAGCCTGATGGCAACGGTCAAAGGCGGCACCTATATTCCGCTGTGCCTGTTGCCGTTGATGCTGTTGTGGACAAGAAAGGATCTGCTGAAAGAGGAAAAAATAAGTATCGTATCTATAGTTGGTCTTTTTATTTTTACATTTGCAAAGGACAGGCTGATCGGAACGCTCTCTACGCTTTCAGTAAGCCAGGGGGCAGCCATCGGAGGCGCGAAAAGCAAGGAAGTATACACGTTTGGGTATCTACTCAGACGACCGGTCAGATTAATCGGGTTATATGTAAATACGATTCACGAACAGGGGAGTGAGCAGCTGAGAAACCTTTTTGGGGGAAATCTTGCATGGAGAGATATTAATATTGACTGGTATCTTGTTATTTTCCTAATCATCTTGATCCTGCTTTCATGTATCCGCCAGGGGAAGGAAAAATATATTCCGCGGCTAGATAAGGCATATATGGGTGTACTGGCACTTGGAAGTTTTGGACTGATTGAACTTTCTATGCTGCTTGTGTGGACGCCGGTAACATATAATTATATTACCGGGGCGCAGGGAAGGTACTTTATTCCATTTTTGTTTCTTATATTGTTGTGTCTGAGAAATTCTTTCTTTACAGTGAAGAAGAATATCGAACGGCAGATTATGCTATTATTTTGCGTGACAGATCTTCTGATTGTTTTACAAGTAGTACTCATTGCGTTAGAGTGACTGGGATTGCTTTTTGGTAAAGAGTAGTGTATAATTTATTCAGAATTTTGGCGAAAGGGAGCAGATATGAAAGAAAAACTTTTAAAAAAGATAGAAGAAAAAGAAATTGTTGTAGGAGTTGTCGGGCTTGGGTATGTGGGACTGCCCCTAGCAGTAGAAAAAGCAAAGGCTGGCTATAAAACCATTGGCTTTGACGTGCAGGAGCAGAAAGTCAATATGGTGAATGAAGGACATAACTATATAGGCGATGTGGTAGACAATGATCTGGAAAAGCTGGTGGAGAGCGGGATGCTGTCAGCTACGACAGATTTTAGCTTTGTGAAGGACGTTGATTTTATTGCGATCTGTGTGCCCACGCCTCTTGATATTCATCAGCAGCCTGATATCAGCTATGTCAGGTCATCCGCAGAAGAGATCTCTCGGTATCTTACGAAGGAAACGATGGTGGTGTTAGAATCAACCACTTATCCGGGCACTACAGAAGAGCTGATAAAGCCTATTCTGGAGAGTGGTTCGGGATTGAAATGCGGGGAAGATTTTTATCTCGGATTTTCCCCGGAAAGAGTGGATCCCGGCAATTTGATTTATAAAACAAAGAATACGCCAAAGGTAGTAGGAGCAATCGGAAAAGACGCGACAGAGGTTATATCGGCCATGTACCGCTCTGTTTTGGAAGGGGAGGTATACGAGGTATCTTCACCGGCGATAGCAGAGATGGAGAAAATACTTGAAAATACTTACCGCAATATTAATATTGGGTTGGTTAATGAGCTTACAATGCTATGTAAAGAGATGGGAATCAGTATGTGGGAGGTAATTGAGGCTGCAAAGTCGAAGCCTTACGGATTCCAGGCCTTTTATCCGGGACCGGGACTGGGAGGGCACTGTATACCGCTTGATCCCTATTATTTATCCTGGAAGGCGCGAGAATATGGTTTC
Organism: Lachnospiraceae bacterium; assembly: GCA_910576335.1. Taxonomy (GTDB): domain Bacteria; phylum Bacillota; class Clostridia; order Lachnospirales; family Lachnospiraceae; genus CAPEBR01. The sequence goes on from CAJTIU010000019.1 coordinate 24,578, forward strand.
CACACATCCATGATTGAAAGCTCCATGATGATTAATGATAGAATGCCGGAATACTGTGTAGAACGTGCCGGTATGATTTTAAACAAAAGCAAAAAGTCATTAAATGGAGCGGAGATACTAGTGCTGGGAGTGGCTTATAAACAGGATATTGATGATTATCGGGAAAGTCCGGCGCTGAAGGTGATTGAGGAGCTGGAAAAAACGGGGGCAGATGTATCCTACTATGATCCATGGGTAAAAGAATATAAATATAAGGGTAAAAAATATGTAAGTGAGAAGGAGCTTACAGAAGAACTCCTGCGAAAGGCAGACCTGGTAATGGTAACAGCAGCCCACACGAATGTAGACTATGCATTGGTTCAGAGGTGTGCGAAAGCAGTATTTGATACAAAGAATGCAATGAAGATGATAACAGAAAGAGAAAATATTGAGCTGTTATAAAAAAAGTGAAGAGAAGATTAGGACAGGATATGTGCAAAATAAGTATTATAGTGCCTCTTTATAATGGCAAAAAAACAATTGGCAGATGTCTGGATAGTCTTGTAAATCAGACGCTCCATGATATAGAGATTTTGGTAATTAATGATGGCTCTCAGGACGGCGGGGAGAAAATTGCCGCCCAGTATATGCAAAGAGATAAGAGGATACGGCTTATTTCACAGGAGAATGCCGGACTTGGCGCGGCGAGAAATCATGGAATCAGGGAGGCTGCAGGAGAATTTGTCGGTTTTGTTGACTGTGATGATTTTGTTGACGTAAATATGTACAAGGTTATGACAGATGCTTTGGAAAAAGTAGAGGCTTCTGTTGGAGTCTGTCAGGAAAAAAATGTATATGCAGAAAGTGGCAAAATAAAGTTTATCAATGAGACACGTTTCCCTGTAAAAAATGAAGCAGTATATCCCAGTGAAAAAGTTCTTGACTGGTATTTGAATTTTTCGTATCTGTCCTTAAATAGCATGTGCTACAAAGTTGTCAGAACATCGCTTTTTAAAGAGCATGGAATCAAAGTTCCTGAGAACTACAGGCATGCAGAAGATCTGGTTACGAGTGCGGCACTCTTTTCAGTTGTAAAAAAAGTAGTAATTATCCCTCAAAGTTTATATTATTACGTTCATACTAAAAAATCTATTTCTTATAACTATTCTTTGCAGCATGCCATAGATGTATACTATGACTGGTGGGAGGTTAAAGGATATATAGAGAAAAGTGAGTATCCAGGTTCTATAGATAACTTCTCATTAGGAATGCGCTTTTCTTCATTAAAGCAATTACACTGGGCTAAAGATAAGCAGGAAAAAGTATGTCCGCAGGCAAAAAAATTAGAAAAAATCTGGGAGAAAGAACGGAAGATAAATTCATGGAGGCCGGATTTTAAAGCAGAATATATTCCGGCGGCACATAAAATTAAAATATGTGTTTCATATTTTCGGATGGAGAGACTGGTTTGCTTTCTAATTAAAAAGTTGAGTTGGATTCCTTTTTTTAATTTTATGACTTAGGAGATTTTAAAGTTATGAAAACATATCCTAAAGTAAATGTGGTTATATCGACATATAATGGGGAAAAATATATTCAGGAACAGCTGAGCAGCCTGTTTGGCCAGGAGTATCAAAATATAGATATTTATGTGCGGGATGATGGATCTAGTGACAAAACCATTCAGATTCTGCAAAAATATGCAGAAAGTGGGCAGATCGTTTTATTCAAGGGGGAGAATGTCGGCTATTGTAAGAGCTTTATGAAGCTTCTTGAGATGGCTGCAGAAGGGGATTACTGGGCTTTTTGTGATCAGGATGATATATGGTATCCAGATAAAGTGCGGCTTGCAGTAGAATGGATGGAAAGTCAAAGACAAGATAAGCCTTTGCTTTACTATAGTTTAAGTAAGATGATAGATGAGGAAGGAAATAAGCTGGGAATTGAGAAGCCGCCTAATAAGGCGCTGAATTTTTACAGAGTAATGACGGGTACATTTGGCGTTGGCTTTTCTATGGTAATAAATAAAGCTTTAAGAGAAGAAATGCTGAAATGTAATCCTGAAAAAGTTCATGCGCATGACTGGCTTGCGGGGGCTGTAGCACTTGGCTTTGGAAAGGTTCATGTAAATCACAAAATCTGTGCAAAATACAGACGTCTAGATACCAGTGTTACAAGAATTTCTTTTATGAAGAAAATCAAGTGGGCATTGTCAATGTTAAAGAATGATGGAGATGTAAAAGACAGAAATATTGAATATTATCGTGTTTATAAAAAGAATTTACCGTCTGAAAAGGCTAAGATCGCGTCCTTGTTTGGAGGCTGGAAGTATTCTCTGAGAAAAAGCCTGATAAAAGCATTTTATCCAAAGAGATGGAGACCTAATATTAGCAGTGAAATAGTTATGCGATGTCTTATGTTAATCGGAAAGGTATAGTTGAATGAAGAAAATTTTATATTATACGGCAAGAGATATGAGCATCCCCACAGAAGGAATTACAAAAAAAATATGGTATCAGATTCATGCCCTGGAAAGCTATGGGTATCTTGTTGATGTTGTTTACAGAAAAAACAATGAAGACTTGATTATTCGGAAGGATGACCAGGAGAAAATTATAAAGCATGGAATGCGGAGGCCGTATAAAGTTGAAGCAAGCCGTTTTTTAAGATATTATTTAAGAAAACACTCATATGAAGGAATATATATAAGATATGTTTTTGATGATCCCCAGTTCCAACGGTTATTAAAGCAATTAAAAAAGTCGAAAACTCGTATTTTAATAGAGATTCCAACTTATCCCTATGATACGGAGCTGAAGGATAATCTGGAAAATAAAATTGTTCTTTTGCTCGACCGGATGTATCGTAACAGAATGAAAAAATATGTGGATGGAATTGCTGCAATTTCGAATAAAAAAGAGAAAGAGATCTATGGAATACCAGCCTTCGAGATAAAGAACGGTGTCAATTTTGATGAGATATGTATTGCAGAGAGGAATGACAAGTCGAGAGACTGCATTAATCTGATTGCGGTGGCTGGCTTTGCAAAATGGCATGCGTTTGAGCGGGTTATTCATGGGATGGGCAGGTATTATAGAAAAAGTAATCCTAAAAAGATTGTGTTCCATTTAGTAGGGGACGGTCCAGAACAGCAGACATACAGAGAATATATAAAAAAATATGGATTGGAAGAAAAAGTTATTCTTTATGGATTCAAAAGCGGCGAAGAACTGACGGATATTTATAACACAGCAGATATTGCTGTTTCTTCTCTTGGTATGCATAGAATCGGGTTTACGACGGGTCAGACTTTAAAGAGTAAAGAATATGGGGCAAAGGGGCTTCCCATTATTTCTGAATATCTGGTAGAGGAATATCCAAAGGGGGCACAGTATCAGATGCTGGTGCCAATGGATGAAAGCCCCGTAGATATGGAAAAGGTGGTTGCGATGTATGAGCAGTTATCAAAATCCGATTTACAGATGCAGAGGGAACTGATCCGCAGCACAGTAAAAGAGGTAGCGGATATAAAGGCAGTTATGCGTCCGGTGGTTGAATTTTTTGAAGAAAAGAAGCAAAGGAGGAAAAGATGAAGATCGTAACGGTTGTAGGGGCACGTCCGCAATTTATAAAGGCAGCTGCTGTATCAAGAAAGCTGAGAGAAGAGCACCAGGAAGTAATGATCCACACAGGCCAGCATTATGATCCGAATATGTCGGAGATATTTTTTGAAGAATTAAAGATTCCACATCCGGATATTAATCTGGGAGTGGGTTCTGGAAGTCATGCGAAGCAGACAGCAGAGATGCTTGTAGGAGTGGAAAGTATTCTGTTAAAGGAAAATCCAGATTACCTGATGGTATATGGGGACACAAATTCAACGCTTGCAGGTGCGCTTGCGGCTTCGAAACTGCATATTCCGGTTATACATGTAGAAGCAGGGCTTCGTTCCTACAATATGCTGATGCCAGAGGAGCAGAACAGGGTGCTGACAGATCACATTTCCAGCCTTTTGTTGTGTCCGACGAATCAGGCAGTCGATAATCTGGAAAAGGAAGGCATTATAAAAGGCGTCCATAATATCGGAGACGTAATGTGTGACGCAGTACTGTTTTATTCTGGACTGATGGAACAATTTGACAGGACATATTATTTTGACAGAGTAAAATCTCTGTATGAAGAGACAGACCAGGTACAGGCATGGTATCTTGCAACGATACACCGGGCTGAAAACACAGATGATGCAGGAAAGATTGAAAGAATATTAAATGCTTTTGAAGCTATGGATGAAAAAGTGATATTTCCGGTACATCCCAGAACACGGCATTTTATTGACGGGCTTTACCAAGAACACCAGTATAAAAATATTCTTTTTATAGAGCCGGTCGGTTATTTAGATATGCTTTACTTTGCGAAAAATGCAAAAAAGGTGGTTACAGATTCTGGCGGTCTTCAAAAAGAAGCTTATATTTTGGATACACCTTGTGTGACGGTTAGAGATCAGACCGAATGGGTCGAAACACTGAAAGGCGGCTTTAATGTTTTAACCCGACCAGATACAGAAGAGATCCTTGATAAGGTAAATCATGTGAATCCGGATCAAAGCATGCGAAGTATGTATTATGGAGAGGGAGACGCGGCAGAAAAGTTATGCAGATTGTTGAGAGGATAAGAATATGAGATATGCGTTAATTGGTTGTGGAAGGATCGCAACAAATCATGTAAAAGCGGTAATAAATAATAATCTGGAGCTTACAGCAGTGTGTGATGTAATTCTAGACCAGATGGAAAAGCTGCTGGAGAAGCATGACTTAAATGAAGACAATTCAATCAAAAGGTATACTGATTACAGGCAGATGATTGAGGAAAATGAACTTGATCTAATTGGGATTGCTACAGAGAGCGGGTGTCATGCAGAGATTGCATTATATTGTATTGAGCATGGAATTAATCTGATCATAGAAAAGCCCATTGCCATGAGTATTCAGGATGCAGATGAAATCATTAAACGGTCTGAGGAAAAGGGAGTAAAGGTATCCGCCTGCCATCAGAACAGGTTTAATGTTGCAGTGCAGGAGATGAGAAAGGCAGTAGAAGCAGGAAGGTTTGGGAAATTATCTCACGGTTCTATCCACGTAAGATGGAATCGGAATGAAGGATATTATACCCAGGCACCATGGAGAGGAAAATGGGCTTCTGACGGGGGAGCACTTATGAACCAGTGTATTCACGGAATTGACCTGTTAAGATGGATGATGGGAAATGAAGTGGAGGAGGTTTACGGAGTTACAAGGCAGCAGTTTCACCATTACCTGGAAGCAGAGGATCTTGGTATGGCTGTTATTAAGTTTAAAAATGGCGCGGTTGCCACTGTGGAGGGAACCACCAATGTATATCCGCAGAATCTGGAGGAAACGCTGTATCTGTTTGGAGAAAAAGGAACTGTGAAGATTGGCGGGAAGTCTACAAACAATATTGATGTATGGGATTTTTCGGATGAAACGGAAGAGGATCAGGGCAATAAAGGCCTTGAAGAACAGACGAGTAATGTATATGGAAATGGACACACCAATCTGTATGCAGATGTAATTGATGCGATTGAGAAGGACAGAGCGCCATATGTAGATGCATATGCCGGAAGAAATGCCTTAGAAATGGTACTGGCAATCTATAAGAGCCAGAAAACAGGCAGACCGGTGATATTTCCGCTGACAGATTTTGCCAGCACAGACATGCAGGGAGAGTTTTAGATGGATAAGGTCTTTGTACACGAAAGCAGTTATGTAGATGAGGGAGCAGTGGTAGGAGAAGGAACGAAGATCTGGCACTTTTGCCATATCCAGAAGGATGCCATAATCGGAAGCCGCTGTTCTATGGGACAGAATGTAAATATATCGAATCATGTAAGGATCGGAAATGGAGTTAGAATCCAGAACAATGTTTCCATATACGAGGGAGTGGAACTGGAGGATTATGTTTTTTGCGGGCCCTCTGCAGTGTTTACAAATGACCTGACTCCCAGGGCAAAGTATCCCAAGGGCAGTGCCGGATATAAGAGAACATTGCTGAAAACAGGGTGTACCGTAGGAGCTAATGCGACAATTGTCTGTGGACATACCCTTGGGAAATGGAGTATGATTGCGGCAGGGGCTGTAGTCACTAAGGATGTAAAGGATTATGCACTGATGGCAGGAGTACCCGCAAAGCAGATGGGATGGGTCTGTGAATGCGGGGAAAGGCTGGACGATACGCTGCAGTGTTCAGAGTGCGGGAGAAAATACAGAAAGACAGAGGACAATCTGGCGGAAATAGAAGGCGGAAGATAAAAGGGATCCGTGGACTGTAAAATAGGAGTATAATGTTTTGAAGATATTATATATTAATGCTATGGGGCCAACACAGAGAGCACCCTTAGGAGGCATATTCGTATCCCAGAGAATTCGGGCTTTAAGAAAGCTTGGGGTGGAGATCTATCCTGTTAATGCGAGAATCTCTAATTCAGCAGTGGTAAACATGCTGCTAAGATTAAAAAATATAAAAGGAGCCGGAAAGCCTGTTTCCCGGCAATTGGATGTGGAATACGAGATTTTGGAAGCAAGGAGGGATTTGTATCATACCTTCAAGGCAAGGAAAGACTGCACTGCATATGAGAAGATACTTATGCGAGATATATATGGCGCACTGGACAAATCTGGAGAGGCAGATCTGATCCATCTTCACTGGTGCTGGCCAGTGGGGCTGATTATTCCCAGGCTCGCAGGAGAAAGAAAAATTCCCTATGTCCTGACCTTCCATGGCAGTGATATTAATGTCAGCTTAAGAAATCCAGCCATTAGGGCTGAGCTTCTAAAGATTATGGAAAATGCAGCGTCTGTAGAGTTTGTCAGCAACGCCCTTCTCCAGACAGCATTAAATGCCGGATATTCTGGAAAAAATGCTGTTGTGATTTATAATGGCATAGATACAGATGTTTTTTATCTAAACAGGGTAGATAAGGAGGCAAAATGTGTAGGATTTGTCGGCAATTTGATTCCGGTAAAGGGTGCGGATAGATTACCGGCTATTTTCTCTGAAATCAGGAAAAAATATACAGGAGAGGTCCGGTTTTTTATTACTGGAAGCGGGGAACTGGAAAGGGCAATAAAAGATCAGGCAAAGGCGCTGGATTTGCAGATTGCCTTTACCGGGCAGCTTGCACCGGACATATTAAGAAAAGTTTATAATAGGTTGGACATATTGGTGGTGCCAAGCCGAAACGAGGGATATCCCTGTGCTATAAAAGAAGCACAGAGTTGTGGAGTTATACCAGTTGCTAATAACGTGGGTGGAATAAGGGAAGCTGTCGGTGATTATGGAAGTGTCGTAACCGCAGATGATGAAGCGGAACTGGTCGGATTATTTGCGAAAAGGGTGGTTGAGTATCTTGATAAAAAGCCGGATGAAAATTTTATGAATGCTATGGTACAAAGCGCCCGGGAATGCTCATGGGTTGAAATGCAAAAAAAGAGCCTGGAAAACTATAAACGAATTGTAAGTAGATAGGCAACTATTCAGCAGGTCTGTACATTTACTGTGCTGACTATAAGAAAGTGATGAGGGAGTGCAAAAAACAATTATACAGGAGTAATACACATGAAAAAGTGGATGGTATTGATATGTTTTTTTTCTGCAATGCTCTGCTGCCTGAATATCCATGCAGAGTCTGAAGAGCAAAATATGATCTGGTCGGTTCAGTGGAACGGGATGCTGTATACAGGCAGCTATTCGGGTGCAATAAAATATGGGAGGCCCAATGGAAAAGGACAATATCAGGGTAAAGTGGCGGAAAAGTATGGAATTGAGAGCGAAATCATATTTTCCGGAAAATGGAAAGATGGAAAGATGGAAGGAAAAGGGGAATTGACAGAGTTCCCGTCAGGAATAAGCTATCAGGGAAAGTTTTTGGAAGGAAAACTGAACGGCAGAATAAAAAAAACGATTCTGAAAGATGGAAAGGAATCAGGTTATTCGAGTGTTAAGTACACGAAAGATGTGCCGTATGGGATAAGCAGCCAGTATGACTTGAAAGGTAATGAAACAGGATATGACTATATGTTTTATGGGATGAGTGTTCATAAGATCTGTAAGAGGGCAAAGACTTATGATTACAGAATTCTCTCATATCAGGCTGACGAATATAAAAATAAGGAAATAAAACTGGAATGCCGTGTTTTAGATGTATATGACGAAATTGAACAAAAAAAGGATAAGAAACAAAAGGAAGAGGATGAGATTATAAAAAATAGAATATTAGAAGTGGAAGATGACAGAGGGAATCAATATATATTGTCCTACAAATTAGGGAAAAGGAAGTATGACACAGTATATATGCCAATTTTTGAAAAAGAAGACAATATTGTTGTGTATGGGTTTTCTAATGGTATTGCTACTGTGAAAGATATAAGGCTTCCGTCTATAAAAGCTATATACGGCAGATTTCAAGACAAAAAAGAACCGGATGTGCAGGATTTAAAATTTCGATATTCTGAATACCAGAATTATCCTTATGTATATGAAAACCGTAAAATACGTTTGCAGGGAACCATTGCAGGTGTATATGAGACGAAGGAAAAGTGGATATACGTTTTTGTTGATTCAGACAGTTATAGTGACGGAAAAAAAGAACGCTATATATGTCAGATCGAAAATGATGCGGATGTCTTGAAAACCATTCCAGATGTAGGAAAAAGTATTGTTTTGACAGGAAAGCTGCAGAATCTGAAAGAATGCGGAGAAAGAGACGGTAAAAGCATATATTATCCTTTGGTAAAACTTTCGTCAATTACTGATTAAACTGTAGCAGAACGGTTTGTCTGGACGGTTACATTATATGATACAAGTGCCAAAAGGTCATGCGTTTCATGCTCGCATGAAAAAGCATGACCTTTTGACATGCAAAACACCGAGAAGTAGTCATTTTTCGTAGAAAAATGAGCGGATTCGAGGTGTTTTAGGATTGTGGGAGTGCGTTAGCACGGAACAATCCGTGTATCAGAAGCGTCAAAATACTTTTTGACGCTTACATCATTATTTATACCGGAGGAAAAAGAACTATGGGAAACGTAATGAATTTGCTTTTTATTTTTGGTGTTTTTTTATGTATGGCATTACTATGGTACCAGGTGCTTTCGATGTCTTCTGAGGAAAGCGTGTGTCTTTCAGCTATTTTTATTATAATAGCTGTTTTTGTAGCAGGAGCTGCAGGCAATGCTAAATATTCCTATTATGCTGTGGGTATTCTGGCTTTCGCAGGGATATTATGTTTCGTGTTCAATTTTTCAGTGGTCAAAAAGGAGAAATGTAGCCTGCTGATACGGTTTTTTGATTTTTTTAATCCAAGTGTATTCTTTATTTGTGTACTATTTATATACGCAGTTATCGCATTTAAAGGTGCGCTGTTTACGTATCCGGACGAGATTTCTCAGTGGGGCGTTGCCGCAAAGTATATGCATGAGACAGGCCGGCTCCCTTATGGCACAGCATTTCCGGCAGATTCAACAACTCTTTCAACAGCAACGATGTTTCAGTACTTTTGGACGGGTTTAAGGAGTTTTAGTGAACGAAACTGTTTTGTTGGAAATTTTCTTTTGGCTGTGGTTCCCATCTTTCTCCCGTTTCGTGGAGTCCGATGGAAAGAATGGAAGAGGATGTTTGGCTATACCAGTGCAGTCTTCCTTGCGATGAATGTATTGTCATACGTGAAGTATTACACTCTGCTGCAGGATTATGTTCTGCCTCTGTGGACTGGAGGCGTGATTGCATGGCTGGTTTGGGCAAAAGGGAAAAAAATCAATTGGCTGTTACTGGCGGGTGCACTTATGTGTATTGGGGCTATGAAGAGTATGGTCGGGCCTCTGTTTGCGTTGATTATTATTCTGGTTGTTTTCGTAAGGCAGATAATTATTTATGAACCAAAAAGGATTAAAGATTTGGTGAATGTAAAAACCATTTCAATCTCCATCCTGTTACTGGGCAGTGCATTTTTTCTGAATCGTGTATGGGTACAGATTATTGGAAATAGCGGAAGTGTTCAGAACAGTGTTTACTATGCGCCGGAAAAAAATCTCTTCCATATTATCAGGGGCGTGATTGACAGGGCTTTTTATATGGTAACAGGTTCTGTTGAAACATTTCCGAATATGAGCTATTTCGTGTTTGCCCTGTTAGTTATTATGCTTTTATTCATACTGAAGGAGCGACTTTTAGATGAAAAGGACAGAAAGCTGTTTTCGGTTGTAATTTCTTTATATGCGGTTGGTTTTGTGCTTTATCTTCTGGTTATGCTATATGCTTATATATATGTATTTGGGGCCGCGGATGCGATGTCTGTGGCAGGTCTCGACCGGTATCTGGCTTATTATATGCTAGTCGGCTGTGTCCCTGTAGTGTCCTTGTTCTTTCTGGGTGAAAAATTCAACAGAAATAAGTATATTACAAAATATTTTCCAATTTTACTTATATTTGTTCTTTCCTTTGGAACAGGGGATAAGTTTGTGAATAAGGTGACTTCCTTTTATCTGGATAAAGAAGAGAGCGATGCAAATAGCGAAGAAAAGTCCATCTACCAGCTTCGCATGGAGGCCAGAGACGAAAAGAAAATTATCGAAAGCCTGTCTGGTACAGAAGGGAAAGTTTTTCTTTTAGGGACGCTGAAAATGGACGAGGCAAAGGTTCTTTCTTATGAGCTTGGAGAACGCTATATATGGAGTGAGAATAGTTATCGAATTTATACTAGATACCGTAGTGATATGACGATTTATCAGGACATTGCCAGATATCCTGATTTGGTAGATGTATTTCAACATGAGTATATCTGGTGCAGAGGCGTAGAGGATGATGAGGACAGGTATTTAGGCTTGAGTTATATGTTTCATTTGCGCGAGGTGAAAGAAGGAGCATTTTACCGGCTGAAGAGAGAGAAAAATGGTCTTACAACAGAATATTTGGGAAATATTAAAGAATTGATGCCGGAAGATGAAGAAGAGTAGGTGAAAGATTTATGTTGTCAAAGCATAATATACAGTTGATCGTGCAAAAAGCAAAACGTACTGGTTTTGGACATATATTCGGAGCGAATACAGTGAATCAGATCTTTGCCTTTGCTAGTAATTTTATACTAATCCGTGTTCTTTCCAAAGGAGATTATGGGATCTATTCCTATGCTCTTAATATCTATTCCTTTTTTGCCCTTGCATGTGGATTTGGCATGGAATCAGCGTGCCTGCAGGTATGCAGTGAAAAGATGAAGACATGTGAAAATGCGGATGCATATATAAAGTACGCAATAAAGTTTGGAAGCTGGTTTAATGTCTTCCTTGGGGCTGTTATAGTTGCCAGTTCAGTGATTCTGCCTCTTCCTTTAGAAGGAGTTAGTGAAGTATTGTGGCTGTTTGCGCTGATGCCTCTGTTTACAAGTATGTTCAGTTTAGGACAGACCTATTTTCGGTATAATCTTATGAATGTGGAGTATTCAAAATGTGCAGTACTGAATACATGCCTCATTTTAGTTGGTTCTGTGGCAGGTGCTGTTCTGTTTAAAACACCGGGGTTGATTCTTTTCAGGGAGCTGGCAATGCTTTTGACCGTATGCTTTGCCGTTTTGGTTTATAGATTCCCAATTAGAAGAATTATGGGAGCATTCTGTATATCCGTGAAGGAAAAGATGGATATGCTGAAACTGGCATTGATCTCCATGATCAATGTAGCAACTGGCCAGCTCTTATACCTGATTGATGTTTTTCTGATTGGCGTTCTGATTTCAGATGAGTTGGTAGTGGCTTCCTATAAGACGGCTACTACAATTCCCAATGCATTGCTGTTCATTCCGACCGCACTTGTAGTATATATTTATCCATATTTTGCTCAAAAACAGGATGATAAAGTATGGGTAAAGCAGAAATACTATTTTATGCTGAAATATTTTGGAATTGTGAATGCAGTGATTAGTCTGATGCTGATTGTATGCGCACCTTTTATTATTAGAATTTTATTTGGTGAGCAGTATCTGGATGCACTTCCTGCATTCAGAATTTTATCGGTGAGTTATTTCTTTTCTGCAACATTTCGAAAAACTACAGGTAATTTGTTAGTCACACAGAGAAAGCTGCATGTTAATTTTTGGATCGGAATAATGGAAGGTATTATAAATGTTATCGGTAACTGGATCCTGATTCATTTGCTAGGGGCGATTGGTGCAGCAGTTACAACTTTAATTATCTGTATTGTTTCATCAGGTGTGTCGGTAACATATTTTACGTCTTATTTAAATAAAGAGATTGCAAAATCATGAAAGGGAAATTTTATGGGTAAGGATCATACATTTGTCATATGTGCATATAAAGAGAGCTCTTATCTGGAACAGTGTATTTTATCACTAAAGAGGCAGAGTGTGGAGAGTCATATTATTATGATTACCTCTACACCGAATGAGTATATTAATGGAATGGCAAAAAAATATGGTATTCCTTTATTTATTAATGAAGGGGAGGGTGGGATTGTCCAGGACTGGAATTTTGGATATGCCAAAGTGAAAACACCCTATGTAACAATTGCACATCAGGATGACATTTATTTCAGACATTATACAGAAGAAGCCCTTGCCTGTGCGAAGGCGAGCAGACATCCTCTGATTTTCTTTTCAGATTATTGTGAGCTTAGAAAGGGAAAGTATATACGCTCAAACAAGCTTTTAAGGGTTAAAAGGGTTATGCTGATTCCACTGAGAATGAAAAGTCTTCAAAGCAGTATTTTTGTAAGGAGAAGGATACTGTCTCTTGGCTCCCCGATCTGTTGTCCTTCTGTCATGTATGCAAAAAATAACCTGCCGGATGTAATATTCAAGGTGGGATTCCGCAGCAATGAGGACTGGGAAGCATGGGAAATGATTTCGCGGTTCAAAGGTGATTTTCTGTATAGTACGAAGCCATTGATGGCACATCGCATTCATGAAGAATCTGAGACATCTGCAATTATAGCGGATAATAAAAGGAGTGAAGAGGATCTTGAATTTTATTCTAGATTCTGGCCTAAATGGATCGCGAAAATTTTAGTGAGATTATATGCAAAAGGTCAGGAGTCGAACCGTTTATAGTGTATAGAAAACACGATTAGAGAAAGTATAGTGGGTTACTATTCACGGGCCAGGAGGTCTCCCGGGCCGTGAATAGTAACGTATAGTGTGAATATGGAAAGGATGGAAGACGTGGTTAAGGGAGAAATGATTATGCAATTCAGAGATCTGAAACATCAGTATCAGGTATTAAAGGAAGACATAGACAAAGCTATGTCTGAGGTTGTGGCGGATTGTAATTTTATTAGCGGAAAACAGGTGAAAGATTTAGAAAAATCATTGGCAGATTATGTAGGTGTAAAGCATTGTGTTGCCTGTGCAAACGGAACAGATGCCCTCAGCCTTGCGATGATGGTATGGAGAATCGGACCGGGAGATGCAGTATTTGTTCCGGATTTCACCTTTTTTTCTACAGGAGAGATTGTAGCATATGCAGGTGCAGTCCCGGTATTTGTGGATGTTGACCTGGACACGTACAATATTTCTGCCGATAGCCTTGAAAGAAAAATCAGGGAGATCCAGGAGGAAGGAAAACTGATACCCAGAGCAGTCATTCCGGTTGACTTGTTCGGCTTGCCTGCCGATTATGAGAAGATCCAAAAAATAGCGCGTCAGTACAATCTGCGCATACTCGAAGACGGAGCTCAGGGCTTTGGCGGAAGGATTGGGGATCAGATGGCATGCAGTTTTGGAGATATCAGTACTACTTCATTCTTTCCTGCAAAGCCACTTGGCTGTTATGGGGATGGAGGTGCAGTATTCACTGATGACGATGATACTGCAGATCTTCTTCGCTCTGTTAGTGTGCATGGTAAAGGTACGATGAAGTATGATAATGTAAGAATTGGGCTGAATTCGAGACTGGACACTCTGCAGGCGGCGGTTCTGTCTGTAAAACTAAAGGCATTCCGTGAATATGAGTTAGATGATGTCAATAAGGCGGCAGAAAAATATACTGCATTACTTGGAGATATTGTAAAAACACCGGTTATTCCCCAGGGCTTTTATTCAAGCTGGGCGCAGTACACGATACAGCTTGGCAGCAAGGAGGAAAGGGATGGTCTGCAGGCCAGATTAAAGGAAAGCGGAATTCCTACTATGATTTATTATCCAAAGCCAATGCATAAGCAGCAGGCCTTTGAAGACCAGAGGTTTGTGGATGATGATTACAGGAATACGATCCAGTTATGTAATACGGTACTGGCACTTCCGCTGCATCCATATCTGACAGATACAGAGTCTGAAAAGGTTACCGGAGAGATTCGTAATTATTTGAAGGAGAAAAGATGATGAACTAATATACTTTTAAAATTTTCCGTTCGGAATGGGAAGGAAGGTTTATCGAAATACTGATATTTGCAGACGGTACACCCTGGATCATCTTCGTGCGGCTATCTTGTATTCATTCAGCTTTACGGATGAGCATCTTTATAAGTTCTGTATGGATAACAGGATGTACAGAAGGCTAGTTCTCCTTTTCGCTTCTTGTATTGTGCCGGGATAAGGGGACAACTCCCCTGTCCTGGCCGGCACATCTATCACATAAGCTTCACCGGAATATATCCATATGTGCATACGGTTGGTTCTGAAAGGCTGGCAGTTGTGAACCTAATCAGTTCTTTTTGCCATCTGTAGAGTACAGACAGTTCATCCCAGGAAAATGTTTCCCGATGCCATAAGAAAATGATAAGAAAATAATCTCCATTTTTTAAGAAAAAGTATATTGTGCTACAAGGACAGCTGTGATAAAGTAAATCTATAAAATTCCATCAGGGAATTTATCAAAGAGTTTTAGATCTATCGTTCCAGGAACCTGGACAGTCGGAGTGATCACTCGGGAGCATCTCCCGGATGTACCCCTTTTCGTCAATTACAAAAGCAGACACTTCAGATAATGGCAAATGTTATTTCAACTTGTTATTCCAAGAATCTGGAAATCCGAAAATCTGTAAAGAGACGGTTGTGAGATCTGAAGAAAAATTATATAATGGAGGAGAACAGATGAATCAGACAACAAAACAAGTAGATACGGCAAATCAAAGCTTTTATCATGTGAACAGAGAACACAAGGACGCGGTCTTCTGTCTTGCATTCCAGGATGCAGAAGACCAGCTGTCGCTCTATAATGCGATGAATAATACGTCATATGAGGATCCAGACGAGCTGATTGTATATACGCTAAAGGATGCAGTCTATATCGGGATCAAGAATGACATGTCTTTCCTGGTGGGGGAGATGTTGAACCTGTATGAGCATCAGAGCACCCGGAATCCTAATATGCCCATGAGGGGTCTTTTATATCTGGCAAGGAACTTTGAATCCTATATCGCGCAGAATCACCTGAACATGTATGGAAGAACCCTTCAGAAGTTTCCGCTGCCCCAGTATTACATTTTCTATAATGGGACGGAGGACGAGCCGGACAGGCGGGAGATGAAGCTGACGGATGCTTTCCCAGAGATAGAGGGGAAGACATCATGTGTAGAGTGCACGGCGACCCTGCTGAACATCAATTACGGGCACAATGCCGAACTGATGGAGAAGTGCAGGAAGTTAAAGGAATATGCGCTTTTTATTCAGTGTATCCGGGATTACCAGAAGAAGGGGCTTGGGATGGAGGAGGCAGTGGAGAGTGCGATTGATGACTGTATCCGTGATGACATCCTGAGGAAGCTTTTAGAGAAATGCCGTGGGGAGGTTCGGGATATGGTATTATCGACATTCAACAGGGAAATCTATGAGCGTGACTTGAGGGAAGAAGGAAGGGAAGAAGGAAGGGAGGAAGGAAGGGAAGAAGGAAGAGGAGAGGGAGAAACCTTGAAACTTATTTCGCAGGTGTGCAAAAAGCTGAGAAAATCAAAGAAACCAGAAGTGATTGCGGATGAGCTGGAAGAAGATGTTTCGATGATTAACCGGATATGTGAAGCCGCAGAGGATTGTGGGAAGGAATATAGTACAGAACGGATTTTCAAGAAGCTGAAGAGATAAAGATCGAAAAGCTGACATATAACCTTTTATCAGGCATACAAAATTGCGGATGAAATAAATTGTAAAATGAATTAAGGTATGTTAGAATACGTTTTGTAGCATAAAAGATGTTACTGTTCACAGACATAGCTTACGCTGTGGCTCGGTCCAGTCAGCGGAGTGACTGGACCAGGTCTGAACTGTAACTAAAAGATTACGATTCATAAAGAGGATTCCGGGATGATATTTATAATTAAACTTGGAACGATACTACTTAATATTATATATGCATTTATTAAGCTGATTCCGACGCGCAGGAAGGTGGTTATGATGAGCCGCCAGAGTAATGATCCTTCGTTTGAATTTCTGATGGTAAGGGATGAGCTGAGGCGCCGCTGTCCGGGAATAGATGTGGTTATGCTGTGCAGAACGCTGGACGGCGGGGTGTCTTCCACTTTACTTAGTAAAGCGTCTTATTTTCTTCATATGTTTGTGCAGATGGTTCATATTGCATCCTCACAGGTAGTTATACTGGACACATATTGTATTGTGATAAGCCTGCTGCGCCATAAGAAGAGTCTGACGGTGATCCAGATGTGGCACTCTATGGGGACGATGAAGAAGTTTGGATACACGGCTCTTGATACGGCAGAGGGAAGCAGGCATGAACTGGCTTATGCCATGAAGATGCATCAGAATTATGACTATATTTTTGCCAGCGCAGAGGCATATAAGAGGGATCTGGCAAGAGGGTTTCACTGCGACATCAGAAAGATTGTTACCATGCCGCTTCCAAGACTTGACCTTCTGAAGGACAGGCAGTATGAGGAAAGGATCCGGAAAAGAATTTTCCAGAAATATCCAGAGCTTCACAAGAAGCCGGTAATTCTCTATTGCCCGACCTTCCGGAAGCAGGAGGCGGAATTTGGGAAGGCAGTGGATGCGCTGATCCGGGCAGCTGATCTGGAAAAATATAATCTGGTTATTAAGCTTCATCCATTATCTAAGACAGTCGTATCTGGAAAAGCGGTTACAGCGGATGAATTTTCCAGTTTTGATATGCTGTTTATTGCGGATTATATGATTAGTGATTATTCTTGCATTATATATGAAGCGGCAGTGAGGGATATTCCGCTTTTCTTTTATAATTTTGATATGGAACTATACACGGACGGACGAGGGCTTGCGATTGACTATGAGAAGGAGCTTCCGGGGGCGGCCTCGGGAAATGCACAGGAGCTTCTTGGGGAGCTTGAAAAGCCCTACGATATGAAAAGGCTGCAAAGTTTTGCAGAAAAGTATGTACATCCAACGGATCATGCAACAGAAGATATTGCAGCCTTTGTCCTGAAATATTTAAAATGATACAAGCTTCAAAAGGTATTCAGAAAAAGATGGAGGATAGATATGAATGCAGTATTAAGAGAAGATCTGGAAATGATTACAGGAGAAGATATAAAGTGGGACAAGCTGAAAGGGAAGAGTGTGCTGATTACTGGCGCGGGTGGAATGATTGGTTCTTATATGCTTCAGACGCTGGCGCTTCTGAATGACCAGCATGATTATGGCATCCGGATTCTGGCCATGCTCCGCAATCCGGGCAAGCTGCCAGACGAGGTAAGGAGCCGCAAGGATGTGGAGGTTCTTGTACATGATGTGACAGAGAAGCTTCACATAGAAGAGGCTGTAGATTATGTGATCCATGCGGCGAGTCCGGCGAGTCCGCTGATTATGCAGAATCAGCCTGTGGAGACGGCTGCGGCGAATACGCTTGGTACATTTTACACACTGATGCTGGCAAAGGAGAAGAATGCGGAAGGATATCTGTATATTTCATCCAGGGAGATCTATGGGCAGCCAGGGGAAGGACAGGAGTTTTTTACAGAGGATACTTATGGCTTTGTGGATCCTCTGAATGCAAGATCCTGCTATCCGGAAGGGAAAAAGGCTGCAGAGACTATGTGTATCTGCTTCCATGAAGAATATAATCTGAACGTAAAGATTGCAAGGCTTGCCCACACCTACGGGCCGGGGATGTCCATTTATGACGGACGGGTTCAGGCAGATTTTCTGAATAATGTATACCATAATCAGGATATTGTGCTAAAAAGCGAAGGGACGGCAGTGAGGACTTATACCTATATTGCGGATGCCGTTACAGGTCTGTTTAAGGTATTGCTTGACACGGAGGAGATTGTATATAATATTGGAAATGAAGAGGGCAAGGTATCCATCCGGGAGCTCGCTGAGATTATGGTGGGAATTTATCCGGAGCGTAATCTGAAGCTGGTTTTCGATATCCCGGAGGGAGGTACGAAGGGTACGGCTCCTTTTACCCTTGGGATTTTAAGCAGCAGGAAGCTTAGGAAGGCAGGATGGGATCCCAGATATACGGTAAAGGAAGGCTTTGCCAGAACCCTGAGATACCTGGAGCTTGAACATGTTGATTAGGCAGAACTGCCTGGCAGTGCATCATTCTGGCATCAAAGGCGTGAAGACTAAGGAGAGACCACCTGGTGTGCCTTTGTATGAAATCTGGAGAATATGGGACAGTCAGATGCATTATTCAGATTCGAAGAGCGAATGAGTAAAGAATCGGAAAAGGAGACAGGTTATGGGAAAGAATATTGCGATTATATTTGCCGGAGGCAGTGGGGCAAGAATGGGCTCAGGTATTCCGAAACAGTTCCTGGAGGTGAATGGGAAACCCATTATTATCCATACGCTGGATGTGTTTGAGGATCATCCAAATGTGGATGAGATCTATGTGGCATGTAAAGAGGAATATATTGGAAAGCTGAAGAAATATGCGGCGAGATTCATGATTACAAAGCTTGAAGGAATTGTGCCGGGAGGAGTTACCGGACAGGATTCCATCTATAATGCATTGTCAGCGGCAGGAAAGAATCATGACGGGGATGCCATTGTGATGATTCATGACGGAGTTCGCCCCTGTATTACAAAAGAGCTGATTGACGACATCCTGAGGAGTGTAAAGGAGTATGGCTCTGCAGTTACGTGCACGGCGCTCTATGAGACGCCGGTGGTAAGCCGGGACGGCATTGCGGTGGACGAGGTTCCCTCAAGATCATTATTCTATACAGCCCAGGCGCCACAGAGTTTTTACCTTGGAGAGGTACTTGAGGCTCATGAACAGATGCGCCGGAAGAATCCGGGCTATGAGGGTGTTGTAGATACATGTACGATGATGAAGATGTTGGGGAAGAATGTGCACCTGGTAGAAGGGCCGCGGGGCAATATTAAGGTTACAACGCCAGAGGATCTCTATACTTTCCGTGCCATGATTAAGTACAGAGAGACAGAGCAGATCTTCGGATTCTCCAGGGGAGAGGTTTCGAGTGGTCTGAAGAAGTAGTATAACTATTCAGTAGAGAAGGTACTGAGTGAGCAGTTACGAAGGTACTTGAAAAGCAGTGCAAGATATACGGTGGGAGGAAAGATATGGGAAGCTACGTTCAGGATCAGGAGAAGGAGGACATCCAGATTGTTGATATATACTGGGACAGAATCTATCTCCATGTTAAGCTTGCAGGCAGGGATATCTATCATAAAGAGTATGCCATTGCCACAAGAAAGGAAAAGGGATTATACAGGATTGCCCTGAATACAGAGACGGATGAGTTTGTTCTTAATATTACGAATATATCAGACCAGGAGATGCTCTTTAATGCAGACTGGTATATAAAATATCATAATGATAATTTCGCACAGGAGACGGAGATCTTTGAAAAAGAGCTTGCGGAGTATGAAAAAGAGCTTGAAGAGTACATGAAAGAAAAAGAAAGCAATCCGGATCTTCCGAAGCCGCCGAAGCCCTGGATTCCCTATGAATGGAAAGATATCCGCGTGGATCTGGACACTTGCTATAAGCTGAAGGATCTGGATAAGATCTACAGATACTCTGGAAATAATTATGCGTACATCTTCAGTTTCACCCCGTTTAAGACGAGAGACGAGATTATTTGTACCATTAAGACGACTTTTATGGTGCGGCATGTTGACCCGGAGGAGAGAGTATTCAGGGCGGAATCGGAATATTATTCCAAGCGGTTTAAAAAGTGGCTGATTTATCATCTGGAGCGGTTCCACAACCATGTCTACCAGCTGTTTACCCATATTACAAGGAAGAATGGGAAGAGGATTCTGATGCTGTCTGAAACCCGGGATATGGGAGGGAACCTGAAGGCGCTGGATGACCGGCTGAAGGAAAGAGGACTGGATAAGGAGTTTCAGATTACCTATTCTTTTCATAAGACGCTGGAATCACGCAGGGCGAAGATCTTTTTCCTGTGGCTTAGGCTGGCAGTTCTGACTGCAAGGCAGGACTATATCTTTGTAGATGATTATGTTCCTTTTTTTAAATATATTAAAAAGGATCCAAGGACAAAGCTGATCCAGGTATGGCATGCGGGCGTGGGCTTTAAGTCAGTCGGATATGCAAGGTTCGGGGAGAGCGGCTCCCCCTATCCGTATGCAGCGGCACACCGGCAGTATGATTACGCGATTGTAGGAGGCGAGGCGCTTCGGGATGTCTATGCAGAGGTATTTGGAATTAACCGGGAAAAATGTCTCCCTTACGGTCTGATGCGTATCGACGGCTATATGGACGAAGAGAAGATCACCTCCTTCCGGGAGAATTTTTACAAGGAATACCCGCAGTTCCAGAATAAGAAGATTATTCTCTTTGCGCCAACCTTTAGGGGAAATGGCCAGAGAAGTGCGCATTATCCTTACAGTGTCCTGGAGCAGGATAAGATTTATGACATGTGCGGCGATGAGTATGTGTTCTTGATTAAGATGCATCCCTTCATACGCAAGAGACTGCTGATTGAAGAGGAGTACAAGGATCGCATTATCGAATTTTCCGATTATCCGGATATCAATCAGCTGTTCTATGTGACAGAAATACTGATTACGGATTATTCATCCAATATCTATGAATTTTCGCTGCAGAAGAAACCGATTATTTCTTTTGCATATGATAAAGCGGAGTATGAGCTTATCAGAAGCGTCCACAGGACACTGGACAAATATGCACCGGGAAAGGTCTGCACCACACTGGATGAGGTGGTTGATACGATTAAAAAGAAAGACTTTGAGATGGAAAAACTCTATAAGTTTGTCTCTGAGAATTTTGATGAGACCGAGGGGTATGCGTGTGATAAAGTAATTGACAATATTTTGTTGAAGTAACAGATTATGATGAAAGCGTCAAAAGGTATTTTGACACTTTCATTAGATTATAAAAAGATTCTTAAGGCCCCTTAAGAATCTTTTTAATTTATGATTGAAGATTTGATGCCCAGGTAGTATAATAGAGATGTCATTTTTCGACAAAATGTGTTTGATAAAGGAATCTGCATTATGAGAATTGCGAAATGGGATAACTTGAAGTTTGGACTGATCTATTGTGTCGTTATGGGACATTTTATTCAGATAATGAAGTGCGATTCCGGATTTCTCCGGGGACTGCAGTTTTTTATCTATACATTTCATATGCCGGCATTTTTATTTATTTCGGGTCTGTTCTCGAAGCGGACAGTAGATGGACGGAGATACGATAAGATTTTACCGTATTTTTTTCTGTATCTTTTTATGAAGGTGCTGCGTTTTATAGTTCATTTTCTCATTCATGGGAAGGCGGGCGGATTCAGGCTTCTGTCTGAGAGCGGGGTTCCGTGGTTTGCACTGACTCTGTTTTTATGTTATCTGCTTACCATTGCTTTATCCAGGTTCCGCTTTCCGTATATATTGGCAGTGTCTGTTATTCTGGGAGTTATGGCAGGGTATGATTCCAGCCTTGGAGACTTTCTGACAGGCATGAGGTTGTTTACCTTTTATCCTTTCTTTTTGGCGGGGTACTGTGTTCCGTTAGAAGTAGTCGAGAGGTTTACTAGAAAGAAAGCAGTCAGAATCTGTTCGGCTGCCGCGTTGGCGGGTGCACTGATTCTGAGTTTTGTGTTCGAGCGCCAGCTCTATGCAAGACTGGGGTTTTTAAAAGGAAAAGCATCCTATGAGACTCTGAATATAGGAGGGGCCGGCGGGTTATACAGAGGAGTTTATTATGTGATTGCAATGTTTCTGATTATCTGTGTGATTGCAGTGACGCCGTCGGTTCAGTGTGTCCTTTCGAAATGGGGAGGAAGGACCCTTCAGGTATTTGCCCTTCATTTTTCTGTACTTAGAGTCCTGGTAGAGGGATTACACCTGAAGGAATGGCTTAGGGCTGTGCTTCCAGGGTATTATGGATACCTGGTGCCAGTAATGGCGCTTTTGCTGACAGTGGCGCTTTCGGCCGGAGTGTTTGAGCCATTTTTTAAATATGTAATGTATCCGGGAACACCGAGAAGTAATTGACGCTTATATTATGATCTGGACTGATATAAAAAATCTATAGAAGTACACATGAAGAAGGAGAGGAGAACTGTGAGTTATTATAATGATTACCGAAAGTTTGGAGAAAGGACTGCATTTTTAGATGACAGGGGACAGACAGTCACCTATGAAGAGCTGGGGAAGCTGTCCGGGAAGATCGGACAGGGAATGAAGAGGAGGACTTTGGCATTCTGCCTGTGTGAGAACAGTGTAGGTTCAGCGGCAGGCTATGTGTCCTGTCTGGAGCATAATGTTGTGCCTCTTCTGCTGGACCGTAAGATAGACAGCCAGCTTCTGGGGCATCTGCTGGAGCTCTATCAGCCGGCTTATCTGTATGTTCCGTCTGATATGAAGGAGAACTTTTCAGACTGCCGGATTCTGAATGAGGATTACCAGTATGTGCTGATGAGGACGAAGTATCCGCAGGAGATTGTGTTATATGAGGAGCTGGGACTGCTTCTCACCACATCGGGTTCTACCGGGAGTCCGAAGCTGGTAAGGCAGAGTTATCAGAATATTCAGTCTAATGCAGAGTCCATTGCCTGTTACCTTGAGCTGGATGAGACGGAGCGTCCGGTGAGCACGCTTCCCATGAATTATACCTATGGACTGTCAGTGATTAACAGTCACATGCAGGTGGGGGCGACCGTGCTTCTGACGGATGCGACCATGATGATGAAGGCATTCTGGAGTTTCATGAAGGAACAGAGGGCAACCTCCATTGCGGGAGTTCCTTTTACATATGAGATGCTGAAGAAGGTTCGTTTCTTTAAGATGGAACTTCCGGATCTGAGGTATATGACCCAGGCAGGAGGAAAGCTGTCGCCAGAGCTTCACAGGGAATTTGCCGAATGGGCGCTTAAGCAGAATAAGAAGTTTATCGTAATGTACGGCCAGACAGAGGCAACGGCCCGTATGTCTTACCTGCCGGCAGAGAGGAGTCTGGAAAAATACGGAAGTATGGGTATTGCCATCCCTGGCGGAAGATTTTCACTGATTGATGTGGAAGGGAATGAATTCAGCCGGCCGGAGGAGACCGGGGAGCTGGTCTATGAGGGCGATAACGTGACTCTTGGATATGCACAGTGCAGAGAGGATCTGGCAAAGGGAGATGAGAGGCACGGACGTCTTGTGACCGGTGACATGGCGAAGGTTGACAAGGACGGTTTCTATTATATTGTAGGAAGGAAGAAACGTTTTCTTAAGATTTTTGGAAACAGAGTGAATCTGGATGAGATTGACCGGCTGGTTAAGACGAAGTTCGAGGGAATCGACTGCGCTTCGACTGGAGTAGATGACAAGATGAAGACTTACATTACAGACAGGGAATGTATAGAGAAGGTGAGGCAGTACCTGTCGAATACGACACATCTGAGTGAATCTGCATTCGAAGTGTATTATGTACCTGAAATTCCGAAGAATGATGCCGGAAAGACAATATATACCATGTTGGAGGGAGAATAGTATGGAAAAAGTAGTAGAGATTTTAAGTAGTCTGAAGTCAGGCGTGGATTTTCACACAGCAGAAGGAATTGTAACGAATAAGATTATTGATTCCATTGATATTGCTTCTCTGATTTCTATGCTGGAAGATGAGTTTGATGTGGAGATTGGTATGGAATATATGGAAAATGAGAATTTTGACTCTGCCGCTGCAATCTGGGAGATGATAGAGGAGCTTGCAGAAGAGTAAGACAGCAGCGAAGTCTTTGTACGGATCAGCTAAGGTGGAGGTAGGATATGGCGATAACATCTGTCCATTTTTTGATTTTTTTATGTATTACTTTTTGTGTGTTTTACTGCTGTCCGGTGAAGTACCGCTGGGTGGCACTTCTTGTCAGCAGCATATATTTTTATGTGATGGCAGGAGCCGTGAGCTTTCTTCCGTTTATTGTGCTCACATCCGGCGTGATCTGGATATGCGCACGGATCATCGGAAGACTTTATGAGGAGCAGGATGAGAAGCTTAAGGGCAGTGATCTGGGACGAGCCGAAAAAAAGGCAATAAAGGAACAGTATAAAAAAAGAGCGAAACGTGTTTTGATGCTGGCATTAGTCTGTTGTGTCGGCATTCTTTGTGTGACAAAATTTACCAGATATGCCGTGCGTTATCTGAATCTGATTGCAGAGGCGGCAAATGGGAGCGCCCCGTTTAGTGCAGAGTGGATTCTTGTGCCCCTTGGAATCTCTTATTATACGTTTTCCACGGTTGGATATATTTTGGACGTTTACTGGAAAAGGTATACCTATGAGCCGGAGTTTTTACGGTTTTTCCTGTATGCCATTTATTTCCCCCATATTGTACAGGGGCCGATCTCCAGGTATAACCTTTTGGGGCAGGAGCTAAAAAAGGAGCTGCGCTTCGATTCGAGGCGGATTGTGTTTGGTATGGAGCTGATGCTGTGGGGGTTCTTTAAGAAGCTGGTCATAGCAGACAGACTGAATATTTTTGTGTCAGCGGTATATAACGGGGAGGAGCATGCCGGAAGTATTTACCTTGTGGCAATGCTTTTTGATGCTTTTCAGATTTATACAGACTTTTCGGGATATACGGATATTGTACGGGGAGCATCCCAGATTTTCGGGGTGGAGCTGGAGCAGAATTTCAATCACCCGTTTTTTGCAAAGACTGTGCCCGAGTACTGGCGCAGATGGCATATGACGCTGGGCGGGTGGTTTAAGGATTATGTGTACTATCCGTGCACCATCTCGCACTTTATGAAACGAATCAATAAGAGGACGAAAAAGACCCTTTCTGAACGGGGAGGCCGGTTTGTTACGGTTGTCATCCCGGTATTTGTGACATGGGTACTGACTGGCCTGTGGCATGGAACCGGTAAGACCTATCTGGCATGGGGAATCTATTATAGTACCCTGATCACGATTTCCGTTGCCTTTCAGCCTGAGTTCGAGAAGGTTACAAAGTTTCTGAAAATACGGACAGATACCTTTTCCTGGCAGCTCTTTAGGATGCTCCGTACTTTCTGCTGTTTTATGGGCGGCAGGCTTCTGACCAGCCCCGGGGGCTTAAGAAGGACGCTTATGGTAATCAAGAATATCCTTCTTCATCTCCAGGCATGGTGTCTGACAGACGGGACGCTCTTTACCTATGGGCTTGACTGGCCCCAGCTAGTGCTGATTGCAGGCTCTGTCCTGCTCTTATGGGGAGTCAGCATGCTGCAGGAGCGCGCTTCTGTCCGGGAGCTTCTAGAAGAACAGAACATCGTTTTTCGCTGGGCGGTCATCTTTGCGGCGATTTTCAGTATTCTTATTTTCGGCATCTATGGTCTTGGATACGATGCGGCGGCATTTATCTATGCGCAGTATTAGGAGGTAGGATATGCAGGTGATGAATAAGAAAAAGGTTCTGAAGGGGATCTGCTTTGTACTGATTTTTGTGATTTTGTTTTTCTTTTTTCAGAAGCTTCTTCAGGCAAAATGGATTGCAAGTGATAGTGAGAACTCTGCAAGTACGAGTGCATGGATTGAATACAGGAGTCTGGAAGAGAACTCTCTGGATGTACTTTTCCTGGGTACAAGCCATTCTTATTTTGGGGTGGATCCCATGTATATCTATGACAGGACAGGGATTACCGGTTATGTGTTCGGGGGTCCCGGACTTCGGATGGATCTGACTTATATGAATCTGGAGGATGCATTAAAAACCCAGACACCGTCCATAGTTTTTCTGGATATGTCATCCATACAATTTGATTTTCAGCAGGAGGAGGCTAAGTGCCACAAGGTCCTGGACCAGCTTCCTATGACCAGCTCAAAACTGGAATATGCGTTCAACACAGAGAGTGAGGAGATGAAGCCTCTGGATGTGCTCTTTCCGTTTTTCCGGTACCATTCCCGCTGGTCTGATCTTGGGAAAAATGACTTCAAATATGTCCTGAATGATCTGGATGATACATATATCAGAGGACACTATATTACTTACCAGAGTAAAGAGACAGAATTTCATTTTTATGAGGATGTGGACTATGTTCTGACTGAGCGGAATCTGGATTATATAAAAAGGATGAAAAGACTTTGTGATGAGAAGGGAATCCAGCTGATTTTCTATAAGATCCCTACCCCTACCTGGTATGAATCCCAGTCGGAGGGGGCAAAGGAGATTGCAGAGATGCTGGATGTTCCATGGCTGGAGCTTTTTTACGAGGTAGATGAGATCGGACTGGATGTAAAGGCGGATTTCAGGGATAAGAATAACCACCTGAACCAGCGCGGGGCTGAGAAGCTCAGTGCATATCTTGCAGAATATATTCAGGAACATTATGACCTGGAGGACCAGCGTCCGACGAATAAAAAATGGAATGAAGACCTAATCCGGTATAAAAAATTAGTGGAGTTAAAGATTCCAAAGTAGCAGGGATGTATATGGAGTATCAGAAACCATACCGCTCAGCATAGCACGCATAGCTGCCTGTCTGAGCAGTTACACAGGGGGAGAACAGATGAAAGAAAAAATGCGGGATTCTTATGTGCATAGAAAAGGGGCAGGCATGCCCCTTGTGATGGTACATGGGATTATCAGTGACAGTTCCTTTTTTGAGGAGTCCGCAGAGATTCTTGCAGAGGACTACCAGGTAATTACATATGACCGCAGGGGATACGGTGAAAATACCCGGGAGAAGTACTCGGACTACTCGGTACATGCCCAGGCAGAGGATCTGGCAGAGATTCTTGGGGCATACTGCAGTGAACCTGCATGGGTGGTCGGGAATAGTGCAGGTGGGCTGATTGCAATAGAAGCAGCGCTTTTTTATCCAGAGCTGATCCGGGGGATGATTCTGATCGAGCCTTCCCTTGGATATGAGGAAACGGAGAGGGAGAAGCTGCTTTCCTGGAATCAGGAGCTCAACCAGTACGTGAAGGAAGGCAGGATTAAGAGTGCGCTGCCCGCATTTTCCCGCATTACAGGGGGCGGTAAGGGGAAGAAGTCAGCTTCCTTAAAAGAGATTAAGAGATCTTACCAGAATCTTTCTGCCTTTATGTATGGTGAGTTAAATGAGGTTCAGAGATATCTTCCACCGGCAGAGAGTCTGAAGAGACTTCCCATGCCGGTACTGGTTGCTGTGACAGAGGGAGGCAGAAACAGTATATTTGCCACATCCTCCGAGACAGGGGCTATGAAGCTTGGCTGGCCGGTTGTTACCCTGCCGGGATTCCATAATGTGGCAAAGGATCTGCCCAGTGAGTTTGTAGCCTGTATAAAAGAATTGTTATCCGGGAGGAACGAAGGATGAAGATTGGCATTATATCAATCAATATGTACTCGAAAGGCCTGAACTTTGCGTGTCCGCTGCATAATTATGCATTTCAGCAGTTTTTGCTGAAGCACGGAATTGAAAGTACGGTTATCAGCTATAAACCAGTATATTTTAACAATTACGATCTGAGGCATCCTTATGATTATTATGTAAGGATGTGTAATAATTTTGAAGCAAAGGGAAGAGAAAAAGAAGGTTCAGAAGAGTGGGAGAGAATCTCGGAGCTGCGTGATGCGTGGAAGGAATTGTATCAGGAACGGGAGACTCGTTATGATAAGTTCCAGAATTTTATTGATTCTCATTATATTAGGACAGAGGAATGCTATGACAGTGATCTCCTGGAGATTCGTGATCCGGGATTTGACTGCTATATCTGCTGTACTGATGTGATCTGGAAGCAGGAGCCGAATATTGGATATGACAGGGGATTTTTCCTTGCATCTGGAGCCATGGAGGATAAGTGGAAGATTTCGTATGCAGCAAGCAGAGGGGTATATTACAGTGAGACAGAGGAGGATGAAAAAACCTTTCTTCATTTTGTGGAGGATATTAATGCCGTTTCTGTGCGTGAGGAGAGCCTTAAGGAATACCTGGAGCAGAATATTGAAAATGAAGTGACTACAGTCATAGATCCAGTCCTGCTCCATAAAAGGGAGTTCTATGATCCGATTATCAAAAAACCGGAGACAGAGCATTATCTGTTTTTATACTATGTCATGGAGAAGGCGGGGGATACCATTGAAAAGGCGGTCGAATATGCCAGGGCATATGGGCTTAAGATTGTGGAGATCACTGACAGGCCCCTTAAGGAGGGACGCCTTACAGGATATGAAGGAATAGAAAAGCTCTATCAGTACGATATGGGGATCGAGGAGTGGCTGGGATATATTAAGTATGCGGATTGTGTGTTTACGAACTCCTTTCATGCCTGCTGCTTTAGCATTTTATTTGAGAAGCAGTTTTATGCCGGATACCGCCATGGTGACAAGGTGACCAATGTTCTTGAGATGTTCGGACTTCCAGACAGAAGAATTAGCAGGAAGAGTGACATTCTCACAACGCCGCTTCCGGATATTGATTATGATAAGGTCCGGACGCTTATGGAGGTGAAAAGAGCCGAAGCTTCGGATTTTATTCTTTCTGCGATCCGGCAGATGGAGAAAAGTGAGCCTCCGAAGCGTAATTACGAATGGTGGAAGCGCAGACTCCGGTACAGGGTATTCAGTAACAGCTGTGTTCATGAGAATATCCATAAGGGAACCTATGATGAATCGGCAGGCGAGATGAAGAGATTTGCAACCGGATCATGGGAGTTCTGGCCAAAGGAGATCATGCAGAACGACGGATTGTCCCGTTTCCGGAAAAATCAGTTTGCCAGAAAAGGATACCTTCCGGATGGCTGGCGGATCCGCTTCCGGATCGACAGAAAATGGTTCTGGTATCTTGAGGACGGCTCCATTATGCTCCAGTCTGAGTATAAGAAGAGCATCCATCCGGCAATTAAAAAGTTCTCGGATTGCGGCCGGATTCCATATCTTCCGGTGACAGGGCTCTCTGCGGTGGTTGCAGAAGCTCTCTGGAGGGAGGGAATGTCGGAGTATACAGTTGTCTATCACAGCGGCACGAAATCTCCTGAGCTGATCTGCCAGTATGGAGAGGAAGAGGGAGAAATAAGCAGATTAAGTACAGGCTCGGTAGAATACCGGATAAGAAAGCAGACAGCGAATGATGGGAATACGAGGCTTTTGGAAAATAAATTCCGGTATCCGGGCTATGAATTCCTGGGCTGGCGCATGAGAATCCGGGAGGATGACCGGTGGTACTGGTATCTGGATGACGGAACACTGAAGCTTCAATCTGAATATAATAGAGACAGGGATGGGGAAAGATGTCTTCTGAAGGATGGAGAGATGCTGCCCTATGTTCCCGCAAATTATGTAGCTACAGTTGTATTAGAGGCTGTGTGGGAGAAGATCCCGCCTACCCTTATGCAAAAGGTGAAGAACAGAGTGATTCGAGGTGGTAAGTCATGAGAAGATGGAAGAAAGAACTGGCAGGATTATTATTATTTTGCATGAGCTTTACAGTAATACCGGCTGAGGCATCTGCTGCAAAGGATATAGATGCGGCACAGGAAAAGAGTGTGCAGACAGAAGCAGTGCAAAAAGAGACAGGGCAGCAGGAAGCCCTCCCAGGAGGAGTAAAAGAAAAAGAAGCGGAAAATAAAGACACAGTCCTGCAAGAAGCAGGGCAGGAAGAAGCAGAACCGGAGAGTTCAGAACAGAAAGAAGCAGAACCGGAAAGTTCAGAGCAGAACGGGAAAGCCGGGACAGGGGCGGAACCTGGAAAAATTCTTCGGAATACAGAGCCAGAGGATTCTGGATTAGAGGACATGGCCCTGACGGACGATCCCGGCTGGGGGCGTTATTCGGGATATGCCTCGCCAGGATTTTACGGCCCTTCCGGAAGAGTGGTGAATGATAAGATTCAGCATGACAGCAGGTTTAATGGCTATATCATTCAGGAAGGAATTGACGTATCGGAATGGAACGGGAACATTGACTGGACAAAGGTAAAGGAAGCAGGCTATGAATTTGCCATCATCCGTGTCTCGGGAACCTGGTCGAGGGAATCCGGCGGCCAGTTTATGGATAGCAGGGCGATACAGAATATAGAAGGTGCACTGAGGGCGGGGATGTCGATTGGAGTATACCATTTTTCTCAGGCGATTACGGAGAAGGAAGCCCAGAAAGAGGCACAGTATATTTTAAATGCGATTCAGCCTTATAAGGGCAGAATTGCACTCCCGGTTGTTTTTGACTTTGAGTATGTCAGCGGATCTGACGGAGAGGGCGGAAGGCTGTATGATGCTCATCTTACGAAATCAAAGGCAACAAAGATCTGCAATAAGTTCTGTGAGACCGTGGAGGCGTCAGGGCTGTCTTCAATGGTTTATTCCAATCCGAGCATGCTTGGCAATCAGCTGAACCCGGCGGATCTTGCTGCGCCGGTCTGGCTTGCACAGTGGGCGAATGCCGTTTCTTATTCAGGAAGCTATGAGTACTGGCAGTATTCTGCTACAGGAAGGGTTCCTGGTATTAACGGTGAAGTGGATCTAGATTTCCGGTATGTGCAGAAGGGGCCTCTTACCATTACTGCTGTCAGTGCCGGGAGCATCAGGATGGAATGGAAGCCGGTTCAGGCGGCATCCGGATATAATATCTACAGAAAGAGTGGGGACGGGGATTACCAGCTTGTGGGTTCCGCAGCAGGAGGAGAAACTGTATCCTATTCAGATAAGAACCTGAAAGAGGCTGTCACCTATACTTACAGAGTGAGGTCTTATACAGATACCGAGGCAGGAAGACAGAATGGGTTCTATACGAAAACAGCGAAGGCCACTACAAAAATAAACGGAACCTCATTAACCGGAGAAGCTGTGGCGTTTGATACAGTATACTTATCCTGGGCAAAGGCATCCTCCGCATCTGGTTACCAGATTCAGAGATATAACTCAGCGAAAAAGACCTATCAGACAATCAAAACATTATCAGGAAAATCGAAGGTATCCTGCAAGGATAAGGGCCTGAATGCAGGAAAAAATTATAAGTACCGTATCCGGGCATACAAAAATGTGGATGGTACGAAGATCTACAGCACCTGGTCAAAGGTGACTGCCGTGAAGACACTGGGAACGGTGAAGGGTACTGTAACAGCGTCCGGTGTAAATGTCCGTTCAGGGGCGGGAACTAATTATAAGGTTCTAAAGACAGCAGGAAAAAATAAAAGATTTAAGATCAATGGGAGCAGTGGGAAATGGTACCGGATCTCCCTGAAGGTAAATGGAAAGACAAGGAATGGATATATCCAGAAGAAATATGTTAAGCTGGATATGGCCTCCCTGAAGCCGGTGCTTAAGGTGTCAAATCTGACTCCTTCTAAAAACGCGCTTTCATGGTATCAGATGCCGGAGGCATCTGGCTACCAGATTCAGCGGTATGATTCTGCCAGAAAGACTTACAGGACTGTTAAGACTGCAGGCAAATCCCGGACATCGTATACAAATGGAGGACTAAAGGCTAATACAGCCTATAAATATAGAATCCGGGCATACCAGAAGGTAAAGGGAAAGAAAGTATACAGCAAATGGTCCGCCGCAAAGAGCACAAGAACAGGAAACTAATTTGACTTAATAATACAGGAATTTTGGTTACTGGTCACGGAGTGAACAGTAACGAATATTGTTACTATTTGCGGGTCAGGAATAGGAATAATTGCTTTGACAGGACGATATAATAGGATTGGCAGAACTATTCTACCAATCCTATAAAGCTGTCCAGGGACTGTCCCTCCAGCATGCGGATGCGGGGGAGGAGAAGCGGATTGTCTCCGGGATAGACGCGTTCATATTCCGTTGTAACTGCACACAAAAATCCGGCGTCCTCCACTGCTTTTACACAGTCATCGGTGTAATCTCCGTAAGGATAGGCAAAGGCATCTCCATTTCCGCAGATTTTGGTGGACTTATTCAGATCTGCTACAGCCTCCTCATAGCTTAAGACAGGGAAGATTCCGCCGTGTCCGATGTTGCCGCCGCCCCGGTGCATATTATCAGAATGGGACTGGAAGGTGACATAGTCACTGGCATATTTTTTTACCTTTGCCGGACCGTCCTGATTCGTAATGAGGAAAGATGTCACAGGAATTTTATACTTGTTAAACAGGGGAGCGCCAAGATTCAGGAAGCTCTTTGCGCCGTCGTCAAATGTCAGCACAACACTTTTTTCCGGCAGAAGAAGCTCTCCGTCAATATATTTGCGCACCTCTTCCCATGTGGGAAAGAAATAATTATTTTCAACAAGGTATTTTAATTCCTCCTCTAGTGCATGAACCTCGATGAAGTTGTTATTGATCTCTTCTGGCGGATCATTCTGATCATACACATAATGGTACATACAGATTGACAGGCCGTTGGTTTTGTGCTGCTCCTGGGTCGCGGTGTTTTTTACGGCACGGGTATCCTCTGGTTCATCCGTGCGGTCCGTGCTGTTTTCCTCCGTCTCCGAAACCTGTGCGGCATCTGGCTGGCTGTCTTCCGTGCTTCCAGAACTGGTACTGGAAGATGTAAGGTTTCTCTTCAGAGGCCTTGTCTTTATGGGCATCTTCCAATATGCAATACCGGCTGCCGCGGCAATTAGCAGAATCAGTATGAGTGTCATACAGAAACAGATGATGCGCATCCTTCTGCGGCCCTGATTCTTTCGTTTTGATTTTTTTCGTTTATGCTTTGGGCTGGCCATAATGATGTTGTCCTTTCTCTAAACTAATGGGAAATGTGTATGTCCCAGAGCATTTTTCAAACACGCTCTAATAGAAGTATAACACAAAATGTCATATTAGAATTATTTTTTTTGCAATAGATATAAAAACATTTGAAAGATAGTACTTGTCCTATTTGAAAGAATAGTGTATTATAGGAAGGAATTCTTAATTTTGATAAATTGAAATGGGGTACGATAAAAGATGGCCAGACAAAAAAGGCGCAGACACAGAGGCAGAAGAAAAAAGGGAAACTGGTTTACACGCCTGAGTGCCGGAAAAAAGGCGGCGGTTTGCTTATGCGGCGTTCTTCTCTGCCTTGTTGCAACAGGTGCATTATATGTAGCGGCGAAACTTCAGAAGATTGATAATGATGAGGATATTCCGGTAGAGGATATTGTTGTCAATCAGGAGGCAGAAGAGACAGGAGAAGGGTACACGAATGTGGCGCTGTTCGGAATAGATTCCCGTGAGGGTGAGCTGGAGATCGGCACACGCAGCGACTGCATCATTGTGGCAAGTCTCAATAACAGGACTAAGGAAGTCCGGATGGTATCCGTCTACCGTGATACCGTGCTTGATATCGGAGACGGGGAGCTGCAGAAGTGCAACGCAGCCTACAGCTTCGGCGGCCCGAAGCAGGCGATCAATATGCTGAATAAGAATCTGGATCTTGATATCAAGGACTATGCTACCGTAGACTTTGCTGCGATTGCCAATGCGATTGATCTTCTTGGCGGAATCAAGATTAATGTTAAAGAGGAAGAGATTCAGTATCTGAATAAGTATGTGCGTGAGACAGCCCGTGTTGCAGGTAAGAAGGCTCATGAGGTAACAAAGGCGGGAAACCAGAAGCTGGACGGTGTCCAGGCAACCACATATGCCCGTATCAGGTCAACGGCAGGCGGAGACTTTACAAGAACAGAGCGGCAGAGACTGGTAATTGAGAAGATTGCTGAAAAAGCCCAGAAGTCAGACCTTGCAACGCTGAATAAGATGGTGGATGAACTCTTCCCGACGATCAAGACCAGTTTTTCCTCAACAGAGATTCTTGCCTATGCGGCAGATATTATGAAGTATAAGATCGGAGAGACCGCCGGATTCCCATTTGACAAGACAACGGATACCATAGCTGGTCTTGGCAGTATTGTGATTCCGGTCACACTGGATACGAATGTGAAAAGGCTCCATGAATTTTTATATGACACAACAGACTACAGCCCCTCCACTGAGGTGGCGAATATCAGCGGATCAATCGTTGCACGCATTGGGGACCGTGAGGCTGTGGATGATTCTACCTTGACATCCCAGACCTATACTGTTGCACCGGAGGATCAGGCACAGGAGTACAATGACTATGGCACAGGATTCCCGGACACAGGAGAAGGCGGCAATTATGGGGACGGCAGTAATACCGGAGGAGACGATTACGTTCCCGACGATGGAGACACTGGAGGCGGTGATACCGGCGGAGGAGACACTGGCGGTGATACCGGGGGAAATGATCTGGGAGGAGACACCGGAGGAGATACTGGCGGAGGAGACACTGGAGGCGGTGATACCGGCGGAGACACCGGAGGAGATACTGGCGGCGGAGACACCGAAGGCGGGGGAGATACTGGCGGTACAGAACCGCCAGTAACCCCGGAAGCTGAATAGAGAGATATTTTTTCTGCCCCGGGCTGCGGCTGCAGCCCGGGGCAGATCTGCTCACGGGCAAAATCTTTTTTTGTCTCTAAAGGTTTACAAAATATTAAGAATTTGTTACAATGAGCGGAGGGTGCTGAACGTCCGTCAAATGTTCGCTTAGCGCCGGCCAAAGCTGGGCACAGACATTTTAAATGAATTTTTGTATGTAACTGTGAAGGTACGGATCAGTTGCATGAGACTTTTGACGATGGAGGTGGCAGTATGTGTGGAATTGTAGGTTATATCGGTAACCGGCAGGCAGCCCCGATTCTTCTGGACGGGTTGTCCAAGCTGGAGTACAGAGGATATGATTCTGCGGGAATAGCGGTTTATAACGGTGAAAAGATAGATATGGTAAAGGCACGGGGACGCCTTAAGGTTCTGGGCGAGTTGTCCCACGGCGGAGAGATCCTGCCGGGTACGGTGGGGATCGGGCACACCAGATGGGCGACTCACGGCTCGCCGTCAGACAAGAATGCCCATCCCCACTTTAATAAGGACAGCAGCATTGTTGTTGTGCATAATGGGATTATAGAGAATTATCTGAAGCTTAAGAAGAAGCTGGAGAGGAAGGGGTATGAATTTGTCTCAGAGACAGATACAGAGGTGATTGCCCATCTGCTTGATTACTATTATACAGGCAATCCTCTTCAGGCAGTAACAAAGATTATGCACCGTATGGAAGGTTCCTATGCACTGGGAATTATTTTCCGGGATCACCCGGATGAGGTGTATGCGGTCCGCAAGGACAGCCCGCTTATTGTGGGACATACGGATGACGGGAGTATCATTGCCTCGGATGTCCCGGCGGTGCTTAAGTACACACGGAATGTATATTTTATAGAGAATGAGGAGATCGTCCGGCTGACAAGGGAGGATATGGAGTTCTTTACAGTGGATGAGGAGCCCATTGAGAAGACCCCTGTTAAGATTGACTGGGATATTAATGCTGCCGAGAAGGGCGGCTATGAGCATTTTATGCTGAAGGAGATGTATGAGCAGCCAAAAGCAATTACGGATACCTTCTCTCCGCGGATTAAGAATGGGAAAATTGTCATCGAAGAGCTTGGTATGTCGGAGGAGGATATTCAGTCCATCAGGAAGATTATGATTGTTGCCTGCGGCTCCGCTTATCACACAGGAGTTACAAGTAAATATATATTTGAGGATCTGGCAAGAATTCCGGTGGAGGTGGATCTTGCGTCAGAGTTCCGTTATCGGAACCCGATTCTGGATGCCGGGACGCTGGTTCTTGTGATCAGCCAGTCGGGCGAGACTGCGGATACGCTGGCAGCTCTGCGTGAGTCCAAAAAGAGAGGAGCAAGGGTGCTTGGAATTGTCAATGTGGTAGGAAGTTCCATTGCCAGGGAAGCAGATAATGTCATGTATACATGGGCAGGACCGGAGATTGCGGTGGCGACAACCAAGGCATATTCCGCCCAGCTGATTGCCCTGTATCTGCTGGCAATGAAATTTGCGAACATACGCGGCATTCTGCCGGATGAAGGTCTGAGCCGGATGCTGGAGGAACTCAGGGCTCTGCCATGTCAGGTGGAGATGCTGCTTAACAATAAAGAGAGGATCCAGCGCTTTGCAAACCGGTATCTGGCAGCAAAGGATATCTTCTTTATCGGTAGGGGAATTGACTATGCGATTTCTCTTGAAGGCTCCCTGAAGCTTAAGGAGATCTCCTATATCCATTCAGAAGCATATGCGGCAGGGGAGTTAAAGCACGGAACCATTTCCCTGGTTGAAAAAGGGACCCTGGTTGCATCTGTGCTGACCCAGAGAGAGCTCTATAAAAAGATGATCAGCAACATGGAGGAGGTAAGGACAAGGGGAGCCTTTGTTCTTGCTGTTACCAATGAGGGAAATACAGAGGTTGAGCGCGTGGCGGATTATGTAATCTACATTCCGGAGACGAATAAATATTTTACCAATTCTCTTGCCATCATTCCGCTGCAGCTGTTCGGTTACTATATTTCCGTTGGAAGAGGCTGTGATGTAGATAAGCCGAGAAATCTTGCAAAATCCGTAACGGTAGAATAGGTGAAAAGGATGTATGATTATTTGATTGCAGGCTCCGGCCTGTTCGGAGCGATATTTGCCCATGAGGCGAAAAAGAGAGGGAAGAGCTGCCTGGTAGTAGAAAAGAGAGGGCATATTGGCGGGAATATCTATACAGAAGAGGTGGAAGGTATTCAGGTACACCGGTATGGAGCCCATATTTTCCATACGAGTAATCAGAAGGTGTGGGATTATATCCGGCAGTTTGCACAGTTTAACCGGTATACGAATTCGCCGGTAGCTGTATATAAGGGCGAGGTGTATAACCTTCCGTTCAACATGAATACCTTTAACCGGATGTGGGGCGTAATTACGCCTGCCCAGGCAAGGCAGCGGATTGAGGAGCAGAAGCGGGAGTGCCAGATCAGCAGTCCGAAGAACCTGGAGGAGCAGGCAGTCAGTCTTGTAGGCAGGGACATTTATGAAAAGCTGGTTAAGGGTTATACGGAAAAGCAGTGGGGGCGCAGAGCATGTGAGCTTCCGCCGGAGATCATCAAGAGACTTCCGGTAAGATTCACGTACGATAATAATTATTTTAATGACAGCTATCAGGGAATACCGGTGGGAGGCTATACACAGATTATTGAGAAGATGCTTGAGGGAACCTGTGTCCGGCTGAATACGGATTATCTGGAGCACCGGGAAGAGCTTCGGGGACTTGCAGAGAAGGTGGTCTATACTGGTCCGGTTGACGCGTATTTTGACTACCGGTATGGGGAGCTTGAATACCGCTCTGTCCGTTTTGAGACAGAGGTGCTTGATGAAGAGAACTACCAGGGGAATGCGGTTGTGAATTATACAGAATATGAGGTTCCGTATACCCGTATTATTGAACATAAGCATTTTGAATTCGGACAGCAGCCGAAAACGGTTATATCAAAGGAATATTCTTCACCATGGAAGCGGGGGGATGAGCCCTATTATCCGGTGAATAATGAGAGAAATAATGCTTTATATGAGAGATATGCAGCTCTTGCAGAGCAGGAAAGGAATGTGACGTTCGGGGGAAGATTAGGAAAATACAGGTATTACGACATGCATCATGTGGCTGCGGAAGCATTGAAGTGTGTGGATGAGGAGCTGGGATAACTGATCTTTAGTGAATTCCGGCTAAGAAGGAAAGGCTGATTATGTCAAGAAATAAAACACAGCTTATGGCTGCACAGAATGCCGCTGTCAGAAAGAGAAGACGGGACAGGAAAAAAAAGAGGATTGCCATACTGGTGACAGAGGTGATTATCTTTTCCCTGCTTGCGGGCGCGGCATTCGTGATGGCAAAGTATGATAAGTTTCAGACAGTAACCATTAATAAAAATGATCTTGGGATCAACGACGGAATCGGGCAGGAGGGCTATACAACGGTTGCCCTGTTCGGCGGAGATTCCAGGGACGGGCAGTTGGAAGAGGGGACTCATGCGGATACCATGATTATCGCTGCCATTGATAATGAGACAAGGGAGATCCGGATGGCATCTGTCTACCGGGATACTCTTTTGAAACAGAAGAACGGCGATTATCAGAAGGCTAATTATGCTTATTTTTCAGGAGGTCCCGGTGAAGCGTTAAGTATGCTGAACAAGAATCTGGATCTGGATATCGAGGATTACGTGACAGTAGATTTTAAAGCCCTGGTGGATAGCATTGATCTGTTGGGCGGAATCGATATAGACATTAAAGAAGAGGAGCTAAAACCACTGAATAAATATATCCAGGAGACGGCAAAAGTGGCGGGTACACAGGCAAATGGCTTTTCGGAGGCCGGAAAGCAGCATCTGGATGGTGCGCAGGCTGTAACCTATGCAAGAATACGTTCTACAGCCGGAGGAGACTATACCCGGACAGAGCGTCAGCGTCTGGTGATTGAGAAGCTGTTCGAAAAGGTGATGAAGACAAATCTGTCAACTGTTAATAAGATTGTAGACAAGGTATTTCCGCAGGTGTCCACGAGCTTTACGCTAAAAGAACTCCTGGCTCTGGCGTCTGGTATGATGAAGTATGAACTGGGTGAGAATACAGGTTTTCCGATTGATAAGACCGACGGAGAGTTTGGAACAGTGGGAAGCATCGTGATTCCCATTGGCCTGACGGAAAATGTGGTGAAGCTTCATGAATTTTTGTACCCCAAGGAAACAAAGTATACTCCTTCCAGTACAGTGGAGGAGATTGCGGCGGATATTACATTCCAGACCGGAGTGTCCTCAGATTATACAGAGGGTGACGCTGTACAGAATACAGGAGACGCCGGAGGCAGCCAGGACACAGAGGGAACCGGCTCATATACCGGAGATACCGGGGCAGCAGACCAGTACGGAGGAGACACCGGGGGAACGGATCCTTACGGAGGAGATGCGGGGGCAGCAGACCCTTACGGCGGAGATGCAGGGACAGCAGACCCTTATGCCGGAGACACAGGCATGGCAGACCCTTACGGAGGAGATACCGGGGCAGCAGACCCTTACGGCGGAGACACAGGGGGAACAGATCCTTATGCCGGAGATACGGGGGGAACAGAGACGTATACCGGTGATCAGACAGAACAATAAGAAGAGAATTGAGGTAGGAATATGAAGATAGGAAAAAAGATCAGTGCCGTCATATTAGCGTTTTTTTTGAGCATATCATGCGGGTCAGTGGCGGTCTATGCGTCCGATGGCAATATCACATTTTCAGATCCTGAGACAGCAGTTGGCGAGATGGTAGACATCAAATGTGCTGTCCGTTCAACAGCCGGCAACATCAGTAAGGTTGAGATGACACTCAGCTATGACAGTGATTCACTTCGTTTTGAATCAGGAGAAGGAGTTACGAAGGAGGAGGACGGTACGCTGTCCTTCCAGGATGCGGGCGGCTCTTCGGAGATTGCTTTTGTCATGCAGTTCCAGGCGCTGAAGGAAGGAAGTGCCAGTGTTTCCATATCCAGCGCGACGGTAAGCTCGGGAGACGGCAGTGCCATGACCATGGAGGAAGGGAATTCATCGGTATCCATCGCTGCAGGAGATCCGTCCAAGATCAAGGAGGACGGGGAGTCTGATGAGGGAGGAAGTAAGAAGAAAAAGAAAAAAAAGTCAGGTAAAGTGGAGGATATGCAGGTCACGATTGGTGAAAACTCCTATACGCTGACGGATGATTTTGCTGATGCGGATATCCCGGCAGGATATGCAAAGACCACCATAACGTTAGAAGGCGGAGAACGCCAGATGGTGACAAATGAAGCGGAGAATATTTATCTTGGCTATCTGCGTGATCCAAAGGATGTAGGAGACTTTTATATATACAACCAGGAGAACGCCACATTTTCCCCGTACGAGGAGGTTCCAATCTCGGATACCACATCCATTATCGTGCTCAGCGATACATCCAAGGTTAAACTTCCGGATACCTATAAAAAGGCAGGACTGACCCTCAATGACAAAGAATTTCCTGTGTGGCAGGATAATGAACATGAGGGATATTATGTGATGTACGCCATGAATAACAAGGGTGAGACCGGTTACTATCAGTATGATTCCGAGGAGGGAACCTACCAGCGTATTGAGATCGCGGCAGCAGCTAAGACGGAGACGAAGAAGAGCTCCGGGCTGGCAGGAAAGATTACGGATTTCCTGGACCGGCATTTCCAGATTGCAGCGATCATTGCAGGAGTGCTTGGGCTTATTATCCTGATCATTATTATCGTGCTTGCGGTGAAGTTAAGGAACCGGAACATTGAACTGGATGATCTGTATGATGAATATG
Source organism: Lachnospiraceae bacterium (assembly GCA_910576335.1). Classification (GTDB taxonomy): domain Bacteria; phylum Bacillota; class Clostridia; order Lachnospirales; family Lachnospiraceae; genus CAPEBR01. The sequence continues at coordinate 65,114 of CAJTIU010000019.1, forward strand.
GGATTGATCCGGAGGACGATGAACCGCAGGTTATGGAAAGAGAGAATAAAAAAGAGAAGAAACCGTTATTCGGGCATCGTAAGGATGATGACGAGGATGATTTTGACGAAGATGATTTCGATGATGATGATGACTTTGAAGATGAGGATGATTTTAAGGAGACAGGACTGAATGTCCGCAGGGTCAGACCAGATGAGGATGATTTTGAAGAGGACTTTGAGGAAGATGATCTTGAAGAGGACGACATTTTTTCTGACAAGAGGCTGGAACGGTACGACACGAAGACGATCAGGGAGAGTATGGTGATCGGTGATATTGATGACAGGGGCGATCTGGATGATCTTCTGGAGGATCTGTCAGGGAAAAGACCGGGGCATCAGGAGGATGATGATGCATTCAAGGTTGACTTTGTTGATCTTGATTAAAGAGAATCGGGGTTCGGAAAATTATAATAGTTTTTCGAACCTTTTATAAAAGGAGAATATACATGAAGTGGAAGCAGTTTCGCCTGAAAACAACGACTATGGCTGAGGATATTGTAAGCAGTATGCTCGCTGATCTGGGTGTGGAGGGCGTTCAGATTGAAGATAAGATTCCTCTTTCACAGGAGGATAAGGAGCAGATGTTTGTGGATATTCTTCCAGATGTTCCGGAGGATGACGGATGTGCATATCTGACCTTTTATCTGGAAGAGAAGGGAGAGAAGGAGGAGCTTCTTAAGAGGATAAAAGAGGAGCTTGAGGCGATGGGCGCCTATATGGATGTGGGAGACTGTACCATAGAGGAATCCGAGACAGAGGATGTGGACTGGGTAAATAACTGGAAGCAGTATTTTCACCAGTTTCTGATTGATGATATTCTTGTGATTCCTTCCTGGGAGAAGGTTAAGGAGGAGGACCAGGGAAAGCTTGTGGTTCACATTGACCCGGGAACGGCTTTTGGGACAGGGATGCATGAGACGACGCAGCTGTGCATCCGTGCGATCAGAAAGTATGTGACAGAGGGCTCTCTTGTGCTTGATGTAGGCTGCGGGAGCGGGATTCTCGGCATGCTTGCGCTAAAATTCGGCGCCCGGTATTGTGTGGGAACGGATCTGGATCCCTGTGCGGTTACAGCGTCCCATGAGAATATGGAAGTGAACGGCATTGGGAGAGACCGTTATGAGATTATAGCAGGAAATATTATTGATGACCAAGGAATTCAGGAGGCAGTGGGTTTCGGGAAATATGATATTGTTGCGGCGAATATTCTGGCTGATGTTCTGGTGCCCCTTACACCTGTGATCGTCCGCCATATGAAGCCGGGGGCCGTGTATATTACCAGCGGTATCATTGACGCTAAGGAAGAGACAGTGAAGGATGCCGTGAAGGCAGCGGGGCTTGAGATTCTTGAGGTAAATCATCAGGGCGAATGGGTATCTGTCGTGGCAGGAAAGAAGTAGAGGATGCAGAATTTTTTTGTGACTCCTTCCCAGGTGGAGGGGGATAGGGTTGTGATTGACGGTTCCGATGTGAATCATATGAAAAATGCACTTCGTATGCGGTGCGGTGAGCGGCTCATGGTAAGCGATGGCAACAACATGCGTTATCTATGCGAGGTGGCTGGCTACGAAGCGGGGGAGGCAGTGCTTCAGATTCTGGAAGAGCAGGAGACAGATACAGAGCTCCCATGCAGGATCAGCCTCTTTCAAGGATTGCCGAAACAGGAAAAGATGGAGCTGATCGTGCAGAAATGTGTGGAGCTTGGAGTCTGTGAGATTATACCGACAGCCACAAAGCGGTGTGTTGTGAAGCTGGATGATAAAAAGGCAGAGAAAAAGACGGCGCGCTGGCAGCAGATTGCAGAAAGTGCGGCAAAGCAGGCGGGGCGCGGGATGATCCCCCGGGTCTGGGAGCCGCTTGCGTACTGTGACGCGCTTAAGAGGGCGAAGGAGCTGGATGTTCTTCTGATTCCCTATGAGCTTGCAGAGGGAATGGCAGAGACAAAGCGTGTGATTGAGTCCATTGAGCCTGGACAGTCAGTGGGAATTCTGATCGGTCCGGAGGGTGGCTTTGAGAAGGAGGAAGTGAGACTGGCATTAGAGGCCGGGGCAAGAGAGATTACACTTGGAAAGCGCATTTTACGGACCGAGACAGCAGGGCTTGCGATTCTTTCTGTGCTCATGTTCCATTTAGAGGGAAACTGACATATTCTATAGTAAGCGGATGTAACAGCCCGGACAGGGCAGTCTGTCCGGGCTGTTACAGGCGAATAAAAGAAAAAGGAAGTGAATATATGAGAGAGGTCTATCTGGATAACTCTGCCACTACGCGGGCTTACGATGAGGTCGGGGAGCTGGTGAAAAGAGTTCTGTGCGAGGACTATGGGAATCCGTCTTCCATGCATGCGAAGGGCATAGAGGGAGAGAAATATATAAAAGAGGCAAAGGACACACTGGCCGGGCTGTTTAAGGTACAGGCAAAGGAGATCTTCTTTACCTCTGGGGGAACGGAGAGTGACAACCTGGCGCTGATCGGTGCTGCAAGGGCGAATAAGCGTGCAGGAAATCATCTGATCACATCAGCGATCGAGCATCCTGCTATTATTAACACCATGCGTTACCTGGAAGAGGAAGAGGGCTTCCGGGTTACGTATCTCCCGGTGGACCGCTACGGAAGAATCCGCCTGGACGCCTTGAAGGATGCGCTGTGTGAGGACACGATTCTTGTGTCAGTCATGTATGTGAATAACGAGGTGGGTTCTGTACAGCCAATCCAGGAGGCGGCAGGGATTGTAAAGGCATATAACAAAAGGATCCTGTTCCATGTGGATGCAGTGCAGGGCTTTGGAAAGTACCGTATTTATCCCAAGCGGCTGAAGGTGGATCTGTGTTCTATAAGCGGACATAAGATTCACGGGCCAAAAGGAACCGGCGCACTCTACATCGGAGAGCATGTGAAGATCCACCCCATTGTATTTGGGGGAGAGCAGCAGAAAAATATACGATCCGGCACGGAAAATGTACCGGGTATCGCAGGGCTTTCTCTTGCGGCAAGGATGATCTACAAGAATCTGGATGAGAAGGTAGACAGGATGCGTACTTTCAAGCAGTATTTTATCAGCGGAGTGACGCAGATTGAGAATACGGCAGTACACGGTCTGTATGACGAGACATCAGCGCCGCACATTATCAGTGTGGGATTTGCCGGAATCCGGAGCGAGGTTCTGCTTCACGCACTGGAGGAGAAGGGAATCTATGTATCCTCTGGCTCGGCATGCTCATCCAACCATCCCCAGGTAAGCGGTGTTCTTAAGGGGATCGGCGCCCGCCAGGAATTCCTGGATGCGACACTCAGGTTCAGCATGTCGGAATTTACAACCAGAGAGGAGATGGACTATACGCTGGATACGTTATATCATATCGTACCAGTGCTTCGGAAATATACCAGACGTTAATACAGAAACAATTACTGAAAATACTGGTGAAGGATGAATAGAAGAGGAGAAAAAGACAATGCGTTTTTCCACATTTTTGTTAAAATACGGTGAGATAGGAATTAAGGGAAAGAACCGGTATCTGTTTGAAGATGCGCTGGTGCGCCGGGTAAGGCATGCCCTTTCCGGTGCAGACGGCAGCTTCCGGGTATACAAGTCCCAGGCAAGAGTTTATGTGGACTGTGAGGGCGAGTATGACTATGAGGAGGTTACAGATAGGCTTAAGAGGGTCTTCGGGCTGGTGGGCATCTGTCCGGTTGTACGTCTTATGGACCGGGGATTTGAGGAACTGAAAAAGGATGCAGTCACATATATGGATGAAACCTATCCGGACAAAAAACTGACCTTCAAGGTGGAGACCAGGCGGGCAAAAAAAACCTACCCCATGAATTCTATGGAGATCAGCCGTGACCTGGGGGAGGCAATCCTCCATGCATTCCCGGATATCCGGGTGGATGTACATCATCCGGACGTTATGCTGAATGTGGAGGTGCGTACAGACGGAATCTACATCTACTCCCGCGTCATCCCGGGAGCCGGCGGCATGCCGGTGGGAACCAGCGGGACAGCCATGCTCCTGCTGTCAGGGGGGATTGACAGCCCTGTGGCGGGTTATATGATCGCAAAGCGGGGAGTGGAGATTGAGGCGGTCTATTTCCATGCACCTCCGTATACGAGCGAGCGAGCGAAGCAGAAGGTGGTTGATCTGGCGCAGATTGTGTCGCGTTATGCAGGAAAGCTTAAGCTCCATGTAGTGAATTTTACAGATATACAGCTTTACATCTATGACCAGTGTCCTCATGATGAGCTGACGATTATTATGCGCCGCTATATGATGCGGATTGCAGAACATTTTGCAAGAAAGGACGGCTGTCTGGGACTGATTACGGGAGAGAGCATCGCCCAGGTGGCAAGCCAGACCATGCAGAGCCTTGCCGCTACAGATGATGTCTGCCAGATGCCGGTCTACCGGCCGTTAATTGGCTTTGACAAACGGGATATTGTAAGCCTTGCAGAGGAGATCGGGACTTTTGAGACGTCCATCCAGCCATTCGAGGACTGCTGTACGATCTTTGTGGCAAAGCATCCGGTGACAAAGCCAAAGGTGGATGTGATCCGGCATTCTGAAGAGAAGCTTGCAGAAAGGATTGATGAGCTGGTAAAGACAGCGGTTGAGACGGCAGAAGTAATAAGGATTGGAGAGTAGGCGGGGAAGCGCGTGACCTGGCCCGCGGGCATCCGGATCATTCGGGCCGCTGCGCCAGGATGGCAGCAGATGGCAGCAAAAAAAGGAGCTTCGCAGACGAAACTCCTTTTGCTGCAGGAACCGGTCAGTGCCTTCGCGGTTAAATTTACGTTTTTCCCTTATTCTCCGTCAACAAGATACTCTTTCAGTGTCTCAAGAATATTATTCATGTCAGCCTCACTTGCATGGATGTTGAGCTCAATCGGTTTGGACAGGTCTAAGCTGAAGATTCCCATGATAGATTTTGCATCTATAACATATCTGCCGGACACAAGATCGAAATCATAATCAAACTTTGTAATTGAGTTTACAAAAGACTTTACCTTATCAATTGAATTTAAAGAGATTAATACTGTTTTCATTGGAAATATCCTCCTTATTTCATGTTATGTTATTATCTTAAAAGCATTGGGCGGAAAAGTCAAGAAACAATTTACCAAAGATATACAGGAATTTAATCGTTACTGTTCACACAGGTCTGTGCATTTGCTGCACAGACCGTAAGAAAGTGATTCAGGGGTGAGCAAATCTCACTTGCGGAGCGAATTTTAGATGGATTTGCGGATGTTACTGGTCACGGAGTCAACAGTAACATTTAATCGGATTATTTATAACAGGGGGTATGGACATGAAAAAGGCGGCTTTACATAATCTTGGGTGCAAGGTGAATGCGTATGAGACGGAGGCAATGCAGGAGCTCTTAGAACAGAACGGGTATCAGATTGTCCCCTTCGGAGAGCGTGCGGATGTCTATGTGATCAATACGTGTACAGTGACCAACATGGCAGACAGGAAATCCAGGCAGATGCTCCACCGGGCAAGAAGGCAGAATCCAGACGCTGTGATCGTAGCGGCGGGCTGCTATGTCCAGGCAAAGGGGGACAAGGCTGACCCGGATATTGATATTATACTCGGAAATAACCGGAAGAAGGACCTGGTCAGGATTCTAAAGGAATATGGGCAGGAAAAACAGAGGAAGATTGAACTGCTTGATATGGGGAAACAGAGGGAATATGAGGAGCTTGGGCTTACCCGTACGGCGGAGCATACGAGAGCCTATCTGAAAGTACAGGACGGCTGTAATCAGTTCTGCTCCTATTGTATCATTCCCTATATGAGGGGGAGAGTACGGAGCAGGAAAAAGGAGGATGTTCTCAGTGAGGTGCGCACGCTTGCGTCCGGAGGCTATAAAGAAGTTGTGCTTACCGGGATCCATCTGAGCTCTTACGGCATGGATACAGGGGAGGATCTGCTCTCCCTGATCCGCGGGGTACATAAGGAAGAGGGAATCAGCCGGATCCGTCTCGGTTCGCTGGAGCCCAGGATTATTACGGAAGAATTTGTGCAGGGGATTGCCGGTCTTTCCAAAGTGTGTCCTCATTTTCACCTGTCTTTGCAGAGCGGGTGCGATGAGACTCTGCAGAGGATGAACCGGCGCTATACATCTGGGGAGTATATGGAAAAGTGTATGCTTTTGCGGGAGTATTTTAAACGTGCGGCGCTGACAACGGATGTTATCGTGGGATTCCCCGGGGAGACGGAGGAGGAATTTGCGCGTTCCAGAGCATTTATTGATGAGGTAAACTTTTATGAGACCCATATCTTTAAATATTCGGCGAGGGAAGGGACAAAGGCAGCAGTTCTTCCAGGGCAGGTTCCGGAGGCTGTGAAGTCAGCAAGGAGCAGTGAGCTTATCAAATCAAGCAGGAAAAAGCAGGCGGAATACGAAAGTGAGCTGATTGGAACCGTGCAGGAGGTGCTTATGGAGGAGCGCGTCGAAAGGGAAGACGGCATCTATCAAGTGGGGCATACACGGGAATATGTAAAAATTGGACAGAAAACGGAGGAAAATCTGGAAAATCAGCTCGTAAATGTAGAAATTAAAAATCCTTTTCAAATAATTCATTGAATTTTTAGAAGCAATAAGGTAGAATAGTCTATAGAAGTATTTTTGGAGGACGTGAGTACATGAAAGAGTTAAGCAATACTTTAAGCAACACCCAGTTTTTTCAAGTAGAAAGCGCTCCGCAAATTCAGGCAAAAGATATTCTTGAGATTGTATACAAGGCACTGAGTGAAAAAGGCTATAATCCGGTGAATCAGGTTGTAGGGTATATTATGTCAGGTGATCCCACGTATATTACAAGCTATAACGGGGCCAGGAGCCTGATTATGAAGATGGAGCGGGATGAATTAGTGGAAGAGATGCTTAAGACGTATATCAGGCATAATGGCTGGGTATAATATATGAGAATTATGGGGTTGGATTATGGTTCGAAGACCGTAGGAATAGCAGTGAGCGATCCGCTTGGGATTACAGCCCAGGGGGTAGAGACGATATGCCGTAAGGAGGAGAACAAGCTTCGCAGAACGTGTGCCCGCATTGAGGAACTGGTGCAGGAATACGGTGTGGAGGAGCTTATTCTCGGACTTCCGAAGCATATGAACGGAGAGATTGGGGAACGGGCGGAGTATGCAATCAGATTTGCAGAGATGTTAAAAAGGAGGACGGGTCTCCCCGTGAAGCTGTGGGACGAACGGCTCTCAAGTGTTTCGGCTGAGAGAGTTTTAATTGAGAATAAGGTGAGAAGGGAGAACCGCAAAAAGTATATGGATAAGCTTGCGGCAGTTTTTATATTACAGTCATATCTTGATTCACTGCAGGTTCATTTATAGAGGAATGTGGGCGGTAAGTTTATGGAGAAGATAACATTTACGTCTGAAGAAATGCAGGAAAAAGAAGAATTTTATGTACTTGAACAGACAAAGATCAAGGGGATATCTTATATTCTTGTGACGGATTCTAAGGAAGACGATGCGGAGTGCATGATTTTAAGGGACATGTCTTCGGAGGAAGAAGGGGAAGGCATCTATGAGGTCGTGGAGGATGATGAGGAACTGGCGGCGATCGCGAAGGTGTTTGAAGAACTTTTAGAGGATGTGGAGATTGAAAGGTAAGCAATATGTCAGTCAGTCAGGAAGAATTTAAGGAATTATTAAAGAAAAAGGGGCTTAAGGTAACGAATCAGCGGCTGCTTGTGCTGGAGGTGCTGGCAGATCACCGTGACAGACACATGACCGCAGAGGATATCTATGAGCTTGTGAAGGAGGATTATCCGGAGATAGGACTGGCTACGATTTATCGGACAGTGCAGCTGTTGCTGGAAATGCAGTTGGTGGATCGCATTAATCTGGATGACGGATGTGTGCGGTATGAGATCGGACAGGATACGGATGGCGACATGTGTGGAAAGCATCACCATCATCATCTGATCTGCAATACCTGTGGGAAGGTTCTGCCCTTTAAGGACGATCTTTTGGAGGAGTTGGAACGTCATATTGAGAAAGAGACAGGATTCCATGTGGTAAACCATGAATTAAAATTCTATGGACAGTGCCAGGAGTGCCGGGAAAAGGAAAATAAGAACGGAAAACACACGGAGGTGTAAATTTGAAAAAAGAGAATAATGGAAGTATGAGAATCATTCCGCTCGGAGGACTTGAGAAGATCGGAATGAATATTACTGCCTTCGAATATGAAGACAGTATTATTGTTGTGGACTGCGGTCTGGCATTCCCAGAGGACGATATGCTGGGAATTGATCTTGTGATACCGGATGTGACGTATCTGAAGGATAATATTCAGAAAGTGAAAGGATTCGTCATCACCCATGGCCATGAGGATCACATCGGGGCGCTGTGCTATACGCTTAGAGAGATGAATCTGCCTATCTATGCGACAAAGCTCACCATGGGAATCATTGAGAGGAAGCTGGGAGAGCATAATCTTTTGAGAAGTACAAGAAGAAAGGTAGTGAAGCATGGACAGTCCATTAACCTTGGACAGTTCAGAATCGAATTTATCAAGACGAATCACAGTATCCAGGATGCAGCGGCGCTTGCCATCTATTCGCCGGCAGGTATTGTCGTGCATACGGGAGACTTTAAAGTAGATTATACCCCGGTATTCGGGGATGCGATTGACCTGCAGCGTTTTGCAGAGATTGGGAAAAAGGGCGTACTGGCGCTTATGTCTGACAGTACGAATGCAGAGCGCGCCGGATTTACCCAGTCAGAGCGCACGGTAGGCATCACTTTTGACCATATATTTGCGGAGCACTATAATACGAGGATTATCATAGCGACCTTTGCCTCGAATGTGGACCGGGTGCAGCAGATCATCAATTCCGCATGTAAATATGACCGCAAGGTAGTTGTAGAAGGACGCAGCATGGTGAACATCATCCAGGTTGCCCAGGAGCTGGGGTATCTGGATGTACCGGAAAATACACTGGTAGAGATCGACCAGCTTAAGCATTATCCTCCGGAAAAGACGGTACTCATCACAACCGGAAGCCAGGGAGAATCCATGGCGGCACTGTCCCGCATGGCGGCGGATGTACACAAAAAAGTAACGATCATGCCGGGAGACACTGTAATCTTCAGCTCGAATCCGATTCCCGGCAACGAAAAGTCCGTGTCCAAAGTCATCAACGAGTTGTCAGCAAAGGGGGCAAATGTAATCTTTTCTGATGCCCATGTATCTGGACATGCCTGCCAGGAAGAACTAAAGCTGATCTATTCATTAGTAAAGCCAAGGTATGCCATTCCCATCCACGGGGAGTACCGCCACAGAAAAGCCAACGCCGGAATCGCAAAAGCACTTGGAATTCCAAAAGAGAATATCTTCATGCTTCAGTCCGGAGATGTACTGGAAGTAAGCAGCCAGTCGGCAAAGGTGGTAGAACGAGTGCATACCGGAGAGATCCTCGTAGACGGACTGGGAGTAGGCGATGTAGGCAACATCGTCCTCCGGGACAGACAGCATCTGGCAGAAGACGGAATCATGATTGTAGTGCTGACACTGGAAAGAGGCAGCAACCAGCTTCTCGCCGGACCAGATATCGTATCCCGCGGCTTCGTCTACGTAAGAGAATCCGAAGGACTCATGGAAGAAGCAAGACGTGTCCTGACCGATGCAGTAGAAGACTGCCTCGGACACCAGCGCAATGCAGACTGGAGTAAGATCAAGCTCGTAATCAGAGATACCATGAACGAATTTATCTGGAAAAAGACAAAGAGAAGGCCGATGATACTGCCTATTATTATGGACGTATAAAATTGGGGACGGGGTAAAATTAAAAATGCCCCGTCCCAAATTCAAGTGGGGACGGGGCATTTTTAATTTTACCCCGTCCCCAACTGCAGAAAGGGGTGTCCCGGATTGGATAATAATGAAAGAATTGTGTCATATATCCGGTCTTTGGAAAAGCCGGAGAAGGGCATTATTGAAGAAATTGAGCGGGAGGCGCTTGATACATATGTGCCGATTATCCGTAAGGAGACCCAGAGCTTCTTAAAGGTTCTCCTGACGATTAAGAAGCCGGTTCGGGTTCTGGAGATTGGAACTGCTATTGGATTTTCTGCGATTCTGATGTGCGAATATCTGCCGGCGGAGGCGCAGATTACAACGATAGAGAATTATGAAAAGAGGATTCCTATTGCCCGTGAAAATTTCAGGCGGGCAGGAAGGGAAGGACAGATTACATTAATCGAAGGGGATGCGCTGGAGGTGATGAAGACTCTTGGCGGATCCTATGACTTGATTTTTCTGGATGCGGCTAAGGGGCAGTATATCCGGTATCTTCCGGAGGTGGTCAGACTCCTTGACAGGGAGGGCGTGCTTCTGGCGGATAATGTGCTTAAGGGCGGAGAGGTGATTGAGTCACGTTTTGCTGTGGAACGGCGCAACCGTACGATTCACGGCCGGATGCGGGAGTTTCTCTATGAACTGAAGCATCATGAGGAGCTTCAGACATCAATTCTCCCTTTGGGGGACGGTGTGGCTCTCAGTGTACGTTGTCAGAGGAATGATCATGAAACAGGATAGGGGATCCATCAGGAATAGCAGGACCATAATGAAGAGAAAGGATTTTCTGTTGATATGTTTAGGAAGAATATGGAAAAGAGACGTCCGGAGCTGTTGATTCCGGCAAGCAGCCTGGAGGTTTTAAGGACAGCAGTGATCTTTGGCGCAGACGCAGTGTATATCGGGGGCGGAGCGTTCGGGCTCAGGGCAAAGGCGAAGAATTTTTCCCCGGAGGATATGAGGGCAGGAATTGAATTTGCCCATTCCCGCGGAGTCCGGGTTCATGTGACAGTCAATATACTGGCGCATAACGCTGACCTTCCAGGTGTGGAAGCGTATTTAAGGGAGCTTAAGGAAATGGCTCCGGATGCCCTGATTATTGCGGATCCGGCGGTCTTTCAGCTTGCAGGACGGATTTGCCCGGAGATTGACCGCCATATCAGTACCCAGGCAAATAATACGAATTACGGCACATACCGTTTTTGGTGGGAGCTGGGGGCAAAGCGGGTTGTTTCTGCCAGGGAGCTGTCTCTTAAAGAGATCAGGGAGATCAGGGAGCACATCCCGGAGGAAATGGAGATTGAGAGCTTTATTCACGGAGCGATGTGCATCTCTTATTCGGGAAGATGTCTTCTGAGTAATTATTTTACGGGAAGGGATGCCAACCAGGGGGCATGTACTCATCCCTGCCGCTGGAAGTATTCTGTGGTGGAGGAGACAAGACCGGGAGAATATATGCCGGTTTATGAAAATGAGAGAGGCACATATATTTTTAATTCCAGGGATTTGTGTATGATTGAGCACATTCCGGAGATGATAGATGCCGGGATTGACAGCTTTAAGATAGAGGGGCGCATGAAGACGGCTCTCTATGTGGCAACCGTGGCAAGGACTTACCGCAGGGCCATTGACGATTATCTGGAGTCTCCAGAGCTGTATCAGAAAAATATGCCCTGGTATCTTGACCAGATTTCAAATTGTACCTACAGGCAGTTTACCACAGGCTTTTACTTCGGAAAGCCTGGTGAAGAGGCGCAGATCTATGACAATAATACGTATGTGAAGGAATATACGTATCTGGGAATTGTCGGGGGAGAAAGAGACGGAATGTGCCGCATTGAACAGAGAAATAAGTTTTCAGTTGGGGAAGAGATTGAGATTATGAAGCCGGACGGACGGAATGTCAGGGTACGTGTAGACCGGATTCAGGACGAAGAGGGAAATGCCGTGGAAAGCGCCCCCCATCCAAAGCAGGTGCTCTACATCGGACTGGAAGGCGGGAAAGCGGAAACATATGATATCTTAAGAAGAGAAGAAAACTAGTATAGCCTTGCATAATTAACGGCCTGGATCTCAGAAATATTCCCGCAGCTTTTCAATGGCACTTTTTTCAATTCTTGAAACGTAAGAGCGAGAGATACCAAGAAGAGCTGCTATCTCTCGCTGTGTGTATTCTTCTTCATTATATAGTCCGTAACGCATCTTGAGGACCATTCGTTCCCTTGGAGTCAGCTCTGCTTCCACCTTACTGTAAAGCATCTGTATGTCATCGCTTAGTTCTACCTTTCTGTGTGCGTCATCTTCCTCTGTTTCAATAATATCAAAGAGCTGGATCTCATTGCCCTCGCGGTCTGTGCCGATGGGTTCGTAGAGAGATACCTCCCGTGAGGTCTTTTTTCTGGCCCTCAGATGCATGAGAACTTCATTTTCAATACATCTTGCGGCATAGGTCCCGAGCCTTACACTTTTGTTCGGATCAAAGGTGACCACAGCCTTAATCAGGCCAATTGTTCCGATGGAGAGGAGATCCTCTGTATCGTCGCAGACTGTCTGGTATTTTTTGACGATATGAGCAACGAGGCGCAGATTACGTTCGATAAGAATGTGTTTTGCTTCGAGATCACCCTCCGTATATTTCTGCATATAATATCGTTCTTCCGCTGCTGTGAGGGGTTGGGGAAATGATTTCAAGAAAAGCACCTCTTGACATATTTGATATAATCTATGATGAAAATGTGATGTTTGTGCTTTTCCAAAAGAAAATTTGTGCAAAAATACATGTTGCCTATCATTCGGCAAAGTGTTATACTAAGTCCAATCTGTCAGATAATGATTCTATTTTATTTCTAACCGTTTCTTTTAGATTCACGCAGCTTCATGCATGAGATCAGAGATTTGGTTAATTTAATGGTAATTAGTGCGGGTTATACTAGAGCGTGTTTGAAAATTGCTTTCTGCAAGATGTCGTCCCAGTTTGCATCAGATTTTATGCCGGATTTAGGAGGTGTAGCGGGCTACATTGACTAAATTCAGCATAAAATCTGATGCAAAGTGGGGCGGCAGATTGTGGGAATGAATTTTCAAACACGCTCTAGTCAGCAGGTCTGCGCAGTTACAGTTTGTATTCAGAAAAGGGGTGTATAAATGGCATTCAGTTATGTGTCATCCGCGGCTCTCCTGGGGCTTCATGTGGAGCTGGTCAGGGTAGAAGCGGATGTAAGCAACGGCCTGCCCATGTTTCATATGGTAGGCTATCTTTCGTCAGAGGTAAAAGAGGCATCGGAGCGGGTACGAACAGCGATCCATAATTCGGAGTTGTCCTTTCCGCCGAAGAAGACAGTGATTAATCTGTCGCCTGCGACCGTGAAAAAGAAGGGTCCCTCCTTTGACCTGCCTATTGCATTGTCCGTGCTTCTTTCCGTAGGGGTCATCCCGCCGGACTGTCTGAGAAAGACGCTGGTAATCGGGGAGCTCAGCCTGGACGGGAGAGTACGCAAGGTAAAAGGGGTGCTTCCGGTTGTACTGGAGGCGAAAAAAGCAGGCTTTTGCACCTGCATTCTGCCAGAGGAGAATGCGGCGGAGGGCGCTTTGGTGGAGGATATACAGATTATCGGTACGGAAAGCCTTAAGGAGATCTGCCTTCATCTTAAGGGAAAACAGGTTATTGACGCATGTTCCCATGAGAGGAAAGCAGGCCAAAGGAAGCCGGATGGGAACAGCCTGGCGGATTTTAGTGATATAAAGGGGCAGGAGACGGTAAAGCGTGCGGCGGAGGTGGCAGTGGCAGGAGGGCACAACCTGCTTCTTATGGGGCCTCCCGGCAGCGGAAAATCCATGATAGCGGGAAGAATTCCCACCATCCTTCCCTCTCCCACAAGGGAAGAGTGCATTGAGATTACGAAGATCTATAGTGTTCTGGGCATGGTGGATGAGGAACAGCCGCTCATCCGCACAAGACCTTTCAGAAATGTCCATCATGCGGCGACAAAGGCGGCGCTGATCGGAGGAGGGGCTGTGCCGTCTCCGGGAGAGATCAGCCTGGCACACGGAGGAGTGCTGTTTCTGGATGAGCTGGCAGAATTTCAGAAGCCGGTGCTTGAGGTTTTAAGACAGCCCCTTGAGGAACATAAAATCAGGATTTCCAGAAGTCACGGAAGCTATGTGTTTCCGGCAGACTTTATTCTTGTAGCTGCATTAAATCCATGTCCCTGCGGAAACTATCCTAATATGGAGAAATGTACCTGCAGCGAGAGCCAGATCAGACATTATCTGGGAAGGATCAGCCAGCCCTTCCTGGACCGGATGGATATCTGTGTAGAAGTGCCGGGGGTGCGGTATGAGGAGCTGAGCAGGAAGGAGGCGCCCGAGGGTTCAGAGGACATCCGCAGGCGGGTGTGCCGGGCAAGAGAGATTCAGAGACACAGATACCAGGAGATGGATATTTCTGTAAATGCCATGCTTGGAATGAAGAAAATAGAGGAATACTGCCGCCTTGACCAGGAAGGAGAGGCTCTGATGAAGCAGGCCTTTGCTGTACTGGGACTGACGGCACGTACATATCATAAAATACTGAAGGTGGCGAGGACAATTGCAGATCTGGATGAGAGTGAGAGGGTGCTGCCCTGTCATCTGGGAGAAGCAGTAGGCTATCGCACCATTGACAAGAAATACTGGGGGAGGTGAACATGCTTGATCTATGAATACTGGTTTGCGGGGCTGAAACCCCTTTCAGATGAAAAAAAGAAGCGTCTGAGGGGAATATTTGGAAGCGGAAGAGAGCTGTTTTATCTAAAAGAGAAGGAGCTTTCCGCCCTGTCCTTTTTGACAGAAAAAGACAGGGAAGTTCTGAAAAAGGCAAAAAAGGACACAGGGCTTTCTGAAAATTATGAGGAAATACAGAAAAAGGGAATACGTCTTCTTCTATGCCATAATAATAGTTATCCAGAGAGTTTGAAAAAAATAAAGGACCATCCCTATGCACTCTATGTAAAGGGTAAACTCCCGGATGGCAAAAGGAAAGCAGCGGCAATTGTCGGTGCCAGGAGGTGTACACCTTATGGGGAAGAGATGGCGCGGATATACGGATATGAGCTTGCGCGGGCGGGGGTGGAGATTATAAGCGGCATGGCAAAGGGAATTGACGGAGCCGGGCAGCGAGGGGCATTAGAGGCAGGAGGCAGTACTTTTGCAGTGCTTGGGTGCGGAGTGGATATCTGCTACCCGAGAGATCACATCGGTCTCTATATGGATATACAGCAAAATGGGGGAATCCTTTCAGAACAGTGCCCGGGGGAGCCTCCCCTTCCCTGCTATTTTCCGCAGAGGAACCGGATTATCAGTGCACTTTCGGATGTCATACTCGTGATGGAGGCAAGGGAAAAGAGCGGCTCCCTGATTACGGCGGATTTAGGTCTGGAGCAGGGAAAGGATATCTATGCGCTTCCCGGACCGGCTTCCAGCGTCTTAAGTGCCGGCTGCCACAGGCTTATTTCACAGGGGGCCGGCATCCTGCTTTCGCCTGGTGAGCTGCTGAATGAATTGAATGTCAGAATCGTTAAATTACGTGAAAATAATAACAAAGAGAAAAAAGAACTTGAAACTATTGAAAATATGGTGTATAGTTGCCTTGATTTGTTTCCCCGAAGTGTTGACGGGATTGTCTCCGACACAGGATTACCTCCGGGAAAGGTGCTTGAGATTCTGACAACACTGGAGATCAAGGGAATGGCAAAGGAATTATCAAAAGGTTATTATATCAAAATCATGTAAAAGCGAGGAAATTATCATATGGCACGCTATCTTGTAATCGTGGAGTCACCGGCAAAGGTGAAGACAATTAAAAAATTTCTGGGGAGTAATTATGTGGTTGCGGCATCCAATGGACATGTACGGGATCTGCCCAAGAGTCAGATCGGAGTAGACATAGAGAACGGTTATGAACCGAAATATATTACCATCCGGGGGAAGGGAGAACTACTGGCGAATCTGAGAAAGGAAGTAAAGCGTGCGGATAAAGTATATCTTGCAACTGACCCGGACCGGGAGGGGGAGGCAATCTCCTGGCATCTGAGCAAAGCGCTTAAGCTTGAGGATAAAAAGGTATACCGGATCAGCTTTAACGAGATTACTAAAAATGCAGTAAAAGCATCTCTGAAAAATGCGAGGGAGATTGATATGGACCTGGTGGATGCACAGCAGGCCAGAAGAGTTCTGGACCGTGTTGTGGGTTACCGCATCAGCCCGCTGCTCTGGGCCAAGGTGAAGCGGGGATTAAGTGCGGGACGTGTCCAGTCAGTGGCGCTGCGCATCATTGCAGACCGGGAGGAGGAGATTAATGCGTTTATCCCGGAGGAGTACTGGAGTCTGAATGTGAAACTTAAGGCACCGGGAGAGAGGAAGCTTTTAGAAGCGAAGTTTTATGGGACAGAAAACAATAAGATGACCATCGGCTCGAAGGAAGAGCTGGATGCCATATTAAAAGAGATTGAGACAGCAGACTTTTCGGTAGAAAGCATCAGGAAGGGTGAGAGGAGCAAAAAAGCACCTGTGCCTTTCACCACCAGTACCCTGCAGCAGGAGGCGTCAAAGGCGCTGAACTTTGCAACGTCAAAGACGATGCGGATTGCACAGCAGCTCTATGAAGGAATCGACATTAAGGGGAACGGGACTGTGGGTGTGATCACCTATCTTCGTACGGATTCTACCCGTGTGTCCGAGGAGGCGGAAGGAAGTGTCAGGGCATATATAAAGGAACAGTATGGAGAGCAGTATGTGGCAGAAGGAGTCAGTAAAAAGAGCACAGGCGGAAAGATTCAGGATGCCCATGAGGCAATCCGTCCTACGGATGTAAGCAGAACTCCGGCCGTGCTGAAGGATTCCCTTACCAGGGACCAGTTCCGGCTGTACCAGCTTATCTGGAAGCGTTTTGTTTCAAGCCGTATGCAGCCGGCAAGATATGAGACCACATCCATAAAGATTACGGCAGGAAGCTACCGGTTTACTGCATCAGCGTCAAAGCTGGTATTTGACGGTTTCCGTCTGATCTACACAGAGGCAGGGGAGGAAAAGGAAGAGGGCGGCGTATTTCTGAAAAGCCTGACAGAAGGAACGGCTCTTACGAAGGACAGCCTGGATACAAAGCAGCATTTTACGCAGCCGCCGGCCCATTATACAGAGGCCGCACTTGTCAAGACCTTAGAGGAACTGGGAATCGGGCGTCCCAGCACGTATGCTCCTACGATTTCAACCATCATTGCCAGGAGATATGTTGCAAAAGAAAATAAAAATCTGTATATGACAGAGCTGGGGGAGGTGGTAAACCACATTATGAAGAACTCCTTCCCGAGCATTGTGGATGTGAATTTCACCGCAAACATGGAGAGCCTTCTTGACGGCGTCGAGGAGGGGAAGGTGAGGTGGAAGACCATTATTGAAAATTTCTATCCGGATCTTGATACTGCAGTAGAGCAGGCACAAAAGGAGCTGGAGAGCGTTACCATTGAGGATGAAGTCACAGATGAGATCTGTGAGGAATGCGGCCGCAATATGGTAATTAAGTATGGCCCCCACGGAAAATTCCTTGCCTGTCCGGGATTTCCGGACTGCCGTAACACGAAGCCTTATCTTGAGAAGACCGGTGTGAAGTGCCCTTTGTGCGGCAGGGAGGTAGTCATCCGGAAGACGAAGAAGGGAAGACGGTATTTTGGATGTGAGAATAATCCGGAATGTGAATTTATGTCCTGGCAGAAACCGTCTGAAAAAAAGTGCCCGAGATGCGGAAATTACATGGTTGAGAAGGGCAGCAGGCTCCTTTGCAGTGACGAACAGTGTGGATATACAGAGAAGATAGAAAAAAATGAAAAATAATTGGGGAATTTATTGAATAAATAACAATTGTATGATAATATACACTTAAAAAATGGAGGATTGCTGATGAGCGTACAATTGTTAGACAAAACCAGGAAAATCAACAAGTTACTGCACAACAACAATTCGAGTAAAGTGGTGTTCAATGATATATGTGAAGTTCTGACAGAGATTCTGGACTCGAATGTGCTGGTAGTAAGCAAGAAGGGGAAAGTGCTCGGAAAGAGCAAGTGTGATGGAGTACCGTATATTCAGGAGCTGATAGTCAATGAAGTCGGAAAGCACATTGATGTGATGCTGAATGAAAGGCTTCTTAGCATCCTTTCGACAAAGGAAAATGTGAATTTACAGACATTAGGCTTTTCTGAAGAAGAGGTGAAGGGATATCAGGCGATTATTACGCCGATTGATATCGCCGGAGAGCGTCTGGGGACTTTGTTTATCTACAAGAATAACCAGATGTATGAGATTGATGATATCATTCTAAGTGAATATGGAACAACGGTGGTAGGCCTTGAGATGCTCCGTTCAGTAAATGAGGAGAGTGCGGAGGAGAGCCGGAAGGAGCATATTGTCCAGTCGGCGATCAGCACCCTGTCCTATTCGGAGCTTGAGGCGATTATTCATATCTTTGACGAGCTTAATGGCATTGAGGGAATTCTGGTTGCCAGCAAGATTGCAGACAGAGTAGGAATTACCCGTTCTGTGATCGTGAATGCGCTCCGCAAGTTTGAGAGTGCCGGTGTGATTGAATCAAGGTCTTCCGGCATGAAGGGAACCTATATCAAGGTTGTGAATGACTATGTATTCACGGAGCTTGAACGCATCAGAATGGAGCGGGGCGGAGACTGATCCGCCGAATAGTTATAAGGAGAGAAACTATGTACGAGGAATGTTCTGCGGACCTCCGGATGATCAGAATGATCAAAAAGGGCGGTTTTTTTGACGATCTTTCTTATCATTGTAAAATTATCCGGTATATTGAAGAGGAGGAGAGCATATACTTACTAACAGGAAAGGTGGATCTCCCCACATTTTCCCTGGATGGAATATACGAGTGCATCATTCAGGCGGAAGATGCACCGGTTATATGCACCGGCACGATTCGGGACCGGTACTGGAGCAAAGCGGGAAGGGTAATTTTGTTCCGGGTGGAAAATGGATTTTATAAAAATAATCTAAACTAAATAAAAGTGTGTTGACAAAACAAAGGGAGAGTGCTATTTTATATCTAGAAGTTTTTAGCACTCTCTTTTTATGAGTGCTAACAAAATATATTTAGAATAGTTAAGGAGGTAGCACAATGAAATTAGTACCATTAGGAGACAGAGTTGTATTAAAACAGTTAGTAGCTGAAGAGACTACAAAGTCAGGAATCGTGATTCCCGGACAGTCAAAGGAGAAGCCGCAGCAGGCAGAGGTTCTTGCAGTGGGACCTGGCGGAACAGTAGACGGAAAAGAAGTAAAGATGAATATTGCAGTCGGACAGACTGTCATTTATTCCAAGTACTCGGGAACTACTGTTGAGATTGACGAAGAAGAGTATATCATCGTAAAACAGGATGATATCCTCGCAGTTGTAGAATAAAAGGCAGCTGCCGGCAGGTTATTCAGCCTGTACGATTATGAGAAGGATCATTCAGCTATGCAGCAGTGAAAAAGCAGAGCTGCAAGGAAACCATAGTAAGCAAGCAATAAAAATTCAGGAGGCGTATGAATCATGGCGAAAGAGATTAAGTATGGTGCAGAGGCAAGAGCCGCACTGGAATCAGGAGTAAATCAGTTAGCTGACACAGTAAGAGTAACACTTGGACCTAAGGGACGCAATGTTGTCCTTGACAAGTCCTTTGGCGCACCGCTTATTACGAATGACGGTGTTACCATTGCAAAGGAGATTGAGCTGGAGGATGCATTTGAAAATATGGGCGCACAGCTGATCAAGGAGGTTGCATCCAAGACAAATGACGTGGCAGGAGACGGAACAACAACAGCTACAGTTCTTGCACAGTCCATGGTACACGAAGGAATCAAGAACCTGGCAGCAGGCGCAAACCCGATTATCCTGAGAAAGGGTATGAAGAAAGCGACCGATGTAGCAGTAGAGGCAATTGAGAAGATGTCAAGCAAGATTAACGGAAAGGATCAGATCGCAAAGGTAGCTGCAATCTCAGCCGGTGACGAGAGCGTTGGAGAGATGGTGGCAGATGCGATGGAGAAAGTTTCCGGAGACGGCGTAATCACCATTGAAGAGTCCAAGACAATGAAGACAGAGCTTGACCTTGTAGAAGGTATGCAGTTTGACCGTGGATATGTATCTGCATATATGGCAACAGATATGGACAAGATGGAGGCTGTTCTTGAGGATCCATATATTCTGATCACAGATAAGAAGCTTTCTAATATCCAGGATATTCTGCCGATCTTAGAGCAGATCGTACAGTCCGGCGCAAGGCTTCTGATTATTGCAGAGGATGTAGAAGGAGAAGCTCTCACAACTCTGATCGTGAATAAATTAAGAGGAACTTTCAACGTAGTAGCTGTGAAGGCACCTGGATATGGTGACAGAAGAAAAGAGATGTTAAAGGATATTGCGATTCTTACAGGCGGTGAGGTAATCTCCGAAGAGCTTGGCCTGGACTTAAAGGAGACAACCATGGAGCAGCTTGGCCGTGCAAAATCCGTAAAGGTACAGAAGGAAAATACTGTGATCGTAGATGGTCTTGGAAATAAAGACGAGATTTCCTCACGGGTTGCACAGATCAAGGCTCAGATTGAGGAGACAACATCTGACTTTGACAGAGAGAAGCTTCAGGAGAGACTTGCGAAGCTTGCAGGCGGCGTAGCTGTTATCCGTGTAGGCGCGGCGACAGAGACAGAGATGAAGGAAGCAAAGCTCCGTATGGAGGATGCCCTGGCAGCTACAAGGGCAGCAGTAGAGGAAGGTATTGTGGCAGGCGGCGGTTCTGCTTATATCCATGCGGCAAAAGAGGTAGAGAAGCTTGCTGAAAGCCTGGAAGGCGATGAGAAGACTGGCGCAGGCGTTGTATTAAAAGCACTGGAGTCTCCGCTTTACCATATCGCTGCAAATGCGGGACTCGAAGGCTCTGTTATTATCAGCAAGGTAGCAGAAGCAGAAGAGGGAGTTGGATTCGATGCTCTGACAGAAGAGTATGTAAATATGGTACAGAACGGAATCCTTGACCCTGCAAAGGTAACAAGAAGTGCACTGCAGAACGCAACAAGCGTGGCATCCACACTCCTTACAACAGAGTCCGTAGTAGCCAATATAAAAGAAGAAACACCGGCAATGCCTGCAGGAGGCGGCGGAATGGGGATGATGTAACATCCTCACCCCGTGTAAGGTGTGGCGGCGCGGACGCGGCATCGGGGGATGAGAAGCCCGCGTAAGAGCTGCGTGCGCAAAGCAGAAAAGTGTATACCCTGCACAGGAAGCGCGGCAGAGGGTCCAAAGAAACGGGCACGCCGCGCCGGAGGCTGGAGCAGGGAGCGAAAAAAACATATCCCACGCAAACGGGACAACGCTACGGTGAACTAACTGTCAACTCCGACTAAGACGCTCGGGAGAGCCCTCGCGCCTAAGTCTGCGTAGACAGTGGATTTCACCTTCGCTAAGGACGTCCCTGAATTGTTTGCTTAGGGATATGTTTTTTTTCGTCCTCTGCTCTAGCCTCCGGCGCGGCGCGCCCTCTCTCCGGACCCTCTGCCGCACTTCCCGTGCAGGGTATCCCCTTTTCTCCTTCCCGCCCTCGCTCTTACCCGGCCTTTCCATCCCCCGAAGCCGCTGTGTATGTGGAGAGGGAGAGGAGGTTAGAGAGGGTGGGGAAGTTAGATGGAGAGAGGAAGCTAGAGAGTGAGAGGAAGTTGGCAAGAGAAGAGGAGAGGGATGAATTCTGCAACAGCTTTTTCCGCCAGTACTGTCGTTAATGAAACAGTATAAATCCCCTGGCAGAGTACCAAAACAGAAAACTCCGCTGTATAATGAATGTGGGTCTGGTAAACCACATCAAATACAACGGAGGTGTCCAATGGACGATTTAAGTTTAGCACATAGTAGGTATAATTGCACGTACCATATTGTGTTTATTCCGAAATATCGTAGAAAAACGATGCCTGGAGAGCTGCGTAGAGAAATGGGGGAAATACTTGGTAAAATATGCAGAATGGAAGAAGTATAACAGACACTTTTGGGTAAGGGAATATTATTGCGAAACGATAGGTGACGTAAACGAAGAAACCATCAAAAGGTACATAAGAGAACAATAGGAAGGAATCGTATGGAAGGAGATTCAGAGAAGTAACAGAGAGCCGTTTTTAAGCGGATGCCAGTAACAAGATTTCAGAGTGAGAGAGCGGACAAGGGAGGGAGAGGACGGGAAGAGAGCGGACAGGGGAGGGAGAGGATGGGAAGGTGGAGGAGAAAACAGAAAAGGCGAGGGCGAGGCTGAGAAAATTCAGAGGTTAATTTATGATCCCCCGCCCCGCGTCCTCCCCCACCCCCGCGAAGAAAATAAATTATAGATGATTTTTGGGATTATATATGATACAATAGGGATGAAATTGAATTTAAGGAGGATAGGTATATGGGTGATTTTTATACAGAGCAGCTGATCAAGAAGCAGACAACAATGAAGGATGTATTCATTAAGGCATTTCTCGTGGCAATTGCCATTGTGTCAGTGTTTGTGGTACTGATGTTCCCGGTAGCAATTATTGTCCCGATTATTGTAATTGCAGCAGTTGTGTTCCTGATCCGCAGGCTGGATGTAGAGTATGAGTACCTGTATGTGAACGGCGACCTGGACATCGACAAGATTATGCACAAAGCAAAGCGAAAGAGGATATTTTCAACAAATATTGACAACATGGAGCTGCTGGCACCGGAAGGAAACGAGGGCATTAACCAGTTCAGGAATGCAAAAGTGGTAGATTACAGCTCAGGAAGCGCAGATGCAAGGCGTTATGTACTTGTAGTGGCTGACAATGGACAGGTTACTAAGCTGGTCTTTGAACCGAATGATGACATCATTGAAGGGATCTTTCTTATGGCCCCGCGAAAGGTTGTGAAAAATAGATAAAAAAAGTTGTTGACAAGTGGGGAGAGGATTTTGTATTATAGCATATAAATATCCAACAGGTCAGGGGTTCTTTCTGCTGTTGGTGTAAAGAAAGCACTTTAGAAGCATAAGAGGGTGCTGAACAGATACCAGGATACTTAATATACGAAAAGAGAGGGATAATATCATGGGAAAGATTATAGGAGAGGGTATTACATTCGATGACGTTCTTTTGGTTCCGGCTTATTCAAAGGTGATTCCGAATCAGGTGGATCTGTCTACGTACCTGACGAAGAAGATCAGACTGAATATACCGATGATGAGTGCAGGTATGGACACTGTTACAGAACACCGTATGGCGATTGCCATGGCACGCCAGGGGGGGATCGGCATTATTCATAAGAATATGTCGATTGAACAGCAGGCAGAAGAAGTAGACAAGGTAAAGCGTTCTGAGAACGGCGTTATTACAGATCCGTTCTATCTTTCACCGGATAATACACTGGCAGATGCCAACGAGCTGATGGGGAAGTTTCGTATATCTGGCGTTCCTGTTACGGAGGACGGGAAGCTTGTCGGTATTATTACCAACCGTGATCTGAAGTTTGAGGAGGATTTCTCAAAGAAGATCAAGGAATCTATGACCTCTGAAGGGCTGGTTACGGCAGAGGAGGGCATCACTTTAGAGGAAGCAAAGAAGATTCTTGCGAAGGCAAGAAAGGAAAAGCTTCCGATCGTAGACAAGAATTTCAATTTAAAAGGACTTATTACAATTAAAGATATTGAAAAGCAGATCAAGTATCCTATATCTGCCAAGGATTCCCAGGGCCGTCTGCTCTGCGGCGCAGCGATTGGTATTACTGCAAACTGCCTGGAGAGGGCAAAGGAGCTTGTTGAGGCAAAAGTGGATGTTGTTGTGATGGACTCTGCCCATGGACATTCTGAGAATGTACTGCGCACGGTAGATATGGTAAAGAGTAAGTTCCCTGACCTGCAGGTAATCGCAGGGAACGTTGCCACAGGCGCCGGTGCGGAGGCGCTTATTAAGGCAGGTGTTGACGCGGTTAAGGTTGGAATAGGACCGGGTTCCATCTGTACGACACGGGTTGTGGCAGGTATTGGCGTACCGCAGATCACGGCGGTTATGAACTGCTATGAGGCTGCGGACCGTTACGGAATCCCGATTATTGCGGACGGAGGTATCAAATATTCCGGTGATATGACGAAAGCAATTGCAGCAGGTGCGAATGTATGTATGATGGGAAGTATCTTTGCAGGCTGCGATGAAAGTCCGGGAACATTTGAGCTGTATCAGGGAAGAAAATACAAGGTTTACCGTGGCATGGGCTCCATTGCTGCCATGGAAAATGGAAGCAAGGACCGCTACTTCCAGAGTGATGCCAAGAAGCTGGTTCCAGAAGGCGTGGAAGGCCGCGTCGCATATAAAGGAAGCATTGAGGATACAGTATTCCAGCTTATGGGAGGCCTGCGTTCCGGTATGGGATACTGTGGAACGGCAGATATTGAATCCTTGAAGAAAAACGGAGAGTTTGTTAAGATCTCGCCGGCCTCCTTAAAGGAGAGCCACCCACATGACATTCATATTACAAAGGAAGCACCGAACTATAGTGTAGATGAGTAGAGGGGTTAGTGGATGGCGCAGGCGTGAACTGTATCAGAGGTGTCAAAATACCCTTTGATGCATACATCATCATATTTAAGGAAATATTCATAATTTTTTAAATGGCTTTTCATGGTTTTATCCGGCAGATGTGTTAGAATTAAATATAGTCACAGCTGATGAATCTGCCGTGAGTATCGCGCCAGCCGCAAAGCGGCATACTTCCTAATGATACTGCCCCGGATGCAGCGGCAGAAATTAGAAAGGATCGTGGCAGAGGCGCCGAGCAGCTGTAAAAAGGATAAGATGATGGTGAGTACATATGAAAAAAGGACGGAAGAAAAAGATATCTGATATACAGAAAATGAAACGGGTCCGGCGTTATATGTGGCTGGGCCTGATTTTCTTGATTGTTCTGGCAGTATTTCTGGGAATTGCAAAAAAGGTGAAGCCGGGATGGTTTACAAGGAAATATTATGAGATGGAGGGAAAGGATATTGATGCCTCCAAACCTAAAATTGACGTACAGCTTCTTACGGTAAATGAATATTCGAGACCTGGAACAGAGACAGAGAAGATTACGGGGATTGTCGTGCATTATACGGCGAATCCCGGTTCAACGGCGATTGATAACCGGAATTATTTTGAAGGGCTCAAGGATACCCATATAACGGAGGCAAGCAGCAACTTTATTATCGGGATTGAAGGGGAGATCGTACAATGTGTGCCGACCTGGGAGGTGGCGTATGCATCCAATTCGCGCAATATTGACACTGTGTCCATTGAATGCTGTCATCCGGATGAGAGTGGGAAGTTTACAGAGGAGACATATCGTTCCATGGTTCAGCTTTGTGCATGGCTCTGCCTGAAGTTTGATCTCAGTGAGAAGGAGGTAATCCGCCATTATGATGTGACGGGGAAGAACTGCCCAAAGTATTTTGTGGAAGATAAAAAGGCGTGGAAACGGTTTCGCAAGGATATTAAGGCAGCTATAAAAAATACACCGCAGGACGGGAGGGACAAAGCTTGACAGATCTGTTTCGTACATTTTATCCGGATGCCTTTGTTGCATCCTCTTATGTAATTGATTATGAGAAACTGTACCGAAAAGGATACAGAGGGATTATTTTTGACATTGATAATACACTTGTTCCCCATGGGGCTCCGGCTGATGAGCGTGCTGTCCGGTTATTTGAACGGCTGCGGACAGCCGGATTTGATACCTGTCTGATATCAAATAACCAGGAGCCCAGGGTAAAGCCTTTTGCGGACCAGGTGGGGAGCCGGTACATATTCAATGCCCATAAGCCGTCTGTGAAGAACTATAAAAGGGCCATGGAGCTGATGGGGACAGACCAGAAGACCACCCTTTTTATAGGCGACCAGCTGTTTACGGATGTATGGGGAGCAAAGCGTTCCGGTATAAAAAGCATTCTGGTAAGGCCCATTTATCCGAAGGAGGAGATACAGATTGTGTTAAAAAGGTATCTTGAACGGATCGTTCTTTATTTTTATACTCACGGCCGATGAAATCTGCCGTGAGTATCGCGAAAGCCGCAGCCGCAAAGAGGCATACTTCCTTATGCGGCTGTGCGCATCATGTTATGCTGCGCTGCAGATTTATCTGGCACGCAATATAATTCAGACAGGAAGGACGGGGGAAGCTGATATGAATCCTGTTGTAGTCAGAGATGTCAGGATTGGGGAAGGAATTCCGAAGATTTGTGTCCCGATAACGGGTACGACAAGAGAGGAGATTATAGAGGAGGCGGGGATGATTTCTAGCAAGCCTGCTGATATGGCAGAATGGCGCGCCGACTGGTATGAGGACATATTTGACGTTCAGAAGGTCAGAGAGGTTCTGAGATGTCTGCGGGAGAGTCTGCAGGAAATGCCCATTCTATTTACTTTCCGTACAAAAGGGGAAGGAGGAGAAAGGGACATTGATGCGGGGAGCTATATGAAGATCAATAAGGCGGCGATCGCCTCAGGATACATTGACCTGGCGGATGTGGAGTTATTTTCCGGAGACGAGACTGTACGAGAGCTGATAGAAGAGGCACACCGCCTTGGAGTTAAGGTTGTGCTGTCGAATCATGATTTTGAAAAAACGCCGGAAAAGGATGAGATTGTGTCAAGGCTTCGCAGGATGCAGAAACTGGGTGCTGACCTTCTGAAGATTGCGGTAATGCCTGGGAGTACCAGGGACGTACTCATTCTTCTTGAGGCAACGGAGGAGATGCGATGTACCTATGCGGACCGTCCTCTTATTACCATGTCTATGTCGCAGACCGGTATGATCAGCCGTCTTTGCGGCGAGGTGTTTGGGTCGGCAGTTACCTTCGGGGCAGTGGGAAAAGCTTCCGCGCCAGGACAGATAAGGGCCGAAAAATTAAAGGATGTGCTGGAACTGATTCATGGAACAGATATGACGGCTTCTATTTAGGGCTGAAAAATGAGAATAATCGAAAAATTTAGTTGAAAATACTTCTGTTTTATTATAGAATGGAAAAGGCAGAAGAACGTATTAAGCGCTATCCGGGCGCGGTTAAGGAGGATTTATATAATGGCAGATGCTTATATTGAAAAAGGTACCACGTACGAGATTGACGGGAAGGTATACGAGTGCCTGGAGTTTTTACATGTAAAACCGGGAAAGGGATCCGCATTTGTTCGTACGAAGCTTAAGGATGTAATTAATGGAGGCGTGGTTGAGAGAACCTTCAACCCATCTAAGGATGTGCTGAAAAAGGCATTTATTGAGAGAAAGGAAGTTCAGTATCTGTATAATGACGGAGATCTGTATTACTTCATGGATATGGAATCCTTTGAGCAGACACCGGTCGGTAAGGATGATGTGGGCGATTCCCTCAAGTTTGTGAAGGAGAATGAGATGGTTACGATGAAGTCTTACCAGGGCAAAGTATTTTCCATTGAGCCTCCGTTTACTGTAGAACTTGAGATTACAGAATCCGAGCCCGGTGTAAAAGGTAACACAGCAACAGGCGCTACAAAGCCGGCGATTGTAGAGACAGGTGCACAGGTTATGGTTCCGCTATTTGTAGAGCAGGGCGAGAAGATTAAGATTGACACCCGCTCCGGCGAATACCTGTCCAGGGCATAGGCGGCAGATTTTTGAATAGTAGCCTATAAGTTTACTGTTTGCAGGCGTGCCTGTGGACAGTATCTCCATAAGGAAAACATAAGGAAAACATAAGGGAAAAAGCCTTGCATTTTATGCAGGGCTTTTTTATAATGCATATACCATAATATTTGAAACATAAAAATAAGGCTGTCTGCAGAAAGGAGGATTATGACATATTGCCAGTTTGTGCAGATGGTGGAAAAGAAGGTAAAAGAGGAGCTTAAGGAGCGTGTCTGTGTGAGTATTTACACGGCAAGGAAATATAATGGAACTGTGCGCAAGGGGATTCTCTTTAGTGAACATGGAAGTAATATTTCCCCGACCATTTACCTGGAGGAGTATTACAGGCAGTTCCAGCTTGGGGAGACGATTGACCTGATCACAAAAGAAATTCTGATCTTGTATGGAAAGATTCGTTTCAGAGAGCCGTGGAAGGAGGGAATCATCCGCAATTACAGTGAAGTCAGGGATCGGATCATTTACCGCCTGATTAACAAGGAGGAAAACGAGCTGATGCTTCAGGACATGCCTTATGTGCCGTATCTTGATCTTGCTATTGTATTTTATGTACTTGTGGAGGCCAGTGACTATGGGACAGCTACGATGCCTGTTAAGCTTGAGCATCTGGGGCTTTGGAATGTTAAGAAGGAGCAGGTGTACGAACAGGCATGTAAGAATACCTGCCATCTGTTCCCGTCTGAATTCAGGGCGATGAGCTCTGTGATCGCGGAGCTTACGAATATGGAGGATACAGACGGAGAGGACGTTCTCTATGTGCTCAGCAATCATCTCAGAAGCTTTGGAGCGGCAGCAGTGCTCTATCCAGGGTGCCTGTGTGAGATTGGAGAATATCTGGGAGAAGACTATTATGTGCTTCCAAGCAGTGTGCATGAGATGATTATCATACGGGAGAGTGCAGCCCCTGGCAGGAGAGCCTTAAGTGCCATGGTCACAGACATTAATGCAACCCAGGTGGAGAAAGAAGAGGTACTGTCCAATCAGGCATATTATTTTGACCGTATGAAAGGAAGTCTTTCCCTGTAAAACGGTGTCAGTGATCCAGGAGCGGGGTCTCACTCCTGAATCACGTACTGATGATTCGCCTGATCGATGGGGCGCATGAGGAACAGCACTCTCTGAATATTACAGGAATGTCGTGGAGGCGGGAGCTGGCAGACCTTAATTCGCTTTTGGCGGCTTCTCAGACATTGGGGATATCCAGCCCATTTAAAAGTCGCTGTTTTGAAATTTGTTTACAGGATTTCCTTTACTTTTAATCAAAAATGTGTTAACATATGATTTGCAAATTCATATTTTGTTATGCACCCGTAGCTCAGGGGATAGAGCACCGCCCTCCGGAGGCGGGAGCGGCGGTTCGAATCCGCCCGGGTGTGTACCTAAAAAAAGTACTGGTTGTGCGGAGGTAGTCTATGAAAAAAGGTTGGCTCATCCCGCTGACACTCGTAATGATCGTTGGTGTCATGGGATTCGGTCTTACCGGAGAAGAAGCGCACAAGGTACAGAAGATAAGCCGGAAGGCGGTAAGGACAAGCAATCATGGATGTGAAGTAATGATTATGAATCCTCTCCGCGAAGAGGCATACTCGGAAGTTGCAAGAACAGTGAAGACATACTACAGACAGATCGGTGCAGATACAGAGTTCATAAAATCTTATGATAACATCCGTGTATATACGAAGAAGGGCAGATATACAGGCTCATATATCGTATTTGCCAAGTATGAGATGCAGATAAAGGATATTTATACAAGAGTACCGGGACTTGGAACACTGTATGTGGAAAAAAACAGGACAAGCGGCAGATACGAGATCATAAGCAATCCGGAGATGCCGGATCTGAAAGAATACATGGCAGTGCTCGGCTCCCATGAGGATGTAAAACAGCTTCTCGCAGAGGCTGACCAGGAATACAAGACAGCCGTCAATTCCGATGCACTCCTAAAAGAAGCCCTTTTGGATCTCAAAAATGCCTACGAAAGTTAGAGCAATTACAAGCTTAATAAAGACAGACAAGGTCAGCTTTTTCGTAGAAGCTGACCTTTTTTGGGAGACTGGACATTTTTAAAATGCACAGTCTCCCAAACCTGCAGCTGCAGCATAAGTCAAAAGACAGTGGACGGGGACAGGCATATATTTCATGAAAACAATTAGGGGCATCCTCCCCGCAAAACTTTTAAAGATTTCGACAAGAATTTATCACATTTTAAACACAATTAGGTTGTAAACTTACTGTCATAGAAATGATAAAGATAAAGACAGAAGTCATAAAGAAGGGAGATATTTTTATGGAAAATCAATATACCTATTATACACCGGAACAGAATTTTAATGAGCAGGCTCCAAAGCCGAAGAAACAGCATAAGGTTCCGAAGTGGGTAAAGACTATATGTGTGGCGTTGGCACTCGGCCTCGTTGCAGGAGCTGGATTTGAAGGAGCGAGCTTTGCGGTGGGAAGTGTGCTGGACAGAATCGGGGGACGTACTTCCGGGAATAAGTCGGAGGATAAACAGGTGGAAGGCACGAAGCTTACGAAGGCTTCTAGTGGAAAGATTTCTACTGATATTACAAGGATTGCCGAGAGTGCAATGCCTTCTGTAGTATCCATCACAAATATCAGTATCCAGCAGGTACAGAGCTTTTTCGGCGGTGTATTTGAACAGGAGATTCCGAGTGCGGGTTCGGGAATTATTGTGGGCCAGAATGATAAAGAGCTTCTGATACTTACGAATAATCATGTGGTGGCCAACAGCGAGACACTTACCGTTTCCTTTATAGACGAAGAGAGTGTGGAGGCTAATGTTAAGGGGACGGATGCAGCAAGGGATATTGCTGTTGTATCAGTGAACCTTAAGGATATTAAGGACACAACAATGGATCAGATCAAAGTAGCCACCCTGGGAGACTCCACGGCGCTTCAGGTTGGAGAGCCTGCGATTGCTATAGGAAATGCACTGGGCTATGGACAGTCCGTAACAACCGGAATCGTATCAGCCACAAAGAGAAAGCTAGAGGGCTTTGACAGTGAGCTGATTCAGACCGATGCAGCGATCAATCCTGGAAACAGCGGCGGTGCACTTCTGAATGCGAACGGCGAAGTGATTGGAATTAACACAATGAAGGCATCTTCAAGTGAGAGCGAGGTTGGAGTAGAGGGCATGGGCTATGCGATCCCGATTTCCGATGCCAGTGATGTGATTGAACTTCTGATGAATAAGGAAACAAGGACAAAACTCCCGGATGGAGAACAGGGGTATCTTGGTATTCAGCCGGCAGAGGTGGGAAGCGATATGGCCCAGATGTACAGTATGCCGTTAGGCGTTTACATCTCTGAGGTAGTAGAAGGCGGTGCTGCAGATAAGGCGGGACTTTCCAAGGGCTCAATCATTACTAAGATTGAAGGCATCAGCATTGACAGTGTTGCAACACTCAGAGAGCAGCTTCAGTACTACAGTCCGGGGGAGGCAGTGAAGGTGACGGTACAGATTCCTTCAAAAAATGGTGAATATAAGGAAGAAACAGTAGAAGTTGTACTTGGAACTAATTCATAATGGTGTTATAATAGTACCCGTAGGAGGGTGCGTATATGAACACATTTGATGAAATGAAACAGGTAGACAAAGAGATTGCGGATGCGATTGCAGCAGAGGCAGACAGACAGAATTCACACATTGAGCTGATCGCATCCGAGAACTGGGTCAGCAGTGCAGTCAGGGCAGCAATGGGAAGCATTCTTACGAATAAGTATGCAGAAGGGTATCCGAAGAAGAGATATTACGGCGGCTGCAGTTGTGTAGACACTGTGGAAGAGCTGGCAATTGAGAGAGCAAAGAAATTATTTGGATGTGACTATGCAAATGTACAGCCGCATTCCGGAGCGCAGGCGAATATGGCTGCGTTCTTTGCAATGATAAAGCCAGGTGATAAGATCCTGGGTATGAATCTGGATCATGGCGGACATCTGACACATGGTTCTCCGGTGAATATTTCAGGGGAATATTTTGAAACTTCCTTTTATGGGGTAGAAGAGGATGGATTTATTGATTATGATAAGGTGAGGGACACTGCTTTAAGAGAACGGCCTGCGCTTATTATTGCAGGAGCGAGTGCTTATGCAAGGACAATAGATTTTAAGCGGTTTCGTGAGATTGCTGATGAGGCCGGTGCGTATCTTATGGTAGATATGGCTCATATTGCAGGCCTTGTGGCAGCAGGACTTCATCCGAGCCCGGTTCCATATGCAGATGTGGTGACGACAACCACTCATAAGACACTTAGAGGGCCGCGGGGCGGCATGATCCTCTGCAATCAGGAGGCGGCAGAGAAGTTTAACTTTAACAAGGCTGTATTTCCCGGAACACAGGGCGGACCTCTGGAGCATGTGATTGCGGCAAAGGCAGTCTGCTTTAAGGAGGCGCTGACACTAGAATTTAAGGAATACCAGGCTCAGGTTTTAAGGAATGCGAAAGCACTATGCGAGGGTCTTCTTGCAAGGGATCTTCAAATTGTGTCAGGAGGAACAGATAACCATCTGATGCTTTTAGATTTGAGAAATGAAGAGATTACTGGAAAAGAGCTGGAGCGCCGTCTGGATGAGGCGCATATTACGTGCAATAAGAATACAGTCCCCAATGATCCGCGTTCTCCCTTTGTTACAAGCGGAATCAGGCTCGGGACCCCGGCGGTTACAACCCGCGGCCTGAGAGAATCGGAGATGGAGACAATCGCGGAGTGTATCATGCTTGTCATGAAGAGCGGGGAGAATATTGAAAAAGTCCGCGGCATGGTTAAAGATCTGACAGACAGATATCCGCTGCCATAAACGGCAGGCAGTCTGGCAGGCTGACTCTGCCAATGCAGGCAAAATATGATGCGAGGAGGAAGAAAATACAAATGAAATGTCCGATATGCGGCGAGACGCTGCGTCCAGGAAAAAAAGACCCGAATTATCTTCTCTGCTATAGCTGTAAGAAGAAATTTAAAGCTCCGCAAAAAAGGAAGTCCGATCAGGGCGAAGAGCAGAGGTATTCGAATATCCCGCCGAAGGCAGTGCGCGAAAAGCGGGAACGGGAGATGAAAAAAGCATATGACGATATGCTTGCGGTTGAGGACAATAGGTCAAGACGGAAGAGGGCGAAGATGGCGGAACCGGAGCCGGATGAAGCTCTCTATGATGATGACTATGACGACTATGACGACGATGAGGGATTTTCCAAAGTGCCGATCATCATCCTTGGCATTGCCATTGTGATTGCGGCGGCAGTGGTTGTATATCTGCTGATGACTTAAAGAACTGAACGTAGTTCAGCTGCTATGCCTGAGGAGTGAGATTTTCTCACTCCCTTTTTGTTGAAAATCTAAGTGTCCTACAGAAAGATTTCATGTCCGTCCAGTATAATTGATTGTAGCTGTACGAGTATAGGTTCCAATTAATTAAGGATGGAGGGGGAAACAGAAGATGTGCAGAGGAGCTTGCAGGCGACGCGGGAACGATTACCAATGAGATACTGAGCGGAATTGGGAGGAGGGTGAAACGGAAAACGATTTAGATATAAAAAACATAAGATTTTCTTAATTTCCTCAATTCTATGAGATGTTTTCTGGGAACCTGTGGTATAATTCTTTAGGAAAGTATCAGATTCAGGGCAGACGAAAAGAGCAGCTTTATACAAAAGATAAAACTGCCCTGAATGTGATTCTTTCCGATTGTACCAGACTGCGGACCTTTAGCCAATATGTGTATGGAGGAAGTATTTTTCACAGTTAGTGAAACTGCACAGATTTTGCAGGTACTTCCTGGCATAAGCATCTGTTTTTTGTGTGGATTTACAAATATATCCGGTAAAAAGGCATGCTTCGCAAGCCTTCTTGCGGAGGCTTTTAAAAAATTTATTCAGTAAGAAAAAGTTTGTATCAGGATGAACCATATGTCCTTCCGGCCTGTTGCATCCTGTGGCA
>CAJTIU010000020.1 GCA_910576335.1 Lachnospiraceae bacterium
TCCGATAGTGACAGCGGATGGCGATTTGATATCATCCATATGAATTCCTCCTGTCGATATGTAATATATTATCACAATCAGCAGGAAAAGTAAACATATATACCAAAGTTTTTTATCTACACCCATAAAATAAGTAGAGCTAAATCAGTCTTAAACGCACTGGAACTTGAAGCTCCTTCATCACACTAACTGTTTTTCGAAATGGAAGTTTTATTGCCACAGGAAAAATTGCTAACAAAGACCCTGAATCCGTGACAAAGCTGATGGTCGGAGAAAGCTACTCAAATGCAGATGTATACCAAAAAAGAGAGACCGGGGAGACGATTCTCGAACTGGACGGATTTTCGGGCCCGGGATTTTATAATGTAAGCCTGTCTGTAAATAAAGGGCAGATCATAGGGCTGACCGGACTGCAGGGATCAGGCAGCCGTGAACTGATGCAGTGTATCTTCGGCAGTACACATGCCACAGAAGGAACGATAAAGCTTCATGGAAAGGATGTAAAAATCCATTCCATTCACAAAGCAATGAAATCAAAAGTCGCAATGCTTGCATCCAGCAGAAAAGAAAATTCCGTAATTCCAAATATGAATCTTCTTGAAAATATGTATCTGTCAGAGCACACACTGTCCGCAGGCAGGCTTCCGATTCATAAGAAAAAAGAAAAGAAAAAATTCGAAAAATACCGCGCACTGCTGAATATCAAAGCCCAGAGCCCGGAAAGCTCGATGAATATATTCCGTCATTCTACTGTAGTTGGCATCATCGCGATCGGAATGGGGCTGATCTGCCTGACAGGAGAGATTGACCTTTCTGTCGGATCCATGCTTGCCTTTGATGCAGGCTTCTCTGTTATCATCTTTAATATGACAGACAGCATTGTGCTTACCCTCTTATTTGCACTCGTGTTCGGAGCTGCCTGCGGCGCAGTTAACGGCGCTCTTGTAGGGTTTGTAAAAATGCCGACATTTATTGTCACCCTGGCGACAATGCTGATTTACCGTTCATTTGCACAATACTCCTGCCAGCATATGGACAAAGAATTGCTAGGAGACGGAAGCTCCGTTTACCGCATGGCGAATAATGCAGCTTCTTATCAGCCGATGTACCAGTTTGGCAATGGGAAAATAGCTACCATTCCGTCGTAGGACTTCACATGAGTAAGTGAAGGGTACAATGGCAACTTTATCCCATCTTCTCTTCCCATTCTTTTTCCCGAAAGCCCGTCAGGACAAAATCATCTCCCACAACAATCGGCCTCTTCACAAGCATACCATCCTCGGAAAGAAGCTCATACTGCTCCTCCTCGCTCATACCAGAGAGCTTATCCTTAAGCCCCATACTCTTATATAGCATTCCACTTGTATTAAAAAATCCTTTTAGCGGAAGCCCGCTCTTTTCATGCCACATCTTTATTTCCTGTGCCATCGGATTCTCCTCCTTAATATGACGAGAATTATATTCTACACCATGACTGTCAAGCCATTTCTTCGCCCTTTGGCAAGTTGAACATTTAGGATATTCTACAAATAAAACCATGTGCTCACTCCTCTTGAAATTCTTTTTCTTATAAATTTTCCCAGGGAGAGTACCAATATCATTCCCTATCTGCTGCCTCTCCCATTTAAACAGTTTCTATATCCTGTTGTCTTTCACTGTAACCTTACAGGTCAAAGTCTTTTTTCCGATTTTCGCTGTTACGACGGCCGTGCCTTTTTTCCTGCCAATTATCTTTCCGCTCTTAGACACCGTTGCAACATTCTTATTACTGGTTGTCCATTTCACGCGCATGCCAGCGGTATTCTCAAGCTTTAACTGATAAGAAGGTTTCAGTATTTGCTCTGTGATTGTCAAATCCACTTTGATATTCCGCTGTGTGCCTATCTGAACCTGCTTTGTCCCTATCTGGACAGCTTCGGTGCTGGTCCGAACTGTTACCATCTGAACGGAGTATCCTGCTAAACATCCATTTCCTCCATTGCTTCCGTCAAAACCTAACATGTGATTCTTTCTATCTTTGCCACAGTCAACTCCACAGCCACAGATAATGTGAGCTTCTTTAATATCTACCGGACGGATTTCGTAAATCGGCTGATTCACATATACCCTATACTTGTCTTTCACCGTAACTTTACAGGAGTCCAAGATCGCTTTTCCGATTTTAACGCTTACAACAGCCGTACCTTGCTTCTTACCAGTAATCTTTCCGTTCTTAGACACCGTTACAACCTTCTTATTGCTGGTTGTCCACTTCACAGGCATGTCGTAGATATTCACAAGCTTTAACTGATAAGAAGGCTTTAATTTCTTCTTTGTAATTGTTAAGGTGACTTTGTTCTTACTTATCCTTAGATCTGTCTTTCTTGCCGCTTCGGTATTCAAAGGCATAGCAAGCGACAGAATGACTGCAAGCATGGTAATAAAAGTAATTGTTTAATGACAACGAGCATTTTTTCACAGGTTAAAATAAGGATTTTCCCTTATAAGTGTGCATAAAAAACCTCCCTAAGATTTACTCTTAAGGAGGGAAGTTAAGTGACTCCGAGGGGAATCGAACCCCTGATTCCAGCGTGAGAGGCTAGCGTCTTGACCGCTTGACCACGGAGCCATAACTACTGCACTTCATTTCGTACTCGCTTATTATAGCAAACTTCGTCATAATAAGCAAGTACTTTTTTCAAAATTTTTAATTTTTTCTTTGAAGATTGACAGGATGCCGTTAAGAGACCATATGGAGACCGTTCTTTTTTTGATTTGCAGTCAAAGATTGTATTTTTCCAAAAAATCCGATGGTCTGATTGCAGGTATATTCGAGTTTGAAAAGCCGCCGGTGTTCCGGGTGATGATATAGTCTGCATGGTTTTGCGCAGCACATTCATCCTGCAGACACTCCTCAAAATCGGGAAAATCATTTCTTTCTAAGGCATGCCGCACATTTTCATGACTGGCGTTTAATACATCCTTTTATCTTTTGGGATGCGCAGAGAGATAACACATTATTGGATGATTCATAAAATGGTTCACGTTTTTCAAGCATATCTAAAATAACATTTGCATCAATTAAAACGAGCATATTTCTCCTTCCTCATTTCCTCCAGTTCTTTTTTATAATCAAAATCAGCGGGCAATGTACCTGAAAAAGATTGTAATACACGGAATCCCTCCATACTTTCAGAAGTATCAACGGAATTTCCCGAAGCAAAACAATAGTTTTTCTAAAGTTGACATTACCTAAATCTCCTCTATATTATTCTTGTTTTAAGCATATGCTCTTATTCTTTAAGATCCTCAATATGCTCCTCCGGAACCATAATCCCAAGCTGCTGTCTCAGATTCTCAATCTCCACGTAATCATGCTCCCCTCCAAACTCCCCGTCAAGCGTCCATGGAATCTCCTCCAGCGACTCAAAGGTAATATACCCAGTCTTGAAGGTATACATATATTTTGTATCAATCTGCTCAATCAGAAGCGCTGCTATGATCTCCTGGAGCTCCAGCGGATTCTTCGGCTTCTTAATCAGCGTTACCTCAAACAGTCCGTCATCAAAGATCACCTGCTTTCCCACCATACTGCGGAATCCGCCCACAGACCGGGAATTGGTTACCATGCCATAGATAAATTCGCCCTCAATCTCCTCGCCGCCATGGCATACCTTTATCCGGTAAGAGGGAACATTAAAGATTCTCTTTGCCCCCTCCAGTATATACGCCAGATGCCCCAGTACATTCTTCATGGCCTGGTCAGTCTCATACGAGACATCCGTAAACAGGCCAAATGCTGCAATATATACAAAGGTATCCTGATTAAATCTTCCTATATCACACGGGAACACAACTCCATTTACTGCATTATCCGCTGCCTTCAGCAGCCCTTTCGGAATATGCAGGCTATTCGCAAAATCATTCGTGGTTCCAGTAGGGATATATCCCACCGGATCCCGGTCCCTGCGGGTCATCATCCCTGACACTACTTCGTCAATCGTACCGTCTCCTCCGCTGCAGACCACCAGTTCATACTCCTTTGAATTATACTCCTTCACCTTCCTGTACGCATCCCGGTAGGACTGCGTGGGATAGATGGTCACCTCATATCCGGCCTTTACAAATATATCGACAATATCTGAAATCTTAGGTTTCAGGAGCTCCTTTCCCGCATGCGGATTATAGATAAACAACAGCCTCTTCATATGCTTCCTCCAATCGAATTATAATAAGCTTACAGTACCCGCCCGGCAGCCGGGCAATTGTACTGTTCACTCCGTGGCCAGTAACTTGCAGCCCGGACAATTACTGTTTGTATAAGAAAAGAGCATATTCCATGCCCTTTTCTCTGCATATATGTACTATAGTTAATGAGTTGCAAAAAATTCCTCTACGCCGTTTACGGCTTTCTCTTCATCCTCTCCGTCAGCCACTACCGTAAAAGTGGTCCCTTTTCCAAGGTTAAGGCTCATCATACCCATAATACTCTTCGCATTGATCTGCTTATTTTCCATCTCAATGCGAACCCTACTCGAGTATTGACTTGCCTCCTGAACCAGATGAGCAACCGGACGTGAATTCATATCCAGTTCCGACTGAATTGTAACACTTCTCTTAACCATACTACTTGTTCCTCCTTACTGTTCCCTTAACTTCTCTGCCAGCTCACTTAACTTACGCAACCGGTGATTCACACCCGACTTACCCACAGGCTCACTCATCAAGTTCCCCAGCTCTTTTAAGGCCGCCTCCGGGTTCGCAAGACGTGTAAGGGCAACATCTCTTAATCCATCTGGAAGCTGTTCCAGACCAATCGTGTCCCTGATGTATTCAATGTCCTCAACTTGTCTTACTGCTGCACATACTGTTTTATTAATGTTTGCTGTCTCACAATTGACCTTGCGGTTTACAGAATTTCGCATCTCTTTAAGGATTCGGACATTCTCCATCTCCATAAGAGCGATATGCGCCTCCATGACATTCAAGATATCCACAATCTGAGAGCCTTCCTTCAGGTATACGACATACGTCTTTTTTCGGGGTACCGTCTTAGCATCTACGCCAAAGCTATTCATCATATCCTTCAGATATTCCGCCTGCCCCATGTCGGAACAGACAATCTCAAGATGATACGCTTTGCCGGGATCACTCATGGAACCTGCCGCAATAAATGCACCTCTTATATAAGCCCTCTTACAGCACACGGCATGGACGATCGCATTTCTGACCGCCAGCAGCTCCTCGCCCTTCCAGAAAAGAAGATAGCTTGTGCTTCCCTTTGCCATATTCCTGCGGATTGAAATATCATTTCCTATATTAAATGTTTTTTTCATTAATGTAAAGCATTTTCTTGCAACCCGGAAATTTTCCGAACGAAACTTTACAGTGCACACTCCATACCTGTCCTGGGAAAATTCCCCGCACATGTGCAGGATCGCCGATAATTCCGCCAGGTTGCAGTGTCTCGCCTCTTTATCGCATGCTGCAAGCTCTTCCTTTATTTTCCCTGAAAATGACATGAAATTTTTTTACCTCACTTTTGTATACTCACAGCCGATTTCATCGGTCGTGAGTATCGTTCCAGCCACAAAGCGGCATAATTGCGTCCTTTCTAATATCCCTGTGTTCAATCCGGATTCCATAGTTATCCATCTTTTCCAGCGCTTCATAGAGTTCATTCGCCAGGGTTACTGAGCGGTGCTTTCCGCCAGTACACCCCACGCCAATTACAAGCTGCGTCTTTCCCTCTGAGACATAATTCGGAATCAGAAATCTGACCATATCTACAAGCTTTTCCAGAAAAGCAACCGCCTTGTCATTATTCATAACATAGTTCCTGACCTCAGCATTATTTCCGCTTAAGGGACGCAGTTCTTCTATATAATAGGGGTTGGGGAGGAACCTCACATCAAATACAAGGTCTGCGTCACTGGGGATTCCATATTTAAATCCAAAGGACAATACTGTTATATACAGGTTCTTATACTCCTTATTCTCCACATAGATCCTGTGGAGCTCCTGTTTCAGCTCTCTTGTAAGCATATGACTTGTATCAATCAGATAGTCCGCTTTTTTCTTAAGAAATGCAAGCTGGTCTCTTTCTCTTGTAATTCCCCGGTCCACACGTCCTCCACTCCCTGACAGCGGATGAAATCTTCTCGTCTCTTTATATCTCTTAATAAGCACATCATCGCTGGATTCTAAAAACAAGATCTCATACTTTACCCCCGCCCCGTCAAGCTCCGTGAACACTGCCGTAAGCCTGGCAAAGCCATTGCCGCTTCTGATATCCACGCCCAGGGCAACCTTGTTCATCTCCGTCCCAGGCACCACAAAAAGCTCTGCAAGCTTGGGAATCAGAGGAACCGGCAGGTTATCCACACAAAAATATCCCATATCCTCCAGCATCTTAAGGGCAGTACTCTTCCCGGCTCCGGACATCCCTGTAATAATCACAAATCTCATATTAAAACTCCCCTAACCTTCTCACCTCCGGCGTAAGCGCCACGCCGGAATGCTCCTCCACACGTTCCGACACCTTTCTCATCAGTTCCATAATCTCTGCACTGGACGCGTGATCTCTGTTAATGACAAATCCACAGTGCTTTTCCGACACCTGCGCGCCTCCCACCCGGAAGCCTCTAAGCCCTGCATCCTCAATTAATTTACCCGCAAAATATCCTTCCGGTCTCTTAAATGTACTTCCTGCGCTGGGGAACTCCAACGGCTGCTTCGAGATCCTCTTTTCCCGCAGTTCTTCCATCCTTGCCCGAACCTGGTCTCTGTCGCCATAGTCAAGCGCAATAACCGCCTCAAGGACAATATAGTTTTTCCTGGCAATGACACTCGTCCTGTACCCCAGTTCCAGCTCTTCTGCTGATAATGTACGGAACTCCCCTTCTGGCGTCAGTACAAGAACACTGGACAGCACATCCTTCATCTCCCCGCCGTAGGCCCCGGCGTTCATCATGCAGGCTCCTCCCACTGTCCCCGGAATCCCCGACGCAAACTCAAATCCGGCAAGCCCTTCCTCATAAGCCCGGCAAGCCACCTTAGAAAGCAGCGCCCCCGCCTGTGCCGTAATGCAGCCTTTGTCCGCAGTAATCTCACTCATCTCCCTGTAAATCTGAATAATAACCCCCCTGTATCCAGTATCCGACACAAGCAGATTGCTTCCATTGCCTATAATGTAATAAGGCATGCGTCTCTTCTTACACACCTCCACCACATCCCGCAGTTCCTCCTTCGTCCCGGGCGTCACAAAAAAGTCAGCCTTCCCCCCGGTACGGAATGTTGTGTGCTGCTTCATGGACTCGTCTGTCCTGACTCTGCCTTCCTCCAAAGTTCTAATGAGCTCCTCAAAAAAATCCCGATTCATACATTACTCCCATACTTTTTTAACCTAAGTATATAATAAATCCCCCATAAATTCAACGCGGTCTTGCAAAATCATGGGAAATACGTTATATTTAAGTTACTGTTCACACAGGTCTGTGCATTTACTGCACAGACCGTAAGAAAGTGATTCAGGTGTGAGCAAATCCCATTCGCGAAGCGAATTTTAAATGGATTTGCGAATGTTACTGTGAACGGAGTGAACAGCAACTTATTAAATATTATAATCTATTAGAAAAAGGAGTGATTTTTAATTGGACTCGAGTGACGCCACGCAGATTATTATACTAATTGTGTTATTATTTTTATCGGCATTTTTTTCATCTGCCGAGACAGCGCTGACGACTGTAAACAAAATTCGAATCCGCGCCCTTGCAGACGAGGGCAAGAAAACTGCAAAGACTGTATTAAACATCACAGACGATTCCGGCAAGATGCTAAGTGCCATCCTGATTGGCAATAATATCGTGAATCTGTCTGCCGCATCTCTTACGACTACCCTGGCTTACAGCTTCGGCGGCCCATGGGTAGCAATCGCAAGCGGAATACTGACTGTTGCAATCCTTCTCTTCGGTGAGATTACCCCGAAGACCATAGCAACAATCCATGCCGAAAAGATGTCCTTGATCTATGCCCCGGTTATCAGCATCTTCATGAAGCTCATGACCCCTGCAATCTGGGTGATCAACGGGCTGTCCCTCGGTGTACTTTTTCTGCTTCGCATAGACCCCAATGACAAAAACCGGACCATGACTGAGACTGAGCTTCGCACAATCGTGGATGTCAGCCACGAGGACGGCGTCATTGAGTCAGACGAAAAAGAGATGATATATAATGTGTTTGATCTTGGGGATGCCAGAGCCAAGGATGTCATGGTGCCCCGTGTACACGTAACCTTTGCTGACGTAGAAAGCTCCTATAAAGAGCTCCTCGAAATCTTCCGGGAGGACAAGTTCACAAGACTTCCCGTATTCGAGGAGACCACCGACAATGTAATCGGTACAATTAACATGAAGGATCTGCTGCTCTTTGACAGCTCCAGGAAATTTCATGTCCGGGACATTCTGAGAGAGGCATACTTCACTTATGAATATAAGAATATCTCCGAGCTCCTTGTAGAGATGCGTCAGGCTTCCTTCAATATTGCCATTGTACTTGACGAATACGGTGAAACTGCCGGTCTCATTACTCTTGAAGATATATTAGAGGAAATTGTAGGGGAGATTCATGATGAATATGATGAAAATGAAGAAGACTTTGTAAGGGAGATCAGTCCCCGCGAGTATGTCATCGAAGGCTCTATGAACCTTGATGATTTAAATGACCGCCTGGATCTCTCACTGGAATCCGAGGACTATGATTCCCTGGGTGGATTTATCATTGAGCACCTGGACCGCCTCCCGGAAGTCGGAGACGCCATTACAACAAAAGACCATATCCGTCTCGTAGTCGAGACGCTGGACAAAAACCGGATTGAAAATGTCCATGTATATCTGCCCGAACCGATTATGAAGGATTACAGCTCCCCGGAAGGGAACCGCACATCTGACAAAAGAGAATAGAATAAAAAATGTGCCCCGGCACATTTTCGCGCCAGACGTGGACACCCGCGACATATTACATCTTCGCGCGAGTGCGCATATCCCGTAAAAGGCATGGCTGGAAAGATCTGTTCTTCCACCCATGCCTTTTACACGTACAGATATGAGACGCCAGACTCCTCAGTCCCACATCAGCTCACAATTACTGTCTGATACCCTGCCCTCTTAAGCCTCTGCTCCATTGCGGCCGCCTCATTCAGGTCATCATATCCTCCCACCTGAACTCTGATATACGGTCCGGAATCATCAATAAACGCCGGAAAATCCTGCTCCAGAAGCTCCGTCAGCATTCTCTGTGCATTTTCCCAGTTCCGGAAAGAACCGGTCTGCACCCGGTAGTATACATCCTGTAACACCCCGGCCCCGTCAAGGGTATCCAGAATTCCCCTCGCAATCCCCTGGGCAATATCCTCAAAGTTTGCATCAAACAATTCATTATCCACATCCGAATTAATAAATCCCGCTTCCACCAGCACCGCAGGCATCTTCGTCCTCTTAAGCACCACAAGATTCGGCCTCGCCTTTACCCCAAGGTTCACAAAGCCAACTGCCTCCAACTGATCATTGATATTCTGTGCCATCTCGTACTTGATCCCCGACAGATCATACACAAGCGTCTCAACCCCCGACACATCATTATCCGTTGGATACGAATTTCTGTGAATTGATACAAAAAAATCCACCCCCGCATTATTTGCCTCCATGGCCTTCTCATATGGCGTCTCATATACATCTGTTGTCCTCGTATACTCTACATCAATCCCATTATTCTGCAGAATCTCCCCTACTGCAAGCGTAAGTCTTAAAACATCATCCTTCTCCTGCCTGCCATTATAGACAGCACCCGGGTCACGTCCGCCATGTGCAGAGTGTTAATTGCGCAAATGCCATATGTATTTCCCCCAGACTGATTAGGGGATTTAGAAATGTGTGTGATCAGACAACCTTTTCCTCCAATTCC
Organism: Lachnospiraceae bacterium; assembly: GCA_910576335.1. GTDB lineage: Bacteria > Bacillota > Clostridia > Lachnospirales > Lachnospiraceae > CAPEBR01. Next base: position 9,940 of record CAJTIU010000020.1, read on the forward strand.
ACACTATAGCTTCTCGGAATCTCTATGAATGAGATTCTCTAAAAGAGCAGGATTCAGCCAATGCTTTCCCTATCAACACTTTTTTACCACAAAATGCAAATCCATATTTCCGTATCCGGTCTTCTGATACACCTTTTGCCTCCAGCATGGAAGCATACTGCTTCTCCTCTATCTGCAGAAGCGCTACATCAACCGTATCCGCAAGCTCTGTCTCGTCTTCTGGGTCTTGTACTTTAAACTCCATGATAATTCCAAAATCATGCACATCTCTCGGCTCCAGCAACACATCGTACCTTCCGAATCCACTCTCTCTGTTCGAGGTAATGATATACCGATTTTCTAGAGTAACCATTAATCCTAAAACAAAACCATGGTAAAAACGTTCCGGCTCACTTTCCTCAGATGGTCTGTTGCCACTGTCAAAATAACTGAACATTACTTTTGACACCCGATTCATATAGACATTCATTGCCTTTAAATCATCATTGAGGAGCGCTTTGATAAAATCATTATAGCTGGAAGCAGAAGAGGAAAACCACCCCCGCACAATACTTCTGAACATGATCATCGTCTCAAAATTGGTAATCTCCAGTTCATAGAGTTCTTTCCATTCCATATATCCCAACTGTTGCATCCTATAATTCTTCACTTTAAGATATCCACTTGCCAAAAAAAGACTCCAGACTGCAGTTTCATCCAAATCCAACTGATTATAAACAATCTGCTCCTCAATCTCAGCTTCAATGCTTTCCCCGGCCAGCAACTGTCTAAACGTTTCTTTAATCTGTTTGCCTCCCCGCCGGATTAGTTTCCCTATAAGGCTATTGCTGCTTGTATTCGCCCAATAAGTACCAACACGGCGTTCTGACAAATAATTAATGATAGACCACGGATTATAAATATCCTTTATGCTGCCAAATATGAACCCATCATACCATTCCTTTACTTCCTCTTTCTTGTCTGACAAAGCGTACTCATCCAAAGCTTCAAACACTTCTTCTTCTGTAAATCCAAAGGAATCCCCATACAAAGATGAAGTTGTTGTTACCACTTTCATATTATTTAGATCTGAAAAAATAGATTCTTTACTGACTCTGGTAATCCCTGTCAAAATTGCACGCTCAAGATATGGATTTCCCTTGAATGTTGCATTAAGTATACTACGGATAAACACCAGCAGTTCTTCCCAGTATCCATCTATATATGCTTCTTGCATAGGTGTGTCATATTCATCCAAAAGAATAATTACCTTTTTCCCATAATAACGACACAGGTAATCCGATATCCTTCTAAGAGATACCGTTATCTCCGAATCCCGCATATCAATAGATACCCTGCGGTAATATTCTTTCTCATTCTCTTCCAGTAAGTCTCCTTTTGCAAGAAATGCATACTTATTATACAAGTCCACAATGGTCTGGCATATCTTGATTCGCGCTTCTTCATAAGATGTATCCTTCACATCTGCAAAGCTCAATGAGATTACCGGGTAAGTTCCCTGCAGGCTGCGGTATACTTCCTCTCTCCAGATATTTAGTCCCTCAAAAAGCAAACTGCCGGCATGATCTACCGAAAAAAATTGCTCCACCATGCTCATTGTCAGAGTCTTCCCAAACCGACGGGGGCGTGTAATCAGCGTCACATCATCCATAGATTCCCACCATTCTTTTATAAACATGGTTTTATCTACATAGAAGACTCTCCGTGTAATCATTTTTTCAAAATCCTGGATTCCAATTCCTACCGTTCTTGCCATATTACCTCCTCTTTCTGCGGACCCCCAATCTCTTTTTATCATTATATTCTGTTTTTAGCAAAATCACAACTATTACCTTCCTTTGCTTTTAGAGCTCTTAATCCATTAAACCCATCGACAGGCGCATAAAATCCCATCATAACTCATGGGATTACTCTAATTTCTTTTCCTGCACGATATTCAGTTATCAATTTTCAAGTAAAATCTCATTCATTGAGATTCCGAGAAGTTATCACTATATACACTGGAAAATAAATGTTCCAACTCATTTCCGAAGTTGTAAGTGATTTTGATTTTACGGTTTTCGTAGACTTTTATTTCACTTATCATTTCCACCACAATATCTCTGTCCAGTGATTCAATGTCTTTTAATTCCAAAAGCCTTTTAAGCCAGGGCGTTTCAAAAACATCTTCTGTCACATTGTCATTCTTCTTTTCTTCCAGTGCTTCAATCTGTTTGGAGTAAAGTTCTTCTTTTTTTAGATAATCCTCTCGGTAAGAAAGAAATTCTTCTTTGGAAATCAGTTCTTCTCTGTAATCTTCATATATGGATTTTTTTAGTTTTTTCACACGTTCCAACTCTGTTTTGATTTTACTAAGCTCCGTATCTGCAATCCTTTTAACTTTTGAAGCTGTGAAACTCTGCGATTGTACCAACTCTTTCAAATTGTCTGCACTGTGGGCGATTACTTTCAAATCACCTAGCACAATATCTTCCAAAACCGCCATAGGAAGTGTGTGAGGCGTACAATACTGTTTCCCGTTTCTCTTATATGTTCCACAATAAAGACTATATGTTTTACTTCCATCTGCACGACGCCACATATTTTTTGCCATTGCTCTGCCACAGTCGCCACATTTCACAAAACCAGCAAAGATATTTTTATTCGTTTCCAAATCCAGTTCTCTTGTCCTTTTCTGTAAAAGAGACCTGGCCTTTTCCCATGTTACTTTATCTATAATCGGCTCATGGGTATTCTCAACGATTATCCATTCTTCTTTTGTCATTTTCTTCTGCTTACTTCTCATACGCTGGCGCTTTGTTCCCTGTACCATATTACCCACATACATTTCCCTGTGAAGAATACTGTTAATTGTGGAATACGACCAGTACGTTGTACTCTCCAGGCAGTTACAGTTTTTGTAATTCTCACCATTGACCTTTTTATATTCTGCCGGACAAAGAACACCCTCTGCGTTCAGCAGCTTAGCAATTTTCTGTTTCCCATATCCCTGTATATATAAGGAAAAGATTCTGCGGACAACATCAGCCGCGTAATCATCAATCACCAGTTTATGTTTATCCACAGGGGATTTTTTGTAACCATAGCTTGTAAATGCTCCAATAAACTCACCGGCTTTTTGTTTTGACTTTACTGTTGCCTGTATCTTTTTGGAAATATCTCTTGCGTACTGTTCATTGAAAATATTCTTGATTGGGAGAAGCATATCATATGCCTGTTTCATACTGTCAATACCATCTGTTACCGATATGAAACGAACTCCCATTTCTGGAAAATATCGCTCCAAGTATCTTCCGGTATCAATGTAATCGCGCCCGAATCTTGATAAATCCTTTACTACAACACAATTAACTTCTCCATCTTCAATATCCGCAATCATTCTCTGGAAACTAGGCCGGTTGAAATTCGTTCCTGAATAACCATCATCAACGTACACGTCATACAAGATAAAATCTTCTTTTTTTGCAATATACTCTGCTAAAAGTTTTCTCTGATTTCCTACGCTGTCGCTTTCTTCCTTATCACCATCTTCTCTTGATAATCTGATATAAATTGCAACATTGAATAAGTTCAATACTTTTTGAAGTTTCATATATCCACCCATTCAACTGTTGCCCTGTCTATAATAAGATTATCCCACGCTTTACCATAAAAAGCAGCCGCTTTCTGTGGATTTCTCATACCAGACTACCGTTTTGAGCCTTCTTATTAAGGTGAGATTTAATGATGCGGATAAGCAATTCCTCTGCGGTAAACTTTGATAAAAACTCCCTTTCCACTATATATCGGATTGGTTCTTTCTTTTCCAAACTTTATCGTCCTCCTTGTTTTGGCCATCTATTCTCAACATATGCAAACAGGCTTATCCAATATACCTGTCTGCTTTCCTTTTTCTCAATAATCAGATGGCTTTCTGCGTGAGAGTAAGTGAGGTTTGTTTTCCCTTTCTTTAAGTAATATCGTTATCAGCCTTACTTGCGCAACTGTGTTCCTCCATGACCCGCATCCAGCATAATTGAATATGGCATATATATAACTCCTAAACTTTTTTATATTATACTATGAAAAGGGACAGTCTAATGTTAAGTTGGGGACAGGGCATTTTTCACCTCAAAAGTTCCTGTGGAGCGTTTGATGTAAAAAATGCCCTGTCCCCAATAATCTGTTGTATTGCATAAAAAAATCAGTTATACTTTTAGTCATAGTAGAACGTTTTTGAAAGAAGGTATCATTATGCACATTGCTGATTTGCATATTCACTCCCGTTATTCCCGCGCCACTAGCAGGGACTGCACCCCGGAGACTCTTGATCTGTGGGCGAGGCGCAAGGGAATCGGCATTGTCGGAACCGGCGACTTCACACACCCGGCATGGCGGCAGGAACTCCAGGAAAAGCTAAGACCCGCAGGGGGAGGACTCTATGTACTAAAGGACGAATACCGCATCGCGGATTCCGGTGCTGCGGACATCCTGCAGCCCCATTTCGTCATAACCGGCGAGATCAGCTCCATTTATAAAAAATATGACAAGGTGCGAAAAGTGCACAGCCTGATTCTTATTCCCGGGCTTGAGGAAGCTGAGATCATCTCCCGGAAGCTTGAGGCGATCGGCAATATCCATTCCGATGGGAGGCCCATACTGGGACTGGACTGCCATGACCTGTTGGAAATCCTTCTGGAACTCTGTCCGGAAGCAGTCTATGTTCCTGCCCACATCTGGACTCCCCATTTTTCCCTGTTCGGCGCTTTTTCGGGCTTTAATTCTGTGGAAGAATGTTTCGGCGACCTGTCCTCCCATATCCATGCGATGGAAACCGGCCTTTCCTCGGATCCGCCCATGAACTGGCGTGTATCTGCCCTGGACCGCTACCAGCTGATTTCCAATTCCGACGCCCACTCTCCCGCGAAACTGGGCCGGGAGGCCAGTCTGCTCGACATCCCATTGTCCTACGAAGCATTAAAAAATGCAATTGAGACCGGAAACGGGCTGGCCGGAACCATTGAATTTTTCCCGGAGGAGGGAAAATACCACTTTGACGGCCACCGGAAATGTGATATCTGTCTGTCCCCCTCAGAGACGGAAAAGTACGGCGGCATCTGTCCTGTCTGCGGACGCAGGCTGACCATTGGGGTATCGCACCGCATAGAGCAGATGGCAGACCGGTCTGAGGGCTATATAAAAAGGGGTGCCCCGGCCTACGAGAGCCTTGTACCTCTTCCTGAAATTATCGCCGCATCCGTAGGATACTCCTCTGCCAGCGCCAAAGTACAGAGGGAATACCAAGTGATGCTGAAAAAGCTTGGGCCGGAATTTCCGATTCTGAGGGAAATTCCCCTTGAGGAAATCCGAAGCGTCTCGGGTATCTTAATTTCTGAGGGAATCGGACGGCTCCGGCAGGGGACTGTCACGAGAATCCCTGGATTTGACGGAAGGTACGGGATCATACGCCTCTTCACCCCCGAAGACCTGGATCAGCTGAACGGCCAGCTAAGCCTCTTTAGCGGCGAGGAAGCTCTCCCTGGGAATCCGTCTGCTGACAGTAATCCAAAGCAGAACGCAGACTCTGTGCATAAATCAGAAAACAGGCCCTCAGGCCAGCCGCAGAATAACAGCACCTCCGTTCTGCCCACAGAAGACCAGCAGGCAGAGCAGCCATACCCACTACAGAGCGGCACAGAAAACCTCAGATCCGGTAACCGGCAGCCTCTTCCCCATGCCCTGGCAAATGAACGTCAGCGCTGCGCCATAGAAGCCATTGGCCGTGTGACATTAGTAACTGCAGGTCCCGGAACCGGGAAGACATACACCCTGGTCTCCCACATACTGCACCTTCTGGAAATAAGAAGAGTAAAGCCCTCCTGCATCACTGCTGTCACCTTTACCAATCAGGCTGCAGAGGAAATGCGGGAGCGGATTCAGAAGCAGATAGGGAAAAGTACTGCCACAAGACGGCTGCAGATCGGAACCTTCCACTCCATAGCATGGAAATTTCTCATGGAAAACGGAGTAGAAGCCTCCCTTGCCGGAGAGACAGTGACAAGAGATCTGGCAGAGAGCATCATAAAAACCCTCGGGCTGAACATAAGTGTCACCCGTTTCTTGAATGAATTTTCGCGCTATAAGACAAGAACCTTTCTGTATTCCTCCGAAGAGACCTCCGGCCTGACGGACTGCAGCACAGCACAGCAGCCCCTTATGCCGGATATGGCTGCCATGGGAATTATGTCGGATACAGCCAAAGATAATGGAGCAGAAGATGCAGATGAGCGCCTGTCTGCCGATAAACTCGCGGGGGCATTTGCTACCTATCAGAATGCTCTGCAGGAATATCATGTCATGGATTTTGACGATATATTAATAGAAGCCTGCCGGATTGCCTCAGATAAACCTGCGGAAAATAAAACGGATGCCGGACATTTTACCTACCTCATGGTGGACGAGTTCCAGGATATCAGCCTCCTTGAATACCGGCTTATGAAGGCATGGAACGAAGGCGGGAAGGAACTGTTCATCATCGGCGATGCCGACCAGTCCATCTATAGCTTCCGGGGCTCCGATGCACGATGCTTTGATCGCCTGGCAGAAGAATTTCCGAAGGCTGTCCGGATCACGCTTGAAGAAAACTACAGATCCACGCCGCAGATCCTCACTTTCGCCGAAGAAATCATTTCCAAAAATCCCGGCGGAACCAGGCATTTACAGCCCCACAGGCCGGACGGCCTTCCTGTACGGCTTGTCCAGGCAGACAGCGCCGCCTCAGAAGCTATATTTATCGCAAAGGAAATCAACCGGCTCACCGGCGGAATCGGAATGCTGGATGCCCAGGATATTTTCCCTGATAACGGAGGAAGTCCCAAAAGCTTTGATGACATTGCAGTCCTGTACCGGACCCGCAGGCAGGCAGACCTTTTGGAAACATGCCTGAAAAAAGAAGGCATCCCCTACATTGTCTCCGGCCGGGATGACTATCTCCTGGAACCCGCAGTACGGGGAACGATAAGCTTCTTTACAAGCCTACTAAATCCGGCCTCAGAACACAGACTGGCAAAGGAAAACGCGCTGAAACTTCTGTGGAACTCCGGGACAGAAGGCCCTGCCGACAGGATGGCAGACACCATCTACGAAGCCATGGCAATAAAATATACGCCCTTTATGAAAAAGAAAAAGCCCGTAAAAATTTTAGAAGAATGGACAGAAGAACTCTCCTTCGGGAAGAATAAGGCCATGCAGAAGCTGTGCCGGACTGCCCTCTTCTACTCGTCAATGGCTGACTTTATACACGCCCTGGAGTTCGGCGTGGAGAGCGATCTGAAACGCTGCGGAACAAAACAATACAAATCCGGCGCTGTCACACTAATGACCCTGCACGGCTCAAAAGGGCTGGAATTTCCGGCTGTACTGATCTTCGGCGCCCGGGGAGGCATAATCCCATTCGAGTACGGAAACGGTTACTCTGATGTGGAGGAAGAACGCCGCCTCTTCTATGTCGGAATCACCAGAGCCAGAGAGACCCTGATTCTTACCACCTCAAAGGATGAGTCCGCCTTCTTGACAGACGTGCCCGGAGAACTGCTGGCAAAGGAAAAAGTCCGCCAGGCGGGAAATGAAGGAAATTATAAGCAGATGAGCCTTTTTGACTTTACCAGATGAAAGTTGGGGACGGGGTATTTTTAAAAATACCCCGTCCCCAACTTATTGGGCAGCTTCAGCAGTTCAAACTTTACAATCCATGCTACATAAATATCCCGCTCATCTTCCCCCAGAATATTTGATGATGCTAATATCATAAACTCTATAATATCCTCTTTCGCGTTTGGTATAGGGAAATTTCTTATCATATGGCCTTTTTGGACAGTTGTCTGGGTTGTCCGCAGGTCAGAGTAAAACTCCTGAACCGAATCCGCTGCCCTTTTTCCACGTATCCCGTAACCACAGGCCGGACAACTGACCGCAAATGAGTCCAGCGTTTCTCCGCAATGCGGACACTTATGTATATTTCCCTCATAAACGGTTTCCCTCTGCTTACTTTTATAAGGCTGGCCCACGGCAGAACCACAATTGTTACAGAATTCAGTGAAATCGCCTCCCAGGCCGTGAATAGTAACCAGAATATGTGTGGGAAAATGAATAAATGAAAAAAGATTCTTGAATCATCCTCGCATATGTGCTATAGTATAGACAAAGGGAAAGCCATACAAGCAGCTTTATCCCTAGCTTAATGGGCTACCTGTGCTTTAACACAGGCAAGCCGTCACTAGTGGAGTAGTGGCGGCTATTTCTTTCTTCCCCTAAAGATTGTGTAGCACAATCCAATTAGGGCGCAAATGAAGATACAAAACTGGAATAAATCAGCATATGTAACATAATTCATTTTATCACCCTCCTTTCTCTCTTGCGTCCGGAGGGCTACCTAAACCCTCCAAACTATATTGGAGGGGATAAAGCCGCCTGGCTTAATGGTCTTTCCCTATCGACAATATATCACAATATCCCCTATATGGCAATATCTTTATATCCCCTTCTTTACCAAAAGCTCCCCTTGCAGCTTACGGTTTTTACTCCAGACAAATGTCTACTCTCCCTGCATATCCAGTATAACCACCTGATATCCTTGAAGCCTCAGCACATCCCCCTCCCGTACAAGCTCAGGGCAGTTATTAAGCAGAATCTTCCGGTAATCCGCCGGAAGAACCGCGTCCTGTTCCTCCATCTGGTAATTTCCCATAACCAGGAGCGTCCTTTCTCCCCTCCGGTAATAAGCCATCAGGTTATGCTGTTCCTCAAGGTACGGCTCAAGTGTTCCATACACGATGGTCTCCTTATATTCCGGGGACTTGCGGAGCGCAATCAGTTTTTTGTAAAAGCTTCTTACCGAATCCGGATCCTCCTGCTGGTCTGCGGCATTGATGGAAATATAATTGGGATTCACCTTAAGCCACGGTTTTCCTGTGGTAAAACCGGCATTTATTTCCGCCGACCACTGCATCGGAGTCCTGGCATTATCACGGCTCATGCGCGCCACAGCCGTCAGGGCTTCCTCCGGGGACAGACCTGCTTCAAGAGCCACGCGGTACTCATCCAGTGTGGAGATGTCGTCCACCTCATCAATGGAGGTTATGGGCGCATTCTCCATTCCCAGCTCCTGTCCCTGATAGATAAAAGGCAGCCCCCTGAGCATAAAATTCAGTGCCGCAAGAAGTTTCTTGCTCCGAGGGCAGCAAGAGCCCTCCGGGATATACCGGCTGACGCCCCTGGGCTCGTCATGATTCTCAATAATATTAGACAGAAAACCGATATCCCCGACCTTCGCCTGAGCCTCAAAGCAGCATCTCTTATAATCATCCGGCATAATTGGCTTCGCGTCATACCACCCCTTTTCACTGCCTCCGAAAATGGCCTCATTAAAATCAAACATACTGGAGAAATAGCCATTTTCTCCGATAAAATCAGAAAGTTCCTCCGGCTTCTCATTAAATACCTCGCCCACAGAAAAAGCATCGTATTTTTTGAAAGTGCAGTCACGCATCTCCCCTAAAAATTCACCAATTCCGTGGGCATCTCTCAGCATGTACTGGATACTGCAGAGCCCGTCTGCGCGGTCTGCTTCGTAATTAGCGAAAGGAAGCGCTTTCTTAATATTAATAATTGCGTCGATACGGAAGCCGCTCACGCCTTTTTCCAGCCACCAGTTGATATTTTTGTAAACCTCCTGGCGAAGCTCAGGGTTCTCCCAGTTCAGATCCGGCTGCTTTTTATGGAAAACATGCAGATACTGCTTGTCTGTTCCAGGCAGATCCTCCCACACAGACCCGCCGAAATAAGATCTCCAGTTGGTAGGCAGTTCCCCCTCCTTTTTATCCTGCAGATAGAAAAAGTTCCCATATTTCCCCTCCGGATCCCCGCAGGCCTCTCTGAACCACTCATGCTCGTCAGAGCAATGGTTCACCACCAGGTCCATCAGGACATACATATTGCGTCTCTTCGTCTCCTTAAGAAGCTGCTCCATATCCGCCATCGTGCCGAAACGAGGGTCAATATCATAATAATCGGAAATGTCATATCCCTCGTCCGCCAGAGGGGATGGATAGCAGGGAGAGAGCCAGATTATATCTACTCCCAGATCTTCCAGGTAATCAAGCTTGCTGATAATCCCGGGGATATCTCCGATCCCGTCCCCGTTGGAATCGCAAAAGCTCTTTGGGTAAATCTGATAAGCCACCTTGTCATGCCACCATTTTTTTATCATAATGATACCTCCATGTATTGGGGACGGGCATTATCACCTCAGGCGCTCCACTGTAACTTTTGAGGTACGCCATGGTGAAAAATACCCGTCCCAGATTTCTGATTTTCAGAGTTCAGACAACTGCCTCAATTATTAATTTATCATCTATTACAATCTCGTTCAGCCCAGGGTTTTTCATTTTATTAAAACAGAAGTTTATCATGTATCCTGTACGCTGGTGATAATCGTCCAAATATCCGGAAATCTGCTTCTCTCCCCGGTCATTATATTCCTTCCCTCTCCAAATTTTCATTTCAATAATGTATTGCTCACCCCGGTAATCCACAATGACATCTGTACGTCCCATACTCCTTGTACGCGACTCAATATAATAATTTCCTGTCCCGTTAATAATCGGGCGCAGATAGAGCAGGAACAGCTTTCTGCCAGTTTCTTCAATAAATTTTTCTCCACTATCCGCATAAAGCTCATTGAAATGTTCCACAAATCTTTCCAGAATCAGACGCATATTCAAATGCCCGCCAGTAATAAACTGGTTTTTGTCATAAACGGATGCCTTATAGATATCACTTTCTCTCAACTCTTCCACAGATAAAAATCTATTATACAGGCGCATTTCAAAAATCCGGTTAGCCAGTGCCACATTCCCTTTCCGGTTTTTTATAAATCCGTACATAGCTGCAGTCACAATCGCCTTATTATCTGCGTTATATGGAATATCCCTTCCTACAAACAGCAATGTATGCAGCATTCTCTCTAATTCCGGAAAGCTGTCAACCTTCCCGGTCAGTGATTCAAATAACGTATTTCTCTCTACAAGCAGCTTTCGGACTGCTGCCTGAATTCCTTCCCTTGTCCACGCGTCTCTTCTTTCTGGAAATTCATCAGAACCGGCAATCACTTCATCTGCCGTCTTACAAATCCACGAAACAAGAAACGGGTATCCGGATGTATAGTCATAGATCATCTGCGCCATTTCACGAACTTCCATTCCTGTATGATAATCATTCTCATATGCTTCCAGCATATATACAATTCCATCCACCGACAGGCTCATATCCACGTCAAAATCTGCGGCGATGTTCCACGGGCTGTCCGCAACATGCTCCTTTTCCGGACGGATTCTTTGCTTAAGGTTCTTAATATCATACACCCCTGCAAGAATTACCGACTGAAAACCCGGCCTGGTATCCCGCTTTAAATACATATCCCTCAGGCATCCAAGAAATGTTGCAAACACCTCATAATTGCCCGCCTGATCTGTCTCATCGACCATAAGTACAGCCGGCTTATCCAACTGTCTGCACATGCGGAATAAAAAATTCGTGAGAATGCGGAAGTTCATCTGCTCCGGCGCGCTCATACTCCATCCGTACATTTCCTCCCTTATATCTTTTGGAATACCTGCCGTCTCTCCAAAATCAACCGTGTCATAAAGCAGACCCATCAGACGTACACAGAAGGAACCAGAATCCCGAAACACCTCTTTCTCAATCCCTTCAAAACTAATCAGAAAAACCGTGTATTCTTTTTCCAGTTTTCGCTTCAGCGCATTTAACGTTGTTGTCTTTCCATACTGTCTGGCACGATTGACAGTAAAATACTCCCCGTCCTCAATGTACACCCTCATCTTTTCCAGATGCACTGATATATCTGCCATGTAATGCTTTTCCGGAATACATAAACCAGTAACATTGAATCTTCTCTTCACACTGTCACCCCTCTTTATTGGCGTGCGGCCCCGGAAACTCAATACCCTTGAATCTTCTCATTTTCTTTGCATCACTCTGCACATTCACGGCATGCCGGCGCACTCCTAAGATGTGAATCATAACAAGACTCCTTCTATATATTCCACCGCACGCTTCACACTTCCATCCTCGAACGGAACCGACAGACCCGCATGCCTTAATGTCTCCAGATAGCTCATGCTGCCTCCGCATTTACACAGCTTTAGATAGTCTTTCCACGCTTTCTCATGGTCTTCAGCATTCTTTGCAGCAAATTCCATTGCGCCCATTGTCGTAAGAATATAATTAATATAGTAAAACGGATAAAGGAATATATGCAGCTTATGATACCAGAACCCGCCCCTGTCAAAGAAATCGTCTGCATCATACTTACGCCAGGGCATATAGATCTCCTCCAGCTTCTTCCATTCTAATGTGCGCTCCTTTGGCGTAAGATTCGGATTCCCATAGCAGATATGCTGGAATTCATCCACCGCTGTCCCGAAAGGCACCAGCATCAGCGCATCCTGCAGATGGGCAAATCTGTATTTATCCGCCTGCTCCCCGAAGAACATTTCCGCATATTTATAGGCAAACTGTTCCATGCTCATGGAATGAATCTCAGCAATATCCGTTGCCGAAAAATAGTAAGCCGACAGCGGCTGCTCTCTCATGGCCATGTACCCTGCAAATGCGTGCCCCATCTCATGGGACAGTACCTGCATGTCGAATATAGTGTGATTCAGGCACGCGAATACAAAGGGCGCCTGATAATCCGGCAGAATCGTCATATATCCGGTAGATGCCTTCCCCGGCTTATTCTTAAGATCAAGCAGCTCATGCTGAATCATAAAATCCGCAAACTCACCCGTCTCTGGACTGATCTCATGATACATCTTCTGTGCCTGGGAAATCATAAAGTCTTCATCCCCTGCCGGAATTGCATTTCCATCTGGAAATACACGCTTCTCATCGTACGCCATCAGAGTATCGACTCCCAGGCGCTCTCTCTGCATTTCATACAGCTTCTTACATAGGGGGACCGCATACTCCCGTACCTGTCTGCGGAAATCCGCCACTTCCTCCAGACCGTAATCCGTACGTCCCTGCTGCATATAGCCTACCGGGATAAAACTGTCATAGCCAAGGTTCTCCGCCATCTGCGTCCGCACTCTGATCAGCTCGTCCCAGATCTCCTCCATCCGTTTCTCATGGCTATGGTAGAATGCAGAATATTCCTTGTATGCCGCTGCCCGTACCTCTCTGTCCTCGTGTTCAAAGAATTTCTGAAGACCGTACAGATTCCTTGTCTCTCCCATAAACGGAATCTCTGCTGTTGCCATAATCTTCTCATATTCGCTGGTAAGAACGGCCTCCTTTTGCATCAGCAAAATATTCTCCCTGCAGAAGGTTTTCTTCTCAAGCTCCATAGATACAAACATCTGTCTGCCGTATTCTTCTTCAAGCTCTGCACGGAAAGCAGAATTCATAAATGACTCCTTTAGCGCAAGAAGCCCCGGAGTCACCTCTGGCATTTTTGCCTTTAGAAATGCGTCCTCTTTTTCATAAAATTCATCCCGGGTATCCAGAGTATGCCTGATTGACGCAAGCGTGACTGCCGTCTCCATATGCTTTGTGAGTTCCTCCATTTCCATAAGGCAGGTCTTCACCTCCTTGTAGGATACGGCACAATTTACCCGGTCTTTCAGCTTCTCTGCTGATTCTTCAATCATCTCAAAATCCGGCCTTATATATTCCATCCCAGAAAATGTAAACTGTCTTTGCTCCATAATCCTTCTTCCCTCCACAATATTATTATAATCGTCTTTTACTTTCCTTTGATTACCCGGATCAAAGGACGGAGTACCTTAAAGTATTTCTGAGGCGGCTTTTTACCAAACCTCTTATCAAAATCTGCGCTGATTGCCCTTAAATTCTTCCGGTTATGTGACTGGATGATTCTATATGCCTCCTCTGACCTTGTCACATCCAGATTATGCATGCCCAATACCACAGCAACCAGATTTATCCCACGCTTATATTCATCCTTCATGCAGTACCTTGACAGTCTTTCCTTCCATTCTGCGTCATCCCTGACTTTCAAATACCAGTTCCGTCCGTTCTCCTGCCCTAAAACAGCAGTAAGGGCATGATACCATCCTCCCAGATCAGAAACCGGTATGGATTTGGCTATCTCAACCACAAACTGTTCTTCTGTCGGTTTTTTCTGCCCGGGTTTTTCCAAAGCACAGGCGCTTTCCATTACCGCCTCTGCTGAAGTCTGAACGGATGCCGCTCCCTTCTTTTTCTGTCCTTTTTTCTTCTTTCCTTTCTTCTTTTTCGCTTTTTTACCGCTTTCAACAGAAAAATCTTTTTGGAAGGCTTCAATCCCACGGCTCTGCCAGAAATCTATGGCAGTCTGGTAATCTCTATCATTCGAATAAATATAAAACGACGATTTCGGGTGTTTCACAATAAGATATGACAGCACCCCAATCAGCTGATAATCCAGTGCATTATTTCCGGCTGTACATTCCAGCCAGACCATCCGGGGGTTATGTACCTGTTTTGCCAGATATTTCTCTAAATGTTTGGAATGATGCTCTGTATAGAATACAATGATTCTGTCCTTCTTCTTTATTTTTTGCAGCAGATCAAACCATCTGTCTCCCACATTCTCTGTATCAATCAGATAATAGTTCCTTTTCAAATCCACTCCTCCATTTTCGCAACAGTTCAGATACCTTCCCTGTTACCCATTTTCTTCTGAAACATCATATCTATTATATATAAAAAAGAAAACATTCACAAGCATGAAATTGGGGACGGGGCATTTTTAAAAATGCCCCGTCCCCAATTTGCCAATTCGTTATTTTTTTATCAGACTATGCTGTCCTTCTTCCAGAACTTCCTCCAGCATGTCAACTGCTCGGATAAAAGGTTTTTACGGAACCAGATCTCCTGCTCCGAGTAGTTTTTCGTAGAAAAAAGAGCGGATCCCTGGTGTTTTAGGATTTCGGGAGCGCAAAGCTCGGAAAAATCCAGTGTATCATGAGCGTCAAAATACCTTTTGACGCTTTCATCATAATATTATATAATATGTCAGGGAACTGAACTTCCAGAAGGTTCCGAGCTTTATGTATGTCACGGCGGCGGTCATTGTATGTGGCTTGAGCCTGACTATTACAAGAAGGTGCGTGAAACCCACCTGAGCTTTCTTGAGAGGGACTAATGCATCTGCATTTGCAAAGGGGGCAATGAAATGAGATATATTAAACAACTGTTGATTATACTTGCGATCACATGTATCGGTGAGATTCTGAAGTATTTTATTCCTCTCCCGATTCCGGCAAGTATATATGGACTTGTGATCATGTTTATCTGTCTGGCGGCGGGTATCATTAAACTTGATCAAGTGAGGGAAACCGCTGAATTCCTTGTGGAAATTATGGCGATCATGTTTATTCCGCCTGCAGTAGGACTTATAAGCTCCTGGGACCAGTTATCCAGCGTCCTTGTACCTTTTGCTGTAATTACGGTATTGTCAACATTCATCGTAATGATTATTACAGGAAAGACAGCCGACTTCCTGCTTTCCAGAAAGAAGGGGGGATCTGCTGATGAATAGTATTTTCGCCGAATCTGCTACAATTGGGATTGTGATCAGTCTTTTAGCATATGAATTTGGTGTATTACTGAAAAACAAATTCAAGTTTGGGATTTTTAATCCACTGATGATTGCGATTGTACTGACAATTGTCTTTCTAGTCGTATTCAATGTGGATTATGATACCTACAATTCGAGTGCGAAATATCTGAATTATTTACTGACGCCGGCAACCGTGAGTCTTGCCATCCCGCTTTACCAGAAGCTGGATCTCTTAAAGAAGAATCTATGGCCGATTCTTGGCTCCATCTTTATCGGCGCCCTGGCAAGCGTGTGCAGCGTCCTGGCCATGTCAGTCTTATTCAGGCTGACTCATGAAGAATATGTGACGCTCCTTCCCAAGTCAATCACAACAGCGGTTGGGATGGTTGTTTCTTCTGAGCTGGGCGGCTACACAGCAATTACAACAGCTATTATTATCATCACTGGCGTGTTAGGAAATATGACGGCAGAATTTATCTGCAAAGTCGCGCGGATTAAAAACCCGGTTTCCAAAGGCCTTGCCATTGGTACTGCCTCACATGCAATCGGTACCTCAAAAGCCATGCAGATTGGAAAGACAGAAGGCGCTATGAGCGGACTCTCGGTCGCAGTAGCAGGCGTGTATACGGTTATACTGGCTTCTGTATTCGCAATGTTTTATTAAATGCACAATCCCCCACAGGAGAGGCAAGCAGCTCCTGCGGGGGATGTTTTATATAATTCCATAGTGTGAGAGTCAACCCCATAACAAAGAATTTCCAACTGTGCGGTTGGATGCCCTTTAATCATCCAACCCATTTAAAAGGCGCTTTCTCTCAGCTCCCGAACTGGCAGACCACCGTAGTCCCCTCTTCCTTCACTGACCGGTAAACAAGCCTCCACCCATGCACCTTCGCGATCTCCTGGCAGACAGAAATCCCATACCCATGCCTGCCGCCCCGCCCGTTTTGCAGCTCCTGCCCCCGGTTAAGCGCCCTCACAGTCCCCGCATCCAGCGTCTCCCCGTCGTTCCAGACCTTAATTCCAACCTCATCCACAGTAACTCTCACCTGCTGTCCGGCGTTAACGGCGTTAGCCGTCAGATTTTCAAGAAGGCATCTGACCAAAGTCGCATCCCCATCCACAGCCTCCGCCTGACAGACTGTCTCCACGCCCGGATACTTCTCCTTCAATTCGCCGAGCACCTTTCCCACACGAATCCTCTCCATACGGATTGACCCTTTCCTTACATTTCCCATAATCAGAAGCTTCTCCGTGATATCCTCGAGGCTCCTGGCGCTCTCCACAATCTGCTGCGCAGCATAGAATTGATCCTCCTCTGTAAGTCCTCCCATCATCATATATTCCGCATAGCCCCGAATTCCGGTAAGCGGCGTGCGAAGCTCATGGGCAATCTGATTCACAGGCCGGTTAATCCGGCGCATCGTATAGTAAAGAAACAGACCCAGCACTGCTGCAAATAAAAATCCGCCCCCGCAGAAAATCCACATCCGCCTCGCCTGCGGCTGCGACAGCCCCTCCAGGTTCTCCGCATACATCACCTCTATCACGGCATCCTCCACATTCCGCTCCTCCCTTATAACAAGATAATCTATTCCTTTCCAGTTCTGAATTTCCACCGGTCCGTCTGCCCTGTCCCCTTTTTGGAATGAGTCTGCCGCTATGTATGTATTCATCCGGATTCTGATCCGTACGCCCTGGGTCAGGAATCTCTCTGCCATGCGGTTCATCCCCATGGAGATACGGCTGATCTCTTCCTCCTTAAGCCCCTCCGCCAGGTCGCAGATACTCTTCTCACTGTTCCTTGCCCGCTCCACCCACAGTTCCATTTCATTTTTGGAAATATAAGCATCCAAAAGCAGCAGTCCTCCATAAATAACCAGTAAAAGCAGCAGATAAACTGCCAAAAAATTCTTCTTCCACAGCTGCATCTCACACCTCCAGCCGATACCCGTATTTGAAAATCGTTCGGATATCCTTCTCCAGTCCCAGCTTCTGCCTCAGCCTCCGGATATGCACATCCACGGTACGGTCATCCCCGTAAAAATCCATCCCCCAGGCAAGCTCCAAGAGCCGCTCCCTAGAGAGCGCAATATTCCGGTTCAGCAGCAGTACCTTAAGAAGCTCGTACTCCCGGTTCGTAAGCTCCACCGTCCTCCCCCCTCTCTTCACAACAGCGCCCGACAGATCTACCTCCACATCCCGGATGTAAAAAACATTCTGCTCTTTATGAAAGCGGCGCAGCACCACCTGTATCCGCGCCAACAGCTCCTCCACGGCAAACGGCTTAACAATATAATCCTCCGCCCCTCCTTTTAATCCCTTCACCCGGTCCGGAACCTCGTCCCTCGCGGTCACGCAGATTACGGGAATATCCGCATATTCTCCTGCCAGCCGCTTCATCAGTCCAAAGCCGTCCATGTCCGGCAGCCCGATATCCAAAAGAATCAGATCGATCCGTTTTCCCTCGAGCACAAAAAGGGCCTCCCGGCCTGAAAAAGCTGGAAACCCCTGATGTCCTGTCATGGAAAGTGTTCTTCGGATCAGCTCATTAATCCTTTTATCATCCTCCACAATCAATATATCTGCCATAACCGTTATCCCTTTGGATGATCGGAGGTCTCATAAGCCTTCTCCCCGGTCTCTATAAGCTGCTCTGTCGTCAGATCGGACACCTTAGCCTGATCCGGATCAATCTCAAACTCTTCGCACATAGTCCTGATTACTTCCTCCCCCTCGCCAAATGCATAGATATCACTGATATATTCCTCCAGGGAGGAAAAGCCATCATGTGTATCCAGCTCTCTGCCCAGAAGCGGACAGTCTCCCATCTTTTTCCTAAGCCACAGGCTCTCCTCATAATTCCTCATCTCACGGGTCAGATCGCTCTCAAGAACTTTATCATAGTCAAGCTTATATTTATCGCACACCTCTTTCCCAATATCCTCGTCCACTACATCCTTATACAGACGTTCCCCGTACAGATTAGTGAGATCCCCCTGCGGTTCATATGGCGCCGGATTCCCCGTCTCATTTATAAACTTCTTCTCTGCGGCTTCCACCACCGCCTTCTGCGCATTGTCCCTCGACCACTGGATTCCCATCCCCAGTCCTGCTGCCATGCACACCGCCATTGCCCCTGCTGTCAGTAAAATCCTGTACCTCTTCCATGCTCTGTTCATAATCTTCGCTCCTTTCTCACGGATACTTTGTTGTTACAGCATCATCATAACTCCCAGTTGTTACATAGTTATTACGGGGACGGGGCATTTTTAAAAATGCCCCGTCCCCGATTGAAAATGACCTGTCCCCAATTAACGAACTGCCACATAACGGTCATGCGGCATATCCACGCCACGGTAATGCTTTGTCCAGCTATCCGTCATGGTCATACCATTTCGAATGGCTACATTCTGAGATGCTATATTCGTATCTCTGATAATGGAACAGACTTCTTTTGCATTCAGTGTCTCAAAGGCATATTGCTTACATGCCCTGGCTGCTTCCACTGCATATCCTTTATGCCAGAATCTCCGATTAAAAAGGTATCCTATTTCAAGCACTTCTTCCTCTTTCCATGGCTGCATCGTGAGTCCGCATTGTCCGATCATTCCACCGGTTTCTTTTAAGATGACTGCCCACAGGCCGAATCCCCATTTCTGATAACGGCGGATTTGCCTGTCAAGCCATTCCTGCACCTCCGAATAGCTGAAAGCCCCTTCGTAAGCATACATGGTTTCCTGATCCTGCATGATTTTGCATAGAGATGTGAAATCAGACTGGCCCATTTCACGCAGACATAGTCTTTCTGTTTCAAGTATCATAAATCCTCTTATCCTCCAATTCTGCCTCCGAACGCTTTGGCCTCTTGTACTGCATTACCCATCGCCACACCAATACCGCATATCTTTAACTACCAACTGCAGATCAGTCGTTGACCCGGAAGACTGCCGTCCCTGTCATGACTTCCATGATTGGATTCTACCACACTCCTACAGGGATTTCAACAACACCCTGAAATCCCATTCGCAGAGCGAATTTTAGATGGATTTGCGAATGTTCCTGTGAACGGAGTGTACAGTAACTAATACTCAATGCGTATCTTTTCCTTCTCTCCATCTGGAAATGTGTATAAAAATACTGCCGCAGTATCCTTACACGCCCACAGAAACGGAATCGTACACTCAATTTCCAATCCAGAATCTCCAAACAGCCTCTCAATCAGCTCTACTTTATCAAAGCATTTCCTCTCGTCTATATCCATGCTCTGTAACTGTTCCCCAAGCACCCGATACAGCCCCTCTTTTGTAATCGGATCCTCCAATATCTGCCGGAACCGGAATTGACTGTTCGTAAAGCGATTTGTGTTGAGCACTCGGAGGAGGTATTCCGTCATCTGCTCCGGCATCACTTCCTCAATCCCTACCACCAGTTCCTCATTTCCATTCTCACGAATTTTAGAAATCAGGGAACCGATCACTCCGGGAAATACAACCACAAAATCAACTCCGCCATTGATACGAATTTTATATTCTTTCACCGTCTCGTTCTCTCCTTTTTTTCATAACTGCTGTTCCTGCGTCAAAGACCAGCATCTGCGATTTTCTAAAAGATGAACGGTAAAGAGTATACTGATATAGAACAACTATCAGACAGACTGCGATATTAAATCCGATCATCGGATATTCATTTGAAGAAATCACTCCGTCGTTCTGCCACAAAATCATTGTGTAATAAATGAACATTAAAATTGTCGCCGCTGCTGTCGGCAGAACAAATATCTTTTTTATCTGTTCTTTTAAAATCCGATTCAAATATTCCTGCCCGGCTCCCAATTTCTTCACATCCATCAACACACGCTTACTTTTCACAGCAACTGTAATACTTCTAGTGTAACCAATCACCCCTGCCGATACCAGGCAGATCACCGATACAAAAACGAATATTAATAACAGCGTTGCATAAGTCAGCACAAAACTTCTCTCCAGAAGAGGAACGAACACCGGACTATATTTCCAGTCAACTTCGATCTCCGGGCGTTTGGGATAAAGTGTAGTCAGCCCGCCGTAATCATACCCGGCATCCACTCCCTCCCGATATTCATCATAGGCAGCCATCACGCGCATACTATCCGGCACAGATTTACAATACCGTGCATACAATTCTTTAGAAAATGCATAAGTATCCCCCGCGTCTGAAACATTAAACAACACCTGCGTCATTTGAAACTTGTTGGATAATCCTTTTTTTAACTCTGCAAAATCTTCATCGTTTAAAATATAACTTGCATTTCCATCCTGTCCCCGGTCATAAAAGAAACTGCTATATTCTACAGTTCCTGCAAAGATAAGTCCCTTTTTTATTCCTGTGTCCGTATTTTCCGCCATATCCAGATCTTCCGGTAAAAACCAATAATTTTCTGTATTATTTCTCCGATTAACATACAAATAAGTCCCCGGTTCTACTTTCACTTCCATTCCTGTTGCTTCTGAGAACATGCCTGCACTGATAAAATTTTTGTAATAATCCTTTTCACGGTATTCCTCCGTAAGCATACCTTCCTCATCATAATTCTCTCTTGCCACACCGCTGCCAAGCAGACGTGCAATTTCTACTTCCCGGTAATCGGTGATTTCCACACCATACGCTGCAGCAATAGACTTTACATCTTGCATCGTTAATCGATCCGCATCTCCGAGATAACGATAGGACATATCATTATCCTCACTTGCTGCAATCGTTGCTCCCTGAATATAGTTTGTTGCAGAGTAGAATATCGCAAAGAATGCTCCTGCCAAAAGGAGCGTGCTAATCAGCATGTTGCGCACAACGGATACTCCCTGAAATTTCAACATCCCAAACGAGATCAAATTCTTGTAGTATTTCTGCGGATTTTTTCCTCGTTTGTGAACTGCAACCGAATACACCATGATCTTGTACAGGCCGATCAATACCAAAATGTAAAAAACATAAGTAAAACTGCCAAGTACCCTTTTAAAAATCGTACTGATTATAGATGGAACAATCAGTCCTCCCAATATTCCCAGTGCAATCAAAATCAAACCTGTAACCAGGTATTTACCATCAACATTTTTCTTGATCGGCTCTGTTCTTCGCTCCTCAGTTAAAATCTCAATCAGATTTGCCCGTTTCAAAAATCTGGCCGTCATTCCCATGATCATAACAGATACTGTTAATACGAACACAACCGATCCGGCTAAGCCAGGCAGGGATAGACGAAACCCATCTCCTTCTGCACTCTGGATCAAATACTCATAAAGTTTTCCAAAACCAAATGCCATCATACCGCCAATGAAAATACTAACCACAGATAGCTGCCCAATAAGCAGGAGCATCTCTTTCATTATAGTTTTTGAAAGCCTGCCTTTCGCTGTTCCAAGCGCCATGAGGATACCGACCTCCCGGCTCTTAAACCGAAGAAACAGCCCCGCTGCATAAATGGTAAACAGTACGCATCCCGTTACGGCTACTGCATATACCATGTACAACATTTTTCTGGAATCTCCGCCGGACGGCAGTCTGCTCTGTACAAACGGGCTCAGCATGAAAAACGTCAGGGCTGACACCAATAATACAGACAGAGAAAAGCACAGACTGAATTGTTTGTAGTTTCCCTTATTATATTTTTTAAGTTTGTTTAGCACATTAAGCAGCGTCATCTTTCTCACCACCATTCAATTTCCTTAATACATCCAGAAGATCTTCCAAAAATGCTTTCCTGTTTCCATTGTTCGTCAGTTCTGAATGAACTTTTCCATCTTTCATCATAATCACACGGTCACAGTAACTTGCGGAAAATGTATCGTGCGTTACCATCAGTGTCGTTGCTCCCAGAGTTTTTTTCGCCTCAATAAATGCCTGAATAACCGCCTCACTGGATCGGCTGTCTAAGTTTCCGGTAGGCTCATCGGCAAGGATCGCAAGTGGATCGTTCATAAGAGAACGCGCTACCGCCGCCCTCTGTTTCTGGCCGCCGGAAATCTCTGCCGGATATTTATCTGCTATATGTTCAATGCCAAACAGCCGCAGAAGTTTTCCTGCTTTTTTCTCCATCAACTTATAATCCTCGCCGCGGATCACCTTTGGCACACACACATTCTCAAACACGGTGAGACCATCAAGCAGCATAAAATCCTGAAATACAAAACCTAACTGCTCATTCCTCACTTTCGCAATTTCCTCTTCACTTAATCTGGAAAGACAGATACCATTCAGGGTGATCTCACCCTTATCGTAGGGATGAAAACAGGAAATGCAGTTGAGCATGGTTGTCTTTCCACTTCCGGATGCCCCCATAACCGCCGCAAACTCTCCCTCTTTCACCTCAAAGCAGACGTCCTTTAACACCTCATAGGTTATCCTTCCTGTTTTGTAGCTTTTAAATAAATGTTCGACTTTTAACATAAAAGTTCCTCCTCTTGTTTCTTGATATGATTAGGATACTTCAGTGAAAATTTTTTTCAATATGCGCTGCCTAAACTAATATAGCAACAGCCTAAACTAATCAAAAATCACATAACAAGCGGTTGATATCAATGCAAAAAGCCACAAGATCTTTCTTATCTCATGGCTTTCACTCATCTTAGATTTCGGGTAACGGTATTATATTTTTCATTACAAATTTCCCATTCTCCTGCCGGATCACGCACTCTCCATGATACTTCTCTACTGCCTTCCGGATATTGGGAATCCCAAACCCATGCAGCAATTCATCTTCTTTTGACGTGCCATTCATTTTCCCCATTACCGCATAATTCTCAAACACAATCATCAACACATCCTGGATACGGCCTGCTTTTACCGTAATGAGCCTCTGCTCTGGCGGCAGCTTCACACTCGCCTCTATTGCATTATCCAGTGCATTCCCAAAAATGGTGCTCAGATCCATCGGCTCGATAAACCCACTGGCCTCAAAATGGATAACCGCTGAGAAATCTATCTGCTGTTCTTTGGCTTTCTTTGCCTTATCGTGAATAATAACATCCAGAAGCTCATTTCCCGTATGGATATACTCCTCATAGCCCGAAATCTGCCGGCGAAGATCTGCTGCCATCTGTTTTGTCTCATCACTGTTCTGCCTCTCCAGGATAAGCAGATGGTTTTTCATATCATGGTACAGCGCACGCACACGTTTTTCATCTTCTTCTTTTTCTCTGTAATAGCAGAATTGCGCATTCATTTTTTTGATGGTAAATTGTTCTTGCTGTTCCACCTTTTTCAGCAACGTATAGTTCTTCATATATAAAAGCTGTACAGTGAATATAATTGCCAGGACACTGCTCATAATATGATGTTCCAGATTATAGTTTCCGCTTTTTATGGTTATATCGTCCAGAAATACGATTATCAAAAAAATGTAACTTACAAATATCAATATAAAATCTTTCAGAGTTGTCTCATATTGAAAATTACGAAACAGACGAGATATTCCAAAAGACAGCAGGACCATCACGATAAAAAATCCAAAATATGTCTGCCATCTCATAAATATTTCATTTCCAATTTTCACAGTAAGAGGGTCAAAAAAATGAGAAAGTATACCTCCGGCAATGGATTCTCCTAAAATAATCTCCGCATAGAGCAAAAACATGCAAATAATACTGTTAAACCATGTATTCCTATAACACAACTTAATAAAAATAGTTCCTGCAATAATGATTGCCGGCATTTTAAATGTCTGATCCCGAATCACCCATGTCCACATATATACAAAACAGAAAAATAATACACAAGGCAAATATTTCACATATTTATTTCTATTTTCTTTGCATATTCCAGTCATAATAAAGCCGAGTGCGATCACATCGCCTAACGTACCCAGAATATCCATTACTCGATAAATCCACATTACACCCTCTCCCTCAGGCAGCCCTTCAATTTCCCCAGTTCAATTCTTCACTTTGACTGCTCATTTTTCTTCTGGCAGCGGCAAAATAATCTTTACTGTAAACCGTCCAGGTTTCTGTTGGATCAAACATTGACCGCCGTATTTTTCTGCCGCCGTCTTCATATTCTGAATTCCAAATCCATGCAAAAAACAATCTGATTTGGTAGTATGCTCATATCCGGATTCCCCCCGCTGACAATTATTTTCAAATACAATAGACAACATTTCCCGTACACAATCCGCTTTTACCGTGATCAGCCTCTGTTCTGGCGGCAGCTTCACACTCGCCTCTATTGCATTATCCAGTGCGTTGCCAAAGATCGCACTGATATCCATTGGTTCAATAAAATCTCCCGCGTCAAAATGAATCATGGCAAGAAAATCAATCCTTTGCTCCTTTGCCCTCTTCACTTTATCCCGGATAATAACGTCTAAAAAATCATTTCCCGTATGGATATAATCCTCATAATCTGAAATCTGCCGGCGAAGATCTGCTGCCATCTGTTTTGTCTCATCACTGTTCTGCCTCTCCAGGATAAGCAGATGGTTTTTCATATCATGGTACAGCGCACGCACACGTTCCTCATCTTTTGCTTTCTCCTGATAATATGAAAACTGCTGGTTCATTCTCTCTATGGTCTGTTGTTTCTTTGACTCCTGCTCCTGAATATAAACTGTATTTTTAGAATACAAAAAGCTCACAGTAAAACTGACTATAAGAAATATACCAATAAGATACACTAACGAATTGGACAGTGTTCCTAAGTTCAAGTATTCATAAGCAGATAACAGATTAACCGCTAATGCAATCAAAAAACTGAATGATACAACCAACGTATCTTTCCTTCCGAACCGATACCGCCAGTCCCTGACCAGCATATAAATACCAATTAATACGAATACCCTGATAATCAAAGTAAATACATATGTTTCCCACCGAAGCATATTTACCCCGTCTACTTCAACCAGCGTGGCATCCCCATATAACCACTGTACACAGGGAACACTGATTATTTCAGGCAGGTATGCTACCAGCAAAATAAACAATTCATAACACACAATCCCCTGAGAAATCGAATCCTTGTAAATCATTTTTAAACAAACAATGTAAACCACTGCTGTTAAAAAAATTTTATATGCACCTAATGATGTTAACCATGTTGTCATCCATGCCATACAAAAATTGGCACATACTGGAAGAAATTTCCAAAAAGCAGAAGAAAAACGAGGAATTTTGCATAAATGTATGTAAATTAAATACAAGCCGGCCACTTCTGACAGTGTTATAATCAAATCCAGAATATAATAAAGCCCCATTACAACCTGTCCCCCCAGTAATCCGCCAGCTTCTCCATCACAAGCTTACGTTTCGGCTGACTGATCGGCAGCTTCTCTCCAGTGGTCAATTCCAATTCCAGTTTTCCCACTCTTTTTACAAAGAAGAGATTCACCAGATAACTGGAATGACATCGCAGAAAATGAGCCTCCGTCAGCTCTGCCTCAAGCTCTCTCATTTTCTTATGGGAAATAATCTCGCCTTTATCCGTATGCAATTTTACATTCCGATTATACGTCTCCAGATACTGGAGCGTATGCAGATCTATCCTGTGTTGTCCTTCTCCATTCTGTACGAGAATATATTGCTTATCGTCACGCCTGTAATTCTTAAGCCACTTATCCAGTTCATTTTTCAGACGTACATAGGTAATTGGTTTGATAATATAGTTCCAGGCCCGGTATTCATATCCTGCCAGAGCGTACTTTGCCAGAGAAGTCAAAAAGATAATGCTGACTTTCTCATCTTTTTTCCGGATACGTTTTGCCGCTTCCAATCCGTTCATGGTATCCATTTGGATATCCAGAAAGATAAGATCCAGTTCTATTTTATTACACTCAGTTAACTCCAAACCATTCTTAAATGCTGTTGTACGTATTTCTATGCCTGTTTCACCGGCATATTTCCGGATCATTTTTTCCAGCTCTGCCACAAAATCCTGCTCATCATCACAAATCGCAATGTTATACATGATGTTATCACCTCATTGGAAATCTATCTTTTCTATTATACTTTATCCGATAAAAATTCTCAATTTAAAATTGGGGACGGGGCATTTTTAAAAATGCCCCGTCCCCAATTGAATTTCCTCTTGATTCTGCCGTGAAATGTGATAAAATGATACAAGTATGCCAAAAAACATGTGTATATGAATATTGTTTTTGGCGATAGAATAATTGGGAGGGAAGTGAAGATATGAGAAATGAAAGGATAAGCTGGGGGAATTTTTTCCGCACTGTGTTTACGATTGCACTGCCTATTGCATTTCAGAATTTTCTGTCCACAACTGCGAGCATGGTGGATACCATTATGATTGGCAGCCAGGGCGAGCTGTCTGTTGCAGCCGTTGGAATCTGCTCTCAGATTACGTCCCTGTTTTTCTCCTGCTACTTTGGGTTCGCAAGCGGGGGACTGCTGTTTTTCTCCCAGTACTGGGGAGCACGCAATGAGAAAGGCATTAACCGGACCTTTGGTCTTGCGCTAGTCTGTATGCTGGCAGTATCGCTGCTATTCGGCGGGACTGCAGCTGCAAACCCGGAATTTATACTTGGAATCTACACGGATAAGTCAGGCATTATCGCAATCGGCGCTCCTTATATCCGGATCGTCGGCTTTGCGTATCCTCTTCAGGTGATTGCCATGATCATCAGCTTTCTGATGCGCTCCACGGAACGGGTAAAGCCGCCGCTGTTCAGCTCAATCCTTGCGCTGATCACAAATTTTATCCTGAACTGGATCCTGATCTACGGCCGTTTCGGCATGCCCAGGATGGGCGCGGCGGGTGCGGCAGTGGGCACGCTGGTGTCCGGCCTGGTCAATGTGTTTGTGCTGCTTCTTTTCCTTCTGAGAGACAGAAAAACGGTCGAGCTGAGAATCAAAGACATGTTTTCCTGGAGAGATGGTTTTCTGAAAGAATATACGGGAAAATGCTTTCCTATCATTTGCAATGAGCTGTTCTATGGGATCGGACAGATGCTGATTAATATTGTAATCGGGCATCAGTCGGAATCAGCCATTGCGGCAATGGCTGCATTCCGTGTACTGGAAGGCTTTGTATTTGCCTTCTTCGCCGGACTTGCGGACGCATCTTCTGTAGTTGTAGGAAAAGAGGTGGGCTCCGGCCATCTTATGAACGGCTACCAGTATGTAAAGAAGTTTTCCATACTATGTCCGGCAATTACCTTCTGCATCTGCCTGACCGGGCTACTTCTGCACAGGCCCATGCTTTCCCTGTTCGGTCTTGGGGCTGAGGCTATGTTTTTCGGGAAATATATGATTATGATCTACCTGGCAGCCGGAACGATCCGTACCTGCAATTATATTATGAACTGCTGCTACCGCGCAGGAGGAGAGGCTGTCTTCGGAACACTGCTGGAGATTATCTGCCTGTTTACTGTAAGTGTCCCGGCAACGTGGGCGGCAGGCATGATCTTCCATCTTCCGTTCCTTGCGGTGTTCTCATTCCTGTATACAGATGAGCTGATCCGGCTTGTATTTGAATTATGGTATACCAAAAGCGGTAAATGGATCAAGCCCGTGACAGAGCCTGGAAGAGCAGCTCTGCCAAAATTTAAGGAAGCGCTCCTAAGGAGATAGGGGACGGGGCATTTTTAAAAATGCCCCGTCCCCTACTTAACTTTTAAACTTTATGGAGCATTTCATGCAGAATTTTCATAATTTCGTTGAGTTCCTTTTTTTCATCCTCCTCAAACCTCATATATAATCTCTGGAATTCCATCCAAAATATGTCCTTTTCTTCCTGCATAAAGTAGTTTACATTCACTCTGAGGTTGCTCGCCAGCCTAAATAGAACAAATGCAGAACAGCCCTTTCGTCCCATCTCGATCTCATACAAGAATCTTGAGGAAATTCCCGCTGCCTCAGCCAGTCCTTCTCTTGTATAATTTCTTTCCTGACGGATTCTTTTAATCTTTCTGCCAATCAGAGAATTGAATTCTTCATGTGTAACCTTCATTCTTACGCCTCCATTTTATGAACTTTAATTCATGTTACATTATGCTTCCAGTACAGATAACTTTTTTGACCAAAATACGTTAATTTTTCACTGAACTTTAATTATTCGCATCTAAAATGCACTGTATTTTCATCCGGAGACTTGGAATGACTGGGACAAAACGTACTTTACGGCTTCTTCAATATATTTTCTTCTTTATCCTGCACATTAAGTTAAATCCATATTTTTCCATATTTAGTTTTTATTTCCTATTCCTGTATCTAAAAGTTTTATAATATAACTATTCAGCAGGTCTGCGCAGAGTCCGGAAGAAAGCATTTTTCAGACACGCTTTAGCGTAGCAAGTGTATTTACTGCACAGACTGTGACAAATTGACGGGAGCGTGCAGATCAAATGAGTTTTTACACATATCTGAAAACTGAACATAACTATACCGATTACCAGATTAAGCTAGTGCATTATGTAGTGAAATCTCTTATGTCAGAACTGACAAAATTTATAATCATGGGAATTTTCTTTTTATTTTTTTCCGCTTTCCCGGAATACCTCTGGTGTACATTTGTACTTGCTTTTTTAAGGCGCTATAGTGGGGGGCTTCATTTTAACTCATACGTTTCCTGCCTGCTTGTCACGGTATCCTATCTTTTTTGCTGCATAATGTTACTGCCGTTTACCGCACCGCCCCGGCTGGTGCAGCTGTTGTTGTTAATTCTGGCTATTATTGTAACCTATAAGGTTGCTCCAGTTCCTTCCTGCTATCACGGTAAATTAACCTCCAGACAGGATTTATGGTACCGGACTCTTGTTCTTACTTTTATGTTTTTATATTTTATTGCTCTGTTTATAATACCCGCTAACCCCTATCTTTCCTGTGGTTTCTGGGTAATTATAATACATTCAATACAGCTGTTAATAGCTTATACAAAGGGGGTGTACTCATGTCATTCTTAAAACGGAATATCAGCGGACTGCTGGGAAGCTTTCTCCTTGCATTCGTCTATGTCCTTCACTGGAAAGGATGCAGCCTTCTCTATTTTGGCGAATATCCATTCCCGGAAGATGAATAATTGATCCGGTTCCCGGGTCAGGAATGTGTCAGGCTGCGCATTCCGCAAAAATATAAGCTGTCCCCGCAGGCAATTAGCGCGGACAGCTTCCATAATTAATCTTAATAAATAACCATTCCTGATTTTTCTTTTCCTGCTTCTTTGCAATCACGTCAAAACCATACTTTCTGCTGTATTGAAAGACCTTATACAGCCCAAGCCCTGTATGCTCTGCCTTTTTACTATAGCCAGCCTTAAAAAACATAGACACATCCGTATAACTGACATTCTCTACCGGATTACCCACCTCAAGACTTAACATATCCTCTTCCTGACTTAGATAAAATTCTATCCCCCTGTGTTCATTTTCTAACACAGCTTCCATCGCATTATCCAGTAATATCCCCGCGATCTCCACTAGTATATATTCGGGAATGCTAGTTATGCTTTGTCTGATCTTTACAGAATATTCTATCCGGACTCCTGCCGCATCGGCCTCCTTAAACCTTCCATATAAAAATCCCGTGAGGGCAGGGCTGTGCACATTCAACAGACCATAAAACCGGTTATCTTCCATCAAAGCATCGCAATACTTATCCTGTTCTGCAACCAGCTCATCATAAGTCTGTATTGAATAATGCAGCGATTTCACTGCCTGAATATGATTATGGAAATCATGCTGTCTTTCCCGTATTGTTTTAATCAATTCCTTAAATGACTCGTCATAGCATTTATGCATCTGCAGCTCTACCTGCTTGATGCGGACCTTTTCTCTCTCTGCCTGCCAACAGTAAGACAGAATACAAATCAGACTTCCAAATATTAATATGATCAAAAGTTCCTCTATTGAGATCATCAGAAACAGCTTGTACCGAAAGGTCGAGAGAATTACAGCACCCCCGGAAATCACTATAATAAAAACATGGACTCCCCTTTTTCCAGTTGCCAGATCAAAAAGGAAATGAAGCTTTTGTTTTAAGAAAAACAGAAGAAGCATTACCATAATGTTCGTATAGATTCCTGATACGTTTTCAGAAAAAAGTGGAATATGTAATACTAGAAACGGCAGATTCACCAACAGCTGTGCTGTTCCCAAAAGCAGAATATATAATACATTTCCCAGCAAAGCATCAGGCATACTGCTTCCAAATTCACTGACTGTATATACAAAAATCAAAAAATACATCAGAACATAACCAGCCATATCCGCATCATACTGGTTAATGAGTTCAAAAATAAGCACATCCGTACAGATCACCAGTACTGTACCCAGATTTATTTTCGGCTTCTTTCCCCAAAGATAGTGCAGACACAGGACAATATTAACAATCTCCAGAAGAACATATATTCTCTCACACATCCATAAGCTCCTGGTAAACCTTTTTCTTATATACAGTTCCTATCCCAACCTGTTCCTTGCATTCTTTGAAACTGATATAGCGGTTCACCATATCTACATTTTTAATAAACCTTTTGTTGATAACTGTATTTCTGCTACACTGGATAAACCCCTTCCGCTGTGTCAGAACGGCAAACTTCTTTATGGTCATATGCGGAATTTCAATTCTTTCATTTAGCAGCCTTATATACAGACTGTGGCTTTGTACTTCGGCATAAATGATTTCACTAAGCTTCACCGCAATCAGAATACCATCCTTCGGGAAATATACATTTTCATCCTCCCTGACCCTGGGCTGATATCTCAGCGCATCCTTAACAAGCTCCACCACATTTTCCTTTGCAAAAGGCTTTTCTATATACCCAAAGCTGTGCAGCTCCTTATACGCATACAGCCTGGGATCCTCCAGTCCTGTTATAAAAATAATCGGAGTAAACAGATAATTTTCATCTTCCCGAACGCGTTTTGCAAACCGCATTCCAGAGGCATCCGTCACGGCTGTATCCAGTACAATATCAATGAGAAAAACATCAATATTCCTTAAAACGGCTTCCCTGAGCGCTGACTCATAATCCCTTGCCAGAAAAACAGCAACGCCGCCCACATCCTCTCTTATCAGTTTTTCAAGCATCCTCAAGGTTGCTTCCTTGTCTTCGACTATTAATATATTCTTCTCCATTATATACTTTCACCCATATATGCCCCATTTTATACTCACGAACGATGAAACCTGCCGTAAGTATCGCAAAAGCCGCAGCCGCAAATCGGCATACTTCCTTATGCGGCGCCCTATCTATTTTCACATTTTCCAATCAGACATACAGCATCCTTTAATACTGCTTCCAGTTCCTCCCTGACATCCTCCGTGAATCCATTCCAGATTTTATTTGTCTCATTTGCGTAGAACCGTTCCACATCCAGAAATATCAACGGCGAATACCCAAACTCAGTATATAAGGTATTCATAATCTCTGCGTCCGGCTTTGCTCCCCCGTTTTCGATTCTTCCATAGCGCTTGATATTAATATCCAGCCGCCCCGCCATGTTTCCCGAAATTCTCTAATCCCTGAAAAGAAATAATTTTACTGCCAGCCTCTATTTTACTGTAATGACTCTGTGTAATTCCAAATTGTCTGCTCATCTCCTCCTGAGTCTTGTCTAAAGATCTTCTGTATGACAATAAGCGGTCAAGAATATCACAATAATTCCGGTTCATATACAACATTCTCCAGTACCTTTTACAAACTACAATCGTACCCTTTCATTTTAGAATGTTTCGAATGTCATATTTTATCCTAATTGTGAATATTCAAAAGAAAAAGCGAATTGGGGACGGGGCATTTTTAAAAATGCCCCGTCCCCAATTCATACTTTACAACATCTATCTTCGATGTTCCATCTGCAAAAAATGAGATTCCGTCTGCCTCCTGATCGGTATACATGGTAGCCGACAGAACCTGCTCCCCGTCATTTACAAAGACCTCCACGCTGAAACGATCCAGAATAATCCTCAGCTTCAATTCTCCATCCACATGATTTACCAGGCTGCGCCTCTGATGAATAATGGCTCTTCTGGAACCTGAGAACTTCCGGTCCACCTTCAGGATGGATTCTCTTGGCCGAAAACTTAGAGAAGTCCAGTATCTGTCATTCAAGGCGAAACGAACCGCGAACTTCTGATACAGCTCTTCTCCATCTGCCGGGCGGATGGTAAGTTCCATGTCCACTCTTCTGCCCTTCATCCCGTCCAGCTCTACCAGCCCCGAAACCGTCACATCCGTATACTCTACCTTATTGCACCGCATTGCATCCAGTTCCCTGACAGGCCTCTGGTACAGTCTTCCATTCTTCACCGACAGTTCCCTTGGGAGGCTCATCTGCCCGAACCACGGTTCTTCCGGAGAGCGTATGCCGCAGGCATCCCAGTTCTGCATCCAGCCGATCATGATCCGGCGTCCATCTGGAGTTAATACCGTCTGAGTTGCATAAAAATCAATCCCGTAGTCAATAGACTGGTTATACATCTCCTTGAATATACCGGCTTCTTCATCATAATCACCGATCAGGCAGAGTGTTCCGTTCCCGTTGTGATATTCAAACCCTTCCGGGAGCATATCCTGGGGGCTTGTAAGCAGCACCCATTTCCCATCCAGTTCAAAGAAATCCGGGCATTCCCACATCTTCCCGAACCGGTCATGATTAGAAACCAGTACACTCTTAAAATTCCAGTGAAATCCATCCGCGCTTGTATACAGCAATATCTGCCCGCTGCCATCTGCCGGACGGCTTCCTACAACACAGGCATACGTTCCGTCAGGCTGCTTCCACATCTTAGGATCACGGAAATCGTACCTGCTGCTGCCTTCCGGAATATCCTGTTCATCCAAAACCGGGTTCTGCTCATATTTCTCATAATCAATCCCGTCTCCTATGGCAATGCACTGTGTCTGTACTTCTCTGTAAACATCTCGTCCCTGGTGTTCCTTTAACACACCGGTATACATCAGCAGATGCCTTCCGTCCGGCAGTACCACCGCACTACCGGAGAAACACCCGTCCCTGTCATAGGCCTCATCCGGCGCAAGGGCACACGGAAGATATTCCCAGTGGAGAAGGTCGCTGCTAACCGCATGACCCCAATGCATAGGCCCCCATTTTGACTCATAGGGATAATACTGATAAAACAAATGGTACTGGCCTTTATAATAGCAAAAGCCGTTGGGGTCATTCATCCAGCCCGCACGTGGAGTCAGGTGGAAATCGGGACGCTCCTCTTTACTGATTAATTTTTCAGAAGCCTCTTCATATTTTCTCGCTTCACGTAATGTCTGACTTGTCATAAATATTTCTTCCTTTCCTAATATACCGATGTGCCCGCTCATGTCAATTATTCTGAATCCGCCATCTGCGCATTATACAAATCCAGATACTTCTGGAACAGCTCCAGATATTCACTCAGTCCATACGCCTCCAGTTTATCCAGATATTTCTCCCAATCCGAATCCGCGAAACCATTCATAATCCAGTCTGCTTTCTTTGCCTTGATCTCCTTGTGGATATCTGCCTGCAGATTCGAGAACTTCTCGGTATCCTCCCGGCTCATGAAGATATTCGGGTAGACATATTCGGTATGCATATCCGGCGTATAACATTCTTTGATCCAGTCCAGACGATACTGGGCGTCATCTGGACATGTCACATACACGTCATAATATTCATCCAAGATAGCAAGCGGTCCGCCTACAGCTTCCGCTTCCCTTACCTCTACCGGAGACGCATCGCCAAGCGGCGCATGCTTTAACATATCTTCTCCGTCCGCATTCCTGCCCATCTCAAAGATATCAAAATCATCGTCCTCACCATACGTTCCCCAGTTATTCTGCGGAGACTGGATCGGTACATACATCTGATCCAGCCACGCACATATCAGCGCCGGATTCTCCGCCACAGAAGTTACCACACAGCGTCCGCGGTCGAATCCGCTGGTAAAGGATCCGTTCTGCGGCGTAATGTTCCGGGTATCCGCCGTCAGCGCCGGAAGCGGAACCCAATCCTTCAGATTGTCGACATTTCCCACATCCCAGCTAAAACATACTCCGTAACGCCCGGACTTTCCCTTTGAAACGTAGGTAGACCATTCCTGGGTAAATGCTTCCAGATCGATCAGATCCTCTTCATACAACTTATGCAGCCACTCGATTCCCTTTTTATACCCTTCCTGCGTGGCGCTGCAGATCACCTTCTTCTCATCCGTAACCACAATATGCCTGCCGTTATTCTTGTCCTTATCAACTTCTCCATAGCCTTCTCCGAAACCATTGATCAGGATCGACGGATCCTGGTCTCCGTCATTGATAATACAGGACATCGGAATAATGCTTCCCTCAATCCCAAATTCTTCCTGAATCTCCGATGCATGATCCCTGAACTGAATCAGGACTTCTTCGAATTCATCTACCGTCTCCGGAATCTCCAGATCCAGAAAATCCAGCCATTTCTTATTAATAAAACTCATTCCCCCGACAGTCTGGATGGCGGTCTTGCCGGAGCCAAGCTGCTCGATCCAGGGCAATGCCCAGATGTGCCCGTTTACATCCGTACACATAGTCCGATATTCTGGATATTTATCAAATACAGACTTCAGATTCGGCATGTAGGCGTCAATATATTCTTCCAACGGTATGATTGCTCCATAATCTGCATATTTCAGCAGGTTGCTGTCTGTAAATCCTGCTGAGAATATAAAATCCGTCAACTTATTCGGATCCGACATATTCAGAGAAATCTTGTCCGCCCACTGGTCGGACTGTATCGCTGTCCAGTCAATCTCCACATTCGTCTGTTCCTGAAGCCGTTTAAAGATCGTCCGGTTATTCGGCTCTGACTCTGTGTTTGGCGGATAACTGATCATACCCGTCAGCGTTGTCTTTTCCTTCAAAGGAAACTGCAGCGTTGCCTCATCCACCGGACGGAAGGTTCCGTCATTGATCTTTTTCTTCCCTGCACAGCCCACAAGGGAAACCGCCATGCATACGATCAGAGCCGCCGCCGCGATTCGCTTTCCATACCCGCGTCCGGACTTATGACCGGACCTGTTATCATATCTGTTACCAAACTTATTTCTCATTGTCTGCCTCCTTCTCTCTGTTACCGTCTGTAACCATTGCAGTAACCACTCCTGCCTATCCCTTTACAGCGCCTGCCATGATTCCGCTGTCAAAATATTTCTGGAAGAACGGATACATGATCAGAAGCGGTAAACTGGAAATAATAATGGTTGCATATTTCAGAAGCTCTGCCAGCTGTGCACGCGCCGCTGTACTCTGCATGTCCGCAATCATGCCGGATTCCGGCTGATTCTGAATCAATATGGAACGCAGAACAAGCTGCAGCGGCTGTCTTGCAGAATCATTCAGGTAGATCATGGCGTCAAAGTAACTGTTCCACATGGCAACGAACTGCCACAGTACAAGCACAGCAATCACAGGAGTACATACCGGAAGCAGAATCTTGAAGAAAAATGTCAGCTCGCTTGCCCCGTCTACGTCTGCTGCCTCACGAAGCTCCTGGGGGATTCCTCTGTAATAGGTTCTTGCAATAGTCATGTTCCATACGCTGAAAGCTCCCGGAAGAATCACTGCCCACATGCTGTCCACAAGTCCAAGATTACTAACTACCAAATAGGTAGGAATCAGGCCGCCGCCAAAAAACATGGTTATCATAAAGATGACATTGAAAAAGCCTTTTCCTCTAAAGTCTGCCCTTGAAAGCGGATAAGCCGCCAAAAGCGTTATAACCACAGAAACAACTGTAAACAATACAGAATAAATGATTGCATTTTTAAATCCAATCCAGATCTGGCTGTTGGTCATAACACGTTCATAAGCGGTTACCGTCCATTTGCTAAAATCAAAGGTAATTCCTTTATTCTGCAAAATGATGGGATCCATGAAGGATGCAACAACAATATATATCATCGGGACAATAATTGCAACCACAAATAATCCCAGCAGTATGTATCCGATTGCCAGCAGAACCTTATCCTGTCCTGAATATCTTGTAAATCCTTTTTTCTTTTTCATCGCACGCACACCTCCTTAGATTCCCTGTCCGTCATTCATCTTCGCCACGATTTTATTTACAACAAGCAGAAGGATAACATTAATGACCGTATTAAACAGGCCT
The DNA here is from genome assembly GCA_910576335.1 of Lachnospiraceae bacterium. GTDB lineage: Bacteria > Bacillota > Clostridia > Lachnospirales > Lachnospiraceae > CAPEBR01. The sequence goes on from CAJTIU010000020.1 coordinate 46,635, forward strand.
ACTGCGGTTGAAAAACTGTAATCACCGTCGATCAGACCTTTTCTATATACATAAGTTGCGATGATCTCTGATGCAGGAAGGTTTAAATCCGTCTGAAGGGCATAGGCTTTCTCAAAGCCAATACTCATAATATTTCCTGCCTGGAGAATGAACTGGATCACAACCATATCTTTGATGGCCGGCCATTCCACCGCCCGGATCTGCTGTAAGATATTTGCACCGTCCATAACTGCAGCCTCACGAAGCTCCTGGCTCGCATTGGACAGGGATGCCGTATACATAATCGAGGCCCATCCTGCCCCCTGCCATATACCGCTGATAATATAAATAGAACGGAATGCCTCCGGCATGGTCATGAAATTAATGTCCGTTCCCATCAGCAGGTTTACAGGTCCTGTCACGGAAAGAAAAATCCGCACGATACCGCAAAGTACAATGACTGATACAAAATTCGGAAGATAGAGTACCAGCTGTATCTTCTTCTTGATACCTGCACTCTGAATCCGGTTCAGCAAAAGCGCCAGTATAATCGGAACCGGAAATCCCCACAGCAGGCTGTACACACTCAGCTTCAATGTATTGATCAGATATCTCATAAAGTCAGGGGATGACAAAAACCTTGTAAAATGCTTAAGGCCCACCCATTCGCTTCCAGATACCCCCTTAAAAGGATTGTAGTCCTGGAACGCAATCAGGATACCGCTCATAGGCGCATACTTAAAAATCAGAGTCAGCAGTAATGCCGGCATCATGAAGATCAAGTAGAGCTGCCAGTGCTGTCTGATATATACCAGCGCATTATGAAATCCTGTATCCTTACTTCCTTGTCTTCCATTTAAAACAGTTTTTGAATTCGTTGTCATAGCTTCCTCCTTTCTTTCAAATCCCTCCATATCCTGCACATCTTTTCTCTCATGTCCTTCCTCAATCTCCTTTCTCTTTTTTATTTGTGCATTTGTAAAATTATTATTTTACATTAGTTCGAGATTTGTTATTATATTTATATCATTTATTTTACATTTAGTCAACACTATATTTTACATTTTGTACATTTTTATTTTTACATTTCTGTTTTCATATACACCTTGAATAAAGAATGGCAGAATTTTTTTAAATTATGATTATTTTGAAAAATAATTTCCTTAAAAAATTACATTTTTACATTTGACACATATTAATTTGTGCATTATAATAAAAGCAGAACAAATTCAACACAATATTTGCAAGAAATTCCCTATAAAAAGGAGGAATATATATGGGCACCAGAGTTACAATCCAGGATATTGCCGATGAGCTTGGCATTTCCCGCAACACCGTCTCAAAGGCGATCAACAACACCGGCATCCTTGCTGATGCCACTAGAGAAAAAGTATTAAAAAAGGCAATGGAGATGGGCTACAAACAGTTTTCCTATGTAACAGCCGTCAGATCCGGAAGCTCCGTACTTGCCATTCCCACGCCAAAGGCAAACACTGAAATCGCGGTATTTCTTACGAACTTCGTAGGAGGAAGCCATTTTGCAATTGTCATGTTAGATAAATTTCAAAAGGAGCTTGCCAGCCTGGGATACAGTCTCACCCTGCACAGAGTCCTTACGGAAGAACAGGAAAGGCTGGAACTTCCCGCCTCTTTTTCCCGCGAACGGACTGCCGGCATCCTCTGTATCGAGATGTTTCATTATGAATATGATAAGATGCTCTGCAGCCTGGGCCTGCCCGTCTTATTTGCAGACTCACCGGTAACTCTAATGAAGGAACCGTTAGAAGCAGACCTGCTATGCATGGATAATCAATCCGGGATTTATTCATTTGTAAAGGAAATGACCCGGCGTGGGAAAACGAAGATCGGCTTTATAGGAGAATACATGCACTGCCGCTCCTTCTTTGAACGATATACGGCTTACCGGAATGCTATGCATCTGGCGGGGCTCTCCTGTCCGGATGAATATTGTATCGCACAGAATAAGGAAGGAATCCGCCACCCCTCCTCAGAAGACTACCAGGAATATCTGACCGGATGCTTTCAGAGCCTGTCCCGTCTGCCAGAGGTCTTCATATGCGCTAATGATTTTGTCGCCCTGGATGCCCTGCAGGCATTAAAAAAATCCGGCTATTCCGTTCCGGATGATGTATGGCTGTGTGGATTTGACGATTCTCCCGAATCAAAAATTGTCACGCCCTCCCTCACCACCATCCATATACACAGCCAGATCATGGGATTTTCTGCCGTGAACCTGTTAATGTCCCGTATCAGCGAACCCTCGCTGAATTACCGCACCCTGCATACGGAAACAAATCTGATCTACCGGGAATCTACCGGAGATTAGGCATGGACACTTACTATCAATGATTTCAGGAGGATAAATACTATGAGCAATTTATTTAATCTGGACGGTCCGGTCCTGCAATTTATCAACAAAATTGTATACAGCGTCTATCTGAACATCCTTTGGTTCGTCTGCTGTATCCCCGTTGTAACAGTCGGTGCATCCACCACTGCACTATTCTATGTGACGTTAAAAATATCAAAAAATGAGGAAGGCAGTATTACAAAAGCTTTTTTCCACTCCTTCCAGCAAAATCTAAAGCAAGGCACTCTGATATGGCTGCTCCTGCTTGCCCTGGGAATTATCCTGGGCATAGATGGATATATCTTGTACCATATGCGGTTTGAAAATGTGTTCTGGACACTCTGCACCGCAGTTTTCTGTGTTGCTGCAGCCGCTTATGCCATTGTCCTGATGTATATCTTTCCGCTTCTTGCAAGATTTGACAATACGGTTGGCGCCATGTTCAAAAACGCGCTGTTTATCGGCGTCCGTTTTCTGTTCTGTACCGCATTGATGGCAGTTATTTACTTTGTGATGCTGCTGGTTATAGTCCGCTTCTTTACCCCGGCTGTTATTTTCGGGGAAGGTCTCTGCGCATTGCTATGCTCTTATCTGCTGTCCAACATCCTGCAGCTCTGCCAGGAGAAGACTGAGGATCATGCAGACGCGGCCTCCGAACTGCTTAATTCTTAATCAAGGCAAATATAGTATAGCCGGCCTCCAGGCAATGATTTTCAAACTGAGAAGAAAGAAGGGCAAATATGAGATTCCAAAAAAGAGATTCTTCGGACAAAAATTGTCTGAAGAATCTTCATGGAAAACAGAAAATACAGTACATATGGGATTATTATAAACTGCAGGCGGTAGTCTGCCTGATCTGCCTATACATCATTAGTTATACCCTGTACGGTCATTTCTCCAAAAAGGAAACTTTACTTTATACTGGTATGGTGAATGTATCCGCAGGGGAACAGCTCACAGCTGAATTGAGCAGCGGTTTCCTGGATTCCATGAATGCTGATACATCCAAAGAGGAACTGAAGCTCTATACTGGATTGTACCTCACGGATGACCCCGATGATCCCAATCACGAATATACCTATGCATCCCGCATCAAAATAATTGCCTCTATTGATGATGAACAGCTGGACATTGTACTCATGAATAAAAGCGCATTTGATGCTTTTTCACAGAATGGATATCTTGCTAATATGGAAGGACTGCTCCAAAATCTGGATTTTAAAACCCGGGCCGGGCTGAAACCGTTCCTTGTGACTAATACAGTTATACTGGAAGATAATGCGGATGATATGATGCTGGACCCGTCGCTGTCATACCAGGCAGTGACGGAAGAATATCCTATGGGACTGCTCATATCGCAGAAGGGGGTTTTTAAAAAGGCCGGTTTTGCGGATGACGTATATCTTGGCGTGATCAAAAATTCTCCGCGTATGGATATGGCGCTCAAATATATAAAATATCTCTATTCCGAAAACGGACAAGTGTAATGTAAGATTATTATACCGCGCGCCGGGTTTCATCGGCCGCGAGGATAAAATCGGGTTATACTAGTATAACCCGATTTGGACTGGCGGATGTATCAACCCTCAAAGTCTGTATATATCCCCCACTTTATTTTTTTATTCGCCCTGCAGCTATCATTGTTATAGCCCAGGTCAGCAGCGGTGTACTAGAGCGTATTTGAAAATTGCTTTCTTTTTCATTACAGGCCTCGGCCTGACAGCCATTGTTCTCTTGTCATATAGCTGGTGTGACCTGTTCTTATTTCATTCAGCAGCGGCACCGGCACTTCATTACAGGTGTGATGGTAAATAAATCCCAGCTTTTCCTGAACTCTTTTTGACTTACTGTTTCCTTCATAGTAGCCACACCAGACGGTAGTCATACCCAAATCCTCAAAAGCACGCCGAAGGAGTTCCGCGGCGGCTTCGGGTATATAGCCGCGCCCCCAGAACGGTTTCCCGAGCCAGTACCCCAACTCACATTCATCCTCGCGTTCGGTCATATCCGTATAACCGTTAAGCTTCAGTTCAACAGCGCCAATTGCTCTATTGGTTTCCCTTTCACAAACCGCATAGCACTCGGCACCTGTAAATACACTTTTTATAACTTCAAGGCTTTCCTCCACGTTTTTATGGGGATTCCACCCCGCAACAGGTCCCACATCAGGATCCTTTGCATATTCGTAAAGGCTCTCTGCATCTGCTTCTGTCCAGTGCCTCAGCACTAATCTTTCTGTCGTTAATGTCATAATCCCATCTCCTCTCAATCATTACCGTAAACTCGTATGTCCATAACCAAGATCTCCGTAAAGATCATTTGTAATGGAATCTGCCGTCACACTGTAGATATCCTTACCCATTTTTTCCTCAAAATGCTCTTTGAGTTTTAAATTACAATCCCATTTTTCCTGTGGATACGCACCATATCGTCTCTTTACATCACCCATTCTCTCCTCAATATCCATCACCCCCTCTGCCCCGGCAATTGAATCACAAAGCTGGATCAGCCGGTCATACTCGTCCATATGAACCTTATCCAGGGCATCTCTGATTATTTTTAGCTCCTCCTCCGTAGTATCAAACTTTCCAATATAATCATCTATTATATGTCTGTTAAAAGAATGTGTCAAACATATTCTGGCCGCCTCGTCATACCCTAAGGACATCATATACGAATAGCCATCTGATACATGCCCCAGATGCCTTACGCCAAATTTCCGGCCAATATCGTGAAGCAGGCCCAGGCAACATATGACCACCCTCCCTGATAAGTCATTTTTCCCGCCCTCTCCGGGGGCGGTGAAATATCTCCTTTTATTCTGCCAGTCCGAAATACTAATCTCGCACTAATTCCATTATAGAATATCTGCCTGTTAAATAAAACAGTTTCCCATTTTTCACACATACTGTGTTATAATGGTTACTGTTCACAGGTCAGGAATGCGCTGAACTGCGCATTCCGTAAGAACATGATTCAAGTGTGAGGGGCGGCTTTTGCGTAGCAAAACTCGGAATGCCGCCCCGAATCGTTATTATGAGCGGACGGTTAGTCCGTGAATAGTAACTTATAATGCTTTACGAGGTGATTTATATGATTGAGGTATTATTTGGCGAGAGCGAAGCCGGCTCTATGAAGGCTGCAAAAAATAAATTTGTGGCAGGCACTGTAAACGGCCCTGTATCTGTATGGGTGGCAGGGAAAAAGACACCGCCCAGGAAACCTTTTGCCGGCTGGATCGAGGGAACACCGGATGAAGTCATCTGTCTTGGATTCATGATGGATATAGGCAGTATTAAAGAGCCAATGGACAGCCCATACCGCAAAGAGCTGATCGGCTCCATGTATGCACAAAATCAGTGGGAACAGGATGAAGAGACTATTAAAGAACTAAAAAATGCAGGAGACGCATATGTAAACGAGTTATACCGGCTGAAAAGATTTCTGGACAGCGGAGAATCTGTCCGGATCTGGTACAGCGACGCCCCCTATTCAAGATGCGGCTTATACAGCCTGTGTCATATATTAAAGGACTATGAAAATAAGATATCAGCAGTAAAGCTTCCAGAGTACATAGTCTGGGATACAAATATTGTTTCTTATCAAAGCTGGAATGAAGTTTCTGCAGAAGAATTTGCCGGATTCTTACCTCATGAAAGATCTCTTTCAAAAGAAGAGGTTCGTATGTACAACACGCTATGGGGTATTCTGGCTGAAGAAAACAGCCCTCTTCGAGCCATAGTGAATAACAGGCTTCTCAGTGTTCCGGAAGATTTCTACGATTTTCTAATCTGGGAAAGGCTGACCAGTGCGCCATTAAAAGAAGCCCGGCTGATTGGAGACATTCTCGGCCAGTCACAGCTCGGCGTCGGGGACTGGTGGTATGCCCGGAGAATTGAACATTATATCAGACAGGGAAAAATCCGCGTTGTTGAAGATTCAAAGAGCACATATGCGCGGACAATATGCCTGAACACAATATAAGACCGGAACTTCCGAAAGCATCAGGGGGCTAAAATCCCCCTGGTCAAAACTCCCCATCCTTCTCATCTAGATCCTCATCCTCTTTCTCCTGCCGGCCTTCCAGAAACCCCTTCTTCACCCCGACAACAATCATAATCACCGCAGCAGCCACAAATACAATCATAGAAATAATTATAATAATCTTCTCATTGCCCACGCCATTCGGCAAGCCTTTAAAAAGGCCATACGCTGTATGAAGCAGATAAAGGCCCGCCAGGACATAAATTGTATACCGGAACCGGTTTCTTGAATTATCATCCATACTGTTCTCCTTTTGGGGACGGGGCATTTTTAAAAATGCCCCGTCCCAGATTAAAAATGACCTGTCCCTTTTTAGCAGGGCCTGTCCTCTATTGCCATAATCATATCTACCCTTGTCTGGTGTCTTCCGCCCATGAATTCTGCATTCAGCCACTCATCAATGATCATCTTCGCCATCTCAATGCCTATCACACGAGCCCCGAATGCCAGGACGTTCGTATTATTGTGCTGTCTTGAAAGCTTTGCGGAATAGGGCTCGGAACACACGACTGCCCTTACTCCTTTCACCTTATTTGCCGCAAGGGAGATTCCCACGCCTGTACCGCAGATCAAGATTCCAAGATCCACTTCTCTAGACACAACCGCGCGTCCGACCTTTTCACCATACTCTGGGTAATTGCAGCTCACTGGTTCATCTGTTCCGTAGTTTACAACCTCAATCCCCTTTTCCTTCAGATATGTTACAACATCATTTTTCATCTCTATCGCTGCATGGTCATTTCCAATACCTATTCTCATATTATTTCTCCTTTTTTTTATTTCCTTTTTATATTATAATAGGTAAGTATACGAAGTGCAACCCGGCATTGCAAAAAGATTTAGATGAAAAACGAAAGGAGATTAATTCATGATAAAATATATTGCAAGCGACCTTGACGGTACATTACTGCAGGGCGGTGCCCAGATGCCTGACCCGGCAATTTTTGACCTCATCCTGGAATTAAAAAAGAAAGGGATCTTGTTTGTTGCTGCCAGCGGGCGCCCTTACAAGAACCTCCGCCTTCTATTTGAGCCGGTAAAGGATGACATTGCCTATGTGGCGGAGAATGGCTCGCTGTGCGTCTACAAGGATGAGGTTATTGCAAAAGGACACATCGAACGGGAGCTAGGGCTTTCCATAATAGAGGCCGGCAAAAAATACGAAGGCTGCCGCCCGCTCCTGTCCTGCGAGACAGATATTTTCACCGACTCCACAGACGAAGCGTATATAAAACATGTACGAGAGGTGCTTCACTATGATCTTAAAACCGTTCCCGATCTCCTCGAGATACAGAATCCTTTCCTTAAGCTCGCGATGTGCGACTTTAAAGGCACTGACGCGATCGGAGAATATTTTAAAAAACTCTTTTCTTCTGAGATTAAGATTGTAACCTCCGGCAATATCTGGATAGACTTTATTGCCCCGGACGCAAATAAGGGGTCTTCCCTAGAAGCCCTTCTGAAGCGCCTCCACATCTCACCAGAAGACGGGATCGCATTCGGGGATCAGTACAATGATGTGGAGATGTTAGAACTTGCAGGCACCAGCTATGCGATGTCAAATGCAGCGCCCGGAATTGCATACTATGCGGATTATGTAACCGCCTCCGTACCAGAAGTCCTCGAAGACGTGCTGTCCCAGCTCATTTAAAAGTCGCTTTCAGAGAGAAGCAGATGCTGGAAGCCGCCATTCTACCGGCCTGGATGCCGTGCAGCGGGGTGTACGGCCCGTTGCTATTCACGGCTCAGTAATGCGATGAACTGCGCATTCCTAACTCCGTGAATAATAACCTCCAGCTTCAAATAATTTGACGAAACATGAAAAAAGTAATAAAATGGATGCATATATGTTATAGAAGAATATCTATGGAACTGTAGGGAGGATGTTTATGAAATGTCAGTTTTGTAATTCAGAGATTCCGGACGATGCCATGTTTTGTCCGGAATGCGGAAAAGGACAGGAAAAACCACTGGACACATCTCCGGCAGGTTTCTGCCCGAAATGCGGATGCCCGCTTGAGGCCGGCAGTCTCTTTTGTCCGGAATGCGGCGCCCGGACAGATGCCGGGCCGGAAATGCCAAAGTCCGAAGCTCAGTCTGCACCATTTCAGGCGGCAGACACTAACCAGCAGAATGTATCTCCGGGAACGATTCCCCCGGCGCCAGGGATCCCGCAGCCCAAAGGAAAAGGTCATATTGTGATTCTTGTATTCCTCTTGGTTGCCTTTGCCATCGTCGCATTGGTTGTATATGGAATCAAATCGGTCTTCTTTCCATCAGAAGAGCCAGACACACCGAATATCGCACTGATTGAAGACTATCTGGATGATACCACGGATCCTCAGCCCGCAAGCGGCAGTGAAGACAACTCAGAAGTAGATTTATCAGATGTTGACTACAATCTGCTAGAAAATAGCGATCTGACCATGGAGGGTATGGTGAAGACTGCTAAGAGCGGAGGCAAGGTTCTCCAGTGGAAGAACGAACTGACTTTTTACGGTCAGAATGAATCTGGCGAAAGGATCCTGATGGAGGATGCCACCAGCGCATACATTGACAGCTCCATTCTTCCGGATGGATTCCTGGATACGGTCAGCGCAAACAATCATATTTCCATCAAAGGCAGTCTGCATTTCAGCGGAAATGACCTGTACATATCTCCGATCTATGTATATGATTCTGATGGAAATGATATGGTTGCGGCATTCCTTGATACGAAGTCAAAGGCTGCTGGCAGGGCGAACTCCAGTTCCGGCTCTGGCAGGAATTCTGATTATGTACTTCCCCAAAGCAACTCCCGCCTTCTTGGCAAATCAGACATCTCCGGGCTGAGCCTGCAGGAGATTAATTATGCAAAAAATGAGATCTATGCACGGCACGGACGCCTGTTCAAGTCTGACGAGCTGCAGACCTACTTTAACAGCAAGAGCTGGTACAATGGAACCATTAGTCCAGGCTCATTTAGTGAAAGCCTTCTTTCCGATGTAGAAAAGAAAAACGTAGAATATTTAAGTGATATCGAATTCGGCATGTCTCCTGGCGGATACCAGTTAGATGCACATTAAGGATTATAGACATGATGACAAAACAAATCGTACTACCGATAACCAGGAAAAGACCAGTATTATGGGTCATACTGCCCCTGCTCTGCGTCCTGCTTCTAGCAGGCTGTCAGGGCAGGGCCGATGAGCCCGAAAAGGAAAAAGCAGAAAAAAAGCAAGAAGAGAAAGAAGTTCTCGTAATCTCCAGTCCCGAGATTGAGACCAAAGAAACTGAAGACCCGGATGAAAAACCCTCAGCTCAGAAAGAAACTCCGGCAGATTCAGCGCAGCCGGACAAGTCAGCGCAGGCGGATAGGGCTTCAGAAGAGATAGCGAATAAGCCCGAAAAAAAGGGAATTCTCATTGCCCTTGACCCGGGACACCAAAGTCCAGATGTAGATATGAGCGCTTCTGAGCCCAATGCTCCCGGATCCGATGTAATGAAGATGAAGGCCACAGGGGGGACAAGCGGCCGCTTCACAGGTATCCCGGAATATCAGCTGAATCTCGACATTGCACTCGCAGTGCGCGACAAGCTGACAGCCCAGGGGTACGATGTAATCATGACCCGGGAGGACAATGATACTGCCATCAGCAATGCGGAGCGGGCATCCCTCGCAAATGAGAAAGGAGCTGACATTTCTGTTAGGATTCATGCCAACGGAAGTGAGGATTCCAGTTCTAACGGAGCCCTGACACTGATTGGATCCGCGCAGAACCCTTATGTAGGCCATCTGTATGATGACAGCACACGCCTCGCGAATTCTATTCTGGATGCTTATTGCAGCTCAACTGGCATGCAGAATCTGGGAATCCAGACAAATGATACCATGACCGGTATCAACTGGAGCAAGATTCCGGTCGTAATCCTGGAGATGGGTTTCATGACTAATGAACAAGACGACAACAATATGGCGGATGAATCCTACCGCGAAAAAATGGCAGAAGGAATCACAGCCGGAATTAATGCCTATTATGGACATTAAATCAAATACTAGTATAATCCATACTAATTACCGATACGTTTCACGCAGAATAAATTTTCAGCCTGCAAGGCGGAGGAACGAGGCGCAGCGGTGGCTGCGCCGATTGACGACAACGCGGCAGATGGAAATTTAGACAAGTGAAACGTACGGTTAATTAGTGTGGGTTATGCTAGTGTATCCGCATCATTCACAAATCAGGGGAGTATCAATATGAAGCTGAAAAAATGGATCCCACGGATTCTTCTAACCACGGTATTACTATGCCTCACAGGATGTGAAAACGAAGAATTCCCGGAAGGCGATAAGCAGGAGGACAACGCTCCAGTAGATAAAAAAGTAGAAGCGCTTGTTATTAACACAGATGAGCATTCTAATGCAGATAATGTCAAACAGGCAGACAATGTACAAAAGGACAGCCAGGAAACAGATAACAGCAAACAAGATACCGGCCAGGAAAAAAGCGAAAACGAACCGGTTTCTCCTGCGTTCCTTGAAGAGCTGAATACACAAATCGAAGATTTTATTAGTGAAGAGCAGGCAAAAGGAACCTCCGTCTCCGTCTATGCAGAGAATCTGACGACAGGGGACTATACCGTTTCCGGAAGCAGACAGCAGCAGTCTGCAAGCCTGATCAAGCTCTTTATCGCAGGCTGTGTCTATGAGCAGCCAGATATACTAAAAGCACAGGAAGCCTATGAAAATGAAACCGAAGAGCTAATGCGCCAAATGATTACTATTAGTGACAATGATGCCACAAACACACTAATAACCCGGCTTGGCTCTGGCGATGCCGCCGCAGGAATGGCATGCATCAATGAATACTGTAAAAAACACAATTTCCCAGATACCCATATGGGACGTCTGATGTTAGACTTTAATGCAGCAGACGACAACTACACCTCCGTCACCGACTGCGGACATTTCCTGTCCGCCATTTACAAAAAACAGCTGACCGGATCAGAAAATATTCTTTCCTACATGAAGCAGCAGGAACGGACAGGCAAAATTCCAACCGGCATTCCAGACAGTGTGGAGACCGCCAACAAAACCGGTGAACTCACAGACGTGGAAAACGACGCTGCAATTATATTCAGCAGCCAGGGGCCCTACACATTATGTGTCATCCTGAACCAACTTGCGGATCCCGCTGCCGGAAGAACCATGATAACCGGACTTTCTGCCATGGTATACAATTACATGGCAGCCCAGACACAATAATAACTGCAGCGTCTGAGAAACTGTCAAAAAATTGCCACATTGGCATCTTCTAAGTTCACAGCAGTTCATTATAAGATTCAAAAAAAGTTATTTTAAGGAGGAACTACACAAATGAAAATTTGTCCAGGCTGCGGATCAGCGATGGAAGACAGCGCTGCATTCTGCACAAAATGCGGCACAAAATTTAATAACAACTCCGCAGAAAACACGAGCAGCACTGAAAACACACAGAATACAGGCACAGCCGCAGACAGCGGAACAGCCTGCAATCCAAATAACGGTGCATACACCAATGCTGCAAACAACAACCATACAAATCAGGCATATAACCAGGCGCCAAATTATCAGAATGGACCGGTATATGTAGCAGACCCATACGACCACACCGCAGAATTCACGGCAAAAGACATTTCCGACAATAAAGTAATCGCCATGCTAGTATATCTGTTAGGAACAATGGGAATCATCATCGCCCTGCTCGGCGCCCATTCATCCCCCTATGCAGCATTCCATGTACGGCAGGCGCTAAAATTCACTGTAATATATGTACTTATGGGAATCATCACCGTATTCCTCTTCTGGACACTCATTGTCCCACTTGCAGCACTCCTCGCGATCCTGGTGCTATTTGTCGTCAAGATCATCTGCTTCTTCTCAATCTGCAAGGGCCAGGCAAAGGAGCCTCCGATCATCCGCTCCTTCGGGTTCTTGAGATAAGCTGGTAAGTTTGGGACGGGGCATTTTTAAAAATGCCCCGTCCCAAATTAAAAATGCCCTGTCCCCAACTTTTCTACTGCCCGCGCTCCGCACGCATTCGCGCACTTCGCACATCCCTCTACTGTCTCTCCATGAAGGAGCCCGTGTATAAATCCAGCCACAAAGCTGTCTCCCGCCCCTGTTGTATCCACGCAGTTCACATTCTTCACCGCCGGTGACCAAAACTCCTTCCTGTCATTTCTCACATAGCATCCCATTGCACCGCATTTGATAACCACGCACCGCGCTCCGGCCTCCATAAGTTTCCCGGCCGCTTCTTTTGTCCCCCGCTTCTCTTCCGTCTGGTTTCCGCCTGTAAGCAGGGCTGCCTCCTCATAATTTGCAAATAGGTAATCCACATAATGAAATGCTGCAGACATATCTTCTGCCCTCTCACCATTCTTACATTTTGTCATATCTGCACACACAGTTATCCCCTGATTTTTGGCCTGTCTGAAAAGCGTTTCCAGCTCTTCCGCTCCTATATGGGGAAAAACGAAGATACTGGCAAAGCTGATCAGTCTGACTTTCTCAGGAAATGGCATCGCTATATCTGATAATCTTAAGCTCCTGAGACTTCCATTTTTATTCGTAAGAAAGCTTCTGCCCCCATCTTCTCTTACAAGTACGACATTCACACCTGTTGCCAGGTCACTCCTCGCACATCCTGTCCGAAGCCTTATTCCGCTCTCCCTGCAGTAATCCTGCAAATACCTTCCCGCACGGTCCTGACCAAGCACGGTTTCGAGCCCGGCAGCATCTCCCAGTTCTGCCAGTACAGATGCCTCGTTCAGCGCATCACCTCCCGGAGACATGCAGATCTCCTCTGCCGGATAAGAGCCTGTATGAAATACTTCCTCACTGGCAGGCCGCACTAATACATCTATAATCGCTGCCCCTATAATTAGCACTTCCGTCTCTTCCATAAACGTCTCCTTTTAATCGTTATCACAGTTTTGACAAGTTGATCTGGTCTGCCACATATACCCCGCTGGCTGACGCATGGGAAAGGGAATGCGTCACACCGCTCCCGTCGCCGATCACATACAGACCTTCATACTTTGTTTCCAGATTCTGATTAAGCTCCACTTCCATATTATAAAACTTAACCTCAACCCCGTACAGCAGAGTATCGTCATTAGCCGTTCCTGGCGCAATCTTATCCAGTGCGTAAATCATCTCAATGATCCCATCCAGAATTCTTTTTGGCAGCACAAGACTTAAGTCCCCCGGCGTTGCCGCCAGTGTAGGCCGCACCGTCCCCTCATCAATCCGCTTCTGATTACTTCTGCGCCCTCTCTCCAGATCTCCGAAACGCTGCACAATCACACCACCGCCAAGCATGTTCGAAAGCCTTGCAATTCCCTCTCCGTATCCATTACTATCCTTAAAAGGCTCTGAAAAATGCTTCGCTACCAGCAATGCAAAATTGGTATTCTCCGTCTTCTTCGCTTCATCCTCAAAGCTGTGTCCATTTACCGTAATAATTCCATTTGTATTTTCATTTACAACAATTCCACAGGGATTCATGCAGAAGGTACGTACATTATCCTCAAACTTCTGCGTACGGTAGACAATCTTACTCTCATAGAGTTCATCCGTCAGATGGGCAAAAATAACCGCCGGAAGTTCTACACGCACGCCGATATCCACCCTGTTCGACTTCGTCGGTATATCAAGCTCCCTGCAAATCCGCTCCATCCACTTACTCCCGCTTCTCCCCACGGAAATAATACACCTGCGGCATTTCTCAGTATTTTCACCAAAATGTACCAGATAACCATCCTCCAGAATCTCCAGACGATCCACCGGCGTATCAAAGTAAAAATCTGCCCAGGATCTCAGCTCATTATAAAGCTGCTCCAGCACAACGTAATTAATATCCGTCCCCAGATGACGCACCGAGGCCTCAAGAAGAGTCAGCTTATTCTGCATGCAGGACTTCTTAAACTCCGTGCCCGCCGTAGTATACATCTTTGTCCCCTCTCCGCCATGGGACACATTTATCTCGTCCACATATTTCATCAGGGAAATTGCCTTTTCCTTCCCAATATACTCATAAAGCGTACCGCCAAAATCATTTGTAATATTGTATTTCCCATCCGAAAATGCCCCTGCCCCTCCAAATCCGCTCATAATTGCGCACGTCTTGCAGTTAATACACGTCTTCACCTTATCCCCGTCAATGGGACAGTGCCGCTTCTCAAGAGAATGCCCCGCCTCAAAAACTGCTACCTTTAAATCCGGCCTCTTCTTCATCAGCTCATATGCCGAGAAAATACCTCCCGGCCCTGCGCCAATAATAATCACATCATATTTCATCCTTGTCTTCCTCCATCTGTTCCCGCCTGTCTGAGGGGCAATTCCCCAGGCCGCCCTTCAAGCCTAAAAAGGCCGGAAGCATTATACCTTTCCCATTGCCTGCTCCCCTTAAAATTCCTCAACTGCTTTCAAAACAAGAGTCATATCTTCGTCACTCGTATACCATCCTATATCAATAAATGCATAATTCAGAAGCTTCATCACCTGTTCCATTGTAAGCGGAAAATCCTCCAGCTCCCACCAGCCTTCCATATCTCTTGCTGATGTCCTCATCATTTCCAAAGCATCCTGCTCATCCTCTGTCAGAAGCCCCATAAGTGCAGAACTCTCTTCATGCACCCGGCTCATAATCGCCTCAATCAGTTCACCCTTCGGAGCACTTTTCTTCACCTGCGCCTTCAGCCTCCCTGCCATATCAGATAACTGCGGCTTCGTCGATTCCCCTAACAAATCCTCCCAGCTGTCCGCCAGATCTGCTTCAATAAACTTTTCCACTTCATCATAATACTCTCTCGGCATTGTCCCCTGCCCAAAAAAGTTCCTCACCGCATCCGCCTTTTGCTTCCTGTTCTTAAGCTCGTGCTCCACCTCATCCGAATCATCAAATATATCGCCCATCCCCTGCTCTAATATCCTGGTTAAATCCGTCATCATGCTTTCTACAAACTCGTCTTCTGACATGTTATATGCACTGTTCTTTAACTTGTCAATATCGAATCCCAGCTCTCCCAGACTTCCCAAAATCTCCTCCTCAGCGCCATCCTCTTCAGACATATCCCATTCATCTCTAAAGCTGTCACAGCCTTGCGTATCACCTACTTTCAGTTCAGTTCCACATTGATGACATAGATCATCAAATGTCTCCCTCTTCTTGAATTCTGCTACCAGTTCATATAGCTTTCCCCATTGTTCTTTTGCAGCTTCTTCTCTCATTATTATTCCATTTCCTTTCAAAATTTATCTTAAAACATCCTTCCCAATTTGCTCTAGGCAATCGAATCTGTTCAGTATCTCCATAACACGCTGAACTATTTCGAGGAATATAACAATAGAATAACATGAATGCGGACTCCTCACAAGCAGACTTTCCTCAAAATTTCGTTTAGGTAAGGTGGTAATAGTTCTATTGACTGCCATCTTTGCAAAAATGAAAATTCACAAATCATGGTGTGGTGATCCCTTGAAAGAATGATTCGGAAATTATTAGTATGAAAAAAAAGCAAAAGGATAAGAGTGTTTGATGAGCGCAGACAAAAATAAAATCCCGTCAGTCAAAATAATCATAGCAACCCACAAGGAATTTAGAATGCCTGCCGACCCCATGTATATTCCACTTCATGTTGGGGCATCTGGAAAGTCGATTGATCTAGGATATGTAAAAGACAATACTGGAGAAAACATATCTGAACTAAATAATTACTTTTGTGAATTGACCGGACTATACTGGGCATGGAAAAATCTTGATGCTAATTATATTGGATTAGTCCACTACAGACGACATTTTGCACTAAAGAAGCATAAAGATTCCTGGGAGAGTATATTGACCTATAAACAGTTAAATCCTTATTTGGGTAAAATCAAAGTTTTCACACCAAGCAAGAGAAAATATTATATAGAGTCTTTATATGACCATTATGCACATACGCATTATTCTGCTCAACTAGATGAGACTAGAAATGTAATCTTAAAGAAATACCCAGAGTATATAGAATCATTTGACCGTGTTCTAAAACGCACTTATGGCTATATGTTCAATATGATGATTATGGAAAAGAACCTATTAAATGAATACTGTTCATGGTTATTTGATATCTTATTTGAGGTGGGCAAGAATATTGATACATTAAAACTCTCGAAATATCAAAGACGTTATTATGGAAGAATATCGGAAATCATTTTTAATGTATGGTTGGATAAGAAAATAGTATTTAGCGAATTGGATCAGAGTGAGTTGTTGGAGATTCCCTATATCCATATGGAGCGAATTAACTGGTGGAAGAAGGGAACCGCATTTTTGAAAGCAAAGTTTTTGGGAATAAAATATGAGGGAAGCTTTTAACTTTGATTAATACGTAATGAGGATGAGATAAAGCAATGGAAAAACCTTTAGTTTCTATTATATTGCCAATCTACAACATTGAGCATTACCTACCCAAATGTATGGATTCATTGTTTCGGCAAACATATGAAAATTTGGAGTTCATAATGGTGGATGACGGATCGAAAGAAGAATGCGCAAAACTGGTAGATGAATATCAAGCTAAGGATGCAAGGGTGGTTGTTTATCATAAAAAGAACGGCGGATTATCCGATGCCCGAAATTATGGGATTAAACATGCAAGAGGAAAATACATAACTTGTGTAGATCCGGACGATTATGTAGACGATGATTATGTTGAATATTTGTATACAATATTAATGAAATTCAATGCAAAAATGTCCATTGCACAGCATAGAGTACGATATGATAATGGGTCCGTTAAAGAAAATGGAACAAAAGGGAATGAACGAATCAGTACAGAAAGATGTTTAGAACGTATGTTATATCACGATGTGATTGATACATCTGCATGTAGTAAACTGTATCATTATTCGTTATTTGAAACGGTACAATATCCAGACGGCAGACTGTTTGAAGACATTGCTACAACATATAAACTAATGATGCAGTGCGAATATATTGCCGTAGGGTATGAATCAAAATATAATTATGTTTTTCATGATAAATCCATTGTGAATAGTGACTTTAGACCAGCAAAATTTGATCTGCTGGAAATGACAGACAGAATGGCATCTGATGTAGTTAAACGATTTCCGAAACTTGAGGATGCTGTATTGCGCAGACAGGTATATGCGCGGTTTAGTACATTAAACCAAATGTTAAACACCACAGAATACAGAGCAGAAAAAAAAGAAATTATAAAGTTTATAAAAAATAGCAAGTGGAAAATCCTCAGAAATCCCAATGCCCCTAAAAGAGATAAGATAGCTATATTGCTATTATCTATAAGTGCGGCCACCTATAAATATATTTGGTTAAGTTATCGGAATTCTATAATGGGAGGGCAGTTTAAGTGATTCCCAAAAAGATACACTACTTTTGGTTCGGTAATAATGAAAAGCCCGTAATCATTCAAAACTATATAGAATCCTGGAAAACTTATATGCCAGAATATGAAATTATTGAATGGAACGAAACAAATTTTAATATAAACTGCTCTCAATATACTCGTCAGGCTTATACAGCAAAAAAATATGCGTTTGTGAGCGATTATGCAAGGATCTATGTTCTTTTCCACTTTGGTGGTATTTACTTTGATACGGACATAGAAGTTTGCAGGCCATTCGATGAATTGTTAGAAAATAAGCGTATGGTGTTAGGGTTTGAGGATAATTATTATGTCATGACTGCATTTATGGCTGCAGAACCTGGGATGAACTGTTTTAAAGATTTACTCAGTGAATATAATAAAAAATCATTTATAAAGCAAAACGGAAAGTATGATACTTTACCCAATCCCGTTATTGTGACGGCAGTTATGAAGACAATCGGGCTAGAACCAACTGGAAAATTCCAAAGATTTTACGATGCTTGTGAAATATACCCTTATGATTATTTCTCCGCATTTCATATAGCAAAGCAACAATTATCAATAAGCGAAAATACAATAAGCATTCATCATTGTATGGGAACCTGGCAATCATGGCACGATAAAATAAAACCCTGGATTAAAAGCAGACTGGTTGCAATATTAGGAGAAAAAGTATTTAATTCGATTAAAAATAAATTTTATCAAGCACGAAAGGAGTAAATGTGTGATTATAATAGATATAATTTTGGCGCTTGTTTTACTATGGCATGTCATTGTAAAAAAGCAGCTTTATTCACCAGTTATTTTTTGGTGTGGAATTTGGATACTTTCTCTTACATTTGCCATTATAGATCCTTACGAGATGCGCGGTGTTTCAGATAAAGGAATCTTTATAATAGGAATTGGCACCATTGCTTTTGTAATTGGCAGCGCCAGTAAATCAGCCTATCGGTTTGTCCTTGGCAATCAAAAAAAAAGGATGCTTGATGTATCTGCAAATAGCTTTAATAAAAGAAATTGTTATATTTTGGTCTTGGTAACCGCTGTTTTTAATTTTTCAATGATGATGTCAGCATTGGCATTTTTAAGGGCAGGGATTGCTTTTGAAAACTTACGAGATATTCTATTTGGATATGGAGAATATTCAGACATTTCCTTTTTTGGGAATACATTCCTTTCCACATTTAATTCCTGGGTCAATGGACCGGCTATGTCTATTCTGTTGATTATTCTTTTATTGAATTTAGTAGTAAAACAGCTTCCACGATTATTCAATATATGTGTCTTGTTAGATTTAGCCATATATGTTTTTGCCACTTCTGGACGAATGCTTATTATGCATGCTGTTATATTTGTGTTTTTTTTGTATTTTTACCATCGAATACAAATTCCCAAAAAACTCAAAAGAGGAATACGTTGGATAGGGGTAAGTGCAATTGTTATTTTGTTTGTATTAACTTTCTTCAGAGAGGGGAAAACGACTGAAGGTGTACCTAGTATTTACTCGTACTTCTGTATCAATATTCCGCTTCTTTCCCACTGGGTAGACTATGTTGATTCAAACAAGGTTGTAACTTATGGGAACTCCTTTTTTAGAGGAATTCTTGAACTTGTGAATTTTCTTCTTGGAAAATTGGAAATTTCCACCCCCGGTTTTTGGGATATGCAGGAAGTGTTTACACTTATTCAGAATAGATGGGTTCAAGTTTTTCCCAAGAACAGATATAACGCATTTGTTTCTTGTTTTTTTTATTTTTATATGGATTTTAAGGCATTTGGAGTTGCACTCGGGTCGTTTATATTTGGCAAAATCTCTAAATGGAGTTATAAAAATTTATTAAAAGAACGATCCCTATATGTTGAAATCATTTATATGCTGATTATACAACTTATAATTGACTCCTTTATTAGATGGCAGGCAGGAAATTTTGCTTTTTTGGTAACCTTTTTTTATGCGAATATATGTACACGAAAATCAGAGAAAAAGAATTTACAGGATGAATAATACGATGGACAAGATATCAATTATTGTACCAGTATATAATGTCGCGGACTATCTGGCAAGATGCATTAAAAGCATAATAGCCCAGACGTATTCCAATATAGAAATTATTCTTGTTGATGATGGGTCGACCGATGGCAGTGGAGAAATATGTGATTTTTATGCTGAACAAGATGAACGAATCCAAGTGGTACACAAAACTAATGAAGGCGTAGCGCAAGCAAGAAATACTGCTTTAAAACTATCCAAAGGCAATTACATAGGATTTGTTGATTCAGATGACTATATTCAAAAAAATATGTTCGGCAAACTTTTAACTAAGATGATAAGTGCAAAGGCTGACATTGCTATTTGCGGCTATACCGAATTTGGCAATAACAGCGCTTCACATACCTATTGCGAAGCAGTTTATCCTGAAAATAAGGCTATGCAGTTACTGTTAAAAAATAGGATTGAATCATTTACCTGGAATAAACTATACCGCGCAGAAATTCTGAAGAAACTTGAATTCCCTCCAGGATACCGTTATGAGGATGTTCTGATCATGCATAAGGTTTTTCAAAACGCAAAGAGGATCATAACAATCCCGGATTGCTTGTATTTCTACAATATTAGGGAAGATTCTATCACTGGCAGTACAAGATTTAATAAATCAAGAGAATTTATAGACAGCCTTGACAAAAGAACCAACGACTTGAAAGGAAGTGCCTATTATTTTGAAGCTGTTTATGGAGAGTATATAAGTTTACGGAGACTTGTATATGAAATTATTGTGCATGGAGAAGAGCAAGGGAATTTTTATGATAATCTTATTCAAAAAAGTAAAAAACTTTACAATGACTATTCCTCAAATTTCAGTATAGTTGAGCAGATGATAGGGAAAATATTTCTTTTGTCTCCGTCTCTGTATGTCAAAATAAGATTTTTTTGTAAAAAGATATTACATATATGACTGGAGAAATTAGCAGATGGAAAAATTAATTTCGGTTATTGTACCAATATATAATGTTGCGCAATACCTTCCCAAGAGTTTGGACAGCATTATTAATCAGACATATAAAAATTTGCAAATTATTTTAGTGAATGATTTTTCGAATGATAACAGTAGTTCTATATGTGATGAATACGCCGCAAAAGATAACCGGATATCAGTAATTCACAGAAAATCTAGAGGAGGAGTCTCTGATGCAAGAAATGATGGTTTGAGAGCTGTTAGTGGAGACTATATAGGATTTATTGATCCAGACGATTATATTGAACCTTGTTTTTTCCAGAAATTGTATGAGGCCATAGTTCGAGATCATGCAGACATAGCAGTCTGTAATTATCATATCTTTGGGCAAGGTTTAAATCAAACAGGAAAAACGCCAACTGTAGTTTTAAATTCCCAACAGGCTATGGAATTGTTGATTGCAGATAATGAAGTAACCTCGTATTTATGGAATAAGCTTTTTTTAGCTGATTTATTTATGGAGAGTTGTTTTGATAGTGGCTATAGGTATGAAGACATAAGAATTATACACAAAATTTTCTTGAAGTCAGCCAGGATTACTGCGATAAATTCGGTTCTATACCATTATAGGATACGTAAAGGATCAATAACGAACTCTACAGTTCTGAACAAGTCAAAAGAATTAATAGAGGCTTTGGAATGCCGTTGCAGCGATTTGAAAAATACAGAATACTATATTCCGGCATGTTATGCAGAAATGATACAAATAAGACGTATCCTCTCAGATATCTTAATCAGTCATGTAAACAAAGACGACTTTTTCGAAGAGGAATTTGATAAATTAAAATCCTTGTACCATATTTGCCAACGTCATATAAAAATGATCCAGAAAATAAAATTTATGTTTTTTATGAGCTTTCCAATGATATATGCAAAAGTTTTTTATCGCGGGAGAAGGTAATATGGATAATCAGAAAATTGGAATCATAACTTTTCATGCTGCTGAAAATTTTGGTTCAGCATTGCAGGCTTTTGCCTTAGAATATGTATTGCAGAAAAAAGGATATCAGGCAGAAATCATAAATTTCATCTTTGAAGATGATATGGCTCAGTATCAGTTATTTCGTAAAAACTGCTATAGAGAACGTCCTAAAGCTTTTTTGGGAGATATATTATATTTGAGAAAAAATATTCAGAGGAAATGCAATTTTAGTAAATTTAGAAAAAAACATCTTAAAATAACAAGGCAAAGATACTTGGCAGGAAAAGATGATCTTCAATGTTTGAACTGCAAATATGACATTTTTATATGTGGGAGTGATCAGATTTGGAATTTAAACTGTACGAATGGCTTTATACCAGAATATTTTTTGGATTTTGTCAATGAAAATAAAAAGAAAATTGCATATGCGCCTAGTATGCCAGCAGAAATAACAAAAGAATACCATGCGAAACTATTGCAGTGTATTGAAAGGTTCACTGCAGTTTCTGTGAGAGAGCGTCAGACAGTTGAATACTTACAAAAGGAAATAGGTGTAAATAAAGAAATAATACAAACACTGGATCCTACCCTTTTGCTAGATGAAGAAACTTATAAAGAGTCCTTTCATCTTATTAAAAAAGATGAAAAGTATATTTTTGTTTACATTTTACTTGATTCGGAGCAAATGCAGACTATTATAGACTTTGCGGCAGACATCTCTCGGAGTACGGGTTTGAAAATACGTTATATTTTCATGAGAAGAATCAAAGAATTTTCTAACGGGACATATATATATGGCATAGGTCCGATTGAGTTTTTACAAGAAATTTACAGTGCTACTTATGTGATAACGAATTCATTTCATGCAACCGTATTTTCAGTACAATTTGAAATTCCTTTTTGTGTATTTCCAAGGAGTGGGTCTAAGTCCAGAATAACGGAGCTGATCACAACACTTAAATTGCAGAAGAATTTATACCCTAATGATGCTAATTCATGGAGGGAGTCTAAAGCAGATATTGTTACAAAGGAAAAAATCAGACAGTTGGCAGAAAAGTCAATGAATTTTTTACTTGAAAATATTAGTTAAAACGTTGTAACCGACTATTTCTATCGAACAATAGGAGTTAATACAAAGAAAAGCTTGTCTTTTTCTAGTTTGAGTGATTTAAAATGAATGAAAAAAAAAGATTAATAAAGAACACTGCAATAATAGCGATAGGCAATATAAGTACGAAACTAATTTCTTTTTTTTTACTCCCTCTTTATACAACGCTTCTTTCTACCAGTGACTATGGCACATTTGATTACATACTTAATATTGCAACATTTTGTGTCCCTTTTGTCTCAGTACTGATGGATGAGTCAATTTTTCGTTTTTTGATTGACTGCAAGGATAAAAAAGATATAAAGAAGGTAATATCTACAGCGGGAATTGTTGTTATGACTGGAATAATTTTGTTTACAGCTATTGGGATTCCTGTGATGGAGGGCTTACATTACAGTTATACATATTATGCCATCCTATATATTTTGCTAAATGTTGTGTTTGGAATGTTGAATGCTTTGCTTCGGGGAATTGGAAGGACCGATCAGTTTGCTCTCTTCAATTTCTTTTTGGGAGCATTTCAAATCGTACTGAATGTATTATTTATTGCTGTGCTGCGTTTAGGACTAACAGGAATGCTCTTAGCCTCAATTATTTCACAACTAATAGTTTCCCTAATAATCATTTTGAAAATCCATCTATGGGAATATATTAGCTTCAGCTGTGCAACAGTTCAATTAGCAAAAGAAATGGTAATATACTCTCTTCCACTAATACCGAATAAAGTGTCCTGGACCATTATTAACCTTTCTGATCGAATTATTTTGATGAATGTGATGGGCAGCCATGCCGCCGGCTTATATGCTGTATCTTATAAGTTTCCTAATTTAATGGATACTGTTTATGGTTTTTTTTATCAGTCATGGAAGGAAAGCTCCGCACGAGTTATAGGAGACGATGCGCAGAATGACTTCTACAATTCAGTTTATAGATATCTGAAAAATATTATGTTTTCCTTAGTGATTGGTATGACTGCATTCATGCCGTTTGTGTTTCGTGTTTTGATTAACAAAAACTATTCTGAGGCAATATATTATACACCGATTCTTTTAATGGCTACATATTTTTCCAACATCTCTGGATTTTATGGTGGGATTTTTACTGCGTACAAAGATACCAAAATCATGGGGACCACAACAGTCACTGCTGCTATATTAAATTTGTCTTTAAACCTTATGATGATTAGTCACTTTGGAATCTATGCTGCTGCAATATCTACTCTTGCAGCTAATTTTTCAGTGTATGTATATCGCAGAATAAAAGTTGCCCGCTATATTCAGCTCCAGGAAAATTCTAAAAATTCAATTATTTCTGCAATTACGACAATACTGGTTTTTACTTTGTTTTATAGTGAAAATACATTATACTCTATTATTTCTTGTTTCATTGCGGCTTTTTATGCAGTAGTAACAAATTATAAGATATTTGATTTAATGCTAAAGCAGATAAAAGTTAAAGTGCGCAAGTACATATTGTAAGGAATAAAAAAGTGAGTCAAGAAAATTAAACTCAAATGGAGGAGAGTTATGATTTATGTTTACGCTAATAAGGAAAAATGTTGCGGTTGCGGATTATGTGCTTATGTTTGCCCATGTTCTGCAATAAAGCTAGAACCCGATAACTATGGCTTCCTTTATCCAGAGATTAGGCAGGTAAAATGTGTGGATTGTGGATTATGTAAAAAAATGTGTGGTTTTAACTACGATTATTCTCAAAGAATAATTAAGAGCTTTGCTGCTGTAAATCAGAATCAGACTCAATTGTTACAATCTGCGTCAGGAGGCATTTTCTCGGCGCTTGCCTCCTCTTTTCTGCGTACTGGAGGTTATGTTTGCGGAGCAGTGATGAATATCTGTAAGGGACATGCAAACATCATGCATATTGTTATCGATTCAGAGGACGATTTGCCAAAGCTTCAAGGTTCAAAATACGTTCAAAGCGATACACAGGAAATATTTGCTGAAATTGTTTCACTATTAAAGAATGGAGAAAAAATGCTATTCTCTGGTACTCCATGCCAAGTGGCTGCAGTAAAAAGCTGTGTAGGAGATAAACTGTCAGAAAATCTTTTCACTGTAGATATAATTTGCCATGGTGTTCCAAATCTTCAATTTTTTAATGATTATCTTCATCATACAGAAACACGGGAGAAAATCATTATTGATGATCTTAAATTTCGGGATAAAAGATATGGATGGAGCCCAGAAGGGGGTATAGAGGGAACGTATTGCGATGGTTCCAAGGTATCTGAACGTATTAATCCAGATAATTCTTCATATTATCAATTTTTTTTTGAAGGAGAAATATATCGCGACTCATGCTATCAATGTCCCTATGCTCAAGATAAACGCGTAGGAGATCTTACCATTGGAGATTATTGGGGAGTTGAAGAATATAGTCCAGAACTTATGACAGATAGAAACGGACCTTTTTCCAAACAAGAAGGTGTATCTTGTTTATTAGTAAACACTGTGCATGGACTGTCCTTATTGAATGAGTATGGCCAGTCTATTTCTAAGGAACCAGTAGACATATCAAAAATAAAAATTATAAATACGCAATTAAAACACCCCTCGGAACATTCTTTATTAAGAGACAAGTTATTGGAAGGTTATGTTAAAAATGGATATATAGAAGTAGAAAAAATCTTTCAAAAGAAATTAATGAAAAAGAAATTCAAGAAAAGATTGAAGAGTGCAATGTTGAAGGTTATTCCGAAGGCATGTACTCAAAGAATAAAAAAGTTCAGACAGAAATGGAAAATACAATAGTGCCTGGGTAGCAGAAGGAGATCCCCCCCTCAGGGCAGCCATTAGCAGATCCTGAAGGGGTATTCTTTATATTGTTTATTCCACGATCACAACAATCTCCTGTGTAAGTGCTTCAGTGTATTCATTACATATAATATTAGCCTTTATCGTATGTTTCCCAGAAGATGTTGGCAAGATACATACACCATTTATTAAATCGCAATCTTTATGCTGGACTTCCGTTTTGTCAAAATTCACCTCTCCCGGGAATATGGAAACCACCTCATTAAAGTCTGCGGGATCAAGAAGATTTGTAATATCTTTTATTACTGTCAGCTCGTCAATTGAGATAAACTTCTGCCTGTCATTTATATTCTCTTTTTCAGCTTTGCTGTTTTCACTGTTCTCGGGCTCGAAAAATCGAAGTTCCCAATTTTTATGTGAGTCTTCCGAAACCGTTAATGACTCTGCTTCCATATATTCATACAATTCTCTTATGGACATGACAAGCAGATCATTAGGGAATTGCAGATTTACTCTAACCCCTGTTGCCCTGGCATTGCCATCGTTATGAACAGAAAAGTCCAGGGGAAATGCATTCTTATATAGATGCCGAAACAATCGTACTTCATTTTTATCTGCATGAATTGTTCTTCCGGCATAATCGTTATAGTCTATTCCCTTTTCCGCATCAGACAGATCCACTGGCGTAACCTTAAAATAAACCACAGAATCCCTTATAGTCACATTCTCGTCCATGATTTTGCCATCATCACCGACTGCTTTATCCGCCCTAATCCATAAATGGGGGCTTCGGCTGTTTTCTATTTTCAGGTCAGCATTCAATGCCTCAAGTGTATGTACTCTTTCTGTCAGTCTCAGAATCTCAGCATAACTCTTTTCAATGTCAAATTCAGTAGTCCGTATCCAGCCAGGACGATTGCTCCGGCTTATTGCTTTGAAAATTGACTGTGATAACTGAGCGGCTAATTCATCGGCATTATGCCAAAATTTTACCATCCTTCCTGTCTTTACTTTCGATTTAAAGTTCAAAAGCCCCGCTGCTTTGGTCGGATCCTTTTCCAGATTATCTGCAGTAGTGCTGACATCATTTGCAATTACGAATGCAAGAACAGGAATTTTTTGCCTGACAGAATAGTCAAACTCTTTCTCTGTGTAGCTGATCCCCGAAGCCGGGTCGATAGAACCATATTTATTTCCTACAATAAGCACATAGTAATCGGAACAGTCAATCGTCTCCTTGATTATTTCCCACTGCTCTTCATTGGCGGCACTGAACATTTCCATGCCGGCCGGGAACTGATTCATAGTAAGAATCGTTTCAATTGCCTTCTGCCTCTCAGCCTTTAGGTCTTCTACAATAGGCTGATGGTAATGAATACAGTCGCGCCTGTGACAGTAACGCATCATCCCAGTTCTACAGCATCAAGTTTACTCTTTAATGTTTTTTCAAGAGCGGTAAATGCCGGAATAAAGCTGTCGCGGATAAGCAGGAGCATTTCATCAATTTCTTCCTCATTATAGATATGTGCCGCTGTATTGCGTTTTTTTAACATAAGAAGCCATACAGCGGAATCGTTCACAAACCCCAGTTTATACCCAAGCTGTAAAATTTCCCTGGGCGAGCCGGTTCCTGCGCCTTCCGCACCATGAATTCTCAGCACCGCCTGCAATGCTTTCCATGCAAGTTCGAAGGTAAGATTAAACTGCCCAATCACACCTGTTCTGTAAATCTCATTATTATTTGCAAACTCAAAATCCGCATTTTTTAACACATCAAGACAATTTGAAAAATTATCAAGTTTCTTCATAGATTATTATCCCATCCCTTTCTATTTCCCTTTTTAACTTATCAGAAACACCCGAATCAAGTTCGACAATATCAAAAGTCAGAAGTGAGTGTATGTGTTCCTTTATCTCCCAGTAAAAAGAATCAAAATCGCCACCATTTACAGCAATATCAATGTCGCTTCTTTCGGTATGTGTGCCTCTTGCGCGGGAACCAAAGAGAATTACCTTACGAACCGCATGTCTTCGCGCGAATAAAGCAATATCTCTTACGACCCTGTCAGGGATATTATACTTCATATCCAATTACCTCCGATTTCTTGGGCTGCAGACGTCTGCCTCTCCGATCAAAATCTTTTTTCCATCAAAAGCAAACCCATAATGCCGGATCCGGTTTTCGTGGATTCCTCTTGCAATTAATTCTGTATCATACTTCTTCTGTTTAATCTGCTCCAACGCATTTTCCACTGCATTCTCCAGTGTTTTATCCTTTTGCTTTGAAAATACTTTAAATTCCATTACGATAGCGTCATCTTCCCGATGCAGGGGCTCTAACATTACATCATATCTTCCGAGTCCGCTTTTTCTATTTGAACGGATTTGATAGCGTCCGGCCAGATCTACAATCAATCCAAGTACAAAGCCGTGATAGAACCTCTCAGGGTGTGTTTTCTCCGAGGATTTCCGACCTGTATCGAAGCTGCTGAACACTTCGGCCGCCGTTTCGTTCATATACTGGTTCATATAATCAAGATCCCCTGTAAGAAGCGCTTCCTTGAAGTTCTGGTAGGACGTTTCATCCTCTGGAAACCATGCAGCTATCATATCCTGGAACATAAGCCTGACCTCGTGATTGGTAAGCTTAAGTCTGTAGATATGTTTCCCCCTGGCAGGGTCAAAAAGGCGTTCCTCAGGTCTTAAATAACCGCTGGCAATCAGAAGGCTCCAGATTGCGCCTCTCTTTTTGCGTAATTGATCAAAGATAACCTTTTCATCCAGTTCTGTTTCCAGAAAGCCATCGGCAAGCAAAACCTCCATCTGCATTTTCAGCTCTGGAGTACCCGTTTTTATTAATTCTGATACAAGAGCATTTGAGCTGGTGTCAGCCCAATATGTGCCGAATTCCTGTGTATCCAGGTACATGGTTATGGACCACGGATTATATATATCCTTTCTAGAGCCAAAGATAAAACCATCATACCAGAATTTTATATGGTCCATCATATTAGAGAGGTTACGTTCCTTCAATGCCTCAAAGACTTCTTCCTCTGTAAAGCCGAAAGATGTGCAATACTTGTTCGTTGTTGTTGTAATAACATTTAGATTATTTAAATCTGAAAAAACGGACTCCCGGCTCACTCGTGTAATTCCAGTAAGTAAAGCACGTTGGAAATATTCATTTGTCTTGAATGTCAGGTTGAATAATTCCCGCACAAAATCAATTAATTCCTGCCAGTATCCTGATACATACGATTCCTGCACAGGTGTATCATATTCATCCAAAAAAATCAAAGCCTTTGCATGATAATATCGTTCCAGATACATGGAAAGTTTGTTGAGCGCAACAACAACCAGTGAGTCAGAAATTCTTTTTTTCTCTGATGGATTCACAGAATAATTCTGAAATGCATCAAAGCTGCTTTTTTCCTGTTCCGTAAGAACCTGGCTGTTTTTTAGGTAAGAATGTGCTTCATATGCATTTGCAATTGCATTGATGATGCCGTCCCTTGCACCTTGAAAACTTTTTGCCTTTACTCCTGCAAAACTTATCGAAATAACAGGAAAAGTTCCCTGCAGTTTCCGGTATGATCCATCCTCCCAAATGGATAATCCTTCAAATAAATCGTCCCTCCCGGCATAACCTGCCGAGAAAAAACATTCCATCATACTAAGATTTAGTGTTTTGCCGAAGCGGCGGGGCCGGGTGATCAGTGTGACTACATCCTTCTCCTCCCACCATTCTTTAATAAAATGTGTTTTGTCTACATAGAAAACTTTTTCGGTTCTCATATATTCAAAATTCTGTCCTCCAATGGATACAGCCATTTTTTCTGCCGGTTTGGGAATTTCACACATTTTCCGATGACCTCCTTCTTTGTATTTCAAGAAGTAACCTCCTGCTTCAGCCTTTAGTTTATCGTATACACTCACCCTCAGTCAAATAAAAATATTTCTTCATCAGCCGCCACCTCCAGATCATCCAGTAGGGAGCCATCAAGAAGTGAACCGAACACATCGTTTTCCATTGCACACTTTACGGAATCCGTATTCCTTTTCAGATAATCCGGAGCGAAGGTAACGGAAACCTTGTACTCCCCCTCATCGACTTCCTTCTTCATAAAGGCCTGGGAATTGCTGTCTCCAGCCCCCGGCGTTTTCCGGCAGTCCTGGAATTTCTCTTAAGTTTCCTAAGAAACACAAGATTCCTATTTCTCTTATGGAGTTGCTGACTTTCGGCATTTTCCTTCTGGCATTGCTTACATTCGTGTTTACGTTTTGTAAGTAGCCTTCTTACATAGCAAAAGCCACCCTTGTACTTTGGCGAGTTGTAGGGTGGCATTTCTAACCTGTTTCAATGGTCAGCCCCTTGTAGGCGGCTGCGCTTTCTTTGTGTTTATAATATAGCATATCCCAGGTTTGATTGCAAGAGTCTTTTTGGTATTCTAGCACTGACGCTTAAAGTTGTATTTATACTTCCAAGGCAAACGGAATTCTATTTTTTATACTAGGTTGATAATCTATCCTTATTTTAAACAATAAAATCCCTATGCCTTGTTTTCTTCTTTCTGTTTTTCACCAGTTTCTTTACCACAACCTTTCCTTAACTCCCCAGAATCCAGATCACGTAAAATGGCTTCGTTTGCTTCTTTGATGGAACTGGAATCGTTGCTATGGGAAACCTCCCCGTTTCCAATTTTTATAAGCCTTTTCCTCTTTTTTGCTAAAGGGCACTGAGATATTCCATAAAATTTTTCCTGTTTTCAAGAGCTGTTGTAGTTGGTCTTCCAAGGTCATCTCTTGCCCCGATTGCACATTTGACCTCAATCATGCTTAGTGTATTTCGTTTCCTGGCTGCCTCCAATTCATTATCCAACTCTTCAAATGTATTCACACAGGAAGCATATGGATAACCGCAGCCCTTTGCAATTGCCACAAAGTCAGCCTCTCCTGCAACGGTGGGCATGCCGCCTACCGTTTCATGAGCCTCATTATTTATAATAATATGGATCACATTCTTCGGTTTATACGTCCCCATTACTGCCATGGATCCCATATGCATGAGAACGGCGCCGTCGCCGTCTATACACCATATTCTGGTATCTGGCTTATTTAATGCAACTCCCAACGCTATGGATGAACTGTGCCCCATAGAACCGACTGTCAGAAAATCATATTTATGGCTTTCCCCATTGGATGTACGAATTTCAAACAGTTCACGGCTGGCTTTCCCAGTGGTGGATATGATGGGATCCTCTCCGGATATTTTCACAATATGCCTGATAACCTCTTCGCGTGTCATAATGTAATCGTTTGTATAGTTTATCTCGCTCTCATAAGTTAAAGCGCCCTTACGGATTACAAAAGCCACATTTTTCCCCTTGGCAAGAAGTCTGTTAAATTCTTCCATTACAGTTAAGACTTCATCATCTGTAGTATCCTTTCCGATTACAAAAGCTTTTATATCCATATCCTCCAACAGCTTCAAGGTTACTTCTCCCTGATAAATATGTTGTGGTTCATCATGTATACCGGGTTCTCCTCTCCAGCCAATAATAAATACAGCCGGAATAGCATATACCTTATCACTTAGAAGGGAGGCGGCCGGATTAATCATATTGCCCTCACCGCTATTCTGCATATAGACAACCGGTATCCTGCCTGTTGCAAGATGATATCCTGCCGCAAGTGCAGTACAGTTTCCTTCATTTGCTGCAATTATATGATGCTTTGGATTAATCCCATAGGCATCCATCAGGTAATTGCAGAGGGCCTTCAGTTGGGAATCCGGTACACCTGTATAAAAATCAGCCCCTATGATTTCTATTAGCCTTTCAACTTTCATAACAGCTTCTCCTCTTTTCTAAGTATTTGACGATAAAGTATTTCAATATCATTCTCTGTCAAAGCAACCGGATTATTCTTTAAGCGGACAGGATTGACAGATGCTTTTAATATATTGATATCGGTTTCCTCATAGGCCGGAACAGATAATCCCAATTTATCATAGACTGCATGGAATTTTCCGGCGGCTTCTATGGACGTGGGATATCCCATGGTTTCCGCCATTTCCCGAAAAATATTATTCAGATATTTCCTCCCTCGCGGATCCGTACAATTATCAATATTTTCAATCATATACGGCCAAAGCCTTCTGACACATAACGCTGCCGCGTGACCATGCGCGATCTTATAAAGACTTGTCAGCTTATAACACATGGCATGCCCTGCGGTTGTCTGTGAGACATTGATTGCTTTTCCGGCAAGGTTTGACGCCTGCAGCATCTGGGCTGCTTTGGTATACTGTCCGGCCAGATATCCATCCATATTAGTCAGAATAAGCCGGATGGCCTCTTTTGCATACTGTCGGCTTTCCTTTGTTGAATTCACTGACCAGAAGGATTCGAGCGCATGACAGAATGCGTCAAGCATGGCAGCTTTTTTCTGATAAACTGGAAGTGTTGCCAGTAAAGATGCATCCATCAGGGCGGCTGCCGGGATACAGCTGTCATCAGAAACAGACTGTTTTTCACCGTTATAATAAATGACAGCAAACCGGGTTGCCTCACTTCCGGTACCTGCAGTAGTTGGTATTGCAACCAGTTCTGTTTCATTCGGAATAATTGTCTGCTCAAGGTAATTCTTCCTGTCATCCATCTTGGAATAAAGTTTGATGCATTTTGCCGTGTCAATCGCACTGCCGCCCCCAACCGCAATGATCATGCTGCAGTTCGCGGAACGAAAAAGCTTAACACCCTCGGCGACCGATTCATATAAAGGGTTTGGGTTAAAACCACTGAAGCGCACCACCTTAATACCGGTTCTTCTTTCCAGTGTCTGAAAATAAACATCAAGCTTTAAATACTTTATTGAGCTTCCGCATACCAGCAGTATTCTTTTGTGACCGCCTGCCTTCAGGTATTCGTCAAGTTCTTTATAATCATTGTCAGCTGATAGTATTTTTTGCTCCGCCATATTTTATCTCCCTATATGTCTTCCGGGATTAAGCGTATGATATCCTTAAAAGGCATACAGATATCATCGCATTCTTTTGCCCGGTGGTTTGTAAGAATCATTTTTGCGGCGTTCTGCATCGCCGGAAAACCTGTACGGGTCAGCTGGTTTGCATAGATGATAATATTCACGCCTCTTGCCTTGAATTCTTCTTCTGTCACGGTATTGAAAGAGGTCGGGACAACGACGATTGGCGTAGTCTGGTTTTTACTGCGGTATTTTTCCACAAATTCGAATATCTCCTCTGGGCTTTTTTTCCGGCTGTGAATCATAATCGCATCTGCTCCTGCCTCTGTAAACGCAAAGGCTCTCTCAAGCGCATCGTCCATTCCGCGTTCCAGAATCAGGCTCTCAATACGTGCACAGATCATAAAGTCTTTCGTACGCTGCGCCTTTTTCCCGGCTGCAATCTTGGCAGAAAACTCGGAAATGGATGCCTGGGTCTGGACTACTTCATTTCCAAACAGAGAGTTCTTTTTTAGGCCTGTTTTATCTTCTATTATAATCATGGAGACTCCCATCCGCTCCAGTGAACGGACCGTATATACGAAATGCTCCGTCAGGCCGCCGGTGTCTCCATCAAAAATAATAGGCTTTGTCGTGACTTCACAAATATCGTCAATTGTACGGAATCTTGATGTCATGTCAACTAGTTCAATGTCCGGCTTGCCCTTGGCGGTTGAGTCGCACAGAGAGCTGATCCACATGGCATCAAACTGGCGGGCCCCACCTTCTTCCTCAACAACAGTATCTTCAACAATCAATCCGGTCAGACCACTGTGTGCCTCCATGACACAGACAAGTCCTTTTATGGCAAGCGTTTTTTTCAGCCTTGCACGGCGTATATCCGGAGTGGATAGTTCAGCACGGGCACGCTTTTCCAAGTCAATGTATTTCCTGTCCTTTGAATAAGGATACTCTACCAGCTTTCCGCCATAAGAAGCGAGAACAGAAACAACCTCGTCCCGGATAGGCTTCTGAATTCCTGTCAGCCAGTCGTCGCCATGAACAACGATTGTCGGCAGGTATTTCTGAAGGTTTTCTTTATAGCTGAGAGAGGTTTGCTCCACTACCTTGTATACTCCGTTTATATTTTCAAACATAGTTCGGCGTTCTTCAAAGGGAAGAAGCGGAAATCTCTTATAGCTGGCAACCGCCTCGTCTGACAAAACACCGATAATCAGTTTGCCAAGATGCTGCGCTTTTCTGATAATGGAAATATGGCCGCTATGGATCATATCTGTGGAAAAGCACATATATACAGTTCGGCTCTCTATTTCTCTTAATTTTTCAGAAACAACTGCCAGATCTTCCGGACTGTCGATTTCGGCACATAACTGGCTTTTAATATCTAAAGGTGAAATCCGGCAGGCTTCAGATACCTCGTTAAATGCGTTTTCGGCATAGCATTTTACCTTGTCATTTTTGCAGAATTCCTCTATTTTATCAAGCCATACTTTCCAGTCCGCTTTTTTTAACAAATACAAAGGCTGTGCAGCTACTGCTTCATTAAAAAATTCAATGCCAACTTTTGTAATATGGTTCTTTTGTATAACTGCCTTAAAATCCTTATCTGGCAATGGTAATGTGGAACTTACAGTCATACAGCTTGTATTGCTGCCTGCAATGGCTTCAAAAACCGAATGTTCAAATACAAGGTCGCCGTGCATGAGGAGAATGTCATCATCAAGATATTCCCTGGCACAGTAAATGGAGTAGATGTAGTTGGTCTGCTTGTAGACAGGGTTCTTTACAAAGGTAATATGTACTGGTATATCGAGACTTTGGCAGTAGTTAACAAGTACAGCATCAAAGGCGCCGGTAGTCATAACTACTTCTTCAATGCCGGCTTCTGCAATTAATTTTAGCTGCCGGCTTAGGATGGTTTCTTTGCTTGATATTTCTGTCATGCACTTGGGATGCTCGGAAGTTAAGACACCCATGCGAGTTCCCAGACCGGAATTTAAGATTAGTGCTTTCATTAATATATCCTCCATTTATATTAAAAAAACTTTAATACTTGTCATTAAAATTTTATCTATATTTTCCACATTTGAATATTTAAATTTATATGTTTGTTTCTTCATAATCACCAACTATCCAATTTACAATTTTTTTTGTTGCATCGAAGGATTTTTCTTTTATTTTATTGATCATTTCTAACCTATATCTCCATCTCGGATCGCTCCCTGAAGTTAACATATCAACAGCCTCTTCTATTTCCTGATAATTGTGTGCAATATACATTCCGGGTCTCATTTTCCTATATGTGTCACATTCTTCAATATTATCAGGCGGACAATATATTATCGGCTTTCCAGTCATATAATAAGTTATCATGATTGATGAAATATCTGTGATGAGTATGTCCGTGTTTAAAAATGTATCTGCAATAGCCTTATTGGAATCAAGTATGACTTCTTGGCTTCCCCAGTCACGTTTGCATGACTGGACTTCAGATTTTGTCATTACGCCAGTCTTAATGAAATTTTCAAACATGAGAGGATGGGGACGGACTGTCAGCTGCACTTGATATTTATATAATAATTTTAAAATATCATCTTTATAAGTTAAAAAATGGCTTCCTCCAACATTATCATCTTGAGACCATCGGGGCGTCCATAATAAGCGAAATTTTTTGCCTCCATTATCACATAAAGAATATGCCGTGTCTATTTTTTCCAACAACGGTGAACCAAATGAAAGTGAATATTGAAGTTTTTTTTTGTATGTACGGGCATGCTTATTTAGTAATACTTTACATAATTCATCTGAATCCATGAATACTACATATGTATATTTTAGAAAGGTCCAATCCAGTCCTACTGATGGATCTTTAAAGGGCC
Organism: Lachnospiraceae bacterium; assembly: GCA_910576335.1. Lineage (GTDB taxonomy): Bacteria > Bacillota > Clostridia > Lachnospirales > Lachnospiraceae > CAPEBR01. The sequence continues at coordinate 82,125 of CAJTIU010000020.1, forward strand.
AATATGCGTATGGAACATAGCAAATCTTACAGTATTTCGCTATCGATGAATTTTTTAGTTCCTTAGGCAGATAATTATTATATGGTCTTTGATAAAATACATAATCAAACTTCGCCCATTCTATATCAATAACTTTTCCATTCTGTATTATCTTTATTACAGTATCTTTATATAAACCAGAAAAAAATTCTAATTCTGTACCATAGTCTCCTAATTGTGAATTCACAAAATCATAAGTCGGTACAAGTAGTAATTTGCAATTAAATTTATCATTTTCTAACATATATTGAAAAATCGGTTCTTCCTTATCCCATATTTCTGGCATTTGTACAATAAATGCAACCTCTATTTTCTTCTTTTTTAGATTTTTTTTTGTTTTTGCAACATTGCGAAGGAGCTTTTCAGCTTTCCGATCATCCCATTTCATACGACCATATTTAAATGGAAAAAAAAAGATTTTTTTTAGTTTCAACGTATTTATGTTACTCATCTCTTTTTTGACTAAAGCTCTTTTTAGCTTCATTACATTTACTCCTTTATCTTTATCTGTATATATACCAAACCAAATTTTTTAATTGGTCTTTTCTATATTTGTCCTTTATGAATTTTGGGACTTCTACAGTTTTTTGATAATTATTTTTATCATAAAATCGTAATGCGCGTGTATTTTTGTCATTGACACACCAGTAAATATTCTTTAGCCTTAATTGCTGTTTTCCCATCTCCAGAATTGTCTCCATTGCCTCTTTGGAAATTCCTGTCCCCATCGCACATTTCCGTACGACAATTGCAAACTCTGCCGCTGAATATTTCAGATTAATATGCTTTAAACTAACTGTACCAAGATATATATCTTTGTCGTCAACAATAGCCATATGTACATTGCAATTATCGGTTAGGCTCTTAGAGATAAACGCTCTGCAATCATTAACATCATTTTTTTTGAATTCAGTTTGCATATGTTCTATAACATCTTTATCATGCATCCATTCAAGCATAAGAGAAGCATCCTTATTTTCAAGTTTTCGCAATTTCAAAACAATACACCTCGTCAATCATATTTTTTGAAGTCAATTACTTTTTAATTTCTTTCATTATCCCAAGCAATATATTTCTTAAGCAAATCAAAATAATCAGTATTATTAAGGCAATCATTATCCTCACAAAAAAATAGTCATAAAGTGCCACGCCAAGAAAACTACTTATTATAAAGACCACAAGTATAGCAACCAAATATGACAGCCTATACATCTCAGTTTTTTGCTGGCGCTTTTTCATTGTCTGTCTCATTGCAAAATAATTGCATATGACAAAAACAATATAGCTTGCCAAAGTTGTATATCCAGCCGCTACAAATGAAAATATAGGAATTAGTATTGCATTTAAGCCAATGTTAAGCACTGCAGCACCAATAGATGCGCACACTAACAGTTTTTTCTCTTCGTAGTAGAACTCTACGTTAATAAATAACTGTGCATAAAATAGAAGGAGCAGACTCATGGATATAGGTGCTACCACAGGAATAGCCGGGGTATAGTTCTCTCCTGCCATTAGTTTTATGATTTCCGGTGCAAACCAAATTACACAAAGAAGCATTAGAGACAAGATAAGAGCAATGCCACAGGATATAGTTTGGTTGTCTTCTGGCCTACCCTCCTTGATCTTTCCATAAAACCAAGGAATATATGAATTATTAATAGCATTTAGTACAAATGTCAGAACCATTGCAAGGTTATATGCAACACCATACATTGCGGCTTCGCTCTCTCCACATAAATGACTGATCATAATTCTGTCGCTCTGATTAAAGATTGTCTGTGAAAGATAGTAGGCAATCAAAGGAATGTTAAAGCCCAGTGCAAATTTCCAATACTCACTGGAATAGAATCTTTTTCCTCTAATCAAATTGAGTATAAATAGAAAACCGCCGATCGCAATTGTTATGCAAGAATAGCCCAGTATTCTTGCATATCCATTTTGCTGCATTACCTGTATCAGCAGATATGCCAGTAATGGAGAAAGAATAGCTGTTAAAAATGTTGACCCGATTACACTTTTATACTTAAATTCAAATCTTTTTTTGCCACTCCATAGTTGAAATGCTGTAGAAAATATTATTTCAACTACCATTATTAAAATAATCCATGATGGGAGCTGAAACAACCTATTCCAATAATTTTGGAATGGCAAATAAATAATTAAAAATATTGTGGATAAAACAAGACAAATTCCTTCAAGGGAGGCGATATAGCCGTCTCTGTCTTTCTCATATTTCACCATAGCTGTAGAAAATGAACCATATGCTAAATTCAGTGTTAGGAAAATAGATATAATTCCTAGCCATGATTGATATACTGTATATTGGCCATATTGATCTGTTGTAAGCAATCTTGTGAATAATGGCAGCGTAATAAATGACAGACATTTTTGTAATACATTGCAAATAGCATATGATACCGATACCTTGATGACCAATGGTACTTTCTTCCACTTTTTTAAAATTCTATTCATTGTCTTCAACTGCCTCCCATTGGATGCCATTATGCTTGTTCCTCTCATCTTCTATATGTTACTTAAAACAATTTAGAATTTTAACAACGTAGTCTATTTCTTTGTCTGTCATGCCGTAATACAGAGGAAGACTCAATTCTGTTGCACTGATTTCTTCCGCAATTGGTAATTGCCCTGTACTAATATTAAGTTCTTTATAACATCCTTGCATATGCATTGGTATTGGATAATGTCTATTAGTTCCGATATTATTTTTATTTAAAAATTGATCCAATTCATCCCTGCGATTGCAGCGAATACCAAAAATATGCCAGACCGGAACAACATTTGGAGTCACATAGGGAAGAATTATTTCTGGGTGAACAATCTCTTTTTGGTAGCGTTCTGCAATTCTACGACGTTCCATATTCATTTTATCAAGGTATGGTAGCTTCGCTAATAAAAATGCGGCCTGAATCTCATCAAGTCTGGAATTATGTCCCTTATAAATATGATGATACTTGTAATCTGATCCGTAATTGCATAATGCACGTACCTTATCCGCAAGTTCTTTATTGTTTGTTACAACTGCACCGGCATCGCCTAGTGCGCCGAGATTTTTTCCTGGATAAAAACTAAATCCCGCAATGTCTCCAAAAGAGCCAGCTTTTTGACCCTTATATACAGCCCCATGTGCTTGTGCACAGTCTTCAACCACATAAAGATTATATTTTTTTGCAATCTTTATAATCAAGTCCATATCACATACTTGTCCATACAAATGAACAGGTATAATTGCTTTGGTTCTTTCTGTTATTTTTTCTTCTATTTTCTGAGGATCAATATTAAATGTACGGATATCCGGTTCAACAAATACAGGAGTAGCACAAGTATATGTAACTGCCAATGCTGTAGCAATATATGTATTTGATGGAACTATGACTTCATCATTTGAACCAATTCCTAAAGCTTTTAGTGCTATCATCAACGCGTCAAGACCATTACCTGTCCCAACACAATACTTAACGCCACAAAATTCTGCAAAAGCTTCCTCAAAAGCCTTATCTTCTGCACCTGCTATATACCATGATCTTTTATAAACTCTTTCAAATGCAGTTCTTAAGTCTTCGTCTAATTCTCGCTCCATAGGTAAGAAGCTCACAAAAGGTACATTCATTTTTATTCCCCTTTCCCTTTGGCAGCAGTATCATCACAATTTTCTACATATTCAAGGAAATCCTCATAATTCCGTATATAATCAGACTCATCATAAAGTTCTGAAGCCAGCACCATAAGAACGGCGTCTGGTGAAAAATCATACATTTCCCGCCACATATTATTAGAAACATAGAGACCTTCGTAAGGCTTTTCTAATGGAACAACTTTTTTTTCTTTTCCATTGTCCAAACGAATTTTGCAACTGCCATGAATACAAACCAGAATTTGTTGGAGATGTCTATGGGCATGAAATCCTCGTATAACATCTTTGGCAGTATCATACATATAATAAACACGCTTTATTCTAAATGGAATATCTCTAAATTCCTCTAATGCAATCAATTGTCCGCGGTCGTCACCGTGAGGCTGGAATACATATTTTATAACTTGCATTATCGTATCCTCCATGCTATAAAAGACATTGTAAATTCCTATAGTATTTTTGGGCATTTTGCTTTATAAATTTATAAAATTTCTGTTCTTCTTTTTCTTTCTCTTTCAAGAGTGCAATGAAATTATAAAACTCACTATCATGTCGGGCATAAAAATTTATTTTTTTCCGTTTTAAATATGATATATATTTATCTAATCGAAATATTTTGGGCAAAGTATTATGTAATGCAAACCAAAAAAATAATTTTTCTAATCCTTTTGTGTCTTTATAGTATAGCCTTTTTAGTAGTTCCATTTCTTTTTCAAATGGAGAGTTTACAATATTTGAATTGCTTACCGACTTTGAATGAACTCTATATAAAACAATGATTTCTTTATTAAAAATTACATTTAATTTTGGTTCATTTTTCAGCATTGAATACCAAGTTGGATCATCCTCAAATAATCTAAATTTCGTATTATACTCTGAGCACTTTGCATTAATATAGAGTTTTTTTTGAAATAATGTTGATGGAGAATGAAATAATCCTCCTTTTCTCATTGCTTTCAAGAGAAAGACTCTGTCCTGAAACTTTTTCATATTATAATGATAACTTTTCAACCATTCAAGATTCAGCTTTACAATACCGTCTTTTATTTCCATTCTTACAAATGTCGATAACGATTTTGCATCAAGATTAACGTATTTTTCAAATAAATTTCCGGAACTAATAAGATCGTCTCCGGCAATAATTTTAAAGTATGTAGTAGAAATATTATTTATAATAACATTAAAATTTCTAACAGTTCCCTGGTTTTCACTATTGCGGATCATTTTTACATTTCTAAATAGAGTACGATTTTCATTTATCCAGTATTGAACCAAATTATAGGTTTGGTCTTTTGAGGCGTCATCTACTAAAATAATATCTATCATACAGTCTAAGCCAAAATGCTCTTTCTGATATTTAATACTTTCTAATGTTTCCAAAATATAATTTTCCTGATTATATGCTAATATTCCAAATGAAAATTCCATTATTCTTTTGCACAATGCCTGACAAAGCATCTTCCTTTCTTTCAAAAATTAAATCGTTAATAAAAGAGTCATGTCTCTGACCATTCTATCGCTTACTTCATCTGCTTTTATTTATCATAATTTAAATACTTCAAAGAAAAAGTTGTTGTTAAATAATGGCTGGATAATTGTTTTTACCATGGAATCATCTCTCAGTACAAGCATCCACAAATTTATAATTGAAAAAGCAAATAATGCTATATGTATCAAAACATTTTTAGGAGTTGTTGCTAGATAGCCTTTTGTACTTTGCTTTATACTATTACTAATAATGATATAATTAAATACAGTCATACCTTCTTGAATTCTGTAAACTTCTGTTGTATATTGAACCATTACACTGACAATACATAAAACAATTACATTAGATTTAATGGCAAAATTAATTGCAGGGCTCTTTTCCTTTTTTTCTGTCATTTGCAGCCATATTAATATGGCAAAAATCATAATTGCATAAGCACTTACTCTTAAGATTGCTGAATGAAAATATACACTCTGATATATTTTTCGATAATCTGAAGACAAATAAACTGCCATTCTATTTATTGCTCCAAATAGCGAAAATATCTTAAGTAAGTTCTCCGGAGTGAAAATAAAAGTAAAAAACATATTAAAAATAAAAGTAAAAATAATGGTAGACTTTAATGACAATTTTTTCGCAATGAGAAGTAATCCCCAAAACAGACTGACTGTATGGATGCCTGTTGCAATGATAATAAATAAAATATATAACAAGTCATTTATTGTGAATGGTCCTATTTTTCTAGTTGCTTTTACATCATCCGATAAAATAAAACGTAACGCAAAGATGATTATCGCTGTTGCTAAAGCATTACGCATTTGGCATACATTTAGTGCAAATGGGTATATCATATATAACATTAAAACAAATGCCGGATACTTCGCATATCTTTTAATTGTAGAAGAAACCAATAACAATTGAATTAACGTGATCGCAGCTTTAAACTGATAAAAGGAAAAATGAAAAACATGGAATATGCGAATAATTAAAGCATATAAAAATTCGGTCTGTCCTATCCATAAAGACGGACGTGAATATCGACTTATGTATATAGTTTCATCGGCAATGTCATATACAAAAGCCATAATAATCCATGCAAATAAAAAAGCAATGAAAAATAATATTTTGGATTTTTTTAAATAAATCGATAATATTGCTATTAAAATGCACAAAATGATAATTATTAACATATGTTTTCATCCTCATATAGTAATGTTAAAAAATTTTTTGCGGAAACATTCCAATTTAATTTCTTTGCTGTTTCATACCCATTTAACTGAATCTTTTCTCTTAATTTTATATCTTCGATCAATTCAATAAAATTGCATACCATTTTATCAATATCTCCAGGCGGACTAATCAACATATTTTCGTGATCTACACCTAAATCCAATACAAAACCTGTGTTTGTTCCAACTACAGCACATTTTGATGCCATTGCCTCCAAAGGCGTCAGCCCCCATCCTTCCTCCAGACTTGGGAAAATGAAAATATCTGATGAACTATACAAAGACAGCAATTTTTCTTTTGATGGATCTCTATAGTATTCAACCCAATTCGGAAGATTATCTGAACTACATGTTCCAAACATACACAAATGGCACTGAGGATATATTTTCCTTATTTTCTCAAATGCAATTAGGCCATTTTTTACTCCCTTTTTCGGCAGGATATGGTTCAACATCAGAAAACAAAGCTCCGGTTTATTTTTATTAATGCTTCTATTGTTAAAAAAAATACTATCAATGCCATTAATGACAACAGGAAATGGACCTATATTGAGCTCCTGTTTTAATCTTTTGTTTATCCATGCAGAAATAACAATTTTATTTAATGAAAGCATATAGGATTGTTTTGCAAATTCTTCATTATCCCATATTTCATAATCTTGAATAAAATAAAATTTTTTGCCGCATTTATCTGGTAATTTGAAAACATTATACGCTGTAGCCCACAGTGTAGCTATAGTAACATCTGCCTTTCTTATACTGCTTCCATTAACCGACCATATCCACTGGATACCCGATTTATTCTTCAGCACAGTTTCTAATAATGTTTTTAGCGTACAATAAAACTGGTGAATTGTATTTTTCAGTTTAGAGTTATACCTATGCAAATTGAGAGCTTTTATAGGACAATAGATAACAACATCTTCACCTGCTTTTTTCATCAATTCTGCATATGTTCTAATTACTTTCATCCCGCCAGAATCTCCCAAGCCTGGCATAATAAAATTAATTTTCATACAATACCTGTCCTATCCCATGCAGCCTTTAACCCTTTTATAAATTGGTTAAACTTCTCTTGTTTGCAATTTTCGTAAAGTAAAATTCTTGCAAGCAGTGTCAATTCTTTTTTTATCATCATATACCATGGAAACATTTTTTTATGTTTTCTATTCATGAAAACTATATTCCGGGCCATGTAATAGATTCTAAAGGAACTATGATTATAAACTACAATTTCCTTCCATAAAAATTTCCTGTTTTCTCCATGTCCCACTTCATGATATAGTCCCATCAAATTAATTCTGCATATACGATATCCAATTTCCCGGAGAGAGTAGCAAATATCAAAATCAACGGCATCAATAAAAAATTTTTCGTCATAACCTTCTGTCATAAAATACTTTTTTACATTAGTAAATGCAGCAGAAGTAATACAATACGGCACCTCAAGTACATCTGTATCTTGCTTTTCATATTTTTCATCATTAAAATTTCTGTCTTTTATAAGACAAGTAAACATACCAACATCTTGTAAATCGTTTCGACATGCATATTTGCAATATTCTTTCACAAGGCTTGAACAAATAATTGAATCTTGATCTAGCGTAAGAACCCAAATATAGCCCTGCTTATTTCCAAATTCCATTATTTGACGTAGCGCTTTAGCTATTCCTTCATTTTTCACATTTTTAATAATGGTTATGTCATCTGAAAACAAACAATTAACTTCTTCAAAATTATCTGAACCATTATCTACTATTAGTATGTGCTTCACTTGTACAAGAACAGCATTAATATTATCCTTTAATCTCCCTAAATCAGGATTAAATGTAACGATTCCAACTAAAACCGCATCCAAATATTCCATGGTACATTTTCCTTTTTATCATATATCTTATTTTATTAAAGGCAGTTTTACATTTCTCCCACTTGTTACTTTTACTTATATCGAAGCATAAAATTGTACATAGTTTCATATGGCAATTTTATTTTCAGCATTCTTTTCATAAAACCAGTCTTCCACCTGCTTCTTAAAAAATCTTTCTTAAACTCATACGGATGCATTAAATAGAAAAATAAACTCTGTGGTTCAGCCAATTTATGAGTTTCCCCTTCATCGTAGAAATTGAAGTCTGCAAATAATCTAACTGCATCTGCAGACGGGTTAGCTCCAATTTGTCTTATAATTTCAAATACATCATCTGCAGAATAATCAAACCCCGACAAAAATTGATTTGTTGAAATTGTTTTAACAAATTTAAGAGCACTTTCCTGAACCATCTTAATTTTTATATATTCATCCGTTGGCTTTCCGTCTTCCATATATTCATAATCATATCGTATTGCCCTAATTAAACCTTCCATAGATTCATATTTCTTGACAGAACCTTCTTGTTCAAGAAATAGAAGTTCAAATAGCCCAACAAAACAGCTGCGTTTATCAATAGAGTTAACATTATTTTTAAAATCGAATAAATAACCATTTATATTCATGTTAGGTAATATTTCAGTATTTCTCTTATAATATGAAGCGATTCCCGTATAATAGCCCGATATATCATGCTCTATTTTAAGTTCTGAAAGAGTCTGCTCCAAGTATCGTTGCATGCCGCCAGACCAGCCAATATCTACTATTGCAAATTTAGCACAAAGATCATTTTGAACAATATATTTTTTTAATAGTTTGTACTCACGCCTTGAATTCTGCTCAATATCTGGAACAATTTCTTTATATAAAGACTGCAAATTTGGATTATCAGCAATACTTAACCTATCAAAAATAGAAGTTTTTGTTAGACCATGTTTAGCTATAAGGTTTTCATAATCATCTATCTCCAGTCCCACGCCATCAAAAATAGTTTCTAAAGAAATTAGCTTTGAAGGCGATAGCATATTAAGAATGGTATTAAAGGAACAATCCATCCAAAGAATTGGAACACGAAGACTTCTTCGAGAAACTTCTAAATAGAATGTTTTAATATCAGTATTTGCGAAACATAAATCAAAAGCTTTCTTTATTATTAATCCATCTCTAGAAAAGAAATAGACTTTTTTTATTTCTTTTTCATTAACAGCCTTATAGATCCACCTGACATATCCCCATAAAAAGGGGCCAAAACATTCATAACCAAATTTTTGATAATCATTAATCCCAAAAGGTTCTGTATTATTTAAAAATAAATTTAGTGAATTACATTTTAATTTTCCCGGGAATGAATAGGTATATTTTTTTCGCATATAGTAACGAGGAATTTTAATTGTGCTTATTCCGAGTTTGCGCGGCTGGCTAAAATCGCCTTCCTTTGAATCCCCAATATGAATTATTTGTGAGGGATTTAATCCATTCTCCTCTAGCAGTACTTTAAAAAGGCTGCCATCAATTTTTGCTTTTCTATATGTACTGGAAAGATAAATTTTTATATAATTACAAATTCCGTTAGCATTCAGCACATTTTTTATAAAAGGTTCGGGGAGATACATATCAGAAGTAATAAATACCAATATTTGTTCGTTAAGGCACCATTGATAAACCTTATATAAGTCTTGATTTAAAGTAAGGACAGCCCTTTCTGTTTCTAATTCAATATCCATGCATTTATGCCTGTCTAAATTAGATAAACCTTCTAAATTACAATAGATTTCATCTAGTGCCACTTCTTTATGTTTTGAATTTAGCCTTGTTCTCTTTTCAGCCTCAATTCTTCTAGTCTTAAAATTTTTAATTTTGCATTCTTTTTGCACGATTTCAAAAATATCTGTTGGTTCCTCTACATTACGTTTTAAAAGTGTATCAAATATATCGAAGGAAACTGCCTTATAACCTCTCAGTTTACTTATAATTTCATCAGCCGATATTGGCTTTCCTAAATAAAAGGTGTTTTTAAGCTTTTTTTTCAAGTTCACGTCCGTAACCTCTTGGGATCCGATGATCAAATTTGCATAACAATTTCGTTCACAATTTTTTCAAACTCATCACAGAATTTAGCATTGTTATAATTAATTTCACTGTTCATGCCAAAAACAATTTCATCATACTCTTTAATTGTTTTGCCGAGATTATTTATGTTTTCGACAACAATAATTGTTTTCATGCGTTCTTGTACAATCCTGGAGAATTCAATTTGATGATTATTTACATGTTCATTAAATTCCTTTTTTCTAGGAATAACTATCGGAATTTTTCCAACTTGAAGAGGCATTATAAAGCTAGAGGGCCCTCCGTGGGTAATTACAATTCTTGCATCAGATACATTTTTCAGCATCTCCTGATATGAAAAAAATTCTTTATATATACAATTCTTTGGTTTGTATGTACTATACCCTGTTTGTATTATGATCTCTTCTGTTATCTCTTCACTTTGAGCCAATCTATCCACGTATTCCACAAGCCGATTAAAGGGTTGTTCGTGAGTTCCAACTGTTACAAATATCATTTTTAATACCATTCCCTCATTAAAATATACTGCCCAAATTCACAGCTTTAGGATAAACATTTTTCATCTCTTCCCATTCAACAATAAACTTGTCTGTTACAGGATAGACCATTTTTCCGGTTACAGTCGATTTATCAAAACGGTCAAAAACTTCTATATAAATGGTCTTTGCACCCAAAAGTTTCCCAAGATAAAAAAATGGAACAGCAACAGCTGCACCAGATGAAATAATTAACTCTGGTTTTTCTTTTCTTAACACTCTCCATGCCAACTTTGTATTTATGATAAGTGCCTTTACCGAACGATTTGTTGGATAGTAGCAAGGATACATCTTCTCATCTGCAAGTAAAGTCCTGGCATCAGTTTTATCAAAAGTTACCCAAAACCTTTCTTGTTTCTTCCAAAAAGGTTTCAACATATATAGATGGGTCAAGTGTCCCCCCGATGAACCAACCAAACATACTTTCATAATTTTCTTGCTCCTTAAAATTCCCAAATCATTCCTTCAAGGGACCATGAAGTCATACTTTTGTTCACTATTATCAATTTTGCAGTATATTGATGAGAATCTCACTCATCGCCTAATTGATCACACCGGTAATTGTCAAATGGAACACTGAAGCCACATCCTTTTACTTCAAGAATGCTGTCTGCATGGAAAGCCTCCCGTTGGATAACAATGGAAAGAGGAATCAACAGGGCAAAGACAGTATTGTATGTTATGGCAGATAGATTGGGAGACTTAGGAGAGATGGATGAATTAATGAAGGTGATTGGCATGAACAGGGCTTGGACAGAAACTGATAAACAAGGGAAAAGAAGAAGGAAAAGCAGAGAGAAGAGCTGAATGGAAGGCAGACGAAAGATCCGGTGAAATTGTAGATGTGGTCTATGAATTCGGCCTGTTTGGAGGTACTTTTTCAGACCGCCTGCAAGGGAAATTGGATATATCTTTTCAAAAAGTCCGGGAGTATTTCAATATGTTCAGAAAGCAGATATCATAGGCTGATGGAGCAGGCTTAATCATGAGTTCCTCCCAACTTATCATCGCACAGCTCAGAGATGGTTAGGATCTTTAACCAGATTCGTATACAGCCCACATCTATAGAATTTCTATTATAGTTTTTCCTCGAATTCATTTGCCTGTATGTGCACAAATGGCATTATGTCAAGTGCGATCGCATCTTTAAGGGAATATGCAATTTGCAGCATAACTTCATCCGGATCAGCAATTTCCACAATTACACCATCTTTTGTGATTCCAACCAAAACAGTGCCTCCATCTGCATTGGCAAAAACTCAAGCCACACTCGTTAAGAGACTCCTTGCTCATTTCCTTCGTCACAGAAATCTTAAGCTCATCCGACAGCGCCGGTATCTTCTCTTTATAAGTCCTCTCTCTTTAATCATCTCCCATTACCACCATGCAATAAGTTTAAGCCAGGGAGAGGCAAAAATGTTGATCACAAATTACATCATTTATTTGAGCCTGAAATTAGAATTTCGCATGGATTTCTATTGCAATCCCCATGACCCCTATAGTATACTTTAAATAACAAAGGAAAGGATAAGGAAAATGTCACAAAAATTGCAGGCTCTAAAACCGGATACCGTTTTAAAAAATTACTGGCGCAGCAATGAACGGTTTGCTGATTTTTTTAATACCGTTTTATTTAAAGGTCAACAGGTCATCAAACCGGACGAGTTAATGGACATTGACACGGAGGAATCTTCTATACTGGAACATAAGAAATATGCAGAAGCGATTGAAGCTTCCAGAGATAATATCAAAATTAGGAAAAAATCCTCTGAAACCGGTATAGAATTTGTAATGTTAGGAAAGGAATCTCAAAAGCACATTCATTATGCAATGCCTCTCCGGGTTATGGGATATGACTACGGAACCTATAAAAAGCAATATGATGACAATGCCGCAAAATATACTTCATCACACGGAATGGATGCAGACGAGTATCTGTCAAGAATGAAGCGTACAGACAGATTTTCTCCTGTTGTGACTGTTGTTGTCTATTATTCCGAAAATCCCTGGGACGGAGCTACCACCTTGCACGAGATGCTTCGTATACCGGAAGAGTTCGCGGCATATGTGAATGACTATAGGATGCTGCTGGTTGAAGCGCGAAAAAATAATTTTGTATTCCATAATATAGATAACTCAAACTTCCCACATCAAAAATGGGATTCGCACATTGAAAAATCAATACTTTAACCTATAAAATAGTTTCATGCCGCTGTTTCTGTCCGCTCCAGAGCCTCCTGCATATATTGGGGAAGACGCTGAATAAAGCTGGTGGTGAATTCTTCCA
>CAJTIU010000021.1 GCA_910576335.1 Lachnospiraceae bacterium
GTTTTTCTGGGATGAAGGGTAAATTTAATTTCTTCATAATGGTCGGAAAAGATTTTCTGTAAAATATTCATAAGACTATTATGCACGAAAAAGTAAAAAAAAGGAACCCCTAATTCCCCCATGAATGGGGGTTAGGGGGTTGAAGTGTCGAAGACGCTTTTTTACAATAAGACCCGTGACAGGATTAGGGAAGATACGGTATTGATAAATTATCCGTTGTACTGCCCGAAATGCAAGCAGGAAACATTGATTGAAGCGAAAAATTTAAAAGTAATAGTCATCAAAGAGCCAGACGCAAAGACGCAGAGCCGATGAATTTGTGAGATAATTTGAAATCACAATACATCGGCTCTGTTTTGTATTCCGCAATTTTTTACAATTCAAATAATAAGCCTGTTGGTATGATGTAGGCAGGCAGAGAAATTGCCAAAAAATTGAAAGGAAGTGTTTGAAATGGATTACAAAAATCTGTTTGAAAAATTCAACGAGGGAGGAAAGCTGCTGTTACCAGATGCCACAGTTACATTTGATGCTATCCCGTGGTCGAAACATCCTGCTTCCCCCGGCGTGGAGCTGAAACATATTATCACATCCGAAAGGACAGACGGACAATTCAGCTACCATCTTGTGAAGATAGCCCCTAATAAAAAGATTGGCAATCATATCCACGAGAAACAACTGGAAACGCATGAAGTAATCTCTGGCACAGGTGTTTGCGTAAATGACGGTGTGGAATTGTCCTATGAAGCGGGCGTAATATCCATATTTCCCATAGGCGTACCGCATGAAGTGATTGCAGGGGATGACGGGCTTTGCCTGTTCGCAAAGTTTATGCCCGCCCTCTGCTAATAGCTCTATCTGGTTATATCTCTTTCGTATCGCCGAATGGCACGAGTGCCCCAGAGGGTATAGGAGTATTTTGAGGGATAATTCCAGAAGAATATTTATAAGTTAAAGGCGGCAAGCCTACCTGTTTTTCAAATTGCTTTATGAAGTGGCTTTGGTCGCAGAAACCCGTGGTCAAAGCTACTTCGGTTATTGTATCGGCTTCGTGGATTAGGCGTTGCGCCTTGCGGATACGGTTCTGGATTTGGAACTGGTGCGGCGTAAGCCCTACCTCTGCCTTGAAGCTTCTGATAAAGTGGTATTTGCTTAGAAAAGCGTTTTGTGCCATTTCCTCGACAGTAAGTTTACATTCTGGGTATAACTCCAACTGTCTTTTTAAGTCGTGGATATATGGGGTATGGATTTTAAGCTGCCAGTTGGAAGAATCCGAGGTTTCATCCAGACAGTTTAATAGCTGTAATATCTGATAGCGGTTAATTTTTCCCATATTCAGAGCCTGCATCAGAAGAAGTCCGATATGTTTTTGTATGGTGATAACATCTGCGTTGCTTACAGCATTCTTATCAATGCACAGGGTAAGCAGGGAATAGCTGTCATGTGCCGAAATGCTATGCGGCTCATATGGAAATATTGTAAATGTTTCGTTTTGCTTATAAGTCCTTGTTTCCTTATTTGTTGTAAGGACTACAGAGCCATCCAGTATGATACCGATTGTCAGTACGGAAACGTGATTATGCAATGGGTAGGATATAGTTGAATTATTGCAGAAAATCAGCTCAATGCCCGTTTCTGCATGATATAAATAGCGGATATTGTTTATAGTCATAGGTTTTCCTCACAGTTTGTTATCCATTTCATGGACTTGTGTTATATGTTAGCATTGCAGCTTTCAAGTAAACGGTTTGTCCCTGTTATTTCAGCATCTACAAGGTCAATCATTCTTTTTACATTTGCAGAATGGGCAGAAGAAACTTCATTTTCCCATAACGGATTGATTTGTTTTTCAATCCCTGCACGGTACTTTTGCAGAATATTAAGCCGCTCCTGCAAAAGTTCCTGCTGTTCATCAGGAGTAAATGTACTTAGAAAAAAAGCGGCAATAGAAAAGATGTTTGTATCGTAGTTGAATTGCAGGATGGATGCTTTTAAAGTGTTTACAAATTCGCTTTTCCCCTTATCAGAAAGTTTGTAAACGGTGCGGTCTGGCATATTTCCGACTTTCTCGGTAGTGCCAGATATAAATTCCTTTTTCACAAGGGTTTTTAAGGTCGAATATACCGTTGAATCAGCGATATTAAACCACCATTTCACATTCATGTAGTTTAAGAGTTTTATTATCTCGTATGCGTTAAGCGGTTTTTCGTATATGAAACCTAAAAGCATTGTGGCAGGTTTGGACAGCATATTTTTTCCTCCTTGACATTGGGTTGTATTTGTAGTACTTTATATATAAAGTAGTTTTTGTAAACACTACTATTATAACATATTAATGTAGAAAAAGGAATACTGGAAAAGGAGGTTTTTTATGCCGCAGCTCAATAAAGGGGGTAAATTTGTATTTGGTCTTTCCGTTATAAACCCCGATTTAACAATACACATCCCGCCACAGGCATTGTTGGAATATGATGCACTGCGGGATGGAAAAGTGATAATTTTTACGGGAAGCAAAATAACAGGCGGCTTTTGCGTGACGACATATCCGCTGCTGTCAAATTCAAAACTCAGCCATATATTGGAAGAATGCCCTGCGTTAAGGGACTGTCAGCTTTCCGAGGGTGAGCTTACCCGATATAAAGGGCGTAAATATGCGTGGATTAACATTGATAAGGACGGAACTGTTAAATTGCCGCAAAATACGTTGGACGATTTAGAATTACAGTCTGGAATGGAACTGTTGTCAATCCGCAGCAGTGATATTGCCTTTACAATGGGAGCAAAAGGACCGCTGCTTGAAAAAGCACATAATTTTCATGGAGAAATTAAGAGATATTAGGGGAGATTGGAAAATGGGAAATATAATAACCAGTAAGATATTTCATTCAGTTATGCTCTTTACAGTTGTTGGCGAGTTTTTTCTTCCGTGGATATTGTGTCGGTATTATGATGGGTACAATAGTAAAACAATGGCAATGAGTGCGTTGGGAAGTCTGCAAAGCCCCGTTCGTGTTATTTATAATACATGGTTAATATGGCTTGGATGTTTTCTGGCATTTGCAGCGGTTGCATATTTTTTTACTACGAAAAAAGACTTTCCAATCTTATCGGTTTTACTGTTGTTTTCACTGGGGACATTTGCTGTCGGAGCAGGATTGGTTTCGGGAATATTCCATGTGAATGAAAACAAAGACATTGTTACTGCGGCTTCAAAAGTACACGGAATAAGTGCGGCAATCGGATTTATGGCATTATTGTTTTTTCCATTGTTAAATGGGATTTTAGCATTTAAGCAGAACAATGTCATTTTTGGCATTATATGTGTTATTTCTTTTATCCTGGCATTAATTTTCTTTGTCTGTTTTATCATGGGAGATAAAGAGCAGTTTCAAAATACCATGTTGAAATATGAGGGATTGTGGGAACGGTTGTCTTTACTTTGTATGTATATTCCTCTTACTTACAAGGCTGTCCATAATCTGCTGTCCTAAAGATAGTGAGGTGGTTAAATGGAAAAAACAGAATGGGTACACTGCTCTGTTTGCGGAAATAAAACCCGTAATCAAATCAGAGAAGATACCGTCCTGCTAAATTTTCCGCTTTATTGTCCAAAATGTAAGCAGGAAATGCTGATTGAAGCGAAATATCTGAAAGTAACAGTTATAGATAAATAAATGAATGCATGAAACGGAGATAAGATTATGGACTATAAAGAAACAGATTTCGGTTTTCTATACGATGATTTAACTGAGGAATATGGAAATGAACAAGGTAAACAGCTTTATATCTTAATGTGTGAAAAATATACGAATTTAAGCGATAGAGAAGCAAAATCCGAGAATGACGAAATAAATCAGCATATTTTCAAAAGATTGCTGCCAATCATGGGTGTATATTTAACCCTTATTGAACAGGGTTTTACCAAAGAACAAGCATTTATGATTGCCCATAAGGAAATACAGCACAATGCTCACAATTTAGCGGAAGAAAATGCTAAACTTACAAAAATGCCATTTACATATGGTTTATTTAAAATGTTTGCCAAATCGCATATGAGCAAAAAGTACCCAACAGAGGGGTTTACGGTAGAATGGAAAAGACATGATAATAGAGAAATTCATTTTGATATAGTCCGTTGCCTTTACAAAGATATGTGTGAGAAATATTCCTGCCCAGAACTTTGTACGGTTTTCTGCCAAAGTGATATAACTGCTTTTTCGGGATATGAGCCTAAGATTAGATTTGAACGTATAGGAACAATAGGGGGAGGTGCTAATTGTTGTGACTTTCATTTCATTCATGGAAATTAGATATTCAAGTAAAGCCATTAGAGAGCCAGACGCACAGACGCAGAGCCGATGAACTTGTGGGAAACCTCACAGCTCATCGGCTCTGTTTGTCAGAAAGATAAATATTTAGTCGTTGTCTTTCGTGTTTATTGCAGAAGTTTGTTTCTGCATTTCATTCAGTTTTTTGTGGAGCGGTATCGCCATGAATACTGTTATAGCTGCGGAAAGCATATCGGCAATCGGCTGGGCATATATAATGCCATTTAGCCCCCAGACAATCGGAAGCAACAGGATAACGGGAATAAAACAAATCCCCTGCCTGCAAGCTCCGAGGATAAAGCCCTCTCTGCCTTTTCCCAAAGCAAGGAACAGGGAAGAATACACCGTATAAAATCCAAAGAGCATGATGGAAATGCCGTTTGCCCTTAAAGATGCTGCCCCGATGCGAATCATCTCGGCATCGCCCTTTGTGAACTGGGAAACGATAGCCGTAGGGAACAGAGCCAGTATCACACCGAAAATCACACAGAAAACCGTAGACCATAGGATAGAAGTCTTGATTGCTTCACGCAGACGGTCAAACTTCTTCGCCCCGTAACTGTACCCTGCAATGGGCTGAAAACCTTTGATGAACCCGAATACGGACAAGCTGCCCATTGAGATAAGGCGGGTAACAACGCCCATGCCTGCAATGGCAGAGTCCCTGTAATCGCTAGCGGCATTGTTGATTAAGGAAATGGACACACTCGTTAAAATCTGGAATACCAATGTCGGGATGCCGATTTTGAAAATCTCAGACATAGTTTCTTTTGTATATGTGCAGTCCTTAACCCGAAAATGAAATACGCTTTTTTTCCGAAAAATATAGGTCAGATATACGCAGGTTGAAACGACTTGTGAGATTGCGGTCGCTATCGCTGCTCCTGCTATGCCTAAATCAAACACATAGATAAACAGCGGGTCTAAGGCGATATTGAGTACCGCACCCGTCAGCAAGGCACACATGGTCGTTTTAGCGGCTCCTTCGCTAGTTACAATGTTATTCATTGTGACATTGAATACATTGAAGATGCAGGAAACAATGTAAATGCTCGCATATGTGGCGGCATAAGGCAGGATGCTGTCGGTTGCCCCCAGGAGCTTCAGTATAGGATGCAGGAACACCATAGAAATGATAATGATAACTGTTCCAACGGATACACTGCTGTATAAAGCGGTACTTGCCACTTTATCCGCATTTTCCTTATCTCCACGACCTAGCAATCGGGAGATGTAAGAAGCCGCACCGTTGCCGAACAGCAGACCAAGACCGACAACGACCTGTCCGAGCGGATAGACCACGGAGATTGCCCCCATCTGGCTCTCCCCTAGCCCGCCGACAAAATAAGCGTCAACAAGGTTGTAGAAAGCATTTACCAACATGCCAATCATTGTTGGGATGCCCATTGCTAAAAGTGCTTTTGGTATGGATGTGCTGCCGAACAACTCCATCTTTTTACTTTGACTGTTCATTTTGAACTCCTTTCTCTTGACAAATGGTGTTATTTATACTACTATAAAATATAGTAATTGCGTTGCAGGGATTATAATACTATAATTTATAGTAGTTGTCAATAGAAAAAGGAGGGATTTTAAATGGCGACCATTGATTTGATTGTATTGGGGATGTTGAAGCGGGAATCCTTGAGTGCATACGATATTCAGAAACTGGTGGAATACCGCAACATTTCAAAGTGGGTAAAAATCAGCACACCATCCATCTATAAAAAGGTTATCCAGTTGGAAGAAAAGGGGCTTATCACAAGCCGCACGGAGAAAGAGGGAAAAATGCCTGAAAAGGCAGTATATTCCTTGACGGATGCAGGAAATGAGGAATTTGAGAAACTGATGCTAGAAATATCCTGCAAGCCGATTAACATATTCTTGGATTTTAATGCGGTCATTGTTAATTTAGAAAGTATGGAAAAGGAACAGCAGAGGGAATGTCTGGATAACATTGAGAGCAATATCAATGTGCTGAAATCCTATCTTGAGGAGAACATGGACTTAAAAGAAAACGCCCCCGATGTTCCTGCCACGGGTATGGCGGTTCTGCATCAGCAATTTCGATTAGTGCAGGCAATCGAAGAATGGATAAGGGCATTGAAAGAAGAACTGCTGTAAATGTGGATGGTTTAAAACATAGCAAGAATGATGAAAAGATAGAAAACTCCTTGTGCTACAATATCTCATTGAACCCCTGCTTTGACATTTCGTAATGTTAAAAAAATGAGGGTGAAAACGAGGAAAGGAGGTCGCAAAATGCAAGGTCAGACTGTACGCATTGTTTCACAGTCTATCCGCTATATCGAAGAACATCTGCATGAAAAGATGGATTTAGATATGGTGGCATCGGCACTGCACTATTCCAAATACCATCTGCATCGGATTTTTACAAAGACCGTCGGCTTGACTATCCACGACTACGCAAAACGGCGGCAGCTTACAGAAGCGGCAAAACTTCTGGTGTTTTCTGCAAAACCGATTATTGAGATTGCCCTTATGAGCGGGTATGAAAGCCAGCAGGCATTTACGGATATTTTTAAGGCGATGTATAAGACTTCCCCTGCGGAATTTCGGGAAACGGAAAATTTCTACCCGTTACAGCTTGAAATCTATCTGAAGGAGGAGCCTGTAAAAATGGATTTGACAAAAGACAATATTAAATTTGCCATGCCCGAAGATGCGGATGACTGGATGGAATTGGTAAGCCTTACGATTGTCGGCTATCCATGTCTGGATAAAAAAGATTACGCCGCAAACCTGCATCAGTATATTGCGGATAAAAAGGCTCTGATATTGCGGGATGACGATATGGCTATTGGCGTGATGGGATTTTCGCAAGGCACAGGCAGCATAGACTTTCTGGCTGTCCATCCGCAGTATCGGCATCTCGGCATTACAAAGCTGTTCCTTGATAAGCTGGCGGAGGAACTGCTTTGCGGGAAAGAGATTACCTTGACGACATACCGTGCAGGCGATAAGGCAGATACGGGCTGGCGGGAAGAATACCGCCGTCTTGGATTTGCAGAACGGGAACTGCTTGTGGAATATGGCTACCCGACGCAGCGTTTCGTGCTTCCACCGAAAAACAAGGAGGAAATACCGCAAGGGTATACCTCTATGCCCGAAAACACGGGCAGGAAAGGGGAAACAAGGAATGACCGAAACACAGAAAAACCCGTTGGCAGAGAACTTTAACGCCCTATCCCTTATCAGATTTGCTTTCCCAAGCATGGTGATGATGCTGTTTATGGGCTTATACACCATTGTGGACACGATTTTCGTAGCACGGTTTGTAGACACGAATGCTTTGTCGTCCATCAATATCGTCTGCCCCGTCATCAATCTGATTGTCGGTCTGGGGACGATGCTTGCGACAGGAGGAAGTGCGGTTGTTGCGAAGAAAATGGGGAATGGAAACACAGAGGAAGCCAGAAGCAATTTTACGTTGATTGTCGTGGCAGGGGCGGTTATCGGTCTGTTGATTACAGTGGCAGGGCTTCTCTTTTTGGATGAAATCATCTGGGGATTAGGGGCGAGTGAAATCTTGTTCCCATATTGCAGGGATTATCTGACGATACAGCTCATTTTCGCCGCCTTTAACATGATGCAGGTGCTGTATCAGAATCTGTTTGTAACGGCGGGTAAACCGACATTAGGCTTAGCGCTTGCTGTTCTGGCGGGGATTGCCAATATTGTTTTTGATTATGTCTTTATCGTTTTACTGCAAATGGGAATCAAGGGAGCAGCTATTGGGACAGGCATCGGATATATGATACCGTCAATTATCGGTACAATATTTTTTATGATGAAAAGAAGTGAGCTGCACTTTTGCAAGCCTAATATGGACGCATCTGTTCTGCTGAAAAGCTCTTCCAATGGTGCATCGGAAATGGTAAGCCAGTGTTCGACTGCCGTAACGACATTTCTGTTTAATGTAACGATGATGAAGCTGTTAGGTGAGGACGGCGTGGCGGCGATTACGGTACTCATCTATTCGCAGTTCCTCTTAACAACGCTTACTATTGGCTTTTCTATGGGAACAGCCCCCGTCGTAAGCTATAACTATGGGAGTGGGAATGTAAAACAGCTAAAAAAGACCGTCCGTATCTGTTTTAGCTTTATAGCGGGGATTTCCATATTTGTATTTTTATTTTCCCTGTTTGGCGGAGAAAGTATTGCAAAAGTATTTGCGGAGAACAACAGGAATGTTTTTGAAATTACAAAGAATGGATTTAGCGTTTTTTCATTCAGCTTTCTGTTCTCTGGGTGTAATATTTTTTCTTCTGCATTATTTACGGCATTATCCAGTGGGAAAGCATCTGCAACCATATCTTTCCTGCGGACATTTGGATTTATTATGGTGTTCCTTTTGGTATTGCCAAGATTTTTAAAGGTAACGGGCGTATGGCTTGCAGTACCGCTTGCGGAGCTTTTCACGCTTATGCTGACGGTATATCTGCTATGCAGGCATCGGAAACAGTACCATTATTTTTGAAAGAAAGGCAGGCAAGAAATTGAAACAGACAGAATGGATATTATGCCCTGTCTGCGGGAGCAAAACCCGCAGCAGAATTAGGGAGGATACTATTCTGGTAAATTATCCTCTCTACTGCCCGAAATGCAGGCAGGAAAGATTGATAGAAGTGAGAAATTTACAAACAATAGTCATCACAGAGCCAGACGCAAAGACGCAGAGCCGATGAACTTGTGGAAAATCACAGTTTGTCGGCTTTTATAGTATGGAAATCTTCTTGAATCAGTAACGTGGCGGCATGGTTGAAATCAAATTTTTATTCTTATACACTATACTTGTGTTTACAAAAGATAGCAGAAAAAGAGAGGAAATATAAATCGGATTAAGCTATCCTTAACGGCAAGGAGGTAAAAGGATGGAATGGTTGAAAAAGCTTGGAGCAGCCATTGATTACATAGAAGATAATCTGGATAAGGAAATATCGTATGATGAAGCAGCCCGCATTGCGTGTTGTTCCCCCTATTATTTCCAGCGTGTTTTTTCCTATGTTTCGGGTGTGTCGTTGGCGGAATACATACGCCGCCGAAAAATGACGCAGGCGGCATTTGAATTGCAGCGGGCAGACAGCAGGGTAATAGACGTTGCATTAAAATATGGATATTCCTCTCCGACTTCTTTTAATCGGGCTTTTCAGAATGTTCATGGCATCACGCCAACGGCAGCTAAGCTAGGGGGAAGTGTCCTGCAAGCATATCCGTCAATTCAGTTTAAGATTGAAATCACAGGAGGAAGCGCTATGGCATATCGCATTGCGGAAAAGCCGCCCCTGCGTATTGTGGGCATCCGTATCCCTTTGACTTCGGATATGGAAGATAATTTAAGGATTGTCCCAGAGTTTTGGAAAGCGTTATTGCAGGGAGAACAATTTTTGGAAATATGCAGGCTGTCTAATGGAGAGCCAAGAGGAATTTTAGGAATCAGCGTATATAGAAACCCGAAAGATATTTATTACTACATTGGCGTTGCTGCAAATACCCCTGCTCCTGCGGGCATGTATGAATGTGAAATCCCTGCGGCTACATGGGTGATATTTGAAAACGATGGGCGTTTTAAGGAAGATGTGCAGAGTGTGTTCAAGCGGTTCTATATGGAATGGCTGCCGTTCTCTGGGTATAAATATGCAGAGCTGCCAGATATTGAAGTGTATCCGATTTGCAGCGGACAGCCAGTAAACGGACATTCTGAAGTATGGATTGCAGTGGTTAAGGAGGATGATTAAACGGTGTATCATTTAAGGTTAAAGGGCGACCATTATGAAATGGGAGTGAAGCGTGGAAAGATATTCAAAAAATGTCAGGTTTCTTTCCCTCTCCATTTGGATGAATTTCAACTGGAACATGGGAAACGGAGCGAAGCGGCATTAAGAAAATATTTCCCAGAGGTATGCGAAGAAATCAGAGGGGTGAGCGACGCCATAGGTGCGGATTATCTGCGTTTTGCTTCTTGGATGCTATGTATGGGATGCTGCATGTATAACTTGGAGAATAATATTCCCGTTGAAGTTCGGGGATGTACTGCTTTCGCATATGCAAAAGGCGGAAGAATCCTATATGGCAGGAACAATGACTTGCCGCCTTATCTGCGGGAGGGGAGCAAAAGTGAAATCTATGCCCCGAAAAACGGAAATAGATTTCAAATTACGACATCCTCTTTTATTAACGGGGAGGAGGGATTAAATGAACATGGGCTTGCAGTTGCAATGACTTTTGTAATGACCAGCCTTGATAAAATACAGGCGGGATTTAATTCCTGTTTCATCGTGCGGTATCTGCTTGAAAAAGCGGGTAATACAGAGCAGGCAATTTCTTTACTAATGGAACTTCCAATCGCTTCTAACTGTAATATTCTGCTTGCAGATAAAAGCGGTGATATGAAAGTGGTTGAATGTACGCCATCCATGAAAAAAATCCGAGATGCAGAAAGTTTTGAGAATGGAAGAATTATTTGTACTGTCAACAGTTTTACATCCGACGAAATGAAGCAATATGATGATGCAAATGGGGATGATTATAATTCCCATAAACGGTATCAAGTTGTCATGGACAGTTTTGCTTCGGGACGGATAAAAGAGGATTATATCGAAACCACCAAGCAGCTTTTAAAGGGCGATTATGGCTTTATGTGTCAGTATGACAATGAGCCAGATTTTGAAACGGTCTGGAGTTCCGTATTTGATTTAGAAAGATTAACTGTTTACCGTGCGGAGGGTGACCCAAGAAAAAAGAAATTTATGATGGACAACCGACTGCATGACTTAAAAATGAGAGGGCAGGCAGTTGTCAAAAAGCATTGAATGGATATTTTGCCCTCTCTGCGGAAGCAAAACCCGTAACAAGGTCAGGGAGGATACTGTTCTGATAAACTATCCTCTCTACTGCCCGAAATGCAGGCAGGAAACATTGATTGAAGCGAAGAATTTACAAGTAACAGTCATCACAGAGCCAGACACATTAGATGCAGATGACCGTGTTATAATAGGGACAAGTTAGAGGAACCCAGTAAAATCAAGGGGTTGCACTAACTTGTCCCCTTATTTTTTTGCCCTTAAAAGGGCGAACGGAATCACCGCATTTCTGGTTTCCGTCTGGGAGCCGTACATATATTGCTGGCCAGCAGTATGAAAGTCTGATAGCGATTAAAGCAACCATACCATCCTCTGGTGATGGATTTGAAGGTCCGAAGTCCTTATAAATGCTGACGGGTTGCAACGGGGGCGTTGTAATATTGGTTGACAGGTTTCGGCTGGGTTTAATGTGAACCGGGCGCCATGGGAGGGTTAAACCTGTGTTTCTGTACCATGGGAACAAATGAGATTTATTTACGGAAAGCCGGGGAACTTACAGCGCCCATATTGTTGTGATGGTTTTGAAGTTTTTGTGTAGCGGAGTTTTTGATTTTTGTAGATGGCATATCGTTTCGTTCGGAAACAAATAGTTCTGTTTTGCAGGGAGAGGCACGGGCTGTTACGCCTGGGGCGGTCTCTGTAAAATCCCAGGGTTAGTTCAGTGACGGAGAAACAATGGATAGTCCGGTCTGCGGGCCGGTGGAAAGGGCGGGATATAGATGAAGAAGGATGTTCGGAAGATTAAGGTGTATGAGCAGAGCGGGCGTAATTATAAGCCGACGCCTACAATTATGTTGAAGGGGCTTTGGCTGGAAGAATTGGGCTTTGGGGCGGGGACGCTCCTGACGGTTCGGTGTGAGGAAGGGAAGCTGGTAATTGAGCCGAGGGAGTCGGTGGATTACATAGATGTGTTTGAGGAACAGCAGTTGAGCATGGTGGCAGAGAGGAAAGTGAGGTTTTGATATATGGGTAAGATTTATATGATCGGTTCACAAAAAGGGGGTACGGCGAAGACGACAACTACGTTCAATCTGGCGTACTGCCTGCGGAAAATGGGGAAGAGGGTTCTGGCTGTGGATTTTGACAGCCAGGCGAATCTGACAACGTGCTTCGGCGTGGAAGGAACGGGAGTGCTGGATGATACTATCGGGCATCTGATGATGGCGCAGATTGAGGATATGAAGCTGCCGTCCCCGAAGAAGTACATACGGACGAAGGAAGGGGTGGACTTCATCCCATCGTCTATTTATCTGTCGGTGGTGGATGCGAAGCTGCGGCTGGAGATGGGGGCGGAGAAGATGCTGTCCGGGATTCTGGAGCCGCTGCGAGAGAAGTATGATTATATCCTGATTGATACCTGTCCGTCCCTTGGGACTCTGACAATAAATGCGTTGGCAGCTGCCGATGAGGTCATTATCACGGTGAACCCCCAGCTTCTGGCTATGATGGGGATGCAGGATTTTTTGCGGACGGTGGTGAAGATCAGGAAGCGGATCAATCCGGGGCTGGGGATTGCAGGCATCCTGATGACCATGTGCGAGTCCAGGACGAAGCTGTGCAGGGTTCTGACGGAGGAAGTGACAGAGAGTTTCCAGGAGCAGATACGGGTGTTTGAAACGAAGATTCCAAATACGGTGAAAGTGGGGGAGAGCATTTATTACAGTTTGCCGGTGGCGGAGTACAGCCCGAAGGCGAGCGCGGGGATGGCTTATAAAAAATTTGCAAAGGAGCTGGTTTTGTATGAAGGCTAATGGGACGAAGAGGAAGATTTTTAATGACGCTGTGGATCTTCTGGCGGGGGCGGAAGAGGTTTCCGCTCCGGAGAACGGGATCAGGATGCTGCCTATTGACAGTATCCGCCCGTTCCGGAAACATCCTTTCCGGCTGTATGAGGGGGAGCGTCTGGAGGATATGGTGGAGAGCATTAAGGAGCATGGGGTTCTGAATCCGGTGATTGTGTGGCAGGAGGGGGACGGGTATGAGATGCTTGCGGGGCATAACCGGCAGGTGGCGGGGAGGCTGGCAGGCTTGACGGAGATTCCGGCCATTGTGAAGACGGATCTGACGGAAGAGGACGCTTATGTGTATGTGATTGAGACCAATGTGATACAGAGGGGATTTGCGGAGCTTCTGCCCAGTGAGAAGGCGGCGGTGCTGGCGGAGCGGTATGAGAAGGTCAGCAGCCAGGGGCGGCGGAATGATATTTTGGAGGAGATCGCAAGGCTGAATGGGCAGGACACGGCGGGGACTTGTGGACATGATGTCCACAGGTTGAAGAGCCGGGATGCCATTGGGGAAGAGTATGGGATGACCGGGAGGAATATTGCCAGGTACATGCGGGTGCAGAAGCTGGAGGAGCCTTTGAAGGGGCGGCTGGACGAGGGGACGCTGCCTTTGGTGGCGGCAGTGGACTTGTCTTATCTGTCGGAGAAGGAGCAGGAGGTGGTGTCCGGGCTGGCGGATACAGGGAAGATTAAGCTGGATGCGAAGACGGCGAAGTGCGTCAGGGGTATGGCGGGGAATGTGACGGAAGAGGCTGTGCTGGGGGCGCTGGATGGTGGAAAAGGGAAGAAAGCGGCCGCCGGAAGGAGTGTGAGGCTGTCGGCGGAGGTGTATGAGAGGTATTTTGGCGGGGTGAAGCCTGGGGAGGTGGCGAGTATCGTGGAGGACGCGCTGGCGGCGTGGTTCGGGAAAGGGGGAGTGTCTGATGTTCCGGGCGGAAGAAATCGGGCGGCTGGATAGGTCTTATTTTAACATTATTCTGGCGGAGGAATATGATGTGACGCTCCAGTCGAAGAATACGGGGCATATCTGGTATATCCATAATCCGGAGTATCCGGGGGAGGGGGAGTGTATTATTTTCCATAAGCACAGGGCTTCCCAGCCGTACCATCAGCATGGGAGGGCCAGGAGTCTGGGGCAGGCGGTACGGAGCATTATGGGGCATGATGTGTTCCAGATGAATGGGCGGAAGCGGATTTAGAAGTATTATGTTGATGAAGCAAGGAGCCGGTTAGGAATGTTGATTCCCAATCGGCTCTTTTGGATAGTAAAATGAGAAATAGTGTGGTAAAATATAGTAAATTGCTTTGGTACAAAGGAGAATGAATTATGGAAATAAGTTTAAAGGAGTCAGATTTCTTGGGATCATTCGATTTGCTGTGGTCAAAGGATTTGGACAAGTATAAAAAGAATAAATTGAACCTTTTTGTATTGAAGATTAATTCTAATGAGTTTGATTATGATTTGTTGATAGAAATGCTGCTTGATCCAGTCATTGATTACTCGATATCAAGGCAGGTAAAAGAGAAATATAGAAACAGACCAGCAACTCTTTCTAAAAAAGCAAGAGAAAAATTTGTTGAGTATACAAGAAATAATGGAGAATTGGGAGAGCTGCTTTTATTTTGCTTTTTAGAAACACATTTAGGAGCTCCCAAAATACTTACAAAATTGGAACTGAAAACATCAACAAGCCACTATGTAAATGGAGCTGATGGTGTACATTTCCTGAAATTATCTGATGGGAATTATCAATTAATATTTGGAGAGTCAAAAACCTACCAAAAAATAGATGCTGCTATAAGAGATGCGTTCATATCTATAAATAATTTTAAAAATGGTATAAACGATAAAGGAAATGCGAAGAGTGGAATAGGTTATGAAATAAGTTTGATTAGTGATAACTTATTTAAGGAATCTTTTTCAGATGAAGAAAGAGAGTTCTTAGAAAGTTTAATTTACCCTACCAAGAACAGAAATTTTGATGTCGATGATGCCTTTGGTATTTTTATTGGCTTCCAAATAGATATAAGCGATGAGGAAAAGGAAATGCCAACATCAGATTTTAGGAAATTAATAAAATCGAGAGTAGATATTGAGGTTAGTAAGTACCTTGTGAGTATACAACAGAAAATTATTGATAATAAGCTACAAGGTCATAATTTCTACATATATGTTTTGCCATTTACTGACATAAATTCAAAGAGACAGAGGATAATGGAGGCCATTACACAATGAAATGGTTGGAGGCTATGGTTCGCCGGGCATTGAACGATCCGTATTTGGATGAACTAACACGAAAACTGGAATACAAGTATGCACATATATTCTTATACCAAAAAGATGATATTTTATTGACTGAAAAAGAATTTGATGATGTGTTACGATTTGCAGATATTTTATCGAGAAGTGATAAAGCAGACGGAAGAAATAAAGCATATAAAATTGTTAGCTTATTATATGACGTATATAAAGACAATGTGCAGTTTCAGTATTATGCCAATTCAATTTTAACGAAATTAGGGAATTTCGCGTCTTTAAGTATTGCAGTTGGAAATTCTGAAATAGTAGACACGATTGAGACAGCATTGGAAAAGCAAATAAAAAAGACTTATCAAAAAGTGCCTTTCAATGATTTGGTATTTACAGATCCGCAGTACAAGCTCTTTGAAGCGATGAAAGATAGTAATCATTATAGTTTTTCGGGGCCAACTTCTTTTGGTAAATCTTTTATAATGGATGCTTTTATTCAATATATTATTACTGAAAGACATGGGATAGATAATATTGTGATTTTAGTACCTACGAGAGCCCTTATCAATCAGGTCACAGCACGATTAAAGAAAACTATCACAAATAAAAATTATAAGGTGTTGGCACATCCGGTAGTTCCTATGATTTATAGAAATAGGATGTTAAAATATGTATTTGTTTTTACTCCAGAGCGATTAATTTCATATTTAGGTGAAAAGGAAAATCCTGTAATCAATTATATGTTTGTCGATGAGGCACATAAAATAATTGCTGAAAAAGATTCAAGATCACCTTTGTATTATCATGCCATTCTTTTGGCGGAGAGAAAAAGTATTAAATTGTATTTTGCATCGCCTAATATTCCGAATGCACATGTCTTTTTACAATTAGTTGAAAAGAGTATAGATGAACAAATGATTATTAAGGAATCTCCGGTTGCTCAAAACAGATTTTTTATAGACTATGTTGAGGGAAAAGGCAGGATGTTTACGGAGACAGGAGAAGACATTATTTTTCAAGACTTGGGGAAGAAAGAACAAGACTATGTAGGGAAACTTCTTCGGAAATTGGGAAAAAACTGTAAAAATATTGTATATTGCAATACAGTAGCGGATACGATTGATTTTGCTTTGAAGTTTTCTAAGGGTTTGCCTGAACAAAATGATGCAAGGATTGATTCACTTATTGAATTGATAAAATCATATATACATAAAGATTATTTTTTAATTGATTGTTTAAAAAAAGGAGTTGCATTCCATTTTGGAAGATTACCACAACGTATACGGGAAAGAATCGAAAGATTATTTGAAGAAAAAGTAATTGACTATATGTTTTGTACATCTACACTTTTAGAGGGTGTGAATCTTCCTGCAAAGAATATTTTTATTTTTAGTAATGCTA
Organism: Lachnospiraceae bacterium; assembly: GCA_910576335.1. Taxonomy (GTDB): domain Bacteria; phylum Bacillota; class Clostridia; order Lachnospirales; family Lachnospiraceae; genus CAPEBR01. The sequence goes on from CAJTIU010000021.1 coordinate 16,649, forward strand.
TCGGAAATTCTAAATTTTCGGATGTTGATTTTTGGAATTTGGCAGGCAGAGCCGGTAGATTGAGTAAAGAATTGAGTGGAAATATTATTTGTGTACGAATAGAAGATAAAAAGAATAGATGGGATAATCCAAACAAAGATTTAGAAGTTGTAAGGAATAAGAAGATAGAGGCTGTTAAACCTTTGGTGATTAACGGTCAGAAAAATTTTTATACAAATTTAGATTATTCTTTGAGAAATAAAGATTTTACCAGAGCTAATTACAGTCAAACAGAAAAAGAAGTATGGGATCATTATGCTAATATTGTTTTCTCTCATCAAGCATCAAAAACAGATTCCATTTTAATGAGTAATTTTTTGAGAAAAAATGCAGATGGGAAAAAATTATTAGAGCGAATGGAAAAAGAGAATCACATTCCATTATATATTTTAGAGCAGTGTTCAAATATAAAAGTTATATATCAAAATAAGGTATGGGAAAAAATAAAAGAATCAGAGAGCGCATTCCCAAATGAAATCACAACTCAAACTTGTCTGGAAGTATTGGAAAAGATGTATGATTATTATAATTGGGGTGAAGAAGAATCTAAGGGAAGAAACCCGATGGTTAAACAAAGAACAAGGTTACAATATTTTGCGGTTTTAATGTATTCATGGATGAAGTCTACACCACTAAATATGATGATTATTTATATTATTAATTATTACAAAAGGAAAGGCGAAATCTGGGATAGAAATGAGATGGTAATATTTAATCCTAATGATCGAAATCAAATTAATCTTATAATAAATAATTTGATTTCAGATATTAATAATGTTCTCAGGTTTAAAATCAAAAATTATTTTTTGAATTATTATTTGATTGTTTCTGAAAAAGTAGGTAAACAAAATGCAGGTGCAAATTGGGCAGAATATGTGGAATATGGAACAACTGACGATATAATCATAGAACTGCAAAATATTGGACTTCCACGCCATTTGTCAATGATGATAAAAGATGATTATATAGATTTTTTAACGTTTGAGGATGGTATGCTGGTTGATTTGAATGCAAGGGAATTAATTGAAAATATTGATTGTAAAAAATACAAAAACGAAATAGAAGAGTTGAAAGAAATGATTTTGTAATAGAGTTGTAAAAGGAGTTCTTAAATGGGTGAAATACATTAAAAGATATGAAAATTTATAAAAGGAATCTGAAAAGTATAGGGAGTGGGATATGAAGCCGGAAGGGATTTTGGAGTATTGCCTGGAGAATCTGGAGGGCAGTATACTTGTGGAGAGCTGGGGAGAAAAGGGGATTTTTTATAATCCCGGACATGTGCTGAAAAGGGGCGTGTACATATTGACGGTCAAGGAGAAGGACGGGGATAACGATAAAGGCTCTAGGCTGGACAGGCCGGGGGTTTACCGGGTGAACCTGGGTGTCCGTAAGGATACGTTTGTGAAGCTGTTCGGGGCTGTGCCAAAACGTCCGGGGGCAGGCGGGGTTGTGGAAATGGATTATGATTTTTCTGCGGTTGACTGTTTTTTGCCGCATCCGGTCTATGCGTGGATGGGGTGGATGTGTGTGCTGAACCCATCGGAAGAGACTTTTGAGGCTTTAAGGCCGTATATCCGGGAAGCATATGAATACGCAAAAGAGAAATTTGCCAAAAGAAAATGAAATGTGTGGGGAAACAAAAAGGGAGGAGCTGGGATGAATACTTATCAGGTGATAGACGAGAAAAATTGGGAGAGGGCCATGCACTGTATGGTTTTCAGGGAGAGCGTGGAACCTGCTTTCTGTGTGACATTTGAGGCGGATATCACGAATTTCCGGCGGAAGGTGAAGGCGCAGAATCTTTCTTTTACGCTTGCGTTTGTGTATGCGGTATGTAAATGCGCAGATGAGGTTGAAGCGTTCCGGTATCGTTTCCTGGAGGGGAAGGTGGTTCTTTTTGAGCATATTGATACTGCCTTTACTTATCTGAATCAGGATACGGGGCTGTTCAAAGTGGTCAATGTGCCGCTTCGGGGTAGTATTCAGGAATATGTGGAGACGGCGGGAAGGATTGCAAGGGAGCAGAAGGAATATTTTACTGGTCCCCTTGGAAATGATGTGTTCCAGTGTTCGCCTATGCCCTGGGTCACCTATACGCATATCTCACATACCAATTCTGGGAAAAAGGATAATGCGACGCCTTTGTTCGACTGGGGGAAGTATTATGAGAAGGACGGTAAGATTTTCATGCCTGTATCGGTCCAGGCGCATCATTCTTTTGTGGATGGGATACATGTTGGACAGTTTGCAGATAGGCTCCAGAAATATTTGGAATCATTTTAGGGGCGGAAGTTGGATTATATCATAAAATTTTGCAAGTATACATAAAGGGCTGAAAATGCTGAGGTGGCATTTTTCGGTCCTTTTTTCATGGATTTCTTTTGCATTTGAGAGAGTGTTTGCGGAAGTGATTGACATGGATGTAAATTCTTTGTATAATAGTTATTGACTTAAAGTCAATAACTATTGAAGGAGGCGGTGGGAATTGGCGAGGCCAGTGAAAAAACAGCCGGAACAATGGAAGAAAGAAATTTTGGATGCGGCAAAGGAGCTGTTTTTATCGAAAGGTTATGAGGAAACTGCCATTACGGATATCATGGAGCTGGCAGGCGGCGCAAAGGGGATGTTTTATCGGTTTTTCCAGAGTAAGGAAGAGGTCATGCACGCTTTGGGGGATCGGCTGTTTTGGGAGAATAATCCTTTTGAGGCGGTTCGGGGGCGTTCGGACCTGAACGGGCTGCAGAAGATTCGGGAAGTGCTTGCTTTTGACAGGGCTGATGGGGAACGGGAAGAAATAAGTACGCAGGCTATTCCTATTTTGAAAGACCCGCGCATTCTGGCGGCTGCGGTGGAGGCGAACCGGCGTGTGCTGACTCCTTTATGGCTGGAACTGATTGAGGAAGGGCGGCGTGACGGTTCGATCCGGACGGAATACGCAAAGGAGCTTTCTGAACTGCTGCCCCTTGTCAATTTCTGGCTGCTTCCGTCCGTGTTCCCGGCGGATGCGGAAGAGATTCGGCATAAGTGCAGGTTTGTTGCGGAGGTTCTTGCGGCAATGGGGCTTCCGATCATAGAGGATGAGATGGTTGGACGGACAGAGAGGATACTGGGAGGCTATAGGGAAGAAAGGAAGGAGTAGCGGATGGAGCAGAAACTTTTTACGAAAAATTTTACACTCCTTGTACTGGGGCAGGCAAGTTCTTTGTTTGGCAATTATATCCTGCGTCTGGCGCTGTCCATGTATGTGTTGGAGGTGACGGGTTCGGCGGCTGTGTTTGCGGGGATTTTATCTATTGCGACGATTCCGACGATCCTTTTGTCCCCCATTGGAGGAATCCTGGCTGACAGGGCGGATCGGAGGAATATCATGGTGGCGCTGGACACGCTGACGGGAATATTTGTCCTATGCGCAGCGGTCTTTTTGTCCGGGGACAATGCAGTTGTAGTGATTAGCGTGCTGCTGGTGATACTCTCTGTTCTTGGGGCATTTGAAACGCCTACGGTGCAGGCGTGTATCCCGCAGATGCTGGCAGGCGATAACATTATTAAGGGAAACGCGGTGGTAAACCAGGTGGCGTCCATTTCGTATCTGATCGCGCCTTTGCTGGGAGGTATCTTATATTCTGCTGTCGGTTTGAAGCCGGTGATGTACGCAAGTGTTGTATGCTTTTTTGTCACGGCGTTATTTGAATGCTTTATCAAATTGGGCTATCAGGCCAGGGAGTTTCAGGGAAATGTTTTGTCCATGGTAAAAAATGATTTTTCTAGCAGTATCCGTTTTATCATGAAAGAGCAGCCGACTATCATGAAGATGCTGCTTCTGGCGGCATTCTCACGCTTTTTTGTCATGGGGGTCACGCTGGTGGGGCTGCCCTTTCTTGTGCGGACTGTGCTTGGCCTGGACGCAAAATTTTATGGTGGGGCGGAGAGCGCGATGGCGGTTGCCACTATATTGGGAAGTATTGCGGCGGGGCTTCTTACGGGGAAGTTAAGATCCGGCAGATTATCGTATGTGCTTGCGGCAATCGGTGTCTGTATCATTCCGGCAGGGATTGTATTTCTTTTTCCATCCGGTGTGATGACCAGGTATGCTGTGATTGTTGCTGCCTTCTGTGGTATGCAGGCTGCGATCAGTATTTTTTCTATTTTTGCGGTATCCATGATCCAGCAGAATACGCCGGATGAGCTGATTGGGAAGATTATGGCATATACATCCGCTGTTACGTTGTGCGCCCAGCCGGTTGGACAGATGGTATATGGATTTTTGTTTGACAGGTTCCAGGGAATTGTGTATCTTGTATTGATTCCTTCAGGGATTGTGGTATGCGTGATCGGTCTGCTTGCCACGGGTTTTTTCAGGAAACTGGAAAAAAAGCAAGGTGGCGCAATAGACTGATAAAAGGTATAATAGGATTACGTTAATAACACGGACAGATAAAGGTAACATGGTCTGATTCGGATACGGATTTGATTAGGGATAGCGCGTAAATATGTGCTGGGATGGAGGGGGAGGTTCAGGAGGTTTATGGGCATGGGCGACGGTCTGGACGTGTTTGTGATAGGACGGAAGAGATAGACGGAGGCACATGAGGAAGAAGGCTTTCCTGACGGGAAAGTGTTGATAGAAATTTGACAGGAGGTAGACAATGAGACAATCGCCAGGTTAGAGCCCCGGCAGCCAGGAACCGGGGCTGTATACGAGGAGGTGGACATGAATGGAGAGACTGAAATGCCCAAGGTGCGGAAAGCGTGTCATGGATATCCGCACGGAATCCCCGAAGCCAGTGGAGGCACAGACCAGATGCCCGAACTGCAATCATATTGTTACGGTGTACTGGGAACCAAAGAGTAAGAGGAAAGAGAAAGATAAAAAATAGGTACATAGGAGGGACGGCTTCTGCGAAAGTGCGGGGCCGTTCTTTTTTTGCGCTGCGGTGTTTATCCTGCCAGGAATGGGGAATACTTGGATTATGCATGGAAAATTATGGCATGGATGCCGTGCCGCTGTACCTGCAGTGGCAGGAAGGAGGCGGCGTGGGAGAAACGAAGGTATGTCCGCTTTGCAACAGGAGGCTCCTGGACGTGAAGCGGGACCGGGCATATGAGGTCATTTTTGAACTGCGATGTCCGCACTGCGGGAAGATTGTGAGGATTGTGCTGCCAGCCCGTGAGGGTTGAAAAACTGAATGTATTTTTACGACCGAGCGAGTGGGACCGCATAGTGTCGAGTCACCGAATGGCCGGAGTAAAGCTAGGAATCAAGTAGCTTACTCCGGCCTTTTTTTGGTTTTACGGTAATGTCCCATACAGAGCTTTTGGCGTTTCTGGCTTTACGAAGGCGTAAAGAAAGGAATGCTTTATGTCTGAAAAGAGGATCATTACTATCAGGTCTGGGAACGAGGAAGTCAGAATGGAGGTTAGGGAGGAAGAGTATCAGCGGTATTTCCGCCCGTGGTGGAGGCAGAAGAAGAGGGAGCAGAGGAACCGGGAGGCGATGGAGGAAAAGGGGTATACGGAAGAGTCTTATGAGGCGTGGAGGGACGATGCGGCGGAGGATATGGGGATTGCGGATACGGGGCAGCCGGATATGGATGATCTGCTGGAGAAGGAGATGCTGCTTGGAGTGCTGGAGGAAGCGCTGGATTCCCTGATGCCGGAAGAAAGGGAGCTGGCCCTGAAAGTGTTCGGGGAGCAGGTGCCGGTGAGCGAGTTTGCGAAGGAGCGTGGAGAGCCCAGGACAACGGTGTCTTCCCGGAAGGTTTCGGTGCTGGGGAAGCTGCGGGCGTATTTCCGGGGGAAGGGGCTGGATGTGTGAGCCGGCCGGCGGTTCGACAATAAGGGATAGGCATGTCGAATGTTTTTTGAAAAAGTTTTGAAAATTGTTCGTCACATTTGAAAAAAGTGTCATTACGGGAAGTAGAGGGGTAAGTTTTGCTGCCTTTCAAAACGGGAAGGAAGGAGGCCGGGATTTATGGAAAATTCGCAGGAACTGATCGGGATTCTGCAGGCGATCAGCATTGTGGCGAAGAGCCTTGCGGTGAAGCTGATGAAGATTGATCGGGAGATTAGGGCGTATGAGTCCGCCGGGGAAGGGACCCGGGGCAGAAGGAAAATGAAGAAAGGAAAGTGACGGTATGTCTGAAAGGAAAAAGGTGTTTATCTGCAGCCCTTTCCGTGGGGACATGGAGGGGAATGCGAGGAAGGCGGCCGGGTACTGCCGGACGGCCTGGGAAGAAGGGGTTCTGCCTGTTGCGCCGCATCTGCTGTTCCCGCAGTTTCTGAATGAGGGGATTGAGGCGGAGCGGCAGGCGGGGCTTGCCATGGGGCTGGAACTGCTCCTTTGCTGTGACGAGGTGTGGGTGTTCGGGGAGGCCACGGAAGGGATGGCTTCGGAGATCGCCTTTGCCGTGGAGCAGGGGATCGGGGTGCGGTTCATGGAGCCGGAGGAACTGGAAGGAGGCGGCGCGTATGGAGATGGTGCTTGTGCTGACGCATCTGACGGGGAGTGAGGAACTGGACCGGCAGAGGGCGGAGGAATACTGCCGGTATGCGGCCCATAAGGGGAAGATACCGGTGAGCCCGTTTCTGTGTTTCCATGGCATTTTCAAGGATGAGCTTGGGAGCGCGGTGGAGGGCATCCTGGTCTCCCGGCTGATGGAGAAGGCGGACGGGATCTGGGTGTTCGGCTTTGAGAGGGGCGAGCGGCGCAGGCTGATGGAGGCAGAGGTACGGAAGATGTACGGGGAGAAGGCGCAGTATTTCAGCCATCCGGAGATCGGGAAGGAGCTGCTGGTGTGCGCGATGTATTCCGAGGAACTGATAGAGCGTCTGGAAGATATGGAGGGATTGTGATGATGGGAAATGAATTGTTAAGGATCGCGGACGGGTTTTCCATGGTGGCGGACGGGCTTAGAGGGCTTGCCGGTATGGAGTGGAATGGTGCTGTTGATATGGCGGAGAAGGATGCGGCTGTGTCGGAGAGCGCAGGAGCCGTGGATACGGACGGGAATGCGGAAGCGGATTCTGGGGCGGCCGGCGCTTCGGATGCTGGGAAGGGGCAGAAGGCCGGGAAAGAGGATAAGAAGGCGGCGGATGTTAAGAAAGAGAAGGCTGTTGCCATTGAGGACGTGCGGGCTGTGATGGCGCAGAAGACCCAGGAGGGGAAGTCGAAGGAAATCAAGGAGCTGCTGCAGAAGTACGGGGCGGTGAAACTGTCGGCGGTGGACCCGGAGCATTACCCGGCGCTTTTGAAGGAAGCGAAGGTGCTTTGATATGGGAAGACATGCGTTATTATCGGCCTCTTCTTCTAAGCGGTGGCTGAACTGTACGCCGTCCGCACGGCTGGAAGAACAGTTTGCGGAAGAGACGGGGAACAGCGTGTATGCGGAGGAAGGGACTGCCGCCCATGCCCTTGCGGAGCATAAGCTGAAACGGAGCCTGAAAAGGCGTTCTAAGCGTCCGGTGTCGGATTATCAGTGTGACGAGATGGAGGAATGCACGGATGGGTATGTGTCCTATGCCATGGAGCAGGTGGAGCTTGCCAGGCAGGAGTGTAAGGACCCGGTGGTGCTGATTGAGCAGAGGCTGGACTATTCGGCCTATGTGCCGGAGGGGTTCGGTACGGGGGACCTGCTGATCGTGGCGGACCGGGTGCTGACGGTGGTGGACTTGAAGTACGGGAAGGGCGTTGCAGTGGACGCGGAATGGAACCCGCAGATGATGCTGTATGGCCTGGGGGCGCTGGAGCTGTTCGGGGCTATCTATGATATTGATACGGTACGTATGACGATTTATCAGCCGCGTCTGGAATCGGTGAGTACCTGGGAGATTTCCGTACCGGAATTGATGGAGTGGGTGGAGACGGAGCTGAAGCCGAAAGCCCAGCTTGCCATCAATGGGAAAGGAGAGTTTAAGAGCGGTTCCTGGTGCCGGTTCTGCAAGGCGAAGGATACCTGCAGGGCCAGGGCGGAGGAATATTTGAGGCTGGCGCAGATGGAGTTTAAGGCTCCGGCGCTTCTGACGGATGATGAGATCGCGGAGGTGCTGAAAGTGGCGGACGAGCTTGCCAGGTGGTCTGCGGACGTGTATGCCTATGCCCAGGACGAGGCCGTGACCAGAGGGAAGAAGTGGGACGGCTTCAAGCTGGTGGAGGGCAGAACCTGCCGGAAGTATACGGACGAGGAAGAGGCGGCGGAGGCGGCTGTGGCTGCCGGGTACACGGATATCTATAAGAAGTCGCTGATCGGGATTACGGAGATGGAGAAACTGATGGGAAAAAAGAGGTTTGCGGAGATTCTTGGGAAGCTGGTGTATAAGCCCCAGGGCAAGATCACGCTGGTACCGGAATCGGACAAGAGGCAGGAAGTAATGGCAGCAACCGCAGAGGCGGATTTTAAGGAGGAATGAATATATGAGTAACGAAAATATGAACCTGACAAAAGTGATCGTACCTTGCAGATTTTCTTATCTGCACTGCTGGGAGCCCAATGCGGTGAATGACGGGGACCCGAAGTATTCGGTGTCGGCAATTATCCCGAAGTCGGACACGGAGACCATTGGGAAGATCAAGAGAGCCATTGAGCAGGCGAAGAAGGATTCGGTTTCCAAGTGGGGCGGGAAGGTCCCGGCGAATTTGAAGCTGCCCCTGCGGGACGGGGATATTGACCGCCCGGAGGATGAGGCTTATGCGGACAGCTATTTCTTTAATGCCAACAGCAGGCAGGCGCCGCAGGTGGTGGATAAGAACGTGCAGCCAATCCTGGATCAGTCGGAGGTGTATTCCGGGTGTTATGGGCGGATCAGCGTGAATTTTTACGGGTTCAACAGCAATGGGAACCGTGGGATTGCGGCCGGGCTGGGAAATATCCAGAAGCTGCGTGACGGGGAATCCCTGGGCGGGAGGACGAGCGCGGAGGATGATTTTGACGCGGTGGAAGTGGACGAAGAGGAAGATTTCCTTGGGTAGATGTATCAGGGCGGCGGGGGACTGCCGCCCGTTTCCCGGCGGGGAGAAATGCAGGAGGAAGGGAGCCGTGGCGTTATGGGACGGATTTTAGAGATGGATATTGAGACGTTTTCGGATGTGGATTTGATTAAGTGCGGGGTCTACGCTTATGCGGACAGCCCTGCTTTTGAAGTCCTGCTGTTTGCCTATTCCTTTGACGGTGGGGAGACCAGGGTGATAGATCTGGCGCAGGGGGAGGAACTGCCGGGGGAAGTTGCGGAGGCGGTTTTTGACGGTTCTGTGGTGAAGACGGCGTTCAATGCGAATTTTGAGCGGACGTGCCTTTCTAAGCATTTCGGGAGGTATCTTCCGCCGGATTCCTGGCACTGCAGCGCAGTCCAGGCGGCGGTGCTGGCGCTGCCCCGATCCCTGGAGGACGTGGGCGCGGTGCTGGGACTGGACGAGCAGAAGATGAAGGAGGGGAGGGAGCTGATCCGGTATTTCTGTGTGCCGTGTAAGCCGACGAAGGCCAACGGCGGCAGGAGGCGGAACCTGCCATGCCATGCGCCGGAGAAGTGGGAGCTGTTCAAGACTTACTGCATGAGGGACGTGGATGTGGAGAAAGCGATACGGAGGAAGCTGTATAAGTTCCCGATTCCGGAGGGTGAGATGGAGCTGTACCGGCTGGACCAGAGGATCAATGACCGGGGCGTGCTGGTGGATATGGGGCTGGTGCGGCAGGCGGTTGTCTGTGAGCGTCTGCATAAGGAGGTTGTGACGAGGCGGGCGTATGAGCTTACCGGCTTGGAGAATCCCAATTCCGTGGCGCAGTTGAAGGGCTGGCTGGGGGAGAACGGAGTGGAGGCGGAGAGCCTGTCCAAGAAAGCGGTGTCGGAGATGATCGGAGAATCGGACGGGGAAGTGGAGGAACTTCTGCGGCTGCGGCTTTTGATGGCGAAGACTTCCGTGAAGAAATATGAGGCCATGAAGCGGTCTGTCTGTTCGGACGGGCGGGTGCATGGTTTGTTGCAGTTTTATGGGGCGAACCGGACCGGGAGATGGGCGGGGAGGCTGGTGCAGGTCCAGAATCTGCCCCAGAACCATATTGAGGACCTGGAGCTGGCGAGAAGGCTTGTGAGGGAGGGCAGGTTTGAGGATGTGGAAATGCTTTATGATTCCACGCCAAACGTGCTGTCGGAATTGATACGGACGGCGTTTGTGCCGGAGCCGGGGTGCCGGTTTGTGGTGGCGGATTTTTCTGCCATTGAGGCAAGGGTGCTGGCGTGGCTTGCCGGGGAGACGTGGCGGTTGGAGGTGTTTTCTTCCCATGGGAAGATTTATGAGGCTTCGGCGGCTGCCATGTTCCATGTGCCGGTGGAGGAAGTGACGAAGGGCTCCCCGCTGCGGCAGAAGGGGAAGATCGCGGAGCTTGGCCTGGGATACGGCGGGGCGGCAGGGGCGCTGGTCTCCATGGGGGCTTTGGATATGGGGCTTTCCGAGGATGACCTGCCGCCCCTGGTGGCTGCGTGGCGCAGGGCGAACCCGCATATCACGCAGTTCTGGTGGGACGTGGATAAGGCAGCCGTGGAGGCCGTGACGAAGAGGACGGGGACACGGGCAGGGAGGATCGGGTTTGAGTATCGGAGCGGGATTCTGTTTGTCATGCTGCCGTCCGGCAGGAAGCTGGCGTATGTGAAGCCCAGGATGGCGGTGAATAAGTTCGGGCGGGCGGGCCTGACTTATGAGGGGATTCTGGAAAATAAGAAGTGGGGACGGATTGAGACCTACGGGCCGAAGCTGGTGGAGAATATCGTGCAGGGGACGGCCAGGGACCTGCTGGCGGAAGCCATGCTGCGGGTGGAGAAGAGGGGCTATCCCATTGTGATGCACTGCCATGATGAGATCATTGCGGAGGTGCCGGAGGGCATGGGTTCCGTGGAAGAGATGTGTGGGGTGATGGCGGTCCGGCCTTCCTGGGCGGAGGGGCTGCCGCTTCGGGCGGACGGGTATGAGTGCCCGTTCTATCAGAAACAGTAGGAGGACATTTTCATGGGGTACGGGAATGATATGGGAAGAAGGACAGGGGGTATGTGTGTATGAAGGTTTATGTTTCTACGGGCAATTCGAGGATGGAGAAGCGGTGGAACGGCGGGGAGATGGAGCTGGAAGATTTTGTTCAGAGAATTTCCCGGACGATACGGACGGCGGAGACGGTGGAGCAGTACCGGAAGCTGTCCAAGGCGAGGCAGGATTCCATCAAGGACGTGGGCGGCTTTGTGATGGGGAAGCTGAAAGGCGGCAGGCGGAAGAAGGACTGCGTGGTGTTCCGGTCCGCCCTGACGCTGGACATGGACCATGCCGAGGCGGATATCCCGGAGCGGATGGAGATGTTCTTTGACTTCCGGTGCCTGATCTATTCCACGCATAAGCATACGCCGGAGAGTCCCAGGTTCCGGCTGGTGGTCCCGCTGTCCAGGAATGTGTCGCCGGACGAGTATGCGGCGGTGGCGCGGAAGGTGGCGGAGGACATCGGCATGGAGATGTTTGACGATACCACTTATGAGCCGTCCCGCCTGATGTACTGGCCGTCCACGTCTGCGGACGGGGAGTTTGTGTTCCGGGATATCGAAGGAGAGATACTGGATCCGGACACGGTGCTCTCCAGGTATAAGGACTGGCGGGATTCTTCGGAGTGGCCGGTGAGCGGGCGGCAGCAGGCGGTGGTCTTGAGGGAGATGAAGAAGCAGGCGGACCCGCTCTCCAAGGAGGGCGTGGTCGGGGCGTTCTGCCGGACGTACAGCATCGAGGAAGCGGCGGAGGTGTTCCTGGCGGACGTGTATAAGCCGAGCGCCATGCAGGGGCGGTATGATTATGTACCGGCGGATTCCCAGGCGGGGGTGGTGGTTTATGAGGGGAAGTTTGCGTATTCCCACCATGCCACGGACCCGGCCTGCGGGAAGTTGATGAATGCTTTTGACATGGTGCGTATCCATAAGTTTGGGGAGCTGGACGTGAGGGCTCCGGAGGATACGGAGGCTTCTAAGCTGCCGTCCTTTAAGGCTATGAGCGAGTTTGCGGTCAGTGACGAAAAGGTGAAGCTGACGCTGGCAGAGGACAGGGCGCAGTCTGCCCGGAAGGAGTTTTCTTCGGAAGATGACTGGCGCAAGGGGCTGGAACTGGACCGGCAGGGGAAGGTGAAGGACACGCTGGACAATCTGGTACTGGCAATCCGGCATGATGAGGGCCTGCAGTCCATCGCTTTTAATCTGCACCGGGATGGGATTGATGCCGGGGAGAGCCTGCCCTGGAAGCAGATCAAGCCGGGGTGGAATGACTCTGATTTTGCGTCTTTGAAAGTTTATCTGAATAAGGGGTACGGGGTGTATGCGCCCACGAAGACGAAGGACGCTCTGCTGGCTGTGGCTTCGGAGCGGGCGTATCATCCGGTGAAGGAGTATCTGGATGCCCTGCCGGAGTGGGACGGGGTGAAGCGGGTTGACACGCTGCTGACGGATTATCTGGGGGCGGAGGATTCCGCATATACAAGGGCGGTCATTAGAAAGACGCTGGCGGCGGCCGTGGCGAGGATCTACCAGCCGGGGACGAAGTTTGACAGTGTGCTGATTTTAAACGGGCCGCAGGGGATCGGGAAGTCCACGCTGTTTGCCAGGCTTGCGGGGGCGTGGTTTTCGGACAGCCTGACGCTTACGGACATGCGCGATAAGTCGGGGCCGGAGAAGCTGCAGGGGTACTGGATTCTGGAACTGGGGGAGCTTGCCGGGATGAAGAAGACGGACGTGGAGACGGTGAAGTCTTTTCTTTCCAGGGTGGATGACAAGTACCGGGCCAGCTATGGGCTGAATGTGGAGAGCCACCCAAGGCAGTGCGTGATTGTGGGGAGTACGAACACGGAGAGCGGGTTTTTACGGGACATTACCGGGAACCGGCGCTTCTGGCCGGTGCGGGTAAACGGTGAGAGCGAGAGGAAGCCGTGGCAGATTTCCGGGGAGGACGTGCTGCAGGTATGGGCGGAGGCGAAGGCCGTCTATGAGAGCGGGGAGCGGCTGTATCTGGAAGGGGACGTTGCGGCCATGGCTGTATCCGAGCAGGCGGAGGCTATGGAGACGGATGACCGGGAAGGGCTGGTGCGGACGTACCTTGACACGCTCCTGCCGGAGAACTGGGGCTCTATGAGTTTATATGACCGGAGGAATTTTTTGAACGGCAGCGAGTTTGGGGAGGAACGGCAGACGGGTACGGTGCGCCGGATGGTGGTGTGCAACATGGAGATCTGGTGTGAGTGCTTCGGGAGGGAGTCCTCTGCGCTGAAAAAGATAGATTCCTATGAGATCAGCGGCATCATGCGGAAGATTGAGGGCTGGGGGAAATATACGGAGACGAAGAACGGGATGTCCGGCTTTCCAATCTATGGGAAACAGCGGGCATATGTGCGGGAACAAGACAGGGAATAGACGGAACAAGTCTGCCTGTATGGGAACAAGCCGGAAGGGAACGAGCGGAACAAGAGGGAGTTTGTTCTGACGGTAGTTCCCGTACAAGGGATTCCGTAAAATCAAGGGTTGCGGGGCGGTCTGGAACAAGGGAACAAGAATCTCTTAGTGGGGTATGGGTAATAAGAAAAAGAAGCATATAGGTACGTGTTATATACACGTATAAGGTATAAGGGATTTTTTGTATCCATGTTCCGGGCTTTGTTCCGTGACGGGACGGAGGTGTCTGGATGAGGGAGAATGAGATTGAACGGCGGCTAGCCGTATCAGTGAAAAAGCTGGGAGGCATGGCGGTGAAGTTCGTCTCTCCCGGCTTGGATGGGGTGCCGGACCGGATTGTCTTACTGCCGGGGAGGAAGATTGCTTTTGTGGAGTTGAAGGCCCCTGGGAAGAAGCCAAGGCCCTTGCAGGAGAAGAGGAAGCGGCAGTTGGAGGGGCTGGGGTTTCCGGTTTATGTGATAGATAAGGCAGAGCAGATCGGAGGTGTGCTGGATGAGATATGTTCCCCATGAGTATCAGGAGTATGCGAAGGAGTTTATCATCAGGGAGAAGGTGAGTGCCTTGTTTTTGGACTGCGGGCTTGGGAAGACGGTGATCACGCTGACGGCGGTGTGGGAGCTTCTGTTTGACTATTTTGATATCCGTAAGGTGCTTGTGATTGCGCCGCTGCGGGTGGCGAGGGATACCTGGGGCGGCGAGCTGGAGAAGTGGGAGCATCTGTCCGGGATTGGGCTGTCAAAGGTGCTGGGGCCGGAGAAGGAGCGGCTGGCGGCTTTGGAGCGGGAGGCGCAGGTGTATGTCATCAACCGGGAAAATGTGGAGTGGCTGGTGGATTTCTGCAGGTGGGATTTTGACATGGTGGTGATTGATGAGCTGTCTTCTTTCAAGTCCCATAAGGCGAAGCGGTTTAAGGCGCTAAAGAGGGTGCGGCTGAAGGTGAGGCGGATAGTGGGGCTGACCGGGACGCCGGCGCCGAACGGGCTGATCGACTTATGGGCGGAGATCGGGCTGCTGGACATGGGGCAGAGGCTTGGGCGGTTCATCGGCGGATACCGGGAGCGGTTCTTCCTGCCGGATAAGCGGAGCAGACAGATGGTGTTCTCCTACAAGCCCAGGGACGGGGCGGAGGAAGCAATCTATGGATTGATCTCTGATATCTGTATCAGCATGAGGGCGTGTGACTATCTGGATATGCCGGAGTGTGTTTATAACCGGGTGGAGGTTGCCATGAGCGGGAGGGAGATGGAGCTGTATGGGAAGCTGGAGAAAGATATGCTGCTGCCATTTGCGGACGGGGATATTGACGCGGTGAACGCTGCCGGGCTCTCCAACAAGTTGCTGCAGATGGCGAACGGCGCGGTCTATGATGAGAACGGCAGGGTGAGGCGTATCCATGACCGGAAGCTGGAGGCTCTGGAGGATTTGGTGGAGGCGGCGAACGGGAAGCCGGTGCTGGTGGCTTACTGGTACAGGCATGACCTGGAGCGGATAAGGGAGAGGGTGGAGGCCGTGGAGCTGGATACGGCGGAGGATATGCGGAGGTGGAATGCCGGGGAGATTCCGGTAGCGGTGATCCACCCGGCGTCCGCAGGGCATGGGCTGAACCTGCAGGCGGGAGGCTCCACGCTGGTATGGTTCGGGCTTACCTGGTCTTTGGAACTGTACCAGCAGATGAACGCAAGGCTGTGGAGGCAGGGGCAGGAGGATACGGTGGTGGTCCACCATCTGATTGTGAAGGGAACGCTGGATGAGCGGGTGATGGCGGCTCTGGAGAGGAAGGACTGCGGGCAGGCGGCGCTTGTGGAAGCGGTGAGGGCGAGGATTGGAGGCGAAAAGGATGGAGACAGAGAAACTGTTTAAGGAATACCAGAGCTGGAAGAAGGACATGGGGCTTCTGGAGTTTGAGATTTCCCGGTTCCGGGGTGTGCCGTATGAGGACGTGATAAGGAGCATGTGCCTGTCACAGTCCCAGGGGGAGCGGGTGCAGGGCGGCGGGACTTCCGATAAGACCGGGAATGCGGCGGTGAAATACCGGCAGGTAAAGGAGCGTCTGGATGATGACTGGTTTGATTACCTGCTTGGGAGGTATCAGGCGGTGAAGGAAGAACTGGAATTTTTTGAGTATGCCGTGGGGCAGTTGAGCGGGAGGCTGCCGGAGGTGGTGCGGGATATGGTGATGGAGGATATGACGTGGCGGGAGATGGCGGAAAAGTATAATGTGAGCGAAACGATGATAGCGAAGTACCGGAAGAAAGCGCTGGCGGAGATGAAAGAGCTGTACCGGATACGGGAGAAGACGGCAGGGCGGTATCTTTTGGACTGACCGGCGGGGTCTGGTTTAGTAATGGTTGGGTAATGGTTTAGTAAAGGTACAGTAAGGGTTTATTGAAAGTTTATTGGAAGCTGTGGTATTCTTAGAATGCGAAGAACTGTAAGGAGCTCTGTGGATATGTCCATGGGGCTTTTTCTTTTGTCTTTGCGGGGCGGCGGGCTTCATCCTTTCACCGCCGCCCTTTTTGGGATTGAGAGGATGGAAGGGAGATCATGATGGATTGTTTTGCGTTGTGCGGGAATGGGCACTGCGGCGTGATCGGAAGGCAGTGCCAGGGGAAGCCCTGCGGTTTTCATAAGACGAAGGAGGAACAGGAGCGGTCCCTAGAGAAAGCAAGGGAGAGGCTTAGGAGCCTGCCAGAGCATCAGCAGGACGCCATAGCGGATAAGTATTACGGCGGAGTGAGGCGGTGGTGATTATGCCGAGAAGGCCGAAGAAGCCGTGTAAGCATCCGGGATGCCCGGAGCTGACGGACGGTGATTTCTGTGAGGAACATGCCAGACTGCACAGAGCGGACCGTGCGGACGCTTCCGGGCGTGGATATGACAGCAGGTGGCGGAAGGCAAGGAAACTTTTTCTGAAACGGCATCCCCTGTGTGAGAAGTGTAAGGAGCAGGGACGGTTCATGAAAGCGGAAGTGGTTGACCATATCGTGCCACACAGAGGGGATGGGAAGCTGTTCTGGGATGAGGGAAACTGGCAGGCGCTCTGTAAGAGCTGCCATGACAGCAAGACCATGACCGAGGACAGGTATCAGGAATATAGGTACTGACGGCAGAAAAGCCCTGGGAGCTTCCAGGGCTTTTGCGGTACAGGCTGTTCTTATCATGCGGGTTCGGCGGGACATTCTGATTCCGGCGGCGCGGGGTGGATGTGTATGGAGCCTTCTTCATAGTCCACCTGCAGGCGGTCCCCGATGTGGAAGCCGAGGGATTCCAGCCAGTTTCCTTCTATCTGGATTTTAGGTGTCCGGATGTATTTGGTGTCGTCAAAAGGATTTTTGGGATAGGTAAGTCGTGAGGAAGTGATTACTTTTATCAGCTTTGATTTCATAGACATGTGCCTCCTTTGGATTTGGTGTGGTGCTGACTATTATTTTACCGGGGAAACGTGCGGATCTCCAGCGAAATCTGGCCGGTGATTTCCACAAAGATTTTTCCCGTGAGCTGTGGGTTCTGCCTGAGGCCGGAGGGGAGGGGCGGTGCAAATCTCCAGAAGCCGTCCCCCTGGACACCGCCGCCCCCTCAAACGTGAATTTTCGCAGATATTGACAGGGGGGATAGGCGGCACATGATCCTGGCATACATAAATGCGGGATTTACAAGGATTCCGGCGGATTATTCCGTACCTGAAATCTCTGTAAATCCTGCATTTTGGTGCTGAAAAACTATCGGAAAAAGGTGGTTTTTCGGCTCTTTTTGTTTTGGGGGTGAAGGTATGACGAAGGAACAGGCGGAGCGGATCAGGGAGCTTCGTATGCAGGGGAAGGGCTATAAGGCTGTTGCTTCTGCCGTGGGGCTGTCCCGTGACATTGTGCGGAATTACTGTAAGGCGAACGGGATGGAAGGCTATGGGGAAGCCGCGAAGCTGAACATGCAGAGAGAGATGGCGGAGAATGGTGCCGCCATGCCGGGTGCATGAGGACGGCGGAAAGGAAAAGCTGTATGCGGCTTCGCTGTCCGGCGGGAAGGATTCCACGGCCATGGTCCTGCGGCTGGTGGAGGAAGGCTGGCCTTTGGATTTTGTGATGTTCTGTGACACGGGGCTGGAATTTCCCCAGATGTATGAGCATGTGGAAAGGCTGGAAAAGGCCCTGCCGGTCCCGGTGGTGCGTCTGAAAGAGGAAAAGGGCTTTGAGTATTACCTGCTCCGTTATACGCCGGAACGGAAAGACCCAGATTCTCCTTATGCGGGTATGCCGGGGATGAGTTGGGCAGGTCCCAGGAACCGCTGGTGTACGTCCGTGTTGAAGACGGCGGTGATTGGCAGGTATCTGTCAGGGCTTAGAAAGAAATATGACATTGTGCAGTATATCGGCATAGCGGCGGATGAGCCGCAGAGAGTGAGGGAGTACCGGTATCCCCTGGTGGAATGGGGGATGACAGAGAAGGACTGCTTGGATTACTGCTATGTGCGGGGGTATGACTGGGGCGGGCTGTACCGTTTGTTTGACCGGGTGTCCTGCTGGTGCTGCCCTCTGCAGGGGCTGGAGGAACTGCGGACGCTGCGCCGGGAGTTTCCGGAGCTGTGGAGCCGGCTTCTGGAATGGGAAACCAAAACCTGGCGGAATTTCCGGAAGGATTTTTCCGTGCAGGAGCTGGAGGTCAGGTTCCGGTTTGAGGAAGAACGGATACGGGAGGGAAAACGTATCCGGGGGAAGGATTTTTTTAAGGAGCTGTATGGGAGGTTGGGCAGAAATGGAGACAGGGCAGAAATATAATATCGTCTATGCCGATCCTCCGTGGCGGTATGATAATAAGCGGGTGCAGGGCGGAGCGGAGAAGCATTACGGGACAATGAGTACAGAAGAGATCTGCGGGCTGCCTGTGTCGGATATCTGCGCGGAAAACTGTACGCTGTTTTTGTGGGTTACGTTCCCGCAGTTGCCGGAGGCCCTGCGTGTGATGGAGAGCTGGGGGTTCCGGTATAAGACGGTGGCTTTCGTGTGGCTGAAACAGAACCGGAAGTCTCCGGGCTGGTTTTACGGTCTGGGGTTCTGGACTAGGGGGAATGCGGAGATTTGCCTGCTGGGAGTGAAAGGGCATCCCAGGCGTAGGTCTGCCCGTGTCCACCAGTTTATCATTTCTCCTCTGGAAGCGCACAGCAAGAAGCCGGACGAGACGAGGGAGAAGATCGTGGAATTGATGGGAGACCTTCCGAGGGTGGAACTGTTTGCAAGGCAGCGTGTCCCCGGCTGGGAAGCGTGGGGGAATGAGGTGGAGAGCAGTGTTGTCCTGGAACCGGAAGGAAGCGGAAGAGAGAAGAGCGGGGAGGTGGACTGACCATGGGAAGGCTTACGTTTCTGGATATCTGTTCGGGGATCGGCGGGTTCCGGCTGGGGCTGGAATGGGCCGGGCATAAGTGTATCGGGTATTGTGAGTATGATAAATTTGCAAGGGCTTCTTATGAGGCCATGTATGATACGGAGGGAGAATGGAAGGCGGAGGATGTGACGAAGCTGACGCCGGAAGAGATTCCTTATGCGGATGCGTGGTGCTTCGGGTTCCCCTGCTTTGAGGCCGGGACGCTGGTGATGACGGACCAGGGGTATAAATGTATTGAGGATATTCGGGAGGGAGACAGGGTGCTGACGCATAAGGGCCGGTTCCGTCCGGTGGTGAGGCCCATGAAGCATAGGGCCGGTGAGATTTATGAGCTGGATGTTTTCGGCGTGGAGAATCTAAGAGTGACCGGGGAGCATCCGTTTCTGGTAAAAGACGGGGATTCTGCCAAATGGAAAGCCGTACAGGAACTGGAGGCAGGTGATCTGATCGCGGTTCCGGTGAATAACAAGGCAGAGTTGCCAGAGTGGGACGGGATTACTTATGAGCGGCATGGGAAAGAATATAAGCTGGATAATCTTGATTTGAATAGCCCTGATTTCTGGTGGTTCGTGGGCTGTTACATGGGGGACGGCTGGTATCGTGTCACCAAGAGGAAGAATGCGCCTGATAATTACCGGGTGGTGGTTGCCTGCAACGAGGAAAAGCTGGAACGGCTGAAAAGGCATGTGGACGGAATGTTCCGTTACAGCGTGGCGAAGGAGCGGACAGCTTATAAGGTGCATTTTACGAATAAAGAGCTGACGGTGTTTTTGATGCGGTTTGGGAAAGGCGCGGGAGGAAAGCGGCTGACGGATGCGGTTTTCGATCTGCCGGAGGATCTGCTGCGGGCGTTTCTGGAAGGGTATTTTGAGACGGACGGGTGCATTGTGGGAAAGTATCGTCAGGCATCCACGATTTCCAGGGAGCTTGCTTATGGAATCCGGGACTGTGTGCATAAGGCGTACCGTATGCCCTGTGCGGTTTACAGAAATAAGATGCCGGAGACCTGCGTGATCGAGGGCAGGACGGTACGGCAGCATGATTTTTATACGGTGAGGTTCAAGGAAGGGCGGTCTGAAAGGGACGGCTCTTTTTTCATGGACGGATATGTCTGGTGCCGTTTCAGGGGCAGCAGGAAGGTCCCGTTTGACGGATATGTCTACAACATGGAGGTGGAAGATGACAATTCATACACAGCAGGAGGGCTGGCAGCCCACAACTGCCAGGATATCTCCATCGCAGGAAAGCAGAGAGGGCTTAGAGGAAAAAGAAGTGGAATCTATTACAGCATTATTGACCTCATCAAAGGCAAAGAGGAAAGTGATAAGCCCACATACCTACTTGTTGAGAACGTTAAGAACCTGTTATCAGTCAATGCAGGATTCGATTTTGCCGCCGTTCTCTCTGAAATGGACGAGGCAGGGTATGACGTGCGGTGGCAGGTGCTTAATTCTAAAGACTTCGGAGTCCCGCAGAACCGGGAGAGGGTATTCCTTATCGCAGTTCTTAGAAGCAGAGGCGGACGGGAAATATTACCTGTCACCGGAGAAGACGGCGGAGCTCTTAAAGAGGTTATAGGCGGGATGCAGGGATACCGGGTGTATGACCCGTCCGGGGTTTCGGTGAGTATCGGGGCGAATGGCGGCGGCATGGGCGCGAAGACCGGGCTGTACTGCGTGGGGAATGTGAACCCCAGCGGGAGGGGGATGAACGGATGTGTCTATGACGCAAAGGGGCTTGCGCCGGCTGTCACTACAAACAAGGGGCAGGGGAGCAAGGTGTTTGTGGACCAGACGCTGAACCATCCGAAGGTCACGGAGACCGCGCGGTGCCTGGTGGCATGTTATACCGGCAGGCTGATCAACTGGCGGGCGGTCAATTCCGGGGTATTGGAGACGGAAGGAGCAGAGCCGGGAGATGGGGACGCCGGTGTGCCGGAAGCCAGGGCGGTGCTGACGCCGGGCCGGGTGGAGAAGCGGCAGAACGGCAGGCGTATGAAGGAGGCCGGGGAGCCGATGTTCACGCTGACGGCGCAGGACCAGCATGGGGTTTATCTGACAGAAGAAGAGTCCGGGGATGCGGAGACGGCGCTGCCGGTGAGGAACGGCACGAAGCAGGGGTATGACCTGGCTTATCCGGGGGACGGCGTGTGCCTGTCGTATCCGAAGAGTGAATCCCGGCGGGGTCGTGTTGGAAAGGGCTGTTCGCAGACGCTGGATACGGGGTGCATGATGGGGACGGTGACGAAGTGCGGGAAGATACGGCGGCTGACGCCCCGTGAGTGTTTCCGCCTGCAGGGGTTCCCGGATGAGCTGTATGAGCGGGCGGCGGCTGTCAATTCGGAGACACAGCTTTACAAGCAGGCCGGGAATGCGGTCACGGCGACGGTGGCTTATGCGGTCGCCATGGCACTGCCGGAGAGCCGGGAGCTTCTGGCGCAGATGGAGGCTGTGTGGGAAGAGTTCGGGGATTCCGTGCGGGAGGCTGAATGGAATGGCGCTGATGGCTTTGTGCCGGGGACGGCATGGGAAGACTTTGGAGATTCTGCGGAGGAAATAGAGCAGGAAGGCTTTGAAGATTGTTTGTGTGAATCAGCATATGAAGGTTTTAAGGACATGGAGAAGGAAATTTTTGCAGGAAAGGTTCTTGGAGATTCCGGGACGGGGCCTGATGAGGATTTTGATTTTCTGAATTAAAAAGACTGTGCGTGAGCCGGTACGGAGGGAGGTGAGTGCGGTGGCGCAGAGAGGGCGGAAGCCGAAGCCTACGGCGGTGAAGGTGCTGGAGGGGAACCCTGGGAAGCGGGGGCTGAATGCCGGGGAGCCGAAGCCGGAGAAGAAGGCTCCGAGATGCCCGGCGTGGCTGGAAGCGGAGGCGAAGAAGGAATGGAAGCGGATGGCGAAGCAGATGGAGCGGCTTGGGATTCTGACGGAGATTGACATGGCGGCTTTTGCGGGATACTGCCAAGCGTATGCCAGGTGGAAGGAAGCGGAGGAATATATTTCAGAGCATGGGGCGATCATGGAGACGCCTTCGGGGTACTGCCAGCAGGTCCCGCAGGTGTCCATTGCGCAGACTTACCTGAAAATCATGAACCGGTTCTGTGAGCAGTTCGGGCTTACGCCTTCTTCCCGGAGCCGGATCGTGGTGGATGCCGGGGAGGATAAGGAGAGCGACGCCATGGAGCTCCTGTTGTTCAAGGGAGGCGGTGGATAGTGTTTGACGAGGCGAAGGCGCAGAGGGCGGTGGAGTTTATCCGCTGCCTGAAACATACGAAGGGGAGATGGCGGGGGCAGGCCTTTGACCTGCTGCCGTGGCAGGAGACGATCATCAGGGACGTGTTCGGGACGGTGAAGGAGGACGGGTTCCGGCAGTATAATACGGCCTATGTGGAGATCCCGAAGAAGAACGGGAAGTCGGAGCTGGCGGCAGGGGTGGCGCTTTACATGACCTGCGGGGACAATGAGTGGGGCGCGGAGGTTTACGGCTGTGCTTCTGACCGGCAGCAGGCTTCCATTGTGTTTGACGTGGCGGTGGACATGGTGGACCAGTGCCCGGCGTTAAAGAAGAGGATCAAGCCGGTGATGTCGGTGAAGCGGCTGGTGTATAAGCCCACGAACAGTTTTTACCAAGTGCTTTCTGCGGAGGCTTATACGAAGCATGGGCTGAATGTCCATGCGGTGATCTTTGACGAGCTGCACAGCCAGCCGAACCGGGAGCTGTTCGACGTTATGACGAAGGGTTCCGGGGATGCCAGGACACAGCCTTTGTTCTTCCTGATCACTACGGCGGGGACGGACCGGCATTCTGTCTGTTTTGAACAGCATCAGAAAGCGGAGGACATTTTGTGCGGGAGGAAGATAGACCTGACGTTCTATCCGGTGATTTACGGGGCTTCTGACGATGCGGACTGGACTTCGGAAGAAGTGTGGCATCAGGCGAACCCGTCCCTGGGGCATACGATTGACATTGGTAAGGTGCGGAATGCGTGTATGAGTGCCAGGGACAATCCGGCAGAGGAAAATATTTTCCGGCAGCTTCGGCTGAACCAGTGGGTGAAGCAGTCCACACGGTGGATGCAGATGGAGAAGTGGGATGCCTGTGCTTTCCCGGTGGACGAGGGGGAGCTTCTGGGGCGGGAGTGTTACGGTGGGCTGGATCTGTCCAGTTCTATTGATATCACGGCTTTTATGTTGGTGTTTCCGCCCAGGGACGATACGGAGAAGTATGTGTTCCTGCCGTATTTCTGGATACCGGAGGAAAACATGATGCGTAGGGTGCGGCGTGACCATGTGCCGTATGACGTGTGGGAGAAGCAGGGGGTTCTGGAGACTACGGAAGGGGATGTGATCCATTATGGGTTCATTGAGAATTTCATAGACAATCTGGGGAAGAAATTTCGCATAAAGGAGATTGCCTTTGACCGGTGGGGAGCGGTGCAGATGGTACAGAACCTGGAGGGGCTTGGTTTTACGGTGGTTCCGTTCGGTCAGGGCTTCAAGGATATGTCGCCGCCGTCCAAGAGGCTGATGGAGCTGGTGCTGGAGAAGAATATCGCGCACGGAGGGCATCCGGTCCTTAGGTGGATGATGGATAATATTTTTATCCGGACGGACCCGGCAGGGAACATCAAGCCGGATAAGGAGAAGTCCACGGAGAAGATTGACGGTGCGGTGGCGGCAATCATGGCGCTTGACCGGGCGATTAGGCATGGCGGAAGTACGGGAAGCGTGTATGACGAGAGGGGAATTTTGAGCTTTTAGCCTGATGGGACTGAAAAATTAAAAAATCTTTTGATTATGGGGTTGACTCTCACACTATGGTATACTCTAAAGTATGATTGAGCTCAGGAAGACACATATATGTGAGGTGGAACGAATGTTAAGGATAGGAGATTTTTCAAAACTGTCAAGGATTAGTATCCGTATGCTCCGGCATTATGATGAAATAGGAATCCTTCACCCGGAATGCGTGGACGATTTTACAGGATACCGCTATTACAGCGAGTCCCAGCTTCCTCTGGCCGGAAAGATACAGGCATTAAAAAGCCTGGGCTTCGGGCTTTCCATGATAAAAGAAATACTGGGCAAATATGAGGATGTACAGGAAATGGAGCGGTTCCTGATTTTGAAACGGAAGGAGCTGGAAGGGGAAGCCAGAGAGATACGGCAGAAGCTGCAGTTTCTTGACAGTACATTGAAATGGATGAGAAAGGATGGTAACCTTATGGATTATAATGTGACATTAAAAACATTACCGGAGCGGTACGTTGCAAGTGTGCGGCAGGTGATCCCTGCTTATGACCAGGAAGGGCTGTTATGGGAGATTATGTGCCGGGAACTGGAAGGACAGAATGTGCAGCAGGCAGCGCCGTGTTATGGGATGGCGATTTTCCACGATGAAGGGCATAAGGAGCATGACCCGGATGTGGAGATTCAGAGTACGGTTGTGGGAACATATCAGGATACGGAGCATGTGAAATTTAAGACCGTGCCGCCTATTCAGATTGCGTCTGCCACATATAAGGGCGGTTATGACCAGATTTCGAGGGTGAATGCGGCTGTTGCAAACTGGGTGGTTGAGAATGGGTATGATTTTAACGGGAAGTCATTCTGTATCTACCATGTAAGCCCCAGTGACACATCTGACCCGGAGGAAATGGTCACGGAAGTCTGTTTTCCGGTAAAAAAGAAATAGCAGTGTGTTGATTTGGACATATAGGGGGGCGTCTCTTCGGAGGCGCTTCTTTTTTGCTGATTTTTAGGAGGCGTGTATGAAACTGGCATCTATTTTAGGTATCCGGGGTGCGAGGGATAAGCCGAGGGACAGTTACGGGGGTACGGCTTATTCCTTTTTGTTTGGGCGGAGCAGCAGCGGGAAGGTCGTGAATGAGCGGACGGCCATGCAGACCACGGCGGTCTATTCCTGTGTGCGGATTCTGTCGGAGGCGATTGCTTCCCTGCCGGTGCATTTGTACCGGTATGCGGGGAGGGGGAAGGTGCGGGTGTATGACCATCCTTTGTATTATCTCCTGCATGACGAGCCGAACCCGGAGATGACTTCTTTTGTGTTCCGGGAGACGCTTATGAGCCATCTTTTGATCTGGGGGAATGCCTATGCGCAGATCATACGGGACGGCAGGGGCCGGGTGCTTGGGCTGTACCCGCTGCTGCCGGACAAGGTGGAGGTTGACCGGGACGGTAAGGGGGAGCTTTATTATGTCTATAACCGGTACAGTGACGAGAACCCGAACTTTGGGGAGTACGGCAGGGTGTATCTTGCACCGGAGGATGTGCTGCATATCCCCGGGCTTGGGTTTGACGGGCTGGTGGGGTATTCTCCCATTGCCATGGCGAAGAATGCGGTGGGGATGACGCTGGCCTGTGAGGAATACGGGGCGGGATTCTTTGAGAACGGGGCCACGCCTGGCGGTGTATTGGAGCATCCGGGGGTGTTGAAGGACCCGGCGAAGGTGCGGGAGAGCTGGCACGCTGTCTACGGGGGCTCTAAGAATGCGGGGAAGGTTGCCGTTCTGGAAGAGGGCATGAAGTACCAGCAGATCGGGATTCCGCCGGAGGAAGCGCAGTTTCTGGAGACCAGGAAGTTCCAGGTGGACGAGATTGCCAGGCTGTACCGGATTCCGCCGCATATGGTTGGGGATCTGGATAAGAGCAGTTTTTCCAACATTGAGCAGCAGTCGCTGGAGTTTGTGAAGTATACGCTGGACCCATGGGTGATCCGGTGGGAGCAGTCTTTACAGAAAGCCTTATTGCTGCCCCAGGAGAAGTGGGAGTATTTTGTGAAGCTGAACGTGGACGGGCTTCTGCGGGGGGATTACCAGAGCCGTATGACCGGGTATTCTGTGGGGCGGCAGAATGGGTGGCTGTCTGCGAATGATATCAGGGAGATGGAGGACATGAACCCGATCCCTGCGGAGGAAGGAGGGGACTTGTACCTGGTGAACGGGAATCTGTGCAAGCTGGAAGATGCAGGGCTGTTTGCGGGAAAGAACCTGCAGGAGCCAGAGACGACGGACGGGAGGATGTCCCGGCAGGGCTATCCCGGACAGGGGCAGTGAGGCATGGGAACATGAAAGCATAAAGGTATAAAGGCATAAAAGCAGAATAAAGGCGTTTTGGAAGCTGACAGGCGGAGATATCTGACGGCTTTTTTTGTGCGCTGATTTATGGGGATTGGCGGGAAGTATTGGAAGAATCGGAAAGTGAGGTGCAGGGATGAAGCGGAAGTTTTGGAACTGGATACGGAATGAGACAGACGGGGAGAGGACCCTGGTTTTAAACGGGGAGATTTCGGATGAGACCTGGTACGGGGACGAGGTGACGCCGGCGCTGTTCCGGAAGGAGCTGAATGCAGGGACGGGAGATATTACGGTCTGGATTAATTCTCCGGGCGGGGATGTGTTTGCGGCGGCGCGGATTTATAACATGCTGATGGAGTATAAGGGGGATGTGCGGGTGAAGGTGGACGCTCTGGCGGCTTCGGCGGCGTCTGTGATCGCCATGGCGGGGACGGAGGTTCTGATGTCTCCGGTGGGCATGATGATGATCCACAATCCCATGACGATTGCCATTGGGGACAGTAAGGAGATGCAGAGGGCGGGGGAGATGCTGGACGAGGTGAAGGAGAGTATCATGAACGCCTATGAGATCAAGACGGGCATGAGCCGGGCCAGGATTTCCCATCTGATGGATGCGGAGAGCTGGTTTAACGCAAGGAAGGCGGTGGAGCTTGGGTTTGCGGACGGGGTTCTGCGTGGGGACGGTACGGAGGATAAAGCTAGGGGCGGGGAGCCGGAGGGCGTGATGTTTTCGCGCATGGCGGTGACTAATTCGCTGCTGTCTAAGCTGATACCGGAGCATAAGGAAACGGAGAAGAAAGTTCCGGTGGAGCAGTTGGAGAAGCGGTTACAGTTGTTATCACATTAAATTTATGGAGGTATGAAGATGAAGAAGATTTTGGAGTTGAGGGAGAAACGTGCGAAGGCATGGGAGGCGGCGAAGGCTTTTCTGGACAGTAAGAGGGGCGAGGACGGCCTTTTGTCGGCGGAGGATACGGCTGCTTATGAGAGGATGGAGCAGGAGGTTATGGATCTGGGGAAGGAGATTGAGAGGCTGGAACGGCAGGCGGCGATTGATGCGGAGCTGAACAGGCCTACTTCGGAGCCGATTGTGAATAAGCCGAACAATGACCCGGAGGGGGACGGGAAGAAGGGGAGGGCTTCGGATAAGTACCGGAGGACTTTCTGGAATGCCATGCGGCGGAAGAGTTTTTATGATGTGGAGAATGCCCTGCAGGTGGGGACGGATTCGGAGGGCGGGTATCTGGTGCCGGACGAGTTTGAGCATACGCTGGTGGAGGCTCTGGAGGAAGAGAATTTTTTCCGGGGGATCGCTACGGTGATCCAGACTTCCAGCGGGGACCGGAAGATCCCGGTGGTTGCCACGAAGGGGACGGCTTCCTGGATTGACGAGGAGGGGGCTTACCCGGAGTCGGATGATTCTTTCGGACAGGTTTCTATTGGGGCTTATAAGGTGGCTACGATGTTGAAGGTGTCGGATGAGCTTCTGAATGACAGTGTGTTTGACCTGGAGGCGTATATCTCTAAGGAGTTCGGGCGCAGGATTGGGACGAAGGAGGAAGAGGCGTTCTTTACCGGGGACGGGAAGGGGAAGCCTACGGGGATTTTTAATGCTGCGGGCGGGGCTTCTGACGGGGTGACTACGGCAGCGGCGAGTATTACGTTTGACGATGTGATGGATCTGTTTTATGCGTTGAAGTCGCCGTACCGGAGGAAGGCGGTCTGGGTGCTGAATGATACGACGGTGAAGGCTCTGCGGAAATTGAAGGACAATAACGGGAATTATATCTGGCAGCCGTCGGTGCAGGCGGGGCAGCCGGATATGATCCTGAACCGGCCTTATTATACTTCGGCTTATGTGCCGGAGGTGGCGGCCGGGGCGAAGGTGATGGCTTTCGGGGATTTCTCTTATTATTGGATCGCGGACCGGCAGGGGAGGTCTTTTAAGAGGCTGAATGAGCTGTTTGCGGCTAACGGGCAGGTGGGTTTCCTGGCGAGCCAGAGGGTGGACGGGAAGCTGATTCTCTCCGAAGCTGTGAAGACTATGGCGATCAAGGGGAGCAGCGCCGGGGCGTAAGGTTTCGGGGTGTTTTGGTTTTAAAGGCAGGAGGGATACGGGATGGCGGTTGTGACGCTGGAAGAGGCGAAGCGGTATCTCCGGGTGGACAGCGGGGACGAGGACGGGTTTATTTCCGGGCTGTTGGAGACTGGGGAGAGTATGTGCGCGGATATGGCGCGGATGGAAGCGGAAGAGCTGGAGGGGCATCTTCCTATGGCGCGGATTGCTGTTCTGTATGTCACTGCGTATCTGTATGAGCACAGGGAGCAGGCGGACCATGAGGAACTGGTACAGACGCTGCGCTCTCTGTTGTTCGGTATCAGGAGGGAAGTGTTCTGATGGCGGAGTGGAGCGGGGGCAGCGGCAGCAGGGACGGCGGCGGCTTCCGGAAGGGGTATCCTCTGGGGGAGTGGAAGGAGCGGATCACGATCCAGAGAAGTTCCCTGGGGAATGATAAGGCCGGGAACCATGTGCTGGTCTGGGAGGATTATTTCTGCTGTTCGGCTTTTGTGAACGGTCTTTCCGGGAAGGAGTATTGGGAGGCGGCGCAGGTGAACGCGCAGAGGGATATTTATTTCATTATCCGGTATTGTTCGGAGGTGGCCGGTATGGACACGGAGCATTACCGGGTTTTGTTTCGGGGGCAGGTTTATGATCTTGTGTTTATTGACAATGTGCGGTATCAGAACAGGATGTTGAAGCTGCGGGCTTCTTTGGTGAAGAGGTGATTGGGTGTCGGAGAATCAGAGGGTGTCTGTGGACCGGATGGCGGATGTCATTATGGAGGGGCTTACGGAGTATGCGGAGCTTGCCGCGGACGTGATGAAGGACTGTGTGAGGAAGGCCGGGGATACGGTGAAGCGGGAGGCAAAGGCGGGCGCGCCGGTGAAGACCGGGAGGTATAAGAAGAGCTGGGCGGTGAGGCGGCAGAGGGAGACTTCCAATGTTTTGGAGGTGGTGGTGCATAGCAGAGACCGGTATCAGCTTACCCATCTTCTGGAGAAGGGTCATGCGAAGCGGGGAGGCGGGCGGGTGAAGGCTGTCCCGCATATTGCCCCGGCGGAGGAAAAGGGTGTCCGGGAGCTGGAAGAGGGGATAAAAAGGGGGCTGTCTAAGTGAGCCATGAGGATGTGCTGAAAATGATGGAGGAACTGGGGCTTCCTTTTGCCTATGACCATTTTGTGGAAGGGGAGGCCCCGGAGCCGCCTTTTGCGGTGTTCCTTTATCCCAGGGCGGATAATTTTTCTGCGGACGGGGTGGCGTATTTTAAGAGGAATGCGCTGGATATTGAGGTGTATACGGACTTGAAGGACCCGGAGCTGGAGGAGGGCATAGAGGCGGTGCTGTTGAGGCATGGGATTTTCTATGGGAAGAGTGAGGTCTGGATTGAGTCGGAGCGGCTGTATGAGGTTTTGTATGAGATGGAGGTTTAGGGCGGATGAATAACAAGGTGAAGTTTAATATCTGTAATTGTCATTATGCGCTGCAGAGGGTGGCGGAGGACGGGGAGATGACGTTTGACGTGCCGGTGGCGATGCCTGGGGCGGTTTCGCTGGCACTGGACCCGAATGGGGAGCCGGAGTCGTTTTATGCGGACGGGATTGAGTATTATATTATTGCCAACAATATGGGGTATGACGGGGACCTGGAGCTGGCGCTGATCCCGGAGAGTTTCCGGACGGATGTGTTGAAGGAGGAAGCGGACGGGAATGAGGTGCTGGTGGAGAACGCCAATTCGGAGACGGGGGCTTTTGCGCTGCTGTTTGAGTTCGACGGGGATATCAGGAAGATCCGGCATGTGCTGTATAATTGTTCTGCCAGCAGGCCGAAGATTGAGGGAAAGACCAATGAGGAGAGCCGGGAGGTGCAGACGGAGACGCTGACGGTGAAGGCCAGGCCGCTGGCAAGCGGGTATGTGAAGGCGAAGACGGGGAATAAGACTTCGGCGGAGACTTATGAGGGGTGGTATAAGAGTGTGTATCTGCCGGTTCCGAAGACGGAGGCTGGCGGCGGTGTCGAGGAAGAGGGACAGGGTTGAAGGAGGCTGAAAGGGTATGAGTATTGTGAGGAAGGTCGGGATTGACGGGAAGGAGGTGCTGTTTAAGGCATCGGCGGCGATCCCGAGGATTTACCGGTTGAAGTTCCAGAGGGATATTTATAAGGATCTGCGGATTCTGGAGAAGAGTATTGGGGAGGGGGATGAGGAGCGTTCCAACTTGGATCTTTTTTCTTTGGAGATGTTTGAGAATATCGCTTATACGATGGCGAAACACGCAGACCCGGCTATCCCGGATGATGTGGAGGAATGGCTGGACGGGTTTAATACGTTTTCGATTTATCAGGTGCTGCCGGAGCTTATCAAGCTGTGGGGGCTGAATGTGAAGACGGATGCGGAGGCTAAAAAAAACTTCGGTCAACAGAGCGGGAGATGACTACGCCGCTGTTCCTGCTCCGGTGTGTGCAGCTTGGGATCTCTATGGCGGATATGGAGCTTTTGTCTATTGGGCTGGTGAATGATATGTTTGTGGAGAGCCGGAATGACGAGTGCAGGTATGCGGAGATTGGGACGCAGGAGGATATGGACCGGTTTTGAAATCTGATTGATATGGCGGCCTTTTTCTGCTATAATTTGGTGGTGGAAAAAGGCTGAAAAATATTAGCTGAAAAAATACAATGGTGATATATATGAATATTAAGGATTGGCATGTAAATATGCGAGAGGGATTTTCCGATAGAAACAATTTGATTTCGTTGAAAAAGACATTACAATATGACGATTTGGATTATCGGACAAGAGTAGAAATCCTAAACAAAACAGATGAAATATTTGTTGAGTATTTTAAGCAGGAGAATGTAAATTGGGGAATCATTAGAAATAGAAAAACTCATCCAGATTTCGGGTGTGATTTGCTAAAAGATGTATTCTGCATTCCCTATGTTGAAGCAGAAGAAATCAGTCAGGATGGAAGTTGGGAAGAAGTAGTAAATAATGTCATATTAAATCATCCTTATTTTGAAGTTTTTGACTTGCTGGAATATATTTCACACGAAACACAAGACATAACGCAAGGGGAATTACCATATGACAATTTGCCTTCTCCGGAGGAACGATATAATGAAGTATTCAAAAAGGAATACGTTGGATATCGTTTTATTAAAGGGAAAATAAGGAATATTACAGATGAGAATGAAATACAAGAAATAGTAAAGGCCTCTTTATCTCCATATGAAGAAGTAAATTTTCATTTAGATAAAGCAAGCGAAAGATTATCAGATAGAAAAAATCCAGATTATGAGAACTCAATTAAAGAGAGCATAAGTGCTGTTGAGGCAATGTGTGTTATTTTACTAGAAGAAAAAGGAGAATTGGGTACTCTGTTAAAAAAATTAGAAAAGGCAGGTATAAAGATACATCCGGCATTAAAAGAAGCTTTTTTAAAGCTGTACGGATATACAAGTGATGCCAAAGGCATTAGGCATGCAGGCAGTATAGGAGGTACAGAATCGACTTTTGAAGAAGCCAAGTTTATGTTAGTATCATGTAGCGCATTTATAAATTATTTAAAAGAAGTATCAATTAAAATCAAATAGTAACTTACATAGGCGTTTGTCGGAAATGGCAGACGCTTTTTTGTTGCATTTTTATGGGAGCCGGGGTGGCTCCTTTTTTCGTTGGAGAAAGGCGGGTGAGGGTTGTGGCATCCAGGATTCAGGGGATTACGGTGGAGATTGGCGGGGATACTACGAAGCTCTCCACGGCGCTTTCAAAGGTGAATAAGGAGATTCGGGACACGCAGGCGCAGTTGAAGGACGTGAACAAGCTGTTGAAGCTGGACCCAGGCAATGCGGAGCTGATGGCGCAGAAGCAGCGGCTTCTGGCCCAGGCTGTGGGGGAGACCAGGGAGAAGCTGGAGGCGTTGAGGCTGGCGGGGCAGCAGGCGAATGAGGCTCTGGCGAAGGGGGAGATTTCCCGGAGCCAGTATGATGCTTTGCAGAGGGAGATTGCGGAGACGGAGCAGGCCCTGTGGGACTTGGAGCGGCAGGCGGAGCAGGCTTCGGTGGCTTTGCAGAAGATTGGGGCCGCGGGGGAGAAGCTGCGGGATGTGGGTTCGGCGATTGAGGGGGCCGGGCGGAAGCTGATGCCGGTGACGGCGGCTGTGGGCGGGCTTTCCGCGGCTGCGGTGAAGGTGGCTTCTGATTTTGATTCTGCCATGAGCCAGGTGGCGGCGGTGTCCGGGGCGGCGGGGAAGGAGCTGGATGCCCTGCGGGACAAGGCCAGGGAGATGGGGAGTAAGACGAAGTTCTCCGCTTCGGAGGCGGCGGAGGCCATGAATTATATGGCTATGGCCGGGTGGAAGACCGGGGATATGCTGGAGGGGATTGAGGGAATCATGAACCTGGCGGCGGCTTCCGGGGAGGACCTGGCGACTACTTCGGATATTGTGACGGACGCTCTGACGGCTTTGGGGCTGTCGGCGGCGGATTCGGGGCATTTTGCGGATATTTTGGCGGCGGCGAGTTCTAATGCGAATACGAATGTTGCCATGATGGGGGAGACGTTTAAGTATTGTGCGCCGGTTGCAGGGGCTTTGGGATTCACGGCAGAGGATACGGCGGAAGCCATCGGGCTGATGGCGAATGCGGGCATCAAGTCTTCCCAGGCAGGCACAGCCATGAGGACCATGCTGACCAGCCTTACCGGGGAAGTGACCTTTGTGGGGGATGCCTTTGGGGAGTTGACGGTGCAGACGGTCAATGCGGACGGGAGTATGAGAAGCCTGGGGGATATCCTGGGAGACTGCCGGGCGGCGTTTTCGCAGATGTCGGAGGCGGAGAGGGCGGCCAATGCGGAGGCCCTGGTGGGGAAGAACGCCATGAGCGGGTTCCTGGCGGTGATGAATGCGGCTCCTGGGGATATTGAGAAGCTGAACAGTGCCATTAATAACTGTGACGGTACGGCGGAGCGGATGGCCGAGACCATGCAGGACAATCTGGCGGGGCAGCTTACGATTTTGAAGAGCCAGTTGGAGGAACTGGCGATTTCAATAGGGGAGATTCTGATGCCGTCTATCCGGCAGGTTGTCGGGTGGATTCAGGGGCTTGTGGACTGGCTGAATGGTTTGGACGAGGGGACGAAGAAGGTCATTGTGACGGTGGCTCTGGTGGCGGCGGCTCTGGGGCCGGTGCTGATTGTGGTCGGGAAAGTTGTCGGGGCTGTCGGGACGATTTTGACGGTGGTTCCGAAGGTTGCGGGGGCTGTTTCCGGGGTGATCGGGTTTGTGTCGGGGACGGTGGTTCCGGCGCTGTCGGCAGTGGTGGCGGCTATCGGGTGGGTTCCCATTGCTATTGCTGCGGTGATCGGGGCTGTGGTGCTGCTTTATAATAAGTGTGAGTGGTTCCGGGATGCGGTGGATGCGGTCTGGGCGCAGGTGAGGGACTTTTTTGTTTCTGCCTGGGAGGTTATCTGTTCGTTTTTTACGGAGACTATACCGGCGGCCTGGGAGGCGCTGGTTTCGTTTTTTGAGGGGATTCCGGCCTGGTGGTCGGGGCTTTGGCAGTCGGTGGGGGATTTCTTCGGGAGTGTCTGGACGGGCATGATGGAGAATCCGGTGCTGGCCGGGATTGTGGATATGATCCGCTCTTTGTGGGAGAATCTTTCTGTTACGTTGCAGGGGATCTGGTCTGGGATTCAGGCTGCGGCTTCGGGGGCCTGGGAGTTGATTAAGAATGTGGTGCTGGGGCCGGTCCTGCTGCTGATTGACTTGGTGACGGGGAATTTTACGAAGCTGAAAGAGGATGCGCTGCATATCTGGACGAATATCCAGCAGGCGGCTTCTGCTATCTGGACGGGGATTGGGCAGATGGTTGGTTCTGCGGTGCAGGGGCTGGTGAACCATGTGTCTATTCTGCTGTCGGGGCTTCGGGATTTTATGGGGAATTTGTGGTCTGTGGTGTCTTCGGCGGCGGTTGTTGCCTGGAACGGGTTGAAAAATCTGGTGGTTTCCGTGGCGGGGAATTTGAGGCAGTCGGCGGTGGAGGCTTTCCGGGGGATGGTGTCGGGGATTGGTTCGGCGCTGGCTTCTCTGGGGAGTGTGGTGCAGAATGGGTTCCAGTCGGCCATTGGGTTTATTACGTCTTTGCCGGGGCGGGCTTTGCAGTGGGGGATGGATTTTATCAACGGGATTGCGGAGGGTATCCGCAGTGCCATAGGGAATGTGGTGAGCGCGGTGTCTGACGTGGCGGATAAGATACGTTCTTTCCTGCATTTTTCTGTGCCGGACGAGGGGCCTTTGACGGATTATGAGAGCTGGATGCCGGATTTTATGGGCGGTCTGGCGAGAGGGATTGAGAGGAGCCGGGGGCTGGTGCGGAAAGCCGTGGAGGGTGTGGCCGGGGATATGGTGGTGAGCCCGAAGCTGGCGGATATGCAGGCGGTCCAGGCGCAGGGGGCTTCTCTGGAGGCTGTGCGGCAGATGGTTTCGGGGCTGCGGGAGATGTTTGCGGGGATGCAGAGCGGGGAGAATTTTGGGACGATCTGTATTCCAGTGTATGTGGGCGGCACGCTGCTGGATGAGGTGGTAGTGGACGCGCAGGCGAGGCAGAATCTTAGGTCGGGAGGGAGATAGGGATGGCGTTTGTACAGTATCTGGTGTTTGACGGTGTTCCGCTCCCTCTGCCGGATTCTTATGAGGTGCAGATGGTTGACGTGGAGGCAGATTCCGGCGGGGAGACGGAGGCGGGGACTACCCAGAGGGATGTGGTTAGGCTGGGGGTGGTGTCTATTGCGGTGAGTTTTTCGGTTTCCCCGAGGTGGCTGAAAGTGCTGACGGGGTTTAAGCAGAGGGAGAAGATTTCTGTGGGGTATTTTAATACGGAGACTTTGGAGATGAAGGAGGCGGAGATGTTTGTTGAGGGGTATAAGGCGGTGCTGGTGAAGGATACTTCTTTTAAGGGGCTTTGGAAGGTGAGTTTTACGTTGAGGGAATTTTAAGAAAATAGAGAGTGATTTTTAGCGGGATATCCTGTATAATGGGAAGCATGGATCAGAATTTGGTGAGGAAAAATGTATGATTAGAATAAGACCATATAAAGCTTCGGATGCAGATACGATATTATCGTGGTGCCAGGATGAAAAAGCATTTTATCAATGGACAGCAGGTATACTTGGTAATTATCCTATAACACAAAATGAATTTTGTTTTGTTGAATCTCTAATGCCGTTTACTGCATTTGATGAAACGGGAATTATTGGCTTTTTTACACTAAGGAATCCTGATGGATCACTGGATGAATTGCGCTTTGGCTTTGTTATCGTTAATCCTCAAAAGAGAGGAAAAGGCTATGGAAAAGCTATGCTCCGGTTAGGTCTGAAATTTGTATTTGAAATATATGGGGCAAAAAAAGTATCATTGGGCGTTTTTGAGAATAATCTTCCGGCTTATTATTGTTATAAAGCAGTCGGTTTTAGCGATGTAGTTCTTGATACAACAGAAAAATATTGTATTCTGGGTGAAGAATGGAAGTGCAAAGAATTGATTATGGAAAAATAGATAAATGTCCGTTTGGCTTTGAATAGACCAAACGCGGCAGTGAAAGGCAAGGGTGTTATTATGTCGATGGATACAGCAGAAGCATTTGAATTGCTGTTTGATAAAAATAATAAGACGGCATACAGGGCATTACAGGAATTGCAGAAAGAAAGCGTGGAAACGGACAAGGTCTATCCTTATATGGACAGGCTGGGTGATATGCTTGACAGTGACAATTCCTATATCCGTACCAGGGGGCTTACGCTGATTGCCTATAATGCGAGATGGGATAAGGATAATAAGATTGATGAGATTATTGACGGATATTTGAAGCATATAACAGACGTGAAGCCGATCACGGCAAGACAGTGTATAAAGCTGCTGCCCATGATCGCGAAGGATAAGCCGGAGTTGAGAAATGATATTTGTTCGGCGCTGGAGAGGGCGGATATATCTTTTTATGATGACAGTATGCAGCCGCTTGTTTATAAGGATATTCAAAAGGCGTTGAAGGAGATACAGAAGTTATAGGAAGGGATAGATTTTGGTTTTTAGCGGGAGTTTATCCTGCTGGAAATATAAACAGCAAAGATAAAAACGCAACGTGCATCTTTTGGATGTGCCAGAGCCGGTAGGTAGCCCGGCCGTCCTGATGGTATCAGGGTAAGTAACCTGCCCTCCTGGGTTGTCCGTTCTTTGTTCATAACACATTTTAAGGAGGGATTCGTTATGGACAGAGGAAAGGCAGGCTTGACGGTATTTTTTGAGGGGCCGTTCTGGGTTGGCGTGTTTGAGCGTGTCGAGGATGGGAAACTTTCGGTATGCCGGGTGGTTTTTGGGAGTGAACCCAGGGACTATGAGGTGTGGGAGTTTATCCTTAAAAATTATTATGGCTTGAAGTTTAGTCCGGCTGCCCCGGTGGCTGTGAGGGACGGAAAGGTGAACCCGAAGCGGAGGCAGAGGGAGGCCGGGAGGCAGACCATGCAGGCGGGGATAGGTACGAAGTCCCAGCAGGCGCTGCAGTTGCAGAGGGAAGAGAGGAAGACGGAGCGCAGGCAGGCCGGCAGGGAGCAGAAGGAGGCCGAGAAGCAGCGGATGTTTGAGCTGAAACAGCAGAAGCGGAAGGAGAAGCACAGGGGCAGGTAGGCTTTTGTGTTTCGGGTATGGTTGTATCAATGGGTATCAGTCGGGAGCTTTTGGCGGGATGTCTTGTATAATGGTGGCAAGGAGCCGAAAACTTTTATTATGAAAGGAGCACATTATGGAAGAATTAAAATCTATTATGGAGAAGTTTGCTGCATCGGGGTGGGATTTGATATCTGTTCCGGCACAGCAATGGTTAGACGGGAAGTTTGACAGGGAAGCATTCATATCAGCGGTTAAGCAGGCGGATAGGGAATGCGGGAGCTGCGGCTGTGAGATGGACCCGCTTTATAAAAGGGCTCTGGAATTGATCTAAAGGTATTTTCAATTCATTTTTGTGGAGATAGCGGGCCTTTGGCGGATGAGACATGGGAAAGGGGGTGGCGCGTAATGAGCGATCTAATGGAATTTGGGAGCAGAGATGAGTTTAGAAAATGGCTCTGTGATAACTGCCTTTCAAGTGCCGGTATTTGGGTTTTGTTTGGCAAGGCTGGCGGACCGAAAACAATAAAGGCGGGAGAAGCGCTGGAAGAAGCGCTCTGCTTTGGATGGATTGACGGCCAGATGGAAAAGATTGACGAGAAAACTTATAAAAAGTATTTTTCGGTGCGCAGGGAGAATAGCAAGTGGTCGGACAAAAATAAGGAATTAGCCAAAAGGCTTGAAGAGCAGGGGCGTATGACTGATCATGGCAGAAAGAAAATAGAGGATGCCAAAAAGAACGGCCAATGGGATGCGGTAAATCCGCTGGCGGTTATTACGGAAGAGCAGATTGCGCGGCTTTCTGCGATATTGGAAAGCTATGAGCCAGCTTACACAAATTTTCAGGCGATGTCTTTATCTGTGAAGAAGACTTATACACGGGCGTTTCTTGACGCAAAGACGGATGCCGGACGGGAAAAGCGGATTGCGTGGATGGTGGATAGACTTAATAAAAATCTAAAACCTATGTAGTCGGTACATGTGCTTATTGATAGAATGTGTTTTGAAAGATTCTTATTTTTTAAGGAGATTATGATTGTTTTTAGGGAAGGCATCAGTCTGAAAGGGCTGGTGCTTTTTGCGTGGAAGGGGGTGTTTTCATGTATCCGGTGAGCGAGGCGTTCCTGCGGGCGGTGCAGGAGAATACCCGGAGGTATTATTGGACGGGGCGGATCACTACGAAGGGCGGGGCGGTGTATCCGTTCGGGTATGAGGATATTGTGAAGGGGAGCGGGTATATTTCGGCTCAGTGCTGCGGGAGTGCGGAGATTGAGCTGGGGACGGTGTATGCGGCGGAGATGGGTGTTACGCTGTTTTCCCAGGTGGACCGATATGTGCTGGATGGGGCGAAGGTGGAGCTTTTCTATCATCTGCGGGTGGAGGGCGGTGGGTTTGAGGAAGTGCCGATGGGGATTTTTGAGGTGAGCGAGGCGAACCGGACGGCACACTGCCTGGAACTGAAAGCCTATGATTATATGCTACGGTTTGAGAAGAGTTTTAACGGGTTTGAGTCTGTGGGGAATGCCTGGGCTTTTCTGGAGTTGTGTTGTAAGGCCTGCGGTGTGGAGATGCAGAACACGAGAGCGGAGATTGAGGGTATGCCCAATGGG
This sequence comes from Lachnospiraceae bacterium, assembly GCA_910576335.1. Lineage (GTDB taxonomy): Bacteria > Bacillota > Clostridia > Lachnospirales > Lachnospiraceae > CAPEBR01. The sequence continues at coordinate 54,944 of CAJTIU010000021.1, forward strand.
AGGGAGCTGCTTTCGGTCTACCCGGAGAATGATATTGGGACGTACCGGGACGTGCTGTTTTTTGTGGGGCAGGTGCTGGGCGGGTTTTTCTGTATCAACCGGCGGGGGAGGCTGGAGCTTCGGAAGTATGGGGCGGAGCCGGTGCTGGAGGTGCAGGGGAGGCATCGGTTTTCCAGCAGTTTTTCTGATTTTATTACCAGGTATACGGCGGTGAGTTCTACGAACCTGCGGACGCAGACGGCGGAGTATTATGGGCTGGAGGTGGACGACGGGCTGACCATGAATCTGGGGGTGAACCCGCTTCTGCAGTTTGGGTTGGAGGAGACCAGGAGGCAGTTGTGCGGGAATATACTGGCTGACCTGGCGGCGGTGAATTATGTGCCTTTTGACTCCAGTACCATAGGGAATCCGGCTTTGGACTTGGGGGATGTGCTGACGTTTACGGGCGGGCAGGCGGACGAGGAGCAGATGACCTGTATCACGTCTTTCCATTGCAGGATTGGCGGGAGGCAGAGCCTGAAATGTGTGGGGAAGAATCCCAGGCTGGCGCAGGCGAAGTCTAAGAATGACAAGAATATTTCCGGGCTTTTGAACCAGATTGAGGCCGGGAAGGTGGGGATTCATACGTTTACCAATGTTTCTGCTTATGTGGTGGCGGAGGACAGGGTGCGGGTGATCAGTATTGAGTTTGCGGCGAAGGAAGAGACCCATGTGCAGTTTTTTGGGCAGGCAGTTGTGGACGTGAGGGCGGCGCAGGTGGAGCGGAGGGCTTGTGCGTCCGGGAGTATCGTGGTTCCGATTCCGGCGGGGACTGGCGGAGGAACGGATGGCGGAACCGGGGGAAGTACGGAGGATGTCACGGTGGAGGTGGAGCTTCCGGTCATTTGGACGGAGGACGGGAAGGCGGTTGTTTTTGTTACTTATGAGTTGAATGATTCGGAGATTCTGGTCCACCGGCCGGTGGAGACCTGGGGGAGCGGGAGGCATATTCTGTCTTTGTATTATCCGATTGATGGTCTTGTGCCGAACATTACCAATACGTTCAATGTGTATCTGCGGATGGAGGGCGGCACGGGGGAGATTGAGACGGGCAGGTGTATTGCTTCTATTAGCGGGCAGGGCATGGCTGCGGCTGCTGCCTGGGGCGGTACGGTTACGGTGGAGGAATCTGTGGGGCGGTTTGCTTTGGGCGGCGGCCTGGGGATGAAGGTGTTTGCCGGGGATATGGGGATTGAGACTATGGAGCTGGTGCAGAAGAGTTATGGTGATAGTATTGGGAAGGCGCTGATTGGGGCGTTTGGAAGACCTTTTGAGATTGGTTAGGAAGGAGTGGGCGTGTATGAGGCTGAAAGGGACAATGGTTCTGGAACTGACGGATGGGGCCACGGGGGAGGTGGAGACGGTCACGGAGGAAAATATGGTGACGGAGGCTGTGAATGATATCCTGGGGATGAACCCCATGGGGGTGTTTTATTCGGAGAAGCATCTGGCGGATGTGATGTCGTGGAACGGGACCATGCTGCCGGTCTGCCCGAACATGATAGGGGGGATTCTGTTGTTTCCCAAGGCGCTGGAGGAGGATGCGGGGCATATTTATGAGTTGTCGGACAATCTGCCGGTGGCCTATGCTTCCAATAATGTGAATACTACGGCCAATGCGGCCAGGGGGAGTCTGAACCAGACGGAGAGCAAGGTTTTGGAGGATGGGTATAAGTTTGTGTGGGAGTTTACGCCGAGCCAGGGGAACGGGACGATTGCGGCGGTGGCGCTGACCAGCGCCCAGGGCGGGCAGAACGGGTACGGGAGCCTGGTGGGGGATGGCAGTGCATTTCTGCAGATCAAGAAGCTGGATATCGGGGATCTGGGGAAGGCGAAGCAGGTTGTGTTGTTTGAGGCGGCGGAGATGGATTTTGAGAGGAACCTGCTATATTCGATTTCGTTTGAGGATTCCAGTGTGAGGGTGCGGAAGGTGAGGCTGCCGGTTTTCAGTGTGGGGCTGAATGAGAAGCTGGATGATTCCACTTATACGGTTTTGGAGGACCATGCGGTTCCTGTGGAGACGTTTTTGTTTCTGGGGAGCTATACGTTGTATGGGGAGTTCCTGGACGGGAAGGACGGGTATTGGTACGGGTTTTCCAATGAGGGCAATTCTTCCGGGAGCGCCAGGGTGCTCTGGGTGAGGATTTCCAAGGCGAATTATTCGGTGACAGAGGGGGAGTGGACGCTTTCCAATGCGAAGCTGATGGCCGTTGGGGAGCGGGATATGAGCGGGAGTTATCCGGAGCGGAAGTGTCGGTGTTGTATGAGGAACGGGTATCTGTATGTGCCGGCCTATGACAAGAAGGGGATTTATAAGATCAATGTGGCGAATACGGCGGATGTGTCGCTGATTGCTTTTGGGTTTACGTCTAAGATGAAGCCGCTTTGTGAGTCGGGGACTTGTGAGCTGTTCCTAACTTTGGTTGGGGATTTGATTGTGGGCGGGGATTTTCAGGTGACGGTGGAGGATGTGGTTATCCATACCCAGGGGAGCGCGAGGCTGGGGAGCGCGGCTACGCCGCTGTTTCAGTATAAGCAGTTTCTGGTGGGGTGGGGAGGCAGTTATGGGAATGAGTACCGGCATATGTATCTGCTGACGCCTTATCTGGCTACGATCAATAATCTTTCTTCGGCGGTGGTGAAGGATGCGAATAAGACTATGAAGATCACTTATACGCTGACGGAGGCTGCGAGTGGGGAGGGGTGAGAAAGGTATGGAAAATGGCGGAGAATGATTTGAGATAGGTGAGAATGGTGTGCGGATATTGGATTGGGAACAGGGCGACGGCTTTTGGGAGCGGGCCGCTTTTTCCATAGAAAAATCAAAGAAAGCGAGGGATTTTGTATGAAGGAGTTTGTGAGTGTGATAGAGTGCGGGTTTGCGGCTATGGGCGGATACCTGGGCTGGGCCATGGGCGGGTTTGACGGTTTTCTGTATGCCCTGGTGGTGTTTGTGGCGGTGGATTATGTGACGGGGCTGATGGCCGCGGCGGTGGAGAAGAGGTTGTCCAGCGGTGTGGGGTTCCGGGGGATTTTTAAAAAGGTTGTGATTTTTTGTCTGGTGGCTCTGGGGCATATTTTGGACACACATATCATTCAGAACGGGAGCGCGGTGCGGACGGCGGTGATTTTCTTTTATCTGTCCAATGAGGGGATTTCGATTCTGGAGAATGCGGCCAGGATTGGGCTGCCGGTGCCGGAGAAGCTGAAAGGGGTTCTGGCGCAGTTGCGGGAGGAAAAAGGGAAGGAGTAGGAGACGGTACGGAGGGTGATATTTTGTAGGGTTTTTGTGAGTGGGCATCAGTGTGAAAGCTGGTGCCTTTTTTCGTGCAGTAAATTGGAGAATGTTTCCGGGCGGGGAACGGGAGAAGGAGAGTGATTTTGTATGAAGCTGATTCAGAAGTTTTTAACGGAGTCCGGGTGTTACCGGGCGGGGAGGAAGATTGCGGTGAAGGGGCTGATGATTCATTCGGTGGGGTGTCCCCAGCCGAAGGCTTCTGTGTTTATGAAGAACTGGGATAAGGCGGATGCGGGGGTCTGTGTCCATGCCATTGTGGAGCCGGGAGGGGATGTGTACCAGCTTCTGCCCTGGGATTATAGGGGATGGCACTGCGGCGGTGACGGGAACGGGACGCATATTGGGGTGGAGATGACGGAGCCTGCCACAATCCGGTATACGGGCGGTTCGGACTGGACGGAGACCGGGGACGGGAGGAATACGGAGAGCCATGTGCTTGCTACTTATCAGTATGCGGTGGAGCTGTTTGCTTATCTGTGCCGGATGTTTGGGCTGGACCCTCTGGCGGACGGGGTTGTGGTTTCCCATTCCGAGGGGCATAGGAGGGGGATTGCAAGCAATCACGGGGACGTGGAGCATATCTGGAAGAGGTTTGGGCTGTCTATGGGGCAGTTTCGGAAGGATATTAAGGCGGCTATGGACGGCGCGGAAAGCGGGAGCGGCGGTGCTGGGGATGGAGGTTCTGGCGCGGGTGTTTCCGGGCTTACAAGGATTATGGGGAAGGCTGTGGCGACGGCGGAGCAGATGCGGGAGTATGTGAAGGGGAAGAATCCGGGGGTGGCGCAGTCGGTTTTGGATATGGTGCCGCTGTATCTGTCGGAAGGGGAGGCCGAGGGCGTGAGAGGGGATGTGGCTTTTGCCCAGTCGTGCCTGGAGACGGGGAATTTTACGTTTTCGGGTTCGGCGGTCTCTTTGGAGCAGAATAATTTTGCCGGGATGGGCGTGGTGAAAAACGGGGTGAAGGGGCTGTGTTTTGATACGGCGCTGCTTGGTATCCGGTGCCAGGTGCAGCATTTGAAAGCCTATGCCTGTACGGAGGATTTGGTGAATGGGAATGTGGACCCGCGCTTTAGGTATGTGGCAAGGGGGTGTGCGCCTTATGTGGAGTGGCTGGGTGTCCAGGAGAATCCCCAGGGGAAAGGCTGGGCTGCGGGAGCCGGGTATGGGGAGAAGGTCCTGGGGATTTTGAGGGAGATTACCGGGGAGGCCGGGAGCGGCGGAAGCTGTGGCGGTGTGCCGGGGAATCCGGTGGAGCCTATGGCCGGGTTTGTGAAGGTGTTCTATAAGGGCAGGGACGGGGTGAATGTGCGGACTGCTCCCTGCATGGGGGACAATGTGGACCAGGTGGTGTATGAGGGGATTTATACGGTGACGGGCATCAGTGCGGATAAGCGGTGGTACAGGCTGAAATCTGGGCTTTTTATTACGGCGGATGCGGAGTATGTGATGTTCATGGAGAGGCTGCCGGGGAAGTCTTCTTATCTGGTTCGGGTGGATATCCCGGACTTGAATATCCGTAAGGGGCCGGGGACGGATTTTGCCCGGACGGGGCTGTTTACGGGTGCGGGTGTGTTTACGGTTGTGGAGGAAGCGGACGGGAAGGGAGCCGGGAAGTGGGGGCTTTTGAAGTCGTATAAGAGGGAGCGGAACGGGTGGATTTCGCTGGATTTTGTGACGAGGCTGTAAGGGCGTTTTTGTTGAGGGGCAGGGATGCCTTATTTTTTTGTCTTGCTATATGCTGCCGGAGGGCTGTTGAGGTCTGGGGCGCGTCGGCCGGGAGATTCCCCGGCGGTACATACCATGCCATTGGTATGAATTTTGGAAAGGTAAGGGAATTGGTTATGACGGTGATGGAGCTGGACGCGCTGAAAGACGTGGATGTGAGGACTGTGGAGAAGGAAGGGCTTGTGGATATCCGGGAGGTGGAGATTGACCGGAGCCTGCCGCTGGAGGAACGGAAGAGGGCTTATCTGGAGGCGGTGGGGAATCCTTATGCGGTGCGTGTGGGGGATATGAAGGTGAGGGTACGGTTTGCGGAGGATGGGGGCTCTTTTGAAGAGGCTTTTGAAAATATGCTGCGGAATGTTTAAAATAACATTGGACTTTTGGGGGCGGAGGCGCTATGATTGTCTTAGGGACAAGTTAGTGCATCCGCCTTTTTGATTTTGCAGGTGATTCTGGCAAATTAGAAAGGAGCGGAAGCACATGAAGAACAAACAATTCAAGAAGATCTATCATGCCGCCATCTATGTCCGGCTGTCGAAGGAGGATGGCGATGTTGCGGGCGCGTCTAAGGCGGAGAGCAACAGCATTTCTAATCAGAAAGAGTTAATCAGAGATTTCCTGAAGGATAAAGAGGATATTGTGGTGGTGTCGGAACGGGTGGACGACGGGTACAGCGGTTCCAGTTTTGAGCGGCCTGGGTTCCAGCAGATGCTGGAGGATATACGGCGGGGCGCGGTGGACTGTGTGATCGTCAAGGATCTGTCTAGGTTCGGGCGTGAGTACATTGATACGGGACGCTATATTGAGCGGCTGTTCCCGGCTCTTGGGGTGCGCTTTATTGCGGTGAATGACCATTATGACAGTTTGAGAGGGGACGGGCAGGGGGACGAGATTCTGGTTCCTTTTAAGAACCTGATCAATGACGCTTACTGCCGGGATATTTCGGTGAAGATCCGGAGCCATTTGGAAGTGAAGCGGAGGAACGGGGAGTTTATCGGCGCTTTTGCGCCTTATGGGTATCAGAAGGACGGTGAGGACCGCCATAGGCTTGTGGTTGATGCTTATGCGGCCGGGGTGGTGCGGGATATTTTCCGTATGAAGCTGCACGGCATGAGCCAGGATGCCATTGCCGGGAAGCTGAATAGGGACGGTATCCTTTCTCCGATGGAGTATAAGAACAGCCGGGGTATCAATTTCCGGACGGCGTTCCGGGTGAAGGCGGCGTCCGGGTGGAGCCCGGTGGCGGTGAGGCGTATTCTGGAAAATGAGGTCTATATTGGAAATCTGGTGCAGGGGAGGCAGTCCACGCCGAACCATAAGGTGAAGAAATCCATACGGAAGGATAAAGGGGACTGGGTGAGGGTTGAGAAGAACCATGAGCCGGTGGTCAGCGAGAGGGATTTTGCGGTTGTTCAGAAGCTGCTGGGGATGGATACGAGGACGGCGCCGGACAGGGGGGGCGTGTATCTGCTGTCCGGGATTGCCGTGTGCGGGGACTGCGGGGCCCCGATGGTGCGGAAGGTGTCTTCGGTGAATGGGAAGAGGTATTGTTATTATATCTGTTCCGGGCATAAGGCGGGCGGGAGCTGCGGCCCTCACCGGATTCCGGTGCAGGCGCTGGAGGATGCGGTGTTTGTCCTGTTGAAGAGGCATATAGGGTGTATCCTGGATCTGGAGAGGGGGCTGGAATATGCGGGGACGGTGCCGTTTAGGGACTTGGATGTCCGGAAGCTGGAGGAACGGCGGGAGAAGCTGTTAGGCGAGGCGGAGAGGTGCCGGGAGCTGTGTATGATGCTTTATGAGGACATGAAGGACGGGGTGATCACGAAGGAGGATTATGTGGAGCTCCATGCCGCGTATGAGGCCAGGGGGAAGGAGGCGCAGGAGGCGGCAGGGAAGGCGGAGAGGGAGATCCGGGCTGTCCTGGAAGGGGATGAGGACAAGTACCGGTGGATTTCTTATTTTAAGGAGTATCGGGATATCGGGGAGCTGACCAGGAATGTGGTGGTGGTCCTGATTTCGGAAGTGCGGGTGTATGACAGGGAGAATATTGAGGTGGTGTTTGATTTTGCGGACCAGTACCGGCAGGCTTTGGAATATGTGGAGGGCAGGGAGTGTCCGGGACCGGAAGAGGTGTCTGCCGGAAGGGAGGCGGTCTGACATGGCAAGGAAGAGCAGGAAGAAGCTGAACGGGGCTGTTGGGAAAGTGGAGAAGGCTGTGCTGTTCCGAGCAGGGCTGTATGCGAGGCTTTCTTATGAGTCCGGGGTGAACCGGGAGCGGGGGACTATTGAGACGCAGATGGAGCTTATGAGGGGCTTTGTGGAGGGGACTGAGGATATCGTGGTGCAGGAGACGTATTCTGACGCTTCTTTTACGGGGACCACGTTTGAGCGTCCGGGTTTTGAGCGTATGATGGGGGATATCCGGAACGGGAAGATTAATTGTGTCATTGTGAAGGATCTGTCCAGGCTTGGGAGGAATTATGTGGAGGCCGGCAATTATATTGAGCGGGTGTTCCCGTTTCTGGATGTGCGGTTTATTTCGGTGAATGACGGGTTTGATTCTTTCCGGTGCGGGACGGATTTGTCCATGCCTTTGAAGAATATCGTGAATGAGTATTATGCGAAGGATATTTCCCGGAAGGTGACATCTGCCTTGAATACGGCGCGGGCGGAGGGGAAATTTGTGATCAAGCTGGCTCCTTACGGGTATCTGAAATCGCCGGAGGATAAGCAGAGCCTGGTGGTGGACGGGGAGACGGCTGGGGTTGTGAAGCGTATCTTCCGGCTGTTCCTGGAGGGTAACGGCTATGGGAGGATTGCGGGAATCCTGAACGGGGAGGGCATCCCATGTCCGGAGGTCTACCGGAAGTCAAGGGGGCTTCCGGTGACGGGGCATAAGGGGTGTGTGGAATGGACGGGGATCGTGGTGAAGCGGCTGTTGTCGAATGAGTATTATACGGGGGATTCTGTCCATGGGAAGACCGGCGGGAAGTTGTTTGGGGGCGGCTCCGGCGGGGGAGAGGACGCTGGCGGGTATGTGGTCAGGGATACCCATGAGGCGCTGGTCTCCAGGGCTGATTTTGACAGGGTGCAGGAGATGAAGGCGGAGCAGGCGCGGGTTTATAACGGGAAACGTGCGGAGGGCAGGCGCTGTGCGGCGGGGAGGAATAAGTTTAAGAAGAAGGTGGTGTGCAGTGACTGTGGGAAGACGATGTATCTGTTCCGGGCGGTATCGCAGGAGGGGGATAAGTTTTTTTATGGCTGCAGTTCCCATAACAGGAGCCGGAAGGTGTGTCCGTACCGGCATAAGGTCATGCTGGAGAATCTGGAGGCTGCGGTGTTCGGGGTTATCAGGAGCCATATGGATGCCTGTCTGGATGCGGAGCGGCTGGTCCGGAAGCTGAATGCCGGGAGGCAGGGGATGGAGCGGTACAGGCTGATGTCCAGGCAGGCGGAACGTATCCGGGAGAGGATGCGGCAGGCTGCTGGGAAGAAGGCGGGGCTGTATGCGGATTTTGCGGAGCGGCTGATTGACGGGGAGGAATATGCGGCGCTGTCGGAGCGGTATACGAAGGAGGCGGAGGCGCTTTCTGCGGAGCTGGAGCGGCTGTTGGAGGAGCGGGAGAGGTATGAGAGGGATTTCCATATAGAGGAAGGCTGGGAGAAGACGGTGCGCGGGTTCCTGGGGGAGCGGGAGCTGACCCAGGGGATGGTGGACGCTTTTGTGACGAGGGTTTCTGTGGACAGGGAGGGGAACTGTGAGGTGGTCCTGGCCTATGATGATATGCTTGCGGAGCTTTTGGGGGCTGTGAGGGAAAGGGAGGCGGAGAACGATGAAGGTTGATGTGGTGGCTAAGTATATCCGGCTGTCGGATGAGGATGTGGATACCGGGAGGGGCGTGAAGCAGGAGAGCAACAGTGTTGTGTCCCAGAGGCGGCTTCTGGACGGGTTTATTGAGGGGGATGCGGGGCTTGGAAGGTGCCGGGTGCTGGAATTTTGCGATGACGGGTTCAGCGGGACCGATTTCCGGCGCCCCGGTTTTGAGGGCATGATGGAGGCGGTGAAGCGCGGGGAGGTTGGTTGTGTCATTGTGAAGGATTTTTCCCGGCTGGGGAGGGATTATATTGAGGTGGGGAGTTATCTGGAACAGATTTTCCCGCTGATGGAGGTACGGTGTATTTCGGTGAATGACCATTATGACAGTGAGGGCGTGCTGGGGACTGCTGGCGGCCTGAATGTGGCGTTTAAGAACCTGATTAATATGCTGTACAGCAGGGATCTGTCTAAGAAGATACGGTCCGCGCAGATGGCGCGGGCGCGGAAAGGGGAGTACCTGGGCGGGTTTGCCAGGTATGGGTATGAGAAGTCCCCGGAGGATAAGCACCGGCTGGTGGTTGACCCGGAGGCGGCGGAGGTGGTGAGGAAGATTTTTGCTATGGCGGCGGAAGGGGTTACGGTTTCGGGGATTGCGCGTTATCTGAATGATAATGGCGTGCTCACCTGCGTGGAGTATAAGCAGGGGAAGAACAGCCGGTATCAGCATCCGGGCGGCGGGGTGAAGAAGCTGTGGGGGCCCCAGTCGGTGCGCTCTATTTTGTCGGATGAGACTTATATCGGGAAGGTTGTGTGGAACCGTTCGGAAAAGTCTATCACTACGGGGAAGCGGATGCTGTGGCATGACCGTTCGGAGTGGGTGGTTGTGGACGGGCAGCATGAGCCGCTGGTGTCGGAGGAATTGTTTGCCCTGGCGAATGAGAGGGCGAAGCCGAAGAAGAGGGACAGGAGCGGCGTGGATATGAGCGGCTTTAAGCGGGAGGTGCTGTTTGTTTGCGGGTACTGCGGGCGGTCTATGGTGAAGAAGAACCATAAGTATTGCTGCCGTTACCGGACCTGCGGGACTGATACGGAGTGCAGGAGGGCGGTGGAGGATATGGAGAAGCTGGAAGGGAGTGTTATGGAGTATGTGCGGAAGACGGCGGAGGTGATGCTGGGCAATTCCAGGCGGAAAGATGTGGAAGCGGAGTGGGAGGCATTGGGGAGGAAGCTGGAGTCTCTGCGGAGGGAGAAGGAGCGGATTTCGGCGGAGAAGATGTTTTTGTATGATAAGTACCGGTCTGGGGGGATGTCGCGGGAGCAGTTTGTGGGGAGGACGGGGAGTATGGGTGTGAGGGTTGAGGAGATTGGGAAGGAGATGGGGGAGGCAGAGGATGGGATTGAGAGGCTGAAAGGGTGTGGCTCCCAGGAGGGGGAGGCTGCGCTGGAGGGGATTGCGGCTCTGCGGGAGTTTGATAAGGGGGTGCTGCGGAAGGGGATTGAGAGAATCAGGGTGTTTGGAGAAGGGCGGATTGAGGTTGTTTGGAAGGGCGGGGATATGTTCGGCGGGGGAGATTCGTAAAAATTTGTAGGAAGATTGACGGAGCCATGAGCGGGGTGCTTGTGGCTTTGGTGGTTTTGGGGTATAATGACAGATATAAAGAAATAAATTTTTAATGTTTGTATACATTCAGAACAAATAACAAAATATTATAGAATGCGAAAACGTTTGATTCAAGTGGAGTAACAGTCATAGGAGGAAAGATGGGAAAGTATATTGAATGTCTATATGCAAGGAATATAGGAAAATATAAAGAAGCCAAGGTTAAATTTAATGAAAAATTTAATTTTTTAGTTGGTGCCAATGGCTGTGGAAAAACAACATTGATTAAATATATGGCAATCATTTTAAATCCCGGAAGGGCAAATGTATTTCGATATGGGGATAATGCAACTGTTTGGGCTGATTATAATGATGATGGCAAGAGTATCAGGGTCGGATTAGGAGAAGGATGGGTTCGAGAAGGTTCAGATTATAGAAAAGCTAGTCATAATATGTGGGTAGCTCCCCAAATGGATGATAATATTTCCGCAACTTACGCTGTAAGCGATTTAGAGGAAAAAGGTATTAATTTTGCTCCATTGATTTTAGGAGCATATCGAAGGATTGAATACCAAGAAATTGAAGGGATGAAAAAAGAAGCATTACCAATTCAGAAGAGAAATTATTATAGGGAGCAGTCTATTAGTAGTGTTGAAGGAGGTTACTTACCTAATGTAAAACAATGGATGATTAATAGATATTTTGAAATTGAAAAAGAGTGGGCTTATAAATATAGAGAAAATTGGGATTGGATTATTGATAATTTAAGTGCAGTTTCTCCTTTTGGAAAGGATTTTTCGTTTAAAGAAATCAAAAAAGATTTAGAACCTATATTTATGCTTAAAGGAAAAGAATGCTATTTAGAAGAATTGTCCGCAGGTTTTCAAGCAGTTTTGTCACTTATTTTTGCCATTGTAGAGTGGATTGAATCAGTAAATGATGAGGAAAATTTGTCAATTCAAAGAGCTGCGGGAACCGTTTTTATAGATGAATTAGATGTTCATTTGCATCCAGAATGGCAACTGATTATCAGAGGTATGCTAGATAAAATATTTCCTAAGTTGCAATTCATAATTACGACACATTCACCTCATTTAATTGCAAGTGCATATGCAGGAGAGATAATAAAAATACCTAGTGGAGAAAATGTTATCGATATAGCTCCCAGTAATAAATGTTATTCTGGATGGAGTACAGACGAAATATTAGAAGATGTTATGGAAGTTAAAAATCTTGAAAATAAGAAGTATAATATTGTATTAAAAAAAGCTATGGAACACATTATGAATAAAGATATTAAAGGAATACAACGGAGTATAGAAGAACTGGATTTAATTGTGCATCCCAATAATACAATAGTAAATGAAATAAAAATAAAATTGGCAGAGTTACTTTTGGAGGACTGAAATGATACACATACGCAAAGATAAAACTCCACCTCAAATTTTGTTAGACAATGCGGATAAATGGACTGATGAGTTAAAAAATAATATATGTAAATATGGAGGGTATGCAAAAATTCCAATTGAAATTAAAAATGCTATGTGGACACATTACAGACATGAAAGTATAAAAGATAAATTATTTGCTTCTAGTTTTAATAAATGTGCATTTTGTGAATCTAAACCGGCTGAAAGTGGAAATATTGAGGTTGAACATTTTAAACCTAAATCTTTGTATCCAGATTTGGCATTTAAGTGGGATAATTTTCTTCCAGTCTGTAGAAAATGTAATGATTCCAAGAGGGATCATGATACTGGGAATGAACCTATTGTTAATCCAAGTGTTGATAATCCAGAAGAAATATTTACATATTGTTTTCTGAATATAGTGCCAATTAAAGAGTCGGATACTGTAGCTGAAAAAACTATTGAAGTATGCGATTTGAACTCTGAACGATTATATGATGCTAGGTCGAAATTACTTCATTCGCTTTGTTCTTATGAGCATCAAGCCAAAGAGTGGATAAAAGAGATTGATACTTCTGATACACAACGGAAAAGGATTAATAGAATTAATAGGCTGCGCGATTCTGTAGAGATATTAGATAAATTAATGGATGCAGAACAAACTTACGCAGGTTTTTGCAGATATTTTTTGAATAATAGTAAAGTTTATAAAAGGGCAAAGCAATTATTGGAAGAAGAAAGTTGAAAAAATTTTTGTCCTTTACTTGACACAGGCAGAGCCGATGAACGTGTGAGAAATCACAGTTTGTCGGCTTTTCTTTTTATAAAGCCATAGGTAGATACGTCCACCAAATTAAAAAAAACGGCGATTTGGTGGGCGGTATTGCTATGCCCGAAAGACTTAACAAACACTCTCCAAACCTGTTTCAAGTTTGGAGGGATTTTTATTGCCTGCAAATAGCAATTTTCATTTACATATATCATATCGGGGATGGGTGGACAGCCTGTTAAAAAAATCCTTGTCAATGCAAGGGGGCTTTCTACCCAAGAAGTAGAAGTCAAATCTCTACATATAAGAACAAATATATCTATAAACCGTGAGGGTGTAACAGCCTTTGCTGTCGCCAGATAAGGATGTTTTTATGTAGGATACAGTGTAACTCTATAAAAGGGATTACACTGTATTCGTTTGTTACGCCACAAATTTGAAGTCCTGCGGGTTGTTCCGTATTTCTTCCATTGTGGCAAGGATTTCTTTTTCGGTGGGAATATCAATCATACCCACCGCTGTAAAATAAATATCCACCTTCACATGGCTGTGACCGCTGGACTGTGCTGGATTCTCTTATGGACTTTGTAACTGACGGTAGTGCTTTTGAAATTGACGGCGCAGCCGGTGTACTGCCTGTTTTCAAGGATATAGCCAACGGTCGCCTGTTTCCACCCATAAGGGTTTTTGGGGACTTTCTGCGCATGTTTCCTGCCGATGGATTCAAAATAGACGGCGGGGGAGAGTATCTTTTCCCCCTCAAGCTGCCTTGCAATCTGCATCGGGCCTTTCCCTGCAAGGCAAAGGGCAAAAATCTTCCTTACGGTTTGTGCCGCCGGTTCGTCGATTACCCATTGTTTTGGGTTATCTTCCGATTTTCTGTACCCATAGGGCACGATAGAAGCGATACGTTCGCCGTGTTCCGCTTTGGACTGCCACACTGCACGGATTTTCTTAGAGGTCTGCGCCGCATACCATTCGTTGAAAATATTGTGGAAGGGCATCATCTCCACGCCGTCGCCGGTCAGAGTGTCCACACGCTCCTGTATGGCGATAAAGCGGATGCCGAGGGAAGGGTACACCACCTGCGTAAGCCTGCCCATTTCCACCTGCTCACGCCCGAAGCGGGAAAGGTCTTTTACGATAATCGTGCTAATTTCACCGTTTTCCGCCATACGTTCCATACGCATAAAATTTGGTCTTTGGAAGGTCGTCCCCGACACGCCGTCGTCCACAAAGAACATGGTGTTGTTGTATCCCTCTTTGCGGGCGTAATCCTGTAAAATCTGCTTTTGGTTCGTTATGGAATTGGATTCCTCGTCTTTATTATCATCGTCAACCGACAGCCTACAATACAAAGCTGTGATTTTTTCTTCGGTCTGCCCGTTTATTTTCGTTGCTGTTGCCATAATTTTTTGCTCCTTTCTGACAACCGGGCATAGCAAAGGCAGGGTTATCTTACTATATCCAGTTATCTTTTTCCAATGTGCAATATTAAACCAGCTTTTCGGACAGTATCAGTTCTTTAAACTGCTCCAATACGCTTTGTTTTCCTTTCTTGCTGAAATGGGTATTGACTTCGTAGGTCGTGCCGCCAATTTTTAATGAAAACTCGTTTTCACCGCTGAAACGTACTAATTTTCTGTTTTCAATGCGGATTTCGGGACTGCGGGGCAGTACCTCTTGCGATAAATTGATTTTCTCATTTTCATCTATCGGCTCATGCGGCAGCATATAGACTACATTTGGACTGGCTGTAAAGGTTTCTGATTTTTTCATACTGCCACCTTACCTTTCCTCACGGCTTCTGCGGCTTCGTTCCAGTTTTCTGTTGTACTCATAAAGCAGCTTTAGAATCGTGTCCGTCATCTGTTTCTGCGTAAAGTTTTTCGGGAAAAATCCCTTTAAATCCTGTACTTTAAAGCTGATACGTTCGGTCTGGTTGCCTTTTTCCTCCGACATGATTTCATAAATACCGTCCGAAGAAAGAGTATTCTGCTGCGCCTGTTTCTTCATGCGGATGCTTTGTGCGTGGGAGGGTGTGCAGTCATTCAGGCTCATTGCGTCAAGCAGTATTTTCTGCTGTTCTTTGGAGAGGTAGGAGAGTTCCACGGCGGGGCTGAGTGCGATAATGCCCTCGTCAACCTTGTCAAGCAGTTCGGGGATAAGGTAAGTCAGACGGATATAGCGGAATACTTGGTCACGGCTTTCATTCTGTGATTTTCCTATTTCGGCGGCGGTATCTGACTTTGTCGCAGCTTGCGACAAAGTTAAATCCGTTCTCCTGCCCTGTGCTTTCATTGCATCCATTTTCATTTTGTAGGCAAAGGCTTTTTCACTTGGGAGCAGCCTTTCACGGTGCAGGTTGCTGTCTACAACGGCAATCATCGCTTCGTTTCGGTCAAGGGGATAAATTAAGGCTGGAACTTCGGAAAGCCCTGCTTTGACGGCGGCATGTAAACGCCTGTGTCCGCTTATCACTTCATATTCATCTGTGCTTTCAATCGCTCTTACAATCAGTGGGGAGATAATGCCTTGCTGTCTGATACTTTCGATAAGACTGCCCATATCTTCATCATCCAGTACTTTAAAGGGATGTCCCTCAAAGATATGGAGTTTATCTGCTTGGATATTCGCTGCCTTTTTCTTCGGCGGGGTATTGGTTTTAATTTTGCTATTTGTCATCGTGCATACCTTCTTTCCCTATTTTTTGTTATAACGGCAGTTTCCGCCTGCCGTTCGGCTTCAATTACTTCTTTAAGCTTCGGTATTTTTTCAAGGACAGCCTTTGCAAGGGATAATTCTTTCCGTAGAGGTTTTATCTTGGCGGAGATTTCCCTTGCCTGTGCATTTAATTCCTCACTTTTCTTATGGCGGTTGCGGTTGTAAACTGACTGCCGTTCTTTTTCCAAATCGGAAATCTGCCCACGCTTTTCACTGATAAAAGAAACAAGCTCCTGCGGGGAATCAATGTTGTTCCCGCATAGGAACTTGTATTCTTTCAGCGTTTTATCTAATTTTACAATTTCCTGTCGCATGGCGGGGGAGAGCGGGCGGGGAGTTTCGGGGGCAATATTGTTTCCCGTAACCAGCCTGCAAAGTTCAGTCACAAGGGCGAAAAGTATCTGTATGCCGTCCATGCGCTGTTTTTTACGGTACTCGATTTCAAGCGTAAGGAGCGGCGTATAGTTCGGCTTGTGGAACGGGACATAGCCGACATGCCGCTGGTTGTCAAGCAGCCTTGCCCTGATTGCTTCGGGCGTGTATTCTTTTCCAAGCCGGTCTAAGCGGACTGCCCTCTGCCAGCCTGTCCCTTTTACGGAATAATGGGCGAAGTTTTCATCACGGCAGATTTCATATCCCATGTCCTTTAAACGGATTTCAAATGCCTTGAAGTTGGCGGACTGGGCAAGGGCGGCGTCAATATCCGCTTTCAAAATCTCCCGATGTGACAGTCCGCCGTTTTGTTTCTGCCAGTATTCTTTTTGCTCCCACCGTAAAACTCTGCGTCTTTCAAGATGCTTTTCCCGTGTTCCAAACATACGGCATCGGAGATTTCCCGTAGGCGGTAGTGGTCGGAGATGTGGTTTTCAAACTTCCTGCCCGTCTGAAAGGATACAGAGTTTACAACAAAATGATTATGGACATTATCTGTATTAAGGTGTGTGGTAACAACAACTTCATACTCGTTTCCCCACATCCGTCTTGCGGTTTCCAGTCCGATTTTGTGCGCTTCTTCAGGCGTGGCTTCGCCGGCCTGAAAGCTCTGTAACCGTGGTATGCCACATTGCCGCCTGTTTTCCCGAAGCGTTTTTTCGTTGCCGTCATACGCTCATACGCACGCTTTGCGTTGCAGTTGACGCCGCTGACATACATACGCTCGTCGGTCTTTTTGTCATTGGAAACATATCGCAGGGCGGCGTATAAATCGCTGTCCACATACTTTTTATCTATGGTTTTGTCGGGATTTTTGGCATAGTCAATCACTTCCTTCAGCCTGTCTTTGACAGGCCAAAAGCCGGTAGTCGCCATTTATACCACCAGCCTTTCACGTTTTGGCAGTATCAGTTCTTCGGTAATGCGGTCAATGAGTCTGCTTATTTTTTCTTCCGTATCCGTCGTGATTTTGCCCTCGACAGCGACGCAGAGTTCATCTAGCTTATCATTAAAAGAGAAAAATACTTCGGGCAGGACGGCTCTTGGCATAAACCCCAAAGCACGCTGGCGGAGATACTCTGACACGGAAAGCCCGCACCTTTTGGCGTTCTGCTCAATGATAGTTTTCTCTTTTTCGCTCACACGGATAAATAAATTTTTGTTCTTGCCTTCATTCATAACATCAGTCCTTTCTTGGATTTTTGAGGGGATTGGGGGATTCCCCAAAGGGCAATCGGCTCTTAAAGCCGGTTGGGGCGGAAACTGTCAATACAGTTTCCCTGCTTGCTGCTGCGCTGCTGCGGTATGCGACACTCTTTCTGCCACATACGGTCTGTTGTTTTCCGCCGGTCTGTCTGAATGTCGTTTTTCTGTCCCTGCCCCCGTCTCAGGCGGCGTTGTTTCGCTTACTCTCCGAAAAAAGAGGTTATCGCAAAATCATATCCCATCCAGCCGGTCATTTAGTTGTAACCGGCATTTGGGCAGCAAAAAAGCCGGCACATCAATGTGTGCCGACCAATACAAAAGGATAGACTTATCCCTTGCGGTTTTGGTTTCACAATGATGTAACCGGCTTTGAGATTCAAAGTCGAAACTGTCTGTTACGCTTATCTGTTGCCGACAGTTCAAAGCAGTTTCAAAAGCGGCGGTATCTACTGTTCGCATACCGCAGGCGTGTACGGCGTAAAGCTGTACTCCAAAATTCTGTGAGGATATGTAATTGGTTGTGGTTCTCATAAAAGAGTACTTTATTATACTGAATGAAATAAGTGTTTGTCAATACTTTCCAAAAAGTTTTTGGATATTTTTTCGGAAGGTGGGAATACTATTTAATTTCAAATAAAATCATGTTCGTTTATCTTTGGATAAAAGAGCAGAGCCGACAGGCTGTGATTGCTCACAAGCCTGCCAACTCTGCGTATTATGTGTCTGGCTTTTTGGTGATATGTTGTCCGCCCGATAAATGGGAGATTATAGCAAATACCCCATAGCGATGAAAAGATAGCTATACAAGCATTTTCTATTTAATCTTAAATACATTACCCCACTAAGAACAGAAAATATCATAGTAGAAATTCCGTTCCATATTTCTAGTCCTACTCCTCTTGATACGAAATGAAAAGCCCCATGTCATAGCTAAAATAATACCACCAAAAGGAATTGGACTTTCTTTTTGCAACATGGATTCATCTAAACAGAAGCTGTTATAATCCCTACTTTTTTCATCAAAATAATTATTAAATTCCATCAGAACATCATCATTCAAATCAAATTTTCTTGAATTAAAAACTGTTTCTAACACTCCCATATTTTATCCCTCAAATTCTGAATTTTTCGTTCTCCACAAATTTTCAGCAAACTGGAATTTAACTACCTCTTAATTAAACGTTTAATTTTGGGAAGTATGAAACTCCCAACAAATATAAATTACACAGATATACAAATAGATTTCCAATATACGAATAAAGAGTAAAGCGTCCTTTCATAGCAACCTGTGCTGATAATGTCTTTGTATCAGACTGAAAGTAATCGGTCTGTGCCAACACACAGCCCTTAACATTTGAAACAATCGACATTCCGCTATTTGTATGTCTGATTATATTACTTCCATTTTCAACTCCACGCACAATCGCTGTCTTTGCAGCTAATAATGTCATTTCTTTCCAATCCGAAGCCGGAACAATTAGTATATCTACATTATTTCTACCTGCCTGCTGTATTTTAGACAAAAATGCCATATCAGAACATATAAACGGCGCAATTCTACCATATTCTGTATCAAAACTTTTTAGCATTCCATCTCCTTTTTGGCACAATTCTCCGATTGAACGTCCATGCTTAAAATATTCTGATATGAGTTCTCCTTGTGGATTAAATACTACCGTTTTATTTTCCTTTAAGTCCTCGTAAGGGGTTTTCACCAGTAATGAAACAATCAAATAAATTTCTTCCTGTTTTGCCATATCCGACGCCCGTTGCAAAAGCATATCTTCATCTTGTTTTAAAACCGCTCCATTCAGTTCAGACCAAAAAACAATCTTTGCACCTGCTTGTGCTTCCAAATCTGTTTTTAGGAAAAGTTCATCAGCTACTGATGATAGTTTATTCCTTGTATTGGTAATATTTTCATCAGTAAATGTGTTGGTATAAAATGTAGAATATACATCTTTATCATTATTTAACAACTCTGAAATCGGAACGGTTACTCCAGCAATCCTAACACTTTTATCTGAATTTCCTACAAAATGAAACATAACAACTCCATAGACAAATACCAAGCCAATTACAGAACCATATACGATTATGTATTTTCTGATGTATTCTTTTTTGCTTTTATTGTTCCAAATCCATATAACCATTGCCGCCGTCCAATACATTAAAAAGGTGATTCCGTAAATCCCTGTTACCGTTACTATTTGTAGCAGGTATAGATTTTGGTATTGTGTATAGGCGTCAGACAACCCTCCCAATGAAGGGTATATCAGATAAATGATATACTCTATTGATACCATTATACTTGCAAAAATAACAGTATCTTGAAATCTCATTTTTGATTTCGACCAGTAGATATATGGTAAAACTTTCAGAAAAGACAGCAGGATTGCTACTATTATACATATCTTTATATCCATTCCAATGGCTCTCCAAAACTGGACAATAAAACCAATGGCATATATTGAACTAATTATAAGGTAGACTTTTCGAGTACGATTAAAATAAATCATACATAGAAACAAAATTGGATAAATCCACGCAAAAATCGGGATACACCATTCTCCATTGGACATTACATAAATTAAAGAAGTAAAGATTATGAAAACTGCAAATCGGTTACTTTTCAAAAGATTTTTCATTGCCAAACTCCTTACTTACATTCTCTATAAACTTCAATTTTGATTTGTCTGCGTTGTTAAAAGCCCTGCCATAAGTTCTGGATACACTGTTTATGTCGAAAATACAGTGCCGAGAGCCATAATAGCCGCATTGGTGAAAGCATGTAAAATGATACAGCTCCAGAGGTTTTTATTGGATTTATAGTAAATAAATCCAAAAGCGCAGCCAGTAAGGACATGTTCCGTCATAACCATTCTGAGTGAATACATTATGTTTCCGGCAGTATCGTCCCACAGATAATATGCAAACGGGAAATGGTATAGTCCAAACAGAATACCGGTGAGCAGTATGGCAAGGTACGGCTTTTTCAGTGAATCCATCATAGTTCTTTGCAGAATGCCCCTGAAGAAAACTTCTTCCGTAAACGCTGCTGTAAGTATCATCAGGCAAAAAAATACTGGAAGTTTTATTAATATTTGGAGAATATTCGTTATATTAAAATAAAATTCTCCTAAACCAAAGACAAGGATAATAACACCTTGGTATACAGCACAAATCAACAGTATCCTTAGTACAGTTTTTCTGTCAAAATGTTTTAAGCCTGTTTCTTTCAGGGTTTGTATCACTTTCTCTTTTCTGAAAACAGCAATAATCAGGAGTGGAAAGAAAACCAGAAACAGCCAGTTTGATAATTCGCTTATTATATCGACCTGATAGGCACAGCTTATGTAAGACAGCATAAAATAGAATATATACCATGATAAGCCGAGGATGAGTTCTTTTTTATTTTTAGACAAATGTTCTATTTCATCAGATTTCTGTTGTCCTGTTTCGGCCATTTTCTGTTTTCTGAATACAATGGCAATCAACAAGATTAATATTACTGAAAAAAACATAAAAATTACCTCCCAAAATTCGTATCAGGAACTCTTTTCTCACTTATAAATCCCGCATTTGCGACGAGGAAAACGCTTTCATCAGCGTTTCCCTAAATGGAACATATTACTTGGGGGCAGCTTCCTCGTTGAGGGGCTTATAGTTGCTGTCCATGTAGTTCTTTTTCCCGAAGGGAACGTAATTTTCATCCAGTAAAATCAAGTTCCCGTTTCCCAAATCAGGGAACTGCCGCGCAACCTCCTTGAGCACTTCCCATTCATCTTTTGTATTTTCTTTGTTGTCCTCCTCCACCTGTCTTAGCGCTTCTTGAACAGACTGCTGATCAGCCGTTCCCCAATAGAGGGGATGGGGCTGGAAGGAAGAATGGTAATCGCCGCCCTCATAGCAGAAAAAACAGGAGCAGGGGATTTTTTCAAATAGAATCTTTTGCGCCCCGTCAAGCTCTTTCACCTCCAGACAGTAGCACCCATTTACGGTTGCCGCGCCATCCCGCGCGGTCATGTTTGCGATTGCCATGATAGTAAGGGGTTCCGTTTTCACGATCATGCCGGGAACCAAAAGCCCCTCCTCGTACATTTCCCGTAAATACTCGTCAGAAAATTTTCCGACAGCCCGCCATAGGAAAAACAATGCAAGAAGGAAACAGATAACGGCGGGAATCTAGCTTTTAAACAAAGAAATTCCTGACATACATAGGAAGCACACGCAGATTATCGCGGAGCTTCGCCGCTTTTTGACGACGGATTTTATTATTTCATCCTTTTGCCGTATCCGGCTCACATCTGCATGGATGCCGGATTTTACACTTGCCTCAAATTGTGAATAATCGACCATTTTTTCCTCCGTTTCTTACGTTTCTGTAGATTACTAATATTTTTTATAGATATATTCAGTAAAAATCCGATAAAAACAATATACAATCCAGACCACCCAGGTTATTTCCCACTTGTGTGATATTACAGAAATCATCAAATAAAGAACAGCAACAGTAATGGCAATCATCCAATTCGTTATTTTTTTCTTCTTGGTTATTTCATTTGCTGATACTTTTACAACATCTGACAACAGACTTTCATATTCGTTATCAACGCTGTTTTCTGTTCTTTCGCCCTTGAATAATTCTGCTATGGAAATCCCCAGGGATGCAGCTAATGGTTCCATAAGAGATACATCTGGAAATCCGATACCCCGTTCCCATTTTGAAACAGCTGCACTTGATACTCCCAATTCATTCGCTAAATCCTGCTGCGTACGATTTTGTTCTTTCCTGATAGCGGCAATCAGACTGCCTGTTTTTTGAACGTTCAATATTTTCACCTTCTTTCCGATTTCATAATATCACAAGAAACACCATATTCAAGAAACGCTCCGTTGAAATGTTAAACGCTGCATTGGATTTATGCAAAAATAACTTCCCCTTTTACAATCCCCTTTGCACAAGCACGTATGTTATTTATTCTTCCTGTCCGTTCTGTATTCAAACAAAACAAACTTGAAAGAAACTAAACGCGACAGCAATGAATTTTCTGTTTTTTTGAATCATAATTATCTTAAATATTAAATATTTTACCCATTATTATCTATTGGCCAAATAATTTTATTTTACCCAGTACAACTTCCCATTTGTCGCTCGCCATAACCTCCCGATAACTGTGATTTTTCACGAGTCTTTCGTCTCTGCGTCTTATGCGCCTGGCTCTGTGATGATGTGTTGTTCTGCTCGACAAATGGGAAGTTATCGCTTTTTGATAATCCAATCGTCATCTTGAGTTTTCCTTTCTGCAAAGTAACCGCAAGGCATATCCTTTAAGGTACTAACAGAGTTATCTAAATCAAAAACCTATTTTAAAGATACTAACTTTGCTTCATCTGTTTCGTGTGTTTCTCCGCATAGAAATTGCCACATTTCGTCATCTTCATCATGTGATACATATAGAATAGGTGCCTGACGCTTCAATATATGACAACAGATAATCGTAGCAGTATCGGGTGAATCATAAAAAGGAAATTCCATGTCTCTTACTCCTTTCAAATCTTGATTTTCCAGTATGTCAAACTGGAAGTTGTTTCTTTGTACATTCGCTATTTTATCATATTAGGAATGTATTTTGATGGTTTTGCAATAAATAACAAATATATTCCGCATATCAGTTTAACCATCGCATCTGCAATGCAAATAACTGAAACTGGTATGCCCGGAAAAATATAGCCCATTGTTACGATAACCATACATACAATCCCCAACACTACCATACTCCAACCATGTACAAAAAACCACAAGAAGAAATGTATTGATGTTGCCATCAGTACACCAAGCCATATCTGCCTCCAATGCCATCCGGGGATAAACGGGCCAGCAATACAAAACATTAATATGAACAACGTAGCAATCGAAAAATAAATTATCTTTATCTGCTTTTTAGAAATATCTCCTTGAGAAAGTTTTTCTCTCACTTTTTTGTTTACATTGACTCCAAAAAAGCAGGCATAATAACCTATCAGAAACACAAACGGATTAACAAAAAACTCACCGCCACAAATGACAGCTGCTATTAGTACAATTCCAATAAGAATCAACCATAAACCACATTGTTTTTTGTGGTTAAATTCCAATATTTCTTTCATTTCGTTCCTCCTGTAAATTTCGATTTTCCAGTCTAACTTCTTTTTCCAATTATACATGAAAACATGGGATTTTTCAATTCTCAAACTGTCTTTCTATCTTACTGTCTTTGCTTAGGTTTGAATGGGACTGCCGCTTATTACGGAAACGCTGTCATTCACCTATGAATAAATTATATCATTTTCAACAACTTCCTTTACACACGCCAAAATGTTATTCATCTTTTGAATCCATAAGAATTGGTTTTCGGATTTCAACTGTTCTGTCCCGCCCTGCCTGTCGGAATATTTCGTTGCCAGCCGAAAAAACATATCTACTGCCAGTGCGTCTACACTTGCAAGATATTCATTCAGCCTGCCGCTGGTAAAGAGGTTCATATATAAAACCTTATGGTTTTGTTTCAAATACTTTGCATGTCTCTGTCCCCATACGCCGATATGCTTTTCTTTTTCGGCAGGTAAGGCGAGCGCAGGCAAATAATAATCGCCAACCCTTGTATATGTCCCGCCCATCTATTCAAACAATGTCTTTTCCATAGTATTAATCCTCCATAATTTTATTTTTGGGTTAGTTGTTGACTGCTTTGATATGCACATTATCAACCGCTAAGTGCTGCTTTGAATTTTGCATTACTTTTCCGCATTGTGGCAAAAGAAATTACATTTTACGAATATGTGATTATATTTTTATATAGAGTAAGCCAGCGTGAAAAGCATTCCTACTTTTACGCTGGCTTTTGCCTTTGCTATCGCCCATAAGCTGTATTCCAATTATGTTTTCAAATTATCTCCTTATGTGGTGACAGCCTTTACGGTTTTTCTTTTGTCGTTTTTTGTTAGAACATGCCGCAGGGCTGTTTTTGACGTGGGATGCCGTTCTCCGCCCGTCAATCTGGATTTTCAAAAAAATTCAGATTGATTGGAGGAAATTACAATGCTTGAAAAGCATCCAAACCGAAAAAAGGACAAGTATAATCCGTACACGTTGACGATAACCGAGGGGCATTATTACCTCTCTTTTAAAGACGGGCGTGGAAAGCAGCAGAATATTGAGATTGATGAAATGCTGTACCAGACGTTTGACAGATTTGAGCTTGAGGACATATCCCATCTGAACAGGGTAAGCAGGCACATTGAACACTCCGAGCTGACCGATGAAACGCTGAATGACAGAGCTTTTTATAAGGCAGAACGGATTGAGGATATTGTTTCGGAGAGTATCGAATACGAGCAGCTACATAGGGCGGTTTCCGAACTTCCCGAAGTGCAGCGGCGCAGGCTGAAGCTGTACTTTTTCGGGGAGCTGACCTATGAGCAGATTGCGAAGCTGGAGGGCTGTACGAAAAGAGCGGTAAAATTCAGCGTGGATATTGCAGTTGAAAAGCTGAAAAAGAATTTTAAGATTTTTTAAATTTTACACTACACGCAGCCTTTGGTGAGTGAGCAAACAGGTGAAGGGGCTTAAGCCCTTTCACCTGTTTCGCTTTATGGCAGGAACGGGACGGCTCTTTGACAACCGAATACCCATTCACCAAATACATTCTCTTTGTGGCTGTAATAAGTATAAGCGTGTGCAGCGGTGCGCCATGACCTGCCGAAAGGCGGCAAGCGGAAAACACCGACTGAAAATATCGGGCAGCTCCCGATTCCGCCATGACCCACAAAGAGGACAATGATACTCCCGTCCAGCCACAGTCCGAGCGGTAACCAGTCCGCCGCAGGCAATGGGGGCGGCTCTGTCAGACCGACAGTTGGGGTGCAATTCCCGTGGCGTCAGTTCGCTGCTGACCGTTTGGTGACTTCCCTTGCGTTGTAACGCATCAGCATTTTCGAGGTGTCGGGGACAAATAGAAAATGCCTTTTATCATAAAGCCAGATGCAGGGCGGTCAATGGAACAGAGCTTGTTTTATGCTTTTCCGACCTTAAATACTTCCTTGCGTCTGGCTGTTACATAGGCAGGGTATTCCTGCCTAAATCAAAATAGGAGGTCAGACACTATGGACAGAACTATTAAGCGTGGCGACATTTTCTACGCAGAGCTTAATCCCGTTGTCGGCTCGGAACAGGGCGGGACAAGACCCGTACTTATCATTTCCAATGATATAGGCAACAGCCACAGCCCGACAGTCATTATTGCGGCAATCACAGGCAGGACGCAGACAAAGGCGAAACTGCCGACACATACCGAGGTAAAAGATGTTGAGGGGCTTGACAGGGATTCTATTATCCTGCTTGAACAGATACGGACGATTGATAAGCAAAGGATTAAAAACCATATGGGTACAATGCCCGATAATATAATGGCAAGAGTTGACAAGGCTCTTGCCATTAGCCTTGCTATGACAAAGAAATAAAGGGGGTGTATCGGAATATGCTCATTGATGATGAGTGGAACGGATTAGCTGACCTGCTGGCAAATCTGATAGTAAAATACGCTTCCGAACTGGGCATAGACGGTATGCCCGATGCCAGTCATAACAAAGAATATAACAGCGACTCTAATATTCACCAAAATCGCACATTTGTTGTTTCAGAGAATCGCTGATACAATTTTAAGTGCAGAAAATAAATATCACGGTTTTGGTAAAAAAGGAGTTGCTGTTACTATGAACAAAGAAAGAATAAAGGTTTACACTTATAAGAGGGTTTCCACCGCCATGCAGATTGACGGCTATTCACTGGACGCACAGAGGTCAAGGATGAAAGCGTATGCAGATTTCAATGACTATGAAATTGTAGGCGAGTATGAGGATGCAGGGAAATCGGGTAAATCCATTGAGGGGCGTATGCAATTCAGACAGATGATGGAGGATGTGAAGTCAGGAAAAGACAACATTTCGTATGTCTTGGTATTCAAGTTATCCCGTTTTGGGAGAAATGCGGCAGACGTCCTTTCCACATTGCAGGTCATGCAGGACTTCGGCGTGAACCTAATCTGCGTGGAGGACGGGATTGATTCGTCCAAAGATGCGGGCAAGCTGATGATTTCCGTTTTGTCGGCGGTAGCCGAAATTGAGCGTGAGAATATCCGTGTCCAGACAATGGAGGGCAGAATCCAGAAAGCCAGAGAGGGGAAATGGAACGGTGGATTTGCGCCATATGGATACCAGCTCGTAAATGGCAAGTTGGAAATCAACGAGGAAGAAGCAGTTGCAATCCGAACCATCTATGACCAGTATGTGAATACGGATATTGGCTCAAATGGGATTTCAAAATATCTGGAAAACCACGGCATCCGCAAGATACAGCGTCAGAATGGGAAGAACCCTCTTTTTGATGCCCACTTAGTCCGACTGATATTGAAAAATCCAGTCTATTGCGGTAAAATCGCTTATGGACGCAGGAAAACAGAAAAAGTCCACGGGACACGGAATGAATACCATCTCGTGGAGCAGGAAAATTTTCTTTTGGTAGACGGACTGCATGAAGCTATTATCCCAGAAGATGTCTGGAATGCGGCGCAGGCAAAACTGATTGCACAGGCGAAGAAGTATGAACACGTCAATAAGGGAAAGAACGAGCGGACGCATCTGCTTTCTGGGATTGTGAAGTGTCCCATATGCGGAGCGAGGATGTATGGGAACAAGAGCATCAAATACAAAAAGGACGGAACGAAATACAAGGATTTCTTCTATTATGGGTGTAAACACCGTGGTATGCAGCGGGGGCATAAATGCGATTACAGAAAGCAGATAAGGGAAGAACTTCTGGACGATGCCGTAGCCGAAGTGATAGTAAAGCTAGTCAGTAATCCCCATTTTGCGGCAATGATGCAGGAAAAAATCAACATGAAAGTTGATACGACCGCCATAGACCAAGAGATAACCAATTATGAAAAACAGCTCCGTCAAGATTATGCCATCAAATCGAAGCTGATTGAGGAAATTGATAACCTCAATCCCGATGACAGACATTATATCAGAAGAAAGGCAGACCTTGATGACAGGCTTTATCGGATGTATGATAAGATAGAAGAACTGGAATCGCAGTTGATGGATGCCAGAGCAAAAAAGACATCCATCGAAGCCGAGAAAATCACAGGGGATAATATTTATAAGGTATTGATTTATTTTGACAAATTGTATTTCGCTATGAATGATGTGGAACGGCGACAGCTTATCGAAGCGTTGATTGCAGAAATACAGAATCACACACGGAAGATATTTTTGACTATATTCCACCGCAGAAAACCAATCAAATTTTTACGCCCAAATGGGTAGTAAAGCAGATGGTTGATATGTTAGAAAAAGAAAATCCCGGCTGTTTTGATATGCCCGACAAAACTTTTATTGATTTATATATGAAATCCGGGCTTTATATTGCTGAAATTGTTAAAAGATTATATCAAAGTGACAAGATGAAAAAGGTATACCCAAATGAGACTGAAAGATTGAAACATATCTTCAAACAACAGGTTTATGGGATTGCCCCTACTGAAATTATCTATAGGATTGCAACAAATTTTATTTTAGGATTCGATGATAATGTTACAGTTACGGAGCATAATTTCAGACAGGCAGATGCTTTAGAATATGCGAAACAAGGAACACTGGAACAGTTTTTAGATGAATTATATGGGGGAGATAACAATGGGTAGACCTAGAAAAGACAATGTGCCCGTATCTTTTCGGCTGGAACGTACAGTGTTTGATAAGCTGAATCAGTTCTGTGAGGATTCTGGACAAGCTAAAACGGTTGCGATTGAAAGAGCTTTGGGTATGTATATTGATGATTATTATGAAAAACAGGAAATTATCAAAAATAATGAGTAGAGGGAAGAGAAATATATAGCAAAGAGGTCCAAGAGCAACAAATTAAATAAGAATATGATGTGAGGGAGGGAATGCTAATGGCTAATTATGATGCTTCAATCAGGATAAATACAAATGTAAATCCTGATGAGATTGACAGCTATGCCGTAAACAAAGAGAGCCTTGAAAGGCTTCAAAAAAATATTGAGAGGATGCAGCAAATCATAAACGATTCGTTCAATCCCCGGCTCACTAAGATGTCCCTGGAGATACTGAACCAAGAAGTGCAAGAGAGTTTTTCTAAATTGTTTTCAGTATTGGAACAATATAACTTTGAAGAAATGTTCAAAGACTTTCGTGTTTCTGTAAATAAGATGGCAGACGCATTGGACATGCCACAGATTAAGACACTGCGAAACATAAACTTCAACAGATTATTTAAAAGCTCCTTCTATCGCGCAAAATATGATGAAGCAGGCAAAATGGCTTTTGAGTATATAGAAGAAACCGTTGATGTCGGCGAAGACATTACCCAAGAGGAATTACTGGAAATCTTCAATGAACAGATAGAAGATAAAATTGGCTGGCAGGAAAAGCTATATAATAAGTCGGAGGAATTTAAAAGGAAATATTATGTGTTTTTTAGCATCTTTATAGGAATTTTGTTTTGGATTTTGGGGCATATAGGAGATGAGTTATGGGATTTAGGAAAGGCATATATTACTGGGGAAATAACATCAGAGCCTGAACAAAATGCGCCACTTGTTTATTATATTGACCAGAGGACAGAAATAAATATCATCGGTGAAATAGGTAACTATTATTTTATTATATACACGGATGATGATGGTGATGGCGATATAGGATACTGCGAAAAAAAGAATGTAGAATTTGTTCCTATAGAAGGTGATGAAATTACAGAAGATGAAGCCGTGAGAGTTGCTGAATGAATAAAATATTGTTTTTGATAAATAGGTTGAAAGCAGAAAACAATGGAGAAGTTAGATATTATTGAAATGAACAGGAATTGTTTGGATTTTCTTTTGAAATGGCAATGAGAGCATGGAGATTTTTTGTTTTGTGTTAGGAAATGGAGATGTCCGTTATAATGAAACCATCAAGGAATTCTATGAAAGGCTATACATATCAACAGCATGTATTCGCAATGTTTTTGGCATTGATGGACACTGAACGACAAATTTCAAAAATAGAGGTTGAATCTCTGGATACAAAAAATTTTGATGATATGTATATGGAAACGGTTGGAGAGAATAAATCTTCATATAGGGTTCAGATTAAGAATTATCCTGATACGTTAATTGGCGACATTAAAATTGAAAATAGTAAAGTCGTTATTAAGAACAATGTCAACGAGTATGACAGTCCGGATGCTAATGTTCTTGTAGTCAATACTGATAAGATAGTGACAGATGATAAGTTTATGGGATTATCTTGTACAAGAATCAATGATATTGTAATTATACCTTTGACGGTTGATACAATTATGGATTTAATGGATGCAATGTTTGAAGAGCCGGAACGGGAAATTCAGATTTACCATCTGGCAGAAGCTAAAACAGAAAAAGCAATATTTCAAGTGACTATTGATGAACTACCAGAATTAATACAGCTTTCTTCTGACTTGGATAATCATACAGTCCTTTTGAGGAAGGTTCCAGATGAAATAAAAAAAGGGATTACATACATTGAGGGAAAACCTGGAGTTGGCAAAAGTCATTATGTAACAGAGATATGCAATAAATTTCCAGAAGCAATTGTTTACAGGTTTTGGGTTGATTCACAAGACATAAATCGTAATTTACGATTGCAGTACAGCACGTTTATTAAAGAATTAGGAATTAAGGTTTATGGTACCCCCAAAAAGGTTCATGAAAACGAATTGATTAGCACAATGAAAGAAACTGACAAGCTGCTCTTTATTGATGGACTTGACCATGTTGAAAATTATATGCCGCTGGAATTGGATAAATTTATTGCATTTATTGAAAAGCTGAATGAAATCAGGACAGTAGTTTTATCTCGCCCATTAAGGAAGAAAGTAAATTGGAAAACAACATCTTTATCAGATTGGTCATATGAGGAACAAAGAATTTACTTGGAGTTAGAGTATAATATTTTGGATGGTGATGTGCAGTCTAAAATTTATGAAATGGTTGGGGGTTATCCGATAATAACTTATTATTTGGCAGAAGAGTATAAACAGACAAATAAGATGCCAGAAAGACAACTTATTGCAGGAGTAAATGAGTATTATGATTCATTATTTATAAATGGAGATTCCATTAGTTTTTCTATATCAGTTTTTGCTGTGGGAAATTGTTTTTTTACAGAAAAAGAATTAGAAAGCATTTTAGATGATCCTGAGCTTTTAGATGGGGCAAATAAATTTATAGATTCACATAGATATCTTTTTAAATTTGAAGCGAATCGATTGTCCCTTATGCATGATAGCTTTAATACTTATATACGAACCAAAGTTACGACTTATGAATACCGTAAGAGAAAAACACTGAAATTGATTAAGAGCAGCTTGTTATCTGGTTCATCAGAGTATATGTCGCGTATGAAATACATTGAATTTGATGAGGAATTTTATCAAAAAATCCTTGTGAAGTATGCAGATACGGAAAACTTCAGGAATTTAATGTTATCTACCTGCGATTATAATTCTATCCAAGACTTTTATAGTGAGTTGCAGTTATTACTTGAAAGAAGAAAAGGATTATTTGATATTTATCAGTATTATTCATTTGCCCTGTTATATGAGATTGCCATGAGAAATTCGTTAGACGGCTGCATGAACTTGGTATATCAATTGTTGCTTTATCTGAGAAATCATGGTGGGATAGAAGATAATATTTTTAGTAGTGGATATGTCTGGAAGACGTATTTAATGTGCAAGAATTGGGAGGATACGGTAGAGGAATACAACAGCGCAAAGAGAATAAATAATACACAACTTTTTGATATGGTTGAGGCTATCAGTGATGAGGCTATGTTTTATGATAAAATTGAGAGGAAGGTGTCGTATGAGGAGTTGTGTCTGAAAGCGCAAGAAAGAGAAGCATATGCACTAACTAAGAAGGCTGCTTTGGCAGATTATTTTGTTAGCATTTGGCAACATGGAAACGAGGAAAGTAAATTTTATAATGAATTTAACCGTTTTATTATTGATGAAAATGATATTGATGAAGAAATGTGTGAAGAATTGATACAGTTAGGATTTGAAAAGTACTTGATTGATTCCGGATTACTTTCTGCTCGCTACCAATTACATGAGTTAGGTTATTTTTCTAATAAGAATATGTTTAGACAGGGAAAACTTGAAAAGCTGATTAGAGATAATGTAAAGTATCGCTCATTTGAAGTGACGAATGTGGCTGCCTCATATTTAAAACTAGCGAATTATGAGAAAAGGGAGATAGACATTTCTAGTCTGGCATATGTTTGGTCGATGTACTATGAACATAAAGACGCATCATTGTTGACGATTGACGAAGCGTTGATTGCATTTGAAGCAACAAACCAGTTGAGTGAAGAATTGTCATTTGATATTCTTGTAAGAGCCATGAAGCAGGACGATGGGCAATTAAAACATGTAGCTACAGATTATACGAATAAAAAAGGAAAGAACTTTGTAAATAAGCTTATATCTAATCAGTATTTTGCTACTGTAAAACATGATATTTGGTTTTGGGACTTAGAAAGTGATTTGCTGGACTGCTTTCCAAGGGAGGTTGTTGCACGAGAATTAACAGAGTTGTTGAGCGTTTATTTCCAAACGAAAGATATAGAGTACCGCGACATTATTAATGCAATGCATTCAGGGTATAAAAATTTTGTGCTGAGTGGGATAGAATATTATGGCTACACCATAATATCTCCCGATATGAATATTATTCCATTACTAAAGGAAAGAAATATAAACTTTATTGGAGCCGCCAAAGAAGATAATAAGGAAGCGGATGTACGGATTTCACTTAATGATGGATATATTAAGAAAGAAGATTTTTCGTATATAAAAGAACAAAATATGGATTGCTTGGCAGTTTCACAATATGCAGATGGTTGGTATTTAGCCTTACCATTTGTAGATGTATTTGATTTGTATAATCCTAGCGATATTAAAAAGAATTATTTGGAAATTATACATAATGCAATGTTTGCAAAGGTATCGAAAGGGAATTATATAGCTTGTTGGTTTAATTTAATAGGGAATATTCCATTATTACTATATAAATACCAAATAGATATACAGTGGAGCAAAATGTATAAGATATTTAATGATATACTGGATTTGTCTTTGGTTTATAGAGGGGATAAAAAAACTGACAAATAAAGGTGGTGGTAAAATGACGATTGAAAAATTAGAAGAATTTTTGAATGAGGGAGAGGGGTATACGCTGGAATATAAGGAAAGTGTCAATTCCTTGAGCGACAGCGTATTTGAGACGGTCAGTTCGTTTTCTAACCGTTACGGTGGATATATATTGCTTGGCATAAAGGAAGTGAAACGGGGCAATAAAAAAGTCGGAGAGGTAATCGGCGTAAATCCGGCAAAGGTTGCTGATATGAAGCAAAACTTTATAAATCTGCTCAATAATCCGCAGAAAATGACCCCTTCTCTGTACTTAAATCTTGAGGAAATAGAGTATAAGGGAATGATTGTTCTTTGGGTATATGTTCCGGTTAGTTCGCAGATTGAGATTTGCTGTGGCAGGATATATGACCGTAACGGAGATGCAGATCAAGATGTGACTACATCTGCGGATTTAGTGACAAATATTTCTAATAGAAAATCGGCAACGTATATTGAGCGTAAGATATTTCCATATGCCGCAGAAAAAGATTTGTGTATGGATTTGGTCGGTAAAGCTCGGCAGATGGCTGTCAATAAATTTAAAGATCATCCTTGGGGTAATATGACGGACAAGGAGTTGTTACGAAGTGCCGGACTTTATCAAAAAGACATGGAAAGTGGAAAAGAAGGCTTTAATATGGCGTGTATTCTCATATTTGGAAAGCTGGAAACCATTCAGTCCTGTGTGCCGGGATACAAAACAGATGCAATTTACCGTGTAGAGAACTTAGATCGTTATGATGACCGCCTGATTGTGGAAAACAATTTGATGGAGAGCTATAACTTGTTAATTGACTTTATTAAGAAACACACTGATGATAAGTTTTTTTTGATTGATGGTGTTAATGTAAGCCTGAGAACTGCGATAGCTAGAGAGATTGTGAGCAATCTGCTTGTGCATAGGGAATTTAAAAGTGCATTTCCGGCGAAGCTGATTATTGAAAAGGACAGGATATGGACGGAGAACTGGAGCAGGACACAGTGGAAGGGGAGAATCAGCCTTGAGAATTTCACTCCTTATCCGAAAAATCCAATAATAGCGAAATTTTTTGTAAATATTGGGTATGCGGATTCACTTGGTTCCGGTGTTCGAAATTTGTATAAATACACGAAAATTTATTCTGATGCAGAACCAAATTTTGAGGAAGGCGATGTCTTTAGGTTAATCGTGCCTATGCGACCTGCGGGAGCAACACTGACAGGCGGAAGAAAAAGCAATGAGGTTACAAAAGTCACAGAAAAGGTTACAGATGTTACAGAAAAAAGGATTATTGAATTATTAAAAGATAACTCAAAATATAAAACTGCTGAACTTGCTGAAATGCTTGATATAAGCAGAAAAACTGTATCCATTAAGCTTAAAAACCTAAAAGACAAGGGCATTGTAGAAAGAGTGGGGTCTGATAGAAAAGGATATTGGAATATTTATCTGTAACTCTAGGGTTACAGATGTTGTAGAAATGGAAAGCATCACATTTTTGAGACTTGATATTAGTAAGAATTGTGGATTTTAGAATATTGAGGAAAAATTTACAAACACAATAGATAATACTTTTTTGAGGGAGACTATGGAAAAGATTTTATATACGCAGAAAAAAATGGACAGTGTAAAAGTTCAGGTACAAAAGCTGATTGATATAGTCCGACAATTAGAACAGGAGTTTCCAGGCAGGCATTTTACCTTAGACGGTCACTTGGTTGGAAGCATAGGCGAGGTTATGGCAGCTTATTATTATGGGATTGAACTTTATGTTGCATCAGCCGCAGTGCATGATGGGGAAATAAATGGCAGGAAAGTACAGATTAAGATTTCCCAACAGGACAACATAGTAATCAACCATGAACCGGAATATTTGATAGTAATGTATCTGAATAAAAGCGGAAATGTGTATGAAGTATATAATGGTCCGGGAAAAGAGCCGTGGAACAATGCGGGAAAAAGAGACAGCCATAATAATCGTCATATAATGGTAAATAAATTAATGGAACTTGATAAGAATGTTTCTGGTGAAATGAGGATTAAGCCTATTCATATGATAGAAAAAATGCGTAGGGAATATAAAAATCGTAAGGGTGATAGAAAATGAAACACAGCAGAAGTATGCCACAGAAGCTTACAATGGAAGAGATCAGGGAAAATATCGTAATTATCAAAATCAATAAGTCGTTTCGAGAGGGAATGAGCAAAACCGAATTGTATGACGTGACTCGGGGATGCTGGAAGAGAAAGATTGCCAGTGTGGAGAAGGCAGAATATGCTTTAGCCGTAGTCTATGGGATTGTGAAAGAAGTATATCAGATAGATGAATGGCTTCTAGCCGAAAATGAGGTGCGAGAAACTATTTCGTACAATGAAGCGGTTGATGCAGGCAGAATAATATTCAAGGGTAGGACTGCTGATGAGGAAATCAGAAAAAAGTATCTGGATTATTCAGTGGCAGGGCTTTTTAAAAGAGGGGAGGTCGCTCCTGTTAAAGTAATATTGAAACCACAAGAGATAGGAATATTATGAAAATTCCCACGAGGAATGTTGAGAGGTTGAGACATAAGGGGTAACTGGACAGGATACAGGACTGCTGTAAGGAGACGGAGTCAGATATTTTGTTTCAGGCAGGAACTGATGCACGAATAAAGATGTGGCAGACCTTGAAAAATTCAAGGTATAAAGCGATGAGAGGTATAACATGCATGAAGAATGTTAATTTTCCGCTTGACGGGCTGCCAAGTACAGAAGAATTAAATAATCTGCTTCAAAGCATGATAGAATCGGGCGGAAACTTTGTCAATTATATGATGAAAATTCAGGATGATAAAAAGTTGATGCCGGATTTCAATGGAATATCCTTGGATACATACGGGTGTGAACATCTTTTTGTTGATTTTTTTATAAATGATGAGATGAGGAAAGACTTTCCGCTGATCGCGGAACATGCTGGAGCAGATGAATGTAGGCATGATGAGTCCGTGCTTATTGAGGAAGTGGATAAATTACGCCGTAAAGTTCACCAGCTTGAATCAGATAACAGTACTCTGCGTGCTGGTTTGGCTGAAAAAAGAAGGCTTGAAGAGGAAGCAAAAGATATCAGAAAACAGCTGGAGGCATCGAAACGTGAACTGGCGGTGCTTAGAAATTATGTGTATAAATTGACAGAAAGCGATAATCCTATAACAGATAAGACGATTGAAAGTATGAAGGAAACGATTGCTGGTTACCGGATTGTTATAGTGGGAGGACATTCTAATTGGTTATCGAAGATGAAGAAAGAATTTCCAGACTGGATATTTATCAATCCAGAGGCCAGTGGATCGACAGATGTTTCGGTTGTTGACAAAGCGGATTATGTTTATTTCTTTACGGATACTATCAGCCATTCAAAATACCATCAGTTCATGAATGTAATACGTGAGCGAAAAATAAACTTTGGATATATTCATGGAGTAAATATAGAAAAGAATATCCGGGATATTTATGTGGATTTTGAAGAAGATTAGTCTGTATAAATGGGACAAAGACTGATTATCATACAAAAAGGTGTATCGTGATGAGGTGAAAACTTCTGGCATGATACACCTTTTTGCTAAATTTATAAGAAAAGTTTACAAACACACTTGACAATCTCTCTCTGAAATCACGGGCGGCAGGGGCATTGTGTTCGCTACTGGGACTCCAATCAGTAACAGTATGACGGAAATGTACTCTATCCAAAGATATTTACAATACGGCCGCCTGCAGGAGATGGGAATGGGGCAGTTTGACAGTTGGGCATCCCGGTTTGGAGAAACCACCACCGCCCTGGAGATAGCACCAGAATTAGAGGTACATAAACAAATCCAGGGAGAAATACGCTAAAAAGAGCAACCATAAATGAATGGATTGCTCTTTTAACATATTTGGAAAGTATTGCATAAAAAACTCAGTTTGCTATAATTCATAAGGAAAGTATCAGATTCAGAGCAACAAAAAAAGAACAGTTATACAAAAGATAAACTGCTCTGAATGTGATTCTTTCTAATTGTACCAAGCCGCGGACGGATCAGCCAGGAAGTGTATGGGGATAGTATCTGTTCCCTTTGGCTAAAATGTTGCATTTTTGAAAGGATAGGCCGTATAAAAACCACCTTTTTGTGTAACTTCACGGAATCATTTTATAAATGGGCATGCTTCGCAAGCCTTCTTGCGGAGGCTTGAAAAAATTTTATTCAGTGGACAAAAGCCTTTATCAGGAAGTGCCACAGGTCCTTCCAATACTCTTCATCCGGCAGCATCCACACTCCGGGCAGATGCGGATGTCAACCTTCCATACCGCTTTTATAAGTTCAGCTATGGACAGGTGGGCATATCTTGCCCGGAAACGCTGATGCCCCTGAAGGGTAAATATCAGCTTCAGGTTTTTGCCTTTCCCCCGGTTATTCAGAAACCCATAGTATCGGATCTTCTGGAAACCGGAGGGGAGCACATGCATCAGATAACGGCGGATGAATTCTGTATTTTCCAGCGTGATAGTCCTGGGTGGCTCACCAGGCTTCTTCCCCCTGGCGGA
>CAJTIU010000022.1 GCA_910576335.1 Lachnospiraceae bacterium
TTGAAACAAAACGGAAAATATACCCGGACTTAGCAGCTTCTTAACAGCCACAAGAAATAACCGCTTTAAAAGCCTGCCTTTTTGACAGGTCGAATACTTGTGTCCAAATTTATCCTTTGATGTTTTTTATTGATGTTCTGTTAAGAGAATATCATACAATAGATGATTTTTCCATCAGGCCCTGTCGGAAACTATATCTCTTATACTAATATAAGACAGTAACGGCTGTGGCCGCAGGATTGAAATTACCGGTGATGCAAAGGCATGGGTAATCAATATTGCCTGCCAAAAGCCTTCCGCTTTCGGCCTCCCGGTTATCAATACATATTTTAATCTCTATCGCGAATATTACCAAGTACCTTCTCATCATATTTGACACAACACTATAAATACTTTACAATAAATATTACTGCTCACCCTATGACCAGTAAGCAAATCAATCTCTCTAAAATTCACTCCGCGAATGGGACAGTTTTTTATGAAATAGGGATAAAGGAGACTTTCTATTATGGAAAAAATCAAAAAGACCTGGGAAAAGGATGGTTATATCCTCAGACCTGCACAAAGAAAAGACGCTGAAAACTATTACCAGCAAAACTACAACCCTCTTGACCCGGAGATTGCACGTCTTACCGGCAGTAAGCCATATTATACGCATGACGAGGTGGTGGACTTCTTCCTTTCCTGTATTGACGATGAAAATCGCCAGGATTTCCTGATTATCAACCCTGCCGGAAACATTATCGGCGAGAGCGTTATTAATGAAATTGACTGGAATCTGCGAAGCGCAAATTTCCGTATCTGCCTTTTCCACAGTGACTCCTGCGGGAAAGGCATCGGCTCCTGGGCAACCCGTATGACATGCGGCTTTGCCTTTGGGCAGCTTCATCTTCACCGCCTGGAACTGAATGTATTTTCCTTCAACCCTAGAGCAGAAAAAACATATCTGAAAGCCGGATTCAGACGAGAAGGTATCTTGAAGGATGCAGTAAAAGACGGCGATTCTTACGCTGATAATATCCTAATGGCAATCCTGGAACATGAATGGCAGGAGGCAGGCTCCTGCCTTATATTCTAAAATTTTTCCAACTGTGCGGTTGGAAATTTTTAAAGGTTCTTGATTCTTCCGATGGCGGCCACCGTATTCTCATATGACCCGAACGCGGTAAGCCGGAAATACCCTTCCCCGCTGGGGCCGAACCCGGAGCCGGGCGTTCCGACTACGTTTGCCTTTTCGAGCAGATAATCGAAGAACTCCCAGGAAGTCATTCCATCCGGCGTCTGAAGCCAGATATAAGGCGCGTTGACGCCGCCGGATACGTGATAGCCTGCACTTTTCAGTCCCTCATAGATCACTTTTGCATTTTTCATGTAACAGGCAACCTGCTCCTTAAGCTGCGCCTTTCCTGCCTCGGAATAAACGGCCTCGCCCGCCTTCTGCACAATATAGGGCGCACCGTTATATTTTGTCCCATGGCGTCTTGCCCACAGTGAATGGAGCATCACATCTCCCGCTTTTACATCCTTTGGAATTACAGTCGCGCCAAGGCGCACTCCTGTAAAGCCTGCATTTTTGGAAAAGCTCCGAAGCTCAATGGCACAAGTTCTTGCCCCTTCGCACTCATAGATGCTGTGGGGAACGTCTTCCTCGGAAATATATGCCTCATAAGCCGCATCATAAATGATAACAGCCCCATTTTTATTGGCATAATCCACCCATTCCTGAAGCTGTGCTTTCGTGATCGTGGAGCCGGTAGGATTATTCGGGAAACAGAGGTAGATAATATCCGGCGTCTCCTTTGGAAGCTCCGGCGCAAAATTGGTTTCCTTTGTACAGGGCATGTAGATAACATTACTCCATGTCTCTGTCTTCGTATCATAGGTTCCGGTACGCCCTGCCATAACATTTGTGTCCACATAAACTGGATAGACCGGGTCGCAGACTGCAATTTTATTATCCTTTGCGAAAATCTCCTGAATATTTCCAGAGTCGCATTTCGCCCCGTCGGAAATGAAGATCTCGTCGGCATGAATCTCACAGCCCCTGTCCTGATAATCATTTTTCGCC
Source organism: Lachnospiraceae bacterium (assembly GCA_910576335.1). Lineage (GTDB taxonomy): Bacteria > Bacillota > Clostridia > Lachnospirales > Lachnospiraceae > CAPEBR01. The sequence continues at coordinate 2,069 of CAJTIU010000022.1, forward strand.
ATGGCACTTCTCAAGAATTCATAGCCAAGATCCGGCGCATAGCCGCGGAAGGTCTCTGCATGTGCCATCTCATCCACCGCACTGTGCAGGCTTTCAATAATCGCAGGCGCCAGTGGCTGTGTCACATCGCCGATCCCAAGCCGGATAATGCTTTTGTCCGGGTTGGCCTCCTGAAAGGCTGCCACCTTCTTTCCGATCGTAGAAAATAAATAACTTCCCGGCAATTTTAGATAATCCTCATTTACTTTAAACATATTCGTCCTCTCCTGTTTTCTTTATTGATTTATACTGCGCGGCAGATTTCATGGGCCGTGAGTATATAAGTATTCCGTTACTCTGCAAATCCACGCAGACCCGTCTTTGCGGTCCACTGCTATCTATCTGACATTCTGCAGGTCAATCTCACCGTCAAACACTACGGCAGCGGGGCCTGTCATATAGACCCGGTCCGCCTTCCTGTCCCACTCAATCTGCAGGTCGCCGCCTAAAAGCTTTACTGTAACCTGGTCATCCGTAAGGCCATTCAGTATACAGGCCACGGCCACGGCACACGCCCCGGTGCCGCAGGCAAAGGTCTCTCCTGAGCCCCGCTCCCACACACGCATCTTAACCGTTCTCCTGTCAAGAACCTGGACAAACTCCGTGTTGATCCTTCTGGGAAATCTCTCGTGATTCTCAAACTTCGGCCCGATCTTTTCAAGCTCTAATTCCTCCACATCATCTACATAGATAACTGCATGGGGATTTCCCATGGAAACACCTGTCATGCGGTATTCTGTTTTGTCCACGGCAATGGGTGCATCCACCACATAAGCCGAACAATCCTCCATTACAATGGGGATCTTCCCTGCCACAAGCTCCGGACTTCCCATATCCACCTTCACCAGTTCCACCCTGCCGTCTTTCACCGTCAGGTCCAGATATTTGATTCCTCCCAGCGTCTCCACGGAGATACAGGTCTTATCTGTAAGACCGTAGTCATAAACATACTTTGCCACACAGCGGATGCCATTTCCGCACATCTCGCCCCTGGATCCGTCCGCATTGTACATCTCCATCTCAAAGTCCGCCTTTTCGGACGGATTGATCAGAATCAGCCCGTCAGAGCCGATCCCAAAATGCCTGTCACTTACATATCTCGCCACTGCAGACGGATTGTCTACACTTTCTTTCAGACAGTTCACATAAACATAATCATTTCCTAGTCCATGCATCTTTGTAAACTTCATCTATAACGCTCCTCGCTCTATCATACTTAATATCATCTCTGCCGTCTCAGCCATGTTCGTCCCGCTGTCCATGCTGTGCTTCTGCAGATACCTGTGGGCCTCCTCCTCGGACATACGGTTCTTTTCCATCAAGAGCTCCTTCGCCCTTCTGACAGCCTCCTGCTGTTTCGGGTTTCTCGTCCTGCTTCTCTCTTTCCGGCGCCTCCTTCGCTGCAGATCCATCCGCTCCAGCATACCCTGAAGTGCATCCATCAGCTCATAGGCCTTCAGCGGCATGGGAATGCCGGCAACCCCCTCCATAAGGCCATGTTCCCACTTGACCCTGGATGCCACAAGAAGCATCTCGAAGCTGTCCGGCAGGTACTCCCTAAGTTCTGTATACATCATGTCCCTAAGCTTATAGCCGCATACGATAATTCCCTCGTCCAGGGCATCTGCGTAATTCATTGCCTGCGCTCCTGATGTGCATACGCCGGTGACGGTCATACCGCCGCGCACAAGGAGATTCCGAATGGAAACCGCATTGTCCCGGTTCGGAAATACAACGATAATTCCTGCCACCCTTACCTCCTCCTCTTTCATGTCTCACTTACAAGCTATCTGGTAAGCAATTGTAGAAAATAACTTATGCAGATTTTCCTACAGTTCCTAAAAGCTTAGATTACATGAAGATATCTGCCGATTTCCCAGTCTGTAACCTGTCCGCGGTAGTCTGCATATTCCCTGGTCTTTGCTTCGATATATTTCTTCGCCAGATCCTCTCCCAGCACCTTCTGAATATACTCATCCTTCGCAAATTCCCTTGCCGCTTCAAGAAGACTTCCGGGCAGTGCCTCAATCCCGGCACGCTCCCGCTCCTCCTTCGTCATCTCAAATATATTGCAGTCAATGCTCTCCCGGGGCATGATCTGATTCCTGATTCCGTCAAGCCCCGCCGCAAGGCAGACCGCCAGGGCAAGGTAGGGATTGGCAGACGGATCCGGGCTTCGAAGCTCGATTCTCGCTGAATTCCCCCTGGGGGACGGAACACGGATCAGCGGCGTCCGGTTCCTGGCCGACCATGCGATATAGACCGGCGCTTCATAGCCAGTCACCAGTCTTTTGTAGGAATTTACAAGAGGGTTCGTAATAAATGTAACCGCCTTGATATGTTTCATGATGCCGCCAATAAAGTAATACGCCTCTTTACTCAGCTTTCCTGCATCTGACCTGTCAATAAACGCATTCACCCCGTCCCGGCTCAGGGACATGTTGGTGTGCATGCCGGAGCCATTGACTCCGTACCTGGGCTTGGGCATAAAGGTGGCATGAAGTCCGTGCCGCTTGGCAATGGTCTTGACTACCATTCTGAATGTCATAATATTATCTGCTGTTGTAAGGGCCTCATCGTAGCGGAAATCAATCTCATGCTGTGCAGGCGCCATCTCATGATGGGAGGCTTCGATGACAAATCCCATCTCTTCCAGTGTCAGCACCATATCCCGGCGGGCATTCTCTCCCAGATCCAGTGGCCCCAGATCAAAATATCCCGCCTGCTCATGGGTAATTGTCGTAGGAAGTCCTGCATCATCTGTGTGGAACAGGAAAAATTCGCATTCCGGACCCACATCAAAGGTATATCCCATCTCTGCCGCCTCCCTGATGACCTTTTTCAGCACGTAGCGCGGGTCGCTCTCAAAGGGCGTCCCGTCAGCCTTATAGACATCACAGATCAGACGCGCAACCTTCCCCTGCTGGGGCCTCCAGGGAAAAATCTCGAAGGTGCAAAGGTCCGGGCACAGGTACATGTCCGCATCCTCAATCCTCGCAAATCCCTCAATGGCAGAGCCGTCAAACATGCACTGGTTGTCCAGAGCCTTTTCCAGCTGGGCAGGCGTAATGGCTATGTTTTTAAAGGTTCCGAAAATATCGGTAAACTGCAGGCGGATGAAACCGACATCCTCCTCTTCCACAAGGCGGATGATGTCCTCGCGTGTATATTGATTCATTTTCTGTTACCTCCTTATTGCTATGGCAAAAAAGGGCGTTCTCATGCCAGGATGAAAACGCCCTTGTCTCATATGATTTAAATTATAAAGATAAAGCTTCGTTTTGTCAACAGGGTGAATTTTTTAGAATCCATTCTCCAAAAGCGACTGTAAAATCATGATGTGGTACTCTTCATCCTGAATAATCCTCTTTAGGACAGCATTGACACAGTCATCCCGGATGGTACTGATATGCATCCGGTATTGCCGAATCGCATCTTTTTCTGCCTGCAGGTCTGCCTTCAGCATCTTCGGAATACAGCCTGGAAGCACCAGGCAGGACGGAGACCACAGGCCGCCCGGCTGATTCGTCTCATAGCATACATTTCCTCCAAGTAAATGGATCAGCTCCCCAAGCTTCTGCAGATGCATCATCTCTGCCATTGCAATCCCCAGGATTGTCCGGATCAGGGAACAGTGCTCGCCGGACATTCTGTTTTCATTATTAATGTACTGTAAAATTGCGGACAGCTCCGACACTGAACCGCAGTAATCAACCATTAATAGCTCTGCATATTTAGGATTTCTCTCTCTTACCTGAATCGGAGGATAGGGCAGGTCTGCCATGATTGGCCTGATTCCCTGCAGGCTGCATTCATTGACTAACGGATATCGATTTCTTTCCATTTTTAATTCGTCTCCTAAAATGTTTTCAGTACATAATATGCCGCCGACTTTGGTTTGTCACCTTCAAGATACATCTTTCCTTTTAATCTACCTCTAATTTTTAATTCTAAACCCTACTGTCAGCAGATCCTTTCCACTGCCAGGCACACCAGTAAGGGGACGGGGCATTTTTAAAAATGCCCCGTCCCCAGCCAGCTCACACTAAAATATGATACTGCTCCAACAACTTTCTCATTTTGGCAAGCTGTGCATCCTTATCGGCAAGTAAGGCATCCTTATCGGCAAGATCAGCCAAGAGGGCATTTTTATCTGCAAGTAAGGCATCGTTGTCTGCCATTAAGGCCTTATTCCTGGCTATTAGTTCATCGTTTTCTTCATACAGACGTTCTTGGAGAACACTGGGTAATTCAATGACTGGCTTTGTCATACGATCTACCTCCTTTCGAAAATGGTCATGTCTTTCAAATACTTTTTCTGCAGCACGCCGGAAGAGATTCACGTAATCATCGTATTCCTTTCTTGTCAGATATCCCTGCTCCAGTTCGCTTCCTAATATTATCATAACTTCGCCAATAAAATCTGTCAATTCCTTTCTTGTCAGTGGATTTTTTATTTTCTTTCTCAGCCTTGGGCGCAGACGGAGCAGCACATAAGGGATAAACAGATTGAGATGCTTTTCATGAATTTCTTCCAGAGAATACGACTGGATTCTGACCGTAGGAATCTGATAAATGTGTTCGCTTCCATCCTGAAAAATAATACGGCAACGAAGGGATTCTGGAATCTTCCTGTTCTTTTCCGGGTAAATAACAGCGGAATGTGGAAACCGCATGACAACCTCTTTGTTCTCCGGCCCCGTCTCAGTCGTATGCTGCATGGCAAAATGCAGATCATAGGCAACCATGCGTATAACCATGTCCTGGTCATTATGCATCTGGCATTCGAGATGGTAGTAATCTGTCCCGTTTACCAAAAGTGCAATATCGGACAAACGGGAACTGGGCGGTGCATCTGGATTTTCCTGATAGGTAGAGGATTCCGTTGCAAGCAGAATAATCGGGGTTCCCTTTGGATACTCTTTTCCGAAAACTTCCTTGAAAAGAGGAAACAACTGCTCCGGCATGGCATCCACAATCGCTTTTAGGATCTCATCCCACAGCCTGGTACCGTTAGGTATGGTTTTTTCTGTCATAAGTTATAATTCCTTTCTGCTTTTGCAAAACATCTGTGACTGTAAAGATACAAAACAGTTGCAGACGTTCGTTAATAGGTTACAGATACTGTGAAATGTGGCGAAATGCCAGAATTGCCGAACTTCCAGAAGGACAATGTCCGATAAGATTTCACACAACAAGTATAGCAGACAAGGGAAAGAATGTAAATGACTTTTCATCAAAGCATCAAATCTCCAGAATAAACGCATGATTATGTGGGTAAAGTCTTCCTAAATCGAGAGCAGTACCCGGATATTTTCAACATCCTTTTCCTTCTCTGCTTCTGTAAGCTCTGAAAATGGCACCAGATCTTTGTGGATTTTCTTTATGGAATCCTTATTTTTTCCGTTCTGCGGAATTCCATATCTCCAGTTATTTATGTAATGATAACGATTCCACCGGATATGTTCAAGTTCTGCAAGCTCCATCATAAAAGATGCATCCGGTTCAGCTTTTCCGGTTTCCTGTTTCCAGTCCTCTATCATCTGGAGGCGCACCTCGTGGTAATCTGCGGAACTGATATTTGAATATCTGGTAAAGGTATTCAATTTCCCCCACTCATATTCCATATTCTCTTTTATTTCCGCTGCACCAGAATACAAATGCGCATAGCGGAGGTTGATCGCTTTTGCTCTTTCAAGCAGTTTTTCTTCCAGGATATTTGGGAGATGTTCTGCCTCCCTGCGCCAGAAAAAGATACGAAGACGCTCCTGGCTTTCATAATGGAGTACCTCCTTCTGGTTTACGGCAAGTACATCTATCCGCTTTTCTGGTATGGCAAACAGAATATGACCCAGAAGCTCTGACGTATCGCTTACAATAATGCGGTCTGCTTCCGCAAACAGGTCAAGGGCATCATACCAGGGCTCTTCATGAAAAACAACCGGATCATCTATCCTGGAAAGTTCATGATATACAGCCCGGAATCTTTCAGCCCTTCCAAAAACGTGGTATGTAATCTCCTGTTCCGGATGAAAAATATTATTTTGCAGCCCCCATAAAAGCAACTGTTCCTCCAGGAGCCCAAACCTGGTGAAAATAATCTTAAGGCAGAAATTCTTCTGTTTTGCCTCTCTGTACAAGTTCTGGCGCTTCCAGAAAAGCCTTGCCGCAATCTCCTCCTCAAAAAACAGATTCAGATTCGCACCGGTTGCCCGTTCCATCATGGAACTGCATTTTAAATAGACCAGCTTTCCTGCAAGCTGATCATAATATTTCTGATAGAACAGAAAGTTTTCATCCTCCTGGCCCATTAGAATATATCGCTCCGCCTTTGGAAACCGGCTCTCATCACCCACCTGGATTCCGTGCCCTCTAAGCTGTCCGAGCAAAATAGACGTCTCTTCCTGCGGACCAAAAATTGCAACACTTCCGCCCTTTAAATAAATGAAGCGGTTTTTGAATCTCCGCTTTAGCGATGACACCGCCATAACCAGCCCGCTGGCTGTCATAAGCGGCGCCGTCCATCTTGCAAGCTCAATCAATATATTTTCTGCCGGCTCTATATTATTGAGAGTGTAGAAGCCGATGGCATGAAACAACGCATCATGAAGCGCTTCTTCTCCAATCGCAAGATACCCGATTGTCCCCAAAATGAAGGGAACGAAAAAAATAACAGCCTTTATTATCCTTTTTATAATCTCACTATACATCTGATACCCTCCGTCTTATTATACTCACAGCCGATGAAATCTGCCATGAGTATCGCGCCAGCCGCAGCCGCAAAGCGACATAATTCCGCATGCGGCTGTGCTCATCCATTTATACTGAGCGGCAGATTTCATCGGCGCTCAGTATAATATATCAGGCGCTATTACTTCAAAATGAATACAATGTTGTACTGGCGCTCAGTATAAATAGTTTCCAATCTATTATTTTAATGCTGCAGACACAATGATTCACAGTACTAATCCGGACAGACCACTCCGCAATAGCCGAGAGAGACTCTCCATTCTTTGTGCCATACTCTCCAAAATGTCATCTGATACTGACGGTAGACCTCATATAAAGAGGATTGCTTTGGATCATTCCCGATCTCTTCAATATTTCCAAAGATATCCATTTCCCCGGCCATCCAGATGCGTTTTTCCTTTAGAATCCAATTCTTGAAGCCCTCTGCCCATTCTGCTGCGTTTTCCTTCAGAAGTTCCTCAAAAAAGTCTCTGATCTCCGGGTCTTCGCTCTTCTCCCTTTGCCGGCTTATTTCTTTAAGGAAAAGACTCTTATCACCAGTCCGTCTGTAAATCTCTGCTTCTAAGGATGGAACCGGAATATAACTGAACACCCTTGTGTTTTTTATATCCTGAAGCATGCAGAAGTTTTTCGCAGATAGCCCTCCCATATGGATTTCTCTGTAATTCTTCCTCCAGAAATTCCATATTTCTCTTTCCGCATCCCCTTTCTCCTCTTTCCCGGACGCCTGTTCCCAGATGCACCGGCATAAATTGAAGATGTTTTCTTCCAGGTCAGCTCTGTCTATCTTCCAGATAATGCCTCCTTTTGTCAGACGCTTCAGCTCTGCCGCCTGTTCCTCCCAGGTAAACCGGCACTGGTCCGCTTTTGCATCCTTCTTATTCCCATTCACACAGGCATCCCATACTTCTGCAAGTCTTACAAAATAATATTTTCTTAACTGTTCATTCATAGAAAAATAGAGTTCCTGGTCTGCAATCATTTTCAAGATATGGAGGCTCCGGTACGCCTCTTCCTGTTCAGCTATACCTCTGCCGGTTTTCTCGTAATTCTCCAGGAAAGGCACCGGGTTTCCGGTTATTTCCTCATACAGATTATCAGAATACGGATCCTGTTCCGCTTCTGTACTTCCCGTATAAATGCATCTGATCTCTTCGATCGTCTTCTCCAACTGTTCTTCATCCTCCCAGTAAAGCAGGCACATGGCTCTGGCAAGCAGGCAGAGTCTGTGAGCCTCTTTATAACAAGGTTCATGCTCCTCGATCCTGGCCAGCCACAGACACGCTTCTTCAAAGCAGCCTAGCCTAATCCACATCTGACCAATTCCCAGTCTGTTGAAGGGCAGGATCGTATTTTCATAATCCGGATACTCCTTCAGGCAGGAATAAATGTAAGGCCACATATTCCAGAAAGAGCTAATCTGCACCATGGAATCACATAGATCGTAATACGACAGAGCACGTAAAAAATTCTCTATGCTTCGCTCCATCTTAATGTCCTTCTTCCTGCAAAGGGAAACTGCCTGACACAGTATCTCAAAAACCTCTCTGTCCTTCCACCCTTTTTGTTCAGCTAGACACAACACCTTTTCAAGAGCCTGAAACATATAAGTCTGTGCGAACGGAAGATAATCTTCGTCAGATACCTTCTCCATACACCGCTTAAATATAGCTTTATATTCTTCATAACATCTATAGTCCCCCATACCTTCTTCCAAAAGTTCTGCATTCTTCCAGGATGCATACAGAGCATAAAAATAGGTTTTTACATCCATTTTCCGTTCATTAATTCTCCGAACCAGTTTTCCGTCCTTTATTTCAGTAAGCCGGATTTCTTTTAATGTTCTCTTTACCTGCTTTCTGGTACGCCCAGTAGTAAATCGCCCGGAGGTATAGTTTTAGCTCTCTCATAAGACTTTTCGCCGAATTGCAGATCACCCTCCAGAAGAAGCAGCTGTCCACTGATCCATGGATCCTGTTCTCTTCCTTTTCCCAGTTCCATGAGAATCTCCATATATGTGCGCGCCCGCTCATGCTCTCCCTTTTTCAGGAAAATCCGTGCCAGTATATATAGAAATTCTGATTTCGTGCCGAAGGCATCTACGTCTGTTTCCTCTTCGCGTCTTTCTAAAAGCTGCATTCCTTTTTGGACAACAACAAGCGCCTCCTCATCCTTTCCACTGTGATAAAGCCCTCTGCCCGCAATCTGAAGAGCTGACAGAAAAGTACTCTCTGACTCTCCCGAAGGGTTCTTTTCATACCACTCCTCTGACAGCTTCTGAAGATCATAAATATATGGAAGCGCCTCTCTGGCACACAGTTTATCATCCAGGTTTTCTGCCATCAGTGCACAGGCCTGTATATACCGGATCCAGTCTGCATCCTTCCCCGGCTTCCAGCCTTTTCTTTCATCCTCTTTCAGGCAGTCATACGCTTTTTTTGCATATTTTAATGACATATTGGTCTGGAATAGAAAGGCTTCCTCTTCTGCCTTCTTTAAAAGGCTCTCTTCATAATATTCTCTGTCCAGATAAGGATACTGCCGGTCTGACAATTCTTCAAAATAAGCAAACCCCAAATCCCATGCCTGCTTTTCTTTTTTGACCCAGTCATCCCTGGAATCGAACTGCAGGCGCTGAAACCTGGCGCTGATATTTCCCGCAAAATAAACCGCCTGGTCTGCCACCATATGCTGCCAGTAAGCATTATGCTTCAGCTGGTATGCGCGTTTGCATACGTCTAGTGCTTCATACCGGTACTGGTAACAGATTTCCGGTTCTACATTAGCTCCATAGAAATTCAGAATTCCATAGAGAACCTTTAGAGTCGCAACTTCTGGATATTCCTCACAAAGCTTTCTGGCAAGCTCTAACGCTGTCTTCACATACTGCCTTCCTTTATCCGGGTTTTCCCTTCTGCAGTGCAGGCTTCCCACTTCATACAGTTGTATTTCCTGAAGCCGAAATCTCTTTTCTCTGGTATATTCTGGAAACTTCTTATAAATCTCCAAAGCCGCCTCCGTATATGATGGAAGCAACTCCCCAAGATGGATACGGCTCTTTGCTAATAACAGATAGCTATAATGCGTAAAGCTGAAAACCATCTCTTTTCCAATAACCGGATGTGTAAAAAGACCTTCTACCTCCTTAAGAAGACTCTTAAGCAATGCGACAGCAGATTCATATTTTTCATCATCCAGCAGATTCCATACCTCCATAAAGGTTCCCTTAATCTTCCAGTGAGCCCTCTGGTCCGGTTCTTCCATCTGGGGTATTAGCAGACGCAACTCCCGGGTATACTCTGCCTGCATTTCTTTGTCTCTGTTCATGTTCCAGAGCTCCATAACGGCATCTGCCCTGAGCCCGGCCTTAAGCTTCCTGTTACCAGCAACACTTACGCAGATACTGTCAAAGAATTTTTTCGTTTTATTCGTGCCTTTGGTTTTATCAGCATCTCCCCAAAACTTGAAGAGCTTTTCTACCTCTCCCTCATCTCTTATCATATCGCGAAAATATTTTTCTGCATCCGCATCCTCTGAGACTAGCTTTACAGCAAGTTTTCTTACTTTCCCAAAGGAACTCCATTCCCTGCAGTTCATTAGGACCGTCTTTCCCTGTCTGTCTCTGCTCTTCAGGATATGAAGATAACCTTCCCGCTCCATGAATCCGGGGTTCGTTCTGCTGTAGTCTACAAAACAGCAGGTGATCCTGTCTTTTTCTGATCCCATGTTCTTTTTTACTGCTTCATAAAAAATCCGGTGGGAATAAATCCAACATCCGTCTTCCTTTTCTGTAAATACATCATATAGATAATATAAAATCTCCTGGAATCTGATCTGGGAAAACCTCTCGTCAAGACTCCCCATCATTGCTGCAATCTCACGCTCCGTAAGCCCTGTCTCTGACATCGCAATCAGATAAGTAACCTTTTTGAAAAAGGAACTGTCAAACATTTCCCCTACCCACTCAAACAGCTGGACGGCCTGTTCCTCCACCTCGCCGGGTGACTGCCTGATAATCTCCATCATATACTGGTGAAGTCCCTCCATACCCGGAGCCAGCCGCTCCGCCTGCTCAAATTCCTCTTTGCGCATGGCGAACAAACGCTGAAGGAGTAAAGATAAAAACAAAGGATTTCCCGAGCCTCTTTTCTGACAAATCTGATCCTCTAAAAAGGCATCTATTTTCTTCCCGCGACAGGCGCTTGTCTTTTATATCAGTAATTTTTTATCCACATTGCTGAAGCTCTGCACCTTTATAAGCCGGATTTTTCTCGCGCGAAGAAGAGCCTTATCATAAGGAAACCCACTTAAGGCAGAAGTAATCACAAATAGATTGGGACATAAATCCAGGATATCCAGATATGCTTCCTCAGACTCTAGATACATCTGATCCAGTGCATCAATAAAACAATAGACCGGTTTCCTTTTCGCTTCTTCATCCAGTTTGTGCAGATATTGAGTGGGATCCTCCGGATTCCATACATGGGAGACGCCCAGGATCTCCTCTAGCCTGTAGATCAGAACAGACTTTAATACATCCGGATTCTGACAGCCCGGATTCCCACTGAAATACAGAATCACCGGCGCTCCAAGAAGTTCTGCTTCCCAGGATAACTTCGCCAGAAGCGCGCTTTTACCGCATCCAGCCTCCCCGTAAAAATGCATACACTGTTCTTTACCGTAGACATACTTTATCTCTTCGTCACTGGCCTTTCTAAAATATAGTCTTTCTTTATCGCCTGCCATAGACCACAGACCATTTATAGCCTCTTTTTCTTCATATAGCCTTGGAGTATAGGATGCCAGATACCGTTCCCTTATGTACTTTGCATCCAGGATGTACTGTTCTGTCGGATGAAGAGCCTGTCTTCCGGCAAGTTCCTCCTGCAGCAGCTCTTTAAGAAGCCTGCCGATCTCCTCACCCCAGCTTTCAAGGCCTGCTACAGCCTGTCTGTCACGATCCCACTGCACTTTGTAATCAATGATCTTTGCATTTTCCCTTGAACGGATCTGCTCTTTTAACTTCTTAAGCTTTTCTTTATGTACCGGACTCTCCCCAAGATAAACGGAACGCTGCTCTTCTGGAATCTGACTTATAAAATCCGGATCCCGGAAACAGAAAATGCATCTTTCCAGTGTCTCTTCCTCGCTCAGGGCGCCATACCTGATTTCCAGACTGGTGATGCTCATAGCAGCTTCGTAATGCTGTTTTAAACGTTCATCCCGCAGATTTTCCACCAGCTGTTTATCTGGAATCCATCCGTACCGCTCTCCTAGCAGAACAATAATATATGGCTTACACCGGTCAATGGCGTCAATGCATACACGCAAGACCTGATAGCCGCTCTCCTCCTCACTCATCTGGTAGGTATCTACACCCCACCGGAGATCCAGCTCCTGTACATCCTCTCCATACTTTCCCACCAGCCTCCGAATCCCCGGAAACACTTTTTCGTGCAGATAATCACGTTCTGCCTGCATATCTTTAAAAGTACTGGATATAAATATTGATTTCATTTTCCTTCTCCTGTTTATCTGCTGCCAGACTGAATCATAATTTTTTGATATATCGTTGTTTTTAGTATAAAGTATCAGTAAATAAAATGCAATAAGAGTAGTTGATATAGTGTTACTATTCACGGCCCAGGAATGCGCTGAACTGCGCATTCCGTAAGAACATGATGGGGTGTGAGGGGCGGTTTTTGCGTAGCAAAACTTGGAATGCCGCCCCGAATTGTTACTATGAGCGTCATTACGGGCCGTGAATAGTAACGATATTCCACAAACAGTCAAAACATGTGTCTTGTCATATGTAATAAATGATGCTATAATAAGTTGAATTTTACAAAGGAAAGGATAAAGCTATGACCATTATAGAAAAAATTCAAAGATTAAAGAAGGAAAAGAACGCAGTCATTCTGGCCCATTATTATGTGCGTCCAGAAGTGCAGGAGATTGCTGACTATATCGGAGATTCTTTTTTTCTGAGCAAGGCTGCCGTAGGATTAAAGGCACAGACCATTGTATTTTGCGGGGTTTCCTTTATGGGAGAGAGCGCTAAGATTCTGAACCCGGAGAAAACCGTGCTGATGCCGGATCTGGCAGCGGATTGTCCCATGGCGCATATGGCGGACGCACAGACAGTCAAAAAGCTAAGAGACTCCTATGAGGATCTGGCGGTCGTGTGCTATATCAATTCGACAGCAGAACTCAAACGTTGTTCGGACGTATGTGTGACATCTGCCAATGCAGTAAAAATCGTGAAAGCGCTGCCAAATAAAAATATCTATTTTATTCCGGATAAGAATCTTGCACATTTTGCAGCGGATCAGATTCCGGAAAAGAACTTTATCTTTAATGAAGGCTATTGTCCTGTTCATGAAAGGATGCAGCTTGCCGAAATAAAAAGGGCGAAGGAGGAGCACCCCCAGGCAGAGGTACTGACCCATCCGGAATGTCCGGATACAGTCAGAAATATGTCTGATTACATAGGAAGTACTTCCGGCATTATTGCATATGCTGCAAAAAGTGCAGGGCAGGAATTCATTATCTGTACCGAGAACGGGGTCCGGTATGAACTGGAAAAGCAGAATCCTGGAAAGCATTTTTATTTTACAGAGACAGAGCCGGTCTGTCAGGGCATGAAGCTGATTACCCTGGAAAAGATTGCACATGTGCTGGAAACAGGAGAGAATGAAGTTCATGTATCCGAGGAGCTTCGGATGGAATCCATAAAACCGCTTCAGAATATGCTGAAGCTTTCCGAATAGAGTCGCGATGAGAGGGAAGGTCATATGAAGATAGATACAGATGTGGTAATTGCCGGCACTGGCGTAAGCGGGCTGTTTTCTGCGCTTAAGCTGCCTGCGGAGAAAAAAATCGTCCTAATTACAAAGTCTGATATAGAAAGCAGTGATTCTTTTCTCGCCCAGGGAGGCATCAGCGTGCTGAGGGACGAGAATGATTATGACAGCTACTTTGAGGATACCATGAAAGCCGGTCATTATGAAAACCGGAAGGAGTCGGTTGATCTTATGATCAGAAACTCCAGAAGTATTATTAATGAACTGACAGGGTACGGCGTGGAGTTTAAAAGAAATGAAGAGAGCGGTGAATTCCTTTACACGAGAGAAGGCGCCCATTCAAGGCCGCGCATCCTTTTTCATGCGGATGTCACGGGCAGGGAGATTACAGAAAAACTTATCATGCGCGTGAAGGAGCTTCCCAATGTGCAGCTTTACGAGTATACAGCCATGACCGATCTTCTTGTAAAAAATGGCGTATGCGTGGGGATTCTTGCAGAAAATGAAAACGGGATCATGGAGATCCATGCAAAGGATACCATCCTTGCAACTGGCGGAATTGGCGGCAGATACCAGCATTCTACCAATTACCCGCATCTGACAGGGGATTCCATAACCCTTGCAAAGAAGTATGGCATAGAACTTGAACATCTGGACTATATCCAGATTCATCCCACAACACTTTATTCCCCGAAACCTGGGAGGCGGTTTCTGATATCGGAATCAGTGAGAGGGGAAGGGGCGCTGTTATATAACAAGAATAAAGAACGTTTTGTTGATGAACTCCAGCCAAGAGATGTTGTTGCGAATGCAATCTTTAAGCAAATGGAAATAGACGGGACTGAACATGTATGGCTTTCCCTGGAGAAAATACCGGAAGAGACGATTCTGAATCATTTCCCCAATATATACCAACGCTGCCTGGAGGAGGGATATGACATGCTGAAGGAATGCATTCCCGTAGTTCCGGCGCAGCATTATTTTATGGGCGGGATCCGGGTGGATCAGGACAGCCGTACCTCAATGCCGCATCTTTATGCCGTAGGAGAGACAAGCTGTAACGGTGTACATGGCGCCAACCGGCTTGCAAGCAATTCATTGCTGGAAAGTCTGGTCTTTTCCAGACAGGCGGCAGATGATATAATAAGAAGATAACGGACGGCTGTAAAGGTACTGAACCGTTACAATTCGATTAAAGAAAGAAGAGGTGGAACATGAATAAAATTACACAGATGCTTCAGGCAGATCATCTGATTCTTGAAGCATTAAAAGAAGATATTTCCAGTGAGGACGTTACGACAAATGCTGTAATGAAGGAGGCTGTAAAGGGTGAAGTAACACTTTTGTGCAAGCAGGACGGAATTATTGCAGGATTAGATGTATTTGAAAGAGTCTTTAAGCTTCTTGACAGGCAGATTGAAACAGAATTCTACTGTAAGGACGGAGACACGGTACAAAATGGACAAGTAATGGGAGTTGTCACCGGGGATATCCGCGTACTGCTGTCAGGGGAGAGGGTTGCTCTTAATTATCTGCAGCGCATGAGCGGGATCGCCACCTATACACACAGTATCGCAAGGCTGCTTGAAGGGACGAAAACAAAGCTTCTGGATACTCGCAAAACGACTCCGAATATGCGGATCTTCGAAAAATATGCAGTCCGTATCGGAGGCGGGTATAATCACCGTTACAACTTGTCGGATGGAGTGCTCTTAAAGGATAATCATATCGGCGCGGCAGGCAGCGTCGGGAAAGCGGTCCGTATGGCAAAGGAATACGCGCCTTTTGTACGCAAGATTGAGGTAGAGGTCGAAAATCTTGAGATGGTGAAGGAAGCAGTAGAAGCCGGAGCGGATATTATTATGCTGGATAACATGTCTCCAGAGGATATGAAGGCGGCAGTTTCCTACATTGACGGCCGGGCAGAAACAGAGTGTTCTGGAAATGTGACAAAGGAAAATATTGAACGTCTGGTATCCGTCGGCGTGGATTATATTTCCAGCGGGGCTCTCACGCATTCTGCGCCAATACTGGATATATCCCTGAAAAATCTTCATGCAGTGTAAAGCCATGGAACTGTCACGACATATTATTTTGCGGCAGTTACTGAAAATGTCAGAAGGGAGTTTTTTATGACAGGTTCTGAAAGAAGAGATGCAATTATACGCACAATACAGAAGACACATATTCCTGTGTCAGGCAAATCGCTTGCGGCATCATATGATGTAAGCCGCCAGGTGATTGTGCAGGATATTGCACTTATAAGGGCAGCCGGCTACGACATCATTTCTACAAACAGAGGATATATTTTAAATACACCGGTAAAGGAGGAAATGATTTTCAAGGTTCATCATACTGACGCGCAGCTGGAGGAGGAATTGAATGCCATCGTAGATCTGGGAGGATGCATAGAAAATGTTATGGTGAATCACCGGGTATATGGCCATATAGAAGCCAGGCTTGGAATCAGCTCCCGAAGAATGGTCTCAGAATTTCTTGAGGATATACAGAACGGGAAATCCAGTCCGCTCAAAAATATTACATCCAACTACCATTATCACACAATCAGTGCAGATAGTAAAAAAACTCTGGATATGATCGAACAGATGCTCACAGAAAAAGGGTTTCTGGTGGAGGCAGGGAATTTTCGCCCTAGTATAACCCAGTTTAAATAGCCTTACGTTTCACTGGTCTGCTTTCCTGATAGCGCATGTGTAAAAGCCTCAGCGCAGCCCGCTGCGCCTGCGTTTTTACACATGCACTCTCGAAAAAGCATCCTGGCTAAAACTTCCTGAGTTTATCTTCTGAATCGTCCGTAGTCTTATCAATCTCCCGAATCACTACATAATACCCTTCATCACCGCCTGTCCTGACCAGGATCCTGTCTCCGGTCTTATGCCCCAGGAGAGCCTTTCCCATAGGTGATTCTATGCTGATCAGCCCCTGCATGGAATTTCCCCGCACACTGGTTACGAGGCGGTAGCTTTCTATCTCGTCGTCCTCCTCAAAATATACGGTCACTGTATTATTAATTCCTACTTCGTCCTCCCGGGATTCGTCTGATACGATCCTGGCATTTTTCAGCATCCTCTCCAAATAACGGATGCGGCTTTCGTTCCGGTTCTTGTCCTGCTTTGCTGCTTTGTACTCAAAATTTTCACTCAAGTCACCCTGGGCTCTCGCCTCCTTAACGGCCTCCAGTTCCTTTTTGCGCACCACCAGCTTCCGGTATTCAATCTCTTCCTTTATCTTTTTTACATCGCTTCTGGTTAACTGCTCTCCCATATTCTTCCATCTCCTAAATAATTATATGTTACTATTCACGGAAGACCGTTGGAAAACGCCGGCACTTAGCGAGGTTTTTCACGTGCTTAGTACCGTTGCGTTTGGAACCGAGCGAAAGCGTGTCTAAAAGAGAACTACATCATGTCAGACGCGTCCGGCTTAACTAAATGACATTGCCCCGTGAATAGTAACAATTACATAAAACCTATTGATTTTTTCCATAATATATCATATTATAAATATGGATCTGATGTCAACAAAGGCGAAAATAAATCCCCATTTATACCCCCTCACGGCGGTTTCCACCCCTCACATATCGGAGGCCGTCAGTTGGCACGGATTCTGGTTTATTACTTTCTTGCGGGCAGCCTGTGTAATATACGGCTGCTCGTATTTTTATGATTCATCAGACTGTAACTGCTGCGTACCTTTACTGTCAAGCCTCTCTCTGAGCATGGTATTTCTCTTCGTAACGGTAAGGTTTTTCACTGCATAGGCAAGTGCCTTCCGGGTTCCCACGATAACCAGTATCTTCTTCGCCCGGGTAATGCCTGTATAGAGCAGATTCCGCTGCAGCATTACATAATGGTTCATCAATAGCGGCATCACCACAATCGGGTATTCGCTTCCCTGGGCCTTATGGATCGTGGTCGCATACGCATGCACCAGCTCATCCAGATCCGTCACCTCATACTCCACGGTGCGCCCATCGAACTGAACCGCAAGGGTTCTCCCCTCCAGATCTACGGTTTCAATCACTCCGATGTCACCGTTGAAAATTTCTTTATCATAGTTATTCTTAATCTGCATTACTTTATCCCCGGGACGGAAAACGGATCCGCTGCGGCGAAGTCCTTCTCCTGACGGATTCAGCGCCTCCTGCAGTGCCAGGTTCAGATTCGCGGCTCCCACCACCCCTCTCTGCATGGGCGTCAGTACCTGAATCTGTGAGGACGGGGTCCTGTAATACCTGGGCAGCTTCCTCTTCACCAGGCTGACGATCTCCCTAAGCGCCTGCTCCTGCTCTTCCCTCTCTATAAAGAAGAAATCTGTATCTCTTCCGCCTGAAATATCCGGAAGCTTTCCCTCGTTGATCCGGTGTGCATTTGTAATAATCCTGCTAGCCTGCGCCTGACGGAAAATACGTGTCAGCCGGATAACCGGGAAGCGGCCGGAATCAATCATATCCCGCAGTACATTTCCGGCTCCCACAGCCGGAAGCTGGTCGATATCTCCTACCAGAATCAGGCGCATTCCCTCAGGGACAGCCTTAAGCAAGGCATTCATCAGGATAATATCAATCATGGAGCACTCGTCCACTACTAACACATCACCCTCCAGGGGATTCTCATCATTTTTCTGATAGCCATTTGGCGGCTTAAATTCTAACAGCCGGTGAATGGTCTTTGCCGGAAGCCCCGTCGCCTCGGTCATTCTCTGGGCAGCACGGCCTGTAGGCGCTGCCAGCAGGATCTTAAGCCCGCTGGCACGAAAAGCGGCAATGATTCCCTGGGTTGTGGTTGTTTTCCCCGTTCCCGGTCCCCCGGTCAGGATCATGACCTTGGAAACCGCTGCCCTGCGGATGGCGTCCACCTGCACCTCATCGTATTTCATATGTACCATCTGCTCAATTCTGGATACGTCTACAGATAAATTCTCATTTCCCGTCTGAAGCCTTGCCTCCATCAGGCGCCGGAACAGCCGGTCAGAAGCAGGGGCAGACAACAGCTTCCGAAGCTTCCCCGCCGTCCCGATCTCTGCATAGAAAAAAGGCGGCAGATAGATGGCTTCCGTCTGTATCTCCTCCCCCGTCTCTTCCTCACAGCCCACCTTCATATCCCGGATGAGATCACGGTCCTTAATCATCTGATCCAGAGTCATAATCACTGTAGTCTCCTCCGCCTCCAGAAGCTCTGCCGCATGGCTCACAAGCTGCTCCTTTTCTCCATAAACATGCCCTTCCTCCGCAAGACTGCCAAGTGCGTACATAATACCACTCCGGAGCCGGATAAATGCCTCCTTTGATATCCCCATCTTCTGTGCAATCTGGTCCGCAGTGCGAAACCCGATACCCCAGATATCATCCGCCAGGCGGAACGGGTTCTCCTTCACGATCTTTATGCTCTCATTTCCATACTCTTTAAATATCCTTGCCGCATAAGAAGTATTCACGCCATGATCTTGCAGAAACAGCATGACATTCTTAATCTCCTTCTGCCGCTCCCAGCTCTCCGCAATCTGCTCCACCCGCTTTTTCCCAATACCCTCCACCTCCAGAAGACGGCTGATATCTGCCTCAATAATCTCCAGGGTATCCGTGCCAAACTTCTGCACAATACGCTTCGCAAACTTCGGGCCCACGCCCTTAATCAGACCGGAGCCAAGATACTTTTCTATGCCATAGACCGTCGCAGGCATCGTCTCCTCCCAGGAATCCGCTATAAATTCCCGGCCATACTTTGCGTCTACCTTCCAGTTCCCTTCCACCAATAAAACAGACCCTACATTCACATCAAACAGATTGCCGATTAAAGGAACAAGCTCTGTATAATTCTTGATACGCACTTTGAGGACAGAATATCCGTTTTCCGTATTCTGATATGTAATCCGCTCAACCACACAACGAATCTTCATAATACCTCCTTTGGTTTACTTCTGTTATAGCCTGCATATTTCCATGTTTAAACAGCGTTTGGGGACGGGAACGGCGTATAGAACATGATGCTGACAAAGCAGTGTCGATTCAAGTAATTGGAGCCATAGTGAGCAGCATGATCAATATGAGTGGTTAAACGCTCTCAAAAATATGATGCTGCTCCAACAATTCTCTCATTTTGGCAAGCTGCGCATCCTTATCGGCAAGATCAGCCAGAAGGGCATCTTTATCGGCAAGTAAGGCATCCTTGTCGGCAAGATCAGCCAAGAGGGCATTGTTATCTGCCATTAAGGCATCGTTGTCTGCCAAGAGGGCATTGTTATCTGCCATTAAGGCATCGTTATCTGCCATTAAGGCATCGTTGTCTGCCATTAAGGCTTTATTCCTCGCTATTAGTTCATCGTTTTCTTCATACAAACGTTTTTGGAGAACGCTAGGTAATTCAATGATTGGCTTTGTCATACGATCTACCTCCTTTCGAAAATGGGCATGTTTTTCAAATACTTTTTCTGCAGCACGGCGGAAGAGATTCATGTAATCATCATATTCCTTTCTTGTCAGATATCCCTGCTCCAGTTCGTTTCCTAATATTATCATAACTTCACCAATAAACTCTGTCAATTCCTTTCTTGTTAACGGATTTCTTATTTTCTTTCTCAGCCTTGGACGCAGGCGGAGCAGTACATAAGGGATCGTTGACCAGCCTTTAAATTTATATCCTGTACTTGTTGGTTTTGTGTTGCTTATTAGAATTCGATTTTTCAAAATGTATAGAATATTTATCTGGTTTAATTCCTGATACAGTAGATACAACACTTGTTGTGTATGTTCCTGTCATATTTGATAAGCCTGAATTCTTTATATGCGGCCCGGGTGCTCCGCTTTCACCATTTGCATTGTATGTTATCTGAAAAAATGTTTCTCCTTCTTCCGTGGAAACTGCTCCTGCATCTTTCCATACATTGGATGACAGATAAGACGCAGGGCGGCACGCACACCGAGACTGCGATAGTCAACACCTCCGCCATCATCACTGACAAAACCGTAGTAATGTGCAAATGCCGCATTTTCAGGACAATTGCCCGGCGAGCGCAACCACCACCAACAATTGCCCCCATATGTATCACTTGGGTCTATATAGCACCCCATTGCCTTTGTTTATGCACTGCTCTTACATCTCCGTACTTCGTCATAGATCTCTTTTGATGATGCCACACCATAAACCAATGCATCACTCCCATACACCTCAGCTTCTGATAAAAGGAACACTTGATCACTGCTATAATCAATCCCTTGTGCGTTAAAAGAACTTCCGTATCCATTGAGCCAGCTTCTTATAGTACTGGTTTCCCATGTTATTTTTTCGTTGGCCATATTATACCTTTGGTCGTCCAATGCTATATCTGACAGGAGTAGCGCCTGATTTCCTTCTACTTTTAATATTCTCCATTTAATCGGTTCATATTTGAAGTAGTGCCAGGTGTCCTCATCGGGCCAGTCATAATGTGAAGAATCTGATGTTGCAAAAGCAACATCACTTTTCTTTATTTCCAGCCGTTCCATACATCTCCTGTCTGCATCTTCTCATCCTCATCCTTTATATATAGCTGTTCAGTATCTTCACAGTTATATGCAAAAATCCATTTAAACCACCCTTCGGCGATGGATTTTTGCGCACCTGAATCACTTTCTCACGTACAGCGCAGTACGCAGACCTATAGTTACCTTCACATTTTTATTAATACAACCGTAATGTTATCTATACTTCTGTTTTTTAATGCCTCATCTATGAGTACCCGTTTCTTCTCCTCAAGCTTCTCTGCCATACCAAGCTTTTTCTGAAGTTCAAGCATACTGTTCTCTTCTGTGTGGTCCACAGAGAGCTGACTAAACCTCCCACCCTTGAACAAGTATCCTCTGCTGTCAACCAGATTACTGATGCAGACAAGACCGTCCTCACAGACCCAGAGAACAGCCGTGCTTCCCATTCTCTTTGAAATCCGGGCTGCCTCCTTACATATAGCCTCGTTCATTTGCGAAAATATAAAACCTGGCTGAAATTACTTTCTTTTCTTTATAAAAACCATTGCAGTTTTGTCAATATTTTCCAGGCGGTTTTAAAACAATTGGGGACGGGGCATTTTTAAAAATGCCCCGTCCCCAATTCAGCAAACCATCTTGCTTCTTCATAAGTTATATTTTCCCCTGCAAACCGTATCCAAAAATCATCATGGATCATTACGCCATGCGTCTTTCTTACAATTAGCAGCGGATTATAAAATTCAATATCCAAATCACGTAATAATTTATCACAATCTGCTCTTCTCTCCTCAAAGCATCTGCTTTCAAGCAAATCATTTACATCATCTTCAGAAACAGACTTTCTATTGCCAAATGCCTTGCATACGGGCTCTGATGTCAGATTCCTAAAATGTACCACGCCTGTAATCGGATTGAATCTAATACTGGTCATCACCTTATCTTCCAACATATAATCAAACTCTATCTCCTTACCCATGAGATTCCCTCCATTCTCTCTAGCTGACTTAGCAAAACTCCTTTTGCCCTTTCATACATCTGCGACCTCCCGTCAAAAAATCTATACCAGCCAGCTTCCGCCTCTGTCAAATCTTCATAAAAAGCTTCTATATCTATCTTTAGAAGCCCGGCATCCTGAAACAACTCCACCTGTTGCTTAAATGAATCATCAAATGGCCTCGCCTTTACCATACCTAATAATCAATGCCACATACAAAGGCTTCTAGTCTGCTTACCAATACCTCTGCTATGTCCTCATATCCAAAATGATTGAATTTATATATCCTGTCATTTTTGAAAATCTTTTGCTGAGTACCTCTTGATGTTGATTCCGAAATCATTGCATACACTCCAAATATTGTTTAGTCTGTTATCGTCTATAGCCTGCCATCATTGTTTCTTCTTAAGAATTATAGCATGAGATATAAAGGAATAGCAATCGGGGACGGGGCATTTTTAAAAATGCCCCGTCCCCAGTCACCAGTTACTTTCAGTTTTTTGTTATTGTTTCCATATATCTTTCCCCTGCTAATTTTATATATTTTGCTATTTTATTTTGATTGTCACGGATTTCTTTTTACCGCTTCCATCCGTTGCCATAGCTGTAATCTTTACTTTTTTGCCCTTTCCTGCTTTCAGAGCTTTTACTTTTCCGGAGCTGCTTACGGTTGCATATTTTTTATTGCTGGTCGTCCACTTAAGCTTTTTATTCGCTTTCTTAGTGGCTGTGACTTTCGCTTTTAGTTTCAGCGTCTTTTTTGCCTTCACGGACTTACTTCCGGATATAGTTACCTTCTTTACCACGCCTTTCATGGACTTTATCTTATAGGTAGCTTTCACTTTGCTGCCGTCTTTGGCTGTTGCCGTGATCGTCACCGACTTTCCGCCGGTTTTTTTCTTTATAGTGACAACGCCGGCACTGTTTACAGTTGCAACTTTTTTGTTGCTTGACTTCCATGTAACTGCTTTGTTGGCTGCATTGGAAGGCGTAATTTTAGCGGTGAGCTTTATCTTCTTTCCGGCAGCGATTTGTTTTGAGATTCCGGAAAGTGTAATCTTAGAGACCTTCACCGGCGGCTTTTTCGTATTCGTATCTGTTGTTCCCGAATTGCCGGGTTTACCGCTGTTTGTATCATTATCCATCTTACCGGAACTTACTGTACCCGCAGAAGTATAGCAATTAGATGATATTATTAGATTCAAGGCAGGACGTACGGCCTTATATCCGCTCATAGTACTGCCGTCCATGTGGTCAGGCTCTCCCGCTATGAGACTGCCGATGACATCTCCTTCTCTGCATACATATGCGACACGGTTCGGACGGTCTCCCGGCGAACGCAGCCACCAGGTGCTAATGCCTTCACTTTTCTCCATGCATATTCCCAACGCCTTTGCGTAGATACTGCCCTGACTTGTGCGCCCTTCGTCTTTTATTCTGGCCGATGACGTGAACCCATAAGCTTTTGCACTGTCCCCATATACTTCCGATTCTGACAGGAGGAATATCTTATCTGTTGTGTCATTTCCTCCCTCTGTTTTATTCTGGATATTGTCAGCGTTTACTACAGTAGTGTCTTCTATCGCTGACCTTTCAGCCTTAGTAAATGCACTGTTAATAAAATTGCGGCTGTCTATGCTTGTTCCTCCGTAATTCCTTCCCGCTTGATTGGATGTTTTTCCATAGCCATTCAGCCAGCTTCGCATCATACTTGTTTCCCATGTTACAGAATCACATGGGTAATTATAATACTGATTGTCTAACCCCTGTTCAGCCAGAAGGAACGCCCGGTTCCCGTCCACTCTCAGTACCCGCCATTTGATCGGCTCGTATTTGAAGTAGTGATATGGTTCATTTTCTGACCAATTATAATAACCATATCCGCTGTTCACGCCGCCATGCGCTTCACTCCGCTCTAACCTGCGGTATTTCTCTCCGTCAATTGTAATATCATTGATCGCATTCCACTGAGATTCCGGCGCATTTTTAAGCTTATTATACAGGCTGCTGTCTCCTATGATATCTCCGCTTCTTATCAGGCTTTTATCTACAGAGGTATAATTATCTGCGGACGGTACAACCTCCGCCTGCGGATAGCTCCCGAACCAGACACAGTCCCAGGTTACCTTCTGCCCTGCTTTCATACTGGAATCTGTTACAATCTTTGGATTGTTCAGGCTGATTCCGCCATTGCCGCCTCCGTCATCTCCGCCGTCCCCGCTGTCCGGAGCGCTCTCCGTTCCATCTGAACATACTTTCCCGGCATAGGTGTAATGATTAGATGACAATTCAAGATTCAGGCCGACACGTACACCCACACCCACAACCGATACAAATTCAGTTCCGTTTGTAGTAATCAAGCCTACATCGGCACTACTGCCTGCCGGCGCACGCATCCACCAACTGCTTCCTCCTACATTAACCCCATTTTCATACTTGTCTGTATAAAATTTTACTCCCATTGCCTTTGCATAGGTACTGCTTTTGCTCCAGCGTGTCTCAGAACGTTCCTGTGCGCGCGGTGCAAATCCTTCACTGCTGTCGCTTGCTTCTTTCTCTGACATCAGGAATATCTTATCTGTCGTATTGTTTTCTCCTTCACCATTTGTTACGTTAGTATCAATTACTGCTGATTGTTCCTCCTGGGAAAATGCCCGGTTAAAAAAATCTCCGTTCAGCCAGCTCCGGACGGTACTGTTTTCCCATGTCACACTTTCTGTCTGCTCACTGTTATATTGCTGCGCGTCCAGCACTATATCAGACAACAGCTTCACCTGATTTCCATCTACTTTTAACACGCGCCATTTCACAGGCTCATATTTAAAAAAATGGTACTTATCATATTGTGTCGTCCACTGGTAATACGTTTCATCTACATTAGGATCCTGCTTTTGAGCGTCAGACCATGATATCCTATGGTATGTATCATTGCCCACTACGATATCATTATTCTCATCCCAATCCGAATTATCTCTTGTGCTTAGTTCCTGATACAACTGCGCATCTTCTATAATATCGCCGCTTTTCAGCCCGCTTTTATCTACTTCGGCGTAGTCTTCCGCCGACTCAACAATCTCTGCCTGCGGATAACTTCCGAACCAGATGCAATCCCATGTCGTCCTGTATCCCCCGACTGCATTGGGGTCAACATCTCCATCCGGGTTTTTTAGACTGTGGGCTGCTCTCCCGGTAACTTCCTGTGCATTGACAGGGAAGCCCGGGCATACCCCTGCACACATCATCACCGACATCAGCAAGGCGAGCATCTTATTAACTACACGTTTTTTCATTGCTTTCCCTCCGATTATGCTAATTAATCTTGATTGTTACCGACTTCTTTTTGCCGCTTCCGTCCGTTGCCATAGCGGTAATCTTCACTTTTTTGCCTTTTCCTGCTTTCAGCGCTTTTACTTTGCCGGAGATGCTTACGGTTGCGTACTTTTTATTGCTGCTTGCCCACTTAACCTTCTTATTCGCCTGCTTTGCTGCCGTGACTTTGGCTTTCAGTTTCAGCGTCTTTCCTGCCTTCACAGGCTTCTTTCCGGATATGGCTATCTTCTTTACCGCACCTTTCATGGACTTTATCTTATAAGTAGCTTTCACTCCGCTGCCGTCCCTGGCTGTTGCTGTGATAGTCACTGACTTTCCGCCGGAGTTCTTCTTCATCGTGACGATACCGGCGCTGTTTACCGTTGCAACTTTTGTGTTGCCGGACTTCCATGTGACTGCTTTGTTTGAAGCATTAGAGGGTATAAACCTTGCAGTAAGCTTTATCTTCTTTCCGGCAGCAATCTGTTTTGAGATTCCGGAAAGCGTAATCCTGGAAACTTTTACCGGCTTGTTTGTTCCTGCCGGCGGATTTGTTGTATCCGATGAACCGCTCCCCGGCGTATTGTTGTCTCCGCCATTTCCATTGCCGCCGTTGTTCCCATCATCTCCATTGCCACTGTTGTTTCCGTCATCTCCGCCGTTTCCATCGTCCCCGCCGTTTCCGTCATCTCCGCCGTTTCCATCGTCTCCGCCGTTTCCATTGTCTCCGTTGTCTCCGCCGTTTCCATTGTCTCCGTTGTCTCCGCCGTTTCCATCGTCCCCGCCGTTTCCGTTGTCTCCGCCGTTTCCGTTGTCTCCGTTGTCTCCACCGTTTCCGTCGTCTCCGCCGTTTCCGTCATCTCCGCCGTTTCCATCGTTTCCATCGTCTCCGCCGTTTC
Organism: Lachnospiraceae bacterium; assembly: GCA_910576335.1. Classification (GTDB taxonomy): domain Bacteria; phylum Bacillota; class Clostridia; order Lachnospirales; family Lachnospiraceae; genus CAPEBR01. The sequence continues at coordinate 28,346 of CAJTIU010000022.1, forward strand.
CGTCATCTCCGCCGTTTCCGTCGTCTCCGTCATCCACACTTTCTCCGGGTCTTAGAAATTCTTTTTTGTCTTCGGCTGCCACCTCAATCTCTAGCCCATCTGAACTTACTCTCCCCGCATAATAAGCATGGTGTTCAGAAGTCAGATTAAGGTTCAGCGCACTGCGCACACTCACATTGCTAATTGAACCTGTCCTGTCTACAACCCCACCAGGACTGGTGACAAATGGCACATAACTGACATCGTTTGACGCACGCAGCCACCAATAGCAGGTGTCCCTACTCACATTTTGTGATTCAAACACGGCTCCCATTGCCTTGGCATAAGTACTGCTCTTACTCCGTCGTATCTTAGAAAGAGATTCTTTCGTGTTTCCAAATCCATAGGCCTTTGCACTATCCCCAATCACTTCTGACTCTGACAAAAAGAACACCCGATCTTGCGTGTTATCACTTCCCTCTAATCCAGTGTCAGAAGCAGGAACGTTCACCACGTCCGTAACCTCGACTGCCGTTTTTTCTTCTTCGGTAAATGCACTCTCGATAAAACTTTTACTTTTATAAAACGTTTTCTCAGGGTCACTCGTCAGTTCATGTCCGTTCAGCCACTTTCTGATCCCGCTCGTTTCCCATTTAGAATTTTCCTGTAGAACATTATATACCTGCGTGTCCAGTGCAACATCAGTCAAAAGGAACGCCCGCTCCTTATCCACATTCAATACCCGCCACTTGATTGGTTCATATTTAAAATAGTGGTATGTAACATCATCTTCCCATGTATAATGAGGTCCACTGCCATACGTAGCATCAGCTTTCTTTATCCTGCGGTATCTTTCCCCGTCTAATGTAACATCATTTCCTTCCCAGTCGTTATCTTGAGCATCTGTCAGTTTCTTATATAATTCGGCATCTTCTATAAGCTCAACAGATCCCAGTCTGTCTTTAGCTATAGCGTTATAAGCATCTGTGGATGCAACAACCTCTGCCTGCGGATAGCTGCCGAACCAAACACAGTCCCATATTGCCGTCTCCACTCCATTCAAGCCCTCTTTTGTCATTGGGACTTTTAGTCTGGTTCCAATCTTCCCGGAAGCATACTGTGTCTTCGGATTACCAAGATTGTCGATTGCTTCGTTGTCTTCCGCCGGTGTCTCTTCCACAGTTCCGTCAGAACACACCTTTCCTGCATAACAGGCGCCGCTACCAGAAGACAAATCAAGATTCAGCGCAGACCGTACACCAGTCGTTGTATCTAGCGTTCTGGCATCACTGCCAATATTTCCTGTCTCCATGCTCCTTGATGAAGAAGCTATACTGTGACCCGGCGTACGCAGCCACCACGCGCTGAAGCCCTTAGCTGTATCCGTTGCCTTGAACTGTATACCCATCGCCTTTGCATAAGTGCTACTCTTACTCTTGCGAGTTACCGCAGATTCGCTCGCCGGTATCCCAAACCCATAAGCTCTTGCACTGTCCTCGCTTGACTCTGATTCTGACAAGAGAAAAATCTTATCTTTCGTATCACTTCCTCCACTAGTCAAGTATTCAGAATTAGGGGCATTCACTACATCTGTCTCTACAATGGCCGCTTTTTCCTTTTCATCAAATGCACTTTCAATAAAACTTTTTGTTACGTAGAGCTTGTCATTCTCGGTCGTATTTCCATTCAGCCACCTTCGGATACCACAGCCTTCCCATTGAACTGGTGTGCCATGTACCTGAGTATCCAGCGCGGTATCAGAAAGAAGGAACGCCTGATTCCCATCTACCTTTAATACCCGCCATTTCACAGGCTCATATTTAAAATAATGATACGAAGTATCATCACTCTCCCACTTATAATCCACAGTCCCGAGCCGAAGACCGACTACATCACTTGATTTTATCCTTCGGTATTTTTGTCCGTCTAATGTAATATCTCCCCCTTCCCATTGACCGTCTTCGGCATTCTTTAGACTCTGATACAGCCCGGCATCTTCTATGATGTCGCCGTCTTCCAAAATACTTTGCTCTACTGCGGCATAGCTCTCTGCGGATTCTACAATCTCCGCCTGTGGGTAACTCCCGAACCAAACACAGTCCCATGTTGCCTTCACATTAGGGATTGTACCGCTAATCTCCCCCACATTCGGATTATCTGTTTTCCCAGCCACTTCCTGCGCACCAGCAGTGACTCCTGAGCATAAGCTCATGCTCATCACGGCAGCAAGCAGCAGTGCCGTCTTCCTGTAAACTGTCATTTTCTTCATTGCTCTTCCTCCATAATCTATATTTACTTTTCGATTATACCCCCCCCCCACTATTTGTCAATCTTTAGGCAATGCTAAAATAGAGCTGTTTCACGAAGGATGTGTTACTGTTCACTCCGTGACCAGTAACATTCGCAAATCCATTTAAAATTCGCTTTGCGAATGGGATTTGCTCACTCCTACTCATCAACTGCGGCAAGCACTCTTGACATGGTCGGTACTGATGGCATCCCGTTTGGGGACGGGGCATTTTTAAAAATGCCCCGTCCCCAGTCACTCAGTCATGTTTCGTTTCTTCAAGTTGTCTCTTCGCGCTAATCTCCGCCCTCCTGCATCCTCCTCCTGACACCTCGTATACCTTTCCGTCTTTCAGAATAACATCCAGGTAGCACATATTACTGCAGCCGCTGCAGGTTATCTTTTTCACTTCCATACTCTTCCTCCCAACATTTGTTATTATGTAAGCGTCAAAAGGTGTTTTAACGCTTCTGATACACGGATTGTTCCGTGCTTACGCACTCTCACAATCCCAAAACACCTCGAATCCGTTCATTTTTCTACGAAAAATGGCTACTTCTCGGTGTTTTACGCGTCCCAAAGTCATGCTTTTTCATGCAAGTATGAAACGCGTGACCTTTTGACGCTTGTATCATATTATATCTTTCCTTTAGAACTCAATCATACCACACCGAATCCGCTATTGACAAACAATTAACGGCTTGTTATATTGATTTTTGGGAAAATGTTCCGATTCACTTCTATCCCCTCATATTAATGAAAAAAACAATGTAATGAAAGGACGAATATCACCATGAACCCATTTAGAAAAGTCTGGTGCAGAACGTTCCAGACAGCATTCAAAATTGCAATTCCATTTCTCCCTTACCGGAAGCCGCAGATTGTAGGGAGTGTAAGTGCCCTGCCTGAGTTGCTGCATGCAAAGGGATGTGGCCATGTTCTGATTATTACGGATGCAGGTATTATGAAGCTCGGCCTTACAAAGAGGCTTGAAAAAGCGCTGAAGGCAAATGGCATTGCATATAAGATCTATGACAAAACTGTTGCGAATCCGACAACTGCCAATGTTGCCGAAGCCCTGGAGCTCTATCTTTCCAGTGGATGTAATGCCATCATCGGCTTTGGGGGCGGCTCTAGTATGGACTGCGCTAAGGCCGTTGGGGCAAGAGCGGCTAAGCCGAAGCAGTCCCTGGCGAAGATGAAGGGCATCTTGAAGGTACATAAAAGACTTCCTCTTCTCATTGCCATCCCGACCACGGCGGGAACCGGAAGCGAGACGACACTTGCCGCTGTCATTACAGATGCGGAAACAAGGCATAAATATACGATCAATGATTTCCCGCTGATTCCCCGCTATGCGGTGCTTGATCCGAAGGTGACCCTGAGCCTTCCTCCTTTTATTACAGCGACTACCGGGATGGATGCCCTGACTCATGCGGTGGAGGCCTACATCGGGAATTCCACAACCTACCGGACCCGGAAGGATGCCTTGCTGGCAGTCAGGCTTATCTTTGAAAATATTGATACTGTCTACAATGACGGGAAAAACGTGAATGCAAGAAGAAATATGCTCCATGCCTCTTTTTATGCCGGATGTGCATTTACCAAATCCTATGTCGGTTATATCCATGCCGTTGCCCACTCTCTTGGCGGAGAGTACAACGTACCCCATGGATATGCCAATGCGGTCCTGCTTCCTTTCGTACTGGAAGCCTACCGAGCATCCGGACGCGGAAATTCCTCCTATGATAAAAAGCTCCACCGGCTCGCCGTTGCCGCGGGCTTGGCTGAAAATGACACACCACACGATGCTGCTGCCATGTCATTTATTGATGCCATCAAAAACATGAAGACACGTTTTGGGATTGGTGATACAATAGAAGAGATTAAGGAAGAAGACATCCCGAAGCTCTCCCACTATGCAGACAAGGAGGCGAACCCTCTCTATCCGGTTCCGGTGCTGATGGATGCCAGAGAGCTTGAGCAATTTTACTATATGCTTATGGATACGGAGGAGGTTGACCATGACAGAAACAGAGATTAAGAAAATCGTAGGGGAACAGCGCTCTTATTTTCATACAGGCGCAACCCTTCCCGTCAGTGTACGGGTTCATGCACTGAATAAACTGAGAAGCTGCATTATTGAAAAAGAAGAAAAGATCAATAAAGCCATCCATCAGGATCTCGGGAAAAGCGCCTTTGAGACATACATGTGTGAGACCGGGCTAGTCTTAAGTGAGCTTAGCTATATGTTAAAACACATTTATTCCTATGCAAAGGAGAAAAATGTTCGCACGCCTCTTGCCCAGTTTCATTCGAGAAGTTACAAGAAACCGTCACCCTATGGCGTTACACTCATTATGAGTCCGTGGAACTATCCGTTTCTTCTGACCATTGATCCGCTGGTGGATGCCATTGCTGCCGGAAATACGGCTGTTGTAAAGCCCAGCGCCTATTCTCCCTGCACAAGTGAAATCATCCAGGAGATCATTTGTGAGTGCTTCGACAGAAAGTATGTAGCCGCCGTCACCGGAGGACGTGCAGAAAACACCTGCCTTCTCAATGAACATTTTGACTATATCTTTTTTACCGGAAGCCAGGCTGTCGGCAAAGAAGTCATGCGGTGTGCATCCAAACATCTTACCCCTGTTACCCTGGAGCTAGGCGGAAAGAGCCCCTGCATCATTGAAAGAAACGCGAATCTGAAGCTTGCAGCCAGACGGGTGGTATTTGGAAAATATCTGAACTGCGGGCAGACCTGCGTGGCGCCGGATTATATTTACTGCGACCGCAGTGTAAAGGAGCAATTCATAAAAGAAGTGAAAAAGCAGATTCAGAAACAGTATGGAAAGCAGCCTCTTTCCTGTAAAAATTATGGAAAGATTATTAATGAAAAGCACTTTGACCGGATACGCGGGCTCATTGACCCGGAAAAGGTGGTCTGCGGAGGGCATACAAACCGTGCGAAGCTTCAGATCGACCCGACCGTCCTGGATAACGTGACCTTTGCAGATGCCATTATGCAGGAGGAAATCTTCGGGCCGCTTATGCCGGTGCTGACATATGACTCCCTGGATGAAGTTATCCGTAATATTAATTCCATGCCGCACCCGCTTGCCCTCTATATTTTTACAAATGACCACGCTGCAGCAGAAAAGATTACCTCCCGGTGCGGTTTCGGGGGCGGATGTATTAATGATACAATCATCCACCTTGCCACCAGCGAGATGGGCTTCGGCGGATTCGGGGCAAGCGGAATGGGCTCTTATCACGGGAAAGCCGGATTTGATACCTTTACCCATTATAAGAGTATGGTGGATAAAAAAACATGGCCGGATCTGCCAATGAGATATCAGCCATATAAAAAGCAAAATGAAAAGCTTTTACGGATGTTTTTGAAGTAGAAGGAATCTTGGCGACACCCAAGAACGTGCTACCACATTTCGACAGGATTAGTAATTATAGCATCAACCTTTTATAGCGCCTCCAGGATCTTTACCAGACCGGCCAGCCCTTCTTTGTCTTCTTCATCGAACCTCGCAAAAGAAGGGCTGTCGATATCCAGAACTCCTATAACTGTATCCCCCTTATGCATCGGAATGACAATCTCCGAATTGGAGGCGCTGTCACAGGCAATGTGACCCGGGAATTCGTGGACATTCTTCACCAGTAAACCTTCGTCTCTCTCTACTGCAGTGCCGCAGACGCCCTTCCCAACCGGGATCTCTACACAGGCGGGCCTCCCCTGGAAAGGTCCTAAGACCAGACGGTCTTCCTGCATGAGATAAAAGCCTGCCCAGTTGATATCTGTCAGCGCCTCCCAGAGAAGGGCGGATGTATTCGCAAGATTGGAAATCAGATACGGCACTCCGTCCGTAAGCCCCTTAAGCCGGACTCTCAGAAGCCGGTATAAGGCTTCTTTTTCGGTTGGGTATGCATTATTCATTGTTATCACTCCTTCCCTCATCAGAATTCTTTTGTGATCTCTGTTACACCATAGGTTTCCTTAAAGGACTGTAGATCCTTCTCATTCCGGATCAGCATGATGTCTGTGAACTTTCCGGTATGCAGATCCTTGAAGCCTGCAACCTGTTCGCCGGTACAGATGCTGCAGCGGATGACTGGCTTATGGACAACTGGATCGTAGGATTGTTCTATGGCGTGTTTTTCCTGATTCTTTTTCTTAAATAGTTGGAACATGTGAAACCTCTTCCTTTTCTCTGATTTTCAAATCAAAAATAGCCTCTTCAATTACTTTAATACATTCATCTGTATTTTTCTTTATATCATTACCCCAGAAACGAATAACCGTCCAGCCCATGAAAAGAAGTTTCTTGTTAATTTCATCATCTCGCTCCCGATTTCTTGATATTTTACTAATCCAGAACTCACTATTATTGCTCTTTTCCAGCCTTGGCTTAAGGACTTCCCAATCCTTTCCATGAAAGAATTCCCCATCGCAAAAAACTGCGATTTTATATTTAGTCAAAGCAATATCCGGTTTTCCGGGTAAATCTTTATAATTCTTCCTATACCGGTATCCTCTCTCCCACAGCGCCTTTCTCAGCAGCACTTCAATCTTTGTATTATTAGATTTTATATGCTGCATGTTCTTGCGGCGCTGTTCCGGCGTTAATACGTCAGCCATAATCTTCACCGCCATCATTACATATCATCACGTTAACCCCTTTACATATCGCATAATTCTTTCAGCTAATCCATTATTTGAATTTGGCATAAATTCCGCAGACCACTGGGTATATTCGCGATCACTCAAATCCATTGCATCACCCGGCTGAATATTCAGCTCATACATTTCTATACTTTCCAACCCTTCCCCTGTTTTCTGCTTTGGAAATATAAAACCACAACGCGTCACATTTAGTAAGAGTGTGTAGAATAAAAGCTGATGTGAATTATGTCTTCTTGTCTCACTATAAACAGAATTCATACTATTCTGATATTTTACATCGAATACCGCTATATATTTGTTTTCGCCTCCCTCCTGGTCGATCAAAGCAATATCCGGCACATAGTGGTTCATTAGATATGCCTGCTGATCTGAATCTTTCAGGGTAAGAAGCGGATTCTTTTGCGGCATGCGATACTCATCCAATACGATCCTGGACTCTGAATCTTTTCGCAAATATTCTTTTAATATGGCTCTGACATAAAACTCAAAAAGACTTTCCATATTAATACTGTATGGAATTACGTATTTTATTTCCCCGTTTTCTTCTCCAAAAAGATTATTAACACCATTTCCCAAAAACACTGTTTTTGCAAGTTCCATAGCACCTTTGTAATATGAATTAAAACCAGAAATATTGATGCGGTTAAAATCACTCTTCGAGATCACCGTAGTTCGGACTGCTTTCAAAGAATTTTCACAATAGCTATATATTCGCCCTATGTCCCTAACTGCTATGCCATTTTGCTTAAATATCCTTCCGGCTTTAAGCAGTGCCGCCTTCATAATCCGGTTTTCCAATGTATCTACAGTAAATACCGGGTATCTGCAATAAATTCTGTCTTCTCTGGCCTGGATGATATTCTTCTTTATATGCTTTGCCACCTGAATATTACCCACAACTTTTCCATTAAAGTTCTCCTCCTTAAATGCCATTGCCTGGCGTAAATGTTTTTTACAAATCTTCTCACATTCCTTTACAAATGAAATTGCTGCAAGTAATTCCCCACCACTTTCCGTATTTGGTACCGGAATCAGCTCGTCCTCTGTATATACCTCAAAAAGGGCTCCATTCATTCCAGATATGTAAAGTTCATACTCTGGATCGTTCATAACCCTTACGAGCATTTCCCACGGATTCATAGAAAATCGTGGAACGACCATAAGTGCTGCTTTCTCTCCAGTAACAGGGCTGACTATAGATTTGCCCTGGTAATCTTTCAGCCATCCAACTCCCACATATCCCGATGTATGAAAATAACCTTTATCGTCTATGTAGAGTCCCATTTCTTTCGGAATAACTCCATTCATACTTTTTGCAGCGGAGGTTCCCTTCGGTATTAACCTGTCATAATCACGACTCCAGTCTTTTAATCCTGAAATCAGTCTGACCTTTGATTTCATGATATCCTCCGTTATTTATGCCGTTAAAACTTTTTTCTCCAATAATGCTGCTCTCACCCCGTCCTTAATCTCATCAGATGATAGCTTTGATATCAGAATATCATACATTGCCTCCAGTTCATCCATATCCGAGACATCTGTCATTTTTCTGATATCCCTGATACAGTCATTTTCATACGCTGACGGTTCTTTACCATACACATCATCCATTAATATTCCGTCATTATAGTATTCTCTAACAACTGGAATTACCTGATACAGAAATCTGTTTTTTATCTGTATGAAGGCCTCATCACCCTCTGCCTTTCTCAGAAAATATGTATGTCCAATCTGAATGTCATTTCTATTATAATCATCTGTATTCATGTAGGAATCAAACATTTTTTCAGTAATATAGAACAGCTGTAATTCGGCTGATTCTTCCCAGTTATCTTTCACAGTCTCATATACAACCTTTATATCCGGCAAAACCGGAAAAAATAAGAATCTCCTCCGTATAGCATAGTCAATCGAAGTAATTGATTTATCTGCAGTATTCATAGTTCCCACTATATACAAATTGCCTGGAATCTGTAATTTTGCATCCATACCAATAGAGTATGGTGTCGCCACCTCGCTGTCTCTATACTCTAGTGCATATATCAATTCCCCAAAAACCGTGGCCAGATTTGCTCTGTTTATTTCATCTATAATCAGATAAAATCTGGCACTATTCTCAGGATTCTCTTCATTATAGTTCTCTCTTGCAATTTTGGCCATTTTGCCTAAAGTTCTATTAACAGTCTTATACATTACTGGCACAGGCTGTTTCATTTTTATCGAATATTTTGTATCTTCTCCTTCCAGAATATCTCCTGAAATTTCTGTATAATTACGATCCGAAGCTGATACTGATATTCCACGGACAAAATCCTCATATGTATAGGACGGATGAAACTGAATGATATCCCAGTAAACATTATTATTCTCTGGTACTCCTTCCTCAGGAAGTACATACTCATCATTTTCAGTATGTAGCTGCCTTGCATCTAACGCTGCTTCGTCCCATTTTTCTCCCTTTTTATTAATCAGACCCACCTGCATCGCCAAAAACTCTTTTACACCATATGTCTTTGATGTCCCAGGGGGACCCTGTAGAATCATCTGATGAATACCAGTACTGTTCATTACTGATTGATATCTGTCATCCATTTTTTTATAAGCTCCTTTCAAACTACCACTCGTCATGAGTTTCCAGGTCTGCAGATTTTTCACCTCATCCAACAAATTCCAACGTCTTTCATCCGAACCCACACCATGCCATTTCATTATATCCACTGCATCCAAATCTGTCTGCACCATCTTAATATCATTCTTTAATTCCAGTATCAATGCTGTGTCTACGATTTCCATCAGCATTTCTTCCAGATTGTTTTTAAAGATATGTAAATACTCGTAGACAAGAACTTTAACTATAGGATAAATTTTATGATATCTACTTGTAACAGGTGCATTTAGCCTGCAGCTGTCAACTGTCCTCAGACTTTCGTTATTATCAAAACCAATCTTGGAAAGCAGAACATATTTCTGTCCTTTATAATAAAATGCATGTAAATCCCTCTTATACGATGTCAGACTCTGATTACCTGGAGTATTATCAGTTTCTGCCGTAACTATTTTGTCAGACAACTTACTTAAAGCCAACAGGCATCCCTCATAAAGATGTGTTACATCCGTCTTAAAATATATCTCTTTATTTCTACATAGCAAATCCATTAGTCTCCAATTATTAATCAATGGATGTGAAAGCATATCATAAACAATCTCAAAGAGTACCCCGTAGGTGGTATTATATGACTGACTTCTATTCATAGGGTTCTTAACATTTGCAGTACTCTTTTTCCCTTCATACAAATCCGTAAAAATATCTCTGTATTCATCGTTAGTAACTATTTCGATTTTTTCTTCTCCAACCTCGAATTGATTACGCGTATATGCTGTTGAGGTACGCTGAACATCCGGCAGTCTGCACCCAACAATAATCCCATCATTTTCGTACTGTTTTAACAGGGGAATAACCTGTGCACGGATCTTATTCTGCAATAATACGCTTGCATTCCACATCGAGAATCCATGATCTGGAAGGAAATACGTATAGCCAATCTGATATTTCGATTTATCATGATAGTAATCAGGAGATATATAATCCAGGTACGAGTTATAGTATTGATATTCCTTTTTCACTTCTTTTTTGAAATCTTCCAATAATTCTAATGTCTTTTCAGAAAAAAATTTTGAATATAATTCATGGGCTTCGTTTAGCTTCTTACAGAATCTTTCCGCAAAATCATTATATTGTTTTTTGAATTTTCTCGGAATGTCTGCTCTTCTTTCCCATACAGTTGGAAATTCAACACATAAAAACTCAGCTGCAGTTAATTCATCAAAGCAACAGCTCATGTCTGCAAAGAAGAGATTTTCAACATCAAAAATTACCGGGACTTCTACACCTTCCGCCTTCATTTCAGATGTCAGCTCTGCATATTCATATTGCTGATCAATAAGGCTGTCTATTATTTCTGAATCGATATTGTAATATGCAGATTTGTAATACCCATCCTCTATCGCACGTTCCAGGCATTCTATACCATTATCCATATATGTTATCCGAAAACTGCCAAATATGGACAGATCCAGTGGAAACTCTGGTCTCAATGTGTTCATAGTCAAAAAAACATATAAATTATCAGGAACACATATCGTTCTTCCAGTTGACAAAGTAATCTTTTCCTCACGATGTGCGAAGGCAAATAACAGTTCTCCCAAAACACCTGCAAGGTTTACTCTGTGTATATCGTCAAGAATCAGGAAGCCTGGTCTGCTGTTTTCTTTCATCTCATCCAAGAGCTGCAGTACCATCTTATCTGCATTAACAAACGCAGCTGTCCCCTCGGTTGTCTCTATAGCTATACCTTCGATAAAATCCGAAGTTGTCATTCCTTCATGAAGGGAAGCAAGCTTTATGCCTGGAGAATAATATTCCTCAACATAATTGAATGCCTCCTCACAGAAATTTACCGGGTTATAATATCTTGCATGTTCAGCCTTTCTTTCGTCTTCATCCATCAGACTCCATATAGTCTTCACGACTTCATACTTTGCACTGTATGTCTTGCCAGAGCCTGGCGGCCCTGCAAATATCCTATTGTTCATAAATCACCTGCCATAATCCTTTAATAAATCCGCTACTGCATATGCTATTTTTTTTGCAAATTTAGGCGGAACTGCATTACCAATCATCTTATATGTTTCAACATTACTTCCATCAAAGATGTAATCATCATCAAAGGTTTGTAATCTGGCAGCCTCCCTTACAGTTAATGTTCTACATTGCTCAGAATCAGGATGAATATGTCTCAGGCCATCTTTATAAAGATGCGCAGGTATTAGATTGCTGGGTTCATCCCATCTAATTACATGGTATTTGTGTACATTTGATGTTTTTCCAGTCCTCTCAGTATATAAAGTCTTCAATGCCTTAATAGATGTATACTCATCCCGTCCTGACTCAATGTCCTCTGTCAGCAGTTTAAAGATTCTGATGTCTCTCTCATTCTGCCATCTGGCAATATGATTTGCAATATATGGTGACGGCAAAGAATGTGAAATCCTTTTCCCGCCAATCTTTTCATCACGGCCAAGAGGAAACAGCTTTGGCAAATCACCAATTGCTTCTGCCACAGTCATTTTTTTTTCTGACTTATACCTTGGCAAGTATTCCGAATAAAATTTTTTTGCCATCTCTACGCAGACAGCCTCTCCAAAATATGATTTGCTAAAACCAATAATGATAACTCGTTTTCGATTCTGCGGAACTCCATACTCAGTAAAATCTATAATTGCATTTCGTAAATTGGGGAGAACATAATAACCTGCCTTGTTAAAACTTTCCTGAATAATTTCAATGATAGGTCTGTCCCCAGGCCTGGCACTCAAAATGCCCGGTACATTTTCAAATATAAAAAGTTTTGGCTTATAATGGTCTACGACCTTCAAATAGCTCTCAAACAAGTAATTGCGGTAGTCATCTTTCATGCCGTTCTCATCACGAACTCTCCCTGCGATTGAATATGCCTGGCATGGAGGTCCACCTATAATAATGTCCAGTCCACCACTTTTATTTACCAACTTATCCAGTCCTGCAGACTCTCCATATATCTCATCATCTTTCCATCCTTCAAACAACTCATCCGTTCTCTGTATATCAAACTGTAACACCATTTTATCAGAATTTTTATATTTCCATTTATCTTTTAAACGAATTCTAAGATTTCGGCATGGCCCCTTTTCCCACTCAACTGCAGCTAACGTTTTATACTTTCCTGACTGCTCAAATCCATCCATTAATCCACCACATCCTGCGAATAAATCAATAGATTTAATTTTATGTTGTCTACTGCTCATCAGAAGCCTCCAAAATAACATTTAATAAAGACTGCCCTAATGCCTGGCCTAAAAGCGGAGGAACCGCGTTTCCTACCTGCCTGCTCTGCTGCGTCTTTGTTCCGGTAAATACAAAATCATCCGGAAAAGACTGCATTCTTGCACTCTCTCTTACAGTCGGGATACGATTATATTTATAATGAAACAGATTTCTGTGCCCTGTATCAACTGTTCTTGCAGGTGCATTTCCATCCAACCGTGTCCATGCCATATGAAACCTTCTGCTCTCCCCCCATCCTTCGGGAAGATCTTTATAATTTCCTCCCTCAGGCACAAGAGCAATTGTATCCCTTACCATCTGCGTGTGATTTGTCCCAAGATGATTGTACAGAACCGTACAATTCCCCCGCATCCGCCTTTGATACTCGGTAACAGGCTCCTGCGTATAAACAGACTCATCCGCACCTATATTATTCTCTAGTGACGGCAGATCACTAACTGCATCTCTACATGTCAAATAATTCTCTGGGGTCAGTCTGGCTGCCGGAAATTCAGGTCTTCCTATTTCCTTGCGGACACCCATAAAAATCAATCGTTTTCTCATTTGAGGAACGCCGTAATCTGCTGCACATAATATTTTACACTCAATATTGTACCCTATATTTGTAAATCTCCGGAGTATCTCATCCTTTATCTGCCCCCCATATAGTGTTGCCATCCCCGGAACATTTTCTATAATAAATGCTTTCGGATGATATTGCTTCACCATCTCAATCACAGACAAATATAATTTATTTCGCTTATCATCAAAATTTCTCGGTCCTGTAAGGGAAAAACCCTGGCATGGAGGTCCGGCTATAATAACATCAATCTCTCTCCCTTCTGCAATTTTCTTTATCTCATCAAAGGTTTCCTGCTGTGACAAATCAGCATTCATGGTTACAGCACCATTATGATTTTTGGCAAATGTGTTAAGTGCTGCCTGATCATTATCAACACCAACAATAATGTCAAAACCAGCATCCATGAATCCTTTTGAGAGTCCGCCGCATCCGGCAAATAAATCTATTGCATTCATCTTCGTCAATCTCCTTAATGCTGCACACCGCCTGCCTCGACGTTTTTACTCTTCAGTTACAGTGTACTTCAATCTATCCCTTTACTCACACGGCAGCCTGAACCCCCACTGCCCCCGTATCTGGTCCATCAGCCTCATTACCCGAAGCGTCTCACTGTGAGGCATCTCCTCACACTCCATCTTCCCTTCCCCAATCGCCCTGATACACGCCAGCACCTCATACTCATACCCATTAATCTGCTCTGGCACCTGGAAGCATTCCCTCAACTTCCCATCACGGTCAAAGACACGTATTTCCTCCGGATTATTAATCTCCGTAATTTCCATATACCCCTCATCCCCGTTCACAATCGCCCTGCAGTCCGTGCGTGCAGTCATATTACTGTTAAGAACCGCCATCTTCCCATCTGCAAAAGTAAGTGTAATACTGTTCATCCAGTCCACACCCTCCGGAGAAAATACCGCCGCAGACACAACATCCGTAATCTCCTCATGGAAGAGCATCAGTGCCATTGTAATAGAATATACCCCGAGATCAAGAAGGGCTCCGCCTGCAAGCTCTGGCTGTACCAGACGTGGGACGTCCATTAACGGATACCCAAGATTCGCGGTCATTGAACTGACCTTTCCAATGATACCGCTTTCCAGCAGGTCACCAATCATCTTCCGGCTAGGCATGTATCTCGTCCAGATCGCCTCTGTAAGCAGCACTTGCTTTTCCCTGGCAAGCTTCATAAGATCTTCTGCCTGTGCCGCATTTACCGTAAACGCCTTTTCCACCAGCACATGCTTTCCATGCTCCAGGCAGAGCTTCGCATGCTCGTAGTGGTGGGAATGGGGTGACGCCACATAGACAAGCTCCACCTCCGGATCCGCCGCAAGTTCCTCATAGGAGCCATACGCTTTCTCAAAACCCCATTCTTTTGCAAATTCCTCTGCCCGTGAAAGATCTCTTGATGCCACAGCATACTTCTGTATTCTAACCGTTCCTGCCTTCTCTATTCCTGTTACAGCCTCTGCCATCTTACGGGCAATGCCGCCTGCCGCCAAAATTGCAAATTTCATTTTTTAATCTCCTTCCTTCCAAGTCTGACCTCTTCCATCTCTTCCGCCAGTTCCCGGTCCATATGATCAAACAGATAATTCTTCCCCGTGTCTCTCCTTTTCTCATATTCCTGGCGGATCTGCCGCCTTGTGATCTCCACTTCCTCCAGAAATTCCCTTGCAGATATCAGCGTTCCCCCCTGTCCCAGCGTCACCACCTGCTCCACTCCGTCGGAGGTTACAACCGTCACATGATACTTCCGTCCGATCTCGTGAACCACCTTCTCAATATACTGGTCCGCCGTCTCTGCTTCCTTCGTGTAGACCACATGAATATTATGATATTTCTGTATTTCTAATGCATATCCCTCCACCTTATAGGCGTCGAACACAAGAATCACCGTACATTTCTTAAAGCCCTGGTAATTGCACAGGATATCCATCAGCTTATTTCTCGCTGCCTCAATATTTACCTTCGCCAGCTCCCTTAGGTCTTCCCAGGCAAAAATAACATTGTAGCCGTCCACCAGCAGGTATTCCCGGAGTATTTCCTCCTTCTTATGACGCTGTTCCTCTGGCTTTCCCATAATAGATGCTGCCCCGCCGGTCCTTCTCTCAATCTTCCCGTATGTCCGGATAAATATTTCCTCAAGCTCCTTTTCCTCTTCCCGGCTTAAAGAGACGGTTCCCTGGCCGTTCGCAGCTGCTCCTAAGAAGCCGGATGTACGGCCCGGAGTTTTTTTTTCTGGGGCGCCTGTTCTGCTGCCGCAGCCATCTGCTTTTTGTCTCTTTCGTTTTTCCAGCTGATTCTCCAGGTGCATATGGGCAGGCACCTCATTCCAGGGGACATAAAACCCTGCTCCATGAGCACAGAATATGGAACCCGGCGGATTATCCACGTCCCCCTCCGGGTCGTACCCACTCTCCTCAATAATCTCTTCCGCATTGTGGCAGGGGGAGTATCCTTTAAAGGTACACGAAAGCCTTCCCCTGCCCTTCGTATACGCCGCCACCTCTAACTGATAATCCCGCATAGAAGCAACCGGGGCGCTTCCTGTCAGCACTGACATCTCTCCTTCTGTCTCCGGAGGGCCTGATTCCCCCTGCATCCGCTGAATATCCGTAAGAGCCCGTCCCACTGACGCAGCCGGAACCTCCAGCCGGAACTCATAATACGGCTCTAGAAGCTCACATTCCGCCTGCATCAGCCCCTGGCGTACCGCACGGTATGTTGCCTGCCGGAAATCACCGCCCTCCGTATGCTTCAGGTGGGCCCGGCCTGCCGCAAGCGTAATCTTAAGATCCGTTACCGCCGCCCCGGTAAGCACGCCCCGATGGGGTTTTTCCATTAGATGGGTGAGAATGAGCCTCTGCCAGTTCTTGTCAAGCGCATCCTCGCTGCAGTCTGTATCCACCACAAGTCCGCTCCCGGGCTCTCCCGGCTCCAGGATCAGATGCACCTCCGCATAATGCCTGAGCGGTTCAAAATGCCCCACCCCCTCAGCCGTCCTCCGGATTGTTTCCTTATACACAATATTTCCGGTATCAAAGGAAATCTCTGTCCCGAACCGTTCCTTGATAAGGCTCTTTAATATCTCAATCTGCACCTCTCCCATGAGCCGGACATGTATCTCCTGAAGCTCTTCGTTCCATACAATCCGAAGCATAGGATCCTCCTCCTCAAGCTGCCTCAGATTCAGAAGCATTCTATGGGCATCATACCCCTCCAGAAGCTCCACCCGGTAATTCAGAACAGGCTCCAGCGCAGGCTTAACAGCGCCCTTCTCGGTTCCAAGTCCCTCCCCGGGCCAGGTTTTTGTAAGCCCTGTCACCGCGCAGATCTCCCCCCTCTCTGCTTCCTTTACTACCTCGAATTTTTCTCCAGAGTAAATGCGTATCTGGTTAATCTTCTCCTCCCGGCATGCATCCTCCACGTCTTCCCATCGGATCGTATCCTTCACCCGAAGTGTGCCTGCCGTCACCTTCAGATGGGTAAGACGGTTTCCCTGGGCATCTCTGGAAATCTTATATACCCTCGCCCCAAAGGATGCCTTGCTGCCATCGTCAGATACACATCCGCCATCAGACGCCCGATTGCCATCAGACGCTCGTCCATCATCAGACGCATGTCTGCCATCAGACGTACATCCGCCGGATATCTGTCCCACCTCCGACGTATACTGTCCGAGTCCGTCCAAAAGCTCCTGTACCCCCTGCACCTTAAGCGCAGAGCCAAAATAACACGGAAAAACCTTTCGCTCCTCAATCAGCCTTATAATCGTCTCCTGCCTGAGGCTGCCTGTCTCCAGGTATTCCTCAAGCGCATTCTCCTCACAGACAGAGACAGCCTCCAGAAACTCCTCTTCATAGTCTCCCTCTCTGCCTGAACCGCCCGGAAGCTTCTCATGGCTTCTTGCTGTATCAAATGCAATACATCCCTCATCCAGGCCGCTTCTAAGCTCACAGAGAATCTTCTCCCGGTCTGTACCATTCTGATCCATCTTATTTATAAATAAAAATGCCGGAATCTCATATCGCTTCAGAAGATTCCATAATGTCCTCGTATGACCCTGCACCCCGTCTGCTCCGCTGATTACAAGAATCGCGTAGTCGAGCACCTGAAGCGTCCGCTCCATCTCTGCGGAAAAGTCGACATGCCCCGGCGTGTCAAGAAGCGTAACCTTCGTATTCCCAAGCCTAAGAACCGCCTGCTTTGAAAATATGGTGATGCCCCTGCTCCTCTCCATGGCATACGTATCCAAAAACGCATCCCCGTGATCCACACGTCCGGGCTTTCTAATATTTCCGCACAGATACAGGATGCTCTCTGATAGCGTTGTCTTGCCGGCATCAACATGGGCCAACAGACCCGCACAAATATGTTTTGCTGGCTTTTGGGACTTATTTCTCTCTGCCTGTTCGCCCATAAAAATCCTCCTCTCGTGAAAGTATACTTTATTTAGTATATCACAAGAGGAGGTCTTAGTCGAGATGCAGCATCAGATCAGTTGCTGCTAATTAGTTTTTCAGTATTACTTTTCACACAGGACTTTGCATTTACTGCAAAGTCCGTAAGAAAATGATTCAGGTGTGAGCAAATCCCATTCGCGAAGCGTATTTTAAATGGATTTGCGAATGTTACTGTGAACGGAGTGAACAGTAACACTTTTCAGTTACTATTCACAGGCAACTTATACTACATTTCCCCGTTTTTTTCTTGCATTCTGCCATATCTTTTTTCCCTTTTTTAATGGTAAAATATAGATAGTTATGGATAACAGCAGTCATCTATAGACAAATTAACTGCCAGAACCATAAAGACAATCAGCAAAACAGGAGGTATAAACACAATTATGGGAATTGTTTTTAACAGCACTACGAAAACAATCACACTGCACACAAAAAATACATCCTATCAGATGAAAATCGGAAATCTGGACTACCTGCTTCATCTTTATTACGGGCCGTCCATCTCCGATGCAGACATGTCCTATCAGATCATGCAGTATGACCGCGGCTTTTCCGGCAATCCATACGAATCCCGGAATGCCAGAACTTTTTCACTGGATGCCCAGCCCCAGGAATTCAGCACCCAGCAGCAGGGAGATTTCCGCACCACCAGCATCGAGGTGGTAAACAGCGACGGCAGCTACTCCTTCCACGGGAAGGTAACCGGGCATCAGATCACGGATGGAAAATACCGTCTTGACACACTGCCGGCCACATTTCAGACAGAGAAAGACACTGCCAGTACCCTGGAGGTAACGCTTCTTGACGCAGTATCGAATGTGGAGGTAACGCTTTTGTACAGCGTTTTTGAGGAGACCGACATGATCACCCGTGCCGTGAGGGTGAAAAACCTGGGAAGCGAAGCCATTCATCTGAAGAAAATCATGTCACTGTGCCTCGACTTTTTAAACGGCGCGGACATGGATCTGGTGAGCCTCCCGGGACGCTACGGCCAGGAGCGTCAGGTCGAGCGCCAACATATGACGCACCACATTCACACCATTGGAAGCGTACGCGGCTCCTCCAGCCACCAGCAGAATCCTTTCCTGATCCTCTGCGGCAGGGATGCCACTGAGGATTACGGCAGATGCTACGGATTCTCTCTCATGTACAGCGGCAATTTCCTTGCGGAAGCAGAGCTTGACCAATATGACCAGCTTCGTCTCGTCATGGGAATCAACCCGAAGCAGTTCGTGTATGAGTTAAAGCCGCAGGAAGTATTCGAAGGCCCCGAGGTCGTCATGGCCTTTACAGAGCACGGATTTACCGGACTTTCCCATCTGTATCACGACTTTTACCGCACAAATCTCTGTGCGAGCAAATTTGTGACAGAGGTACAGCGGCCTGTTCTCATTAACAGCTGGGAAGCGGCATTTATGGACTTCGATGACGTAAAGCTTGTAAATATTGCGAAAGCCGCCAAAAATATGGGCGTAGACCTTCTCGTTATGGATGACGGATGGTTCGGGAAACGCGATGACGACAACAGCGGGCTCGGAGACTGGTACGTAAATGAAGACAAGATCAAATGCGGGCTCCACCGGCTCGTAGAGCAGATCAACGAGCTAGATATGAAGTTCGGCATCTGGTTTGAGCCAGAGATGGTGTCAGAGGACAGCAACCTCTACCGCACACACCCCGAATGGGTGATGCAGATTCCCGGCCGCCATGCAGTAAGAAGCAGAAACCAGCTTGCCCTTGACATGAGCCGCAGGGACGTGCAGGACTACCTGATTAAAAGCATCAACTCCATACTGGACGATGCAGATATTTACTATGTAAAATGGGACATCAACCGTTCCCTTGCCGATATCTGGTCAAATGAGCTGCCCGGAGAACGCCAGGGAGAGGTATACCACCGCTATATTTTAGGACTGTACCGCGTCATGGACAAAATCATCAAGACACATCCGGACATCCTGTTCGAGGGCTGCTCCGGCGGAGGCGGACGCTACGACCCGGGTATGCTCCATTACTACCCTCAGTACTGGGTAAGCGACAACAACAATCCCATCGACCGGCTTAAGCTCCACTACGGAACCTCCTTCGTGTACCCGACATGCACCATGGGCGCACACATTTCCGACAGTGGAAAATTCATACCCCTTGAGACAAAAGCGGTTGTCGCTATGTGCGGAACCTTTGGCTACGAG
The DNA here is from genome assembly GCA_910576335.1 of Lachnospiraceae bacterium. Taxonomy (GTDB): domain Bacteria; phylum Bacillota; class Clostridia; order Lachnospirales; family Lachnospiraceae; genus CAPEBR01. The sequence goes on from CAJTIU010000022.1 coordinate 48,412, forward strand.
CTGGACGCGACACACCTTAATAAAAAACAACAGAAAATCTGCAGAAAACAGAGCAATCTGTTCCGGAAATACTACCACATCATATTTAAGGGAGACTACTACCGCCTGACTAATCCGTTCGAGCCCGGAAATATGACCGCATGGCAGCATGTCACTAAAAATAAAAAGGAATCACTCATCAGCGTCGTTGTAACAAACCTCACCTGCAACGGACCGCAGGAATATATCCGGGCAAAGGGACTCCTCCCGAATGCCCTCTACCGCGTAAACGGCACAGAAGAAGTACACTCCGGCGCCGCACTGATGAATGCAGGCCTTCCCATCCCGCGGGAGGTGCCTGAATATACCTCCTTCCAGTTCCACCTTACCAGAACGCGGGAATAAGTCAATTTGGGACGGGGCATTTTTAAAAATGCCCCGTCCCAAATTCGAAATGACCTGTCCCCAACTGCTTACCCGATTGGTTCAAAGTCCGCCACGCCATGCTTGCACAGTGGGCAGATAAAGTCATCTGGCAGTTCGTCGCCCTCATAGATATATCCGCATACCACGCACACATATCCTTTCTTGCCTTCCGTCTCCGGTTTTGGCTTTACGTTGCTCTGATAATAGTTGTAGGTCATGGTTTCCACATTGGAAATCACCCGTGCCTCTGTTACAGTACAGATAAACATGCCGTGGGTGTCCAGGTCCACGTACTGCTCTACCTTAAGAGACATGAATGCATTGATGTATCTAGGCAGGAATACCAGGCCGTTGTCGGAGCGTAAGGGGTTGCATCCCTCGAATTTATCTACATTTCTTCCGCTTTGGAAGCCGAAGTTCTGGAATACCTTAAATGGTGCTTCGGTGGACAGGCAGTTTACGTTCATAATTCCCGTCTGCTTAATAATATGGTGGGAGTAGTTTGCCTTATTTATGCATACCGCCACCCGGTTCGGGCTGTCCGTCACCTGGGATACAGTATTTACTATGAGCCCGTTGTCCTTCTTGCCGTCATTGGAAGTAACTACATACAGGCCGTAACCGATCTTGAAGAGGGCAGTCAGGTCATTTTTATTGGCAGTCTCGTCGTGCTGCGCAAGGTAGTCCTTGCAGAATTCTTCTGCCATGGCTTCAAGCTGTGCGCTGCTTTCCTCATTCAGGGCGGACCTGATGGTTACGGTTGTATCTGCAAAGGTCAGCTTTTTGCAGCCTTCAAACATCTTCTTCATCACCTTGGCCGCAAGGGGAGCCCAGGATCCGTTCTCAATGAGGCCGATCTTCCGGTTCTGGAAATTACGCTCCGTCAGATGGTTGATAAATTCGCGCATGAACGGGAAAATCTCTGCATTATAAGTTGTAGTTGCAAGAATCAGCTTTCCATACCGGAAGGCATCCTCCACCGCCTCTGCCATATCACAGCGGGCAAGGTCATTTACAACAACCTTCGGGCATCCCTTGGCGCTAAGCTTATCGGCAAGAAGTTCTACTGCCTTCTTCGTATTTCCATAAACAGATGTATATGCAATCACAATCCCTTCCGTCTCAATTCCGTAGGATGACCATGTATTATAAAGACCGAGATAATATCCAAGATTCTCTGTAAGCACCGGCCCGTGGAGCGGGCAGATTACCTGGATATCAAGTCCGGCTGCCTTTTTTAGCAGGTTCTGTACCTGCGCGCCGTACTTTCCGACGATTCCGATATAATAGCGGCGTGCCTCGCATGCCCAGTCTTCCTCCACATCCAGCGCGCCGAACTTTCCGAAACCGTCTGCAGAGAACAGCACCTTGTCACAGGAATCATAGGTCACGATAACCTCCGGCCAGTGCACCATAGGTGCTGCAACAAAAGCGAGTTCATGTTTCCCAAGAGACAGCGTGTCTCCTTCCTTCACAACAACCTGCCTGTCCGCAAAGTCTGTTCCAAAGAACTGGTTCATCATGGCAAATGCTTTTGTGCTGGATACAATCTTTGTATCTGGATAAGCCTTCATAAAATTGGCAATGTTCGCGGAGTGATCCGGCTCCATGTGCTGGACGATCAGGTAATCCGGGGTTCTGCCGCCTGTCGCATTCTGGATGTTATCCAGCCATTCATGGGTAAACCGCGCGTCAACCGTATCAAAGACAGCAATCTTCTCATCCATCACCACATAAGAATTGTATGCCATGCCATTAGGAACAACATACTGCCCCTCAAAAAGATCTACCTCATGATCATTCACACCTACATACTTAATGTCGTTAGTAATAGTCATTATCATCTGCTCCTTTATTTTTATAATTCTTTTATAAGCCGAACATATTATAACACACTGGAGCACGTTTGAAAAACATTTTCTGTCAGATATGCGCTTCCCCCCACTAAAAATTTGTTACTATTCATGGTACTTTCTTACTTGACGTAGAAGCTATTCATTGATAGAGTAATTACAACACTATTTTTAAGGAAAAATTAAGGAAAGCAATAAGGGGGCAGACAATGAGCAGCCAAAAGGTTATGGATATGACAAAGGGACCGGTATTAAGCCAGATGACGAGATTTGCGCTGCCGGTTCTGCTCGGGATGCTCTGCCAGCGTATCTACAACTTTGCGGACACCTACATTGTAGGGCACTTCCTCGGTGACGAAGCACTGGCAGCGGTAAGTATAGCAGGAACGGCGATGTATCTTTTATTTTCCGTCATGATGGGCGTAACGACTGGCGTCAGTGTCGTCATTTCCCAGTATTACGGCGCCCGCGAGGAACAGAACGTCCGCCGTACCTTCGTGGCAGGAGCCTGGGTGGCGGCAGGCATAACACTTCTTATTACTGCGGGAGGCATGCTGACAGTGAATCCGCTCCTCAGGCTCCTTAAGACCTCTGATACACTCCTGCCGGATGCGGGTTCCTACCTGCTCGTCATCTATGCAGGGTGTGCGGCAACCATGCTGTACAACTTCAGTGCCTCTGTATTAAGAGCTTTGGGAAATTCTGTGGTTCCCCTTGTCTTTCTTATCGTATCCAGCGTATTAAATGTCGTACTGGACATTGTTTTTGTGGCATGGATACCCATGGGAACGGCAGGCGCGGCATTTGCAACTGTCCTGTCGCAGGTCATTTCCGGCATCCTGTGTATGTGGTATGCACTTCGGATCCTGCCGTTTCTTAAGGTAAACCGGAAGGAGTGGAAGCCGGATTCCTTCCTCGCCGGGCAGGTGCTCCGCTACGGGCTCCCCACAGGCTTCCAAATGAGCATCATATCCATCTCTGATATGACGCTTCAGGCAGTTATCAATACCTATGGCACAACCATGATTGTCGCATACGGTGTGTGCGTGAAGGTAGAGGGACTTGGCTTTCAGATGGCGGATGCCATCGGCTCTGCGGTGGCGACCTTCACCGGACAGAATGTAGGGGCCATGGATTATATCCGTGTGAGAAAGGGCGTACGCAGCGCCTATGTTATGAATATCGTCTGCTACGGCATTTTCTGTCCCCTTGTTTTCCTGTTTGCAGAGCCGGTCATGAGGGCATTTACACAGACACCTGAAGCAATACGCCTTGGTACCGAGTACATGCGTATCTTTACATCATTTTTCATTGCAGGGGGCATACTGGTCGTATACCACAATATTCTGCGTGCGTCAGGAGATGTATTCGTAACCGTGCTCATGGGATTAAGCGAGGTGGTAACCCGGATCGGATGCGCGCTCCTCTTTCCGGAAATCTTTGGATACCGGGGGCTCTGGTTCGTGTCCCCCATCACCTGGATCTGCGCTGCTCTTGTAGGCGCAGTACGATACTACACCGGCTCCTGGGAGAAAAAGGAGGATCCATATGTCAAAGAAAAAAAAGCCAAAAATGGAATTCCGCTATTATAAAATGCCAGAAGGGAGCTATATTCTTGCCCTCCTTGGCCAGAAATGGGTGCAGTCTTATGGCAGAGATGTGGATTATCTGCATTTCCATAATTACCTGGAGATCGGATACTGCTATGACGGCGTCGGGGAACTGGTACTCGGCGAACAAGATTACCGGTACACAGGAAATGAATTCACCGTTATTCCCAAAAACTACCCACACACCACAAATAGCGACCCGGGAACCATCAGCAAATGGGAATATCTTTTCATTGATGTTGACGGAGTTCTCAGCGACCTGTATCAGGGTATGGGAAACACAAAGCGCATGAACTATATGCTTCAGAAGGTAAACTCTAAGGCCATTTTCCAAAAAGCAAAAAGACGCCCGAAGCTTGCAGGCATCATAAGGAAGCTGATCGAAATCATGCGGAATACCGAGGAATTTTACATGGAGGAGGCAAAGGGCGTGATGGTGGAACTTCTTGTAAATATTGCCCGGGAAAATAAATCTGACAGAAGACCGGCAGAGCCTGGAAGCCGGATCACTATTCCCATCGCGCGGGCAATGGATTACATCACTCTCCATTACATGGAGCCCATCCGGATTGACGAGCTGTCAGCCTGGTGTCATATCAGCGAAACCCATTTCCGGCGGCTGTTCTCCGAATATATGAACATGAGCCCGTTGGAGTACATTAACCTGGTAAGGGTGCAGACCGCATGCAATTATCTGAAGAATACGGATGAGTCTATTATAGACATTGCAAATAAGTGCGGCTTTACCACGCCCTCCACCTTCAACCGTAATTTCCGGCAGGTAACCGGCGTCTCCCCCAGTGAGTGGCGCAGACGTCCAGAAAATTATGAACAACAGCTCCTGAAATCCTGGATTCATTCCGAGCAGGGATGGTAACCTATCTTGGGGACGGGGTAAAATGAATTTTACCCCGTCCCCAATTCTCAGACAACCACTTCCAGTATCATTTTCCCTTTACAGATTACTTCCTTTATCCCGGCATTCTTTCTCGTTTTGTTGAAGCAGAAGCTTAGCATATAGCCTCTCTGCAGATGATATCTTTCCAGGTATTCCACAAGCTGCTCCTCCCCATTCGAATTATATTCCGTTCCTCTCCATATTTTTGTCTCTATAATATACTGCATCCCCCTGTAATCCACGACAATATCTGTTCGAAGTTTATCTCTTGTCTCGGCTTCCACATAAAAATTACCGGCTCCATTAATAATAGGCTTAAGATAAAGCAAAAATATTTTACGGCCATAATTTTCTATGAATCTTTCGTCCTCCTGCTGATATAAGGCATTATAGTATTCATAAAATTTTCGCATCACCAAATCCATATTCAGCTTCCCGTTCTGAATAAACTGGTTCTTGTCCGGAGAATGTTCGATATATCCTGCATCTTCTGAAAGTTCCTCAGAAATGAAGTAACTATACAGCTGCATCTCAAATATTCGGTTCGAAACTACGGCAGTATCTCCTCTGTTTTTAAGAAAACCCAGCATCTTTCCAATATTAGCCACCTTATTATACTCGTGATATGGGTACTCACTTCCACGGAAAAGAATGTTCTGGAGCATGGCGCTCAGTTCAGGATACTCGGCCACCTGTTTGATCATATCGTCATAAAGCGTATTGGGTCCTCTCACGATTATCTTCACTGCCTCCTGCAGTCCTTCCCTTGTCCATGCCAGTTCCTTTTCGTCCAGTAATTTACAGAGACAGGAAACCAGAAACGGATATCCAGATGTATAATCTGATATTAATTCTGCCATTGCCGGGATGTCCATGCCCGTCCGTCTCTCTTCCTCATATTCTTCCAGCATTTTTTCTATATCCGCTTCCGAAAAGCTCATATCTACCTGAAAATCTGCGGCTATGTTCCACGGGCTGTTATAATGTCCGGTCTGTTCTGGCCGTAACTTCATTTTTAAATTTTTAATATCATGCACTCCCGCTAATATCACACTTTTAAAAGTGTGGTCTCTTCCAACACTGCGCCTTAAATATTTTTCCCTGAGAAGTCCCAGAAAACTGAGAAACATCTGATTATCTGCCGCCTTGTCCACTTCATCCACCATCAAGATTACTTCTTTCTTACTTGCGTTGCAGAATCTGGTGATTTTTTCATTCAGTGAATCCAGGGGCAGCTGCGCATCTATCGGTTCATTCCAGATATCCATCAGTTCCCCGGGAGTATGATTGCATGTTAAGGCCCGGGATATCTTTCTTACTACTCCCTGCGCCAGAGAATACAATGAGACAAAACAGTCCTCCGCTGCTTCAAAGCTGATGTCCAAAACAAGATAATTCTCCTTTAACCTGTTATAAAGCAGCGCAAGCGTTGTAGATTTCCCGTACTGCCTCGCGCGGTTAATTGTAAAATATTCATCGCATTCGATATAGTCTCTCACGATTTCATCAATTTTACCGGAGATATCCACCATATAATGCTGTCCGGGAATACAGATTCCTGTAATGTTAAATCTTTTCCGTTTTACCATTGTTTTATACCACCCCTTCATGTAAATGTCTGATTGCCTCACAGGTGTTGGATTTGGTATCTGCAAACGCAAGAAAAAGCACCGGATATTTCACTGCCTTGGCGAATTGCAGATTTACACTCAGACTCTTTTTTGCTATACTGAAAACATGTTGAAAATAATTATTTCCCCCGCGAAAAAAATGAATATCTCTGACGAATATTCCTGCCAGCTTACGGTTCCTGTATTTCAGGAAAAGGCCTGGCAGCTTCGAAGAGCACTGCATGGCCTTTCTTTCGAACAGTTAAAAAAGCTCTGGGGCTGCAGTGAAAAGCTGGCTGTCCAGAACTATGAACGGCTTCATGCCTGTGAGCCCGGCAAAAAACTGACCCCCGCGCTTCTGGCCTATGAGGGCATCCAGTATCAGTATATGGCGCCCCACATTTTCTCTGAATCCCAGTGGAAATATGCTGAAGTGCATCTGCGGATTCTCTCTGGTTTTTATGGGGTTCTGCATCCGGCAGACGGGGTGATTCCCTACCGTCTGGAAATGCAGGCGAAGCTTACCTCATTTCATGAAGCCTTCGGCTCTGTAAATTCCCTGTATGAATACTGGGGAGATTCCATTTACCGAAATTTAGTCTCAGAGACATGTGGACACCAGAGTCCCCTCCAAATCGTCAATCTGGCTTCCGGAGAATACAGCAGAAGCGTCCTCCCCTATATAGCGCCTCCTGTAACCCGGGTTTCCTGTATTTTCGGGGAACGAGACGGCGTAAAAGTGAAGGTGAAGGGAACCCTGGCAAAAATGGCCCGCGGGGAGATGGTCCGGTGGATGGCGGAAGAACAGATTGAGGATATACGCAGGCTGCGGGAATTCAGCCGTCTGAACTACCGCTTTCAGGAAGATCTCTCTTCGGATATGGAATATGTGTTTGTCGGGGACGGGGTAAAATGAATTTTACCCCGTCCCCAATTCTCATATAACCACTTCCAGTATCATTTCCTTTTTTTAACTGTAAGGCTACATACGGATTTTATCTTCCCTGCCTTCACAGTAATCTTTGCTTTCCCTGCTTTTTTGCCTTTTACGACTCCCTTCTTAGATACAGACGCAACTTTTCGATTAGACGTTTTGTACGTAATCTTATCTCTGCTGGAGGATGGGACAAGTACAGGTTTTAATTTGATAGTTCTTCCTTTTTTTATTGTAAGCTTCTTCTTCAGACCTTTAATCTTTTTCGTGGTCTTTCCCTTTTCTATTTTTGTACCGTCTGTCTGTGATCCTTTTTGTACAGTGCCTGTCTGGGGATTTTTTATCGTTGTAGCAGGGAGCTTACTGCCGTAACTCTCTGTCTCTTTTTTCCACAGTTCTTACAGCTTCTGGTACGCTTTGCAGGACGGCTGGTCGTTGCATTTGCTGTCTTTTTCCATTCTCCCCATGTATGTCCGGTTGCCGGAAGTACTTTTGTCTGTCCTTGTTCTCCGCAGACAGTACAGATGTACACAGATTCCCCCGCATCGTTGCAGGATGGCTTCTTTGTGACCTCTTCTGTTTCCCATCTGTGGGTATGAGGGGCTTCCACAGAAACCGTCATCTTCTTTGCCCTGCCTGCATAGACCTTCAGATAATAAGTCTCCCCTGCCCGGACCTCCATCCTAAGATACTGGGACTGTGCCCCGTTTCCATCTACAGCCGCATCTTTCACGACTCTGAGATCCGTACCGCAGACCATTTTACACCCTTCTTCATCAGCCGACAGCCTCCAATCAATTACCCGGTCCGACTCTGCTGTGTAGGAAAACATCTCATTCCAGACCAGACTGCAGTCCACGGTTTTACTCTGGGTATACTGGAGCGTTCTGTTCTCCACACTCATAGATGCCTCTGTTCCGACAGCTCCTGCTTCTATATAGTAAGTCTCATCTGCCGTGAGTTCCCCATAGATCTGATCTTCCATGTTTTTGTCCACATCATGAAAAAAAGAATCGGATGCGGCCACATTCCGCGCACTGTCTCTAAGTGTCATCCCATGCCACTTATTTGTCGCCGCCTCAAATCCAAACCGGCGGACAACATACAATCCGGAAATCTCCGGGATAAAGCGTACTGGCCGATATCCATTTCCGAATCCACTTATACCATTATACACGTAGGTACACTGCTGATCCTGATAATTGAGTATTTCTCCCTCACCAATCAAAGTACATTCCTCAATCATAATAGCCGGAGAAGGGTTATCTCCATAATGAAACTCGCCATATAGTTCAAATGTTTCACCCTCCCTGCAATATATTGCCAATGGGTAATCACTGCTCAAAAGGCCTACCGTCGTTGTATTTCCCTGAATCTGATCCACATAACTCCCTGTGTAGGTCATCCAGTAGTACCCCGTCTCCAGCGCATGTCCGAAAATTCATTCCTGCCAGGATAAGCTCTACTCTAGTGATGGAACAGCCGCAGCCCTGTGAATGACATAACCATCCCATATTTATTGCACGCTGCAATTACATTATCATCTCTTACGGATCCGCCCGGCTGTGCCACGTATTTCACACCGCTCTTATGTGCCCGCTCAATATTGTCTCCAAAGGGGAAGAAGGCATCTGAGCCAAGGGCCACATCGCTCATCTGATCAAGCCACTCTCTCTTCGCCTCTCTTGTAAATACCTCTGGCTTCTCCTTAAAGATATTCTGCCATGCGCCGTCAGCAAGCACATCCATATAATCCTCGCCGATATACAGGTCAATGGCATTATCCCGGTCTGCACGGCGGATGGAATCTACAAATGGAAGGTTCATTACCTGCGGGGATTGCCTTAACCACCAGTTATCTGCCTTTTGTCCGGCAAGCCGTGTACAGTGGATTCTAGACTGCTGCCCCGCGCCGATTCCGATTGCCTGTCCGTCCTTTACATAGCACACCGAATTGGACTGTGTATATTTTAACGTAATCATAGAAATCGCCAGGTCAATCTTTGCCTGCTCTGTAAACTCCTTGTTGTCTGTTACAATATTTGCAAAAAATTCCTCGTTGATATTCAGCTCATTTCTTCCCTGTTCAAAGGTAATACCAAATACATCCTTATGCTCCAGCGCCTCCGGCTTATAGTCCGGATTGATCTTAATTACATTGTAGCCGCCCTTTTTCTTCTGCTTCAGAATCTCCAGCGCCTCCTCTGTGTAGCCTGGCGCGATCACACCGTCAGAAACCTCTCTTTTAATCAGACGCGCCGTATCTGCGTCACACTCATCCGAAAGGGAGATAAAGTCTCCGAAGGAGGACATACGGTCTGCTCCTCTTGCCCTTGCATAGGCACACGCAAGAGGTGACAGTTCCCCGAGATCATCCACCCAGTAGATCTTCGCCAATGTCTCACTTAAAGGAAGTCCCACTGCCGCACCTGCCGGGGACACATGTTTAAAGGATGTTGCCGCCGGAAGCCCGGTCGCTTTCTTAAGCTCACTTACAAGCTGCCATCCGTTAAATGCGTCCAGAAAATTAATATACCCTGGTTTTCCATTCAGCACCTCAATGGGCAGATCACTTCCGTCCGCCATGTAGATCTTTGACGGCTTCTGGTTTGGGTTACAGCCATATTTTAATTCTAACTCTTTCATTAAAGATTCCTCCTCACTATATTTTAGCCATGCTTTTTCATGCAAGCATGAAAAACATGACCTTTATTTGTTTTTATTCACAATCTTTGTCTCATAGGTTCCGTCCACAATGTTAATATAACGCACGAAAAGGGAAACCTTGTTATCCTCATTCAGACTGTTCCACAAAAGCTCTGTAAAAGCTCCCATATCATCCGGGATCTCCACCGGCTTCGGCTCTCCTTCAAAGCTTGGAAGCGGATTCCCGTCACATCTGTACGTATGGATGAAATGTCCCTCTCCTGCTGCAGGATTCTCGTATGCGAAGGTATAACGATTACAGCTTTCCGGATTGCCGTTACTGCTTTTCAGGATAGACATGGCATAATTATAGGTTCCATTTTCAATATGCATGATTCCTGAAATCCTCGGCGTATAGTTTGGTCCGTCAGGCTCGAATTCCCTGCTTCTTAAGGACTGCTCAAAGGTCAGCTGCTTATCCATTCCTTCATAGATTGTATCTGTCTGGTCTCCATTCGTTACAATCGTCTTATTGCCAAGCACGCGCACAGGCGCATAGATGATGAGGCTGGGATCAGAAAGCTTCGCCGGGTCAAATGCCTGTGTGCGGATTCCTTCTCCCTCTTCCACAAAAATACGGTTCCTGCTGTTCTCGCTTCTTCCCATAATAAAATAAGCGGCAACAGCCTTTGTCCCGTCCGCACTCTTACCTATAATAATACCGCGGCCCGGATAAGCATTCTCCTTAAGTTCCTTCTCAAGATTCAACATTTCCATACATATTTCTCCTTTTGATGTATTGTGAGTGCATTTTAGCGAGGGGCCGGATGCTGAAAACCACTGCTTCGTCAGCTCGGATGCCGTGCAGCAGGGTACATGCCCCGGGCTATGTAACCTGAATTTGGTGCAAATATCACGCAGAGTGGGGCGTGCAGATGGCAGAAATGAATTTTCAAACACGCTCTAGCACTTCATTCATTTCTATTATATATAAAATGAATCTGTTTTTCCAGTGGTTTTTATGATAAGATATAGGTATTATTAAAACCTATGGAGGAATTGGCCATGACGAAAAGAAGATTTTTACTGCCGCTTATACTTTTCCTGGTTTTTCTCATGACAGGATGCAAAGATAAAGACTCCGCCGGCAAGTGTCTCGGAGAACAGATTACGTCTATAAAAGAAAAAGATTCTGAAAAACTAGCTTTTCTTCTCGATAAAGGCATCCAGGAAAGTGATCGCAAATATACTCTCAAATTCCCCGAAGAATTAAAAGACACCTATCTCACATTTTTACAGGAAGCATTACAGACTGTCAGATTCCAGGTATCAGAGGCAAAAAGAAATGGAAAAGATGAGTTCACTATACAGGTGCACTATACGCCAGTAGACATTTCATCCACGACCATGGATGTAAGCGACGCCTTTGTATCTTCCCTGTCATCCTCTGATCTGAATGCAGAAGCCAGTTCTCTTCTTGAGAAGGCAAAAAAAGCGCTTAAGGAATCCCCCTGCTTCACAAAAAAGACCTATACGATTCTCACCGTAAATAAAACGGAAGACAGTTTTCAAGTCAGGGAAGAGGATCTGAAGAAGCTTCTGTCACGGGCAATCGACACATACATGGCACCCTATGACAGAATCTGTGAGCTTCTGGATGCCCGGGATTTTCTGACCGCCTACCTGGACGCGTCCTTTAAAGGAGACGTAACAAGATTTGCCCTGCATACAAAACAGACAGAAGCAGAAGCCCTCGCATGGTACGACAGCGAAGCATTTCTCCCCGCCGCAGACCTGTCCTCCGATCATCAGAAGCGCTATACCGCCGCAATGAAGGAACTGCTAAAGCAGTGTAAGTATTCCGTCGGAATCCCCAAAAAAGAAGATGGCGTCTATAATTATACGGTTGATGTAACCGTAACACCAAACAAGAGCCTGAAAGACCTGCTTTCCGAATGGAAAAAGGGTACATACGACAGCGAGGACGATGTGAACCAGGCGCTGGTAGAACTGTTAGAAAAGTACGCGGCCGCACCCACTTACGGAAAAGAAACCGTTGTAACCATACAGCTTAACTCCGCCTCCCTAATGAACGCCGGACAGGACGGAGCCGAAATCACAAGACTGGCGCGTGAAATCCTGCCAATACCTTAATCAGCCAATTTGGGACGGGGCATTTTTAAAAATGCCCCGTCCCCAACTTTTGAATGAACCTCATGAATGCCTCGCGTCCTTCTGGCGTGCACTTATACACGCCTGCGTCTTCGAGTACGTGGACAAATACATCCCCGACTTCTTTTTTCAGAATCTCCATTATGTTTTCTTTTGTGATGCTGTCATATTCTGGCAGGAACTGCTCTACCCAGTCAGCATGTTTTTCGATATCTGAATTGCTTCTGATGTCCTTCTTCTCAACTATATATTCTGCCAAAAGTTCAAGCTCTTTTTTTAGTCTTGACGGGAGTACGGCAAGGCCCATAACTTCGATCAGGCCTATGTTCTCTTTTTTGATATGATGATACTGTGCATGGGGGTGGTATACGCCCAGGGGATGTTCTTCTGTGGTAATGTTGTTGCGCAGTGTCAGATCCAGCTCATAGGTGTCGCCGGTTTTCCTTGCAATCGGCGTGATGGTGTTATGGGGTTCACCGTCTGTCTCTGCAAAAACGAAGACCTCCTCATCGGTGTAAGTCCGCCATTGATTCAGTACGTGCTCTGCCAGGTCGATCAGCCGCTTTTCATCCTTGTGACGGATACGGAGTACGGAAAGGGGCCATTTTACGATGCCTGCCTCTACATCCTCGTATCCTGGAATTGTTACGGTCTTCTCAATCGGAGCCTTTGCCATAGCGAAGGTATAGTGTCCTCCCTGGAAATGATCATGACTCAGGATGGAGCCTCCTACAATCGGAAGATCTGCATTGGAGCCCAGGAAGTAGTGCGGGAACAGTTTAACAAAGTCAAACAGTTTCGTAAATGCCGCCCGGTCGATTTTCATGGGCGTATGCTGTCCGTTGAATACGATGCAGTGCTCATTATAGTATACATACGGTGAGTACTGGAAACCCCATGCGCTGTCATTAATTGTGACGGGGATAATTCGGTGGTTCTCTCTTGCCGGGTGGTCTGCACGTCCGGCATAGCCTTCATTTTCCATACAGAGCTGGCACTTCGGATAGCTTCCTGCCTTTGCATTTTTTGCGGCGGCAATTGCTTTTGGATCCTTTTCTGGTTTGGAGAGATTCACCGTGATGTCAATTTCTCCGTATGGGGACGCAATCTTCCATTTCATGTCCTTTTTTACACGATAGCGGCGGATATAGTCGCTGTCCTGGCTGAATTTGTAGTAATAGCGGGTGGCGTCCTCCGGTGATTTTTCATACTGTCTGTTAAATTCTTCGTGAACCTGTGCCGGGCGGGGCAGCAGACAGTTCATAAGCTTTGTGTCAAATAAGTCACGGTATACGATGCTGTCGGTAATAAGCCCGCGCGTGACAGCTTCATCCAGGAGATCCTTAAGGATCAGCTCCAGCTCTTCTGTTACGGAAGAAGTATCAAGATCTATGTCTTCATAGTTATCCTCATGAAAAATTTCAAGGAGAAGATTCGTTGTGTAAATACGCTCGGATTCCGGTGTAAGCCCTGTCTGAATACCATATTCTACCAGTTTTTTTATATTTTCATATAACATATTCATACCTCCTCTTAGCCCAGTCTCCGCGCGCCATCGCCGATGTCTACAACGTAGAATTCAGCCTCATGGCCGACCTTGTCAAAATATGCCTTTCCGATTTCCTGAACAAAGGTATCCACAGCATCATTTTTTACGATGCTGACCGTACACCCGCCGAAACCGCCGCCTGTAATACGGGATCCGATCACGCCCTCTGTCTTCCACGCAAGCTCCACAAGAATATCAATTTCCTTACAGGATACTTCATAATCGTCTCTTAAGGAAATGTGGGAAGCGTTCATCAGCTGCCCGAACAGGGTAATGTCATTCTTTTCCAGAGCCCTGGCCGCACGGATGGTTCTCTGATTTTCATATACGGCATGGTGTGCCCGCTTCTGCCTTACCGGATCCTTGATGGCATCTTTATGCTCCTCAAACTGCTCCTCAGTCAGCTCGCCGAGAGCCTTGATATCCGTGACAGCCTTAAGTTCCTTAAGTGCAGTCTCACATTCATTTCTCCTGTCATTGTAGGCAGAGTCAACCAGGCTGTGCTTTACCTTGCTGTTCGTGATTACGATTCTGGCATCTGGAAGCTTTACTGGGGCATACTCATAATGAAGGTCATTCGTATCCAGGAAGATCGCATGATCCTTCTTGCCCATGGCGCTTGCAAACTGATCCATAATTCCGCAGTTGCATCCATTAAAATTATTCTCCGCGTCCTGCCCAATCAGTGCGATATCAATCATGGATGCCTCTGCAAAACCATAGATGTCCTTAAGGATTACACCAGTAAGTACCTCCAGTGAAGCTGAGGAAGAAAGTCCGGAGCCGTTGGGGATATCTCCGTAAATGGCAATATCAAAGCCATGGCCTAACTTCATGCCGCGTTTCTCAAATGCCCAGATCACGCCCTTTGGATAATTGGTCCAGGCAGCAGCCTGATTAGGAATCAGTTCATCAAGGCTTGTCTCTACAATACCGAAGGAATCAAAGTTCATAGAGTAAAAACGAAGGACTCGGTCCCCGCGGCTTCTTACGACTGCATAGGTTCCAAGTGTCAGTGCACATGGAAATACATGACCTCCATTGTAATCTGTATGCTCGCCGATCAGATTCACACGGCCCGGTGCAAAATAGGTTCGCAGCTCTCCATCTTCCCCGTAGAGTTCTTTAAATTTCTGCAATAACTTTTCTAACATTTTGCCATTCTCCTGTCTTTTTCATATTTTTCCTTGCGGAAATCTCTGCGTTGCTTTATGATTATAATAATAATGAGAAATTGTAGAAATAGCAATAAGAATATTACACATTATTATAAGAATATTGAGGGTGTGTTACTGTTCACTCCGTTCACAGTAACATTCGCAAAATCCATTTAAAATTCGCTTCGCGAATGGGATTTGCTCACACCTGAATCATTTTCTTACGGACTGCAGTAAATGCAAAGTCCTGTGTAAACAGTAATGAGGGTATACCGGGAATATGGATGGCAGGAAAATGCAGATAACTATTACAAAAAACCAAAAAGAGATAAAAGAACACGGAAATTACGGTTTTCCGGTGGGAGTCAATTTAGAGGCAATTGAGGCATACGAGCAGGGGGCATTTCTATGGCACTGGCATCCTGAGATTGAACTTACCCGGATCATGTCCGGACAGCTTGAGTATCACGTTAATAATAAGAAATATATTCTGGCAGAAGGGGAAGGTATGTTCGGCAACAGCAATACCCTCCATGCGGGATATATGATCTCAGGCCAGGCATGCACCTACCTCTCCGTCACCTTTCACCCAAGGTTCCTGTACGGGTATGAAAACAGCATTCTTCAGACAAAGTATGTGGACTTCATCACCTCTAATGACGCATGGCATTCCCTGAAGCTTGAAAAAGAAACAGGCTGGCATCAAAAGGTACTCCATATCATGCAGGAGATCTACAGACTTTCCCTGGATCCGCCCCTGGATTATGAATTAGAAGTACATATGATGCTGATGAAGATATGGAAAAAATTCTACCAGTATTATCATACACTGCCCGAAAAAGAACAAAAGCCCCAAAGACACCTAGAACGGCTGCGGGAGATTATCTTCTATGTGCAGGAAAACTACCAACAGGAAATCACTTTGGACGATGTGGCACGGCATGTGAACATTTGCAAAAGTGAATGCTGCCGTTTTTTCAAAAAACATATGGGAATGACAATCTTTGAGTATGTCATGTTCCTACGGATACAAAGAAGCCTCCCCCTTCTGCGGGACGGTGAAAGCGTAACAAAGACGGCAGGCATGGTTGGATTCTCAAGTCCTGCATATTATGGACAAATCTTCAAACGATATATGAAATGCACACCGGGAGAGTACCGAACAAGGCTAGGGACTTTCACCCATTAGAAACGTGCGCCGCAAGGCGCACCATAAAAAAACAGTGCAGCCCCCGGCTGCACTGAGTATCACATCATTCTTAACCGTTTATCATAAATGTAACCAGTCTGTCGATATCCTCTTTCTCATGTGCCACTAATTCCAACTCCGGAATCTCGCCGTTGGAAAAGATATTTGCCAAGGAAACATACTGTGACAGCTTGGATTTCAAGTTCAGCCTGTCTCCTTCTCCTGTTACCAGCTCCACCTTTCCCTTGCACTGATCAATCACCTTGAAAAACTTTTCAATATCTGTAATATTCTGCACCTTCATTCCAGTACTCTCCTTTCTCTGCCTATAGCATCCACACAGGCTGCTCTGCGAACTTCAACTATAAAATCTATACCCTCCGAAAATGCAAGAGGAGTAAAGCCGCCTTTGGCTCTATGGTTTCCCATAGAAGAAGTATATCACACATTTTCTTGTCGTACAATCATAAAAATTGCACCTTTATTCCAGTACTTTCCTTCAATATTTATATTGTGATGAAAAGAACATGCAAGGGGATTTATTCCTGTTCTGTTCTTTTCATCACAGCCATATTTTTGGAAAATGAAGATATCTTACAAGAAATCAACAAACATTTTGAGTATAATATAGGATGCCAGGAGGTGCTACCATGCAAAAAGAAATACGGACAGTCTGCTATGATGACGATTTACAGCTTGAAGCATATCGTTTTGAGGGAATTGTACAGCCATTCCCGAATCACTTTCATGACTACTATGTGATTGGCTTTATAGAAGCAGGGACACGCTGCTTATCCTGCAAAAATAAAGAATACACGATAGGTTACGGAAATACCCTTTTGTTTAATCCAAACGATAACCACAGTTGTGTCCAATGTGACGGCGGAACGCTTGATTACAGAGGCTTGAATATTCCAAAAGAAACAATGTTGTCATTAGCAGAAGAAATAACAGGACAAAGAGTATTGCTTGGTTTTTCGGAAAATGTCATTAAAAATGATGAACTGAATTTTTATCTCCATTCTTTGCATCAGGTAATTATGGATGGTGGGGCAGAGTTTGAGAAGGAAGAAATGCTCCTTATTTCATTGCTTATCGAGCAATACGGACAGCCCTTTGAAAATTGTATTCTAGAGTGCAGCGAAGAAATAGAAAGTGCCTGCATATTTATGTCAGAACATTTTGCAGAGCATATCACATTGGAAAACCTCTGTAAATGCAACGGTCTTAGTAAATCAACATTGCTCCGTGCGTTTGAGAATAAATAGAAAATACTATCCTCTGATACATTCCCCAAAGAATTTTTTAAAAAAATATCCGATTGACGCCAAGTAACCTGCAATAACAGAATTGCTGAATATGGCCTGCTGCAAATCCAAAGCTCCCCAACGCCATTGTAACGCCCATCATGATTGCCGCCTGGTCATCCTCTGAAACCTTACTGCCAAAGTAATCATCCTCCTCGGATGGTTCGGACAGTAGAGTCTTTCCCATTTTGAGTATCTACTGATCCTGATTTTTGAAAGAAATAATAACTCCCATAAAGCCAGCTAATCCGCACAGAAATATTGATACAAAGCATATCCAATAATAGTATGTACCAAATCCAGCTATGCCCGAAATAGATACTGCTGTCCAAGGGCATACACAAGCCGGCAATATCAGTTCTTCTGAAACTTGCAGTCCTGCCGCCTGCAATACTGCACTTCCCAATGTGGCAAGCATGGAAGGATAAAACAATGCCTGCTGTTTCACACATATCAAAAGAATAGGAATCCCCACAATAAAAGAGAAGAAATTGCTCTGGGTAAATAAAAATAAAGCATACCCCATATTCCCTGTTGTAAATTCAATGGGAAAAAGAGCATAACAGCCTGCTATCGCTATCACTTCAAACAAACAAAATGATATTAAATACCACAAAAACCACACAACTAATTTAGCTGTCAGGAATTTTCCTCTCGATACGGAAGCTGTCAGGATATTCCGTATTGTTCTGTCCTGATATTCCCTTTGCATACTCGAAGTGATTACAAATCCATTTACAATAGGTAATACGAGGGTATTTAACATGAGTAAGCTCATCAGCCATTCCATATATTCTTTCTCTGGGTCAATAATCAAACAATTCCATATCATAAAAAGCGGAATCGTAACAATGATCAAAGTTCCCATCCATGCCATTTTATTCCTGCGGAATTTTATAATTTCAGAGCAAACTGCATTATGCAATGCCGGCACCTCCTGTCAATTCCTTAAAATAAGCTTCCAGACTGTTTTGGCACTTAGAAATCTCAGCTACTGCAAAACCAGCAGCAAAGAGTCTGCTGTTTAATTCCAAAGTACCGTATTTCAAATCATAAATCTCTATGACAGATGCTTCTGGTCTCGTAATCTTTTCAATTGAAAGATCATTTTTCAAGTACTCATTTACCTGTTCTGGTTCTTTCACAACCAAACGGATATACGAATGTTCATTTTCCTTTAGCTGCCAATAAGAGCATTCTTCAAGCATACTGCCCTCATGGATAATTCCAACCCAGTCCACCATCTGCTCCATCTCTGAAAGCTGATGGCTGGATATTAAAATGGTTTTTCCATATTCATGGCTTAACTTCCGTATAAGTGTCCGCATCTCTGCTATGCCAATAGGGTCAAGCCCATTTGTCGGCTCGTCTAAAATAAGCAGTTCAGGGTCATTTAAGATTGCATTGGCAATTGCCAGCCGCTGTTTCATTCCTAATGAATACTTTGAAAATATCTTCTTATCCTGATACGGAAGTCCTACGACACCGAGTGCATTGCGTATCTTATTTCTATCCACTTTTCCCCTTAATCTTGAAAAAACTGAGAGGTTTTCTACCGCTGTCAAATTTGAATAAAAGCCGGGGGATTCAATCGTACTTCCAATACGTGCATAAATCCCACTCTGATAATCTGCCATCTCCTGATTGAATAATGTCACAGATCCGGAATCTTTTTTCACCAGTCCAAGCACCATTTTCATAATTGTAGTTTTACCAGCTCCATTCCTGCCCAACAGTCCATATATCTGTCCTTTCGGAACGTGCATGGATACATTCTGGACAACAGAACGACCCTCATATTTTTTGCATAACTCAAAAGTCTGTAACGTATATTCCAATCCTGTCACCTGCCTTCCTATACTATCTTTGATGTCGAAACGACCAATTTCTTCTGAAGGAAGAAAAAAATGATAAGCTGTATCAGGAATACCACAAGGGATAATCCTATGGCAACCAGTGTCGTTTTTCCGCTGCCGGACGGTCCCATGACCGCAGCAAATTCACCTCTGTCCATCTCCATGCTGACACCTTTCAGCAAAGGGCAGGTATTTCCTTTTGTAACGTAAGATTTTTGCAATCCTGATACAGATAGTATTTTTTCCATATACGAATACTCCTTCACAAGTTATTTTCTGGAGAAAATAAAGACTCTCCTTAGTAATACAAGGAGAGTGTAAATGAAAAATATCACAAAAGTATCTACTTTTCCAACAAAAATGAAAATTGTACTCTGGCGCCTGAATCCGGAATATTGCTAATCGTAATGCCGCCACCATGTTTTTCACATATGATTTTACATATATTCAATCCAAGACCAAAATGAGAAGTTCCAGATTGTCTGGAAGTATAAAAAGGATCTAGCGCCTTCTCCAATGCTTCCGGACTAAACCCTGCCCCATCATCTATAATTTCAAAAGAAAGTAATTGATTCTGCTCATACAAACGCATAGAAACTTTATTTTCAGAATACTGGCAGGCATTTCTCATAACATTTTCCAACACCCTGAAAATCAGGGAAATATCCCCCTGAACCTCCTGCAGATTGATTTCATTTGTAACCGAAATGTCTTTCCCATATTCCTTAGCTGTCAATTTTATGTTGTCATCTAACATTTTCATAAAACTGTCTATTGGAACAGTCTGTATTTTGACGGGTGTATCTTCTAATTTGGGGATCGTATTCATAGCTTCGACATAATCTTCCAAACGCTTAATATAATATGCCATCATGTGGTTCGTTTCCAGCAATTTTGTATCTTCTTTTTCAGGAAACGGGATATATTCTTCCAAAAAATCTGTATATCCCTGCAATACCGTAAGCGGTGTGCGTAAATCATGCGCAAAGGCTACATTGAGTTTTCTGCGTTCTTCCGTCATATGCCATATCTTCTTATAATTATTCTGCAATTCATTCTTCATCCGTTCAAAAGACCCGCAGAGTGTTCCTAATTCATCTTCTGCATCGTACTGTACCGAAAAATCCAGATTATCTACGGCTATCTGCTCTATTCCCTCCGTTAATGCCTTTAACGGATCGGAAAGTTTAAATCTATAGAAAATATAGGATCCTACGATGATTACAACACAAACATATATACCCACAGTTGATGTGCAAAAGAAATCATGCCAATACATAGCCGGATTTTCCGGGTTTTCCGCCACAAGAGCATAGTAGCTTGGACGTGTTACTAATAATATCGTCATCGCTCCTAAAAAAGCAATGAAAAGAGAACCCACGATTGTAATGGTTAAAGCCTTTTTCAAAGGAAGATTTTTATAAACTGTTTTCAATTTTCCCATTTATACCCTATCCCCCAAACTGTTTCTATATAATTTTTCCCTGTATACTCCATGAACTTTTTTCTGATCCTCCGTATATGTTCTACGATAATGGAACTATTCCCTTCGCCATCATATCCCCAAATAACTTCATAGATTCTTTCTTTATCAAAGACCTGCCCAGGATTCCTTGTAAGTAATTCAACAATATCAAATTCTTTTTTGGTAAACGGAATCACTTTATCTTGATAAGACACCTGCCTTTTGTCATAATTTATGGCAAGGCTGTCAATAAATTTTGCTGACGAGCCGGAATCCCCTCGGTTTTCACGACGTAAATGCGCTTCTACCCTTGCCCCTAGCTCGCCTAACTTGAAAGGCTTTATCACATAATCATCCCCACCTGACTGGAACCCAATGATTGCATCCGTTTCTTCTATTCTTGCAGTCAAAAAAATGATAGGGCATGATACATGATCCCTGATTGTTCTGCACACTTCAAGTCCATCCATGTCAGGCATATTGATGTCAAGCAGAATAATATCAGGATTTGAATTGATGCCCTTAATAGCTTCTGCCCCACTCATAGCTGTATATACCAAATATCCATGAAATTCAAAATAGTCCTTCAACATAGTGACAATGCCCTGTTCATCATCAACTATTAAAATCTTATATTTCGGCATTATTTGTTCTCCCGAAAATTGTTAATATGCTATACATTATATCATTCAAACAGAACAGATACAATTCCATATTTTCCTTATTCCTTAACTTCTCTAATTGAGTAAACTTTCACACTCTATTCTGCATATCTTGTAAATGTAATGAAATGGCAGCAAACCGAGTAATGAAATCCGTAAGCAGTTGGTTGGAAAGAAAACTGTTTTTGAAAGTAAATACTACCAAAACGAAAGTAGTCAGACCGGCAAGAAGTAAATATCTCGGGTTCACGTTTCTTAAGAATGGTACGGAATGGAAAGTCAGACCAACCAACGAAAAGAAAAGGAAATTAAAAAAGAAGCTGAACGAATATCTGAAAAGAGGAAAAGCGGTAGCAAGACCACTGGCAGTCACAAAGGCGATAAAAGAAAGGCTTAAAAGTCTTTTACTTTTAAGCCTTCTGTGCATCCTCCCTTTTCAATCATAATCCACATCGTACTCGATAATATTCCCGGAAACTGCATCAATAGTATAGTCGTACTCTTTTCTGCCGGAATTGAATTCAATTTCATATTCCGCTCCACCGTCATCATTCTCTAGCTTTGCTTTTACAAACTGTACATCTGATTCGTTCAGCTGGGCATGATTTAGTGCAATCTCTTTCGCACGGTCGACTCCAATATAATTATTGCCGGAGCTGTTTATGGCACTGTTTGTTGGATTCGTCTGGATCTGAAATTGCTCAATATTCTTTTCAAGCACTGTTCCGCCGGAAGCATCAATTTCATATTCGTATTCTGTATCAGAAGTATAAAATTCAATGTCATATACCTGCGTTCCATGGTCATAATCAAGTTCTGCCTTTTTATATGTGACATCTGATTCAGACACGCCTGCATCCTTAAGCGCTGCTGCTTTCGCCCCATCAAGGGAAACTTCCTGTGACTGTACGGTACTATCCCCCTCTTTATCAGGCTGATTTCCTGCACTTCCTTGTGGCTGCATGGGGGCATTATTACTGTTTCTTCCACTATCAATCTCTCTTGCGATAATCTCCCCATTCTTAGCCTGAATTAAATACTCATACTCTGTTCCATTGCTGTAGAAATCAACTTCATATTGAAAATGTCCGTCATCAAATTCAAGCTGTGTACGCAGAGCCGATGCTTCTGCTTCGCTCAAACCGGCATCTCTGAGAGCGACAGTCTTTGCCTCTGCCTTAGTAATCAGAGTGCTTTTGACTGCAATTACGCTGGCGGCTGCAATAACAACCACTGCACAAATCACTAGAATAATTACCTTCTTTGGTGTACTGAATAAGCTTTTCATATCATCTATCCCTGCTTTCCTGTTTTTATAATAGTATAATACAAGAAGATTAGAGCAACGTTAGAATCAGAAAATTATATAGAAAACTTTACGGTAAATTTACTTCCTTTTCCTACGACAGAATCAACCTCTATAGTTCCTCTATGATATTTTGCTATATCCCTCACCATGGCAAGTCCAAGGCCTGTGCCCTCACTGAACCGGGCAGCCTCTGCCTGATAGAAACGCCCAAAAATCCTATCCTTCTGTTCATCAGGAATCCCTATTCCATTGTCTTCAACAGACAACTGAATGCCGTTGTCACACTTCAACCGAATAGAAATCCTGCCATCCTGCTTTCCATACCGGTAACCGTTGCTTATCAGGTTTGTAACCATTCTTGTGAGCAGCATAGCATTTCCCATCAGAAATATACCCGGTTCAATCTCCCAGCCAAGCACAATATTTTTGCTTTTCAGGAGTGCCATATCCATACAGATATCCTGAACAAGTGTGCTGAAATCAACCATCTCTCTGGGATAACTGTCCTTATTCTGCTCAAGGCGCGCAATACAAAGCATATCTTCAATCAGCTTCGACATTTTTCTTCCCTGTCGCTGAATCACCTTCAAAGTCGCCTCATATTCCTCCGATGTTCTCGTATTCTCCAGTATGTATTCACACTGTGCCATAATTACAGACATAGGTGTTCTGAGTTCATGGGAAGCATCGGAAGTAAACTGTTGTTCTAATTTAAACGCTTTATCCAAACGATTTATCATGTTGTCCAGTACATCTGCAAGCTGGTGAAGCTCATCCGTTCCACTGCCCAGATGAATACGTTTATCTAAATCCTGTCCCTGACTAATCCGGGCCGCTGTCTGAGTAATTTGCTGTATTGGCTTTAATGCCCTTCCGGCAATCCAGTAGCCGCCTATGACGGCCAGAAGCAAAAGAGCAGGAAGTGCAATAACGGAAAGCCTGACAAGCCACTGAAGCTGCTGTGTACCCTGATTCCTGGAAACCATTCCTCTCAGCCATAGCCCGTCAATACCATAACCGGAAAGCAAACGGTCGTAAACATAATAGCCAGTCCTGTTCCATGTTACTTTCTTTACAATGCCGTCCGAAAAAGGGATTTCCATGCCTGCCCTGACAGACGGATTTTCCCCATACAGCAGCTTTCCTGTTTCCTGATAAAGGGAAGAATAAATTCCATTCACCTGATCCAGAAAATCATCATCTATTTCCAGATATCCGTCCGAATATTCAATATACTGGTCACCATGAAGCTCTTTCCTATATTTTTTTTCCTCGTAAAATTCAATTTCGTCCACATTTAATTCTACGATTTCAATTAAATTATCCTGTATGCTTTTCTGGGTGACTGAGTTGCTCACCCAAAAAATAATGCCAAATGTCACGGCAACGATAAATGCCATAATACCTGAGAACCATGCGGTTATTTTTACCCTGATTGATAGATTCTTCATATTTTTTTCTCTATCATATATCCGTATCCCCTTACCGTATGAATGAGTTTGTCCTGACAGTTCCCATCGATCTTTTTCCGGAGATAGCTGATATAAACGTCCACAACATTTGTTCCACCCTCATATTCAAAATTCCAGATATGATTTTCAATTTTTTCCCTTGACAGTACAATCCCTTTATTCAGCATAAGATATTCCAGGAGGTTATACTCTTTTGCGGAAAGCATGATTTCATTTTCTCCTCTTTTTACAGTATGAGAACCCGTATCCAGTGTTAAATCTCCTACCTGAAGTATGTTGGCAGTTATGTTGAATTTTTTCCTTGACATTGCCCGGATGCGCGCGGTAAGCTCTTCTAAAGAGAACGGTTTAATTAAATAGTCGTCGGCTCCGCTGTCAAGTCCTTTTACTCTGTCCGCAACGGAATCCTTTGCTGTCAGAAACAACACAGGTGCAGATTTTCCCGTATTTCTTATATGGCGCAGAACTCCGAATCCATCTATCTTTGGCATCATGATATCCAGAATCACTGCATCATAGTCTGCCATTTCCAGAAAATCTATTGCTTCGCTGCCGTTGTAACAGCTGTCAACAGAGTAGCCATCCGAGGTAAGTTTCCGAGTTATGATCTGGTTTAAGTCAGCCTCATCCTCAGCTAATAAAATACGCATAATCCTCAGCTCCTTTTCACTTAATATAGCATATGTTATTCTGTCTTTCAAACTTAATACTGGGGTTTTCGGAAGCTCAGTCTGTCGAAATTCGTATCTGCAAAAAGGCAATTATCATATCGTTTGAAGCAGTCCTTTTTCAATTTCCCGGACATCTTCCACAGAAAGCTCCGTAAAATACCCGGCGATTTCCTCTGCTGACATTTTTCCAGTCTTTAACATATTTTCTACTGCATCCCTTACTGCCTCACGCCTTTCACTGGCAACATAATTACGCATAATCCTTTCTTCATCAAACAAAGTCATCATGATAGACACAACCTCCTTTTCCCTGCTCTCCAGAAATCCTGTGCCAAATACATCAGCGCACGTATAATGATATTCATCGTCCAGCTCGGCTGCTGCTCGGCCAGAAATAAAATTTTGTCCCCAGCCCGGAACCCCAGGTCATTATAAATCCCGTTGGTAAGCATGTTCCTTATCGTTATATCCGTAAGCGCATCTTCCGTAGCCTCCGGATGGAGCGCACGGTATAGCTGTATCAGGTATTTTTTATCCCGAAAGATCATCGTGAATACGCTGTCTTTCACCATATATTTGGCAAAGAAATCCTTTTTTCCACTGCTTTCTCTTTTGGCTCTTCCTGTATTATTCCACCCTGCATAATATCACCCCGGTTCCGGCTTGCGCCTGGCAGTCTGACATCAACACTTTAAAAGTCTATCGAAGCATTCTATAAAATCCCGATTTTACGTTCTCTACAACTTTTCGATAATTCGAATTCAGCGTTTTCCTGTCTTGATAAATTCTATCAATTTTTCCGCATCTTCAAAATCATCATAATCGCCAATAATTCCTTTATGATGATATAGGATTCCTCTTTTTTCATTTTCCTCAAGGCAGTCGAGAAGTTTCTCTATCCCATATCTTTTTATAAACAATGTAAAACCATATGGCTTGATTTTATTCAGTAATCCTTTTTTGCAATCCATTTCACAGTCATAACAGCCCAGGAGTTCTTTTTCAATGGAGCATTTTCTGTTTTCGCATTGTGCGTAATCAGGACAGTTATCCGAATAGCAACCATAGCATTTTACATTTTCTGAACACAGGCAACAGGCAAGTCCACACCTTGCAATTCCTAATTCCCGTTTCATTCCTATTCTCCTCAAATTCCGCTTGTTGTTGCGTTTAGTTTAGCACATTTATAGGACATCTACAAGATTCCGTGTATGAAAAAGCTAAAAGAATGAATTCTTCACTTGACAATGTGACAAAGAGCTTATGAGCCAAGATGAAATAGCCGTCATGGACGGGCATGAGGTGTTCCATTTTCCCCTGTCCATAGAGAGCATCAAACCTGTCCATATAGAGGGAAATATCGTCAAGACCGCTGCTCTTTAGCTGGTACTCAAACCGCTGTTTCCTCCCTGACCGCATCTTTTTCTGTGCTGATTTCCGCCGATACCGAAAGCTCCTTTGTAAACTCCGGTATCTCCCTGTAACCAACGGAATCCACATAATGGCTTGTGTTCTCCCCGTCCTGATGCAGCACCACCACATCGCTTACAGAAAGGGAATGCCCGGTAAAGCCTGCCGGGTGGTCTATGTTGAACTTGGTATAAATATCTTCAAGGCTCATGCCCTCCGTAAACTCCCCGAACAACTCCGATGCCCTGTCCTTTGTCAGAGGGAGCATTTCATCCCAAGAATACCCGTATTTGTGCATCTGCGACAATCCCACCATACCGTCCGGGAGAGCGTCAATTTCTTCCTGCGCCACCCTGATTGTTTCCCAAAGCAAGGCTGAATCGTCTTTCTGCTCTGCAATGGAATGCGCAAGGGAAGGGGTCTTATACATATCATTCAGCTTATACACATGGTTCATAATCAGGTTACGCTCATTGGTGTCATATACCGACCTGTGAAATTCCATGCGGTTAGTGAGCTGCTCCGCCTGTACGGTTGCCGGAAGTTCCGAAGCGGTATGTACTTCCCATTCGCTCATATCCACATCAAAATCTACAAACTGGAATTTATGTTTATATTTTTTTCTTTTGTATGAATATAAAAAATGCAATCAAAACTGCATTGACAATTAGAACTATTATACTTCCTTCAATTTTGCAAATTCCGCCGGACAAAATATCGTTTCCAGTAAAAGTCGTAACAAACAGATTTGGATAGTCATCAGCAAGTGACACACCACCTAAAACTAATGCACCAATTCCATTCCATAAAAAGTGCATAATAATTGGTGCTATAATAGAGCCACTATATTCAAGGACTGCTGTCATAAGCAAGCTCATAGTAAGTACATTTAAAACAGGAATAACACCTGCTTCAAATGCCCCTCCGTGCAATGCCGTAAAAAGTATTGTTGTCACAACCGTAGCAACAATTATATTGTGCTTTTGTTTAAGCATTTGGTACAAGTAACCACGTACAAGAAGTTCCTGCATAATTGTATTTAGAAATACTGCCAGCAACCAAACAGGAAATAGGTTAATTAAGTTAGTTCCGTCAAAATGGATAATTTTTGCTACATACATTACCAAAACAGGAATAGCTAACCATACAATCCCTGTAATTACTCCCAATACTATTCCCTTTACTGGATTATCGAATAAATGTAACTTTACATTTTTCTTTTCAGCAAACCAAAAGACGAGAGTAAAAACTGCTATTGCCAATAGAGGTGTAATTTCTGCCCATAACCTCCATAAAGCTTGTTCCTTTGAAGATGATAACGGCAAGACAGAAACCAATATTGCCCATCCCAGAAAAAAGCCTATGGATTTTATAATTGTAATTCCGATTTTTTTCAAAATAAATTCCTCCCAAATTCAAATTTGTCGTTGCTTTATTATATATCCGATTTTTCAAAAATAAAAGCAAATTCTTATACTTCCTGTTCATCAAAACGGAACTTGAACAATGCCGCAACAAGCCGTGATTTTATGCTGTCCTCCGTATCCCTGTCGATATGCCCGTTTTCAATGGCGGCGCTTCGGATTCGCTTGCTGTAATGCCGTAAAACCTCGTCCACGGCTTCCGGCTCACCGCTGGTCGCCCGGGCAATCATTTCATAGGGTAAAAGGTTCGGATTCCCCATGCGAAAGCACCTCCATTTCCTTGTGCAGAAGCTGTAAAGTCCTGCGGATTTGATACCCGGTCGTACTCCGGCAGCGTCCATACATTTCCCCGCTTTCCCGCTGTGTATAATGCCCGAAAAAGTAAAGGAAAATGATTCCCCGGTTCTTCTCCGGCAGAGATAACAGGGCGCGGCAAGCTCCCCATTGGTGAGGATAACTGTCTGACCGCATATCGTAACGGGATATTCTTCATAGGGTGCTTCAAAGTATTTGTCTGTTGTGCCTAAAGGGTAAAGCTTTTCTTCTGTGAGGTATTCAAGGGGTATTTCTTTTTGCCGCCGTCTGCTCCTGTCACGCCATGCGTTGATAGCTGCAAAGCGTATGACGGTCTTGCAATAGCCATTGAAAGTATACATGATGTGTTCTTTGTATGCTTCTGTACAAGGCATAGATGGTTCCTCCTCGTATCTGAGTTACATTTTCGTATTCATAATGGGGCATACATCCCACAAAAAGTATCATAAGGAGCAGGATAACCCGCCCCTTATGTATTATCCGATCAGTTTAATTTCCTTATTTCCCGGTTGAAACAGGAAATCATGCTCACCGTAAAGCCGCATATCCCGGTACATAAAAACATTGCTGCCATGCCGCTTCCGGCACTATCCCCTACGATTCTCCCCAGCATCCCTGCCGTCCTGTTCCCGGAAACCATAAAAGGCTCAAACACATAATCTGCCAGCCAGCCTCCGAGGATAATTCCAGCCGGAATCGTGCTGTACTGGATAGCATTCCTGACCGCGAACACCCTCCCCTGCATGGCAGCAGGAATCTTCTGGTACAGTATCGTATTCTGGTTTGCCATTATAAATGGAATGGGCAGACTGGCAGCAGCCGCAGCAGCTGACCACCAGAAAACATTTTTCCCAACTGCCATCATCAAGTCCCCAAATAGAAAAGACAGTGCCGCCGAAACATAAATAGCCGCTGTCTTATGGTGGCTCTCTTTTTTCACGGAAACAAGGATTCCCCCGGCAATCCCGCCTGCCCCCATGCAGGCATTTACAATTCCAAGCGTAGCGCTGTCCCCGGAACTTCTTGCCAGGATCATTGGCGATAAAATATTCTCATAGGTCAGCCTTGAACAGAAATTGATCAGCGCCATCGTAAGCATGATGTATACTATGCCTTTTTCTTTTTTCAGAAAATCAAACCCCTGCGCTATCCCGGCAAAGGGTGAACTGTATGCTTTGTCCTGCGCCTGTTCCGGGATTGTAATATAGAACAGCAATACGCAAAATGCATAAGCAAAACTCGCCAGGTCTATCAGTAGGATAAGCGGAAGCCCGCCTGCCGCAAACAGGAAAGCCGCCAGCATGGGGCTGAATACCACGATAAGATTATTGGAAAAAGAATTCATCCCGCTGACATTTGAAATCTTCTCCTTTGGCACAAGCCTTCCCGTTGCCACTGCGGATGCAGGTTGCTGGAAGGCATTCGTGACACCGACCACCGCATTTATGGCATAAATATTCCAGACTGCCAGACATCCCGCAAGCAGTAATGCCAATACTGCCAGTGAACCAGCCGCCGCAATGCTGTCCGAAACCAGCATGATTGTTTTCTTCTTATGCCTGTCTATAAAACCACCAACAAACAGGCTTAAAAATACATACGGCACATAATTGCAAAAGGACATCAGCGAAACGGACATTGCGGAATGGCTCTGTCCATACGCCCACAAGACAAGCGCAAACCCGGTCATGGAGCTTCCAAGTCCTGATATGCCCTGGCTTAACCACAAAATAATATATTTCTTGAATGATTTTTCTTCCATTGAATTTTCTCCATTCTATTCTTTATTTTTTCAGAATAAAAAGTACAAAATCCAATGTGGACGATAGTTTTTACCTCTGTACAAATTTCGTCCAGACACCAGACTTTGTACAGAGTCCTTTGTTTAAGTCAATCACCAAATGGCAGAGCATATTTCCCACCTCCCTCAGTTATCTTTTCGCAGGACAGTATAGCATGGAAATTCCTTAAAATCAACTTATCCTTGAAAACAATAAATCATCGGTATTGAACTGTACATCAGATATACACTTACTCCATCTCCCTAAACGTGCCAGCCATTCCTCCCACAAGACTCCACTGGCGCTGCATATGGGATTTCAGATTTTCTGTGCTTTGCCTGTATGCCTCCCGGACTGTTTCCGGGTCATGAAAACAACTTTTCATATTTCCTGTTCATCAAAGCGGAACTTGAACAATGCAGCAACAAGCCGGGATTTTATGCTGTCCTCGGAATCCCTGTCGATATGCCCGTTTTCAATGGCAGCGATTCGGATTCGCTTGCTGTAATGCCGTAAAACCTCGTCCACGGCTTCCGGCTCTCCGCTGGTCGCTCGGATAATGGTTTCATATGGTACAAGTTTAGGATTCATCACGGAAAAGCACCTCCATTTCTTCATGTAGCATTTGCAAGGCACTGTGTATGTGATGCCACGCCGTACTCCGGCAGCGTCCGTATAGTTCTCCGATTTCCTGCTGTGTGTAATGTCCGAAAAAGTAAAGGTAGATGATTTCCCTCTTTTTCTCCGGCAGAGAGGACAGGGCTTCGGCAAGCTCCCCGCTCGTAAGGATAACCCTCTGACCGCATATCGTAACAGGGTATTGCTTACAAGGGTCTATAAAATATTTATCTGTTGTACTGAATGGGTAAAACTTTTCTTCGGTGAGGTATTCAAAGGATATTTCCCTTTGCCGCCGCTTATCCCTGTCACGCCTTGCGTTGATAGCTGCATAGTGTATGACTACTCTGCAAAAGGCATTAAATGTGTATTCGATATGCTCCTTGTATGCTTCTGTGCAAGCCATAAATAATTCCCCCTCTCTCCCACATGTGACGGTGCATGGTTTACGGTTGCATTTATAATTCAAAGGAATAGCAGTAATTTGGGTTGCTATGCCTTAATTACCTATTTGCGAAACAGAGTGAAGAATTTTTTTACCTGGTCGTAAATTCACAAGATAAATTATAAGCATCGTAATCCCAATCTCTCTCATTTTCAAAGAAAGTAAATTGTTTAATCAAGCGATAATTTCCAGCAGGCAATTCCCCATAAAAACTTTTAACATCAATTTCTAATGTTAGTCGTTCATCAGGCTTAATAATACAATCCTTTTCATTGCTCTTTGAGGGGTCATCAAGTTGCTTAAGCTGATACCAAGTACCAGATTGTTCAGCTTCTATTTCAAAATAATTTGGTGAATATCGGTATTCTTTATCAGAATTATTTTCTATTAAAAACGAAAGGTGCTTTAGGTCTAAATTCTTTTCTGTATTCATTGAAATCTTTAAATCCTCCAAAGTGTCAAGTTCTTCTTCATTTCCATAAGGAGAAAACTCATATTCTTCGAAATAGTCTTGTACTACATGATTATCACTGTCCTCTGTTTGACTACACCCGACAGTACACACCAGTAACGATAAGGTTATAAACATACTCATTATTTTTTTCATTTGTCCTTATCTCCTTTCTTTTGGATATATCGTAGCAATAAAATGTCTATTTTCAATCAACTTTCACTACAATTTATTTTTACCGTAACACACGCTCCCCCTGCTTTATTATTAGCAATTTGGATTTTTCCACCATGTCTTTCACATAGAATTTTACAGATATTCAGTCCTAACCCCAAATGTTCA
Source organism: Lachnospiraceae bacterium (assembly GCA_910576335.1). GTDB lineage: Bacteria > Bacillota > Clostridia > Lachnospirales > Lachnospiraceae > CAPEBR01. The sequence continues at coordinate 79,963 of CAJTIU010000022.1, forward strand.
GTAGATATATCTTTTGATAATTTATAAAATGGTAATGTTGCTTTTTCAATATCACTATTTTTAAAACCACAACCATCGTCTAAAACTGATATAACTAAATCATTATTCTTTATTACTACGCTAATAGCAATATCATTTTTTGCATATCTAATACTGTTAGAGAGTAAATTTTCATAAATTTGCATAACTGCATCTAAATTGATAAATATGGCTACATTTTCTCCATTTGTTGTAATCGAAAAATGTTTGTCACAACAAAGTAATTCTGCTGTATCATTCAAACTGTCGATAAGTGAATAAACAGTAATACGCTGTCGTGAAATTTCAATATCTTCTAATCTGTATAAGTTTGTCATAGCCTTTACATATTTTTCAAGCCGCGAAACATTTTTTGACATTATTGATATTTCTTCTAATATTTCTTCCTGTGATACCAGGCCTTTTGGAATAAAAGAAAGCAGCATAGTAGCATGACCTTTTAATAAGGTCAAGGGAGTTCGTAAATCATGTGAGAAAGCTGCATTTAGGCGGCGCTGTTCAGCAAATTGCCGAAACATAGTTTCATTATTTTTTGCCAAACATTCTTTCATTTTTTCAAAAGCATGGCAGAGTTTCCCCATTTCATCATTTAATGGATATGATAATTCAAAATCTAAATCGTTTGCTTCAATTTTACGATATGCATTAGTCAATAGCTTAATAGGTTTTGATAATTTCTTTTTATAAAAAAATGTCACGCAACATATCATACTAATAGATAGTATGGCAGGAATTATTACAATATTTAGTGAGCCTAAAACACTGTCAATCAGTCTGTCCCGTTTCGTAAAATTAGGTGTAACTTCAATATATGAAACATGGTTCGGATAGACATATTCGTGTACTGGACGTTCTTTTTGATAATCAACATTGAATTTACATATCTCATTACCTTTAGTGTCGAATATTGTGTATTTTGTTTGGTCGTTGCTATAGGCGGCAGTAAACGAACCATTTTCCGGTATATCATACCTTGCTGTCATATTTTCATACTTATAGTTTAGATTTATTCTATAGTTGTCTATTATTGAAATTAAAAAGATACAAATAATTATTCCAATCAACAACGAAAACAAAGCATAAAGAACAAAGGACATTCTGATACTCATGTTATTTAACTGATTGAACAATTTGCTTTGCTTTAATTTTCCCATTTATATCCGCACCCCCAAACTGTTTCAATGTAAGGTCTATCGCCTAAAGATAAAAATTTTGCCCTAATACGTCTGATATGCTCTGTGACAACTGTATTATCGCCAACCCCGTCTAATCCCCAGACTTCTTCATAAATAGTTTCCCGATTGAAAACAATCCCTTTGTTTTGTGAAAGGAAAGATATTATATCAAATTCCTTTTTGGTAAAAGATATATCCGTATTATGATAAAACACAATACGCGAGGAATAATCTATAACCATATCATCGTCAAATTGCACTTTTAAAGCTATATTGTGCCTTTTTTCTCTACGAAGATGTGCTGCAATACGAGCTTCTAATTCATCAATAGAAAATGGTTTTATTACATAGTCATCTGCTCCAATAGAAAAACCTTTTATTTTATCACTATCTTCAATACGTGCTGTTAAAAAAATAATAGGGCATGAAACATAATCCCGTATTCTTTCACAAATAGTAAATCCGTCTATATCCGGCATATTAACATCTAACAAAATAATGTCAGGATTCTTTTCTACTTCTTTTAATGCAGTTTTTCCCGCTGTTGCAGTATATACTGTATATCCAAGTTTGCTGAAATAACGATACAGCATTGATACAATTTCATTTTCGTCATCTACAATTAGTATGCTTTGTGCCATAAATATGTCCTCCTATTCAATGTCTTTCTTAAGATTATCAAATAAAAATCTATTTCTAATCAATTTCTTTATTTTTTGAATGCCATTAGAGATTATATATGGCAGTATAAATTATAGCAATATTGTTCTGCATATTTTATACTTTATCAACAAATAGGCATATAATATTTCTTGCCTTTTATTTAACAGGAACAAGAGGGATTCCATAGCCTGTTATGCACATTTCCATAATGCTTCTCTTTTGGTCTTTGGTTCGGAATAGTGTGGTGCTGGCGGTCTATCTCTTGTTTTCGGTTACTTGCTTCTTTACTGTACATGAGCATTATGGGCAGGAATCCATTATCCTGGCAAAACTCTAAAAAACGCTGCAGGCTGCCCCGGTATGTTGCTGCCGTCAGTTTTCGGTATCTGCCGTAACCGTTAATATAATCCAGGATTGTTTCCTTAGAAACGGTCTCTATCGGACAATCCGCCAGGAAACGGTGGATGATCTGCATGTTGTTTCTGATGGTTGTTTCCGTATGCCCAGCCCCAAGGAGATGCCCCTTGTATTTTGTGGAAATATTGAAGCTTTCTGGTGTCAAGGGCTTCCCGCTAAGTTTCACGTTTCTGGAAGACCGCGCGACATGACCGCTGCTGTCAAATTCCACAAGGGCGCTGAGCGCCCTCCATGCATTTGATTCTGTCCTTGATCTTTCATAAGGAGCTGCGGAAAATATGTCCTTCCCATACATCGACCTGACGGATTCGGGTAAGTTGCATTGAGAAAACTCTGCTTCATCCCCGACCAGGCGCCTGAGCCGGTTCCAGTGCGGCCGGTACCCGAGGTCTACCGTTGTTTTTTGGAATCCTTGACGATACATCCAGGATTCCGTTTCTTGAATTAACTGTAAAATCTGCATAAATACCTTACACCGAATACTGTTGTTCAAGATACTCATCTAATTTCTTCCGCTTTATCAGTCTTTTTGTTCCATTCCATAAAACGAATGGGCAATCTTCAGAATTTGATAATTCCCTGAGCTTCGTTCTTCCAACTCCTGAATAAACCTCTGCTTCTTCTACTGTCAGATTACTTTTTAACCAAATCGGCACTTCATACTTTTTTCCTGTTTCCTTTTGTCTGATAGCATCTTTCACTGTGGGATACCTCCTCATATAAAAAATTAGTATCCACATCATATAAAGAAAACCGCGATAAGCCAAATGTGCAAATTACTATGACATCGACTTATCGCACGCTTGACAACTTATTATATGGAATATATATCGTCAAGATATTCTTCCAGTTTCTCTTGTTTGAACAACCGCTTTGTCCCGTTCCATAGGACAAATGGGCAGTCCTCTGCATTAGTGATTGCTTTCAGCTTTGTTTGACCAATTCCGAAATATGCATCAGCTTCTTCCGAATTCAAATTCCTTTTATGCCACAGCGGAACATGGTACTTATCCTGTGTTTCACTATTATTACTATTGCTCATTCTTCCCCCTCTTTCTAAGTGCCGTCCGCTTATCATAGACAACATAATCGTATTCTGGCACTTATCGCACTTATCTTTTGTTGACGATAAAGGGGCTAACCTGCGCACAACCATATTCGGGTCGAACATATAATCTCTCAGGCATCTTGGGCACAGGCATCGGATATCGCCTGTCCTCTCCCTTTTGAACAGCCACAAACCAAAGGTTTTCTTGAGAGCTACATTTATTTTTATCCAACAACTCTCATCATCAATATAACCGATATAATCCTCTAACTTATCCTTATTTACGGCGCTTATCTGCTACAGTAAAACCATCGACGGCTTTTGCAGACCAAAGTTTTCTCCCAAAACAACGTGTAACGGAAGATAACGTTTCTTGATTACCGTTGTAATAGCGGCTGCAATAATTGTCGGAGCCTTCTCATTAAAATCATCCGCCTGAAGAATCAACACAGGTCTGCGCCCGCTCTAGATAGAACTCTCCGTGAATCCAAAATCATAATAGTATATCTCGCCGCGCTTAATCGGCTGTCTCCTTGGTAACTGCATGATGTGTACCTCTCTTTCTCAAATAAGTAAATGAATCCTGCCCGTTTCAAATTCCTTTCACTTATTTGGAATTGGAAATATCAAATGCCACCTCTCTCCAGAATCTTTTTTTCATTTTCTTTACGGCTGCATGGATTGACCTGTCTATAACCTGATAACTTACGTTTTCTTCCCTGCCGATACTTCTTGAACTTTTCCCCTGTACGTAATGCTGCATAACGCGTTTCCGCTGTTTTGGCGTCAGTTCTGACAGAGCTTTACGCAGACATGTAGCTTCTTGACGCTGCATGTCCATCCGTTCCTGTTTTTCCCAATAGTCCGCGGCAATAAGTTCTCTATGGAAACATTCTGACAATCCCTCATCATAACCATACGCATCCTCATTATTTACGGAGCGTTTGCGGAATTTATCTTCGTTACGGTTAAAATCTCCAATTGCTTCCCCTTGCTCAACGGACAATAGTACAAAAGGCGCATAGTCCTTAATTTCCTCCGGGTATTTCGTTATAATCTCTTTTTCGGAGAGTTCAGATACAATCGCCCACTTCTCCTTCCCCGCATATCCGTGATATTCATATCTAAGATTAATAAGCCTGCACTCTCTCTTGAATTATTCCTGTCTTTCTCCATGTATTTTTTTCATCGTCATAATCTCCTTTGAATTTTGAAATTTTGTTTGAAGTCAAAATTCGGAGATTATGGGTACTTCGCCGTCTGGCATTGCCAAGCATCGTAAAACATAAAAACCTTTCCCAAGCAACGCCGGGGAAAGGACTCTAAGCAGTATGGAGCAAATCAGAGCAATGCGGGAAACGCGTCACCGACGCGTTTCTCACATACAATGGCACAAAAAAACGCCGTAGAAATCAGATAATATAAGGAAATTTCTCTCCTTTGTATCTGGCTTCATACGGCGCTTGGTAGCCCAACTATATGTTGTCTCCGCTTGCTGGATTAGAAATCATATCCATTATTTACTTTTTATATTCTCCTGTCAGGAGCCTCGCGTAGCTTCCAATACGTTTTATCCTGCGGAAATATGCAAGGTTTAAAATATGTATCCCTTTGCATTTCGGACACTTCACACGTAAATGGCCCGAAGCATCAGAGTACAATGTCTGTATCCTGAACCCACACACAGGGCAGAGTAAATCTCTTTCCTGCAAATCTTCTGCTTCCATTCTAGATAACAATAACTTTCTATTATTAACAACACCTGCCTGTGCCTGCATGTTCTACATCCCTCCCAACTTAAGCTCCTGAGATATATAGTCGCATATATCGTGTTTCTCCAGCATATTAAGATGCGTAAGTCTAATAACCAGAGCTGTGTAGGATACGCCCAAATAATTAGCCATGTTCCGCATGACTGCCTTATCGCCTGCCGTAAAGGTTGTATCGCCATATATTTTTACAGGCTTGGAATCTGCAAATCTATCCATAGCGTTTTCTACAAGAAATTGGGGTATAAGCAGCGACGCCGCCATTGTATCTGCCTGCCACTCGGCTGAACGGAACATCTGCAAGACATCTTCTTTACTATACGCTCTTTCATTGTCATATTCTGAATGAAAACGGGCTGTTTCCTGTGTCAACTGCATTTTTCTTAATACATGGTGCGCTGCTTCATGCGCCGTAGTAAAACGTCGTCTGCCATACTCTTTCTCTGCAAGACCGGGCTTTTACTTCTCATTGCTGTACCTCTCTTTTCTATCGGAAGCACTTTGCTTTCGATATATTCATTATACATCATTATTACAGATTGCAAGAATGGATGTGCACGCAAAAACAAGGTGTCGCCATATCGCAACACCTCATCAATTATTACTCTGTTTTCTGATTTTCTTTTTGCTGAAGATAAAACATTGCCTTTTGGGTTTCAATCTCTGCTCTCAGTTCCTCTTCTGTCGGCAGATACAATTTATATTTGGATGCAAACAATTGCTCATTTCCATGCAGGACAGAATAACGGGCAACATCTTCATCTGTATCTGAGCAAAGGACAATACCAATCGTTGGATTATCGCCCTCACTACGCTTCAGCTCATCATACATACGGATATACATATCCATCTGACCAACATCCTGATGTGTGATTTCCTTTGTTTTCAAATCTATCAGGACAAAGCATTTAAGAATATAGTTATAAAACACAAGGTCTATGAAATAATCCTTTTTTCGGTATGGATATGCTGCTGTCTTGCAACAAAAGCATAGCCTTTGCCAAGCTCCATCAGGAATTTCTGCAAATTTGTCAAAATGCTCTTTTCAAGGTCGCTTTCTGTAAAGTCCGTATTGGAAGCCAGTCCTAAAAATTCTGCCACAACCGGATTTTTAATGAACTCCAGCTTGTCATTCTGGAATTCTGCGGTCAGCTCCTTCATTTCATTTTCTACAAGCTCCTGCTTCTGCGTTTGAAGCATACGGTAATAATACTGTGAAGAAATATTTCTCTGTAAGGTTCTGACGCTCCAAGTTTGTTTCGCAGCTTCTTTCTCATACCAATCACGAGCTTTTTTATCTTCGACCTGCAAGAGAATACGATAGTGCGTCCAAGAAAGTATGGTTCCAGATTGTTGCCTCAGTGAGGCAACAATCTCAGGAAACATTCTGTAAAATCTCAAACAACGATAAAGAGTACCTCTGTCATATCCCTTACCATAAAGATTTGTCAGTTCCTTTGAAAGCTTCTTTATTACCTTAAGTCCGTACTCAGAGCGTTCTTCTCCACCAAATTCTTCCTCCGCAATTCGGTATCCAATCATCCAATTTCTCTGAACTAACGTAGTATTGACCGCCTGATATGCCGCCTTTTGTGAGGACTCAATAATCCCACACATATCTTTTAAGATATCGTCTGTTTTAACAAAATTAATCATAAGATTATTCTGAGCAACATCTGTTAATTTATTCTCCATTTTCCATCATTCCTCACATCACCGCTTTATCTGACATCTTAGCCATTTTTCATAGTTATCCTATATTTTCACTCACCTGCACAATCATTTGCCTGTATTCTTCCTTTACACTCTCTGGCGAAAGTATCTGAACCTTGCCGCCAAATCCAAATATCCACCCGAAAAAGGTAGGACTTGTCGAAACTTCCACAGTCACCTTGAAAGAATTTTCATCATAAACAAGTGTAGTAATATCCTCTCCAAAACGGTCAAGACTCCACCTTTATTCTTCAGCACTTTCTCTTTCAAACCTGTATATTCGTAATACTGAAAGGAAATCTGTTTTCCCTCATTAATAGCGTCATTGATTGTATCAACAATATAATATATCTGTTCATTATTCGGCTTTATCCGTCCAGAGACGTAGTTGTTTCTTTTTAATTTCTTCACCTGCTCATTACTTGTCAGCATATGTATTTTCTTTATAAGCGCGTCGCTTTTCTTACTTGTAATAAACTTTGATGATTCTACTGCATCAATAAGAAGCTTCAATTCGGGCAGTTCAAACTGGCGGCTTCCGATAAAATATTTACATTGTGTAGAATGGACAACTACAATATCCACGCCAAACTCCTGTAAAGCAACAACATCTTTTGCAATGGTCGTCCTGTAGGTCGATATTCCATATTTTTCATTAAGCATTTCTATTAGCTGTTTTGTTGTCAGCGGATGTTCTTCATCTGTATATTGTTCCAATATCCGCAACAAGTATAATATCCTCGGTTTTGACTCCATGTTCTTCACCCTCTCATATTTATGCTACGGCAAATATGTATTTAGTTCTTGAATCCTGCCACAGTATATGATATTCTCTTAACAGAACATCAATAAAAAACATCAAAGGATAAATTTGGACACAAGTATTCGACCTGTCAAAAAGGCAGGCTTTTAAAGCGGTTATTTCTTGTGGCTGTTAAGAAGCTGCTAAGTCCGGGTATATTTTCCGTTTTGTTTCAA
>CAJTIU010000023.1 GCA_910576335.1 Lachnospiraceae bacterium
GTAAACTAAGCATAGCAGTTCTTGAGATTATGATTATAGTTAAGTGTGATAACTCAACAATACAACATATTTTCAAAAACTGCTACTTTTTTGAAAAAGTGGTGATTTTATGTACTTTGGGCTAGCCGCCGCGCTAGCGGCTTGGTACAATCAAAGAAAAAAGGAGATTGTTAAATATGAAAAAAATGAGATGTTGCAAATTTTTATTGACAGTTGCTTTGATTTTAGGAGGAGTATTTGCTATATCTACAACGACTATGGCAAATACAAGAGCCACTGCAAAGGAAATAAGTATTTCGCAAACTGTAAGTGGAACACTTTCGAAAACTGAACCTGTTATATGGTATAAATTTCATGTACCGTGCACTGGAACTATTAGATTTGAACTCAATACACAATGCCGAATCACATCGTTTATGTTGACCAAAACAGATTATCCCGATTATATTTATTTGGCAGAGCAATATTGGGATAAGGACCCATTGGGCAACAATACAATTACGGCTACACTTAAAAAGGGGACTTATTATTTAAAGGTTAATTCAAGTGCTGAATTAATTGGCTTTAGCAATCTTTACGGAAATTTTAGTTATGAGGTGACTTTTTCACCAACAAATTTTACTTATGGAAGTTTAAAGTATAAGGTTACAGGAAAAAATACAGTAACAGTTACAGGTTTAAAAGATAAATATGTACAATCGGTAAAAATACCACAAACTGCAAAAATAAAAGAGTTAAACAAGAGCTATAAGGTTACATCAATTTCGGATAAAGCTTTTAAAGGGAATTTTTTTATTAGTAAAGTTACTCTTTCTAAGAGCATGAAGAAAATTGGAAAACAAGCGTTTTATAAATGCAAAAGATTGAAAAAAGTTACTTTTAATTCAAAAGTGAAAATTGGGAAAAATGCATTTAAGAGTGTAAATAAAAAAATAAATTATAAATATCCTAGAAAGTATAAGTTTTATTATAAAGTGATTTTATAGTGGAGTAATATAATAAAAGAAAAAGGAATTGACATGCTTTAACATTATACTGGATAATGTGCGTTTCCTCCAATCTTCTTATTAATTTAACAGAACACATTAGAACACGATAGAACACTTTGTATACATATTGATATATTTTAAAAATGTATTAAATATAAGGGTTTTCTCGAATCCTGTGAAATTTGATTCTGGTATTCGATTCTCTCCTCCCCTTCGCCTCAAAACCGGGAAAGCCCACAATACTGGACTTTCTTTTTCGCGGGGGTTATACTAGAGCGTGTTTGAAAATTGCTTTCTGCCAAATGTGCGTCACAAATTGTGGAGAATTTGCCCCAAATGAAGGAGGCGTAGTGGGCTACGCTGACTGAATGCAGGGCAAATTAGCCGCAAAGTGGGGCGTGCAGGTGGCAGGAATGAATTTTCAAACACGCTCTAGCTTTCACAATAAAGGGCAATGCCGCATATTCTATATAAAAAGCCATTAAAAAGGGCAATTATTATGTGCGGAAATAACAGGTCAGTGCCTGACGGGAAGAGGGAAGATTTCCAGGAGAATCATACACAGGATACTAGAGAATATTTTCCTGTGCACGAATACAGAGTGCCCTGTCTGGAGGAAGCTTACAGGGACGATATTACGAGAGGATCTGCATATCTGGAAATTGGGACGGGGCATTTTTAAAAATGCCCCGTCCCCACTATACCTCCGGGTACCTATGAAATCCGTCATCCGTTAGACAGACAGTTCTCTGGATTTCGTCTCTGTTGCTGTAAAAGTGATAATTTTTCTCCATAAAATGGAATTCCTTCGGATAAGGGGCATAGCTTGTAATGAGGTATCCTCCTTCTATTTTCTGGGCAAAACCATTTACAACACGGAGGGTTCCGTTTTTCTCGTACAAAAAGGTTTTGGTTCCGAATCCGTCCAGATAGGCGGCGATTTCTTCGCCCATGTCCCAGTCCGGCGTGCTGTTGCTGTCGGTAAACAGTTTTGCAAAGATTCCGCCGTCACTGGCAAATGCAGACTGGCCAAACCGATTCCTGGAAAGATCCGGTCTGTTCAGGTGGGGGCCTGCAACGCTATAAGTTGATGCAGCCTCCCCTTTTTCCAGGCAGCATCCCGTTGCTGTGGCATTCGTATCATAACAATATAAGATGCCGACAGTGGCTCTGTATGCTGCTTCCAGATACGCAGGTATTCCGTTGGCCTCATAGCATTTCAGCATTGCAGCCGCAGAGATGCCGCCCCACAGTGAATGGATCATGTAGGAAAGTGCTTCCCACCACCGGTCGGGATTCTGGGCGCGGAAGTCATTGGAAAAGCCGATATTTGCAAGCAGGAGTCTGCCGTACCGCCCGGCTCCTTCGCCGTGCCCGCTCATACTTAAGGCTCCCGCACAAGGTGCGAATCCTCCATTATCGTAATAATGCTCAGTAATGATTCCCGTATATTCATGGCTCTGATTCTGTACCCGTTCTGTGGTATTTTTCCATAACTCCTTTATTGCCTCATATTTCTCAGACATGCCGGATTTTTTCAGATCCTCCAAAAGATCCGGTATGTACAGGAAAAATACGCCTAGCATCTCTGCTTCCTCTCTGGCCCGTTCATTGTCATGAAGGCGGGGATCGGCACGCAGCATGAAAACTTCAGCTGCCCATTCCAGGTATTCCTTCGGGGAATGATATTGTAAGACAGTATCGCTGAATTTTGACAGCAGATAAAACACATGGCTGATGTATTCAAAGTCCATGACACGGTAAAAATTCCCGTAAAGCTTCCTTGGCCTTGCAAAATCGCCGTCAATAAACCATTTCTGGCGTATATAATGAACCGCGCAGAGTTCTGCCTCCCGCACCTGGCCGACATGAAGCCTTCCAAGAAGGTTTTCCTTAAGAACCAGATTAATTCTTCCCAAGGATTCCCCCTGGTTCGATACCGGGGCATATGCATAGGGAGGATTCCCCTGGCTGCCCAGGTATAATCTGTCTGAGATGAACGCTGCACGCTGTTCGAAGACCTTTGCCAGGGGCTCCATAACATTGCAGACCACCCAGTCCTGGCTGCCGTCTGCTAACTCCAATATAACCTTATGCTCTCCGGGGGAGAATGTTTGGAAACTGATCTGACCGTTTCTTACATCAGACATGTTAAATGCATCTGTGACCTCCTGTATTTTCTTTTTCCCTCCGGCTACATATTCAACAAGTACTTTTTCAGGAGTCTTCTCCTGGGGAAGTGTGACATCTATATGAATGTTGCCGCCGACAAGGGTCATAGGTGCGTAGTCCATCCGTGGGTGTCCCAGCTTTAGGCCTTTGGCATAGAAGTCTTCCATATTGTCAAAGGGGCTTAAGGTATAGCTCCATTCCAACGTTTTACCAATACCCAGACTTAATGAATTCCTGTCATAAATCCAGTCATTTACCGGCTCCTTTCCCTTCTCATATCCGCCTGCCAGTATGAGCTGGTGAAACAGGAGGCCATCCAGGGAGGGAGAAGCATTTTCAAAAAACAGATTCAGATATTCACAGTATGTTCCGACAGAAAGAGTTCTGCCTTTTTGCTGATACAGCCCCATATGCGGCGCGCGGTTGCTTCTTCGGACTGCGGCAAGCTTTGTATAGTCTCTAGAAACGGAGGGAAATACTGCAGCAGAATGCTCCATATTACGGATTACATTCTTGTCACGGAACATGATATAGGCAAGGGAAATCCAGACGCCCATCTGTTCCAGTAGAATTTCTTCCTGCCCCAGATTCTGAAGGATCACAGAGAATCTCATGCGGCTGTCTCCATCCGGCTCATAGTCCATTGTGAGCCGAAAGTCCCGGAAGCGGCAGGTTACGGATAACACATCTTCTTTTTGAAGAATGCTTCTTACGGAATCCCGGGAAGTATAAGTTGTTCCATTTACCATAATGGAAAATTCTCCCCAGAGTTTGTCCAGGTCGTCATACCCGGCCTGCTCCAGATACTTTGGATCCACAACCCAGTTCATTTTTTCCGGATCGTCCTTCAGATACAACCCAGTCAGATTGCCGTTCTCATTCCATTCTAAACGGAATGTCTTGTTTTCAAATTTATAAATCATCATTACTCCTTTCATCGCCACAGATGGTTCCAAATATATTAAACGTTTAACCTTCCGGGCAAAAAAAATTCTATCTGCAGCAGAATTTAAAGCCTCTGGACAGATTCTCCTAAGACCAGAGAAGGAACTGCACTTCTGCTTCACTGTCCATAATATAACGAATAGCTTCAGTCTGCAATCCCTGAATTGTGAAATGCTTGAAATTGGGGACGGGGCATTTTTAAAAATGCCCCGTCCCCAATTTGACAATTTGATTAATCGAGTAACAGCGAATAGTCTTCTGTTACGATCCCCGTCATATCCGGCGCCCCGTACGCATCTCCGATAATGTATATGGTATACATCTTCCGATCTTCAATCTCATGAGCAAGTTGGAATACAGCAGCGCCGCTTAACATCTCAGTAACGAAAAATTTCTGTGTGCCTGGCTGAATCTGCTTATATGCAGATATGGTCTTAAACCGTAAATCCTCAAATCTTACTCTTCCGTCCTGGGTGGTTACATCAAGAGCAGGAGAGTTATAGGACAGATTTACGGCACGTACACAGGAGCGCCTCTGCCTTTTTAAGGTGCATGGTATATCTGGAACCAGGTACATGCCAAGGCCATTGAGCCCGTTTATAAAGGCAATCGTGTATACGTCATCCTCCCCGAAGAAAAATGTTTCGCTGGCAATCAGCATTCTCCTTCCCTGTGGATTTACAACATTGATTGTTTTAAACTCATCTGTTTCTATGAAATAGGAGGATACCTCTCCGTACTGCAGGCGGTTTACAACTGGCTTGTTTCCAATAAATATGTTCAGAGCATCAAAACCGACAGCTCCATGGAGAAAACGGATGGTGCAGTAGCCCTGTTCCGGGGCGTCAGGCTCTGGCCTTGGAATGATTGGAATCGGATAGATGGCAACAGGTGGACGCTGCCCGTTTCCTGGAGTAATCGGGGCGACAGGCGGGGTGGGGCGCACCGGGGGCCCCGGAAAATCAGGTGCGCCGGGAAGTGCGGGCGTCGGAAGCATACCTCCCGGCTCTTCTCCTGGCGCCGCAGGCACGTCAATCCCGGCAGGGGGCTCTTCCACTCCGGGAGGCGGTCCGAATGAGGGGGTGTCGGGGGATTCAGGAAGAAATATCATGTCTTCCTGTTCATGATTCTGAGGTTGGTTCTGATTCTGATTATCTGGCATTACAGTCTCTCCCTTCAATATACTTCTATATTATATGTGTGAGTTTTATAACTGTTCACAGTGTTAAAGGTCAGGGGCGCTTTGGCAGCGTCCGCGAAAGCGGCTGTGTTTTGCGAATGTTACTGTGAACGGAGTGAACAGTAACGCTGTAGTTTGCGGTAATAAGCAGATCGCCATATTTTTGTGGAAAAATGGGCACTTATGTGGTAACATATAGGGGAAAAGATAATAATGCAGGGCAGTCTTACAGAACTTGCAGGTAGTAAATTCCACCTGTTTTTGTCGCAGAGACCAAAAAATATTTGGGAATTAGTTGATGGGCTTCAGAGATTGTCTACAGTATTGTCTTTTTTTAGTAAACTGAAAGATAAAGAGAAAAATAATCTTGTCTTAGAGAAAGCTTCTATTTTGGCATAAATAGGAAGGGATGGGAAAATGAAACGGAAAAGATTAGCAGGCAGACAAAGAAGGAGAGGAAAAGAAATGAGGGAAAAAATGATTTGCAAGATGACGGCATTGCTGCTTATAGCGGCAATGTGCGTGGGGCTGTGTACCGGTTTTACGGTTAATGCCGGGGCAGTCGGGAATTCAGCTTCTGATCTGAGGGCGCCAGGGATAGAAGAAGATCCTGGCATGGAAGCAAAGCAGAAGGTGACATGGGACTGTGTGTGGTTCGGGAACTACCCGCAAAGCGAGGTGGAAAGTTCGGATCCCATATACAACACACTTCAAGGTGAGGATGGATGGGATGACAATAATGACATTACGATTGGTGGGAACCGTTACCGGAGAATGAAGAAAGGGGATGCGACATATGCAGTAACCGGAGACAGCGATCACTATAACTGGTCAGATGAGGACACATACCATTACTTTAAATACGAGCCGGTGAAATGGCGGGTATTGAAAACAGACGGAAACCAGGCGCTTCTTCTGTCGGATGTGGCGCTGGATGACCAAAGGTACAATACAGTGTGGGAAGATGTGACATGGAAGACTAGTACTATAAGGAGCTGGTTAAATGGATATGGCTCTTCCGATAACCAGCAGGGAACAGATTACAGCGGCAGGAATTTTATTGGCAGCGCCTTTACATCTGATGAGTGGTCAGCAATTGCAGATACATCTGTGGTAAATGCAGGCAATCTATCTTCTGGAACCGAAGGGGGAAATGATACCGTAGATAAAATATTTCTTTTGTCAGAGTCAGAAGTGTATGGAGAAGGCGCTGTGCCTTATGGTTTTGTTTCAGAAAGTGATACATATGATGAAGCACGCAGAAGTAAGAGCAGTACTTATGCGAAGGCTATGGGAGTATGGAGTGCTACAGATGATACATATAAAGACGACTGCCATTGGTGGCTGCGCTCGCCGGCCTATTATCTGAAAAGCGCCGCAGGTGTGCTTAACACTGGCAACGTCGGTGGGATCCATGTCGACTACAATTATGTCGGTGTGCGTCCTGCTTTGAATCTTAATTTATCATCTAATCAATGGACCTATGCAGGAACGGTATGTTCTGATGGAACCACCAGCTCTGGAAATGGAAATGAGGACGAGGCTGCAGTAACCGGAATTGAACTTTTATCCGAAGAGAAGCTGAATCTTACCGTAGGGGACACCTCTCTTGTGAAATGCAAGGTAATCCCGTCTAATGCAGCGAACCCGGCGATAAGCTGGACGTCAGGGGATGAAAAAATTGCCACAGTGAATGAGGAAGGGCTCATAACCTGTGCAGGGGCAGGCTCAACTGTAATCACGGCAACGACAGTAGACGGAGGATTTACAAAAGAGGTTGAGGTAATTGTACGAGAAAAGCCATCCGTGTCAGAACTTCATGCACCGAGGATCGAAGCAGATTCCAGTATGAAAGCAAAGCAGAAGGTGACATGGGACTGTGTGTGGTTCGGGAGCTACCCACAAAGCGAGGTGGCAAGCGCGAGTCCCATATACAGGGCACTTAAAAACGTGGATGGATGGGACGACAATAATGACATTACGATTGGTGGGAACCGTTACCGGAGAATGAAAAAAGGGGATGCGACATATGCAGCAGCCTCGTCTGACAAGTACTACTATAACTGGTCAGATGCGGACACATACCATTACTTTAAATATGAGCCGGTGAAATGGCGGGTATTGAAAACAGACGGAAACCAGGCGCTTCTCCTGTCGGATGTGGCGCTGGATGACCAAAAATACAATACAGTGCGTGAAAATGTGACATGGGAGACCAGCACCATAAGGAGCTGGTTAAATGGATATGGTTCTTCCGATAACCAGCAGGGAACAGATTACAGCGGCAGGAATTTTATTGGCAGCGCCTTTACATCTGATGAGCAGTCAGCAATTGCAGATACACCTGTGGTAAATGCAGACAATAAATCTTATGGAACCGAAGGAGGAAATGATACCGTAGATAAAATCTTCCTTTTGTCAGAGTCAGAAGTGTATGGGAGAAGCGCTGAGCCTTATGGCTTTGTTCCAGATTGGAACAGATATGATGAAGCACGCAGAAGTAAGAGCAGTACTTATGCGAAGGCGATGGGAGTACGGTATAATACAGATGATACATATAAAGACAACTGCAGCTGGTGGCTGCGCTCACCAGGCAATAGTTCAAAGTGCGCCTCGTTTGTGAATTACAACGGCTACATCTATTATTGGAGCGATGTCAACAGCAAGTATGTCGGTGTGCGTGCTGCATTGAATCTTAATCTATCATCCAGTCAATGGACCTATGCAGGAACGGTATGTTCCGATGGAACCAGCAGCTCTGGAACTGAGGACGAGAATGCAGTAACCGGAATTGAACTTTTATCCGAAGAGAAGCTGAATCTTACCGTAGGGGATACCTCTCTTGCGAAATGCCAGGTAATTCCGTCTAATGCAGCGAACCCGGCAATAAGCTGGATATCATGGGATGAAAAAATTGCCACGGTGAATGAGGAAGGGCTCATAACCTGTGTAGGGGCAGGAACAACACTTATCACGGCAAAGACAGCAGACGGAGGATTTACAAAAGAGGTTGAGGTAATTGTACGGGAAAAGCCATCAGCTGACAAAGAAGACCCCTCAGACCCGTCTGTGTCCAAACCGGCTCCGCCTAAGACAGCAACGCTGTCGTCAACATCCTACACCTATAACGGAAAGGTAAGAAGACCGTCAGTAACTGTAAAAGACAGCAATGGAAAGACAATCGGCGCGGGGAATTATACGGTCACTTATCCGGCAGGGTGTAAGAAAGTTGGGCGGTATACTGTAAAGATCACCTTCAAAGGGAGCTATACGGGAAGCATGAAGAAGTCCTTTGAGATTAAGCCAAGGGGTACGTCAATTTGCAGAGTAAAAGCCGGGAAGAAGAGCTTTACCGTGAAGTGGAAAAAGCAGGCGAAGCAGACCACAGGATACCAGATTCAATATTCTACGAATAAGAAATTCAAATGCGGAAAAAAACGTACGGTGCTGGTCAATAAGAGTAAGACTCCCCGAAGAAAAATTACGAAGCTGAAAGCGAAGAAAAAATATTATGTAAGGATCCGTACATATAAGACAGTTAAAATAAAAGGAAAATCACAAAAAATATATTCTGGCTGGTCGAAATCCAAAAAGGTAGTGGTAAAAAAATAATGAAGTAAATTGGGGACGGGGCATTTTTAAAAATGCCCCGTCCCCAATTGGTTAAACTAGTACACTGGTATCAGTGCGCACCTGTATTTCTGTCAGAAATTCTTCGGGGCGCATGGTGTCCCGGTTATCAATTGCATAAATTTCAAAAGGCTTCCCGTCTAACGGGAGGTCTTTTTCTTGGGCGTAAGCAAGCAGTTCCTGCAGGCGAGCGGCATTCTGCTCATAATTTCCTCTATAATAGTAAGAAATATATTTCCCGGCAGGCAGAAGAAAATCATAGTCAGAAGCCTCCTGCTCCAGAACAAAAAAGACAGAGGTATATACATTTGCAATCCCTTTTGTCAGTTCCTCCATGGCAAAAAAAGCGCCGATGGTCTGTGTGCCGAAGTCCCATACCTTGTTCTCATGTTTTTTATGGAGCTTTTTGATCAGAAAATCCATCTCCTCATCTCTTGTAATATATTCGCTGAGCTGCACGCATGGGCGGGCAGGGCAGTCTTTGATGGTGAAGATGCCTGCAGAAAGAGCAAACAGGCCGGACAGGCCGGCAATCCGGTTTTCGATAATCTTCTTCCTCGTTTTCAGCTCCTTGATCCGGCTATAAAGAAGGGACTGCTCTTCGTAAAGCAGCGCCAGTGTGTTGTCAATGCTCTGTTTGTCCAGATATTCCTTAATCTGCTCCATAGAAAAATCCAGGGACCGCAGGTCGCGGATCATGTTCAGCTTATAAAGCTCCTTCAGACTGTAGAGCCGGTAGCCGTTGGTATCCCTCCTGGGCTTCAGGATGCCCAGCTTCTCATAATATCTTAAAGAATCCGGGCCGATACCGTAAAGCTTTGAGATTTCACTGATTTTGTAATAATTTTTCATAGTGGACCTCCTCGTATTTAAACAGTCATCTATCCGCAGCCATGCAGGCGGAAAACTTCTTGACCTTAGTATTATACCAGGGTTTAAGATGAAAAAGGAATAATTTTCATGAAAGATTTTGGAGAAGGAAGAGTTATGAAATTGGAAGGAAAATCCTTAAAACGTGATTTTTTTAAATTTATCCTGCCTGCAGTGGCATCCCAGTGGGTATTTGCATTATACACCATGGTGGACGGCATGTTTGTGGCAAGAGGGGTGTCGGAGACAGCACTGGCGGCAGTCAACATCTCATCCCCCTTTGTGACCGGCATGTTTGCATTGTCGCTCACTTTTGCGGTGGGGACGTCAACGATCGTAGCCCTTATGTTCGGGCAGAATAAGATCAGGGAAGCAAGGGAAGTATTTTCACAGAATATGACGGTGCTGACAATCGTATCCCTATTGATTACAGCAGCTGTGCTTGCGGGACTTAAGGGTTTTGCCGGATTTCTGGGGGCAACGGAGGTGACCATGCCCTATGTGAAAGAATATATTTCCACGATCGCCCCCTTTGCAGTCTGCTTTATCCTGTCCTACTCCTTTGAAATATTGATCAGTACAGACGGCTATCCGGCGCTGGCGACTATTATTGTAAGCCTTGGCGTGGTGCTGAACTGTATTTTGGATTATCTGCTTGTGATGGTCTGGCATAAGGGAGTATCTGGGGCGGCATTTGCAACAGGTATATCCCAGACTGTGGTGATTGTCTTCTATTTAAAACATTTTCTGGGAAAAAAGGGAACGATCAAGTTCTGCAGACATGCCTTCCGGCCATGGCTTATTGCCAGGGAGCTTAAGAACGGCTTTCCGTCAGGAATCACGGAGCTTTCAGCCGGAATCATCACCTTTGTATTTAACCAGGCGATCATCCGTTTTTTAAATGAGGATGCCATCGTAAGTTATTCCATTATCGCCTATGTTAATGCGATTGTTGTCATGTCCATGGTAGGCGTGGCCCAGGGATGCCAGCCCCTCATCAGCTACTATTACGGAAAGGGAGAAAGGGAAAAATGCCGCCGTCTCCTGAAATATGAACTATGCACCGTGGCCGCATCTTCGTTTTTTGTGGCGGGAGTCTGCTATCTTCTGGCAGATAAGATCGTGGGGATTTTCATATCACCAGAGCTTGAGGAATTGTCAGCTTACTCGGCAGGGGTATTCCGTATCTTTATCCTGTCCTTTCTTCTGGCAGGGTATAATGTGGTGGCAGCCGGTTTTTTTACGGCAATTGAGAAATCGGGGACTGCGGTGGTGATCTCTCTGGGACGCGGGCTTGTGATGCTTGTGATCAGCATGACTGTTCTGACAGCCCTGTTTGGCGGAAAGGGAATCTGGTGGGCAGCGGCATTGTCAGAAGCCCTCTGCCTTGTCGTTTCCATAAGGCTGTTAAGCCTAGAACGTAAAATTGGGGACGGGGTAAAATGAATTTTACCCCGTCCCCAATTTTACGTTCTGGGCTTTTTCATGGTACACATCCAGAGAAGATGCACAAGCCAGGCGCCTGTGACAGTGGCGCAGATATAGATGGCGATCCCGGCACTGTTTCCAAGGCACAGGGCAATCTTTTGGAATACTTTCTGCGACATCTGAAAATGGGGGCTGATGTAGAACATATTGATCCGCCCCAAAGGGTAGCACACAAGATTCAGTACAGTTGCCAAAAGGCAGCATGCCAGATAGACTCCCGCAGCTTTCAGAAAATCTAGGTATGATACATATGCCGCATTTATATAACCAGCATAGAGTCCGAGCAGGATTAAAAGGATATGCCATGCGTAAGAGTGGACGGTCAAAAGGACCAGGGGATAGTGCAGGCCGCTTGTGTCAAAGAAAGTAAAAAAGCCCGCAAGAAGTCCAAAGTCCATTAAGAAAGTAAGCAGAGCCCTTCGGACTCTGCCAAAGGACAAAAATGGCAGCAGCAGGCAGACATACATGGGGATGCTGCATAGCTGGAAGGGAAAATACCACCAGTTGTATTGTCCGCTGCCCAGGCGGTAAGTAAGGCACCACTGCTTCCAGAACTCACTAAGGAGCATGGCAAGTCCGCAGCAGAAAAATACTTTGTTATGTTTTTTCATATTTTACCTCCAGTATAAAGTGTGTCTTAGATTGTATTTATTATACACCTGTGCCGGGAAATGTGGTATAATATGATTTGCTGTTTACGGCCTGGGAGGTCGTTCGCGCTGCTGCTCACTCTGTGACCAGTATTTAAAGTTTTGTAGAGAGAGGGACTTGGCATGAAGACAAAAAACGCATTTATGCTTATTTTAACGGCGTTTATCTGGGGCACGGCATTTGTAGCCCAAAGTATGGGGATGGACTATCTCGGTCCTTTTACCTTCAACGGAGTAAGAAGCATGATCGGCGGGATCGCACTTCTCCCATGCATCACATTATTGAATAAGATAAACGGAGCGTCCGGAAAACGGTCAGGATCAAAAAAGGATCTCATTACCGGAGGCATTGCCTGCGGACTTCTTTTGTTTGCGGCCAGCAGCCTGCAGCAGGTAGGGATCCAGTACACAACGGCAGGAAAAGCAGGGTTTATTACAGCATTTTATATTGTTATAGTGCCGGTTCTCGGTATTTTTCTCCGGAAAAAAATCGGATGGAAGGTATGGCTTGCCGTGCTGCTTGCACTGACAGGACTTTATTTCCTGTGTATGACCGGAAAATTTTCTGTGGGAAAGGGAGATCTCCTGATTTTCCTGTGTGCACTTGTTTTTTCACTGCATATTCTGGTGATTGATTACTTTTCACCAAGGGCAGACGGAGTAAAGATGTCCTGTATCCAGTTCTTTGTATGCGGACTGGCATCTCTTCCCTTTATGCTGACGATGGAGACACCGAGACTTAGCGCTATGCTGGAAGGAATCCTTCCGCTTTTATATGCAGGCGTACTCTCCTGCGGAGTGGCATATACGCTGCAGATTGTAGGACAGAAGAACGTGAATCCGGCAGTCGCATCATTGATTCTGAGCCTGGAATCCTGCTTCTCTGTACTCGCAGGATGGCTTGTCCTGGGAGAGAGACTGTCCGTAAGAGAGTCCATAGGATGCGTACTCATGTTTACAGCCATTATACTGGCACAGCTGCCGGATAAGAAAAAAAGAACAGGAGAGATAAAAAAATGAGATTCGTAATACAGAGAGTTTCAGAAAGTGAAGTCAGGGTAGACGGGGAGGTACTGGGAAAGATCGGAAAGGGCTTTATGGTACTGATCGGAGTAGCTGAATCCGATACAAAAGAGATTGCAGACAAGATGGTAAAAAAGCTTTTGGGAATGCGGATTTTTGAGGATGAACAGGGAAAAACAAACCTGTCATTAGACGCAGTGAACGGAGAGCTTCTGCTGATTTCACAGTTTACCCTATATGCCAACTGTAAAAAAGGAAACCGCCCGGGCTTCACAGAGGCCGGAGCACCGGACATGGCTTCAGAACTGTATGAGTATATCATCGGAAAATGCAGGGAACAGGTGAAGGTAGTGGAACGGGGGCGATTCGGGGCGGATATGAAGGTCAGCCTGGTAAATGACGGACCGTTTACGATTATTCTGGATTCGGAAAGGCTATAGTCGGGGACGGGGTAAAATGAATTTTACCCCGTCCCCGACTAATTAGCTGATCTAATTAATTTCTCATAAATTTCCATAAAATAATTATTAAATGATAAAAATAATATTGACATATATTGTAAAGATAACTAATCTATTAGTTAGTTATCTAATTAAATGATGTAACTGATTTGTAAGGAGGACAGGTTATGCTTAACATGTCAGGCGATGCTTCTGCGGTTATGATTCTAGAGCAGGTAAGCCATCTGAGCCGTTATCATGCCATGAAGAGGATGGAGGCTCTGGATATGAAGCCGGGGCAGGCGGGTATTCTTTTTATATTACATGGGGAAGGCAGTATGTCGCAGAAAAGGCTTGCACAGAAGATGGGGATTACTCCGCCTTCTATGACAGCTGCGATTAAGAAGCTGGAAGGAAGGGGATATATTATTAAGGAGGCAGACTCCAGTGACCAAAGGGCTTTCAAAATAGGAATTTCAGAAAAGGGCAGAGAATGTATTGAAAGCATGAAGGAAATTATGGAGGAGATAGAGAAGACGGTTTTTAAGGGTATTACTTATGAGGAAAAGCTGTTTTTCAGGAGGCTGCTTATTGAAATGCGGAAGAATCTTATGGATTACAAGGAGCTTAGGGGGCTGGATTTGTGCTCTGTGATGGAAAAGACTCGGCCGCCTGTGCCTCCGGAGATCAGATAAAAACTTTAGCTCAGACGATTTAGAAAGGAGACTTGAAGATGAGCAAATTATTTAAGTTTATGAAGCCTTACGCCGGGTCGGTATTTGCAATTCTGTGTGTGCTTATGATACAGGCGTACTGTGAGCTGTCGCTTCCAACTTACACTTCGAATATTGTAAATGTAGGAATTCAGCAAAGTGGTATTGACGAAAATGTGCCGAAGACGATTCTGAAGGAGGATCTGGAAAAGCTTCTCATTTTTGTTCCGGCGAAGCAGAAGGCAGCCGTGCAGGATGCATATGAGGAGGGAGCATACGATGCATACCATTATACCGGGGATCCTGAAGGGACAGTGCTAAGGCTTAAGGAAGATCATTTAAAAGACGAGGAAAAGACCAAAGAGCTTTCTGATATCCTGGCAAAGCCGATGATGCTGGTTTCTGGTTTTGAGTCTGACAGTGATATGACGAAGCAGATGGAAGACGAGATGAAGAAGCAGATGACAGGGCAGATGCAGGACCAGGATATGGGCGCTGGGGAAATGTCTGTCTTCGGCCTTTTTGCTGTGATGCCAGAAGAGCAGCGGGAACAGACCATAGAGGGAATCACGGAAAAGCTTGACGGCATGCCGGATTCCATCTTAGAGCAGGCCGGGACTGCGTATGTCCGGCTGGCCTATGACCGCCTGGGTATTGACACAGATCAGATCAGCTCCGCCTATATTCGTAGTACAGGCGCAAAGATGCTGGCCCTTGCGGCTCTTGGCATGCTGGCAAGTATTCTGGTGGGCCTTATGGCCTCAAGAGTCGGCGCGGGAATTGGCCGGGGCTTAAGGAGAGATGTGTTCCGGAAGGTGGTTAGCTTTTCTAATGCAGAATTTGATAAGTTTTCCACAGCTTCTTTAATTACAAGAAGTACGAACGACATTCAGCAGGTACAGCTTCTCTCGGTCATGGTGCTGCGTATGGTGCTGTATTCCCCGATTCTGGCAGCAGGCGGCGTGTGGAAGGTGTTCCATACAAATGTAGACATGTCCTGGATCATTGCCCTTGGAGTTGTGCTTATACTCCTGGTGGTGGGGATATTGTTCCTGGTCGTTATGCCGAAGTTTAAGATTGTACAGAACCAGGTGGACAGACTGAATCTGGTCAGTCGGGAAATTCTTACAGGTCTTTCGGTAATCCGGGCATTCAGCACGGAGAAATATGAGGAACAGCGGTTTGACAGGGCGAACCGGGACCTTACGAAGACGAATCTGTTTGTAAACCGTGCCATGACGTTTATGATGCCGGTGATGATGCTGGTTATGAACGGAATCTCTGTACTGATCATATGGGTAGGGGGACACGGAGTCAATGACGGAAACATGCAGGTGGGCGATATGATGGCATTTATTCAGTATACCATGCAGATTATTATGTCCTTCCTGATGATCTGCATGATCTCCGTGATGCTGCCAAGAGCCGCAGTATCTGCGGAGCGTGTGGATGAGGTGCTAAAGAGCAGGACACTGATCCACGACCCTGAGCATCCTGTGGAGCCAGAACCGGCAGACCAGAAAAAAGACAGAGGAGAGGTGGTTTTCGATCACGTATCCTTCCGTTATCCCGGGGCAGAGGAAAATGTGCTGAGCGATATTTCCTTTACTGCCACGCCGGGACAGACGACTGCTTTCATCGGCAGTACCGGGAGTGGGAAGTCTACTCTGGTAAATCTGATCCCGAGATTTTACGATGTGACAGAGGGACGTATTCTCATAGACGGGACAGATCTCAGGGACATGAGGCAGCATGACCTCAGGGAGAGGCTTGGGTATGTGCCGCAGAAGGGTGTTCTGTTCTCCGGGACCATTGCCTCCAATATCCTCTATGGTAATGCGGACGGCAGTGAGTCAGAGATGACAGAGGCAGCAGAGATTGCTCAGGCGGCAGGCTTTATCGAAGAGAAGAAAAAAGGTTATGAAAGCCCCATCTCCCAGGGAGGCGCCAATGTATCTGGCGGGCAGAAGCAGAGGCTTTCCATTGCAAGGGCCATTGCAAAGCACCCGGAGGTATATATTTTTGACGACAGCTTTTCCGCCCTTGATTATAAGACAGATGTTACGCTTAGGAATGCACTGAAGAAGAAAACGGAGGACAGTACAGTACTGATTGTGGCGCAACGCATCAGCACGATTCTTCATGCAGAACAGATTATTGTACTGGATGATGGCAAGATTGCAGGAAAGGGTACTCATAAGGAGCTTTTGAAAACCTGTGATGCTTATTATCAGATTGCGGCTTCTCAGCTGTCAGAGAAAGAGCTTGCACAGGATATGAAGGAGGTGGGTTAGTATGCCAGGAGGACATAGAGGGCCGGGCCCCATGGCAGTCGGTGAAAAAGCAAAGGATTTTAAAGGAACCATGAAAAAGCTTATGGGCTATATGGGAAGTTATAAGATACCGATTCTGTTAGTGGCTGTCTTTGCGGTGGGGAGTACGGTTTTCAACATTGCGGGACCGAAAATTTTAGGAAAGGCTACAACAGAGATTTTTAACGGACTAGTCGGCAAAATCACCGGCGGATCCGGGATTGATTTTGAGAAAATCGGCAGGATCTTATTGGGACTTTTGTGCCTGTATCTTGTAAGCGCCCTGTTTTCCTTTATACAGGGCTATATTATGACCGGGATTTCCCAGAAGATGACGTACCGGATGCGCAGGGAGATTTCCGAAAAGATACAGCGGCTGCCAATGAAGTATTATGATAAGATGACTCACGGCGAGATTTTGTCCCGCATTACCAATGATGTGGACACCTTAAGCCAGAGTCTGAACCAGAGCGCAACACAGGTCATTACCTCTGTGACAACTCTGATCGGTGTATTTATTATGATGCTGAGTATCAGTCCTCTGATGACGGTGATTGCCCTTTTAATCCTGCCCGTTGCAGGTGGTTTCATTTCCGTGATTGTAAAGCATTCACAGAAATATTTTAAAGACCAGCAGGAATACCTTGGACATGTGAACGGACAGGTGGAGGAGGTCTACGGCGGTCATAACATTGTAAAAGCATTCAATAAGGAAGAGGATGTAATTGCAGCATTTGACCAGGATAACGATACACTTTACAATTCTGCCTGGAAATCCCAGTTTTTGTCAGGAATGATGATGCCCATCATGCAGTTTGTGGGGAACTTAGGTTATGTGGCAGTGGTTATTCTGGGAGGATATCTGGCGGTGAAGCAGACCATTGAGGTAGGAGACATCCAGTCCTTTACCCAGTATGTGCGTAATTTTACCCAGCCGATTCAGCAGGTGGCGCAGGTGGCAAATATGCTTCAGTCCACTGCAGCGGCTTCGGAGCGTGTCTTTGAATTTCTAGAGGAGCCGGAAGAAGATCAGACAGTGAAAGATGCCGTGAACGTAGAAGGACTTTTGGGAAGTGTAGAGTTTGACCATGTACAGTTCGGCTACAATCCGGATCACACGATTATTCACGACTTCAGCGCACAGGTGGAGCCGGGGCAGAAGATTGCTATTGTAGGCCCCACAGGAGCCGGAAAGACAACTATGGTAAAGCTTCTTATGCGCTTCTATGATGTGAACAGCGGAGCCATCCGTGTAGGCGGGTATGATATCCGGAGATTCAACCGCAGCGAGCTCAGGCAGATGTTCGGAATGGTGCTGCAGGATACCTGGCTTTTTAAGGGCAGCATCGAAGATAATATCCGTTACGGAAAGCTTGATGCGACCCACGACGAAGTGGTCGCCGCCGCTGATGCGGCATATGTGCACCGTTTTGTCCAGACGCTTCCGGGAGGCTATCAGATGGAGCTAAATGAAGAGGCGAGCAATGTCTCCCAGGGGCAGAAACAGCTTCTGACTATCGCGAGGGCTATCCTTGCTGATCCAAAGATTCTTATTCTTGACGAGGCTACGAGCTCCGTTGATACCCGCACCGAGGTGCGGATTCAGAAGGCAATGGATAATCTGATGAAAGGGAGGACCAGTTTTGTGATCGCCCACAGACTGTCAACGATTCGTGATGCAGATCTGATCCTGGTAATGAAGGACGGGGATATTGTGGAAGTGGGGAATCATGAGCAGCTGCTTGAAAAAGACGGATTCTATGCAAACCTTTACAATTCCCAGTTTGAGAGCGCGGGTGCATAATCAGATAAAACAGCTCTCACTTTCACCGCAGAGAATTGCATGAAAGTGAGAGCTTCAGTCTGCGGCTGTGCGCATCCTGTTATACTGCACGGCATTTGACGTGCAGTATAAACTACCGCATGGATGAACTTGTGAGTACAGATTTTACATGTTCAATCTCCTGACGGGAGGCCTTTGCAGCCGGTACATAATAGCTCTTTTCCCTTGCTACCTGGTAAAGCTTCTCCTGGGACATTTCACACTCGTTCCGGATCTGCTTTAAACACTGCTTGAGTTCCTTGTTTTCTGTCTGCGGAATCATTTCGCCAAATCTTGTGAGTTCTCCATTTACGCCGGTTAAGGCATCAGATACCATTGTTTTTTCGTCTAACATAATTTTCCCTCCTATAAGAATTTCATTAAATCCTGCTTGTTTTTCATTGCAGAGTTTGCGGCATCCTGAAAAAGCTTTTTAATCTCCGGATCCTGGGACTGTGAAGCATAATCGGTCATTTTGCAGTGGCACGTATCGTAGCCGCCGATAAGATGACGCAGGTTCTGAAGGTCTAAGACTGATAATTCTGACATGTGGTTTTCCTCCTTTACTTTTATGACTGTCTGATTTTTTTGTGACCGAAGGCAGCGCCTGGTTACAATGTAGCAGTCATTCCTGTTTTTACAAGTTTAGTATGCGCGGATACAGGAGAAAATATGTAATAGATTTGTATTCAGAATTGAACAGGCAGGGAAATATTCTTGGCATATCTTGCCCTGTCTACAAATTTTGAAAATAATTCACGCATTGGCGGAGATGACGCATACATGCATTCCGGATGCCACTGCAGCCCGACAAGAAAGGAGCGGGAGGAATCCTCCAGAGCCTCCACAATCCCATCGGCCGTGACCGCACTGACAGACAACCCTTTTCCAATCGTTTTCACGCATTGATGATGAAAGCTGTTGGTTTCCAGAAAGCTTCCGCACAGATTATAAAGCAGGCTGTTTTTCGTACAGGCCACCCGGTGGCAGACGTCACCGCGGCTTGCGGAGTGCTGCATATGGTTCTGTGAAACACCATTTCTAAGGGAAATGTCCTGATAAATGGTTCCCCCGTATGCAAGATTTAGTACCTGCATTCCTCTGCAGATAGCAAAAATGGGGAGAGAAGTTGACAGGGCATATTTCATAAAGCCTAGATGGAAGCAGTCCATGTGCATATCCGTCTGACCTCGTTCTGTAAGCAGATCCTCGCCGAACAGACGCGGCGATATGTCATCTCCGCCGCAGAACAAAAACCCGTCGCAGATTCCATAATAACAGGGAAAATGCGAGTCATCCTCGGTACATGGAATAAGGACACATACAGCACCTGCAGACTCCAGGGCCTGTATGTAGGAATGAGTTACGAACTGCCTGCCGGAGTCAGAACCGCAGACAACTACACCGATAATCGGATTCATTTTTTTGTTCCTCCCTGAAAAAACTTTTAACCAATTAGTTGAAATCTGAGTATAATGAGTATATTCTATAATCTATGAAAGGGAGAATGTAACTATTCGGTAGATATGGAAAAGAATGGATTGTTACGGAAGGGGAAGATTATGAACAAGAGAATGAATTTAATTGATATGCACTGTGATACACTGACGCGCCTGCTTGAAGAAAAGAAGGGACAGAATCTACAGAATACAGACTGCAGCATTAGTATTCCCGGAATGGAGAAGGCCGGGACACTGGCGCAGTTTTTTGCCTGCTTTACCTGCCTGGGGGATTATATGGAAACAGACGGCTATGAAGGATGCTACAGGCAGGCCCTGGATATGATTGCCTTAATGGAAGGCCAGCTTAAGGAATTCCCGGAAGCGCTGGCTCTTTCCCGTTCCTACGGCGAAATCATGGAAAATCATTCCAGGGGAAAGATTTCAGCTATACTTACGATTGAAGAGAGCGGCATACTGAACGGAAAGCTCGAACGTCTGGACACTTTGTATGAAAAAGGTGTCCGCCTGATGACGCTGATGTGGAATTATGAGAACTGTATCGGTCATCCCAACAGCAGAGACGGGGAGATTATGGAAAAGGGACTGAAGGAGTTTGGAATCCAGGCTGTAGAGCGGATGGGTGAGCTTGGGATGATTGTGGATGTATCCCACGCATCAGACGGAACCTTCCGGGATATATTAGAATACGCAGAAAGCCCTGTTATGGCGTCTCATTCAAATTGCCGCGCTCTCTGCAGCCATCCCAGGAATTTAAGCGATGATATGATCCGGGCCCTTGCAGAAAAAGGCGGGATTGCGGGACTTAATTTTTGCGGTGCATTTCTGGGGACAGCGAAGGACTCAAAGATCGAAGAAATGACGGCTCATCTGCTTCATATGATACAGGTGGGAGGAAGAGAATTTCCGGCGATCGGTACAGATTTTGACGGGATTGAAGAAGTACATATGGATATTCCCAGGGTGGATGGAATGGAAAAACTGTGGGAAGCCCTTAAGAAAAAAGGAATTTCAGAAAACCAGCTGGACTTGATCTGGAGCGGGAATGCACTGCGGGTGCTGCAGGCGCTGGGATAGGACTGCCGGACTGGAAGAAGGACAGAATGTGCTGCGGCACATTCTGTCCTGTGATGCTATTCTTTTATTCTGTCAAGTTCTGTGAGATTAACTCCCAGGCTTGAAAGCGTTACCTTCAGTTCCAGATATCTTTTGTACATAGAATGGTAAGTGTCCGGTGCTACATCTTTAATTGGCAGCATCCAGTCCTGTAATCTTGAAAATTCGGTAACATAATCTTTGATAATATCTGCTGCACTTGGCATAGTTTCACCTACTTTCTGAAAATGATCTGATAAACCCATTATATCAAATGTCAAAATATTCTTCAATCTGTGTCTGGACAATTTTTATAAGCCGTGTCCTTGCCTCTACGCTTGCCCATCCGATATGCGGAGTAATGAGAAGCCTGCGGCTGTCCTTGATCCTTCGAAGCGGACTGTCAGGCGCCATTGGCTCTGTACACAGAACGTCAAGCCCCGCGGCGGAAATCATATTTTGCTTGAGCGCATCACAGAGCTCTCTTTCATTTACAATAGGACCTCTTCCAAGATTCAGGAGAATACAGCTTTTTTTCATCCTGCGGAATGCGTCTGCATTAATAAGGTTTTCCGTATATTCATTAAGTGGAGCATGGATGGAAATGATATCGGAATGACGCAGTAAAGTGTCAAAATCCGTCTGCGTATAACCCTCCTGGGGCGGATTGCCCGATGGAGAAGTATAGATGACCCGGGCGCCAAAGGCCTGTGCAGCTGCCGCAACCCTCCGTCCGATATTTCCAAGTCCTATAATGCCCCATGTTCTGCCGCAGATCTCATGAAAGGTTTCCGTAAAATGAGTAAAGCCCTGGTCGTTTATGTAACGTTCCTCTTTTACGTAATCATCATAAAACCGAAGCTTTTCCAACAGATAAAAAAGCATGGCGAAGGTGTGCTGGGCGACAGAATCCGTCGAATATCCGGCAACATTGCGCCATGCAATCCCGCGTTTTTTAAGATAATCCTTGTCCAGATGGTTAGTACCTGTCGCGGTGACGCAGACGAGCTTCAGATGATCTGCATTGCCAATAGTCTGTTCATTAATCTCTACCTTATTCGTAATAATGACATCAGCGTCAGCGGTCCGCCTCAGCGCTTCCCCACGGGTGGAGAAGGGGTAGGAAACGACTTCTCCGAGAGAGCAGAAGCCGGAAAGGCTGATATCCCCACCAATGGATTTCGTATCTAAAAATATGAGCTTCATAGGTTAT
This sequence comes from Lachnospiraceae bacterium, assembly GCA_910576335.1. GTDB lineage: Bacteria > Bacillota > Clostridia > Lachnospirales > Lachnospiraceae > CAPEBR01. The sequence goes on from CAJTIU010000023.1 coordinate 22,003, forward strand.
CCTCCATCTATGCCCCGGCATTTGATGCAAATCTCCGGCAAACTGCGGCGCACATCTTTTTCAAACACCTTTCAGGCTGTTACAAATATATTAAGACTAAACGGGAAAAAATTCAATGGAAGAAATTAAAAGTTTCTTAAGCTTTCTTAAGTTGAATGCAGGTCTGATATATAGTATAATGTTCTGTGTCCAGGACAGCGATTTACATTTGGCAGTGATTCTGGTACTCGCTGTCTGTGCCAGACCAGTGGATCTTCTAAACAAGGAGAAAAGAAAAATGATAAGCAGCATAACAGATGAGAGAACGAACCGGAGAAGAGACGAAAGAAGACGGATACAGAGCAGAAGAATCTATGCCCGCAGAAAGCAGAGAGTAAGGCGGCAGATGATGCTTCTGGGTGCAATTGCTTTGTTGGTAGTTCTGTCTATAGGCTCATGTACACGCAATTTCCTGCTAAAAAGGAGTGCGCAGGAGACATCGGCAGTAAAAAACGGACAGAAGGCAGAAGGGGTAAAAGCAGCAAAGGGAGAAAAGGGTACGGGAACATCCGAAGGAGGCAGTGACGCAGGAGAGGCGTCAGAAGCGTCAGAAGAGCTGCTTGCGCGTGTAAAAAAGGAGGCGAAGGAGGCTGGATATCCGAAAGAGATTATCAGTCTGCTTTCAAAGAATCCCGAGACAGTAGACTTTGTAGCAGATTACTCTGCGAAAAAAGATATTACGCCCGCAGACACAGTGGGAAGCATAAAAAAAGGAGAGATCCCACATCTTCTCCAGTGGGACGAACGATGGGGCTATTCGACATATGGAACAAGCACGATTGCAGTCAGCGGCTGTGGGCCGACCTGCATGTCAATGGTGATTTCTGGGCTTACCGGGGACAATTCCGTTACGCCTGCTAAGGTTGCAGAGTATAGTATGGAGAATGAGTATGTAGATTCGTCAAACGATACCGTCTGGCTGTTCATGCAGGAGGCGTCACAGCACTGGGGCATAACAGGATATGAGATTACGGCAGAAGAATCAGACGTAGAGGAACAGCTTCTGGCAGGACACCCGATCATCTGCAGCGTGGGGCCGGGAGACTTTACAAAGAACGGACATTTCCTTGTATTAGCTGGATACGAAGACGGGAAGGTAAGAATAAACGATCCATTCAGCAAAAAAAACAGCGGGAAACTGTGGGAATATAAAAAAATCAAAAAACAGATACGGGCAATATGGGCATATTCCAACTAGTTGGGGACGGGGTAAAATTCATTTTACCCCGTCCCCAACTACAAATCCAAGAATATTCTGACGATTTATGAAAAAAGAAAAACAAGCAAAAAAATTAAAATAATATAAAAAAACATATTGACAAAACATGCGTGGATGTGGTATTCTATATTCAACAAATAACAGAACTGCATTACAAGACAGACGCGAGCTGTAAGTGATGGGTTGTTATTTATCAACACAAGTGTTGGAAGAGGATTTCTGAGAAGATGCGCGTTAGTATCAGGAGTCAAAGAGTTTATGAAAAGGAGGTACGGACCGCCAAAAGCTTAAGTTAATATCCAGAATACAAAGATCGGAAAAAGGTAATTGAAGGAACATCAAGAGACTTGGACCGAGAAAGTAAGAGAGGTAAAAAAGAATGATCGAAGTATCAGAGTAAAGGCGGGTATCAATGATAATGTTGGTATCCGTCTTTACATATGTTTATGTTCTGTCTTTGGCGTTGTCTTATGGCTATATTTGTATTGCCATAATCTTTCTGCGTTTTGTGGGATACCTTTTCACGTTTCTATTCACAAAATTTTAATAATTTAATTAGCACTCACCTATTTACAGTGCTAACAAAAAGTGTTATAGTTCGAATAGAACAAGAAAAACAAGTCATACTATTATTATACGAGGAGGTATTGCCATGAATATAAATAAATTTACACAAAAGTCTTTGCAGGCTGTCCAGGACTGTGAGCGTACAGCCCTTGAGTATGGAAATCAGGAGATTGAGCAGGAGCATCTGCTCTACGCGCTGCTTACCCAGGAGGACAGCCTGATCCTGAAGCTTATGGAGAAGATGGGAATCAACAAGGAACTTCTGATTAACCGGGCCGAGGAGGCATTAAGAAAGCGTACGAAGGTGCAGGGAGGGCAGCAGTATGTGGGACAGGAGCTGAATAAGGCCCTGATTCATGCGGAGGACGAGGCAAAGCAGATGGGGGATGAGTATGTGTCTGTGGAGCACCTTTTCCTGGCCCTTATAAAATATGCGAACCGGGAATTGAAGTCAGTATTCCGGGAGATGGGCATCAGCCGGGACGGATTCCTGAAGGCTCTGTCCACGGTCCGGGGCAATCAGCGGGTGACCAGTGACAATCCGGAAAGTACCTATGATACGCTCAATAAGTACGGGTCAGACCTGGTGGAGCGCGCCAGGGAGCAGAAGCTTGATCCGGTTATTGGGCGTGACGGGGAGATCCGCAACGCCATACGGATTCTCTCCCGCAAGACGAAGAATAATCCGGTTCTCATCGGTGAGCCTGGCGTGGGGAAGACCGCTGTTGTGGAAGGTCTTGCCCAGAGAATCGTGCGGGGTGATGTGCCGGAAGGACTTAAGGATAAGACCATCTTTTCTCTGGACATGGGCGCCCTTGTGGCGGGTGCAAAGTACCGGGGTGAATTCGAGGAGCGTCTCAAGGCAGTGCTGGAGGAGGTAAAGAACAGCGACGGGAGAATCATTCTGTTTATTGATGAACTCCATACCATTGTAGGCGCCGGCAAGACAGACGGCGCTATGGATGCCGGGAATATGCTCAAGCCTATGCTTGCAAGAGGTGAGCTCCACTGTATCGGGGCAACCACGCTGGACGAGTACCGCCAGTATATAGAAAAGGATGCGGCACTGGAGCGTCGGTTCCAGCCAGTGATGGTTGACGAGCCGACCGTAGAGGATGCAGTCTCTATTCTGAGGGGACTTAAGGAACGATACGAGGTGTTCCATGGTGTGAAGATTACAGACGGGGCGCTGGTGGCTGCGGCAACACTGTCAGACCGTTATATTTCGGACAGATTTCTGCCGGATAAGGCGATTGACCTTGTGGACGAGGCCTGCGCACTGATTAAGACAGAGCTTGATTCTATGCCGACAGAGCTGGATGAGCTGCAGCGCAAGATTATGCAGTTTGAAATTGAAGAGGCGGCACTTAAGAAGGAGGAGGACCGCCTGAGTCAGGACAGACTTGCCCACCTGCGGAAGGAACTCTCTGAACTCCGGGAGGAATTTGCAGGGAAGAAGGCGCAGTGGGATAATGAGAAGGTCGGCGTGGAGCGTGTCCAAAAGCTCAGGGAGGAGATTGAACAGGTCAATAAGGCGATTGAAAAGGCACAGCAGGCATATGACCTCAATAAGGCGGCAGAACTCCAGTACGGACGTCTTCCCCAGCTTCAGAAGCAGCTTTTGGAGGAGGAGAATAAGGTTAAGGACGAGGAATTTTCCCTTGTCCACGAGAGTGTGACGGATGAGGAGATCGGAAGGATCGTCTCCAGGTGGACCGGGATCCCGGTTGCAAAGCTAAATGAAAGCGAACGCAGCAAGACGCTCCATCTTGCAGAAGAGCTCCATAAACGGGTGATTGGACAGGACGAAGGGGTGGAACTCGTGACAGAGGCGATTATCCGTTCCAGGGCGGGAATCAAGGATCCGACCAAACCGATTGGCTCATTCCTGTTTCTCGGCCCTACCGGGGTAGGTAAGACAGAGCTGGCCAAGACACTTGCCGAGAGCCTTTTTGATGATGAGAGCAATATGGTGCGGATCGATATGAGTGAGTACATGGAGAAGTATTCCGTATCCCGTCTGATCGGAGCGCCTCCGGGATATGTAGGCTATGATGAGGGAGGACAGCTTACAGAGGCGGTTAGGAGGAAGCCTTATTCTGTTGTTCTGTTTGACGAGATTGAAAAGGCACATCCGGATGTGTTCAATGTATTGCTCCAGGTACTGGATGACGGACGGATCACAGACTCAAAGGGGCGTACCGTGGATTTTAAGAATACCATTCTTATCATGACTTCCAATATCGGTTCCGCCCTGCTCCTGGAGGGAATTGATGAGAAGGGGGCGATTGACGCAAGTTGTGAACAGGCAGTCCTGGAAGAACTTAAGCTGCACTTCAGGCCGGAATTTTTAAACCGGCTGGATGAAACAATTTTATTTAAACCATTGACGAAAGCAGATATTTATGACATTATTGATTTACTGGCTGCAGACATGAACAGACGTCTTATGGATAAGGAGATCTCTATAGAGCTTACGGAGGCTGCAAAACAGCTTGTACTTGACGGAGGCTATGACCCGGCATATGGGGCAAGACCGCTGAAGCGTTATCTTCAGAAACATGTAGAGACTCTGGCTGCAAGGCTGATGCTGAAGGGGGACATCGGAGCAGGCGGGACGATTGTGATTGATGCGGAACAGGGGAGACTGACTGCACAAAGAAAAGGCAGCCTTAAACAATGAAGAGATACGGCATTCGCACCGGGAAACCGGCTGTGAATGCCTTTCGCAAGTGTAGGGAGCAGTCGCCAGGTAATGTATATGGGAGGTGTTATAAGTATGAATTATTTAAAGTGGAAGGAAGTGGCAGTGGATCTTCTGGTAGATATCATTGCCAGCATGGCAATCGCTGTCGGAGTATATAATTTTGCATTAAATGCAAATTTTCCGGTCGCCGGGTTTTCCGGGATTGCCATTATTATCTATCATCTGACAGGGATTCCGGTAGGTGTGGGGACACTGATCCTGAATATTCCGGTCGCCATATTCTGCTACAAGTTCCTGGGGAGGACATTTTTTCTGAAATCCTTAAAGACGATCATTATCTCTTCTGTTTTTATGGACTACATTGCGCCCATGCTTCCGGTATATGAGGGCAGCAGATTCCTTGCAGCCCTTTGTATGGGAGTGTTGTGCGGGTTCGGGTATGCGGTTATTTTTATGCGTGGCTCATCCACAGGGGGCCAGGACTTTATCAGTATGGCGGTCAAGAAGGTAAAGCCGCATATATCGCTGGGCATAATCACAGCTGTTCAGGACTTTTCCACGATTCTGCTGGGGAGTATTCTGGTTTTTAAGGATGTGGACGGTTTTATCTACGGAATCATTGTGACGTATATTATGACGCTGATCATGGATAAGATTCTGTATGGCATGGACGAAGGAAAGATGACCTTGATTGTCACAGAGCGCGGGGAGGAGCTGGCAGTGCAGATCGATGAGTATACGGGGAGAGGCTCTACCATTCTCAGGGGAATGGGAAGCTATTCAAAAAGGAAAAAGGATGTGATTATGTGTGCATGTAATAATAAACAGATGTACACCATCAAAAAAATGGTGCATGCTTTGGATCCGGAGGCATTTACAATTATTGTGGAATCCAACGAAGTAGTGGGCGAAGGATTTAAAGTGGAGATTTAGACATTCTTTAGAAAGGCTATTCAGATAAATAAAAGAATTGACAACGTTATGTATCATGACGTAAAATTAAAATGTTAGGTTTGTTATAAACACAGTAGGAGGTACAGGATGACTATAGAAGAATTTTATGCAACATTTGACCCGTCGGGAAATGAATATGCAAATGTTATGGGAAGGCTGGCAACTGAGAGGCTTGTGAACAAGTATCTGAACAAGATGCTGGATGATAAAAGCTATGGAAATCTGAAGCAGGCAGTTGCTGACGGAGATTATAAGACAGCCTTTATGGCTTCCCATACAATTAAGGGGATCTGCATGAACCTGAATCTGAAGCCACTTGCAGATTCTAGCGATGCTTTGACAGAGGAGCTTAGAAACGACCCGGACGCCGGTAAAGTGGAAGAGCTTTTGAAGCAGGTGGAGAAGGATTATGAATTTGTTGCGGATGGAATTAGAAGTATTGGTTAGAGTGAGTGAAGGTTTATGAGTGAAGGTTTAAGAAAGAAAAAGATATTAGTGGTAGATGATTCCGAGATGAATCGTTCTATTCTTGCCGATATGCTGGGAGATGATTATGAGATTTTAGAGGCCACGAATGGCGTGGAGGCAATTGCCGCGATCAAGGAGAGGGAGAGTGAGATTACCCTGATGCTTCTTGATATTGTGATGCCTCAGATGGACGGGTTTGAGGTGTTGTCTATTATGAACAAGGGCGGATGGATCGGGAATATTCCCGTTATTATGATATCTGCCGAAACTTCATCAAATCTTGTGAACCAGGCATATGATATGGGCGTCACCGACTATATCAGCCGGCCTTTTGACGGGAAGATTGTCAGACGGAGAGTGAATAATACAATCATGCTGTATACGAAGCAGAAGATGCTTCAGGGGATGATCGCAGAGCAGATTCTGGAAAAAGAAAAAAGCAGCTCACTCATGGTAGACATTCTCAGTAATATTGTAGAGTTCCGTAACGGTGAAAGCGGGCTTCATGTGCTGCATGTCCGTACAATTACGGAGACGCTGCTGAAACATCTGGCGGAAAAGACAGACCAGTATGATTTGAATCATACAAAGATTGCCATGATCAGTCTGGCCTCGGCGCTTCATGATATTGGAAAGATTTCTATTGACGAGAAGATTCTGAACAAACCGGGAAGGCTTACGGATGAAGAATTTGTAATTATGAAGACACATTCGGCAATTGGAGGAGATATGCTGATGAATGTGGCTCACAGACGTGATGAGGAGCTTGTGAAAGTGGCATACGAGATCTGCAGGTGGCATCACGAAAGATATAATGGCAGGGGTTATCCAGACGGACTGAAGGGAGAGGAAATCCCGATTTCCGCCCAGGTGGTCGCTATGGCGGATGTGTATGATGCACTAACGAGTAAACGTGTATATAAGCCTGCATTTTCCCATGAGAAGGCAGTAGAGATGATTATGAACGGGGAGTGCGGTGTATTTAATCCCCTTCTTTTGGAATGCCTTCAGGATGTAAAGGAATATCTAAAGGAAGAACTTGAAAATAAGACTCTCAAGAGTGTGGCTGAAGATGAAGTGCAGTCTATGACGGAGGAGCTGATTGCAAAGGGTGACACCATTGCCTCTGACAGAACGCTGAGGCTTCTGGAGCAGGAGAGAATTAAATATCAGTTTTTTGCCTCCATGTCCAAGGAGATTCAGTTTGAATACAATGTGGATACCGATATGGTGACCTTGTCCGAATGGGGGGCAAAATACCTTGGGGTGGATGAACTTGTCATGCATCCATTTGAAGATGAAAAGATGGCGGAGATCCTGAATGTCGAAAAGATGCATGAGATCCGCCGTAAAGTCCGCGCTACAAATTATACGAATCCAGTCGTAGGCGGAGTGTACCGTCTTCATGTAAATGGAGAGGACAGATGGCACAGGATGACTGTGCGTGCCATGTGGGAGGGTACTGAGGAAAAGATGCATTATACTGGCGCCATCGGCAAATTTGCCAATGTGGATGAGGATTATAAGCGGATGGACAGCCTGGAAAAGGAGGCATCTCATGACACCCTTACAGGTCTCTTTAACCATATGAATGCACGGAAGCTGATTGAGGCTGTACTTGCAGAAAGGCAGGATCATACCTATAGCCTGATCTTGTTTGACCTGGATCATTTTAAGGATGCGAATGACCAGTATGGACATCTTTTCGGCGATAATGTACTGAAGCATGTGGCACAGAAGCTGACGGATAATTTAAGAAGAGAAGATATTGTAGCCAGAGTCGGCGGAGATGAATTCATGATATTCCTGGAACACGGAGGGAATTTTGAAGCCCAGGTAAAGCGAATCTTTCAGGTTGTTGACGGGGAATACGAGAATTTCCAGATAAGCGTCAGTATGGGAGTCTCCCTTGCCCCTAAGGACGGGGAGGATTACGAGACCCTGTTTCATGCGGCAGACCAGGCGCTTTATGTTTCGAAAAGGGGAGGAAGGAATCAGTACCGGTTTTACGATAATTCGATGAAAGGAACTTTATCCGTTCTCTCACCGATGGATGGAGAAGAATAGGCGTTACTATTCACGGCCCGTAATGCGCAGCTTACGCGCATTCCTGAGCCGTTCATAGTGACGAATAGACGACGTACGAAAGGATGGAAGGCGAGATGTCAGAACCAAAGAAAGTAATTATGCTCGGCAATGAAGCAATTGCCAGAGGCGCCTATGAGGCCGGAGTGAAGGTATCGGCAGCATATCCGGGCACCCCCAGTACAGAGATCAGTGAATATCTGGTACAGTACAAGGAAGATTTATATTGTGAATGGTCGCCCAATGAAAAGGTAGCGACAGAGGTGGCCATCGGTGCGTCAGTGGCAGGTGTGCGTGCCATGTCCTGTATGAAGCATGTGGGATTTAATGTGGCGGCAGACCCTGCTTATACAGTTTCCTACATGGGAGTAAACGGCGGACTGGTGATTGTTGTGGCAGATGATCCGGGGCTTTACAGCTCCCAGAATGAGCAGGATACGAGGATGGTAGCCAGGGCAGCGGCTCTTCCGGTTTTAGAGCCTTCTGACAGCCAGGAAGCAAAGGACTATATGAAGATGGCGTTTGAGCTGAGCGAACGTTTTGACCGCCCGTTTATTCTCCGGACCACAACAAGGCTTGCCCATTCCCAGGGGCTTGTAGAGCTTATGGACCGCACAGAGCCAGAGGATAAGCCTTATATAAAAGACATAAGAAAAACAGTGATGATGCCGGGCAATGCAAAGCCCCGCCATGTGGAGATAGAGAAGAGGAACCTGGAGCTTGCGAAAGCCGCGGATACGCTTTCTGTAAACCGTGTGGAGATGAAAAACACAGAGATCGGCGTGATTACCAGCGGAATTCCGTATCAGTATGTAAAAGAAGCGCTCCCAGAGGCTTCGGTGTTAAAGCTTGGTATGGTCAACCCCCTTCCGAGAAAGATGATCGAAGAGTTTGCTTCAAAGGTGGACACATTATATGTTGTGGAAGAGCTGGAGCCAGTGATTGAGGAACAGGTAAAGTCATGGGGGATCGCGGCTGTCGGCAAAGAGATCTTTACGATTCAGGGAGAATACAGCGCGAATATGCTTCGCAGGGCGATTCTGGGAGAGGAACCTTCTGCTGCAGAGCCGGCCACGGTTCCGGGAAGGCCTCCGGTTTTATGTCCGGGATGCCCCCACAGAAGTGTCTACTATGTGTTAAATAAATTAAAACTTCACGCGGCAGGAGATATCGGCTGCTATACCCTGGGGGCGGTAGCTCCCCTTAGTGTTGTGGACACTACGATCTGTATGGGAGCAAGTATTTCGAGCCTTCACGGCATGGAGAAGGCAAAGGGAAAGGATTATATTAAGAACTGGGTGGCAGTGATCGGAGATTCCACATTTTTACATACAGGCGTGAACTCTCTGATGAACATGATGTATAACAGGGCCACCGGGACAGTTATTATCCTTGATAACTCCACCACTGGAATGACCGGGCACCAGGATCATGCCGCAACGGGAAAGACTCTGCAGGGAGACCCCACCTATGCCATTGATATACCGGCACTCTGCCGCGCCATCGGCGTAAAGCATGTGACAGAGGTGAATGCTTTTGATCTGGAGACGCTGGAAAGGACGGTAAAGGAAGAGACTGCGAGGGACGAGGTATCTGTAATCATCACAAAGACGCCCTGCGTGCTCTTAAGTAAAGCAAAGAAGCCATTATACACTGTCCATGAAGACAGATGCAGGAAATGCGGCATGTGCATGAAGCCTGGATGTCCTGCGATGACAAAGAATGCAGACGGAACTGTTTACATTGATGATACTATGTGCACGGGCTGTGGCCTGTGCGAGAGCCTGTGTAAATTCGGTGCAATCGAGCTGGTAAAGGAGGAAAACAGATAATGGCTGTAAAGAATATTATGATTGTGGGCGTAGGCGGCCAGGGGACGCTCCTTACCAGCAGGATCTTAGGAGGTCTTGCAATCGCAGGGGGATATGATGTGAAGCTCTCAGAGGTGCACGGCATGGCCCAGAGAGGGGGAAGCGTTGTCACATTCGTACGCTACGGAGAGAAAGTGGCAGAGCCGGTCGTGGAGGAAGGCCAGGCAGACGTGATTATCGCCTTCGAGCAGCTGGAGGCATTAAGATATGCCCATTTCCTGAAAAAAGACGGCGCCCTTATTATCAATGACTGGAAGATCGATCCTATGCCGGTGGTGACCGGCGCGGCCCAGTACCCTGAGCATATTATAGAGAATTTGAAAGAAAAATATAAGGTTTATACCGTGAATGCGACTGAGGAGGCAAAAAAATTAGGAAATTCCCGGGTCTTCAATCTGATTGTGCTGGGAATTGCCGCACAGCATATGGACTTCTCAAAGGAGCAGTGGTATAACGTAATTGAACATACAGTGCCGCAAAAGACGATTGAGATCAATAAGAAGGCGTTTGACGTGGGATTTGAACTGTAAGGAGGTGGCTCACAATGCACAGGCAGTATGAAGCATTTGATATGGGTTTTACGTTTATGTACCTTCGTCTCGTTAGAGGTTAGCCAGCCAGAGACGAAGGGCATCGTAAAGACGAAATGTTGGCAGTTAAAAAATGCGAGTAGAATAGGAGTAGAGAAAAATGGCAGGAATAGCATTGGAAAACTGGAAAGAAACAATACGCGACCCGAAGATTGAATGCATGAGCAGGGATGAGATGAGCGCCCTTCAAAGCGAACGTCTTGTAAAACAGGTGAAGAATGTATATGACAATGTTGCATTCTACCGGAAGAAAATGGATGAGCTTGGTGTAGAGCCTGGTGATATTAAAGGAATAGAAGATATTCATAAGCTTCCGTTTACAACAAAAGAGGATTTAAGAGATAATTACCCATTCGGGCTTCTGGCAGTGCCGCAGGAGAAGATTGCCAGAGTGCAGGGAACCTCCGGCACCACAGGGAAACTTACTCTTGCCTCCTATACACAGAAGGATGTGGATGTGTGGGGCGAATGTGTGGCGAGAGGCCTTGTAATGGCAGGACTTACCTCCGCAGACCGGATCCATGTATGCTACGGCTACGGGTTGTTCACAGGCGGCATGGGACTGGATCTTGGAGCAAAGGCCCTTGGGGCAATGGCAATTCCTATGTCCGCAGGAAATACGAAGCGCCAGCTTATGTGTATGGAGGACTTTGGAGCAACGGCATTCGGATGTACGCCGTCCTATGCCCTTTATCTTGCAGAGGCGGCACAGGAGGCGGGAATCGTTGACCGTCTTCAGATTAAGGCAAGCATTAACGGTGCAGAGCCCTGGACGAATGAGATGCGCAAAAAGATAGAGAGTATCTTACATATCAACAGCTTTGACATCTATGGCCTGTGTGAGATTACCGGACCAGGAGTTGCCATGGACTGTATCCATCATAAAGGGCTTCATGTATATGAGGATTACTTCTATCCAGAGATCCTGAATCCGGCGGACCAGTCCGCATGCGGTGACGGAGAGACGGGTGAGCTGGTATTTACTACCCTTGCAAAGGAAGGCATGCCCCTTCTCCGTTACAGAACAAAAGACCTCACAAGCATGGAGAGAGGAACCTGCGAGTGCAAAAGAACACTTCCAAGAATTCAGAAGTTCACCGGACGTACAGATGATATGAAGGTAATCCGCGGCGTCAATGTATTCCCGACACAGGTTGAGACAGCCCTTCTTTCCATGGGCGGCGGCGTGGCTCCTCATTATATGCTGATTGTTGACCGTGAGAACAACCTGGATATCCTTACCGTAATGGTAGAAGTAGATGAGAAGTATTTCTCTGATGAGATCCGTAAGCTGGATGAGCTGAAGGCAAGGGTCGGCGCTGTTCTGAAACAGGCCCTTGGCGTATCAGTAAGAGTGAAGCTTGTAGAGCCGAAGACCATTCAGAGAAGCGAAGGAAAAGCAAAGCGCGTCATTGACAACAGAGGACTTTAAAAGGAGGGAAGGTCATGGGTTTTAGTAATACAATTCAGCAGTTATCAGTATTTCTGGAGAACAGGGAAGGACGGCTGGACGAGGTCCTGAAGGTTCTCGCGAAGAATGATGTGAACATTGTGGCGCTCAGCCTGGCGGACACATCAGATTACGGGATGCTCCGTATGATTGTGTCAGAGCCGGAGAAAGGGAAGGCGGCTCTTAAGGAAGAGGGAATCATCTCAATGCTTACAGAGGTAGTGGCGCTCCGTGTGCCTCACGCAGCAGGATCCCTTAGCAAGGCGATGCATCAGATCGTGGAAGGGAAAGTGAATGTAGAATATATGTATGCATTCGCAAACGGAAGCGATGCAGCAGCAGTGCTTAAGAGCGATGATCCGGAAAAGGTTGTACAGATTCTGAAAGGCAGCGGGTTTGACGTATATAGCGCCGATGAAGCATATAGGGCGAATCAGTAGTTAAATTGGGGACGGGGCATTTTTAAAAATGCCCCGTCCCCAATTTAGGAGTAAAATACTACGAACTGCACATACTATCTGTGAGGTGATGGTATGAACAGTATATGGACGGATACGGCAGTTTTACAGAAGAGGAATTCTCTAAAGGGGGATCTGGACGCAGAGGTTGTGATTATCGGGGCAGGGCTTGCGGGTATTCTGACGGGATACATGTTGAAGAAGAAGGGTATTGACGCGGTAATCCTGGAGGGAAACCGTATCGGGAGCGGACAGACCGGCAGGACGACAGCAAAGATTACTTCCCAGCATGGCGCAGTCTGTGGGAAGCTGATTCAGATATATGGAAGAGAGAAGGCGAAGCATTATGTGGGATTTCAGGAATGGGCAATCGGGGAGTATGAGAGGATTGTGAAGGAGCATGAGATTTCCTGTGATTTTATGAGATGCAACGGGAATCTCTATTCTACTACAGAGGAAGAGACGCTTAAGAGGGAAGCAGAGGCTGCGAACGGGCTTGGAATCCAGGCGGTGTACAGGAAGGAATGTGAACTTCCCTTTCCGGTGAAGAGTGTGCTGACTTATGAAAACCAGGCAAGGTTTCATCCGCTTAAGTTTATAAAGGGAATATCAGAGGAACTTCGGATATTTGAGGAGACAAGAGTGAGAAAGGTTCTGTATGATGGGCAGGGAAAAAGCCGTGTGATGTCGGACAGTGGGATAGTGACAGCCAGAAAGGTAGTTTTCGCCTGTCATTTTCCTTTTGTGAATGTTCCAGGATACTATTTTGCAAGGATGCATCAGTCCAGAAGCTATGTGCTGGCTTTAAAGGGAGCACAGAGTTTTGAAGGATATTATCTTGGAATAGATGGTGACGGCTATTCTTTTCGAAGCGCTGGGGATATACTCCTTTTTGGCGGCTGTGGTCACAGAACCGGAGAGTCAGGGGAGACTGATAGCTCCTTTGCAGCGGACAAAAAGGGCGTCATGACAGGGTATGAGAGGCTTTCGGATAAGGCACAGGAATTATGGCCGGATGCTAAGGAGGCGTCGCGCTGGTCGGCCCAGGATTGTATGACGCTGGACGGCATCCCTTATATCGGAGAGTTCAGCCCTCACAGAAGAAAGGGCTGGTATGTTATGACAGGTTTTGGAAAGTGGGGCATGACCCAGTCCATGGTCAGTGCAAGGATTATTTCCTGTATGATAGAGGGGATGAGAATACCGGAGGCGGATGTGTTTTCCCCGCAGAGAAATATCCATATGTCCGGCGTAAAGGAATTTTCCGTAAATCAGAAGACGGCGGTGAAAAACCTTGCAAGCCCGAAACATACGAAACGCTGTACGCATATGGGCTGTAAGCTGGCCTGGAACCCCCAGGAGGGAACCTGGGACTGTCCGTGCCATGGATCACGGTTTGACAGAGAGGGCAGGCTTCTTGACGGCCCGGCCATCAGAGATGAAGTAAAGGATGATGCAAACGGCCTCTTGACCATCTGAAAAAATGTGGTATACTAGAGCGTGTTTGACGTGTTTGAAAGTTCAGTCCATCTTGCAGAAAGCAATTTTCAAACACGCTTTGGGATACAGACATATGCAGATATAGATGGGAGAAGAGTATGTTACTTTTACAACAGATGATCGTTTTGTTTATTTACATTATAATCGGATATGCAGCCGCAAAGAAGGGGGTTATGAATGAGGAAACCAGTAAAAAGCTGTCCTGGATTGTCGTAGAGGTGGCGAATCCTGCCCTTACGGTTTCCGCAGTTGTGAACGGCGACGGGACAATACAGGGAAGAGATCTGCTGCTGACTGCATTGATGGCGGTTGTAATTCTGGGAGGAATGGTGCTTCTTTCCCTTATCCTTCCCATTATGTTCAGAGTGGAAAAGAAACAGAGGAATGTTTACCGTCTGTTTTCGGCTTTTAATAATATCGGATTTATGGGCTTCCCTGTCATTGCAGCGGTGTATGGACAGGAAGCGCTGTTATATGCTGCAGTTTTCTCCATGCTGTTCAATGTTCTGATGTATACTTATGGCATTCAGACAGCCCGTGGGGAGAGAATGGGAGGGGGCCAGTGGAAAAAGATCTTAAATATCGGTGTAGTCAGCAGTATCCTTGCAATTGGGATTTACCTGCTAAAAATACCTACTCCACAGTTCTTCCGTACAACTATGAGCGGCTTAAGCGGCCTTACCGCGCCCCTCAGCATGATGGTTATAGGCATATCACTTGCAGGAATGAAACTTGGGGAGCTATTCAAAGATATCAAGATGCTGGCATATTCCCTGACAAAGCTTCTCGTACTCCCGGTTCTCTTTATGCCACTGATTAACAGGGCGGTAAGCAGTGAGATGCTGTGCGGTGTCTGCATGATCATGATTGCCACCCCTGCTGCAAGTATGAATGCAATGCTTGTGCAGCAATATGGAAGTAAGGAAGAAGCAGTGCTGGCGGCAAGAGGTGTTGCCCTTACGACCCTGTTATCTGTAGTAACCATTCCGGTTGTATCTGCGATTGTATTTTAGAGTCCTCCAGGGGATGCAGCCTGTGGCAGATTTATCTGGCACGCAGTATATCAAAAACAAAGCAGGACAGCTTATTTGCAGTCCTGCTTTGTTTTATTAATCTTATTTTATATAATACTTATATTACTTTATATATATTAATCCCCAATATTGCAATCAATACTTTTCAATAATAAAAAGTGCTTCAAAAATACGATTAATAGGCCTAACCTGTTAAATCTTCGTTACATTCACTGCCTGTGGTCCTTTAGCGCCCTCTGTTATGTCGTATTCTACAGCCTGCCCCTCTTCTAAAGACTTGAAGCCCTCCATGTTGAGGCCGGAGTAGTGTACAAATACATCGCTTCCAGATTCATCAGATATGAATCCGTAACCCTTCTGGTTGTTGAACCATTTTACTGTACCCTTCATAACGATACCTCCATTATAAAATGAAATTTGTAATTCGAAAAATTTCGAATTATGATACTTTGCCATTGTATCGTGTATTGATGAAAAAGTCAATGGATTTGTCAAGTTTTTTCAAGATATTTTCTTGACGAAGCCTGTCAGTACGTGTAAAGTAAAGGTATAGACAACGATTCGTAAAAAGAGGTTGAAGAGATGATTACATTAACAGGGAAGAAGATATCAGAAGGAGTTGCTATCGGCAAACTTGCCTTTTATAAAAGAGACATAAAGGAGATCAAGAGGATTTATGTAAAGGATGTTGAAAAGGAGATCCAGCGGTTCCAGCGTGCGAAGGAGAAGGCTGTTTCGGAGCTCAAGGTGCTGTATGATCTGTCCATCAGGGAAGTAGGAGAGGCGAATGCGGCCATTTTTGAGATGCAGCAGGAGATATTGGAGGATCCGGACTTTAATGACAAGATAAGCTCGCTTATTCTGGAAGAAAAGCTGAATGTGGAATATATTGTGCAGGAGTCAGTTGACATCCTGTTAAATGACAAGGAATTCCAGAAAAAGGGATATAACAAGGGCCATGAGGGAGATGTGAGGGACATTGCGATCCGGCTGATCAGGATTCTGTCCCGGAGCTTTAAGGATAAGATGTTTATGGATGAACCCTTTGTCCTGGCAGCAGGAGAGCTCTATCCAAGTGATACGGTTCAGCTTGATAAGACGAAAGTGCTGGGCTTTGTGACCATGTATGGCGCGATTAATTCCCACACGGCAGTTCTTGCCAGGACGAAGGGAATTCCTGCAGTGATCGGTCTTGGAGAGGTGCTGAAGAAGGATTATGAGGGCAAGACGATTATTGTGGACGGATATGAGGGCAAGGTGTACATTGAACCGGATTATTCGACTCTTACGAAGATGAAGGAGCGGCGGGACGCAGGCGTCCATCAAGTTAGGAATCTGGAGCGTCTTAAGGGCAAAGAGAATGTTACCCAGAGCGGACAGAAGATTGATATTTTTGCAAATGTCGGGACAAGAGAGGATATTGAGAATGTTCTCAGAAGTGACGCAGGCGGAATCGGTCTCTTCCGGAGTGAGTTTTTATATATGGAGACTGGCAACCGGATCCCTACAGAGGATCAGATCTTCCAGGTATACAGGCTGGCGGCAGAGTCTATGGGGAATAACCGTGTCGTGATCCGTGTGGCGGATCTGGGCGGTGACAAGATGGCGCAGTGTATTGACCTGGGAAGACAGGAGAATCCGGCCATCGGCTTTCGTGGACTCCGTGTCATGTTTGAGAAGGAGGAGCTCTTTTTGGAGCAGCTTCGGGCAATTCTTCGGGCATCGGCCTTTGGCAATGTTGCTCTCCTCCTTCCGATGATCACATCACTGGAGGAAGTAATCAGGGCGAAGGATACCATTGAACGTGTGAAGAGAGGACTTAAGTCTGATAAGATACCTTTTAACGCAAGTATTCCGATTGGAGTTATGATTGAGACGCCGGCAGCGGTTATGCTGAGCGGGGAGCTGGCGAGAGAGGTTGATTTTTTCAGCATAGGAACCAATGATCTGACACAGCTCACCCTTGGTCTTGACCGGGGAAGCCACAGGCTGAGTAAATACTATAATCCGTACCATCCCGCTCTTCTTAAGATGATCCGTATTGTGACGAATAATGTACATCTGGAGGGAAAGCCGATCAGCGTATGCGGAGATCTGGCAGCTGATCTGTCTATGACAGAATACTTTATACAGATCGGGATTGATGAATTATCTGTGGCGCCGAACCAGGTGCTGGCGCTGCGTAAGAAGATCAGGGATATTCAGTAGGAGGAGTGGCTATGTGGACAAGAGAACAGCTTAAAACGAATGGGAAGATGGCATTTTCCCGAAATTACTGGGAGTGTGTTGCAGTTGCACTGATTATGGGATTTTTCTCAGGGGTGCCGAATTTTGCGGCGGTGAAGAAAAACCTGGAGACTCAGAGGGCGAGTCTGTCGGAATTTGGATTATATGGAAGCTCTGTGGATATGTCAGAGCTGTACCAGTCGCTTACTATGGCAATCTCATTATTTACCGTTTTCGGTCTTCTGATCACGGCAGTCTTTGTACTGCTTAAGCTCCTTGTAGGGAATGCCCTGATGGTAGGAGGGAATCTTTTCTTTATTGAAAATAGAAATGGCGGCAGGGGATTCGGAATTGCTGCCTCATCCTTCCGCTCAGGGAGATATGGGAATATTGTTCTGACCATGTTCCTGATGGATCTGTTTATATCCCTGTGGTCTCTGCTTCTGATTATTCCGGGGATTATCAAGTCCTACGAGTATCTCATGGTGCCCTATATTCTGGCAGAGAATCCTCAGATGGACCGGAAGGAGATATTCGAGATCAGCAGGAGGATGATGGATGGAGAGAAGATGAATGCCTTTCTTCTAGACCTTTCCTTTTTGGGTTGGATCTTCCTTACTGTGCTTACATGCGGAGTTGCAGGCATTTTATATGTGCAGCCCTATATGATGGCGACAAGGACAGAGCTTTACATCTATAATAAAGTAAAAGCTTATAATGAAGGATATATAGCTTAGGAACTGTCAAGAATACAGATTTATACTGCGCCAGAATGAAAAGTTAAAAGTTATTTCTTCACAGTTCCTTAATGTACAAGGAATGAAAAAAATGAAAATTCTATTAAAATTAATCAGGCTGGCCGGACTGATCATCATCTCAGTGGCTGCAGCAATGGGGCTGGCGTTTCTTGTTACTGTGTTTTCAGAAAAGATCATTCTGAGGCTGCCGGAGGATTATTATTTTTATCAGCATCACCCAGTGGCGGAAAAGGCGATGATCTATCTGATCGTAGTTCCGGTAGTGACATTTTTCGGCGTTCTGCTTGGCAGGAGGCGCGGAAGGACAGACGAAGCGCTGGAGGATATGTATGATCTGTACTGCATTTTCAGATGGCTTACAGATATAAGATTCATACTGATTGTGGTGTGGATCGTAAGTCTGTACTGCTGCTTCGCCTCTGCCACGGTGGTAACAAAGGATAAGATTATCTGCCATTCTCCTCTTCACCCATCTGGAATTGCGTATGAGTACAAGGACGTATCCCGGATCCAGACGGGCTTTGGACAGAAACGCTTTGCACTTCTGGAATATCAGAAAAAAGGAAATTTTTATTATGAGATCGAACTGGACGGAAAAAAGAAAGTGTTTACTGTTCCGTCTGTAAATGACAGGATAGAGCGGTATGCGGAAGAGACATACCTGGAGTTAGAGGACTTTGACCAGCGGCTGGTATCTCTTGGAATCCCAAAACAGGGAGACGAAAAGGGCTTCGAGGCCTGTGATCTGGACCAGGAATACGTAGACCGCTTCCGCAGGATTACTGCGCTTTGGCAGTAACTGCCGTGAATCATAACTAAAACAACTGATTTTTCAGAAAAATTACAGAATAGACTCTTTACATATAAAAATTTTTTGTGTTACAATAATATTGGGTGATGAAAATGTATAGAATTGGAAATTATGTAGCACATTACAAAGAAGGTATATGTGAAGTAACTGCAATCGGAACACTGGATATGAGTTGTTCAGACAAAAAGAAAGAGTATTACACACTAAAGCCGGTGTATGACAGAGGCGGAACCCTCTATACTCCGGTATCGAATGAACGGGGACAGATTCGCGATGTGATTACAGCAGAAGAGGCAAGGAAACTGATTGAGGACATGCCATTGATAGAGGCGCTTGGGGTAGCAGAGGAGAAAAAGCGTGAGTCCCTTTATAAGGAGGCATTGTTCAAGAATGAATGCCGGGCATGGATTGCAGTGATCAAGACATCTTATTCCCGGAAAATGAAAAGACTTTCCCTGGGAAAAAAATCAATCAACATGGATGATAAATATCTCGGGATGGCAGAGAAATTCCTGTATGGGGAGATCGGGATGGCGCTTGGCATTCCGCGGGACGAAGTGAAGGATTATATCAAGAATCAAGTTGGGGACGGGGTAAAATGAAAATTACCCCGTCCCCAACTGGCTTATTTTTCAGTTATGTGGAGCCTGATGCTCTCATATTCGGCTGCCGCTGCCGGGAGCGGCAGTCCGGTATTCATCAGTACATCACCTGGATATGCTTCTCCGTTCACCAGGTAGGTGCTGTCTTCTTTCAGACCTTTCAGTCTGCACCAACAGCCGGGGCCGTTGGGATGAGTCTTAAGGGCAACGGAAATGAGGAGCGCCTCGCTCCCGTCACTGGAAGCAAACTGCCAGCTGTGCCAGCTTTCGGCTGTTTCCGGGTTGGTAAGCCGGTAGTAGTCGCCGTACTGGATCAGGTCATAATAGCTTTTGAATTCTTCAATCTGTAACTTTACGGTTTCTTTTTCCTCCTGGGTCATCTCATGCGGGTCGAGCTCATAGCCGAAGGTGCCGGACATGGCAACCGCGGCGCGGGTATGGATGGGCGTTATGCGTCCGGTCTGCTCATTGGGGCATTTGGATACATGGGAGCCCATTGTGCTTATGGGATATCCGAAGGATGTGCCGTATTGTATGCTCAGTCTTTCGATGGCGTCGGTGTCGTCACTGCACCAGATCTGGGGCGTGTAATAGAGCATTCCTGCATCAAAGCGACCACCTCCGCCGCTGCACCCTTCAATCAGCATGCCGGGATAGCGGCTATTAAGCTTCTCCAGCATATCATAGACGCCAAGTACGTACCGGTGTGCGGCTTCTCCCTGGCGTTCTGCGGGAAGAGCTGCGCTGTAGATATCCGAGAGACTCCGGTTCAGGTCCCATTTCAGATATTCTATTTCTGTACTGTCAAGCACCTGGCAGATCTGCGACAGGATATATTCTCGTACATCCTCCCTGGAAAAATCCAGCAGGAGCTGATATCTTGAACGGGAAGGCGCTTTTCCCGGAATCTGCATTGCCCAGTCCGGGTGATTCCTGTAGAGTTCACTGTCCTCATTGATGCCTTCTGGCTCGAACCAGATGCCGAATTTCATTCCGAGTGCATGGATACGCTCAGAAATGCTGGCCAGTGAACAGCCAAGCTTTTCTTCGTTGACAAACCAGTCTCCAAGACCCGATACATCCAGATCCCGTTTTCCAAACCAGCCGTCATCCATTACAAACAGCTCTACACCGAGCTCCCGGGCCTCCTGTGCCATCTCTACCAGCTTGTCCCCGTTAAAGTCAAAATAGACACCTTCCCAGCTGTTTAAAAGAACCGGACGGCGTTTCGTCTTCCAGATTCCCCGGCACAGATTGTCCCGGTATGCCCTGTGATAGATCCGGGAAAGCTGTCCCAGGCCGTTTCCGGACCAGGCAAGGGCTGCTTCCGGGGCATAAAAGGAATCCCCGGGCTTTATGCACCATGTAAAATTATCCGGGTGGATTCCCATAAGAACCCTTGTCTGATTATACTGGTCATGCTCGGCAGTCCCAAGAAAGTCACCGCTGTATAAAAGTGACAGGCCAAAACAGTTTCCCGTCTCTTCTGTAGTGGTTCTGTCTGAAAGAATCAGAAATGGGTTATACTGGTGGCTGGAAGTACCGCGTGTGCTTCCTATGGACTGTATGCCGTGGGAAACAGGAGTGCGCTGGCAGGTACGTTCCTTTACATGTCTTCCGTAGAAGGTGTGCATATCAAAGTTCCCGTGCAGGAAGTCGATGCAGGCACTCTGTACATTCTCAAGATAAATATCTGCCTCACTGTGATTTTCAATGCGTATGGCCCTTGTGATCAGATCAAGATTTTCCATTACACCGTAATACAAATGCACATAGAAAAGCCTGCGTGTATCCTCCAGGGTGACGATCAGGGTGTCGGCACGCCCATCTGTGCCGTCATCTGACAGATAGATGGCCGGCAGCCCGGGAAGATTATATTTTCCCTCCTGAATTTCAAAGTCTTTGAATCTGAGTTCACAGGAAAAACTGCCGTCCGGATAGCGCACCTTAAGCGCGCTTGTACGGTAATCTCCGCTCCCATATGTAGGATATTCCTGGGGAAGTGCGTCCAGGGAGTATGAGCGCTCGTCTCCGGCGTCATAGGGGTTGCCGGAGAAGCCGCGGTCCGCGTAGGTAACCAGATAGGAGTAGTCAAATACAGATCCCCTTTTACCAAAGTAGGTATGGAGTAAAACCCCATACCTGTCTTTTTTCATCTGGTACATACTATGGTCTGTCTGCAAGGTAAATAATGATTTTGTCTTGTCAAGTATAATCGCCATAAGTCTGTCCTCTGTTATTGTAAAAATTTTAAGTACGTCATGCAGCCGTGGCTGCATGACAGGATTGGCATGTTACTTCACCGCACCGTTTACAACACCGTTGATGATCTGCTTCTGGCATACCAGATAGAAGATCAGAATCGGAAGCAGTGCCAGTAAGTAGGAGGCGAATGCCAGGTTGTAGTTCGTACCGAACTGTGTCTGGAATGTAAGCTGTGCCAGAGGCAGTGTGTTTGCCCCTGTACCGGACATGATAACAAGCGGCGTCATAACGTCATTCCATGTTCCAAGAGCGGTAAGTACAGCAACTGTAGCATGCATCGGCCCCATGATCGGGAAGATGACCTTCCAGTAAGTCTGCCATGTAGTAGCGCCGTCCACAAAAGCGGCCTCCTCCAGTGCGATTGGAATGTTCTTTAAATAACCGGTGTAAAGCATAACGTTCATCGGCATGTAGAACACTAAGTAGCATAATATAACACCGAACCAGTTGTCAACCCCCATTTGTGCAGTCTGCTTTACGAGAGGCATCATCAGGATTGCGAAAGGTACGAACATACCGCTTACAATGTAAAGGTATGAGAATTTGTAAAATTTGTTTTTCGCCATGCTTCTTCCGATTGCGTATCCGGCAAGGGAGTGGAGCAGGATTGCGAGAACAACAGTTACAACAGTGATCATTACGCTGTAGCCCAGGGAATGCCAGAAGTCTGTGACACGCATTGCCTCTGCAAAGTTTTCAAGGCTCCAGCTCTTCGGAAGACTTAATGCCCCGGCAATGTCGTTTGTCATTTCTGTCGGTTTCTTGAAGGCGATTACAATTGCCATATAAAGCGGGAAGATAACAGTCAGACAGCCGGCAATTAATAAGATTGTAAGCGGCCAGTTCGTGGTGGCAGCAACTTTATTTTTCTGTTTCATTATAACTGTTCCTCCTTCTTTCCTGTGAAATTAAGCTGGAATACAGAGATTGCAACAATTACGATAAAGAAGATCACCGCATTGGCACTCTGGAAACCAAACTGTCCGCCGCCCATACCATTGTTGTAGATCAGGTAGGAGATGGACTCTGTACTCTGTGCAGGACCACCTTTGGTTAATGCCATGATCTGGTCGAATACCATCAGGAAGTCTTTCATGCTAAGTACCATGTTGATACTGAAGAATGGAATAATGAGCGGGAAGGTCAGTTCCTTGAAGCTCTTCCATCCGGTAGCGCCGTCAATCGCGCCTGCCTCATATACATCTTCTGGTACAGTCTGAAGACCGGAGATGTAAATAAGTGTTGTCTGTGCAATGGACTGCCATGCAGCAACAATCACGATGGCAAGCCATGCTGTGTTTGTGTTAGAAAGCATACTGGAGCCGCCGGTAACTGCGGGAAGGATATATGTAAAGATATATCCAAAAATATAACCTACAACCAGTCCGCCTAAGATTCTTGGAACAAAGTAAACACCTCTCAGAGCGCTCTTTGCGCGGATCTTTCCGTTTAAGCCCAGTGCCAGAAGCAGGGCAACTACGTTCGTAAGGATAGTAGCCACCAGCGCAAATTTAAATGTAAACAGATAGGATTTTCCTACACGGGCATCTGTAAATAAGTCAGCGTAGTTACGTATTCCTACCCAGTCATAGCTTCCGAAGCCTTTAAAATTCGTAAAGCTGTATATAAGACCTTTGATCAGCGGCAAAGTATTAAAACAGAAGAACAATGCCAGCACGGGAACTGTGATTAATAAAAAGGTTTGGTTTCTGCTGAGTTTTTTCATTATTCATTCCCTCCCTTTTTTTCATATTCCTGTACCTTACGGATAATATCACGGTTGTATCTTACCCAGTCGGTATCAAATTTATTTAAGAATTTTTCCACGCTTCCGTCTAACAGGAATGTCTGAATCTGTGCGTCCACGCTCATCTCTGACGGATAGTAGTGATCCTGGTAGTCTACCATTCTTCCCTCGTTAATGTAACTTACCATACCGTCAAGAGCCGAAGAAAGCTTGAACTCCTGATCTTTGCATGGTACTGCATTCTGGTCGTCCAGATAAGTCTGGATGGTAGAATCCTCTAATAAGAAGCTTAATACCTCATATGCGGCTTCCTTGTTCTTGCACTCATTTGTAACACAGAACTGAAGGTCAACGCCTGAGTTCAGAATATTGTCAGCCTCGCTGTCACATCCAGGCATAACAAAAGAATCAATGTCCATGTCTGGATTTACAGACTGGATCTGCGGAACAGCATAGCCTCCGATACAATACATTGCAGCTTCTCCGTTTGCAAATGCGGTACATGCATCATTGTAGCTGTAGGCGAACGGATCGTCCTGTGCGTGGTCTAAAAGTTCAAGCATCTTCTGTGCCACTTCATCATACTCATCAATAAATTTTGTTTCGCCTTTGTTAACCTGACGGCATACATCGGCCGGAGCAAGGTCACATGCCAGTGCGTTCCACGGAGCCAGGCAGGTCCATACATCCTTGAAGCCGAAGTAAAGGGGCTGCTGTCCGGAAGCCTTGATAGTATCGCACAGGGTCATGAACTCATTCCATGTGGTAGGGACTTCCCAGTTGTTATCCTTGAACATCTGACGGTTGTACAGAACGCCTGCCGCATTCGCTACATATGGAACAGCGTATACGCCATCCATCGGAACGAATTCCAGATTCTTGTCAATGTCCAGGTATGCCTGTTTAATCAGTGACAGGCCTTCAAAATCTGAGATATCCATGAGGATCTCAGCGTCAAGGAAGTTTGAAAAATTGACGTCTCCGCCAATCCCGATAATATCAGGAGCGTCTTCCTTGATTAAACGTGTTTTCAGTACGGTCATGGCATCATTAGGGGATTCAATCTGAAGCACAATATCATCATGTGTCGCATTGAATTCCTCTTCCATCTTCTCGAAAGCCTTTACGGCCTCCGGTTTGTACTGAAGCAAGGTGATGTGGGTCTTACCATCTGCGCTGCCTTCAGAACTGCATCCGCTGGCTGAAATAATGGTCCCAATCAGCATTGCCGCCACAAGTGCTGTGGCAATTAATCTCTTCTTCATTCAACACCTCTCCTTTTTCCATGCATTGTCAAGTTGCATGATTATTTTGTGTATTTCTGTATAGAATGATAGCAGTTTGACGAACAGACGTAAATATTTGTATGTGTCCGAAAGTTATCGTTATGCGTGATTGTGACGAAAATATTGAAATATAGACGCATCATGGTATATAATATAAGTATTCCTTAATTTTTCGTGAAAATACACAAAAATTACTATTAATTTTTGAGGAGAATGACGGTAACCATTCAACAGGTCTGCGCACATGCTGTACTGACCGTAAGAATTCGATGTGGGAGTCAGATGCGAATGACGAAGTAAAGACGAAGGAGGGAAAAATTATGATGAATCACCTGTTTTCTGTGTTTCAGGATGAACGCTTTATGGATCTTACTATTTACCAGTACGGATATGAAAAGTGTGAGCCGCTTCACTCATTTGGGCCGTATGTCAGGAATAATTATCTTTTTCACTACGTAATTTCAGGAAAAGGTTGTCTTCATGCCAATGATGAGAAGGATAATACAACGTATTATGATATATCAGCCCCAAGCGGCTTTATCATAGAGCCTGGATTCGTCAATACCTATTATGCGGATAAGAATCATCCCTGGGAATATGTGTGGGTGGAATTCGGAGGTTTAAGGGCAAAGGAGTGTGTAGAACTGGCCGGTCTTTCCCACAAGCTGCCGGTATATCATCTTACACATCCGGAGTACGGGGACCAGTTGGCGGAGCAGATGCTTACGATTGTGAAGAGTCAGAATGCCTCCTCCATGGAATTGATCGGCCGGCTTTACCTTTTCCTGGACAGCCTGATCAAATATTCTGCTTCTAAAAAGCAGCTTCAGGGCGGGCAGCTCAGCGAATTTTACGCCCGGGAGGCAGTGGTCTATATTGAGCATAATTATGCCCAGAATATTACGGTGGAGGATATTGCGAAGAAATGTAAGCTGGACAGGAGCTATTTCGGAAAGGTTTTTAAAAAGGTGGTGGGGCAGTCTCCCCAGGAATTTCTGATCCGCTACCGGATGGCGAAGGCAGCGGACGCGCTTATTATAGATAACGATTCCATTGGGGATGTGGGGGCGTCGGTGGGCTATCCGAACCTGCTTCATTTTTCCAGGGCGTTTAAGAGCATCTATGGAATGTCCCCCAGGGAGTACAGGCAGAAGAATAAGATCATAGACAGATAAGGCGGGTGTGTGAAAAGCAGATGGTACGTATTAAGGATATAGCAAGGAAGGCGGGGGTAAGCCCCACGACCGTTTCTAATGTGATCCACGGGAATAATAAAAAGGTGTCAAGGGAGACAGTTGAGAAGATTCAAAAGCTTCTAAAGGAGATGGATTATGTCCCCAGCATGGGAGCTGTCATGCTGGTAGGAGGGAATTCCCGCCTGATCGGCGTCTTGGCAGGCGAGCCTGGGGGAGAGGACAGGCACAGGGAGGGAAATGCTTTTGCAAATGAGCTGATCCGGGCCCTGGAGTCAGAGATTTATAAAAGAAACTATTACATGCTGCTTCATTTCGTGTCAACGGCAGAGGAGGGGATCCAGTTTGCCGCTACATGGAACGTGGAGGGGCTTGTTACACTTGGATTCAGCGCCAGGGACAACGAGAAGCTGCAGCTTAAGTGCCGTGCCCCGGTTGTGTCTGTTGATGTGTATTATGAAAAGCAGCGCGTGGCAAATGTGGGGCTTGATGACAGAGAGGCCGGATGTCAGATGGCAGACTATCTGTTCGGGTGCGGTCACAGAGAACTCGGCTTCCTGGCGGATAATGATGTGGGAGTAGACCATGAGCGCTGGGAAGGCGTACTGCTTTCCGGCAGAAAGCGGGGTATCAAGGAGACTGAGATCCGGCATATTATAATCCCCCAGAACATTCAGGAGAGGAAAATGTACTATGAGAAACATTTAAAAGAGCTTGCACAGACAGCAGACGTGCTGTTCTTTGCGTCTGATTACTATGCGGCCGAGGCGGTTGCATATCTTCAGGACATGGGACTTTCCGTGCCCTGCGATATTTCTGTGGCAGGCTTTGATGACAGCGAGGCTGCCCTGCTGTGCCGTCCCCGCCTGACTACCATGCGTCAGGATAACAGCAGAAAGGGAGCTCTTGCTGTGAAAAAACTATTTGAATATATTGAGGGAACAAGAGGAAGGACGCTGGATGCAAAGCTTAAGGCAGAGCTGGTGGTACGTGATTCTGTGGCAGATAGGAAATGTATATAAAAATGACGGTCTGGGATTGTTCAACTTTACGTTTTGCGCAAAACCTATTGATATTTTGTACTTTGTGGTTATATAATATTAAACAGAAAGCAGGTTTTACGCAAAACGTATATAGAACAGGGAGTGAAAGCTTTATGGAATTGACAGTCTATCAGTGCGGTCTTGAGAAATGTGCCCCGCTGCAGATGAAGAGGTCAGAACCCGGCAATCATTATCTTTTTTATTACATCCTTTCAGGCAGGGGTGTTTTGCGGGTGGAGGAAGAGCCGGACAGTATTCTGGATTACGCACTATCCGCCGGGAGCGGATTTTTAATTGAACCAGGGAAGGAGAGCTGCTGCAGGACTTTTCCAGAGGGAATCTGGGAGTATATGTGGATGGAATTCGGAGGGTCCAGAGCAGGAGAATTGATACATGTGTCGGGCCTTACGTGCACCCGTCCCATGTACACGCCTGTGAAGCCGGAACACAGAGAGGAATTATGCCGGATCCTGCTCTCTCTCGTAGAGAACTGGGAGGAGCATTCTCTTAAAACAACAGGTTATCTCTATATTTTTATGGATTGCCTGATCCGGAACTCAAAGTACAGAAAGACATCAAAGGAGGGATGCGGCAGAGAGGGCTATGTCAGGGAAGCCGTCCGGTATATACAGGAGAATTATTCCGGACAGATTTCCGTGGAAGAGCTGGCGAGGAAATGCTGGCTGGACAGAAGCTATTTCGGCAAAGTGTTTAAATCAGTGACAGGGCAGTCGCCTCAGCAGTACATCATGTATTACCGGATGGAGCGGGCGGCAGAGAGACTTGCGGCAGGGAGCGAGCCGGTCAGCGATATAGGGACGGCAGTGGGATATCCCAATCTTCTGAATTTTTCAAGGGCCTTTAAAGGGGTCTACGGGGTGTCACCCAGGGAATACCGCCAGAAGAACCACGGATAGTATAAAGGAAGCTATAAACGTTACGGTTATAAAGAATCAGGAGGAATACAGACATGGAGAAAGCATGGTGGAAGGAAAGTGTTGTATATCAGATTTACCCCAGAAGTTTCTGTGACAGCAACGGGGACGGAATCGGAGATCTGAATGGAATTACAGGAAAGCTGGATTATCTGAAGGAGCTGGGGATTGATGTCATATGGCTGTCTCCGGTTTACCAGTCGCCGAATGATGACAATGGGTACGATATCAGTGATTATAAGGCGGTCATGGCAGAATTCGGAACAATGGAGGACTATGACAGAATGCTCGGGCGTGCCCATGAGCTGGGGATTAAGATTATGATGGATCTGGTGGTAAACCATACGTCTGACGAGCACCCGTGGTTTATAGAGAGCAGATCGTCAAAGGATAATGCATACCGTGATTATTATATATGGAAAGATGGCAGAGACGGTAAGGAGCCCAATAACTGGGGAGCCTGCTTCGGCGGTTCGGCGTGGGAATATGATGAGAAGACGAAGCAGTATTATTTGCATCTTTTCTCAACGAAACAGCCGGATCTTAACTGGGAAAATCCACTGGTGAGAAAGGAAGTATTTGACATGATGACCTGGTGGTGCGACAAGGGAATTGATGGCTTTCGTATGGACGTGATCAGCCTGATCTCAAAAACGCCGGGACTTCCTGACGGCAGGGTTGGAAAGAGCGGTTACGGGGATCCAGGCTGCGCCAATGGCCCCCGGGTACATGAATTCTTAAAGGAGATGAACCGGGAGGTTCTGTCAAAGTATGATCTGATTACCGTGGGAGAGTGCTCAGGCGTTACGGTGGAGGAGGCTAAAAAATATGCGTCTTCTGCTGGGGATGAGCTGAATATGGTCTTCCAGTTTGAGCACATGGATCTGGACGGCGGCGAGAGCTTTAAGTGGAACCACAAAAAGATCAGGCTTACGGAGCTTAAGCAGGTTATGAGCAAATGGCAGACAGAGCTTGAGGGAAAGGCGTGGAACAGTCTGTACTGGTGCAACCATGACCAGCCGAGGATGTTGTCACGCCTTGGAAATGACAGCAGTCTGTATCGTGAGCGTTCGGCGAAGCTTCTCGGGACATGTCTCCATATGATGCAGGGAACTCCTTACATTTACCAGGGAGAGGAGCTCGGCATGACGAATTACCCGTTCACCTCTTTGGAGGAATTCCGGGATATTGAGAGTATCAATGCTTACCATGAACTGACGGAGAAAGGGATCGTGCCGCCAGAAGAGATGTTTGATTATATCAGTTATAAAGGAAGGGATAACGCCAGGACTCCGATGCAGTGGGATGACAGCCCTTCTGCCGGCTTTACTTCGGGAACCCCCTGGATTGCGGTAAATCCCAACTATAAGGAGATCAATGCGAAGGAGCAGATGGCGAGAGAGGATTCTGTGTTCCGCTATTATCAGAAGCTCATAAAGCTCCGCAGGGAGCATGAGATCATCGTATACGGGGATTACAGACTTCTTCTGCCAGACAGCGGGGAGCTGTATGTATATATGCGTTCCCTGGGTGAGCAGAGACTTCTGGTGGTCTGTAATTTTACAGAACAGGAAACGGCATACCAGATGCCGGATGAACTGGAGAGTGGGAAAGGCCGGGTGCTGATCTCCAACTATGACAGGGAGACGCTGGAGCCATCCGCGACCCTTGCGCCTTACGAGTGCGCGGCGGTATTATACGGATAAAGAACTGCCGCGAAACAATATGCCTCTTTTTCAGCCAAAATCCGCACATGCTTTGTTGCTGGCAGAGATGGTTCAAACACGCTCTAGTATAACCAGGAAAGCAGACCAGTGAAACGTAAGGTTATTTAAATTGGGCTATACTAGGAAAGGGGAATATTGCAGCAGCGGCAGATGACCTCCACAATGGCATCTATAGGCTCGGTCTTTCCGTCTGCCTCCCACTTCAGGAAGACATTAAGCAGTGCGCCACCGTAATAGTACAGCTCATAGTGGGAGCGTGGATAGACCGGGTCAACGAACCGGATCATATAGTCATTGATGGCGTCAATCATCAGGCAGTAGAGGCTGGCGCCCGCCAGGGTGAGAAAAAATTCGGCATACTGGTCAAAGAACAGGAAGGCGTGGCGGACATGCGCTGCATCGTAGAAGCTGTCTGTTCCGAGGGAACGGCTGCATTCCTCCAGATAGCTCTCGATAATCTCATGCAGATAATTATTCAGGGCATCTGTCTTGGACTGGAAATAGTGGTAGAAAGTCATCCGGGAGACGCCCGCTTTCTTAACAATATCGGAGATCGTAATCTACAGGGGAAGCATGAAGAAGATCGTGCCGCAGCTTGTGAAGGATTACATTGCCGAGAAAAGCCTTGACACGGAGGAAATGTGGCTGATTCATGCCCCGGGGCTTGACCAGGCAATTATGAACCAGGCAGAGGAAGCGGCCCGCTCGTGCGGGATGAAGAAGGTCACCTGGGTTAAGACAGGCGGCGTTATCACCACACACGGTGGACCGGGAGCCTTCGGAGTTGTGGGTGTCATGAAATGATAAAATGCAGCATCTTCAGGAGTTTATCCTTCAGTATGTCAGAATCCAGGGACGGATTCTGACATTTTTGCTCTAGAAGATATTTAAAATAGCTTACATTGATGTCATTGATCAGTCCTATCGTCTCTTCATTTACCCTTGTATCTGTGCCAATGAGCAGTTCCAGCACTCTCAGGCAGCGTTCATGGATATTCTGCCCATAATACATGTCTTCGATCTCCGGAGAGTATTCCTCCTGCTCTTCAGGGAAAAGCTCATAGTACTGCTTCATGATTCTGGTCAGATTCTCACTATGCTTTCCGAAGAAGAAATTATAGAAGATTTTCGGCTTACGAAAGACTGTCTGGACGAAAAAATTCCAGATTTTTATAAAAGTCTCCAGAGGTGTCAGGTCCTTTGTGCTGAGCTCGGACAGCGCTTTGCTGTATTCATTGAAATATTTCAGTGAGGAGAGAAGAATCAGCTGGTCTACGTCCTCAAAGTACAGATAGATGGTGGAGTTGTGAAAACCCGCCTTCTCCGCGATCCTTCGGATGGAGACCTTTTCAAGGTCCTCGTTTTCAATTAATTCCTGGGCAGCTTGAATGAACCGGATGCGGTTCTGCTGCTTTAGAAGTTCTTTGTCATTGCTTGTATGATTCATAAAATATACCAGATCCTTTAAATATTTTCATCATCCTGTCCCGGTATATAAGAAATTATATTCACAGCCAGTGAAATCTGCCGTGAGTACCGCAAAAGCCGCAGCCGCAAAGCAGCATACTCCCTTATGCGGCTGTGCGCATCATGTTATGCTGTGCGGCAGATTTACCTGGCGCGCAGTATAAGAGAGAGGATGATACCAGTTATTATAACATAAAAGTATAAAGTTGTGTGTCATGTTATTATTCACGGGTTATGTTCTGGATGGTTTCAGAAGCATCCCTGCTCTTGCCAGCACTCCCTGCCACTGTCTTTCATTCAGGAATACAGGACGCTCCATCTGCTCCCCGGTATGGATTCAGCCCATGGTATTCGCTTGGCACTTGCCCCGGGCGTTGTTACGTCTTGTGGCCGCCCTCCTGCCGGATCCAGTAGGAATCCTCAAGACTAAGCTCCCTGCAGACCCGGAACACTGCATACCGGTTCGTCTGGGACAGCCGGAGGGTATTCAGTAAGGGCTATTGACAAGGAAACTTTAGATGTTATAATGAAACCATGACTGGACACTGGTTTAGACCTTGGTCTAAGACAGTGACTGAAATATTGTACAGAGAGCATATTTTTGGAAAGGAGATTTAGTAAATGAATAACGAAAGGATAGCCAGAGTATTAGCAAAGATGGAGGAGAAAGGGCTGACGCAGCTAATTGTGTCCGACCCGTTAAGTATCCGTTTTCTCACAGGAATCATGGTAAATCCGGGAGAAAGGCTCTATGCCCTGATTCTTAAGTCAGACGGAGAGCATGTAATGCTGCTCAATTATCTTTACTTCGTGTCAGACACTGGATTTAAGGAGGTATGGTTCAGCGACATGGAGGATCAGATTTCTATTATTGCGGAGCAGATTGACCCTGAGAAGACACTCGGAATCGACAAGACATGGCCTGCACGCTTCCTGATCCCGCTGCAGGAGAGGTGTCCGGGGCTTAAGACCATATGGGGCTCGGACTGTGTTGACGGCGTCCGCGCCGTGAAAAATGAAGAAGAGATTCGGATTATGAAGGAGGCTTCTGCCATTAACGACAGCGTCATGGAGAAGGTAAAGGCGTATATCAAGGAGGGCATGACCGAGAAACAGATTGCAGAATTCATTGACAGCGAGTTTATGAAGGCCGGCGCCAGCGGGACAAGCTTTGATACCATTGTCTGCTTCGGGCCGAACGCTGCAGACCAGCACCATGAGCCAAGTGATATAAGAACTCTGAAGGCAGGGGAGTGTATCCTGATTGATATGGGATGTGTATGGGAGGGCTATTGTTCAGACATGACAAGAACCTTCTACTGTAAGGAGGCTTCTGCCGAGGAGCAGAAGATTCATGACATTGTCCGTGAGGCAGTCCAAAGGGCTGAATCCGTAATCAGGCCGGGAGTGCGTTTCTGCGATATTGATGCACAGGCGAGAGATTATATTGAAGAGAAGGGCTACAGCGAGTACTGGAAGATCCGCCTTGGACATTTCATCGGACAGGAGGATCACGAGTACGGCGATGTCTCTCCGATTAATAAAAGTACTGCAAAGCCCGGCATGATCTTCTCCATTGAGCCAGGTATCTACATAGAGGGAAAATACGGAGTCCGCATTGAAGATCTCGTGCTGGTGACAGAGGACGGGCATGAGCTTCTGAATGCGGTTGAGAAGAAGTGGCAGATTGTAGGAATTACTACAGGATTTGAAGCATGCTAGAATCCGGCTTCCTATGAAGCTTTTTTGAGGCTGAACAAGGAGTTTCAAGAAAGATTTGTCGAATTCTGTACGGGAGTGCGGAAAGATGACCTGGTGTAATTCGAGACCGGGAAATTTGCAGATGTGGAGATCCCGAAGATCGGCTGCCAGTTTCCGGGGCAGGGCGAAACCCTGAAGAGATGCCTGGAAGAACGGCCGGATGGAATTATTTTAAGCCCGATTAATTCAGACCAGATTGCCCAGAAGATTGATGGAAGAAGCAAACATTAGAGCCGCAGAGTCTTCCGGCATATGGAGCGGCGGTTTATGTATGAATAGCTCATATTAAATGACTTGACAAATCAGGTCTACTAATATAGACTAATTATAGGGGTCTATATTAGTAGACCTGATTTGATATATGAGAATTAAGTAGGGAGAGATGAGATATGGAAGATTTAAGATTATGTGACAGTGAATATCGCTTTATGTGTCTTGTATGGGAATTATCCCCTGTGCGCAGCGGCGATCTGGTAAAGGCCGCCCAAGAACAGCTGGGATGGAAGAAGTCTACAACGTATACGGTGATTAAGAAGCTGGAAAAGCGGGGGTTCTTAAGGAATGATACGGCTCTTGTGACGGCGCTGGTTCTGAAAGAGGAATGCCAGGCGGCGGAAACCGATTACTTTATGAATAGGACATTTGAGGGATCCCTCCCGAAGTTTGTGGCAGCTTTTTTGGGGAACCGGAAGATTTCGGAGAGAGAGGCGAAGGAGATTAAGGCGATGATCGATTCGCACAGGGAACATTCCTGAGGAGGATGAGATATGAACGGAATATGCAGAGTATTTTTAGCAGTTTGCAATATGTCGCTGACTGTCGTATTTGTAATTGCGTTGGTATTGCTGGCAAGGATGCTTATGAAGAAGATGCCTAGAAGATTTTCATATTATCTGTGGGTTATTGTTGCATTTCGGCTGATCTGCCCATACTCATTTTCCAGTACAGTGAGTATCTTCAATCTGGATGTGTTTGGAGGATATATGACAGGAAATCAGGCGGAGTGGATAGATGCTGCAGAGATGTTTAACAAGGGAGAGAGGCAGGGCCTGGAAGGTATATCGGAAGAAGAGGATATATTTGATATAGAAAACATGCTGGGAGAAGAGGATATCTTGGGGATAGCCGGCGATACAGAAAATGGCGGTCCAGTTGAGGACAACGGAACAGCTTTGGCAGAAAAGGCGGAGGATACTGCGGGCGGCAGGAAAGATTCTAAGGTGTGGGACCGGGAGGAAACAGGATTAGAGTTACTGGCAGGCATATGGCTATTGGGAGCGTCAGTTTTTATGGGGATTCAGATATATTCATACCGGAGGCTGCGAAGGAGCGTTGCAACGGCCGTCCGGTATGATGAGGGAATCTATGAATGTGAGAATATTACGGTGCCGTTTGTGATGGGCTTTTTTAAACCGATCATCTATCTTCCGTTTGGCATTACAGAGAGTGAGAGGAATGCTATTCTCATCCATGAGCAGAACCATGTGCGCAGGCACGACTACCAGATAAAGATGCTGGCTGTATTGATTCTTTCAGTATACTGGTTTCATCCGTTTGTCTGGCTGACATATTATCTGATGTGTGAGGATATGGAGATGAGCTGCGACGAGAAGTCTATACAGACATTGAACGGGGAAGGAAGGGGGGCTTACTGCCAGGCGATGCTGAACCTTGCGTCAGGCAGAGCAGGACTGGACCGGCTGCTGTCAGGCGGGGCGGCGTTCGGCGGTTCTTCTGTGAAACGTCGGATCAAGAATATACTGAACTTGGGGAATCCGAAGAAACAGGCGGTGGTTCTTGGCATTGTATTGTGTATGCTAGCCGCCTGGACAGGTCTGGCCAACGGGCAGCAGGATGTTCGGATACGCTGTGTGAAGGAGTCGGGTACGGGAGATATTGAATATGAATACAGGCTTGACGGGAAGATACGAAGCTTTCTGATCTACAAGGAATATTATCAGGAAGGTGAGATGCGAAGTTATGAGGTCGTGAGGGCGGATGACCTTACTGAGGCAGGTGTGAACAGGAGCGGGAAGCTTATCGTGGGGGCGGAACGGCATCTGTCTGACGGAAGAGCTGTATTTTTGAACAGGTTTGAAAGCGAAGAAGAATCGGTCAAAAATGTAAATTCATATGAAACTTTGGGATATTATGGATACCAGGGAATTGCTGAGGATTATTATCTGGAAGGCCAGACTGGATGGCAGGATCTGCAGGAAGGCCAGAGCATTGTGCTGGCGGCATGGCATCTTCTGGGAAACGGACAGAGTGAATTTGGAAGACCATCCTGTCAGGAATTTATGGATGCAGAGACGAAACAACGCGCGTTGGAGAAGAATATGGGGGAGATTCTGTATTATCTCGTATTTTCCGAAAAAAGCGCAGAAGAACTGAAAGCAGAATATGCGGTATCTTCTTACGCCAGATCGTTATATGAGGCTAAAAATCCATATATAGGAGATGCGGCGGCCGTTGGAAAACTGATGAAATGTATGGGGATATTTCCTGATATGAAACGGTCGATAGAGCTTCAGACAGAAGAAGAGCCGTATGTGCTTACGATCCATTATGAGGAACGGCCGCAGGACGAGAAAAGCTTTCACTGGCAGATGGAGAAGAAGGCAATTCTGCTTTTGTGCCTGATAGAGAATGCGGGCAGAGTTGAGTGGACTTATCCTGAAGGGCAGGAAGAGCGCAGATTTGGCTGTGACAGGGAGCAGGCGGCCAAAAGGATTGGGGTTAAGGAGACCGGGGACATCGGAAGATTTGCAGATTCGAAAAGCAGTGTACAGCAATTGCTTATAGAATATATGCCGTACATTTATCCGAAATCTGTGATCGAGGAAATTGGATCTTGAGGGGAATATACGAGTTCCCGGTGAATTTGCGATTATTTTACGGATCTAAAGATAAGAGCAGCAGGCAGCTGTATCCTATTTGCGATGCGGCTGCTGCGGGCGGCGGTATAGAAGGATTACGGATATTAGAGGAAAATTTACTTTTCCCGGACGAAGAGATAGATCAACAAAGAGGGGTTGGGGACGGGGCATTTTTAAAAATGCCCCGTCCCCAACTTGCATATTTCCTGCCTGTTACTGTTCACTCCGTGACCAGTAACCTTCGCAAATCCATCTTAAATTCGCTTCGCCAGCCCTTTTTGATGAATTTATGTTTTTGCCCTGGAACTCACATATTTCCTGCCTTCGAATATACTATACCATTAGTATTTCAAGGAGGATTCATATATGAAAAAGCGATTATTGGCGCTTTGTCTTGTTGCGGTAATGGCGGTGCTGCTATTGCCTGCGTGTTCACAGAAGGAGGAGAAGAGTGAGAAAACGACAGCTTCGACTACAGATGAAAAACCGGATGCTGCAAAGGAGAAGCTTCCGACAGTAGAAAAGGTAGTGCTAAATGAGGTTGCCCACTCTATTTTTTATGCTCCTATGTATGTGGCGATTGAAGAGGAGTATTTTGAAGAGGAAGGGATTGATCTGGAGCTTGTTACTGGCTTTGGAGCAGATAAAACTATGACGGCAGTTATTTCGGGAAGTGCGGACATTGGTTTTATGGGTTCTGAAGCATCTATTTATACTTATAATGAAGGTGCAAATGACTATGTTGTGAATTTTGCACAGCTTACACAGCGTGCCGGGAATTTTCTTGTGGCCCGGGAGGAAATGCCTGATTTCACATGGGAGAGCCTAAAAGATAAGGATGTGCTGGGTGGTAGAAAGGGCGGTATGCCTAGCCACGATGTAACATGGGAACACATCAGAGGGATTTATGAGTGGACAAGCGGGGAAGCCCCGGATTTAAAGGTTTTTAAATATGAGGAAAAGGTTGTGTCCGTCTCATAGCACAACTACATTTACTTACTTTGCCAGAAGAAGGACAGGCCAGACCTGTCCTTTTTCCTAGTGCGCCCGGCGGGCGCACGGTCTAATGGGTGAAAGTCCCTAATCCGCCCGGTAGTGGGAAGGATACAGCCAAGAGCAAGGGCGTCGTGGGCGACTGCGAATCTGAAGGAAGCTGGAGGCAAACTTCTGGTCTGACGAACAGAAATCATATCAGGCTGTAAATGAGGGTAAGACTGCTAGACAAGTCAAACGGAACCGGAAAGCTGTCTGTTCCCGGCGGCCAGCGGCCAAGGGGCTTCCGCCAGCAAGGGAACCTTTGAACTACGGTTCAAGAACCTCTTGCGGGAAACTGGTCTGTATGTGCCGGAAAAAGCCCATTCCAGAGGGCAGTGCCTCCATTGCTTCCGTCACTATTTTGCCATCCATTCATTTGCGCAGACAGAGAAAAACGGACGCCCGACAGATGACTCTGTTCCGTTCCTGTCAGTCTATCTTGGACACCATGACATGGACGAAACGGAGAAATATCTGAAATTCAGTGGTGATATGTTTCCTGAATATACGGAGCTGTTTGAAGATTATGCCACTGGCGTATTCACGGAGGCGGCGTATGAGGAAAAATAAACTTCCTGAATTCATGCTCATCCTGGAACAGTTTTTTACGGAATATATGCCGCTCTCGTCAGGGCTTTCCCCTAACACCACGAGATCCTATAAATACGCTTTCCGTCTTTTGTTCCAGTATGTTTATCAAGTAAAGAAGAAAAATGCTGGCGAAATCCTCTTCCGGGATTTGGATTTCGAAACTATTGACGGCTTCCTGAAATGGATCGAAGCAGAACGGGGATGCTCAGTATCCACAAGAAATCTCAGGCTTTCAGCATTGGCCTCTTTTGCCGGTTATGCACAGAACAGGAATTTTGAAGCAGCGACTGTGTTTGCGAATGCGGTGAAAAGAGTGCCTGTAAAAAAGGAGACCATACAGCCGAGGGTCACCTTTACACTCGATGAAGTTTCAGTCCTGCTCCGGCTTCCAAATCCTGAGAAACGGCTGGGCTTCCGTGACCAAGTTCTTTTGAATCTGATGTATGCCAGCGGAGCCAGGGCACAGGAAATCTGCGATCTCAAGGTCAGGGACTTCCTGGTTGAGAAAAACCTCTATAAGCTGACAATTACCGGAAAGGGAAATAAAACCCGCAGAATTGTGATCGCAAAGCCTAGCGGAACTCTCCTGGAACGGTATCTGGAGGAAACGGGAAAAGCCAGCCGGTCGGAAGCCTACATCTTTTCCAGCCAGACCCATCTGCAGATGAGCATTTCCTGTATTGAGGAGATTTATAAAAAATATATCGCGCTCGCAAGAGCCGGGCATCCAGAAATGTTCCTGGAAAAACGCTACACCCCGCACACCATGAGGCATACGACTGCCACACATATGTTGGAAGCCGGGATACCGATTATGGCAATCAAAAATTTCCTCGGACATTCCCCGATCTCCACAACAGAACGGTATGCTGAACTTTCACAGGGAACCGTAAACAGGCATATCCGGGATTGGAACGAAAAGTGGTTTTCCCATCAAAAAGAAAATCCTGTTACACAAAAGAAAGAGAATCGGATCCCTAACTTCCTGAAATAGCTCTTACATTATCTGAGGTAACTTCTTTGAAAGCCTTTTATGTCGGCAGTTTTGAGAGTTTTCTCGGGTAATTGAAAATCTGGGATAATGCGCCCTATCCAAGAACTCGGATAGGGCGCAATTATACACCACTTAGGGAAGTGGTGCATTACGCCCTGCCGGGGGCGTCCTGCGGACAGCGGATGATTTCCGCAAATTTCCAATCTGCTCCAATCATCACAGGGGAAGCTACCCTTCCCCTGCGCTGGCTTCGCCAGCTACCCCTTTGTGAGCTTGCCACTCGAAAAACTTTTAGAAAGCCTATTCCATTTAACAAGTTAAAGCTGTATAATAGTGCTAGCGATAAATCGTGGTTTGTGAGATAAAATTATAATTAACAGCAGGAGGAACCAAATCATGTACACTTACAAAACAGAAATTTTGGCGGTAGGAACCAAATGGTTTTCCGACAAAGCAAATGCGAACGATATAGAAGTATTAGACCAGTTAATCAATGAAAGGGCTGCCGATGGATGGGAACTTGTGACATACGATTACATGGCAACATCAATGCAGGTCAAGGGAGCATTTGTGATTACATTCAGAAAGCAACAGTAACACTAAATACAGTGTATAGAGCAACTTACAGTTTGTCGAACTGATAACCCATCAAAAAACTAAATATTCCGCTGCCCACCGGCGGCACACCCAAGCAGGAAACTGAAAAAGTTATCCTGCTCTTTTTTGCCCCGAATCCGGGAGAAAGGAGGGCGCACACTTGCCATGCCCGCACTGTAAAATCACAATCATTAAGCGGAGCAACAATGAATCCACTGTTTCTGCCGCCGCCTACCAGAGCGGTGAAAAGCTGTTCTCTGAATACGACCAGGCGCAGAAATATTGTCCCTACAAAACCGAAGTCACCCACAAAGAAATCATGCTCCCGCCCCATGCACCGCCGGAGTTTGCAGACCGCAATACTTTATGGAACTCTGCCGAAGCGCAGGAAAAACAATGGAACTCCCAGCTTGCCCGGAGGTTCGTGCTTGCCATCCCAAGGGAAATCCCGCCGGAACAGTACGCCGACCTTCTCCGTGACTACTGCCGGGAGTTTTTTGTTTCCAAGGGCATGATTGCCGATTTTGCCATCCACGACAAGAGGGACGGCAACCCCCACTCCCATATCCTGCTCACCATGCGGGCGATGGACGAAAAAGGCAGATGGCTTCCCAAGAGCCGCAAGGTATACGACATTGACGGGAACGGCGAAAGAATCCGGCTCCCGTCCGGCAGATGGAAACTTCCCGGCTCCCTGCCCTCCCACAAGGCAGGCAAGGACATTTCCAAGAAAGTCCATTCTTCCTATGTGCTGAAGGCGCAGAAAGGCCAGAGGGAAGCGATGGAGTGCACCCTTGCCAAAGACGGGGAACGGATTGACGTGCTGGAAAAGATGGTTCTGCGGCTCTATGAGGACATGGTAGCCGGACGGATTACAGAAGAAAACTTCAATCTCCTGCTGGAAAAGACACAGAAGGAACAGGCGGAATTAAAAGCCAAGGTTGAGGAAGGCCGGAAACGCCTTGCCGATGAAATCCGGCTTGCCGTGGACGCAAGGCAGTGGGTGGAATCCATTCAGGAATATAAGGACATCACCGAACTGGACGCTTCCACCTTAAACCGTCTGATTAAAAAAATCGTTGTCCATGAAACCATAGGCAGCGATAAGACAAGACACATTTCTATCGAAATCCATTTTAATCTCAAACCCATACCGGAAGTGGAGCAGGTCACAGGCTGACCGCTCCCCTGCTCCGGGGGATTCTTTAAAAACTCCATATATATTTTCTGACGTGCTGCCGCCCGCCAGAAAGCTGTATTGTTCCTACTAATTGGGGATAACACAGCTTATGGCCGGCGGAGGTATCGTCCTCCTTGGCATGAACCTGATTCCGCTGCTGTCTAACCTGTTCTGATTTCCCCAAAGGAGTAACCTATGCAAAGTATCTTCGACGCCATCACGGAATGGCTCAAAGCCCTTTTGGTCGAGGGTGTCATGGAGAACCTCGGCAGGCTCTTCACGGGGGTGAACGAGCAGGTCGGAGAGATTACGGCACAGGTAGGGATGACCCCGGCGGCATGGAACGCCGGGGTGTTCTCCATGATACGCTAGCTCTCCGAGACCGTCATCCTCCCCATAGCGGGGCTGGTGCTGACCTTCGTGATGGCCTATGAGCTAATCCAGATGCTGGTGGATCACAACAACCTCCACAACTTCGACACCTGGATATTCATTGAATGGATTTTCAAGACCTTCGCCGCCGTGCTGGTGCTCTCCAACACCTTCAATATCGTCATGGCGGTGTTCGATGTTTCCCAGCATGTAGTGCAACAATCGGCGGGGCTGATACAGGGCTCCACCGCCGTCACGCCGGAGGCTCTGGACAACATGCAGGCCCAGCTTGAGGCAATGGAGCTTGGCCCACTGCTGGGGATGTTCCTGCAATCCTTCTTCGTGCAGTTCACCATGACGGCTCTGAATATCGTGGTGTTCGTCATTGTCTATGGGCGCATGATAGAAATCTACCTGATGACCAGCCTTGCCCCTATCCCTTTCTCCACTATCGCCAACCGGGAGGCCGGGCACATGGGGCACAACTATTTCAAGTCCCTTTTCGCCGTTGGGTTCCAAGGGATGCTTATCATGGTCTGCATGGCGATTTGCGCCGTTCTGGTGCAGGGTATCGCCATGGGCGGCGACCTGATGGGAGCTATCTGGACCTGCGTGGGGTACACGGTGTTGCTGTGCTTCGTCCTCTTCAAGACCGGGAGCCTTTCGAAATCCATATGGGGCGCTCACTAAAATACTGTTGTAAAATATGCTGTTGAATTTTACATCAAATCAGGGTATACTAAGGGTAGGAAAGGAGAATGTGATTATGCCGAATATCAAACCAATCTCTGATTTGAGGAATTACAGTGATGTGCTCCGTGACGTATCTGTGGGCGCACCGGTCTTTCTCACCAAAAACGGACGTGGGCGCTATGCAATCATTGACATGCAGGACTATGAAAAAACACGGGCCACTCTGAAGCTCATGAGCGAGCTTGCAAAAGGAAAAAAATCTGGAGAGGAAAAGGGATGGCTTTCGTCCTCGGATGTGAGAGCACATTTCCGGGCAAAGGCAAATGAAGAATAACATCCATTACTCACCGGAAGCCCAGAACGACCTGGACGAAATCTGGGAGTATATTACCTTTGAATTATGTAATCCGCAAGCCGCTGAAAACACCGTAAACAAAATCATGGACACTGTTGATGAACTGGAAAATTTTTCGGAAATCGGCGCTCCGCTGTCCTCTGTGACAGATATAGAAAGCGACTACCGATTTCTTACCAGTGGGAATTACATGGTTTTCTATCGTGTGAATGTGCAGGATGTGTACATTGACCGTGTTCTCTACGGCAGACGGGATTATCTTCGGATTCTGTTTCTTGATCTGCCGCTGAATGACAACGAAGGATAAAACAAAATATAGTAACGATGGAACCGCTGGCTGACGTTGGCGGTTTTTTATTGCTCTGGGCCAACCTGGCCCGAAGTCTGGAAGGAGGGATACCATGCCGGGACGGGCTCCACGCCGCTACAAGATGGACGAAAACGGAACCGTGCGCTCTGCCTTTCACGGAAAACTCCCGGAGGAATTTACGGAACGGGACATGCTGGCCTTTGCGGCCGACACGGATCTTCTTCTTTTACAGAAGGTATCAGAAGAAACCTTCGCCGCCATCCATGCGGCGGGCTATGACTATCAGGGAGGGACCGTCATACCCCGGCCCGGAAAGGAGGAAACAGACATGGCAGAACAGGAAACAAAGATTCCGGCGCAGGAGAAAACGCAGACAGCGCCGCCTATGAAGCTGGATGTGAGCGTCCGGGCCATTCAGCCTATGGGAAACCTCTTGGGCTTTGCCAGTGTAAAGTTCAACGATTGCTTTGTGGTGGAGGACTTCAAGATATTACAGACTGACAAGGGGCTTTATGTAGGAATGCCCAGCAAGCCCGACAAGACCAGCAGAACCGGCTATCGGGACACGGCAAAGCCTGTCACCGGGGATTTCCGGAAACAGCTCCAGGGAGCCGTCCTTGAAGCCTACTCGGCGGAGCTGGGGCGTCTCCGGGC
The DNA here is from genome assembly GCA_910576335.1 of Lachnospiraceae bacterium. GTDB lineage: Bacteria > Bacillota > Clostridia > Lachnospirales > Lachnospiraceae > CAPEBR01. The sequence continues at coordinate 64,426 of CAJTIU010000023.1, forward strand.
GGTGGCAGCGGCGCAGGAACGGCTTTCCATCAGGAGCCAGTTGGAAGCAGGTGCAAAGGAGGCAGAGAAAGAGAACGCCCCCGCGCCCCAAAGAAGGAGAAAGCCCCAAAAACCCCGGAACGCTAAGAACGGCTTCGGGCCAACCTGGCCCGAGGCGTAAAGGAGGCTCATATCCATAACCACATTTATTACAATTTCACCACCCTTGACTGCACCCATAAATACCGGGATTTCCTCGGCTCCGGTCGTGCCCTCCGGCGGCTGTCGGACACCCTTTGTCTGGAAAACGGCCTCTCAATCGTGCAGAAGCCGAAGTTAAAAAGCCAGGGGAAATGCAAGCATTACGAGGAGTGGACGAAAGGCAGAGAGAGGCCACTGACTTTCCAGCAAAAATTATCTGCCGCCATTGATACAGCACTGGAAAATAGCCGGCCAGTATTGCCCATTTTCTCTCACTGATGGAGCAGTCCGGTTATGAAGTCAAACAACAGAGAGGTGTCATCAGTTTCCGGGCTCCCGGGCAGGAACGCTTTACCCGTCTCCGATCCTCCACGCTGGGGAAGGGGTACGGACAGAAGGATATAGAAGCCGCCTTATCCGGTTCCGGCAGGAATACAGAACAGCCTCGCCAAAGGGTCAATCTGGTCATCGACATTCAACCCAGGCTTCAAGGTAAAGGGCCGGGCTATGAACGATGGGCGAAGGTTTTCAATCTGAAACAAATGGCCGCCGCCCTGGCCTATTTACAGGAAAACAGCCTGATGGAATATGAGCAGTTGGAAAAGAAAGCGTCGGAAACTGTGGAGCGCTTCCATACTCTTTCCGGCCAGATTAAGAACACCGAGGCTAGCCTCCGAACCAATATGGAACTAAAAGCCGCCACGGTTCAGTATGCAAAGACCCGGCCAGTCTTTCAAGAGTACAAAGCCCGGAAATACAGCCGAAAATTTCTTGCGGAGCATGAGGCCGAGATTGATGTCTACCAGGCGGCCTGCGCTGACTTCAAGCGGATTCTGGGGGGAGAGAAACTTCCCAAGATGGACGAATTGAGAGAAGCGGGCCGTAAGCTGGCAGAGAAGAAAAAGAAGCTCTATGCCGAGTATCGAAAGGCAAAGGCCGACATGCAGGAGGTTATGACGATTAAGGCAAATATTGATTATCTGCTAGGCTACACGGAGCCGGGCAGGAGGAAGGAATAGGAACGATAGGGATTGTGAAAATAAGGAGCAAAGCGACGCTGACATTTCGGGCCAACTTGGCCCGAAGCGTGGAGAAATACGAAAGGGCGGCACTCTTTACCGGGTGCTGCCTTTTCGCGTTTCCCCACAGGACAAAAGGGAAACGAGCCGCTATGTCATTTTGTATGAAGAAAGCTGTTTTATTGATAGGATAAGCCTGACTTTTCATACAATAGTATGAAGCAAGAATTTGAGGTGATTGTCATAGGAAAGCAAAAGGAGGTTTGCTACTTACTTCAAAAAAAGGATTCTGACAGTTCTGAAATCGCAAGGAAAAAAGAAGCTCTTAGCAGACGGGGATATATGGTCGTTACTATCATCGAAGGTAATCAGGCAATGGAAAATGGATTGCGGGATGTGATTCGTAACCATTTTCACTGACCGGCGACAACATTGTGTTATCCTGCCTATATGGTAAAATATAGGTAGAAAGCAAGATAAGGAGGACGATTTTTATGATGACAGCAATCCATACTCCCACAATGATAGACGGTTATGTCCGCCTCTCCAGAGACGATAACAAGAGAAATTATTCCTCTATCGAAAACCAGAAACTGATTATCCAGAAATACGCAGAAGAAAACAACATGATTGTACGCCACATCTACGAGGACGACGGCATTTCCGGTTATTCCTTCAACCGTCCCCAGTTTCAGAACATGATGGCCAATCTCGGTTCCATAGACGTAATCGTGGCGAAAGACCTTTCACGAATCGGACGGCACAATGCGAAGGTACTGCTTTTTCTCGAAGAAATGGAAGAACAGGGAAAGCGCGTCATCCTGATTGATGACAATTATGATTCCCTCTACTCTGATGATGATATTATCGGAATCAAGACATGGGATAATGAACGCCATGTGAAGAACACAAGCCGGAAGGTAAAACGAATCAAGAAAATGGAGCAGGAAAACGGCACTTTAAAATGTGCTCCCCCATTCGGTTACACCAGGCACCCTCTGAACAAGCAGATGGTTTTAATTGACGAAGAAGCCGCTGCCATCCTGAACCTTGAAAAAGACCTTTATCTGGAAGGGAACGGCATACGAAAGATTGCGGAAATCCTTTCAGACCGGGGCGTCCCCACGCCTACTATGCTGCAAAAGGAACGCTACGAGGCTCTGGGCCTGCCCTATCACCGGGAAGTCGCCCATATGTGGAGTTATGGCATGGTGAAAGATACTCTCTTTAACGATTATCATAACGGGGTACTGCGAACCCACAAAAGAGAGAGGATGACCATCAACGGCAAAGATAAAAAGATTTCCAAAGACCAGCAATATGTTTTCCAGAACCACCACCCGAAAATATTTGATGACGATACCATGAAGCTGCTCTTTGAGGTGAAAGACAGCCGCCATCACAGCCAGTACCGGGGCCAGAGGAAACACATTAACCTCTTTTCCGGGTGTCTGTACTGTAAGGACTGCGGCATGAAGCTGACTGCAATCAACCGCCCGAACCGTGGAAAATATTATGTATGCGGCACCTACAACAAAAAGGGAAAACAGTTTTGTGAACATGCCCATCTGGTGACAGAAGAAACCCTGATGGACGCTTTGATTAAATACCTCACCCTTTGCCGTGACTCTCTGGCAGACATCATACAGAATTTCGACCTGTCAAACTTAAAGGCTCCCACTTACTCCGCAGACGATGGCCAGCATAGACTGGAGAACGAGCTGGAAAGAATCAAGAAAGAGCTGAAAACACTGATTACCCAAAAGGTAAAGGAACTCACGGCAAATCCGGGGATGTCTGAAATTATCAATGAAACATACGCCTCTTTACAGACAGAAAAAATGGAGCGTATCACTGCCATTGAAAAAACACTGCAAGATTTGACGAAGGAGCCCCATATTCCCGCTGTGGCAATCAAACCGGGCCTTCAAACCGCACTGGATATTCTGAATGAAGTGTTGGAGCAAAAAAGTCTGACCCGGACGGACATTGAGGTACTCGTAGAAAAAATCATTGTAGACAAAGACGGAAATGTTGACATCTATCTGAAACACGGTCTCGGCAATCTGGCGGCCTACGATTTCAAAGCCGACAAGGAAAATGTGAATCTCACCATGATGATAGAGGCAATCCGGCTTCTGGAAAAGGACGAGACAGGTTTTACCTCTGTAAAATTCCTGGCGGAGAGCCTGAAAGATATGGGGTATCCCATGCACAAGAAAAAGTTCAGTACCTATATGGAGCATTTGTTGGACCTGGGGCTGGTGGAAAAGACGGGAATCTACCATTACCCATACAGAATCGTGGCTTCCAAGGAGAAATTGCATGATGTGGAAAATATGTTCATCATGCTAGGGCAGACTGGCGGTATGCCCGAGATGGTATTTGAGTACATTCTGAAGAAAAACAACATTGACCCGAAAAAGGATGTCAGAATAAATCAGAGCATCGACTTTGGCTCCACTGCCGCCGCCTTTTCAGAGGGGCAGGGAGATTTTACAGTTGAGTTTGAACCGGGGGCAACGAATCTTGAAAAGGAAGGGAAAGGCTATGTTGTGGCATCGTTGGGAACAGACAGCGGATATGTACCGTACACTGCTTTTTCCGCAAAGCAGAGCTATATAGAAAAAAATCCAGAGACAATCCAGGGCTTTACAAATGCCCTGCAAAAGGGAATGGATTATGTACAGTCCCACACCCCGGAGGAGATTGCAGCGGTAATCGAACCCCAGTTTAAGGAAACAGACCTGGAAACCATCACAACAATCGTAAAACGCTATTATGACCAGGATACATGGAAATCTGATCTGATTTTTGAAAAGGAAAGCTTTGAGCTCCTTCAGGATATACTGGAGGAGGCAGGAGAGCTGGATAAGAGGGCATCATACGAGGACCTGGTAACCACAGAATATGCTGAAAAATCAGCAAAATAAATATTGTATTGGGGACGGGGCATTTTTAAAAATGCCCCGTCCCCAATTGCATCATTTTATCCGAATATACCGAACAGGCCTTTTTTCTTTGTTTTTGCTGAGCTTTTCGTTGTGCGTTCGTTTTGTCCGCTCCTTGACGGGGAGCGGTGATAGCGGACGGCTTTGTGCAGTTGATAGACGGATTCCTTGCTGGTGCACCAGCTGAACGGGACATCAATATCCCGAAATCCATCGCGAAGCCGTTCGAACTCCTGGTCAGTGATACCTTTGCCACTGCCAGGAACCCGGTTTTCAAAAACCTCGTCGAAGACGTCTCTGATTTTGATAAACTTCGCAGGATTGTCTGTTACTAACTTCTGAACCTGTTCCATTAATTCTCTCTGTTCCATGGCTGCTCCTCTCTTGAATGGATACCTATCCAGATAGTAGAAACTGTCTAATAAATCAGGACAGGTATAAAGGTTGATTTTTATGTAGTTTAATATAGATTGTGAATAATTGCAAGTGTATATTGTGAAAATCTACTGAAAAGGTAACACAAGGGTTACAGTTCAGCTCCGAGCCAATCAACGGAGTGATTGGCTCGGAGCTATAGCGTAAGCTTTGGCAAGAAGTCTGCCCCACCGCTGAAAGCGGTTCTAAATGGGCAGTCGGGTTACTGTTTGCAGGCGTGCCTGTGAACAGTAACCTCATATAAGAAAAAATGCAAAAAATTTGACAAAAATCTTTTCTTTTTTTGAAGTTAGTGCTATAATTTCTATATGGGGTATTAGCGCAGTTGGGAGCGCGCAACATTCGCATTGTTGAGGCCAGGGGTTCGAATCCCCTATACTCCATACAGAAGGCTCTGAGCTGTTTTACCGCAGTTTCAGGGCTTTTTTCGTGTTATTGTAATGTGTTTTCCAGGAAGAACGGTTCGTACATGTAGATTCAAGTAAATCATTATAAATCCATGTAACACCATGGGGATGCCCCCGTTACGGCGACAGCTTTTAAAAGATTTTGCTGTAGGGTGGGTAATATATTTGTATTCAAGGGATATTTCACAGGGGTATGGTTAAAAAGCATAATTGAAACAAAAATTGAAATGTGGTAGTATAAAAGAAAGGAAAGGCGGTATATGATAATGGAGAAAGAGAACCGAAAGCATAAGGATAGTCTCTTTGTAGATCTCTTCTATCAGGATGAGACAGCAAAAAAGAATCTGTTGAGTTTATATAATGCATTGCATGATACAGAGTATCAAGATGAGAATGTCATTCGGAAAGTAAAGATTGAGGATGTCCTGTATAAGAATTTTAAAAATGATATTTCCTTTGAAGCAAATGGGCAGGTGCTTGTCCTGGGGGAACATCAGAGTACTGTGAACCCGAACATTCCGGCTAGGTGTCTGTTGTATGTGGGGAGGGCGTATGAACAGCTGATTGATAAGAAAGCCCGTTACAGGACAACACTGGTCAAAATACCTACGCCAGAATTTTACACTTTTTACAATGGACAAAAGGAACAGCCATTAGAGCAGGAATTGAAACTGTCAGACGCATTTATGAATCCAGCGGAGAACAATTCCATGGAATTAAAGGTAAAAGTTATCAATATTAATTCCGATAAGGCACATGAACTCCTAAAGAAATGTGACATATTGAGGGAATACAGCCAGTTTATTGATGCGGTAAGAGCCCATTCTGGTGAAGAAAGTGCAATTAAGAAAGCAATTAGGGAATGTATTGACCGTGGAATACTGGCGGATTATCTGAAACGGAAAGGAAGCGAGGTTGAGAATATGTTGATTGCAGAGTATAGCTATGAGGAAGATATCCGGGTGAAACAGCAGGAGGCGAAACAGCAGGGTATGGAAGAAGCTACAGAAAAAGGAATTAAAAAGATGGTTTTGGTTTTAAAAGATTTAAATATTCCATCACAGACAATCTTAATTAAGATTCAAGAAGAGTATAATTTAACTCCAGAGATTGCAGAGCAATATTTGTAAAAAAGAATACCGGTAGTAGAGAAACATTAGAAGCCCTGACCCATTTAGTAGAGTGGTGTCAGGGCTTTTTTTGTGTGTAAAAATATTTCAGAAAGGTGCAGGAAGGAAAACAAATGAGCATGAATTACAATGAATTTATCAAGAATTTAAAAAAGATGGTGGATCATGGGTTAGGCAAAGGGCTGAAAGCTTCTTTTTCTACGGTTGAAAAGAATAATGGGAAGAAGGAAGAGAGTATTGAGTTTTACAGGGAAGGAGAAATGTTACATCTGACCATAAGCCTGGAGAATCTGTACGGGCTCTGCATGGAATATGGGGACATATGGCTCGGCATCCAAAAGTTTTTAGAGATTGCAGATACAAGGGGGAAGGTAGAAGTGAATGACAGTTTTTGGAACTGGGAAAGAATAAAAGGAAATCTTTCTGTCCGTCTTGTGAATTATGAATGGAACAGAGGAAGGCTGAGAAAACTGCCCTACAAAAGATTCCATGACCTGGCTGTTACTTTTCAGATTGTTCTGCATAGGTACGGGTATGATACGGCATCCATTGAAGTACATAATGGAATGATGAAATCCTGGAAAAAGAATACAGAAGAGCTGTGGACTGTTGCAATGAATAATCTTTTTAAAGAAAACTTTCAGATCAGAGACATAGATGACGTGATTGAAGCATTAGCAGGTGTAAGATTGTATGAGCAGGGGGAGGGAAAGGCTTTCTGCTATGTTCTTACCAATGAGGTCCAAAAATACGGCGCTGTCGGAGTATTCCGTACTGATTTATTAATGGAATTAGCAGAAAGACTGGAGCAGAACCTGTACATTATTCCAAGCTCAGTCCATGAAATCCTGTTATTTTCTGATGATGGAAGAAATGAGGCGGAGAGCTTAAAACAGATAGTAAGACAAGTGAATACTGATGTGGTAGACAGGGAAGAACTTCTTTCCAACGAGCTTTACTATTTCAGCAGGGAAGGGAGAGTGGTAACGATGATTTAGAGAACTCTTTTAGAATGAAGATAGTAGTGAGACTAAGAAGCAGGAAAGGTTACTTATTATATGAGGAGGGAGGACGTGTCTTAATAGTGGATGCTTCTTTCTCCTTTTTGGATTGGAGGTGATTTGATGGAGAATTTAAAAGCAATGAATGAGAAGGTAAGCTTTGAGGAAAGACTGCGGCAGGGTGACTGGTGGAAGAAAGGGAAAGAGTGTCTGAACGTGCATGACATTCACAGACCGCCTACATATTATAAGGGTTCGGAAAGACAGTGGCTTGAAGAGCTGACTGCCTACATATATTCCTGCCCTGTGGAGTGGTCCAAGCTGTATGAAGAGTATCTGCAGAAGGTTTTAGACGTAGAAAGGGCAGTTTTGCGGTTCTACCGTAGTGATGATGGCTATCTGAGGGCAGAGGGGGCAGAAGGGGTGTATTTGAAGGTTATAGGACGCACAGAATCACTCAGCCATGCAGAGCTAAGCCGTATAGGGCAGGCGCTGTCAGAACAGGAAGAAGAACTCTTCAAAGCCTGTTTGGTGTACAGCGGACTGGATGGGCAGGGGAGGAGCCAGTGGACAAGACAGGTGAAAGAGAGTCTTCAATGTCATATGGGAAGAAAAGAGTTGTCAGTTACTGTTGTGGATACTTTGGACGAATCGGAGTTCATGGGAAAGGAACTATACTTTGACATGCTGAATGATTTGTACATAATACTTTAAAAGGTAATGAGGGCATCTCTGCATAAAGGATAGTTTTGTAGAGATGCCCTGTTGTGTATTGGCTAAAATGTTTAAATTATCATCGGTGTTTAAGCACCTTAATCAGATTGGTAATAGCCCGTTTCTCGTCTTCGGTCAGTCCTGATAAATCCAAGGGTGTTGGTAAATCAATTCCCAGTAAAAAATCTGTAGTAACATGGAATATTTTGGAGATATGTATCAGTACGTCATATGAGGGTAATCTGGTGTCTGTTTCATAAGCACTTATAACAGATTTAGTCAAACCTAATCTCTGTGCTAAGTCTGCTTGAGTCAAGTTGGCATTGGTACGTAGTTTCTTCAATCTGCTTCCAAAGTCTTTCATTACTATTCCTCCAAAAATAATTCTATATTACACTAGTTGACTAATGGTGTTTAATAACGTTAATTAGTTGACTTTATGTGTCGAAGAGTGTAAAATGTAAAGTAGTAAAATAGAAAGGAGCTATAAAGAATGTCTTTCCTAAATGCAATTAAGGAAATAGTCTTTTGGGAAAAAGACGATGATTTTTTTGATAAAGAAGCCACTATAAAAGAATATTTTGCAGTGTGTCCACCGGAACAACGTCGTTCTGTTAATTCATATGAAGAGTTGTATGCAGAAGCGTTGAAATATGTGTCTAAACAAAGTTTTGCTGAAAATACAAAAGACCAAGAAAATTATTTTTATGAAATGAATAAAACGGACGCTTCTGTAGCAATTCTTACGGGTGTATTTGCTTATGTAATAGCAAGAGAAACAGATAAAAATGGAAAGAAACTTGAAAAGGGAATCGATAAGCTTCTTCCTAAAGACTTTGATAAAAATAGTCCATTTGATACAAGAACTGGGCTAAAACATAGAAATTTTGGACATGATATATTTTCTTTTGGCCTAGAAAGAATTCCTAATGATTATCAAATATATGCTGGTAAAATGGACAGACATAACCTATATCTTCCCATTGGTGAAGTCCTTGAAAAAGAGGGCGATTGTTCTATGTTAGACCTCATATGGCTTTATTACGGCAAGGATAAACCTCTTTTAAAAGGTATTTTTAGTTGTGCGGGACATACTGTTGTACATTTTGCAAAAGATTTATTAACTTCCGAAGGGGTTCCATTGCCGTTTTCCTCTTTGCTTAATGAATATATTATAGAAGAGGATGAATTAGAACAAAGTGGTTTGGAAAATAAGTTCAATGAAAAAATAGATAAAGTAAAAGGTAATTTAAAAGCGTCAGATTTTACCTCGTTAGCATTTATTGAAGGAATGTGTAAGCTTTATGCTCATTCAAAATCATTAGGGGAAAAAGAAAAAAGCTTTAATAGAGATATTAAGATTATTGCTATGAGTGCATGCATTATGATTCAGATGTCAAGTCTTTTGATAGGGGAAGAGAAGAAGCTGATAAATCCTAAAAAGGGAAATCCAACAATGATTCCTGGAATTCCTGGAGCCAAGATGAATATGGTAATGGCTAGTGCCATGTTTAAAAATATGGTTCAAGAAATGACGGTTGTTGTTAAAGCCAGACATGAGGTTAATGTAGAATATGACTTGAGATTAAAACAATTGAAGGAGGGAAGGTAGATGAGTAGTAATAATGGCAAAAATTCTAAGTCACCAGAAGAAGTTGCACTTGATTTAGCTCTAAAAGGCTTGGTGGTAGTAGCAACAGCCGCAGGTTCTGTCGTGGTAGGAACTGTAGGACATAGAATTTCGGAAATAAAGTCAAGAAAGAAAGCAAAGGACTTGGCGGTAAGGGAAAACAATAAAGAAATAGATAAAATGTAAAGGAGGAGGTTGTCATGCCTTTTATTATTATTCTTATAATTGTGGCTATTGTAGTGTTATATTTTACTTTTTCATCAAAAGAAAAAAGGAGTATAAATAAGCATAAGAAGAATCAGAACTACAAATCGAATGTAACACAAAGTAAAGCAGATAATAAGAACCAAACGAAAGATTCTTAGGCTAGGTATGAGAAACTTTGTGCATGATGATGAAAGAAAATATGAGAATACAATGCCTATTGGAGAGGCTCCACCGGAACTACTGCCTAAAAGAAAAAAGAGAGTAGGTCTGAAGAAGAAAAAGAAAAGAGGTATAATGAGATGGATTTCAGCAAGGAAAAAGTACTAAAAAATATTAATCCAATAATTTCAGTACTATTAATAGGTGTATGTTTTATGCCAATGGTAAAAATAAACCTTTCTGAGGCATTATTTTGGGATGATATCAAAATAACAGGAGTAGAAGCACTACTGGGAGTAGAGCTTTGGGAAGACATGCAGTTAGAAATGTCGATTTTTGCTATATTCCTGTTTCTGTTTCCATTGGTAATGATCTTATCGTACTATGTAAGACAAATGGAAAATATAAGAAAGTATGTGATTTACATTAGTCCGATTGGCAGTATCCTGGCATTGTTTATGATGAAGAGGACATATAGTTCTAGAGCAGAGGTAAGTGTATCTTCAAGTATTGGTTTTTGGATCTATTTGTTTTTGGCTATCGTCCTCTTAGCCCTTGCATTTTTACAGACTTTTAGCTCGGATGGTATTAGCAAAGGCAGTATAAATGAAGTAAGGGCTGTATCAGAGGAAGTAAACCATGAGCCGAATACAGTAGAATGTCAGAATTGTGGCAATAAAGTTCTAAAGGGAAAGAAATTTTGCTCTAAATGTGGAAGCCCTATGTTAGATGAAACAGTAATAAAGGAGGAAATCTTATGTAGTCAATGCGGAAGAAAAGTACCGAAAGAAGCTAAATACTGCCCTGTATGTGGTGCAAAGACAGGGGGTGTTCCATCAAAAGTGTTATGTAAAAATTGTGGAACGGAGTTAGGCGAAAATGTAAAGTTTTGCCCTAAGTGTGGGACTAGGAAAGAAATAAATAATTAAAAATACGAGGAAGGAAAAACAAAAATGGGTTGGAAAGATTTAATGAAAAATGCAACAGAGAAGGCGAATTCAGTAGCAAACATGGCACAGTCTAAGATTACAGAGGCACAGCAGACTTCTGCAATTCGTAAAGAAGAGGATCAAAGAAAGCTGGAAGAAATGAAAGGGAGAATTTCGGTCTATGAGAGCTCACTGATGGAACGCATTTTAGAAGGCTTTAGCGGTGAACCATACTTTACGACAGATGACAGTCTGCATGATTTTACGAAAGAATTCTATGAAAAGCTTCTTCTCCCGGCTAACAGTGTATCAACGTCAAAATTAACAATGTATCCATATTCTGATAAGATCAAAAAGTCAGTTAGAAAGACAATTCCTGACTTCCCGGATGGAGAAGCTCCGGTTCTGCAATTCAGTGGCGATAAGAGTGCATTTCTTGTACTGACAGCAAATAATTTATATCTGTCATTTGAATTTCCGGAAAATCCTGTGTTTTTTGGAAGTTTATGTATTGGGATAAATAATATATCAAATCTCATTTTTGATTATGCACAGAATGAATGTACCGTGTTATGTAACGGTGTTCCTGTTTTTACCGCACATAATGTACAGGAGTTTGATATCATTACTTTGAATGAATACATGAGGCGGCTGTCACAAAAGGATTATGAAATTATTGACACACAGATTGATACGATAATTCGTGGTAAGATAGGCGAGAACATTGTTAAAATTATCAAGCAGTATGTATTCGATGATGAACTTCTCATATATTTTGCATGGGGTATGGATAGTATTACTGCAAAGGATTTTGTTGTGTGCACAGATAAGCAGATTTTGATGTTAGACAGAGAAATGTTGGGTGCAACTAAAAATATTAAGCAGTTCTATTATGAAGATATAACCTCAATGTCAACAGACCAGAAGACAAACGGAGTTTTAGACTTTGCCCTTACAGTAGCATTCAAATTATGTAATATAACGATATATGTATCGGGAGCACAGGAAAAAATACAAAACCTGTTTACATATGAAGCGGAAAGAGTTGTCCGTGTATATCAAGAATATCGAAGAAGCATTAAACAGGAAGAAAAGAATAACCGACAGGTTGTTATTCAGCAGTCAGCTCCACAGGATGATGTGTTTGCAAAGCTGGAAAAGCTTAACAAGTTGAAAGAAGCTGGAATTTTGACAGAAGAGGAATTTAATGCTAAGAAAGCTGATCTGCTTGCGCAGATGTAGGGAGGGAACAGTATATGAAAAAAGCATGGGAGCATCTGATATCTGTTATTATAGGGATTATTATTGTGGGCTTTCTTGCTTACCTTTTTATTCCAGTACTTAGTGGAATAGTAACACTAATCCTTGTTGTTGCAGTTATCGGAATTGTATTGGTGGTAGTGAAAAAGCTTTTAGGTCAATGACAAAAGCAACTCAAAAGAAAGATTTTTAGGGCTATAGGAAAGGTCGAGGATGTACAGTGGAGGAATTGGAGGTAAGAAAATTTTTTGTAAAAGCAATGATAGCGATTATGAATCTAACTATTGCATTAGGTTCTGTGTCAGGATGTTCAAATCAAAGAAAATTTAAAGAAGAAAAAAGGCAAGACTATAAAGAAAAGGAGGACGATAAAAAAAGTAATATAAAAGTGATAAATGGGAAAGAAGCTTTTGAAGAGGCAGATGGACAGGAAATGTTGGAAGAACCAAACACTAAGGAATCAAAAGAGGACGAAATTCAATATAATACCAGGGATACTACTAATTATCAACCATATAAAGAATATGTGGATAGTTTTCCTAAGTATATTGAACCACAGTATATGCCCAAATGTCACTCGTATTTTATAGGTGATCCCTATAAAGATGGAAATATAGTTTATAGATTAACGGTATCTACAGGATGTATAGGAGAGTATTGTATTAAAACAAGATTGGAGAAGCTCAAAGTAGAAAAAAGTATTTCAGAAGGCAATTATGTAGGTACGGAAACAACAGAGAAAGGAGAAATCAAGGATATTTTTGAGACGAAAGAGAGCATAAGGTATGATAACAGTGTCTGTCCTAATGTTGCTGTAGCATATGATACCGAATTTGATGAACCCGAAGAGTTACATTACATAGATTGTTATATGGTTACTGGTGTGGGTGAAAACGGTAATTTTAACAATGGTTATGATGTACCAATAATAGATCAGATTATTTATAATCCGGGAACTACGATTGAAAACCACAGAACATTTTATAGTTTTGAGGATTTTTATGGCTATGAAAAGTATTTCCACATGGATGCTTCAAAGGTAAACAGTGAGGATGTTATTATTGTTGACACTAACATTGAGCCATTTGCATCAGAAATCAGTGGAAAAGAATTTAAAGCGGACTGGGATATGGATGTTGGGATGGTAGACGAGTTAGCTGATCCATTACAGTCACAGGATATAGTAAATGGTTATGACTATGGGTATGAGTATGATGATACATATCCTAAGCCTGTATTTTATGAAACTCTTTTATATTAAAAGTAGATAATGATAATAGCAACTTCAAAATTGATCAATTAAAGCCAATACGCTGATATAGTGTATTGGCTTTTTTCATTTTGTGGAAGGAGTAAAAAGATGCTAAATGATAAAGAACTAAAGTTAGTAATCATGGAGTTAGAGACGGAATCCATAAGCCCGGAGGTCTACCGTTGCCGTACGGAATATGGGCTTTCAGCGGTATATTATATGTTTGACATTCAGAAGCTTGAAGGTTTCATCTTTGAGCCGATTTACCTGTACACGGATGATGTAGAGTGTCTGTTAGAATGTACAGGAAAGACGGAGAAAGAGCTGTTTCAAATCATTTTAGGTAATACAATGGCTATCATGCAGACTAAGATCATACCGTATTCAGTGTACTTAAAAGGTTTTGAAGGACGGTGCAGTGACGGGGTAAGACTTGAACTGATTAAAAGAATCATAGATGCAATGGAGGAAACGGAGAAAGAAAGCAGGCTTTGGTGCGTGACCAATACCATTGAAGAACGTGGGGCAACAGGATGTTTTCATATTCCACTGTTAAGAAGCTTCTGTGAGGAGCATTCTTTCCAACGGCTTCTGATTGGGGTTAGCAATAATGATTTTGCCTTTTTGTGCAGTGCAGAAAAGGAAGAAATGGTTCGTAATATGCAGGTACTGGTCTATGAGATTAGCCATGTAATACAGAATGAAGACAAGACGGTGCAGAGAGCAGTACTTGAATATGACTATGAAGAAAACGAGTTAAAAACATGGCAGGGGAACAGAAACAGATAGTCTGTTCCCTTAATTAATTTCAAACAGAAGGAGGAAAAGAAAAATGCCAAAATTAAAACAGAGTGAGGTACACACTATAACAAGGATTGTTACATCAGAATCGGGAGAAGAGACGTTCCGCTACACAAAGGAATTACAGGGTGTGGATGGAAAACATGCTACCTTTCTCATGCTCTATCCTACGAGGAATCCGGAGAATTTCCATGTCCAGGATTCAACAGGCGTTCATATTGAAAACCATTTAAAGGAGTTGGGATTAAATTCCTATACCGTGGTCAACCTGTTTTCAAAGGTTACACAAAGCCGCCTGTCAGTAAAGGGCTTAGCTGTGGATAATGTAAATCTTGAATATATTGAGAAGGAAGTGTTCAGTAAGGTAGATGTTGAGAACACGGTAGTAGTGATTGCGTGGGGGAACTCCCACCTCACATCAAAGGCGGTTAATCTTTCAAAGCAGAAAGTGCTAGAGAGTTGGCTTGCGCTTCATCCCGAAGAGAAGTTATATCAGCTCACTGCAGATGGAATGGACAAGGATAACTATGGTGTGCATCCGTTGTATATGGGAATCCGTTACAGTAATGCTGTGTGGAAATTGTCTCCCTACCCTGTTAAAAAGGTTCTTGAACAGTTCCGGAAAGAGGAGGGAAATAAGACAGAGGATAAGAAGGATAGTAAGTCTGATGGCAAAGGCAAACGGCAGATTGTAAAAAAGGGTTCAAAGTAAAGCAAGGACAGACGAAAGGAGGGATTGCGCATGAAGATAAAGCTATGGACGTTTAAGCAGTCATCACAGGTGGAGGAGCTACTGCTGAGGAAGATGATACCTGCAGAGGCGGCAAAGAAAGCTTTAAACGTGCTCTCTACACTGGATAAGTACTATGGGGCGGATAGGGATGTAGACCATGATGACGGGGGCTATTTACTACTTTATACGGAATGTGTAAAAGAAGATGAAGAGCTTAAGGAGGTTTTGAGGGAATACCATGTTCCGGTTGAGGATGCAGAGTTGGAGGACGTTCTATGTTCCATAGATGGAGTGATATGGAGATCTGTATTATATTTAGCTACGAGTGACTTTGGTATTACTCTGATATATCCTTGCGAGGAGGTGTGAAATGAATTATTTTATGTTTGGGGCCGGGATGGCGGTAGCCTTAGTAACCATACTCCTGTTAGAGCACATAGAGAGAAGGAGGCGAGTGAATGGATAAGGAAAAATTATATCAGTATTTCTTGGAGGGAGTTGCTATGGTCGTTGCCCTGTATGAAATATGCAGGACAGGGAGGAAACAACGGTCAAGAAAGAAGTTCTAAGTGATGGAAGGAAAATCCAGGCTGAGAAAATAATATTCAAGAAGAGCGTCAACAGCGGCAAGAGGGTAATGTTGGTGTTGACGCTCTTTTTTTCCTGGATTATGGAAGTGGCATATTAAATAATTCAGCCAGTTTGTCAAAAACTTCATAGGGTGATTGCTCGGTAGCGTTTAAAAGTTTTTCAATACTAGTACGTTGCACATCTGTCTGTTTAAAAGAAAAGGCATCATTAATTTTTTTTGAAACGATGGATGTTTCCGCAAAAGAATGTAAAAAAAAAGACATATCCCCGGATGGGATAGTCCATTTGTAGTATGTGCATATGAAGTCTTGTTTTTTTTGTGGTTGAGTGCAATATCGAATACAGTTATTAATAAAGCGAGAAAATGATGCTGATGTTACAGTTTTATCTTCATGCATGTCAGTTTCAATATAGAGGTATATGGAAAGCAAATAGGCTAAAAAAACGTTTTTTTTAATGCTATCCGTATCCATACCTTTTAGGGTGCAATAATGCAGGTAATTTTTTTGTAAACGCCTATACCATATGTTGATTCGTGAATAATTGGAGCGGTCATACTCGTACTCGTCTATGCAACCAAATTCCTCAAGCAATTTTCCGAACATCTTTTTCTTTGAACCTCGTGTTTCTTTTTTGATTTCTTTCATTTGTAAATCCGCCTTTCTATACAACAAGATTTTTATAGCTGTATAATTAGTTGTTCGTTTTTCCCCTTTTTTTCCATGGGAATAATGAACAATACCCAAAAAAAGATGAAAAGCGGCACTACTTGTCTGTTAATTAATGGTGAAAAAGGCGGTATGATATGGAATGTAAACGGTACAAACGCTGTTTACAGCAAAAAAGAGGAACAAGCTAGCGGTTCCCTCGGATAGTGTGCGCCTTGCAGACTTCATACAGAAGGATGGTATCGGAGTATGAGGGATGCTATATCTGACAAGCCTCAAATTCGCATTAAATAAGCCCGTATTTGGGCATAAAAAGGAGGTATAGGGTAAGTAGAGGCGAGGGTATAGAAAGCGCATAAAAAGCATGCAATTGCGTGTATAAGGATGGTTTCAGTTTCCCTTTCTCAGTGAAAAAGAAAGGAAGAATTAAAATGAAAAGACAAGATACTGTAATTGATTGTGTCCGGACGCTTATTGAAGATGGAAAGCTCTCCTGTTACTCAACGCCTAGTGGGAAATCTTACGTTGACGTAAAAACAGAGGGCAGACCACTGAAACAGTATGGGCTGGATGATAAAGAGTTAACTATGGCAATCAAGGAATTGCTTGATAGTGAAGGAAAAACATTTCCATACTCCTGTTATGGGGAACTCAGCAATGAATTAGAATACATGGCATATAAAAATCGTTTGGAATACGATTTATACAAGCGATGTGCATATGTTAAAAAAAAGTATCTATATGATTTAGATGCTGAGAATGGAAGAATCATTAGTATTAAAAACGGTGAGATTTATGAAGGGGATACACCGGGTAAAGTGTTTTCCCGAACTAAAACATTTAAAAGTCAGGTATACCCGGATTGGGAGACAGATAGTTCAGAACTGCCGTTTCTATTAGGAAAACATATGAATCTTGATGAAGAGTATCTCCTGCTTATATCAATATATCTTGTATGTGCATTTTTGGGATGTAAGATCAATGTACCGATACTTGTATTAACAGGGGAGAAAGGTAGTGCAAAAACTACAATTCTCCGTATGTTGGAAAAGCTCTTAGACCCGAAAGTTACTGATCTTGGTGGAGCACCACGTTCGGTCAGTGATTTTGAAATAAGCCTTAACAACAATTACTTTTATGTACTTGATAACCTCTCCGATAAAAGCATTAGCCGGAGGTTGAGTGATGTGCTCTGCAGATCCGTAACAGGAGGCACAGCCACAAGACGCAAACTCTATTCTAATGCGGAAGAGACTGTACTTAACCTTAAGTGCATAGTGGCGATAAACGGGGTGACACCAGTTATCCATGAAAGTGACTTGGCTGACCGGATTCTGATGATAAAAACCCAGCGTCTGGATGAGACTGTAATAGTAACGGATGAAGAACTGGAAGAAAGCTTCAAGGCAGATATTCCCTCTATCCTGGGGTGCGTATTCCAATTGATAGCAGAGGTTCTTGTAGATGATGAGCCGATAAAGGTACAGAGGAAAACCAGGCTTGCAGCGTTTTTTACATATGCTGTTAAAGTAGGCCGTGCCCTTGGATATGCGGACGATGTGGTTGCTGAGCTGTTATGGAAGAATCAACGCTTAGTAAATGAGCAGAGCCTCTCAGAAAATCCGGTAGCTGTATGTGTAATGGAGCTCATGAGGGACAGAGAGGAGTTTCAGTCTTCTGTATCTGAACTGTTAGGCGAGTTAAAAGTGATAGCAGAAAAGAATCATATTCATCTTTCTCTCCTGCCTTCACAACCGAATGTTTTATCTCGAAGACTGAATACTATAAAGTCCAACTTACAAAATAAGAATATCTACTATAACATCCGCAACATAGGAAGTTTTAGGCAGATAAAAATTTATAAGAAAAAGAGAAACAAAAAGGGAAAGAGAAAATAAAACCGTCTTCTAAATAATGTACATGCGATTGCATACAAGCTTCTGTATCACGGAAAAGGCGTGATTCTGATAACTGCTACGAAATTTGTTTTGTAATATCGTCAATACCGTCAGAAAAGAAAACAGAGAGTTTCCGCAAGGAAATGCATCTCGTCAATAAACTGGCGGATTTGCGATAGATGTTAGAAACCTTGCAACCGACAGACCGCAAGAATACCGACAGGCCTTTTGGTGATGAAAAACAAGGGGAATCTGCTGGTTGACGATACTGGCGATATTTTCACAGAAATTTTTATTAGGAAAAGGAATGGTGGTTCATTTTTCAAAAGACAGGCTTTTCATGGGGAAAAGTAATATTTTGTAAAGATAGAAAAATAAATCCTATTCAAATAGTGCTAAAAATTGACACAGAACAGGAGAGGGAGGCGAAGCGTCAGCAGAGCCTCAGCTCTACTGTAAATCCCTTGGGGGATTTAGGGGGACTGCAAAGGCCTGTTTAGCATAGAGCAAACAGCCTTTGCCATAGTTAATAAGATTTAGAATGACAAAGGAGTGACAAAGTAATGGAAAAAGATATTTTTTGGGGGAAAATTAAAGAAGATGAAATCAATTCAGAAGAGTATTGGAAATATCTTTATAACATATCAGAAAAACATGATGAAGAATTAGAAATGGAATTGGAAATCACTGCTTCATTGTAAGCTGATATTTCAGCTGAATCCGGGAGGGGAATGGGGGTGATAAAAAATTTCATAAAAATATCGACAATGTTGACAGGATAGAAAACTGTCAGTTCCTCCAAAAGGATTCAGACTGTCAATAAACTGGCGGTTTTGCAATAAAGCAGTAGAGATAAATTTAGAGATAGATGAAGATTCTCAAGACGGCAGTTGAGTGTCATACGACTGAATATTGAGAAGGTTAGAATTTAGATAATGAAAGAAAGCTAGGACAGAAAGAATTGTCCTTGTAATACAAAATAATAAAAAGAAAGGTAATTGTTATGGAATGTCAAGAAATAAATTTTTTTAAATATAGGCTCTATAATAAAGACTATAGAAAGATTTGTGATTTAAAGCGGTATGAAGGCATAATTAAAAAAGTTTACAAAATATATGAACCAGATGCCGTTGTAAAGGTAGAAGCAGATTATTATAGCGTAATGACTGAAAAGCCGAGGATCAGAACAGTTATGATTGGCAAAGAATTGAGCAGTAAGAAGGGACTGACTCAATATGGCGGATTCACTAAAAGCGGTCAGTTTAGACTGTTCATGAGGTATGAGCATATTACTATGAATGAATCAGATTTGGAAAATATATATCATTATTTTGAAGGAGGAAAAGCAGAATGGACAAAAAGCAGGTAACTAAGGATAGGCGTAAGCTCATGACAGTAAAGGAAGTGCAGAATGAATTTCTTTACATTAATACGCCTAAATTAAGGGCATTTTTAAATGAGAATGTAGCTTACATCAAGCTTAATGGCAAGTACTATTATCCTCGTGCGGAGATTGAGAGATTATTAACAATCAAGGAGAGCCACGAATATCAGGTAAGTTATTAAGGAGGCGATTGCTATGGAATGATGTGAGGAACAGGCTGAACAGGCTTATAGAACTTATGAATAGATATAACGATAATTAATCCGAACATGGGGGGTGGAGGTTTTTGATTTCTGACCCCTTTGAATAAGTATTAAGGAGATGGTGTTATGTCATTTTATGTAGAGAAGGTAAAGCGTAAAAAAGGTTGGAGGTATCGGATTGTAGATGATTCAACCAAAGGGGGAGTACGGAAACGCAAATATAACATGCTTCCGGAAAAGACAACTAAGGCACAAGCAGAAGAAATCTGCCATGAAATGGCCTTAAATGCTAAGTATGGAAATTATATTCAAAAAGCTCCAATAACGCTTGGAGAATATATCGAAGAGAAATATTTTGCCAAGTATACTCTATATTTGTCCCCCACTACAGTAGATGGTTATAGGCGGATGTATTTTGCACAAGGCGGTATCAAAGATGTTTTAGGTAATTTGATGCTCCAGGAGATAACTACAGAGAAACTCCAGGATATGGTGAATCAGTATGATTCAGCCGGGATTTCTCCTAAGACCATACGAAACCGTCTGTCCTTTGTATCAAATGTATTAAGCCAGGCTATGAGTGATAATTACATGAAGCGTCAGAATGGTAATCCATGTACATATGTACGTCTGCCAAAGCCAAGGGAAATTGAAGGAAATGCTTACACAATGGAACAGGTATTACTAATGCTAGAGAGGGCACGTCAGACAGAAAACAGGGCAATTGAATTGTTGATTGTGATCTGCTGTCTTGCGGGCGGACTAAGGCGAGGCGAGTTGATAGGCTTGTGCTGGGACGATATAGTGCTGACTGATACAGAAGCATATATTCATGTTCAGCGGACAGTCATTCAGACATCAGAAGGTGTCGCAATAAAAGCACCTAAGACTAACTCAGGAAAGAGGATAATCCCGATTCCTATTTCCGTAGGAGGTCCTGTTGCCGTAGGAGGTATAGTGTATCAGACCCTTGTCAGGGCGAGAAAGGAACATCTGAAGCTTAGATTAGCAAACCCTGATTTTGAAGGCGAAAACAAGGTGTTTATTCTTAACCGTACTCCATATACTCCTCTTACCTTACAGGGGATTTACGGAGCATTTAAACGCTTTATGAAGAAGACCTGCCCAGACTTACCATGTTATCGCTTGCATGACCTCCGCCACACTTTCTTTACTTTGTGCTCTAATGTAGGTTTCAGTGAATTATCCATAATCGGAACAGGCGGACACAGCACGATTCAGAGTACAAGAAGGTATCAGCATCCACAGCTAATGAAAATGCTTGCAGACATGGAAAAATTAGAAAATGCTTTTGAGGAGGTGAGAAAGGCAAGTAATGATTGATTCTGTATTCATATGCCTAATATTTAAGTAAGATGGAGCAAGGAGCGGCGACACTCTGCGGCGATGGAATGGCGACAAAAAACTGATAATAAGCCTTGAAATCCCATGAATACGGGCTTTCCCCCGGGACGGACCAGGGGTTAGAGATGCTTGTTTTTTAGTTTCTGGTGTTCGAATCCCCTATACTCCATACAGAAGGCTCTGAGCTGTTTTACCGCAGTTTCAGGGCTTTTTTCGTGTTATTGTAATGTGTTTTCCAGGAAGAACGGTTCGTACATGTAGATTCAAGTAAATCATTATAAATCCATGTAACACCATGGGGATGCCCCCGTTACGGCGACAGCTTTTAAAAGATTTTGCTGTAGGGTGGGTAATATATTTGTATTCAAGGGATGTTTCACAGGGGCATGGTTAAAAATAACTGTTAAATGGTGTGTATGTATTGTATAATGAGAATATAAGATTAAGAAAGTGAGGTAATAATATGGCACGAAATATTGTTGACGTAGAGATACCGGAAATATTGATACCGTATCTGTATACAATGAAAGATGGAAAAACGATGGATGATAAAGTGACAATTTCTATTGTAGTAGGCTTGTTTGTTTCGGGACTTGTTACCTTGGAGAAAGCGGCAGAACTGGCTAAGGAAAGTATTTGGGATTTTATTGATTTTCTGAAAGCACATGACATTCCATGGGGGAGTTATACAAACGAAGAATTGAAGATGGATGAGTATGCTATTGACAGTTTATTAGGAGAGAGTAATGAATAAACAAACCGTATTATGTAATACTAGTCCAATCATAGGCTTGTTGTCGATAGGTCGGCTATTTCTTCTAAAGGAATTATTTGATGAAATAATTTTGCCGGAAGCTGTGTATAAAGAACTCTGTG
>CAJTIU010000024.1 GCA_910576335.1 Lachnospiraceae bacterium
GCAGCTTCTTAACAGCCACCTGAAATAAAAGCTTTGAAAAGCCTGCCTTTTTGACAGGCCGAATACTTGTACCTAAATTTATCTTTTGATGTTTTTTATTGATGTTCTGTTAAGTGAATATCATAGACTGTCTTGTTTAACGATAGTAGCATATGCCTTTCCTGCTCTCCCGAACTCACAATATTCATTATAGACTTGCTGTACTGTAACACGTACTGTTTTGGATTTTACAACTTGGGAATTGCGCTCCTGCTCTATCATTGTTCGTCTTGCTTTTACTGCGGACGTTTTTGTTTTATATGGATTTCCTTGCTCATCAAGATTTCGTTTTCGCTCTACTCGTTTATTATTTACAACAATCGCATAGCGGAAACCCCAATATCCATTTTTTAGTTGATATACGCCTGTGTCATTAAGTTTTGGCATTTTGATAACCTCCTGTGTGCCATGAAAGTGGCACGCATGAAGATTTTCTTTTAATGATTTCTAGCCAATGTGTCATTAAGAAGTCCTTCAAATGCCTTGCCGTGCCTGCCGTTGCTAAGAGAGCGAAGGCTGCGAACCTGGATGCGATCCATGATACAGTTCATGAGATGGCTAGAGATGAGGCCAGACACGGAAAAGCATTCGAGGGACTTCTTAAGAGATACTTCGGCTAAGATGCAAATCGCGTAATATAAGGGTTTTTAAGAGGATGGACAAGTTGTTGTCTGTCCTCTTTTTTTTACTTTAAACTTTTGGTCAAACAGTATAAAAGGCTGAAAATTTTTAAAATCTCGGCGGAATCTCTATCGAAATTTGTCAAAAAAATCTGTCAGTGCATTAAAAAGTTCAAAAAAACGATCTAAATCTTCTTCACCCATCGCTAAGCTCGAACGGTCAGTGAGATCGCGAGGGTCTTTTCGAAATAATGAGTCGCTTTTTTGAGATCAATAACTCAATCGGGGAACCGACACTTTGCCCTTTCTCCTTTTAACTGAGAAACTGTCACATAATTTCTTTTAATTTAATTTTATACTTGCATTTTCCTACTATTGGGTATAATATAAATATATAGATAACATAGTTTTAAAAACCACATGTTGAAATATAAAGGTATTTAGGAGGCGATTTTTTGACACAGACAGTAAAACAACACATCAAGGATCCAGGAAGCGCAATTACACATTTTATAGGAATGTTAATGGCAATATTTGCAGCAGTACCGCTGTTAATAAAGGCTGCCCATGAACCCGGCAGAATATATATCATATCAATTGCTGTATACGCGGCAAGCCTGGTTCTATTATATGCCGCAAGCACAACCTATCACACATTTGACCGCTCAGAACATGTAAATACAATCCTCAAGAAGATTGACCACATGATGATCAGCGTGCTGATCGCCGGAAGCTACACTCCCATCTGTCTTCTCGTACTGAAGGGAAAGCTTGGGACTACACTCCTTTGCATCGTGTGGGGGATCGCAATAGCAGGGATCCTGATTAAGGCATTCTGGGTATACTGCCCACGCTGGGTTTCATCCGTGCTTTACATCGGAATGGGATGGACCTGCGTACTGGCCTTCACCCAGATCCTTAACTCCATGTCCCCAGCCGCCTTCGGCTGGCTTCTGGCAGGCGGGATCATCTACACGGCAGGCGGAGTAATCTATGCATTAAAACTTCCAATCTTCAATAACAGACACAAAAATTTCGGAAGCCACGAAATCTTCCACCTCTTCGTAATGGGAGGGAGCGCGTGCCACTTCATCGTAATGTACGCTTTCGTACTATAAAGCAATCAATTGGGGACGGGGCATTTTTAAAAATGCCCCGTCCCCAACAGCTTTTCTTTTTCTTTTCTGTTCATCTTCTTAATCTCACATTCCCTCTGCATAGCCTGAGTTTTCGTTTCGAACTCTTCAACATGCACAAGTCTTACAGGTGTCCTGCCCCTTGTATATCTGGCTCCTTTCCCCGAATTATGCGCCTGTATACGTTTTTCAATATCATTGGTCCAGCCTGTATAGAAGCTGCCGTCGCTGCACTCCAGTATATATGTATAATTCATTTCTCTTCCTCCGCTTATATTATAAATTACTTTCGGGGACAGGGCAATACGAATCTGGGACGGGGCATTTTTAAAAATGCCCCGTCCCCAATTATTCTAAATATTCCGCCGGATTTACTGGCTGTCCATCCTTTCTCATTTCGAAATATACATTACAGCCTTCCACGCTGTAGTATTTTGTAGGCTGGCTCACATATCCAAGGACGGTTTTTGCTTCCACCCAGTCTCCAACCTTTACCGGAACTTCTTTTAACTGCCCGTAAAATAGCTCATAGCCATTTCCAAGATCCACATTGACTGTTGTCCCTGTCTCTGCTGTTACATCAATTGATTTTACTGTCCCAGGTGCACCGCAGATTACCTGGTCGCCTTCTGCCCCGGAGATTATGACTGCCGGATTGTACTTATACTGGTCCAGGGTCGAAAAGTACACTGTCTTATCCATGCTGTAGTTAAGGATAATTGCTCCATTTACAGGCCAGAGAAGCTTACTTTCGCTGTCAAAATATGGTGCTGTCCATGTCTCTGCTGTATTCTGCATACTGACAATGGTTTCCTCTTCGCCATCCGAGCCCTCCGGCACCTTTTTTTCTTTCTTCTTTTCTTCGGGCTCTTTTTTCGTGTTAATCACGATATCATCCGCCCCTGTACTTGTCTCTTCACTGTCTTCTTTTGTCTCCTCCTCCAGCTGTTTCTTTGCCTGTGCCAGTTTCTCTTCCCGTTGAGATTCCCTGTAATCTTGAAAGGTATATGTTCCAACTATTGCAATTGCTGCCACAAAGCATAAAACTGCTGCGACGCTAGCCCCCTTCTTTTTTGGCTTTTGTCTTTGTTTCATATTATCACCACCTCTGACTTTATTTTTGCCAGATAGTGATATCCTTATTCCTTCTTTTACGCTTTATTTCAATTGGGGACAGGGTAATATGAATTTGGGACGGGGCATTTTTAAAAATGCCCCGTCCCAAACTTATACAATATCGGCTACTTCTTTCAATTCTGTCCCCTCAAAAAAGTATGCCAGTACTGTTGCCGCATCTGCTCCGTCTTTTGCCATTTCATTTGCGGTGTACTGGCTCATGCCGAGACCATGGCCAACGCCTCTTGTTGTAATACGCAGTTTTCCGTTATATTTCTGGAAGGTAAAGCAGCTTGATGCCAGGTGATGGGTGCTGCGGAATTCTTCGCCGCTTATGGATTCGTTGCCGACACGCACAGTGAGTACATACCCGGCGGTATCGCATTCTGTTATTTCTGCATCCATATCGTCCAGTGTGACGGTCTGGATCTGTTCCTTTGCCTCTATGTCTAATGGACAATCCACGATCTTAAGGTAGGGGTATCCATCATTTCCGAGTGCTTCTTTTCCATCTCTTGTGCTTCCGTTGCTTAGCCGGAAGAAGGAGGTTTTTGCAGGATTTCCTTCATATGTCAGTATTTGTCCTTCTGTTTCCTGCCATACACGCTGAAATTTGTTATAATTTGCAGAGGTTTTTACGGCTCCCCACGCTTCCTCCATCTGTTCTCTTGTCCAAAAGCCTTCTTCTAGCTCTGCGTCCTGTCCACCTTCCTTTAGGCGTGCATAGACTTCTGTTCTAACAAGTATTGCCTGCGCCTTCAGCGCCTCTATCTTATAATCAGCCGGAATTTCTTTTGCAAGTATCCCGATACAGTATTCTTCCATCGAAATCTCGATTATCCCTGCGTCTGTTTTTACCTTTACATGAGCCGTATTGATATTGGATGAGGACGCCATGCTTGGCCCATTTATAAATGCAGTAATAATGTAAGGTAATAATACTATGATTGTAAGATAGCATAGATATGTCTTGAATTTCTGCCGCATAAAAATAACCTCCCATACATTCTATGAGAGATTATTTCTGTTTATGCATATTCTGATACATTGATTGCTGCGCTGCCTTCCTCCGCCTTGCAGAATGACGATATATATCAGCGCAATTATGCTGTGCGCCAAATAAATCTGCCGCGCAGCATAACATGATGCGCACAGCCGCATAAGAAAGTATTCCGCTTTGCGGCTGGCGCGGTACTCACGGCAGATTTCATCGGTCGCGAGTACCGCGCCAGTGCTCCAGCCTATTCAGCCATGCAGATGAAAATATTCCCGCTGTCTTCATACCCACAGCTTTTTTTCTCTGTGAGAAACCGGGTGCTGGTAAATGGTGCAAATGTCACTGCACTCACCTTCCCAAATTTTGAACTGTCACAAAGCACATAGCTTTCTTTGCACTGCTCCATAGCAGTACGCTTTACCATAGCTTCATTTGCGTCAGGCGTAGTGCAGCCGCTCCGCTTCGTCACGCCATTTGTACCGAAGAATCCCTTTGTAAAATGATAGCTCTGCAGTGTCTGCATTGCCTGGTTTCCCACGACTGCCTCCGTGGAGGCCTTCAGCTCTCCGCCCACAAGCAGCACCTTCATTCCCAGCAGGGCAAGCCTCTGGGCATGGGCGACTGCATTGGTCACGAACGTTGCGCTGCGCTCTTCGATATAGTCAATCATGCGTGCCGTTGTTGTTCCCGCATCAATATACACAAAATCCTCAGGTTCAATCATGGAGGCCGCATATTTTGCAATCACTCTCTTTTCCTCACGGTTCAGATCACTCTTCTGAGCGACTGTATATTCGTGGGCTGATATCTTCTGCTCCGATGCCACTGCCCCTCCGAATACCTTCGTAAGCTTTCCCTCCCTGTCCAGAGCAGTAATATCCCTGCGAACCGTAGATTCTGATGTGGCAAGAAGGGCACTCCCCTCTGCCACGGTAATGCTTCCTTTTTCCTCCAGGAGCTTAAGAAGCAGCTCCTGACGCTGTTTTGTTAACATTTATCTCCCTGCCTTGTACTCTCCTACATTGGTCTCCAGTACAATCTTACGGATTGGAAGAATGCTTCCCGGCGACACAGACAGTTCATCCACGCCCATAGCAAGGAATTCCTGCGTAAGTGTCTGGTCCGCGCCAAGCTCGCCGCAGATGCCCGCCCAGATACCTGCCTTGTGGGCATTCTCCACAACAGTGGAAATCATGCGCAGGACTGCAGGGTGGTGTGAGTCGTAGAACTCGTCGAGTTTCGTATTCTGACGGTCAATAGCCAGTGTGTACTGGGTCAGGTCATTTGTCCCAATACTAAAGAAATCCACTTCCTCCGCCAACAGATCACTGATTACCGCCGCTGCTGGCGTCTCAATCATAATTCCCTGCTCCGGCTCGCCAAATGGTGTCTTGTGCGCAGTAAGTTCTGCCTTCACCTCGGCTACAATCTCCTTAATCCTCTTAATCTCCTGAACACTTGTAATCATAGGATACATAATCGCTATTTTACCAAAGGCGCTGGCCCTGAACAACGCACGAAGCTGTGTCTTGAACACCTCCGGCCGAATCAGGCAGATACGAATCGCACGGCATCCGAGAGCCGGATTCTCCTCGTGCTCCATCTCAAAATAATCGCACTGCTTATCAGCTCCGATATCAAGGGTACGGATAATGACCCGCTTTCCTGCCATTGTCTCCGCTGCCTGTCTGTAGATTTGGAACTGTTCCTCCTCAGTCGGATACTGATCTCTCTCCAGGTAAATAAATTCGCTCCGGAAGAGCCCGATACCGCCCGCATCATTCTGCATCACCATAGCCAGGTCTTTGATGTTTCCAATGTTAGCATACAACATCAGCTTCTGCCCGTCAAGGGTTACATTTTCCCTTCCTTTTAATGTCTGGAGCAGTTCCTTTTTGTGAAGCTCCTCTTCCTTTCTTTCCTTCATCTTTGCCAGCGTCTGCTCGTCAGGATCCACATAAATGACGCCCGTACTTCCATCCACGATGCCCGTCTTTCCATCTACCGAATCGTCCAGCGGAAGCTTTGTCCCCACAAGTGCCGGAATCTCCATCATCCTTGCCAGGATCGCTGTGTGGGAATTCGTAGATCCGTGGACTGTCACAAAGGACAGCACCATCTCCTTGTCAAGCTGCACGGTCTCTGACGGCGCCAGGTCATCCGCCACGATAATCACCGGTTCTTCTTCTGCTGTCATACCGCTGCCGCTTCCGGTTAATATAGTAAGAAGTCTTTCGGAAATATCCTTGACATCCGCCGCTCTCTCCCGCATGTAGTCATCATCCATTGCGGCAAACATCCGTGAAAAATTATCCCCGGTCGCTGCAACGGCATATTCCACATTAACCTCCTGGCTACGCACAATATTTTCCACTGACTCATTATAATCAAGATCCTCAAGCATCATCTGATGCACCTCAAAAATAGCGGCATTGGCCTCGCCGACTTCCTTAAGAGCCTTGTCATACAGCCTCTGAAGCTGCTCTGCCGCCTTCTCTTTAGCCGCTTCATACCTGGCAAGCTCTGCCCCGGTGTCGGAAATCTTCGTACGCTTTACCTGCTGCTCACCCTTCTTATATACACTGATTTTACCAATCGCTATTCCGCTGAATACGCTTTTACCATTATATACTTTCATGTCTCATCTCCACCTAAATCCCAGTAAGGACAGTCTGCTGTGCCATCCTCACCACATTTCCCATGTTCATCTTATCACCGGTTTATTCCTGCATTATATTCTTACGGAATGCGCAGCTTACGCGCATTCCTGACCCGTGAATCAATGTCATTAACTTAAACCGCTACAATGCATATCTTACAATCAAAACATACGGAAATATGCGGTTTGTCAGGTTCGTTTTATGACAGCGATTCCTTAAGTGAATGACATTGCCCGTGAATAGTAACGTTTATTCTTCGTTACGATCTTACGGCTCATCAATTCGCACAAGCTGCGCATTCCATCTGCCGGCTCGTTATACCTACAGATTTTCCTGCATAAATTTGCTGATTGCCTCGTATGCCGCATCCTCATCCTCGCCGTCAAATGTCAGAACGACCTCCTCGCCCTTCTTTGCGCCAAGGCTCATAACACCCATGATGCCCTTGCAGTCAACCGTCTTTGCACCCTTTGTCATCTTAACAGAACTTCCAAATCCCTTTACTGCCTTTACAAGAAGGCCTGCCGGACGTGCGTGAATTCCCATCTCGTCTGTGATTACATACTTAAATTCTTTCATTTTTTATTCCTCCATTTTCTTAGAAATTTTTTTATTTCATATGACAGGCTCGCTGTATCACGCACCTCTCATATAAGTAACCTTTTCTGCAGATCTGCACATTCACATAAACCGCATTCACATAAACTGTGAAGGTATGGAACGCTGCAATTACTCAACCGGCTTTTTCAATACTCCCAAAAGTACTGTGGAGATAGCGGTTCCTGCTGACAGCGCAACTAGATACAGCAGTGCGTTTCCTACTACCGGTACTACGAAGATGCCGCCGTGGGGAGCCATAAGTGTACATCCGAACGCCATGGATAAGGCGCCTGCCACACCTGAACCAATAATACAGGAAGGAAGCACATGGAGCGGATCTGCTGCCGCATACGGAATTGCCCCCTCTGTAATAAATGCAAGACCCATAATAAAGTTAGTCGGACCGGAATCTCTCTCTTCCTTCGTAAATTTATTCTTAAATAGCAGTGTAGCAAGTGCGATTGCACAAGGAGGCGTCATACCGCCGATCATAACTGCTGCCATAATGTCATAATTTCCTGCAGCGATTGCCCCTGCTCCAAATACGTATGCCGCCTTATTAAACGGGCCGCCCATGTCAATAGCCATCATACCGCCCAGGATTAGGCCAAGTAAAAGCCTGCTGGAACCGCCCATACTTGCAAGACCGTTATTCAGTGCTGTGTTAATTGCACCCATCACCGGCTCTACGATAAAGGTCATCAGAATTCCCATAAGCAGAATACCCATTACAGGGTAAATGAGCACTGGTGCAATCTTCTCGATTGCCTGGGGCAGCTTGTCGCAGACCTTACGGAGGCCTATAATCAGATACCCCGCCGCGAAGCCCGCTGCCAGAGCTCCCAGGAAGCCGGAACTTCCGCCTGCTGCCATCATACCGCCTACGAAGCCGACCGCAAGAGCCGGTCTGTCTCCAATGGCCATTGCAATAAATCCTGCAAGAACCGGAAGCATGAATCCGAATGCCGTGTCACCAATATTTTTAAAGAGGGCTGCCACTGGCGTAATCGTACCAAAGTTTCCTCTCTCTGCCGCAGACAATGCATTGATATCTACGAGAAGACCGTCGATCAGGAAGGCAATTGCAATTAGGATTCCGCCTCCTACAACAAAGGGAAGCATGTGGGAAACGCCGTTCATAAGCTGTGTGTAGATCTGATGCCCTATGCCTCCGCCTGCTTTTGCACTTGCAGCAGGCCTTGCGGATGCGTTGCCGCTATGGTAAACCGGGGCATTTCCTGACATGGCAAGCTCAATCAGCTCATCTGCCTTATTAATTCCGTCAGACACCTGCCGCTCAATCAGCCTCTTCCCGTCAAACCGACCCATGGGAACCTGGGTATCGGCTGCTATGATAATGCAGTCAGCCTCTTCGATCTCCTTGTTCGTGAGGACATTCTTCGCACCGCCTGATCCTCTCGTCTCAACCTTAACAAAGCACCCTTTTGTCTTTGCCGCTTTCTCAATTCCTTCAGCCGCCATATACGTGTGCGCGATACCAGTCGGACATCCAGTTACTGCAAGAATCTTCACCTGATTCTCTGATGCTTCTCCTACGTCCGAAAGTCTCTCATCTACGCTCTTTTTCTCCTCATCTGCTTTGTCAATGATCTCCAGGAATTTCTCCGGTGATTCCGCATTTCTAAGGCTCGCGGTAAAATTTTCATCCATGAGCATCATGGACAGCTTACTCAGCACATCCAGATGCACATTATCCTTCGTGTTCGGCGCTGCGATCAGAAAGAGCAGAGTCGCAGGTTCATCATCAAGGGACTCAAAATCCACTCCGTCTCTCACAACCATGGCTGCAAGCCCCGGTCTGTCAACCGCGTCCCCCTTCCCGTGAGGTATCGCAATACCTTCGCCGATTCCTGTGGTGCTTTCCTCTTCCCTGGCATACACCAGTTTCCGGTAGCCTTCCGTATCATTGATCTTCCCGCTCCTGACCATAAGCTCTACGATCATATCCAAAGCCTCTTTCTTCGACTTCGGCACCGCGTCAAGAGATATACTCCTTACATCCAGTAAATCTGTAATCCTCATTGTTCATCCTCCTTATCTGCCTGTCACCTGCTTATATACTGCCTCTATCTCCGGTTTTGTTGCCAGATATTCAGAAAATGCACTGGCACTTCCCGCCGCAATTCCCATATGGAATGCATGCTCATAATCCTCTTTCTCCATCCATCCTGCAATGAATCCGGCAACCATAGAATCTCCTGCTCCCACACCATTCACAAGCTTTCCATCAGGCACCGGCGCTTCAAATATACTGCCGTCTGCTGCCACAAGCACTGCACCTTCCCCTGCCATGGAAACCAGGACATTCTGTGCTCCCTTTTCCTGAAGCCTGCCTGCATACGGCACAACCTCTTCCCTTGTCTTAAGCTCTACTCCGAAGATCTCTCCTAGCTCATGATTATTGGGCTTAATCAGAAACGGGTGATAGGGAAGCACATTCAACAGCAGGTCCTTCGTCGCATCTACCACGATCTGTACGCCTTTTCCCTGAAGACTCTCCATAATCTTCTGATACGCATCATCCGGCATGGATGCCGGAATACTTCCGGACAGGAACAATACGTCCCCCTCCCCAAGTCTGCCTAGCTGCTCCATCAGCATCCACTGCTTCTCCTCACTGATCTCTGGCCCCTGGCCATTAATCTCCGTCCCATCAATGGACTTAAGCTTCAAATTAATTCTCGTAAGCCCTTCCTCGATTTTTATAAATCCATTCTTTACACCCATGTCTTCCAGTCTTCTGATTACCTCATCCCCGGTAAATCCTGCGACAAATCCAAGCGCCGTACTGGGGATACCGAGATTCATCAGTACAATAGATACGTTAATCCCTTTTCCTCCGGGAAGCAGAAGCTCTGAACAGGTACGGTTCGTAAGCCCCAGCTTAAAATCCTTCACAGACACAATATAGTCCAGGGATGGGTTGAAAGTTACTGTATATATCATCCTGTCTCCTCCTTTTCTATCTCTTACTCTTTGCTCAAGTTTGATTTTGTAAGCTTATTATAACGTCATATTCAATCAAAATCAATCAATTTATTTCACAAAATATCATAATTGTTTTTGTAACATTTGCACAATTTTGACTGTTTATGATATAGTTTGCTTATTTCGAATTTGGGACGGGGCATTTTTAAAAATGCCCCGTCCCCACTTCCTTTTGCGAAACATCCTTGCCGGCGTATATGACATAAAAAACGTCAAGTATAAAATCAAGCCGGATGCCCAGCATAAAGCAAACAGCCCCTGGAACATTACAGCGAATTTTTTGATTGATATAAGCTTTTCTGCGAAGGATATCTCCGGCATGCTTGGGGAATATGAGCAGAACCACAGAACCGGAATGGATATCCCGGCGATGGCTGAAATGATCTATGATTATACCTCAGGCTATCCTTATTTGGTTTCGCGTATCTGTAAGTTAATGGATGAGCGTGTCACGGG
Organism: Lachnospiraceae bacterium; assembly: GCA_910576335.1. Lineage (GTDB taxonomy): Bacteria > Bacillota > Clostridia > Lachnospirales > Lachnospiraceae > CAPEBR01. The sequence goes on from CAJTIU010000024.1 coordinate 10,634, forward strand.
AAGCACCGCCTTCCCTGGAAACGCAGATGCCTGGACAAAGGCAGGAGTCACAGATGCCGTAAAAATACTGCTGACTGAAAAAAATACTTTATTCGAAACAATTGCAGGAAAATTAGAGATTTATCCCAGGCTGCACGATCTGGTATATAAACTGCTGTTTACTGGGAATGTCATTTCATCAGCCCTATGAATCAGGCAATCGAAATAGCTGAAATGTTTGGTTTTATCAAAAATTTATCTAGAAATGTCGTTATCTCAAACCGGATTTTCGAAACTGTCTTTTATAATCTGTTCCTTTCAGAAGAAGCTTTGTCAAGCAAGATTTACAAAGCTTCATTTTAAGGAAATACAAAACGGACATTTAAACATGGAAGTAGTGTTAGAAAGATTGGTCATCCATTTCAATGATCTGTACGGCGATTCGAAAAAGTCGTTCCTGGAAGAAGCAGGGCGCAGATATTTTCTGCTTTATCTAAAACCAATTATTAACGGAACTGGCAATTACTATATCGAAGCACAAACCCGGAACATGGAGCACACTGACGTAATCATAGATTATAATGGCGAGCAATTTATAGTGAAGCTCAAGCTTTGGCGCGGGGATGCTTATAATGAAAGAGGTGAAGAGCAGCTTTCAGGCTATCTCCACCACTATCATCTGAAGAAAGGATATATGAGCTTGCAATTGGGGACGGGGTATTTTTAAAAATACCCCGTCCCCAACTTTCAACTTTTATGCTTCAACCTCTACATGGTCAAGTTTCCAGATATCGTCAATATACTCCCGGATTGTTCTGTCGGAAGAGAATTTTCCACAGCATGCCGTATTCAGAAGCGCCTTCTTTGCCCAGCCTTCCTGGTCTCTGTAGGCTTCTTCTACCTTCTTCTGTGCCTCGGCATATGCGCGGAAATCTTTCAGTATGAAATACATGTCCGCGCGGTTTCCGCCTTTGGTGTAAAGAAGAGAGTTATAAAGGTCACGGTACATCTCTCTGTCACCATGAGAATAGGTTCCGTCTACCAGCTGGTCAACTACCTTGCGGACATCCGGATCACTGTTATAGATTTCTGCCGGATTATATCCTCCGTTCTGTTCGTAATTGATAACTTCGTCTGAGCTCAGACCAAAGATAAATGCATTCTCCTCGCCGACTTCCTCTACAATCTCTACATTAGCGCCGTCCATGGTTCCGATTGTCGGAGCGCCGTTTAACATGAACTTCATGTTACCAGTACCAGACGCCTCCTTGGATGCAGTAGAAATCTGCTCGCTGACATCAGCAGCCGCGAAAATCATCTCTGCATTGGATACGCGGTAGTCCTCAATAAATACAACCTTAAGCTTTCCGTTGATGCTCTGATCATTATTTACTATGTCTGCAACGGAGTTTATCAGCTTAATGATCTGCTTTGCACGGATATAGCCTGCTGACGCCTTTGCGCCGAAGATAAAGGTTCTCGGGAAGAATTTCATCTCCGGATGCGCTTTGATCTCGTTATACAGGTACATAACATGCAGAATATTAAGAAGCTGTCTCTTATACTCGTGAAGCCTCTTTACCTGTACATCAAAGATAGACCGCGGGTCAACATCTACATCGTTATGTTTTTTAATATATGCTGCCAGACGTTCCTTATTCTTGAACTTGATCTGACGGAATTCTTCAAGGGCCTTCGGATCATCTGCAAATGGTTTTAATTTCTCCATCAGGGAAAGGTCTGTAATCCAGCCCTTTGTTCCGATCTTTTCTGTTACCCAGTCTGCCAGGAGATAATTTCCATGCATGAGGAAACGTCTCTGTGTGATTCCGTTGGTCTTGTTGTTGAATTTTTCCGGCATCATCTGATAGAAATCCTTTAATTCCTGATGCTTTAAGATCTCTGTATGAAGTCTTGCAACACCATTTACAGAATAACCGGATACAATTGCCAGATGTGCCATTCTTACCTGTCCGTCTCTTAAGATGGACATTCTGCGGATCTTACCCTCATCTCCAGGATACTGTGCCTTAATCTTAAGCATAAACCGGCGGTCAATCTCCTGGATAATCTGATATACTCTCGGAAGCAGCTTTGAAAACAGATCAATGGGCCACTTCTCAAGCGCCTCCGCCATAATCGTATGATTCGTGTATGCGCAGGTCTTCGTAGTGATCTCCCATGCTTCATTCCAGCCAAGTCCTTCCTCATCAAGAAGAATTCTCATAAGCTCTGCAACTGCAACCGTCGGATGCGTGTCATTCATCTGAACTGTCATCTTTTCATGAAGCTTCGTAATATCGTCATGTTTTCTCTTATATCTTGCAACTGCTGCCTGCAGGCTTGCAGATACGAAGAAATACTGCTGTTTTAATCTAAGTTCCTTTCCTGCATAATGATTGTCATTCGGATAGAGAACCTCTACAATATTCTTTGCCAGGTTCTGCTGCTCCACTGCTTTGTGATAGTCTCCTCTGTCAAAGGAATCAAGCTGAAAATCTACAATCGGCTCTGCGTCCCAAATACGCAGTGTATTTACCACATGGTTATTATAACCTACAACCGGATAGTCGTAAGGAACTGCCAGTACGGACTCATAATTTTCCTGTACAAAGCGCATCGCGCCTGTTACATCATCATACTCTACCCGGATATTTCCTCCAAAGCGAATCTCTTTTGCATACTCTGGCCTTTTAAGTTCGAAGGGGTTGCCGTCCTTTAACCAGTTGTCCGGCTTCTCAACCTGATATCCATCCTCGATTTGCTGCTTAAACATACCATAACGGTAACGGATTCCGCACCCATAAGCCGCATATCCAAGTGTTGCAAGAGAATCCAGGAAGCATGCCGCAAGACGCCCGAGGCCTCCATTTCCAAGCGCGGGATCCGGCTCCTGATCCTCGATTGCATTAAGGTCAATCCCCATCTCGTCAAGCGCCTCTTTTACCTCTGTGTAAGCGGTCATGTTAATCAGGTTATTTCCGAGCGCCCTTCCCATCAGGAACTCCATGGACATATAGTAGACCATCTTCGGATCTTCTTCCTCATATACCTTCTGAGATGCAAGCCAGTCATCAATAATAACATCCTTTACTGCATAAGACACCGCCTGAAACAGCTGCTGGGGATTCGCCTCGTCAACAGTCTTTCTAAAAAGGTTCTTTACATTTGATTCTACCTCTTTTTTAAATTGTTTCTTCTCAAATCTGGGATTATACATATATCTTTCCTCCTTTGCCAGTGGCTTTTTTATTTCTTTTCTACGCCGAGCGTTACATTTTCACCATTAATCTTCCATTCCCTGACGTAACCCTTTGCCGTCTCCTTTGCGACACGCAGAGCCAGCGTCTCTGCTCCTATTGTATCTGCATTCTCCGCAAAGATTTTCTCGGCTTTCTCCGTGCCCTCGTATGTGATTTCAATCTTATCCATAACCTCAAATCCTGCTTCCTTGCGCATGGTCTGTACCTTGCTGATAATCTCCCTGACAAATCCTTCTGTCAGAAGCTCTTCTGTCAGATTCGTATCAAGTACCACCGTAATGCCGTTATCATTTTCAGAAACATATCCTTCTGTCTGCGCGGATTCAATTAACAGGTCATCGCGTGTGAGGACAATCTCCTGGTCATTTACAGCCAGTCTGAGAGCATCTGAGGCATTCAATTCATCCATAGCCGCATTTCCATCAATGGAGCTAAGAGCCTGTTTAATGCCACCTAACATTTTACCATATTTTGGCCCGACTGTCTTTAGCTGAGGCTTAAAAGAATAGGAAGTAAATTCCCGTACTTCTTGTGTAAATGTTACAGTTTTCACATTCAGCTCGTCCGTAATAATTGCCTGGTAGAATTCTGGAACTGTAAAATCTGCCTTCACATACATCTGCCCGATTGGCTGGCGATTCTTAATGTTCGCCGTATTTCTGCAGGCACGGCCCATAACCACGAGCTTTAATACCTTCTCCATGTTGGATTCCAAAGCTTTATCAATCACTGAATCATCTGCATCCGGGAAGGTGCAAAGATGGATGCTCTCCAAAGCCTCCTTATCAATGCTCCTTACAAGATTCTGATAAATGTCCTCTGTCATGAAAGGAATCATAGGAGCTGCAGCCTTTGATACCGTAACAAGCGCTGTATAAAGAGTCATATAAGCATTGATCTTATCCTGCTCCATGCCTTTTGCCCAGAAGCGCTCACGGCTCCTCCTTACATACCAGTTGCTCATGTCATCCACAAATTCCTGAAGGGCTCTCGCTGCTTCCGGGATCCGATAGCCTCCAAGGTTCTCATCCACCTCTTTTACAAGTGTATTCAGCTTGGACAAAAGCCATTTATCCATAACCGACAATTTCTCGTACTCCAGTGTATACTTCGTAGCGTCGAATCCGTCAATATTTGCATACAGCACGAAAAAAGCATAGGTGTTCCAAAGCGTGCCCATGAACTTGCGCTGTCCCTCTACAACCGCTTTTCCGTGGAAACGATTTGGGAGCCACGGTGCGCTGTTTACATAGAAATACCAGCGGATTGCATCTGCACCATATTTTTCAAGAGCCTCAAATGGATCCACCGCATTCCCCTTGGACTTGCTCATCTTCTGACCATTCTCATCCTGGACGTGCCCCAGTACGATTACATTTTTATAAGGCGCCTTGTTAAAGATCAGTGTCGAGATAGCCAGCAGGGAATAAAACCAACCTCTTGTCTGATCCACTGCTTCTGAGATAAAGTCTGCCGGGAACTGTTTTTCAAAAAGTTCCTGATTCTCAAACGGATAGTGATGCTGCGCAAATGGCATGGCTCCTGAATCAAACCAGCAGTCAATCACCTCCGGCACGCGGTGCATTGGTTTTTTGCACTTCGGACAGCGGATCGTCACCTCGTCAATATACGGACGGTGAAGCTCAATCTCATCCGGACAGTTGTCAGACATCTCCTTAAGCTCCTCAATACTTCCTACAGAGTGCTGGTGTCCGCACCCGCATTCCCAGATATTAAGGGGGGTTCCCCAGTAACGGTTACGGCTGATGCCCCAGTCCTGCACATTTTCCAGCCAGTCGCCAAACCGTCCCTTTCCAATGTTCTCTGGAATCCAGTTGATCGTATTATTATTCGCAATGAGGTCGCCCTTTACCTCCGTCATCTTAATAAACCAGGACTCGCGCGCATAGTAGATCAGCGGCGTGTCACACCTCCAGCAGTGGGGGTAGCTGTGCTCGAAATTCGGCGCCGAGAAGAGCTGTCCCCTCTTCTCCAGGTCTTTCAGCACCTCCGGATCCGCCTTCTTCACAAATAATCCGGCAAACGGAGTGGACTCTGCCATATTTCCCTTCTCATCTACAAGCTGCACGAAAGGCATATCATACTTCCGGCAGACCTTTGCATCGTCCTCACCGAATGCAGGAGCAATATGAACAACGCCTGTACCGTCTGTGAGCGTTACATAATCATCACAGACTACGTAAAATGCTTTCTTATTCTGTGTCTTAATCCCATCTGCCGCACACTGGTAAAGGGGCTCATATTCCTTAAACTCAAGCTCCTTACCCTTGTATGTCTCAAGCACCTCGTAAGCCTTTTCACCTTCCGCGGCCAGTGGACCCAGAACCGTATCAAGAAGTGCTTCTGCCATATAGTAAGTGTATCCGTCAATGCATTTCACCTTCGCATACACCTCATTTGCGTTCACACAAAGCCCCAGGTTGGACGGCAGCGTCCAGGGTGTGGTAGTCCATGCCAGAATATATGCGTCCTCATCCTTCGCCTTAAAGCGTACGATTGCAGAGCGCTCCTTCACATCCTTATATCCCTGGGCGACCTCCTGGGCGGAAAGAGGCGTTCCGCAGCGGGGGCAGTAAGGAACAATCTTGAATCCCTTGTAGAGAAGCCCCTTATCCCATATTTTCTTAAGAGCCCACCACTCAGATTCAATAAAATCGTTGTGGTACGTAACGTATGGATTATCCATATCCGCCCAAAAACCAACAGTACTGGAGAAATCTTCCCACATCCCCTTGTACTTCCACACACTCTCCTTACATTTGTCAATAAACGGCTCCAGACCATACTCTTCGATCTGATCCTTCCCGTCAAGCCCCAGCGCCTTCTCCACCTCAAGCTCAACCGGCAGGCCGTGTGTGTCCCAGCCAGCCTTCCTCGGAACCTCATAACCCTTCATGGTGCGGTATCTCGGAATCATATCCTTGATCACACGAGTCAGCACATGTCCGATATGCGGCTTGCCGTTCGCAGTCGGAGGTCCGTCGTAAAAAGTATACATCTCATCGCCGTCCCGCTCCTTCATGCTCTTCTCAAAAATCTGGTTCTCCTTCCAGAACCTCTCCGTTGCCTTCTCCCGGTCAACAAAATTCAGATCCGTTGAAACTTTCTTATACATAAGCCCTCCTTTTTTGGGGGACGGGGTAAAATTAATTTTACCCCGTCCCAAATTGAAAATGACCTGTCCCTTTTTTAATAGTTCAGGTTTGCTCCTGGAAATTCAGTATGTTCCCGAAAAACAAAAAAAGCTTTCATCCGTATAGGACGAAAGCCACGCTTACGCTTTTTACCACCTAAACATACTACCATATGTCTTCCCTGTAACGGGGGAATACCGTCAGTTCCTACCAGGTATCTGTCTAACCGTTCGGAATCTGCAACTCAGAAGTGATATTCAGATATATTCTACTCGTACCGGGCTTTCACCCTCCCCGGCTCGCTTTGTCTTTTAAATATACCCTACTGTCTTCGTCAATGTCTTTGTCTTTTCCGCTTTATTATAGAAAATATTTTTTTATTCGTCAAGGCTTTTTTCAATTGGGGACGGGGCATTTTTAAAAATGCCCCGTCCCCAATTGAAAAATTCCGCACCTACCGTCTCCGATGCTTCTTTTTCCTCATGAGCAGAATATACTCCAATAGTGCAAATATTAGAGCAATCAGCACAATCACGGCAGCTGCCAACGCAATTTTCCTTGTGCCGATTTTCTTAAGAACACCGGATATCTCATCTTCCCCGCTGTTTTCATCCATGGTTCGCGCATCTATGCTTTTCTTTTCCCCGCCGGAAATCTCCTTTTCTGGTTCTGGCTCCGGCTTCTCTTCCTTTCCATAGTCAGCGCTAAGCCTTGCCCTCGCACCGCCCACATAATTCCCCTCATACGTATATGATAGTTCCGCCTCGCCCGCTGTCCCTTCATCAGGTACAATTTCCCTGTCAAGTTTTTCAAAGCCCACTCCCTCCGGAAGCACGACAAAGCCGCCCTCCTCCTGGGGAAGGATCTCTGCTATATCTCCGGATGTCTCCGAACCGCTCACCGGCACTTTTTTGAAATTGCTGAATGCATACTCACACAGTGCCTTCGTGTCTGTGTACACATTGACGCCTTCGCTCTTCATCAGCACGCAGACAAGTTTCATCTCTCCGTTATCTATCATTGTTACAAGCGTATTATGTGCCTGGTCGGTGAAGCCCGTCTTTCCACCAATTACATATTCGTAATAAAAATCATTGTCTTCGTAAAGCATTTTATGATTTTGCTGAAAAATATGCTTCTCTGTTGTCTTAGATTTCTTAATCTTGTACTGAAGTGTCTGCATAATTTCAAATGCCTTTGGATATTTAAAAAGTTCCCGGGCAATCAGCGCCATATCCCTGGCACAGGTGTAGTGGTCGTCATCATGAAGTCCGTTCGCATTTACAAAATGTGAATTTTTGCCGCCAAGCTCCTGACATCTGACATTCATCTGATTAATAAACCAGTCGTAATCATAACCTTTGTTTTTCCCAACACTCTCGCTCACCGCATAGGAAACCTCATTTGCTGATGCAAGGAGCACCGCATAGAGGGCCTGCTCCAGGGAAATGACATTTCCCGCCTTCATTCCTATATACGCATCTCCTGGCTCCAGGAAGGACAGGCTGTCTTCTGAAAATGTCACTTTGTCTTCCATCTGTCCATTTTCCAATGCTATCAAAGTCGTCAGAATCTTTGTGATGCTGGCAGGATAATAGTGGGCGTCTATGTTCTTCGCATACAAAATCGCACCCGTCTCCACCTCCATCAAGATTGCAGCTTCGCCATATGTCCCCGGCCCTTTTGCCCACCCGGTCAGCTCATTAGTCTGAACGGGAAGCTTGTATAGCTTCTTAAGCCGTTTCCGTTCTTTTTTCTCTTCCCTGGTAAGCTCCTCCGTCTGCTCCAATTCCTCTGCGGCTGCGGGCATTACAGGTATAACCACCGACAAACACAGCAGCGCCGCAAAAAATGCTGCCACTATCCTTCTTCCTTGTCTCATTCTTAATTCCCTCCATTTTAACAGCTACAGATATTCTACCATATTCTATCCAATGATACACTAATTAATTCCACCAAAAATTTGAATTCAGAAGCACCGGCGTTACTGAACACGGAGTGGTTACTATTCACGGCCCGAAAGGCCGCTCATAGTAACGCACCAGTTAGATCAGTATTGCACCAGCATAAATTATTTGGTACAATAAAATCAGACATCAAAGAAATAAGATCTTATCATTACACATTTTTATTATTATTAATAACAAGGAGGATATGAACAATGGCAAAGACAACCGATTTGAAGCAGTTTATTCCCAGGGTACGCTGAATACAATGGAAATATGGGTGGATAACGAAACGGGAGTTAATTATGTATTTCATAAAAACGGCTATGCAGGAGGAATGACCCCTCTTCTTGGCCGTGAGGGAAAAACTGTAATTTCTCCTGTCAAAAACGAACAGGCAGCAAAACATTAAATATCCCCCAATTATATACGTGCCCTTGAGATTGTAAAAAGTAATGGCAGTGCTAATTTTTGTATGTTCATTTTACTACACTTTGTGGTATATTAATATTGTAAATCTTTTTAGACATTTTATACAAATGTCTTAAACCTGAAAGGAGGAAGAAAATGAAACAAAGAATAAGGATGATGATTTCATTCTGCCTGATTGCAGCCCTATGCCTTGGAAGCTCAATGACATCCTATGCGGCCAAAGGACAGATCAGCAGAAAAAAAGCAAAAAGCATCGCGCTGAAAGAGGCAGGCGTCAAGGAAAAGAATGTAAAAAAGTGGATTAAGGTAAAGCTGGATGATTACGACTACGATGACGACCAGGAATGGGATGTTGAATTTCAGACCAAAAGCCACAAGTATGAGGTTGAGGTCGATGCCCTTACCGGATATGTAAAGGATTTCGAAAAGTCACAGATCAAAAAAAGATCATCCAAAGCCATCAGCGAAGCCAACGCAAAAAAAATTGCACTGAGAGCTGCTAATGTAAAAGCCAAGAATGTCAAAAAATGGACAAAGGTGAGATATGACAGAAAGGACAATGAATGGGAGCTTAAGTTCCGGACCTCAAATTACAAATTTGAGATTGAGATTAACGCACGCAGCGGAAGAGTAAATGAACTTGAAAGAGAAAAACTTCTCAAGGACTCCTCAAAGTATATTGGCATTAAACAAGCAAAATCCATTGCATTAAAGCATGCAAAAAAGCATGGAGACATCAAAGGCGAAGTGTATTATACAAAGGCTAAGCTTGATAAGGATGACGGAGTTGTCTGCTACAAGATCGAATTCAATAACAATGCAACAGAATATGAATACGAGATCAATGCAAAAACAGGCAGAATCATGGACTGGGATATTGATGAATGGGAATATGATTACTAAAACGGGGACAGGTCATTTTTAATTTGGGACGGGGCATTTTTAAAAATGCCCCGTCCCAAAAAATGCCGCCACACAGCACAAGGCAGCGATTCCCATCATATTTACTCCCTTCCATGCGGCAATAATGCCAACAATCAGGGCCAGTATTCCTGCAGCCGGAATCTGAGGCGCGTCCAGAATCGCAGGAAACGTCATTACCGCCAGCGTTACATACGGCACATAGTAAAGAAATGACCGTATAAACGGATTCTTGATCTTTCTACGGATCAGCGTAAGCGGAATGACACGGATCAGGCATGACACTGCTGCTGCCACGAGGATATATAGATATATATTATGCGTCATCTCACAATTCCTCCTTTTCAAAATCTAAGTAATCTGAAGACTCTTCATCTGTATCCATGCTGTCTTCCCCATCCCCTTCTTTCACTGGGAACAAAAAAGCGGCAGCCCCGGCTATTACTACTGTCAGAAGGCTGATTTTCATACTGTCAGACATTTGGTCAAACAGGCTGATTTTTGACACGGCAAAGCTTACAAGGAAACTTACTGCCACCACCCCTCCCACAATCCGGTTTTTCTTTGATGCCGGGATAATAATTGCGATAAACATCCCGTAGAGGGCAACGCTTAGTGCACTGACGATGGATGCAGGAAGAACGTTTCCTGCCACAATTCCAATCGCTGTTCCAAACGACCAGCCCGGAAGGGCGATGGCCATTGCCCCATAGTTATAGTAGGGATTCACCACACCAGGTCTCCCGATGCTGATCCCGAATATCTCATCCGTAATTCCAAAACCTACTAAAAACCTGTGTATTCCGGGTGTGTCGGGAGCAAATCTCTGGCTCAGGGCACAGCTCATGAGCAGATATCTTATATTGGTAATCAGAATGACAAATGCCATCTCAACATAAGGAGCATTCGCCATAATTACGGTAAATTCCGCATATTCCCCCGCCGAAGCGTGATTCAGCATACTGGAAATGAATCCCTGCACAGGATCCAGCCCTGCTTTTTTTGCCACAATTCCCAGTGAAAATGCCACGGCAAAATAGCCCAGGGCAATGGGAATTCCGTCCCGTATTCCGCTTGTAAATGCATGCTTTTCTCTGTTCATTCCAAAATTTTCTCCCGTCATCGCTTTGCTTTCCTGTATCCGGCCTCCGAAGCCTCCTGTTCACTTCCGAAGATTACCAGATGCTTTGAGTCTGCCATCTCCTCGTAAGCTGCCTGCCCCGGGCAGTGGTAAATCTTAGACCTTGAATTTCCCCGAATCTCTACTTTGGCATCATCTTCCCCTGGACCGGGCATCCTCTCCTCATTCAGGCTGCTTTCTCCTGTCTTGTAGTCAATCGTTACTCCCGGCTGCACATTATACACATAGACATTATAGGAAATTCCTTCCCCGTTATCTTCCACGGAAAGTGCCTCCATCTGCACCCCTTCTGCCAGCAGATTGTCATCCTCATAAATCGGAGTGATCCGGTACAGCACATGATTTTCCGTCTCTTTTACATAGTCTGCCACCATATTTTCAAAGGGCAGCATACCCTCCACATTCATGTAACGAGTACCTGTAATCAGGTTCCTTTCATTTGCGTTTTCCCCGGAAAGCTGATACCCGATAAGATGACAGCGGTTATATAAATATTTTCCATCCACAAAGTCATATTTTACGGTCTGCCATCCTGTGGGCTTTACCTTTCCGATGCGACCTCTCTTTTCCACAGGCATCAGATCTGTCCCCACATTGGCATAAGCCTCGCCGCAGCGCCCCAGCCTGTCCAGCACACTGTAGCGCTCAAAGGACTTTTTTCTCTCCGCCTGCCCTGCCTCCTGAAAATCCGGCTCGTTTCCATTAATCTCTATGTAGGGTTCACCAGAATACCCGGGAACCTCCTCAAGTGTTATGATTTCCTGATTATCCGGAGCCTGACCGCCGTTATCAGAGACTGTTCCGGCTGCTCCTCCCTGCCCCGGCGCACTGCCGTCTGGCGTTCTGCCGTCCGCACAGGCAGTTGTCAGAAGCATACCGCAGCACAGCAGCAACGGCAGCAGCCTGCGCCCCGCCCGGGCTGCTGCACACATTTTTTTCATCATATTCTTTGATAAACCTCCTTTGTAATCCGCTCATGGGAGGAACCCTGGAACTCCTCCGTCCGGAGAATCTTCCATCCTTCGTCTGACAGATGAATGGGAAACCAGGTATCTGCCGGGTAGCGGCGGTTCCAGTGATACATAATTACAGCTTCAATCCTGCTCACATCCCTGTCCGGCAGGAATGTCCTTTCCACTTCCATCTTTTCAAAGAAGCAGTAGTCTCCGTCTCCTGCTCTCCTGGCAAAATCATCCGCAATGACAATCTCTGTTTCCCCATCACTCATGTTTTTAAACAGATCTCCGGAATATGTATTCATATACAGTCGTCTTCCCCGGCATACCCGAAGCATGTCCTCCCTCATCACCCGGTCCTGACTCTGACGGCGGCCGTGAAACATCATTCCATTCCGTTCATCCACACAGACAATCGCAATCATGATTCCATGGCCTGTCCGTTTCCAGGTATCATATCCTTTGCGGAGGATAAACTTTCAATAATCTTCACACCCCATGCAGGAACCCTTATGCACTCTCCCTCTTTCACCATCTCACCTGCCAAGAGCTCCGTTCCATCCCCATACCTAAATTCCAGCCTCTGCTCCTGGCTAGAATAGTTAAGGCAGAACCACACATTTCTTCCGAAACTATTGGTTCCTTTCCTTATAATCACTGGAAAATGCACCTTTCCCACATCAGTGATTCCAGCGCTCTCAAACGCTTTTAAAAGAATCTTTTCAAGAAGTGCATCGTCCATCATACATGCGATATAATATGCATTACCCGCTCCAGACTGGTTCCTGGTCACTGCCGCATGTCCATTCCATTTGTAATGGTCATAAGCAAGCAGTACCTCTGCCGTTTCCGGTAGTACAAGCTCCATAAAGGTCCGGGCTTTCCGGTCTCTGCCATCCTCCCATCCCTCTGTCATCTCTCCTGAAAGGCTCACATTTTTCGGAAATGTAAAGTGATGGTAACGGATGCCCATACAGTCTCTTATGATACGCGGCTGTACTTCATGGCTTACCTTCACATTCTCATCTGTAAAGGCTGTTTTAAACGTGGCAACCAGTGTCCCTCCATCTTCTACATAACATTTCAGCCTTTCAAGTAGTTCATCCGGCGCGGAGTACAGAGCCGGAACTACAATCATCTTATAGCGCTTCAGCCCCTCTGATTCCGGGAACACGAAATCACACTCCACATTCATCCTATACAGCACATCATAAAGCCAGCGCACGACATCATTGTAAGTTGTCTTTCCATTATCCGCCGCCGATGCCTCAATCCCAAACCACTTTAATGCAGTCAGAGCTTCATTGCTTACAAGTATCGCAACATCATTCTTCTTTTTCAGATTCACCAGATGGCTGCCTTTTTCTTTCAGTTCCCTGCCAATCACACATGCCTCCTGGTAAGTCTCATTCTCCTGAAAATCGTGGCTTAACAGACCCTTCCAGTATGTCTCGCACGCATTATGAAGGGAATGCCAGTGCCAGTACATGACACTGTTTGACCCGGATGCAATATGGCTGTATGCCTGCAGGCGCAGCTGGCCTTTGTACGGCAGCCATCCCGGAAAGCCCTGTGCCTCTGTCTCAAGAATCAGGTAATTATCCTTCTTTAAGGAACGTGTCAGATCACCGCCGAATGCAATCTCCAGGCCTGTCAGCTCATCCTGTGAAGGATGATAGATATCCGCCCCTGCAATAGTCAGGCATTTTGCCGCATGATATTGATCCACATCCGGTTGTACCCCGTAGGAATGTCCCCTCCATTCAAAATCAAAGTTATGCGTAATGAACTGATCCTCACGGCAGTATTCCCGCACAATATCAGCCTGCCAGCTTAAGAAATCATCTACCAGCGTCCGCTGAAACTTCTCAAATTCCGCACCCAGACTGCCGTTAATAGTGCCCCTCACATCTGGAAAATCTTCCCAGTCATTAATCCGGTTACTCCAGTAATCCAGTCCGAACGCTGCATTGAGCTCATCCAGGCTGCCATGGAATTTTTTCCGCAGATACTTGACGAATTTCTCCTGTACATTCTTTCCGGCAGTCCCGTAGTGCTTCGTCTCATTATCAATTTGAAACCCAATTACACATTCCCTGTCTGCCGTACGCTCTATGAGCCTGCGGATCACACGCTCCGCATAGTACAAATATGCCGGATGCGTAATATCCATAATTTGGCGCGGTCCGTAGATGCCGCGGCCATTTACTGTCGTGGCAAGTATATCAGGGTGGGACTTCACCATCCACGTAGGAACTGCATAAGTCGGCGTTCCCACGATCACATGGATTCCTGCCTTATCCATGGCATCCAGTACTCTGTCCACATGTGAAAAATCAAACTTTCCCTCCTGTGGTTCACAAGTGCTCCAGGTAGACTCTGCGATTCTTACTGTATTCATTCCCGCCTTTTTCATCATCTGGATATCTTCCTCTAACCGTTCACAGGGCATATATTCATCATAATATGCTGCCCCGAATAAAATTTCTTTCATTGGCTACCTCCTCCATTCCTGTCTTATATTAATAGAATAACACAGCTTCGGTCAAAAATATAACAAAATTACAACTTTTAAAAATTCAGTAACAATGAAAGGCATAGATGAATATAATAATATTGAGGTATTCCTCCACTTTGAACCGGATAAAGGAAATAACGGCCTCAGCCCAGAGGATGCCATCAGATTTTTATATCAGATATTAGAAAAAATAAGCAGGGAGAGATTTTATGGAAAATTACTTTGAACCAGTAACAGAATGTAAGACGGAACAGGTCGGATGCCCGACAATGGGATATCAGGATGTTAATGTCTGCGTACCGGTGACGATCAAAGCCTTTGGAGAAGTGGGCAATGCTACAACAAAATGTTTGGGGAAGGCCTGCATTATATCTGGATGCGACCCATGCATCAGCGGCTCTGGTGACATCTGTAAATTTACAGTAAGTCAAAAACTTCGTATTGAGGTTCCTATTATCTTTGGAGCAAGGGCGGAAGCAGGAGAGGCTATTATTGATTGTGACTGTGATTGTGATTGCGATGGCAGAGCTGATGATTGTAAATTGTACAATAATTAGCTGCTGTTCACAGGTCTGCGCATTTACTGCGCAGACCGTAAACAGAAACCATATCCGCAAATCTGCCTCCACAACTCCTCCCGGCATATACTTTTTGCTTTTGAGTAGAGAATGAAAAATGTGTCATTGTGGTTGATGAAAACTTACCGCTTGGGATTATTGCAAACACCGCCGCTATCCTCGGCATTACTATGGGAATGAAAATGCCTGATGTTGTCGGGAATGCTGTGCTTGATTTAGAGGGCAATCCCCACATGGGAATTATACAGTTTCCAGTACCGATATTAACCAAACACTGTTTTTTCGGCGGGCTTCCCCTTACCTCTGGCACTATTTAGAAATGTGCCTTTCACCTATATTTTCTTTTCTATATTTATCACTTTCTGCGTCCACTCACGGTAAAACGCTTCCTCATGCGATACTAATAGCACTGTCCCCTCAAATTCTTCCAGTGCGGTTTTCAATGATTCTTTTGCCAGCGCATCAAGGTGGTTTGTCGGCTCATCCATGATAAGGAAATTGCACGGCTTCATCATGAGCAGGCACATTTTAACCTTTGCCTGTTCCCCTCCGCTCAAAGTCCCTACTTCCTGCATGGCGTGTTTGCTTGAGATGCCGCAGTCTGCAAGACGCTTTCTCACATCTTTTATCGTAAGTGATGGGTAAGCATCGGAAACAATCTGAATGGGCGTTTTTTCTATATCCGCCCATGCCAGCTCCTGCTCAAAATACCCAATCTTTACCTGCTCCGAAAAACGGAATCTCCCGTTTAATGAGGGTATTTGGCTGATAAGCGTTTTTAGCAGGGTGGATTTGCCGATGCCGTTAAATCCCGTCATAACAATTTTTTCTCCCCCTTTTATGGAAAAGCTGATGTCTGACAAAACAGGATAGTGGTAGCCAACATCAAGATGTTTTACTTTTAGATGCTCTGTCGTAGTCAGCGGGAGAGCCACAAACCGAAAATGCGGCTTAATTTCTTTCTGTTCCAGAGCTTCCATCTTATCCATTCGGTCAAGCTGTTTCTGCCTGCCACGAGCCATTTTTGACTTTCTCCCTGCAATATTCCTGCGGATAAATTCTTCCGTCTTTTTGATGGTTTTCTGCTGTGCGGCATACTGTCTGATATAATCCTCACGGAGCAGTGCCTTTTTTCTCGTGAACTCTGAATAAGTGCCAAAATATTTCGTGATTTTCTCGTTGTCAATGTCGCATATCCTTGTGGATATTTTTTCTAAAAAGTCATAGTCATGCGATACTACTAGAAAAGCATTTGGCAGGCTGGAAAGATACTCGGCAAGCCATGTAACATGTTCCTTGTCCAAAAAATTTGTCGGCTCGTCCAAAAGCAAAAGATCTGGCTTTTCAAGCAGTAATTTCGCCAGTATGACCTTTGCCCTCTGCCCGCCGCTCATCTGCTCAATCGGTCTGTCCAAACCGATTGCCGTTAATCCCAGGCCTGTTGCTACCTGTTCTATCTTTGTGTCAATCAAATAAAACTCCTTGCGCTCTAATTCTTCCTGATATCTTGCCGCCGTGCTTAGCTTCGCCATATCCCCGTCCGCAGACTGGCAGTACAGCTCATTCATCCTGCTTTCTATCTCATACAGCCCAGAAAATGCGGATTGCAGGAACTCCCTCATTGCCACGCTTTTTTCAATTTGGGCGTACTGGTCGAGATACCCTATTTTTGTGTTTGGCTGCCATACTATCCTGCCAGAGTCTGGGATAAGCTGCTCCGTGCAAATCTTTATGAACGTGCTTTTTCCCGCCCCGTTCTGACCGACAATCCCGATATGCTCCCCTTTGTTCAATGTAAAATCTGCATTTTTAAACAAATAATTTTCTCCAAAAGAATGTGTTAATCCCGTAACTTCTAATAAACTCATAATCATTGTCCTCTCTTTTTCCTGTCTGATTTTCCAAAATGGGCAAAAAATAGCAGAAGTCAGATACTTTTGGTATCATGCCTTCTGCTATATCCGTTCCATTGCAAACCACTTGCAGGAAACAGCCCATATACAACAAAAGGCTACGGACAAAACACTGTCCATAGCCTGCTGCACACAAATTTGTACGGGAAAAGAAACAATATATGAAAAAGACATAAACTCCCTCTCATGTACTGCTGCATTTCCCGATGAAATCCTAACGTGTTATATTACGCTATACTCTGTACAATGTTTCATCGGATTTGATTGTACAGAGCTGATTTTCTTTTTAGGCGGAAGTTCGTTTGTAATGTAAAAGCTCATGAAACTGTTCTCCTTTAAATTAATGTTAATTATTTTAGCATGAAAACCAGCAGTTTGTCAAATCCTATTTTTATAAAATTTTCTGATTTTATTTCTCCATTAATTGAAGATACTAATAGTTTAATTAGAAGTTAATTAGTAACAAAATCTTATTTAGCAATAGCATTAAGATAGCATCATGGCTTATCCTAAAAATTTTAAACTATTCTATACCCCCTCATCTCCATTTCATCCGTATTATCTAATACATATTGCAATTCACTTGTGACCTTTTCACGGTCATGCGAAAGATACAACGTTACGGGCGTGAAATTTGAAACCTTGTTTGCAAATAAACTGCACATGAAAGTACACCCACAAAGTGCTGCTCTTACAGATGATGGACACTTCTTCTATATCGCTGTAATTCATCTTCGCTGACATTTCCTATGATTTCATCAAGAAACGCCAACAACTTATTCTTGTCTTTCGGCAGTTGCCCATGAAACTGATACGCATTGGAAGCTCCCATTGCCGCAAAGATGGTAGGTATCTGCAAATTTTCAATGAGTGTCCGTACTTCTTTGTATTTTTCAAGTTCACTTTCCTCTTGCCAGTTTCCACGCTGTATTTCAGCATAAAGTTCAGAATCGGGATAAATCGTAAGCATATTTGCCCCGATAAGCGTAGGGTGTATCTGATTGCATATATCAGCCGTCAATTTTGCTCCGATTTCTCCACGCCCTGCCCCAGAAATGCTCACCAAGTAAAAGAAACTGTAATGAATGCCTGCTACATCTAATCTCTGGCATTGCTCTATGATGTCGGCAGAGGTATATCCCTTATTCATAAACCGCAGGGCTTTGTCATCGCCTGTTTCTATTCCTATTGTCAGACCGTCATATCCCATAGCCCGCAGTTTGGTAAGTTCTTCATCGGTTTTCGGGTTAACATCAGTAATCCTTGCAAACGAGCCGATAGACTTTACGGACGGGAGATACTTGTGGATTAGCTCTGCGATAGCAGCTAATTTATCATAGGACAAAACGAATGGGTTAGCTCCTGTTAGAAACACTCGGTCAATACGCCCGCTGTTCCAACCTCTCGTTGCTCTTTTAACCTCCCGTAAATCACTCTCAATATCCTCCAGAGGGGACATTCTGAATTTGAACGGCAAATCATTATACAAGGTACAAAACTTGCATTTATGATGCGTACAGCCTGCCGTTACTTCCAACAAAATTGATGCCGCTTCATACGGCGGACGCCAAATTGTTCCTGTATAGTGCATAAACACATCTCCTTTTCTGTAATTTATATTAATTATACTTTTTTACAATCATTTTACAAGTACTGTACTTTTTTGCAGTACATATATATGAGTTGTACATTGATTTTCATAGAAATGTGTGTTACACTGTTTCGGAAAGGAATGGAAAAAATGAAAAAAAGTACATTAGCTGTTGAACGCTGCAAAACAATTTCTACCATACAAAAAATTTTAGGTGGTAAATGGAAAATTGAAATCATTTATTATATTGCCTTTCGGGATATACACCGTTTCGGGGAGCTTCGCAGACATATCGGCGATATTACGGAATCAAGCCTGACAAAGCAGCTTCGGGAATTAGAAGCAGACGGATTTATTACCCGCCATGATTATAAAGAAGTCCCTCCTCATGTGGAATATAACCTTACTGACTTGGGCAAAAGTTTCATTCCCGTCTTTGAGCATATGAAACAATGGGGAGATGAAAATCTCAATATGTAATCATGTTTTCCTCAAAAAAACAGAGCCAACCTGCATTTCTTCCCGAAAAGAGGAAAGCTCCCGCTGTACCTTATCGGTCAGCCTTTAGTTAAGGGACTTGTACTCTTGGTAGTCCAATCACACACCTCCTTGAAAATAAAATAAGCCGAGGGCTTTTCGTTGTGAAAGCCTCCCGGCTATGTAAAATATTATAAAATTGTAATTGAAAGACGTCTTTCCCTCGGTCAGTCCGTTATAAAATCCCTGCCTTTTTCAGATACCCTACGCTGTCATAACAGCCGCGGAAATAGACTGACTGCATCTCCATATCCGTAAGTTTGTTCCTAAGCCCCGGTCAGCGTTGAATAAATCCCTCGCTTCAATGGCGTGTGCGGTACACATAACGTTTCCGTATCTGCCATAATTATTACAGGTGTATTGTACGCAGTCGATAATGCCGGGGCGTTTCTTGCTTTTTATATCTTTTCAAAATCCTTTATAAAAACCTGTATTTTTCAACAGTGCTTTCTATAATTAGAAATCCCCACATATTGTTTGCTTATGGAATAAGCCACAAAAAAATAGCAAACATAAAAAAACAGGAAACATATTGCAAAACAGAAAACAGCCCTCAAAAGAATATTGTGCATGACAATAGGCAATAGCAAGTTTAATTTCAGATTTACCAATGGAATACTAAAGAGCAAAATCAAAAGTGTCATAAACATCGGCATAAGCAATTTGCTTGCAATCTGTTTTTTTACTAATTCCTTTATTTGTTTATTGCTTTTCCCAATATAAGACAATACCTTAATGCTTTTTGATTCCCGTTTTGATTCTACAATCTGCTGCAAAGACAAAACCGAAAAATATATAACAATAAAAATAAGACAAAGGCTTATTTGTAAAACTCCCATCCATTGCTGGCTATCCGTATCAAATAAATTAATACTTGGTTGAAGCATAATTACCCCACAAAAGAAAGACATCGCTGAAAACAATAAGCATATGCACAAAATAATATTAATAATAGCACTTGTTTTTAAACTTGATGTTATCTGCCCAATCATATAAAGCCGATTTTTATGATATAGAGAACTGGGCTGTTCCTGCCTTATTGCATATAAATACCCAAATAACCATTTGTAAAAAATAAAAATAGAACTCAATAAAGGAATTGCAATAATAGATAAAATTGGGGAAGCAATATATTGGGGCAAAAAAACAATTGCACATAAAAGTCCTATTAAGCATACTAAATCAATAATAAAGACAATTCCCCATCTCTTATAGGTGTTACCGTTGCTAATTTTTTGATTACAGTCTTTTTTGTAAATCAACTCCCGTATTTGCAATTTGTCAATAGCATGCTTTTTACGAAATGCGCCAAGACATTCAACCAAACAAAAATAGAAAAATGTCTGTAATATACTCCATCCAAAAAGTGATATATTCATTTCATTTTCTTTATGCAACACTGCAATACAAAGTGCGGTATATATACCAAATCCAAGCAACACCCCTGCTATAAAGCAAGCAATCCCTATTATTAGAAATTCACACAGAAACATATAAGACAATTTGCTTTTTTCCATTCCCAACAGTAAGTAGTTGGCAAATTCATTTGCACGTTGTTTCAACATGAAGGAATCAATGTACCCAACTAATATCACCAAAAGTAAAGTTATTAAAATCGGTAAAGAAATTGTTTGGAAACCAACTTGTTTCCCTACAATGGCAATACAGTTGGATACTTCCATAATTGATAATAAAATTGTCATTGTCGTAATATATAAAAGATAATTTACGATAGAACGCTTTGCATTACGAATTGATAGTTTAAAGTACATTATTTTCATCCCCCGCAATCCATGCCATCTTTTCTAAAATACTTGTGAAAAAAGCCTGTTTGCTTTCTTGCTTCCTATTCAGCACTGTTTTTATCTTTCCATCTTTCATAAACAATATTTGGTCGCAGTAACTGGCTGACAAGACATCATGTGTAACCATTAAAATTGTTGCCCCATAATCATTACGGAGCATAGTAAAAGTATCCAGGAGTTGTTTGGCAGCATTGGAATCTAAAGCTCCTGTTGGCTCATCTGCAAGTATTATGTCTGGATTTACTGAAACTGCCCTTGCACAGGCACATCGTTGTCTTTGACCACCTGATACCTCATAAGGAAATTTATTCAATATAGTGGATATATCAAGTCTTTCCGACAGATTAAGGACAATTTGTTTAATCTTATTCTTGGGAATTTCCTTTACTGTCAAAGCTAAAGCGATATTCTCATAAATTGTCAATGTCTCAAGTAAATTATATTCTTGAAAAACAACCCCCAAATGCTCCCTCCGAAACTTTGCTTTATCTTTTTCAGATAAATCTACAATATCCTGTCCATTAATTTCAATCGTTCCATTTGTCGGAGTATCTATCGTTGCAATTAGATTCAGCAGAGTTGTTTTTCCAGAACCAGATGCTCCCATAATACCTACAAAACTCCCATACGGAATTTGAAAGCTAACACTATCTACGGCTAAAGTCGATGTATTTTCTGTGTTATAAATTTTTGAAACATCCCGCACTTCTAATACATTCTTAGCTTCAATGCCGTCCTCTCTTAATTCCCATTTATCATTCCCCAGCCAATTTGTGATGACTTTCAAAAGTATCTCCTCTGTTTTTTCTTTCAGATTTTCTTCTGAAATATGTTCTCCTGCTAATAATTCATTTAATGTAATCTCCAAAAGACTGCATAAAGGCATAAACAAAGATAAGTCTGGCATAGATCTGCCTGTTTCCCATTTTGATACAGCTTTATCTGTAATTCCCAATTTTTCCCCCAGTTGATTTTGTGTCCATCCTTTTGCCTTACGGCAATCAGAAATGAATGCACCTATCTTTATTTGATTCATTACAAATCCTCCTTCCAACAATTTATTATACAAATTCAGCATAAAATGAACACCTACCAACGGTAGAGAAAGTATAAAAAAATGCTTTTTATAGGATTCTACCAAAAGTATAGCCTGTTGTAATCTGATAATTTCAAGCATTTGTCCAGAACTTGCCCCTCCTTATAAATGGTGGAAATTCATTTTCGTGCTTCCGATCTTCCTCTGCATTTATATGCCGGAGGCTATATTATACAATTTATCTGTAACTACAAGGTCTGGACCAGTGCCGGCAACTTCGCCGGTAACGGTTCCTACCCACAGGCACCCTCCCTGCATCCGATGGCAGATTTATCAGCACCGGCTCAGTTCCCATATAACCTGTATGGAATTTTTCTTTGCCTTCTCGCACTCGGACTCATGGTCTTTTTGTTGATGCGGATGGGCGTTGACCGAAACGGGGAGGTATTTGATAAAGAGCGAAACTTGAATTACTCCCTAAAAGGAACCTATGGGACATCCGGCTTTATGACACCGGATGAGATGTACAAGGTATTGGAACTGACAGACCATGTGAAGAAAACAAAGGGTTGGCTCGGCTACTATATGAGAATGCGTACAAATTACCTGTTGAAAAGGAAAATGTACCGTTCAATAAAGGCTTTAGATATTACGCATATTTAGATGATCCTTCCATGTAAAGGTCAATATTGCTTTTTAAATTTTCCATATCTGAACCTCCACATTCATTGTATTTATATTGTATCACGTACTTTATTATATTAGTAGTCATATACGACAACTTTTGTGGTCTTTTTTGACTTTTATTAAAATTCATGTAAAAAAGTATATAGTCAAATTTGACAACAAACTTGTAATAGCATTTATATGTAAAAATACTATCCTGCTGCTCATTCATCTTCTTAACCATATAACCGGCGGCAGAAACTGTAAGGAAGATTTTTGCCCTGTGCCTTCCTGGGAAAGGCCCGATGCAGATTGCAAGGCAGCTTGAGGAGGAAAAGATACTCTCCCCGTTTTTTTATTTGGTGGGCTATAAATTTAACTATAAGTCTTATCCCAATGACTTCAAATTTTTCTATATTCCCGCATTTCTAGTTCATCAACATTGTCCAGAACATATTGCAATTCACGAATACGCTCTTTTTCCTCGGCAGGTACAAATCTGCTATACTTTTTTATTGATACTCTGCCTAAACGACTTCCTAATTGGCTTAAAATCTCATTTGATATGGTGTCTATACTATTTGCTAGGTCAGAAGCCAAGATTTCACTATCTCCGCTTTTCCCAATCAATATAACCTCATCTCCACAAGACACCCCTTGAATACCTGTCACATCTATCATTAGCTGATCCATACAGATACGTCCGATAATAGCCGCTTTTTTTCCATTTATCAGAACAGCCCCTTTATTTGACAACTCACGGGGAATACCATCCGCATATCCTATCGTAACAGTAGCAATCTGCATTTCTTTGGTGGCTTTATAAGTAAAGCCATAACCGATTGCTTCTCCATTGTGTAACTGTTTCACACACGCAATTCTGGCTTTTAATGATAGGACAGGTTTCAATTTTATATCAGAAATTATTGTATCTCTCGGAGAGCTTAAAACACCATAGAGTGCGATTCCTAAACGTACATAATCAAATTTTAAAGATGGATAATTTAGTACGCCATAACTTCCTTGTATATGTGCTTTAAAATGACGGATGCCCTTTCTATGCAGCGAATTTATTACAGAATTAAATTCTGCAACCTGTTTCAGAGTAAGATTCCTTTCTGCATCACCAGCTCCGTCCGATACGCACAAATGGGAATAAACCCCCGTTATTTTCAAATTTTCAAACTCCCAGATTTTATAAATATCTTTTATATTTTCGCTTCTTTCCCCCAAACGGTGCATACCAGTATCTATCCCTATGTGGACAAATACAGCTTGTCCATAATCATTTAGTAATTTTGCATATGGATAATCAATTACCGTCTGAGTCAGATTGTAATGTACTAAATCAGAAAATTGTTTCGGTGAAGTATATCCTAAAATCAATAATTGTCCTGAAATTCCTGCTTCTCTAAGCTCAATCGCCTCATTTACAGTCGCCACACAAAAGTCTTTGATTCCTAAATCCTGCAAAGCTTCAGCAATGATAACAGCACCATGTCCATAAGCATTTGCTTTAATTGCAGGCATGATTGCACATTGCGGGGAAAGAATATTTTTAAATTGGCTTATATTGTGAACCAGATTATCAATATTTAGTTCAATCCATGCTCTTCCTTTTTGGTACATTTCTATTTCCCCTTTCCAAAAATACTTGAATACAAAATGCTGCTATCAGCGATAATATACAGACAAAGATATACTGGATAAAAGTATTATCCACAAGTATTTTGGTAAGCCTTGTTACTTTAGCAATTCCACGAACAACAATAATGACCGCAGGGTGGATAATATATAGCATCATAGAGCCGCCCCGTATCCATGCAGGAACTCTCCCAGAAATGTTAAGCAATAATTGAAACAAAAAGTACATGACTGGAAGCAAAAACAAATACATACTATTATGTTTTTGGAGATTCAAACTATAAGTAACCCAACCCTCTAGCAGCATGAGCAGCGATGACAGCACAAGTCCCCATTTACATATGTTTTCCCGACAATGAAATTCGGGAACAGCATGAAACATCCCAAGCAAAATATAAATTGGAGCAAAAAATATACCATTTCTTGTATAACTGCTGACAAAGAAGATTCCATTGTATAACGTATGGAGGAAAGGCACATTTTCTATAATCCCATAATAAGAATCGCCGAATATTCCTATCACATATGCAATAATAGAAAAGTAAACCGCTGCCAGAATTGATTTTTTTGTCAAACAGGCAAGGAGAATACACCCAATAATCGCAGCGGGGAAATACCATAAATGATAAAATGTGCCATCAAAAAGTAACTGCTTCATCAACTCCATTATGCTATGCGGCATATTCCCAGAGTACACGGAAATAGGTATATAAATAGCGGTCACAATTAAATACAGCCTTATGTTTTTAACCAGATATTTATGGATGGGGGATATCTTTTTAAAATTGCTAAGCACATATGGTGCTAAAACAAAATATCCTGTTGTCATAAAGAAAAACGGAACTGCAATTCTTCCAACACAATATGTGATTAGATAATCAATGCCCTCATTCCAGACTGACAATGGCGATGTGTGAATTGCAATCACCATAAAAGCAGCTATTAAGCGGAAATAATCTATTCCTGCAAATGTTTTATTACGCATAATATTCCCTCCATCTACTTAAAATAGCTCCCCCCTCGTTTGTACCCGAAACCATATACGGCGACATCTCTGATACATCAAGTTTTATAGAATGACCGCCATCTAAAAAAACATACGAAATTTCTATTTTATCCGCTTTAGAACTGTTATAAATATAAGGATGCCTTAAATCGGTATTTTCCTTTAAAAAGCAAATATATTCTTCTAAAGCCATATCCTTTTCTGTCATAATGACAGAATGGGGATAACCCACATAACGGAAATGCCACGGTTCTGCTCCAATGCCTGTTATCTGCTCTTTCCCAGATACATACCTTTCAACAAAGCCGAATCGTGGAGCGGTCATTCTGAACTTCCCCCAAATTCCCGTATATGGAAAATGCGGGCAAATAAAGTCAATCTGTTCCTTGTTCTCTGCAAGGTCTATTGCAAGTCCTGTCTGATGCTCACTATGTCTGGGTACTGCCACATATTTTTTTGTGAAGTCAAGACCACTTTCAGCCAATGTGTCATTCCATATTTTTTCCTGTTCTTCCTGTGTGCGGAAACCGCTTACAGCTACAATTTCATTTCTGCAATGAATTTTTGCCAATGTTAGCTGCAATAAATTAGCCGCCTGCTCATTCATCCGTATTTCTGGCTGTTCCTTAATTGCCGGCAGCATATCTTCCATACATGGAATTTTCATAAGCGGATAATCTGGCGTTACAAGTATTAAGTTCCCGTGATATGTGTCGTCTTTTGTTAATTCAATCTGTGTCACTTCGATACCCCCATTTCAATCAAGCGGTTGATTACTTCATCAAAAGGCAGACCTGCTTCTTTTAACATATTGGGATAACGGCTATGCTCCGTAAATCCAGGGATTGTGTTTACTTCATTAAAATAAATTTCCCCTGCGGGAGTCAAAAACATATCCACCCTTGCAAAACAGCAACAATTTAATGCTTTGTAAATTTCAAGAGCTGTTCCTTTAATTTCCTTTGCCTTTTTGGGGGAAATACGAGCAGGCACATGAATACTGGAAGTTTTCAATGTATATTTCTCTGTGTAATCAAAAAATCCATCCGACAATTCAATTTCATCAACCTCACCCACTATCAAATCGGAATCCTTATTCCCCAAAATTGCACATCCAACCTCAAATCCATCAACCATTTCTTCCAGAATAACGGTAGAATCATGCAGGAAAGCATTTTCGATTGCTAAAATCAAATCCCGTTCGTATAACACTTTTGAAATCCCGAACGATGAGCCAGACCTTACAGGCTTTACGAATAATGGATAGCCAAACTCTAAGGCTCTTTGCTGAACCATTTCCTCTGAATAATTTTTCTTAATAGCAAAAGAACGTGCGGCTTTTATTCCGTTCACTTGTACGATACGGTGAGCCAGTTCTTTATCCATACACAAAGCGGAAGATAATAAACCACATCCGATAACAGGAATCCCCATCAATTCCAGAACCCCTTGAACTGTTCCATCTTCTCCGTTTTTTCCATGCAAAACTGGCAATGCGGAATCTAAAGAAATTGTCTGTAAATGATTATTGTCCCAGTAACACAACCCGTGAACCGTTCTGTCAAAAGACGGAAATACTGGCGTACAGTTTTCTTCTGACTGCCAATTATCTTCCTTTATCCTTTCCAGTTCCCCATGATACCAGTACCATTTGCCAGAGTGAGGGGCAATGCCTATTAAAATTGGTACATATTTCTTTGTATCAATACACTTAATTACCGCATATGCAGACTGTAACGAAACCGCATATTCTGTGGAGCAGCCGCCAAAAAAAACTGCAACTTTCTTTTGTTGATTCATTGTGAAGTCCTCCATTTTCTATACTTCTTTTAATACAAAGCAAATAGCTTCTATTCAGTATTCATTCTACTGAACAGAAGCTATCCGTACTTTAATATTCAATTTTTTAATTCCTAAGAAAATACTAAGAGAGCCTATATATTTTACTAATCTGTTACAGGTAATGAAATACGAAAAGTTGTTGATTCGTTTTCACTTTCTGCAGTAATTTTACCTCCATGCAATGTTATGATTTCTTTTGCAATCGCAAGTCCCAATCCTGCACCTCCCGTATTCGTCGAACGTGCTTCATCCATACGGAAAAACTTCTCAAAAATAGAATTTAGCTTTCCTGCGGGAATTGTCTTTCCTTTATTGCAAAAATAAATCCAAACATCTGTATCTGTGCTTTCAGCCCATATTTTTATTATAGTATCTGGGTAGCTGTAGTAAATCGCATTTTTTAAAATATTATTGAAAACTCTGGCTAATTTTATAGAATCCCCATAAACCGTTATATCTTCATCTACACATACCTCTGTTTGATTACCATGAGCATTTAGCAGCGGATAAAATTCATCTGTCATTTGTACCAACATATGACATAGGTTTATAGATTCTTTTTCCAAATCAATTTGTTGCAGATTATATCGTGTTATATCAAAAAATTCGTTGATAAGTTTTTCTAAACGAAGTGCTTTGCTTAATGCAATATTTACATACTTCGTTTTTTGTTCTATCGGCATATCCTGTGCTTCATCTAATAATGCTAAATATCCAATGACAGAGGTAAGCGGTGTCTTTAAATCATGTGCAAGATAAGCAATCAAATCATTTTTTCTGCTTGCTTCTTCCTTTAGCATTTGTTCATGCCGCTGCATCGCCTGCTTTATATCGGACATCTGAGCTGAAATTTCGGCATACTCTTTAGGGAAAATTTCTATATTCCCTCTTTCCCGGGTCATAAAATCATGGAGCATTACCGAAGTCGCAGTAATGGATTTTCTCACTTTTTCCTTTGCATATAAATTTGCAGTTACAAAAGTAATCACGATGCAGATAAGTACGATTATAATCAAAACCGTTAAAATAAATACTTTTAGTTCCGACCATAAAGGCTCTGTAACAAGAATATCCTTTTTAACATCAGCAGAATAAACCTCATGTGTGTTCATGTATTTAGTTGTAAACCAGTCTACAAAAAAGCCATTCCAGACATTATCCACCAGATAATACAATCCAAAACAAGCAACGATACCGAGGATACAAATGCCAATTAGTGTAGCTGCCTTAGAAATCTTAACTTTCAATTTTGTATCCACACCCCCAGACCGTTTTTATATATTGCGGTTCTTCAAATGAATCTCCCATTTTCCCACGGAGATGACGAATATGAACAGTAATTGTGTTATTGCTCTTGCTGAAATAGTCATCCCCCCATATTTGGTGAAAAAGTTCCTCCGAGCTGACTACATTTCCTTTCTGCTGGCATAAAATGCGTAATATAGAAAACTCCGTAGGTGTTAATGAAAGAGGCTTTTCATTTAAAGTACACTCATGCGTTTTCACATTTAGCACTAAACCAGAATGAATCAAAATATCTTCCTCTGGCTCATTTCCCACATTGTATTTTTTATATCTCCTTAATTGCGCTTTCACACGGGCAACCAATTCTAAAGGCAAAAACGGTTTTGTAATATAATCATCTGCTCCTAATGTTAATCCCGTTATTTTATCAACTTCCTCTCCCTTTGCCGTGAGCATTATCACGGGATAGCGATACTTCTCCCTTATCTTTTTGCATATTTGAAAACCGTTCATATCAGGCAGCATAACGTCTAAAATAGCTAAATCAAGCGTTTCACTCTCAATACAATTCAGTGCATCGTTGGCGTTATAAAATTTATATACTGTAAAGTTCTCATTTTCAAGATAAAGGGAAACAAGGTCTGTAATTTCCTGTTCATCATCTACAATCAATATTTTATTCTCCATATCCGTCCACTCCTTTCGCATCCTTTTATTTTACTAAATAAAGTATAATCAATTTTGCACTTTCCAATAAGAAATTGTTAAGATTTCACTAAGATTGTTATACAGGTTTCTTTGCTGCTTTTCCAAATAGCACCTTGGAACAATTTGCTCCAAGGTGCTATACTTATAATGATTTAATCGACTTTATTAAGTTTATTATCAATAAGCCATTGAATGTCATCTTCCTCCAAACTTGAAGTCGCAATTTGCGACTTCAAACTTTAAGTGAAATAGGGACAACCCTTAACCCTATCTTGTCGCAGCTATGTGATTGGGGAAAGACATACCATACTTACATGGAAACATAAAATGAAATGAGCCGGTAATATGTGGAACAATCCCACAAGTTTATCGGCTCTGTTCCTATCCATCATCTTTTCGGGGCGTTATTACGCTTACCCATTTGTTTCAAATACTTATAACTTTTCGTAATGGACTAATTCATCCAACGGAATACGTTGTGCAGTATGGCGTTCTGGGTCAGCAGGGCTTCCGCCTGCATATCCTATTGCTAAAATATTGATTGGCTCAAGAGTGTCTGGAAGCCTAAATTCCTGTTTGATAACATCGGGCTTAAAATAGCATATCCATACAGAACCTAACCCCAGCTCAGTCGCTTCCATCATCATGTGGTCTGTAAGGATTGACGCATCTACATCAACTGTCTTTTTGTTATCAAACGGGCGTGTCCATGCTTTCGTATGTTCGGAGCAAACGATGATTGCCAAAGGCGCTCCATAAAGATTTGCCGCTTTTCCTACTTTGTTCAATCCCTCGTCCTCCTGCACAACGATAAGACGGACAGGCTGTAAATTTGCAGCCGTAGGTGCTACATGGGCAGCTAATAAAATTTTTTCCAGCTTTTCTGGCTCTACCTTTCTGCTTTTGTAATCACGGACAGAATAACGTGATTTCGCAATTTCTAAAAATTCCATAAGTATTCCTCCTGTTAAACTTGTATTTTAGGTTTCCCTATACTATAATTATATCGCAAACAATTCCAAAGACAAGAATGCACTTTTTGGGTATATACTATCTAAAAAGTAAGTTAGGAGAATTTCTATGAGTGTAAATTGCAAAAGCAGTTATAACTGTCCCGTAGAAGCAACGATTGACTTGATTGGCGGGAAATATAAATCGGTCATTCTGTGGCATCTCATGGGTAAAACCCTGCGGTATAGTGAACTGCATAAATTAGTACCCAAAGCAACTGATAAAATGTTGGCGCAGCAGCTAAGAGAACTTGAAAACGACGGACTGATAAACAGAAAAGTCTATCCTGTCGTTCCTCCCAAAACGGAATATTCTTTAACAGACTTCGGCAATACGCTTGCCCCAATCTTAGACGCTATGTGCAATTGGGGAACTGTATATTTAGATGAAGTAAATATCCCGCCAACTTGCTGCAAATCCCAAAAGTAAGAACCAATCTCTACAAATCAGAATATGTAAAGCTAAAATTTCCTGCCTTAAAGCTTCCAGTCTGTCTTTTCTGCGGACAATAAGGATTAGGCTGCTCCCACGCTCTGCAAAAGCTTTTGACGTTTTATACCCTACCCCCGAACGCTGACCGTGCATCGTAAGTCCCTTAATGAGCAGATAAAAGTATTGCAGGAACACATGGCAAAACTGGATGATAAAATTGATTATTACCGCCAAGAAATAGAACGCACATCTCTAAAATAGTTGGAACACATATTGAAAGTTCTTCACATCGGCTATCTAAGGCAAAAGAGGAAACAAAAGGATAAGCCCTCTGCTTCCTCTGTTTTACCGTAACAGAGGCATACTCCCCGTCAGCTTGTTAATCTGCTTTTTATTTCCGCAGACAGCGATTCCAATATAATTTAATTTGCTTTCTGAGGTATTCGTCATTTTACTAATAAATTCATTGTAAGTCTTACACCCCCTCGCCAAATCAGAAAAATCAACAACTGTCAATTCGGCAAATTGCGGCTCAAACAACTTTGTTCTTAGTTTATTAAGTATCTCGGTATTTCCTTTTAATACCGGTACGGGAAACTGTATAATCCCCATGTGGGGATTGCCCTCTAAATCAAGCACATCATTCCCGACAACATCGGGCATTTTCATTCCCATAGTGATGCCGAGGATAGCGGCGGTATTTGCAATAATCCCAAGAGGTAAATTTTCATCGACAACTATCACACATTTTTCATTCTCTACATTCATTTTCACTTTCCTCTTTTCCTAAATTTTAATTTACTTTCCGATAGAAATAAGCCGATTAAGGTAAGCCCTATTCCTATCGCAGCAATCCATGTAATTTTTTCCTTTAACACAATAACGGATGTGACAACGGTAATGACAGGGACTATATAAATATACGCGCTTGTCTTAACAGTTCCAAGCACCCCTACCGCATAATTCCAAGTAACAAAACAAAGGGCTGACGCGCCAAGACCTAAATAGATAAGGTTTAGGGCATACTCTGGCTTTATAATTTTTTGCACATCCAAGTTGAAATCAAAAACAAAGAGAAACGGAAGCATGAAAAGTATTCCATATGTAAATATCTTCCTTGTAGTCCCGACAGTATTCAATCCATAGCTGCTGATTTTTCGTGTAAGCAAGGAATAAACTGCCCATACCAATGCCGCAGCAACCGCCAGAATATCACCAATGGGATTCAGCTCTAAATCCTTACCGTTAAAACTGATAAGGCATATTCCTATCATAGCAGCTACAAAACCAACAAAAAATTGTACTTTCAGTTTTTCTTCTGTCTTTAGAAATACATGAGATAAAACAGCAGTAAAAAACGGGGCAACAGAAATTATAACGCCGACATTAGAAGCCATCGTATAAGTCAATGCTATGTTCTCAAGCAGATAATATAAACATATCCCACATAACCCCGCCGCAGCGAATGTAAGCTCCTGTTTTTTATCCTTTATTTTTAAGCGTTTCGGATAAATGATAATCAATACAAGCAGACCGAGCAAAAATCTAAAAAACAGGATTTCTATCGGTGTAAAATCTGCAAGAAGAATTTTGGTGGATATGAAAGTCGTTCCCCATATCATAATCGTAACCAGAGCTGTGATATGCCCTGTGGTAGTTTTTTTATCCACGATTCCTGCCACCCTCCTTAAAAATACGTCTGTATGCGGCAGGCGACAATCCGATAAACATATGAAAAAAATTTGAAAAATGGCTCTGGTCTGAAAAGCCTGTCTGTATAGCGGCATCGCTCGAAGTCACGCCTTGCTCCAACAGTTCCTTTGCTTTGCCTATGCGAACCGTCTGAAGATACCTGTATGGCGTAACTCCTTTTGATTTGGTAAACGCACGGAGCAATGTCGATTTACTAAGACCACTGCATTTACAGAGGTCATCGAGTGTAATATGCTCTGTAAAATGCTCTTCCATAAATGTGCAGGAATTCCCTATTTCTTCACTGCACTCTGGAATACAGTTCCTGGAAGGTTGTCCATACTGCTCGACAAGCAACGAAATAAGGAGCAGGAGCATTTCCTCTTTTTCAAACTCTTCCCCACCGTCCATAATCATCTGATGCAAAGAATGGAGATAAAGATTCAGCTCATCATTTTTAATAACATTTTCCGAAAAGCCAGGCAATACACTTTGCCCTGTTATTTCTTCCGCTAATGACAGCATCGTTTCTTTGGAAATATTCAAACCTCTGTAATCAAGCGTTCCGCCGTCACATTGGACACAACTGTGGCTATCGTTTGGATTAAATAGCAGAATATTTCCCTGACCTACCGTGTACTCTTTATTTTTGCAGGATAAACAGCGTGTCCCTGCTTCTATAAAGCCAATCACATAGTAGTTATGAAAGTGATTCGGGAATGGCTGTACAATTCCCTCAAAACGATATGCTTCAAGATGACAATCGTAATCATAGCAGACTGTCCGTATTTCTTTTTGCATTGATAACACCTCCTCGCACTCTATATTATACTCAGAATGTCTGCTGGTTTCTTGTAAGATATCTTCATTTTCCACAAACACATCTATAACCAAAAGAACAGGCAGAGGAATACGCACCTTTACCTGTTTTTTTCATCACAATATTTTGCAGACATCAATCCATTCTTGTATTCTTCCGTCAATTACCTTTGTTTTGAAATATGCTCTTACTTTTTGAATAGACGTATGATTTCCACCATATTATAAACTGCTCCACATTAACTGATTATCTGTAAAAACAGCCCTTATTTTATCGTTATCTTTTAGCCATGCCAGATATGAACGCACTGTACTTCCTACTAAAACACACTGTTCAAAATTCATTACCAGCCCGTATTCATCAAAAAGCAGCATGTGTATTGATAATTCCTTTTAAGTTCCATTCATTTTCACTCAGTATTTTACGGACTTTTCACTGCTTTGTGATTTCTAAAATATATTGATATGCAAATTCGATTCCACTACAAGTCAAATTTTCACACATATGTGGCGGGTCGCTCTCCGAAAAGCCCGTAGGACGTAGTTCAAAACATCTTAATGAACCAAACTCTCTATCAAATGCAGATGCAAAATCATAACAGGCAGATACAATTTCATCTTCTTTTTTTTCCATCATATGAAGATAAATTCCTATAAACATAAGCGTGCCTTCAACTAAACCACACTGCGCCCTATATCCACCCGCACCATGCAGCCCGACCGCAGACCAGATTGTTTGCGTATCAATGGCAATTTTAAATACTTCACTTAAACAGATAAGTGCTGTCCTTGCACAATTTATATCTTCTTTCCAGTACAATTCATGTACCCGTTTTGTTATATATTCTTTCATCAATGCACCTCTCCTATGATACAAATTACGCTGTAAAGCCTTTCCCGATTAATACCTGCATTTCACAACTAATCCCAGAATAGTTTAAGCTGTTTGCATTTTTTCTAAGGTCGCAAATTGCGACCTCAAAGAGTTTCTCATTCCTCCGTTTCCAGTTCCAATCTTTGCAGGATGTCTTTGATAATGCCTGCATCTTGAATTAGATTGATTCCAAAACACTTTTTTCCTGCATCTTTCAAAGACGCCCCTACATGATAGGCTGTCGCTTGGTCAAGAATCAAAAACCTGTCATTGCGATTCCTTGTTCTGTGAATACAAATGGCAGTTTCCTACGCCCGCCATATCCATTATCATCCTCCAAACTTGAAATCACAAATTGTGATTTCAAGTTTTCATATTCCTCTTTCGTCAGTTGGAATCGGAATCTTTCTGGAAATCTTGAAATGTTACGCTTTACTGCCTAATTTAATACTCTCGTTTCTACTTGATACAGCATCGCTAAATCACTGTCTATCATGACCTGCTGGTTACGAATAACATATATCATGCTTTTTATATAGGACTCTGCTGATTCCATGCTTATTTCTTGAGTATCATCATTTACTTTTATCAGAGCTGTTTGTTCTGTATCAGCCATCTTTATCGCCCTTTCTATTTTGAAATGCCAGATTGGAATCTCAAAACTATGAGTAACTTGAAATCACAATTTGCGATCTCAAGTTCTGCTGCTTCGTATATACTTAAACTTGAAATTCCAAATCGGAATACCAAGTTTTATGTACGCTGATTGTTTGCTTTTACAGTATATCACACATTTTTCTATGGGGATAGCTATAATCTCGCCATCTTCGTAGAAAAATAGGACAAATCAATTCATTAATTCAATATGGGTGATTTATGAAACCATACAGCATCATAAATTATATCGCAGTTATCCATGAACCAGTCAGACCAACAAGATGGAACTTTTTCTATTTTTCTATTATCCCTTTCAAACATCAAAAACTTAATTACTGTTGATTTAACGGAATACATTATCGCTTCAATATCACTTTCATAAGTTTCGCTAAAATCCCACCATTTTGAATGAGCTGGATGTGCAGAAAAACCACAACGAAGTTGGTAAAGGTTTTCAAGCTGTTCTACTGTTCCAGATGGCAAGCTAATTTCAGTCTGAACAATATTATACATATCAATTCTTGCTTTAGTCGGAATTTGTTTTCGTTGTTTAATAGCTTGGAAAATAACATCAACTGTGTTATCAGCTGCGGTTATTGCTTCCTCATCGTATCCGTCTGCAAGCAAAGAAAGAGAACGGATATAGTAATACAACACTCTATTTACAAAAGGATCAAAGGAATTGATTAAATCAATATAGTATGAACATAACTGACTTTTTCTATTATGAATAGCAGGGATGTCTTTACGGAATGAAAGGTACTCAGAATTAAAAAAAGGCAACGTACACTCTTTACATTCATTTCCCCTAAAATCACAATGACGTCCATATGTTAAGGCAATAGCGCCTAGAATATTTATTTGATACCCCCGATATATATATTGATTTGCAAAGTAAAAAAATCCATCAATTTGGTCTGCAACAAAATTATCCTTGGATATTTTTTTCCAGCCGCGCGACCACGCAGGTGTAAGAGTTCCAACTAAAAGACTATTAAAGGAAAACCAAGTGTCATTTAGTCTATAGGTTTCGACTTCCTTACCGATTTCGTTATTTCTGCATCTTTCGAAGATATTCCTACATAATAAGTTTTAACTTTGTCACAAGTTGGGATGAAGTTATGAATTAGGACAAGAAACTCTCGCCTTTTCAATTAGCAAGATTTTCAACAAAATTTTTCGGATAATTAACAGAATCGCCATTTTAATTAGCAAGTCCAGAAAAGAAGAAATACCGAAAACTCTGGAATCCCAGTGTTTTCGGTATTTCTTTCAACGTCGCTAAGAGGATTTGAACCTCCGGCCTACCGCTTAGGAGTAGAACCATTTGCTAGTAGGCAACTCCCTATGAGTGTTATCTAATCCCTGTATTTCCTTAGCTTTACCGGATTCAGAATGTTATCTCGTACCGACCTGTGACTGCTGATTTTAAGGTGTTTTAGATGCTCCTTTTAGCAGGCGATTAGCAAGGGGCTTGCATTTAGGGAAATGTTACGGTGTAAAAATCGTTCTAGTATCTTTTCCAAATAATTCGATTTAGAAATACCATTACGTGATTTTACCAACAATAGTATCTTTTAAAAAACAACATCTCTAAAGAGCTTTTCACATATCTCTTGATTATCTATATCATTTTTATCAGTGTCAATCCATTCATTGCGTTTATAAAAAAGATAAAAGAAATTGTCTCGCTCTCTCTCCTTAGCTTCCAAGGCAGTAACTATCTTTCCTACTACTGCAACCTTTTCTCCTTCTTTTGTTTGAAAGGCAATATTAATGGCCGAAAAATCAGGTTTGCCAAAACCACTATTAAACTGTGATGCTCTTAATATGACAAAATTACAATCAATACCTTTTTGATTTGCATAATCGTCCAAAGAATGAATTACTTTTAGAATCATCTCCTTATTTTCTATTTGTACATTCTTGGTTTTGATCTCCATATCTGTATTAATCAAAGTTTCTTTTTCTTTTTCAAGCTTGGAAATTAAAGCTTTATCTATCACCCAGGAATCTGTACTTTTAATCAAGTACATTGCTGTAATACTCATAGCATTCTCAAACTTTTCCAACCATTTTCCCCCTGAAGTAGAATCTAAAACAAACGCTTTATACTCAGCTTCTGACTTCCATACAGGATGTCTCCTTACCCTACGTTCAAAGAACTCTTCGCATAATTCGCTTTGAAAAGAATTCTTCATCAGATATATGACATCATCATCACATAACAGAGATATAAAAAATCCATTCTCAAAATGTTGTCCCTTTTTACTTAATGACTCAAGTGAAAATAATTTTTTATCTTCATCATCAAACTTTTCACTTAAGTAACTAAAAATATGTTGAAGTATATATGCTTCATATAACACGACTGGATGTGTCTGAATCCATTTCCGTTCTGCATCATGAGCATAGACAACATTCTCAATAACACTTATAGCATTTTTGTAATAGGCAATTTTATACTTACCACCATCTTCTGCTATTGTAAGTGAAGATAAAAGACGTTCAAAGTCAATATTTACTGTATCAAATCCCGTAATGTAGGCATCTCGGATTAGGTAATCCAGTTTGTCAACATCTATCACCTTTGAATTAAGCATTGAAATAAAGCAATTCTTTATATTATTTTCTATTGTTTCTTCTGAATATTTGTACCCAGTAATGCAACGTGCAAAAAATTCTTTATCATCCACATCATCAAAAAATGATTCAAATTCTAATATACCTATTATTGCACTCATTATCTCATGGGGAGCGGCAGCAGAGCTTGAGGCTTTCGGAATATCCTTTGAGAAGTTTTCGTTGCCAATAGTTTCTATCGGTTTACAGTTAATTCCCCCAGATAGAATACTCCCATTGAATGAACAAAACGATTATGAACTGCCGAAGAATAGAGTGGTGAATAGCTAGTCTGTATCACTCGACGTAGTCTTTGAAAAACAGCTGTATCAATAATATTTGTCATATATTTAACAGGAATCTTTATATAACCATATATAGGATCCTTAATTCTTTTGTAATCCTTCATAGTTTTTATCATTCCTTTCGCTTCGCTCAAGGCACAAACAAGACATGAAAAAGCTTGTTGTGTCACCCCTCTATTTTGTTTATAATAGCCTTAGGAATAGCAATACACTACAGAGCACGGAAGGAGGAGTGGCGAATTTATTTCGACCCCGTATAGTTATATGTGCCGTCATCCTTTCAAGCACAAACAAGTGAGACTTTGAGCCCGGACTCTTATCATTGGTAATAAACCATGTTTATTCAGTCGCAGGATGACAGTCACTGTTGCTATTCCTTTTTGATTAAGGTGGTGATACTTATGATGAAGTTAAAATACTCCATCTGCTGTGGACTTGATGTCCACAAAAATGTTATCGTTGCAACCATCGTATTTACTAACAAGGACGGGATATCCGAATACAGACAAAAATCTTTTTCAACCATCAACTCGGATATTCAAAGGTTTCACAACTGGCTCATCGAGAATCATTGTTATCATGTTTGTATGGAATCCACAGGAAAGTATTGGATTCCTATTTTTAATTATCTCGAAAATGACATGGATGTCTGCCTTACACATCCCAAATATGTCAAAGCCATCAAAGGCAAAAAAACGGACAAAAAGGACTCCAAATGGATTGCCGACCTCTACAAATTTGACCTTGTCAAATGCTCCTTTATCCCTCCAAAGGATTTCCGCCAGCTCCGGGAACTTGCCAGATACCGCTTCAAGCTGGTCTGCATGAAATCTTCTGAGAAGAACCGCATCCAAAACTGTATGACCGTTTCCAATGTCGGCATTGCCAGCGTGCTTTCTGACCCTTTCGGCAAGACAGCGACGGAAATCATGTCTTATCTGCTGGAGCATACCGCTGATTCCATTGATGAAAAAGCTGTCCGCAAGCTAATAAAGAAAGGAGCCAAAGCCAAGTCTGATGAAATCATCGAAGCCATCAGAGGCTACAATATTGAAACAGACCAGGCTAAAAAACTGGAGCTTGCCCGTGGCCATCTGGAATATCTTGATGATATGATTATCCAGACCGAAGTGGAACTCTATGTCCGTATCAAACCTTATTATGGGTTTGTGGAACTCGTCAGCACCATGCCCGGCATGACAGAATTAAGTTCCACAATTGTTCTCGTGGAAACAGGCGTTGACATGAACATTTTTGATGATACCAAACACCTCTGTTCCTGGTGTGGACTTTCTCCTGCAAACAACGAATCTGCCGGCAAGAAAAAATCTGTCCGGATTGCAAAAGCAGGTGATTATTTAAAACCAATGATGGTACAGTGTGCTCTTGCCGCAATCAAAAACAAAAAGCAGCCTTATTTTGCGATCAAATATGGGCGGATCAAAAAGCGTCGTGGCCATAAGAAAGCAATCTTTGCCATCGCAAGAATGATGATGGTGTGTATTTACCACATGGTTTCGGAAAAGAAACCTTTTACCCCTACTGACTATGAGGAATTGATGAACCCCCAGGAACATGCAGAGCGTGTTGTTCTGAATGAGAACAATGTTTTTGCTTACCTTGAAAGCCTTGGTTACGATAGTTCTAAGTTAGTAAAACGCAACGATAACTAACATTATTCTGTTTTCTATACTTGTAAAAATGGGGTTTTATGAACCCTTATACAAGTGCGTTCAAAAATACACTTTATTTTTCACTCTTATACTCCTAAAACTTTTACAGATCGTTGATTCATAAATGCTAATAATACATCCAAAGCCAAATATCCCCTAAACTGTTGGATCAAATCATCTACTTCTTTTTCAGCTTTTAATTTAATGCCCTTCTTCCCGTTTTGATCTCCTTCTTCAAAAAACTCCGAATAATTTCTAAAGAGTGCATCTGTATTTTCTCTTGACAATATTAGAACCGCCTTTTCTCCATTCTCTTTTAAAATCTGTATAACTTCGGCTCCATACATTTCTATTTCATCATAAGTAAGAAACCGTTGCCCACCTTTTTTCAGCATCTCAATCATTGCATTTGCTGCTAAATCCTCAATCCCAATATAAAAGCACATTTTTGCCACTCCTTTTTTACTATCTACAATTATATGTCGCTTGATACTAAATAGTGGTATCCATTATAACATTTTTTTATTCAAATTTCAATTTGATTCTTTTTGCCTCCAGCACTGACGTTGTTTGCCTTAGTAATTGTATTTTTTCTAATCAGTACAGATGACAAAAATTCTAAAAAATTAAAATTTGAACTCAACCTTTGGAAAAATTAGCAGATACGCCATTTTGATTAGCAAACTAAAATATAGTAAAATACCGAGAACCCGGGCAATCCAGTATTTTCGGCATTTCTTTAGAAGTCGCTAAGAAGATTTGAACCTCCCGCCTACCGCTTAGGACTAGCCCCATTTGCTAGTAAGCAGCTCCCTCTTAGTACTATCTAATCCCTGTATCTCCTTGCTTTTCACGGATTCAGAATGTTATCTCGTACCTTCATGTGACTGCTGATTTTAAGGTGTTTTAAATGCTCCTTTTAGCAGGCGATTAGCAAGGGGCTTGCATTTAGGGAAATGTTACGCTATAGAATCTTTCCTGAGTAATAGCTGCATTTCACAACGAATCTCAGAATAGTTTAAGCTGTTTGTATTTTTCTAAGATCATAAATTGTGACCTCAAAGAACTTCTTATTTCTCCGTTTCCAGTTCCAACCTTTGCAGAATGTCCTTGATGATGCCTGCGTCTTGGATTAGATTGATTCCAAAACACTTTTTTCCTGCATCTTTCAAAGATGCTCCTATATGATAGGCTGTCACTCGGTCAAGAATCAAAAACCTGTCATGGAATACTTTGGTATATTTTATTTTCAATGTCGGGTACTGTTCATTGAAATTCTTAACATCAGCTTTCGTTAGACTGGTCTGTTTCTTTGTATAAATTGTAACTGCAACATCAGAATTTTTCTTTGAAAGCAGATTCAATGTCCCAACATCTACATATCCGTCTATCAGAGTGATTTCTTTCTTCGCTTTTTGAATTAGACTTACGATCAGACTGAACGCATCGTAAATCTGTCCATCAAAAAATACTTTTTGACTGGATTCCTCATGCTCGGATATGTACTTAAAAACTCTCTCAAAACGCTCGTCTGTTTCCGTTTGGTAATTTATCTGGCGAACCTCTATTGAATTTAACCTCTCATACAGCAAAGATGTATTTGCCATATACTTCCGCATCTCCACAAAGGTGTCCATAATCCTGATGCTTACTCGGATAGCAACATCACTTCGCAAAACAGCAGAAAGCATTGCGATTCCTTGCTCTGTAAAAACAAATGGCAATTTCCTACGCCCGCCATATCCATTATCATCCTTCAAACTTGAAATCACAAATTGTGACTTCAAGTTTTCATATTCCTCTTTCGTCAGTTGAAATCGGAAATTTTCTGGAAATCTTGAAATATTACGCTTTACTGCCTGATTTAATACTCTCGTT
Source organism: Lachnospiraceae bacterium (assembly GCA_910576335.1). Taxonomy (GTDB): domain Bacteria; phylum Bacillota; class Clostridia; order Lachnospirales; family Lachnospiraceae; genus CAPEBR01. The sequence goes on from CAJTIU010000024.1 coordinate 51,479, forward strand.
TCTACTTGGTACAGCATCGCTAAATCACTGTCTATCATAACCTGCTAGTTACGAATAACATATATTATGCTTTTTATATCGGACTCTGCTGATTCAATGCTTATTTCTTGGATATCATCATTTGCCCTTTCCAAAGCTGTTTTTCCTATATCAGCCATCTTTATCGCCCTTTCTATTTTGAAGTACCAGATTGGAACCTCAAAACTATGAGTAACTTGAAATCACAATTTGCGACTTTAAGTTCTGTTGCTTCGTATATCTTTAAACTCAAAATTCCAAATGGGAATACCAAGTTTTATGTACGCTTATTGTTTGTTTTTACAGTATATCATACATTTTTCTAAGGGGATAGACATAATCTCGCCATCTCCATAGAAAAAGAGTATAAAATAATCTATTTAACAGAAGTTCATCTATGTCTTTTAAAGAAATTTCTATATGCTGATCTGTAACTTCGTCCCAACTTGTGACAAAGTTATTAACCTTGAACCAGAAACTATCGCCTTTTCAATTAGCAACATTTTCAACAAAATTTTTCGGATAATTAGCAGAAACACCATTTTGATTAGCAATTCCAGATATAGTAAAATACCGAGAACTGTGGAATCCCAGTATTCTCGGTATTTCTTTAGACGTCGCTAAGAGGATTTGAACCTCCGGCCTACCGCTTAGGAGTATGGCATACCACCTTGTACGTCATACGGATGCGTGACTTCCAATACGCCAGAAACCTTGAAACCACGGGCTTTTTCGAGCGTTCTACCTGTTAAGGAGTGCTTGCCCGTACAACGTCCTTCTTGCTAATTCTGCATCGTCCAATTAGCAAGAAATTAGCAAATCCAATTATATCTGCAAGACGCAAATACGGTCTTTTGTGACTTATTGTATGTTGACTTATTGTATTCACTCGGTTATACTGAAAGAGGGTGAATTTAGCGTGGATGTAATTAAGGTATTCTCAAAAAATGTAAAAGCATATCGTATGCAATTAGGTCTTTCTCAAGAACATTTTGCAGAAAAGGCAGGATTGCATAGGACATACATTAGTGCAATAGAATGTGGAAAACGAAGTATCTCTTTAGACAATATACAAAAAATTGCTGACGCATTACAAATAGACACGTATTTACTTTTTATTGATCAAGAAAATTCCAATCAAAAGGGAGGTGAGGTTTAGTGCCTTCTACCGCAATAGATTTATTCTGTGGAATTGGTGGCTTAACAAAAGGATTATCTCTGTCGGGTATAACTGTGCAAGCTGGTATAGATATTGACGATTCTTGCCGTTTTGCTTATGAAAAGAATAATAATGCGCAATTCATAAATTGTGATATTACTTCGTTAAAAGGAGAACAATTAGAGGCATTATATCCTGATAACACTACCCGAATACTTGTCGGATGTGCACCTTGCCAACCATTTTCTAAATATACTAATCGCTATCGAAAAGATGGACCAACTGATGATAAGTGGAAATTATTATATTCTTTTGCAAGGTTAGTTCAGGAAGTAAACCCTGAAATAATTTCTATGGAGAATGTACCAGAATTAGAGAGTGAAAAAGTCTTTACCGATTTTGTATCTACTCTGAAAGAATTGAATTATTGTGTTGACTGGAAAATTGTATATTGTCCGGAATACGGCGTTCCTCAAAATCGAAAAAGACTGGTTTTATTGGCTTCTCGCTTAGGAGAAATAAAACTAATTCCTCCGTTGTATGATTCCGAACATTATCCAACGGTACGTCAAGCCATAGGAAATTTGTCTGCATTAAAAGATGGAGAACAAGATGCCAATGATTTGCTTCATCGTGCTTGTCGGCTTTCACCCACTAACTTGAAAAGAATAAGACAATCTACTCCTGGGGGTACATGGCGCGATTGGGATGAAGAGCTACAATTAGAATGCCATAAAAAAGAAAGTGGAAAAACATATCCTTCTGTATATGGAAGGATGTCCTGGGATGAACCTTCTCCAACTATAACAACACAGTTTTATGGATACGGAAATGGACGATTTGGGCATCCTGAGCAAGATAGAGCTTTGTCATTAAGAGAAGGAGCTATTTTGCAATCTTTTCCCCCAGATTATGTTTTTATTGACAACGATCATCCATCAAACCGACGCGAAATAGGAATACACATAGGAAATGCCGTTCCTGTTGAATTGGGGCGAGCTATAGGGATCAGCATTCAACAACATTTACAGGAGGTAGAGGAAAATGCCGCGAACTAAAAAAGAACATATTATTTCTACGGATGAAAAACAAGCTGCTGATCTGCAAATCAAAGAAATGCAGAAACAAATTGATTATGACACAAAAGATTTTACCATAGAACTTTTGATTGCAAAATTTAAAAAGAAGGACTTTTTTATCCCGCCATATCAAAGAAACTTTGTATGGCAAACTAAAAATAAAACTCTTTTTTTGGAATCAATCTTTCTTGGTTTACCCATTCCGTTTATGTTTTTCGCAGACTGTGATAATGGTAAACAAGAGGTAATTGATGGTGCTCAACGCATGCAGACTCTTGTCGAGTTCCACAATAACAAACTGCAACTTAGCGGCTTAAAAAAATTAACCAAACTTAATGGATTTTATTTTAAAGACTTATCTGATGCTCAGCAACGTAAATTTCTGAATAAAACCTTAAGGATCATTGTTTTGGAGGAAGATACACCTACTGTAGCCAGACAGGATCTCTTCTATCGAATTAATACAACTGGAATGAAAGCTAATGATTCAGAAGTACGGCGTGGCTCTTATCCTGGTCCATTTACTGACTTTATTGAAAAATGTTCTAAAGATGAGACATTTGTTGCGCTCTGCCCTATGAGTGAAGATAGAGTTAAGAGACATGAACGATTTGAATTTGTTCTCCGTTTCTTTGCCTATTTAAATAACTATGAGAACTTTGGACACACCGTTAATGAATTTTTAGACGAATATCTCATTAATAATCTAGTGGATTTTGATGAAGATACTTTTTACGCAGATTTTCAACGTATGGTTTCTTTTGTAAAAGAAAACTTTCCTTTTGGCTTTGCTAAGACTGAAAAAGCGAAAGCAACTCCTCGTGTTCGTTTTGAAGCAATTTCTGTTGGCGTTGCATTAGCATTAAGAGAAAAACCAGATTTAAGAATAAGCAATGTTGACTGGCTTGATTCTGATGAATTTAAAGAATACACGACCTCAGATGCCAGCAATAATGAAGGAAAATTGAAATTGCGTGTTGAATATGTGAGAGATCAATTATTAAAAGGATAAAGTTATGCAAAACACACTGAGCATTTTTGCCGACAGAAAGCAAGAAATTGAATTTTATTTTTCTGTTATGGTTGAAATTGATAATGGGAATCCTAATATACAGACCGTTGACAATACACGCTTCTATAAGATTATGAAATCTAATTTTTTGCTAATGTTATATAATTTGGTCGAGGCATGCATCGTTAGTGGAATGATGGAAATTTACGAAGATTTGAAAAACGACAATTGTTCTTATAATCAAGTAATCCGTGAGATTCAAGATATTTGGTCGAAATATAAAATAAACGAAATATATGGACCTGCCACAGAACGAGTTGCCTATGAAAATCGCGTTCAAGAAATTATTCGAGATATTACGACTAATGCACCGATTATTCTTTCAAAAGACGCTTTGGGAATTAGCGGTAACCTAAATGCAAAAAAAATTAAAAACATTTGCGATAAACATAGAATACGCTATCGTCTTGCAACTCCAGGAGAATCTTTAGAACGTGTTAAAAGGGAACGGAATAGCTTGGCACATGGAGATGTTTCATTCAGCGATTGTGCAAGAGATTTAACCATTAGTGATTTAGAAAACATCAAAGATGAAGTAATACTGTTTTTGACGGGAATCTTGGACGGAATGAAAAATTATTACGACCAAAAGCTATACAAACTTCCGACAACTTAATAACAATATTTTTCAAAGTAGGCATTCAAAGGCATTCGATATTGAATGCCTATTTTTTATACCCATTTTCAAGAGAAAGGAGATTCACATGGAATTAAATGAAATGGAAAAACGGCTGCTGTTTCAGGTTGAGGGTGACTATCAATCCAAAGTCCTGAACGAGCTTTACATGACTGCCAGGTACACAAAGCATCCCGAACAACAGAAGGCAGCGGAAAATCTGATGGCAAAGCTGCGCGTTCTGACGGATGCCGAGTGCATGGACATCGTGCGGGATATTCAAAAGAATTACCGTCTGCCTTACCCGCCCCGGACGATTGGGGAAAAGATTGCCGAGGCCAGGCAGCAATCCGGCGCAGAGAAATTGAAGGGGCACGACATCATGGCGCTGGAACGCTTCGACCCGGAGGTACGTCACATGATCGTCTTTGATGTGCTGTCGTATGATTCCCCTGTGGGTGACAAGGGCGATAAGATGCGCCTGTTCCTTACGGATGCCGGCTATCAGAAATTCTTAGACAGCCAGGAACGGGGCGAGGTCAAACTGAAAAACCATGCAAAGGTCTCAGGCGGGCATCTCCACTATGACCGCAGGGACCGTGCCTTGTAACGGAAATAACCGGAGAAAGGAGGCTGTGAAATGGCTGTATTCCGGGTAGAAAAAACGAAGGACTTCACGATCATGTGCAACCACCATCTGCGCAATACGGAACTGTCCTTAAAGGCAAAGGGGCTTCTCTCCCTCATGCTGTCGCTGCCGGAAGATTGGGACTATACCACAAAGGGGCTCGCCCATATTTGTAAGGACGGTGTGGATTCGATCACTACCGCCCTGAAGGAGCTGGAGCGGCACGGGTATCTCACCAGGCAGCGCCTCCGCTATGAGAACGGGCAACTCGGAGATATTGAATATACCATCCATGAAAAGCCTGTAAACGCTGAAAAACAGGCGTTTCCACCTAAACGGGAAAATCCAAGACAGGTAAATCCAGGACAGGCAAAACCTGAACAGGTCGAACCTGAACAGGAAAATCCCGCACAATTAAATACTAATCCACAAAGAACTAAAAAATCAAAAACGGATATATCAAGGACCCATCAATCAATCTATCCGGCAGAGCCGGAGGCGGCAGGCCGCCCGGATGGGATGGATCGGATAGAGCTGATAGACGTTTATCGTGAAATCCTAAAAGAAAATATCGAGTATGACTGTATGGTTTCCCGGTATGGGAAAGAACGCATAGACGAGACTGTGGAGCTTATGCTTGAAGTTGTTTTATCCAAACGGCCATATATCCGTATTGCCGGGGATGATTTTCCCAGGGAGGTGGTAAAGAGCCGTTTCCTGAAGATCAATTCCGGCCACTTGGAGTATGTCTTTGACTGTATTGACAAGAACACCACAAAAGTCGGGAATATTAAGGCGTACCTGCTGGCGGCGCTGTATAATGCCCCGGCAACAATGGACAGCTATTACCGTGCCGAGGTCAACCATGACCTGTACGGCTGTTAGGCGCCTCCGGGCGTCTTTTGTTGTCACGGAAAGGAGGCGAAGCACGATGAAAAGAAATTCTGTGCCGGCACTATGCCAGGCGTAAGCAAAGAGCAGATTCAGGCGGCACGGGAGGCGGACCTTTTCGCATACCTGCAGTTCCATGAGCCTGGGGTGCTGAAACGGGACGGACCCAATTACCGGCACAAGGAACATGACAGCCTGGTCTATGTGACCGGGAAAAGGTACTGGTACTGGAACAGCCGGGGCCGGAGTATCAACGCCCTGGATTACCTGATCCAGATTCGGGGCTATGGGCTGGTGGATGCGGTCCATACGCTGGTAGGCGGAGAAATCCAGCAGACACCGGCCTATCGGAGTACAACAGTAACGACCCATGTGCAGAAGGAACCGGAGAAGAAAACATTTTCTCTCCCCTGGGCCAGACGGTGCGCCACCTCTTCCGTTTCCTATTTGCAGCGGCGCGGGATCAGCCCTGATGTGATCAGCCGATGTTTCCGGGAAGGGCTGTTCTATGAGGCACGGTATCATGGCGAGCCGGTCTGTGTGTTTGTGGGAAAGGATGAAGCCGGCAAAGCGAAGTTTGCCTGTATGCGGAGCATTACCGGCAGCCTTAGAAAAGATGTTTACGGCAGCGACAAGGAATACAGCTTCTGCTATCCACCGAGGAATCCGGGCAGCCGCCATGTTGCGGTGTTTGAGGCGCCCATTGACGCCCTCTCCCATGCCACGCTGCAGGAATTGGAAGGCTGGAAATGGGATGGCTACCGGCTGTCCCTGGGCGGTACTTCCCATGTGGCGCTGATTGCATTTTTGGAACGCCACCCGGAAATCCGGCGCGTTAATCTCTACATGGACAATGACCTTGGCGGCCTTAAAAATGCCAGGAGGATTCAGGCAATGCTCCATGAGGACCGGCGTTTCAGGCATATCCGGGTGGGGATCAACCCGCCCCGCACAGGGAAGGATTACAACGAAAAGCTGCTGCGGATCAGGGAGCAGATACAGGAACGCCAGCAGCCACGCCGCCAGAAAGAGGCGGCTGTTTCTATTTAAGGGGGATTTGCTTATGAATGAAAACCAACAAATTTGCTTTACGCACAGCGCAGGAAAGGAACTGTTTTCGCTTCCAGACAACGGCTTGCTCTGCCTGTCCTATGGGAACGGGGATACGCATTTTTCTCTCTGCCGGTTCCTGGATCAGACCCATGCGGAGATTGACGGAGTGAAATATGCCGTCCAGGAATTTGCCCGGAGGATGGAACACAACAAAATCAGCTTTGCCCCGGCTTAACAGCGAGGGGCCAGAATAACAGGAGGAATTTATAATGACAAATACAGAAAATACCGCTTTACAGATGATTGCCGAAGCTGCCCGGTGCCCGGATTATGGCCCCGATATGGTTAAGGCCCTGATGGAAAAACTGGATATGAACGAGAAAGGCTTTGCGCTTCTGATGAACGTCGCCCCTTCCACGGTCCGGCTCTGGACCAGCGGTGCAGCGCAGCCATGCGGAACGGCCAAGCGGCTCACGCAGATTTACGAGACCGGGCCAGAGATCGTCGGCAAGATTGCCGGAGGCCCCATTCCAACGGACGGGAGAGATTCGTAAATGACGGAGGAAAGAAACCGGAAAAACGAACCGCTTCCGCAGATTTATTTGATCCGGGACACGGACCTGACTACATTTGCCTACGAGCTTCATATTTTCCCTGGTGATTTTTTGCGGGAAAGTGAATTCAATATGCGCTCTCTGATGACAAATACTGGAGCGGATTCTATCGCTATCATGGGAAAAAACCACATGTGGCTTTCCGACGCCGTATTTGCGTACTGTTCCACAGGGGATTTACACCAGATGATCTTTACAACGGAATACATCAGGGCAAGGGCTTTTCTGCTTCATACCAACCGGAAGGAGGACGGTCACTTATTTGGTGATGTCCTGATGATGGATTTGGACACACTGCGGCAGGATGTGAAACATCATACGCTCTATCCCGGCGGGGTCAATATCGAGCAGAAAGACGGCTCCGCGGCAACAGTCAGCCTTGAAAAATGGCACTCAATGGAGCTGTACGAAAAAGATGCCTTGAAAAGCTGGGGATTTTCCTATCTCCCGGAGCAGGTCACAGAATGGCAACACCACTATTCCAACCTGTTCAGCCAGTGGAAGGCGCAGGCATTTTCCTATATGCCGCAGGATTTGGAGGAACTTCTGAATGTGGAGTATATGGAGGCCGCCCAGAATCCCGATATGGATATGTACCGCATACCGATGGGAACAGCCAAACAGATGCTTCTCTATGACGAAGCTCCTGTTTACCGCCTTCTTCCCAAAGGACCGGAAAAGCTGCCGCCGATTGCCGTGGTTACTTCTGGCCTTTGGTATGAACATTACCGGGAGTTCGCTGTCAGGCCGGAGGATTTGGGTGCGGTGGACAGGCTGATCCGCAGGGAGACAGACCGGCTCATTGGGAAACAGCCGGCACTTTATAAACCGGAGAAAGACCGTTCTGTCTCGGAACGGTAAAGTTTTGCACAGACTGGAGGTGATAAGGATTGGCAGATAACATACAGCATGAAGATTTCGGGGAAAAGATCGGAGGCGCAAAAAAAGATTTATGGAAGGACCGTGGGCTCTATGTGAACGATCTGGACGCCATGAATGAGCGTGAAGCCGAGAAATTCGTAAAAAAGGATAATATCTGGAAGAAACCGGATTATGAGGCCATGCTGGAGGATGGGATTCCTCTTGGCGTGGTCTATTTCATTAAAAAGGCACGGGACGGATTAAATGCCTCCCCGCAATATTACCGCAAGGACGACACACTAGAGAAACGCCTTGCAAGACAGAAAGAATATATCCAGACGGTACGGGAGCTGCAAAGCGTGGTTTCGGAAGTCCGCACCGCGGAGGACGCAATGCAGGTCTATGACCGTTTCTTTGTGGAAAACGGATATTTGGAACAGGTGCAGGGCTGGGGCAGCGGCACCCATTACCAGGCAACGGAGAAGAGCCGTGAGAACCCGGCCATTACAAACAAGCTGTCCAATGTCCTGATGGTCCGCTCGGCAGGATATTTTGAACGGAACTTTACACAGAAAGCGCAGAAGGAACAGTTTGGCGTTTCCAAAGACCAGAAGGTGCCAAAGGGCTATGCGATCCATTTCAACGACGGGAAGAATACCTATTCCAAAAATAATGACTGGAAACCTGATACCTATTATGTGACGAAGGGTTATTCCATCTTACAGACAAATTTTGAAACGCGGGAGGCTGCCCTGAAATGGGTGCAGGAGCTGGCAAAAGGCCGCAGCAAAAGCGGAAAGATGCGGTTTGTGCCTCCCCAGCTCTCCCATGTGAGGCGAACCGGGCCGGATTACAGAAACGGCGCAGAGATCACCGGGCAGCACTACCTTGATACCTTCGGGTTCCGTGGCGGTGAGTTCGGGAACTGGATGAACCAGAATGACCGGCAGGCTTCCCTCAACATGGGTTTTGAAGCGCTCAAAGATTTGGCGGCTGCCCTGCAGGTCAGCGATAAGGATATTGCCTACCAGGGAACGCTTGCTATCGCTTTTGGCGCCAGGGGCAGCGGCAATGCGGCGGCCCATTATGAACCGCTGCGCAAGGTTATCAATCTCACGAAGATGCACGGGGCCGGTTCTTTAGCCCATGAATGGTGGCACGGATTTGACGATTACTTGGGTACGAAAATGGGCGCAAAGGGGATGCTCTCGGAACAGCCCCGTCTCTATGCGCCGTTCCAGAAGTTAATTGAAACTATAAAATATAAGCCGGAGACACTGGAGCAGGCGGCGGCCCGTACCGAAGCGCAGACAGAGCGTACCCGGAAAAATGCGGCAAGCTGGCTGGATTCGGCGGTGCTCGGTTCCCTGAAACGGCATGGCAATGAGGAACAGATGGAAACCTACGCAGTTCTCAGGGAGGCGTTTCTGTCCGGCGAGGCCGGTTCCGTGGAACAGATCAGCGCTTTCAAGAAGTCTGTCACCGGGCGGGTGATCCCCAAAAGCGAACGGGAACGGCTGGAAATATTCGAGCGTATGCTGTCCGGGATGCAGGCACAGGAGGCGCCGCAGATCGGGCGTGTGGAAACCGATTTTTACCGGAATTCCGTGCGCATGGGTAAGGAGTACGAAAAGGACGGCGGCTATTGGGACAGCAATACGGAAATGACCGCCAGGGCTTTTGCCTGTTACATCAAGGATAAGCTGCCTTACCAATCGGATTATCTGGCGGGCCACGCAGACTGTGCCGTTACCTTTGTGGCAGACAAAGGCGGGGAAATGGCAGTCCTGAAAGCCTTCCCAGAGGGTGCGGAACGGAAAGCCATCAATGCGGTATTTGACGAGATCGTGGCAGGCCTGAAACGGGAGCAGATACTTACCCATTCGGATGTGACGCTGCCCCTTCCGGTACAGCCGTTGGCGGAGAATGAGCAGATTTCCATATTTACGGCAGACCGGCCTTCGGTCATGGCGCAGCTTGCAGCGGCGAAGCCGACAGAAAAAACTACCCCGGCACAGGCGGCCCCCAAAAAGAGCCATGCGCCGGAGATTTAAGGAGGTGTGAAAAATTTTGGAAGAAAATAAAGATTACCGCGCTTACCGGTACGGCGATCATTTGGAACCAGGTGCAGAGTTGAAAATCGAGCACAGTATTTATTGTGAAGATGTAGATATTTCTTCCCTGATTACAATGGGTGCCGAAAATCTGGAATCCATGCGCCAGGGAAGTATCGACGGTGAACAGAAAGCCTATGAGATTGTGGTCGCTGCGGCAAAGCAATGGGAAAAGCAGGCAGCCGCCACGCAGATGATTAACCGGGCGCTTTCTTACCTGCGGACCCCGGAGGTGACGCATACCGCAAATGAATGGCGCAAAACCGACAACTGGCGGAATGACGAGGAAATCAGCAACCGCGTCTACCGTATGACCTGTGGTATTTGGGAAGATACCAAATATGACCGGGAAACCAAACAGGGCGTACCGGTTGCCTGGTATGTGACCTGGGATGTCTATGTGAACTCCCCAAAACAGGGTTATGGCGAAAAGATTGCCGGGCAAAATCAGAAACGCTATACGGACAAAGCCGCTGCGGAAAAGTACCTAGAAGGACGGAAGAAAGCCTATTCCTATTTATTCACGGAAATTTCCCCGCAGATACCCAAACAGTATGAGCACCATTTTACCGTATATGGAGCACTCCTGCCGGGGTACACAGTGGAAGGCCAGGAACCGGTAAAAACAGACCGCGCCGGCGCCGACATTTCGGAGGGCGGTATTTCTATGCCCGAAAAACCGGAGAAACCTTCCGTGCTGGGAAAGCTGTCTGCGGCCAAAACGCAGGAGAAAGCACCTGCTGCCCCCGGTGCGGCAAATAAAAAGAAGGAGGATATGCAGCTATGAAAGTGTTAATGGTAGAGCCGGGCAAATCTCCCTATGAAACTGAAATTGAGGGCGGGCTGGAATCATTGCAGGCTGCCGTTGGCGGAGACATTCAGGCAACTTATCCCTATGAGGACCCGGTGGCGCTGATCTGTAATGACGAAGGCAAGCTCATAGGGATGCCCTTAAACCGGGCTCTTTATGACGATGGCAGGCGTATGTATGATATTGTTGCCGGAAACTTTTTGATCGTTGGGCTTGGCGAGGAAGATTTTATCGGCCTTTCCCCCGACTTGATGGAGAAATTCAGTGAGCAGTTCAAATACCCAGAGAAGTTCTTCCGGCTGGCGGGTGAGATCGTTGCGGTGAAGCAGCCCCTCCCGCCGGAGGAAAAGCAGCAGCCGGCCCCTGTCATGGAGGAACCTGACAGGGATGACATAAGGCTTGATGACACCACGGATTTGGCCTTTGACCTGGATGAATTTTTCAGGCAGAACAGCGGGGCCTATGCAGAGCTGTACCCGGATTTCCATGCAGAAAAGGAACGCATGGCGGACGAACTGCTTTCAGGCGATACCGGAAAAATCCGCATGAGGCTGGCGGCATTTGAGCGTGAGGAACACATGGAGGGAGAAACGGCGCTGCTTCTGGAGCGTATTTCTTCCTATGAAAAGGAGTATGGGATCAGCACTTATTCCATTTACCAGCTTGACTTATCGGACAATACGGATAACCTCCGTTTTATGTCTCTTGACTGGCTGGAAAAGAAAGGGCTCCCGGTAGACAGGGACAATTACCAAATGGTCTATGCGGCACAGCTTTCGCCCGGCGAAACGCTAGAGGATATTTATACACGCTTTAATATCGACCACCCGGAGGACTTTAAGGGCCATTCTCTTTCTGTCTCTGATGTGGTTGTGCTCCATGAAAAAGGCAGCGACAGCGCCTACTATGTGGACAGCATTGGATTTAAGGAGCTGCCGGATTTCTTCGGCGGCACCCGGCAGCAGGAGGCAAAACGGGACGGTTCGCTGCGGGAGCAGCTTGACGACGCAAAGAAACAGGCGGCAAAAGCGGAACCTAAGACGCCGGAGAAAAAGAAAGAACCAGAAAGGAGCTGATGGCTTATGCTGATGGCAGAACAGGAACCCTATGCCTTAATGGTGCAGCCGGACGATATGCTGATTAGTCCCCGTGAGGTAAATGACAACTTCGGGACAATGGTATGCTTCCACCCGCGCTATGCCTTGGGCGACCATCACAATTATATGGACAAAGACGATTTTCTGCGGGAAATGTACTTAAACACCGTTGGCAACAACGAGCGCGGCATGGAACGCTATGAGCGCATGGTAAATATGGTCTGGAGCCGGAAAATGACCGGCGACCACCCTGATCCCCGCGCCGTGGATGATACCATGCTCCGGGTGATTTCTGAAAAATATATTGTGATGCCCCTGTACCTTCTGGATCACAGCGGTCTTGCCATGCAGACGACCAGCTTTCACGATCCCTGGGACAGCGGGCAGGTTGGATGGGTATATGTTTCCAAAGAGGATGTGCTGAAGGAATTTGGCGCGGAGAAAATGACCGGCGCCCTCCGAAAGAAAGCCGAGGATTTGCTACGGAGTGAGGTTGCCGAGTATGATGCCTATCTCCGGGGTGAGTGCTATGGCTTTGAGCTGTATAAAAACGGTGAGCTTTCGGATAGCTGCTGGGGCTTCATTGGGAATCTGGAAGATGCCTGTAAAGCAATGGCGGATTATCTGCCGGACGAGTGCAAAGGCATGACGGAGCACCTTTCGGAAGTGAAAGAGCCGGCTTCCATGATTAAGACTCTCCTTCGGCACGCCCGTATTCAGATTGAACAGGCGGCGAAGGCCCATGAACACGCCCCGCGCCAGCAGGCGCTAAGCGAGGCGCGGTAATGAACAAATTACATTTTTTCAGGAAGGAGGATGCAGGTGCAGGAAGATATTGAACAAAGAACTGTTTCCATCACCGTCCAGGCGTCAAAGCTGACCGGACGGGTGCTGAAAGCGGCCATTGCCGCCGCACTTCAAAAGATGGAGCAGGAACGCAATACCCCAAAGGTTGGCCGCAACAGCATGAAGCGGCTGACGGCCAGGGACCCCGGCGCGAATACCATTGAAGTGACCGGGCGGATTCGCTCTTTTGAACGGATCGCCAAAAAGCATGAGGTCCGCTATCACATTGAAAAGGCCCCCGGCACAGACCCGCCCAAATGGACGGTGTATTTCAAGGCGAACCAGGCGGACGCTCTGACCGCGGCATTTAAGGAATATACAAGAAAAGACCTTGCCCGCAGCACCAGGCCGTCGCTGCTTTCCCAGCTTGCCAAATTTAAGGAACTGGCGCAGGCGCTTGGCCGTGACAAGGTAAAGAACAAGGATCATGGAGGGCCGGAGCGTTGAAGATAGATACCGATACCCTGAAAAAGCAGGTGATCCTCCACCTGCCTTACCTTCTGTTCCTTTTGGTATTCGCGAAGCTGGGCCAGGCGGTGCGGTTGGCTCCCGGAGCAGATGCTTCGCAAAAACTGCTGGGGTTAAGTGAAGGATTCACCTATGCCTTTCAGAGCATGTGGCCCGGTGCTGGGATCGACTGGCTGATTGGTCTTTGCGGTGCGGCCATTGTGCGGCTGGCGGTCTATCTCAAAGGAAAGGACACCAAAAAGTACCGCAAAAACGTGGAATACGGTTCTGCCCGCTGGGGCAGCAAAACGGATATTGCACCGTTTATGAACCCAAAGCCGGAAAACAACATCATTCTGACGCAGACAGAGGGTCTTATGATGTCCGGCAGGCCGAAGAACCCAGCCAATGCCCGGAATAAAAATGTGCTGGTGGTGGGCGGTTCCGGCTCCGGCAAAACAAGATTTTTTATCAAGCCCAATCTCATGCAGATGCACAGCTCCTATGTCGTTACCGACCCGAAGGGTTAGATTTTAAGAATACAGAGAAAACAAGTCATTAAAAAATGAAGTGTTTTCTGTGTGTTCTTATTTTTTAGCATAACGAAAGGAGCTGAGAAAATGGCTAAAGATAACAGAACAACAGCACTTTACGAGCGTCTGTCCCGTGATGATGAGATGCAGGGCGAATCCAACTCCATAACAAACCAGAAGAAGTATCTGGAAGATTATGCAGTGCAACATGGCTTTGGTAATATTCAGCATTTCAGTGATGATGGATATTCAGGAACGAACTTCAACAGACCGGCATTCAATTCTTTGCTGACAGAGATTGAAGCCGGCAGAGTGGGAACAGTGATCGTCAAAGATATGTCCCGATTTGGCAGAAACTATCTGCAAGTAGGTTTCTATACGGAAACGATGTTCCCTAAGAAAAATGTCCGTTTTATTGCAGTAAATAACGGAGTTGACAGTGCCAATCCGGCAGATAATGATTTTACACCATTTCTGAATATCATGAAGAACACGAGGCATTTGGGAGGGGTAAACTGCTAATTTCTCTCCAATTCGACAAATCAGTGTGCAACAATCAAATATCGCTGCTGTTACAGAATGTTTCCGTCTGGCTGCTGATGCGGTCAGGCGCTTTTTTTGCCCGATCACACCAGCCCAACAAAGCGGTAGTAAATTTTAATGTCCTGGTGTCTTTGACCGTCTATGACGGTTCGTTCTCCAACTTCAATGCGGTCAATCAGTTCCTCAATGATTTCCCGGTTCAGTTCCTGCAAGTCCAGATACTGCCGGATGGTTCCGGCCCACTGGTGGATATTGGCGATGTCCTGCTGGGCTTTCCGTTCCCCGGCTAACAGGCTGTCCAGGCGTTCCGATTTCTGGATGCGTTCCTGCTCGTTCTTTTGAATCAGAACCGAGAAGGAATCGCCGCTGATTGCCCCGCTTACCTTATCTTCATAAAGTTTTGCGGTGATCTGTTCCAACTCCTCCAAACGCCGCCGCAAACGGCTGATTTCCTGTCGGCTATCCTCCTGTTGTGCGGCGCTTGCGGATTGGATGTGCTGTTTCAGCTTATCCAGTACAGCGGCTTCATCGGCTGCAACCGCTTTTCCATGCGCCCGGATTTCACTCAGCACCAGGTTTTTCAAGCTGATCTCAAAAATCCGGTGCCATGAGCAAACGCTATGTCCGGTAGTGGCAAACCGGGAGCAGAAATAAGAAGTATAGTGCTTGACAGTGCCATTTTTCCGGCGCTGTGTTTCGCGGGCGGCAACCAGAGGATGCCCGCAGTCCGCGCAGACCAGCTTTCCGGTAAACAGAGATGCTTGGGGCGGCGTATTGTTAGCGGAAATCTGTTTCGCCGCCTGATTGATTTTCTGGACAGCCTCCCACAGCTCCGGCCCGATAATTGCCTCGTGCGCGCCCTCATGGGAAATCCATTCCGATTCCGGTTTCCTTATCATGGTCTTATCCTTATAGGAACGGGAACCGGTGCAGTTCTGTGTGAGCGTACCGGCATAAACATCATCGTTCAGAAGGCTTCGGACGGTTGCGTAAGCCCACAGCCGGGAATACTTGCAGCTGCCATTTCCGTAATGGACCGCCCAGTACCAGCGGGGAGGGAGAATCCCTTTCTCATTCAAAGCAGCAGCGATTTTCCCATAGGCCATGCCGGACTGACGCATCTGGAATATCTGCCGCACAACAGCGGCGGATTCCCCGTCAATGACCAGCTTGTGTCTGTCCTCCTCGCTCTTGCGGTATCCGTAGGGAGCGTAGGCGGCAAGATACTGGCCGCTTTTCTTCTTGGCATGAAGCACCGACTTGACCTTGCTGGACAGGTCCTTGAGATGGTAGTCATTCATCAGACTGCGGAAGTGCAGCATATCGGTGTTGTCCCCCTCGCTGTCCAGGCAGTCCAGAACCGATACGAACCGGAATCCGAGGGAGGGGAAAATGACATCCGTATAACGGCCCACCTCCACAAAATCCCTGCCTAAACGGGAAAGGTCCTTTACCAGAATCAGGTTAATCAGGCCATGCCTTGCGTCCTCCAGCATTTCCAAAAATCCGGGCCGCTGAAAATTGCCGCCGCTGTACCCATCGTCCTGATAGGTCTTGACCTCTATCCAGCCGTTGAGCATGACGAATTTGGAGAGGATTTCATATTGGTTCTCAATGCTCACCGATTCATCGCTGGGGATATAGCCCTTCGCTTTTGCGGAATTGGAGGCGTCATCCACACTCAGGCGGCAGTAGATACCGACTTTATATTGCTTCGCCATAATCCTGCCCCCTTTCCTGTGCCAGCGCCCCATCCACATTCCCGACATAGCGGTAGTAGACCTTGACCTCACAAATCCGCTGCCCGTTGACCTTCTGGGTATCGCCAACCTTGATCCGGTCTACCAGTTCAAAGAGAATGGTTTCGTCCAGTTCCGAGATTTCGGTATAGCGCCGGATAATTTCCAGCCAGCGGTCGGTATCCACCTGGTTTTCCAGGTGCGCCCGGACTTTCCTTTCCAGTTCCGGGACTGCCTCCGCCTTTTCTGCCCGTTCCGCTTCATATTTCTGCATCAGGGTCTGAAATACCGTCTGCGGGATGGAGCCGGTGCATTTGTCCTCGTAGAGATTCTGCATCAGACGCTCCAAATCGGAAATACGGGCTAAGGAGGATTTTAATTCCTGCCCATAGGAGAAAAGCCGGGTGTGGGATTCCTTCTCCTTCAGCCGGAGAATCTCGCCCATCAGCCGGTCCGGGTCATATTCCGCAAAGCGGGCCTTTTCCCGGATGTCCTCCAATACCAGCTGGGTCAGCACTGTTTCATAGATGGTGTGGATGGTACACGCGCCCCTTCCGCTGCGGGAGTAGTTGCCGCAGATGAAAGAGCTGTACCGTCCCGGTCTGCCATCCTTATAGGTGAATTTTTCGATGTGGTTCCGCATTTTGAAACCGCAGTCGGCGCAGTACACAAGTCCGGTGAAGATGCTCTTGCAGCCATCGGACGGGGCGCTTTTCCGCACCTTCTTTTTGCCGATGCTGGCTACGGTATCCCACAGTTCCCGCGAAATAATAGCTTCGTGGGTCCCCTCCACCCGAATCCACTCGTCCTCCGATTTATTGACGAGCTTGCGGGATTTATAGGAGAGTGTGCCGCTTTTGCCCTGTACCATGTTCCCGATGTAGACCTCGTTGCGGACCATGTTTTTAACCGTCTGGTCAGCCCATTTGTGGTTGACCCTGCGGGGGTCGCTCTGGCCCTTTCGCTGGTAGTACAGCACACCGGGCGGCTGAATCCCTTCTTCATTGAGCGCCACCGCGATAGCGTGAAATCCCATGCCTGATGCCCGCATTTCAAAGATACGGCTCACAACCGGCGCGGTTTCCTCGTCAATCACCAGATGATGCTTATCCAGCGGGTCGCGCCGGTAGCCATAGGCGGGGTAGGTCCCCATGAATTTTCCGTTTTCGGCACAGGCTCTCTTGACCGCCTTGACCTTCTTGCTGGTGTCCCGGCTGTAAAATTCATTAAATAAGTTCAAAAAGCACATGACATCGGTGCTTCCGTTGTCGCTCATGGTGTCAATTCCGTTGTTCAGCGCGATGAACCGGCACCCAAGAGAGGGGAACAGGTAATCCGTATATTGTCCAAATTCGATGTAGTTGCGGCCAAAACGGGAAAGGTCCTTCACCAGAATCACATTGATCCGCTTTGCCTTTGCGTCCTCGATTAACCGCCTGACGCCTGGGCGGTTGAAGTTCGTGCCGGAGTATCCGTCGTCGATATAGACATCGACCTCATTCCAGCCGCGCTGCCTGACATAGTTTTGAAGCAGCAGCTTCTGGTTCTCAATGCTGACCGATTCCCCATCACGTTCATCGTCGTTGCTTAACCGGCAGTAGATGCCCACGTTGTATGTTGTATCCATCATCTTTCTTTTACCTCCCGACCATCTCAGAATCCATACCTCGTGCGGCAAAATGGCTCCGCAGGTTTTACCCTGCATGAATATCTTACCGGAGAATCCACCGCCGCGCAATGATACGGCAGGCCGCGAGGCTTTCTGTTATTTGGAACCGCTGGCAGCTGGAATGGCTTCCGACATGGCGCGTCTGACTGCCAGCTGTTCCAGCGTCTTTCCCAGGTCCTTTTCTCCCGAAAAAAAGCTGGTGACGCGATAAATGGTTTTCCCGATCCGCACCTCTTTGTAGGAGCTTGTCGGGGTTGTCTGTTTGGTCATAAAGACGCACCTCCGTTCAAAAATTGTTTTTACTCTATGGTTAAAAAGCAGCCGTATCGAAAGATAAGGGCGGCGGTTGCCGCTGGATACCGTCCGGTACGGCTGCTGCAATTCTGTTTGGATGGTTCGTCATATTTGCCACGCCCCCTGACGATAGGGACATAACAGGCCGCTCCCGGCAGAGCTGTCATAACTCCGCAGCGCCGTTTTACTCGTGCGCCGCAGGGTTCCCCCCAAATCTTTGGCGGGCCGTGAGGAAGTATCTTTAAGCCCCCGCACCATCATCGCGCCCGGAACGCCATCTCCGGGTTTAAGGCTGGACGTAGATCGCTCGGATTGCCTGTCTGTCATCACCTCCTGCAAGCAACCGTCCTGGCGGCGCGCCTTTTCCGCTTCGATACGGGTTATGTACCTGTTATGCCGTATATTCAGTTGTCAAGCTGCAATGAGGGGCAAGAGGACTTGTCCCTTCAATGTGTAGGCATTGGGAAAGGCGATTTGTTAAGCCTTTTTCAAAAAAATCTTGATTTTATTTATTCGCTGTGTGATTGCACTCCGGGAACAGTTCCACAGCCTTGCGATATCGGCCTGCCGGTATCCGTCCACAATGAGCAGGGTCAGCAGTTCCAGATCGTCCTCCGGCAATTTGCAGAGCCGCCGGTACAGCAGTTCATCCTCCAGGGAGGACAGCCAGCCAAACCGCCGGGAATCCACATCGCCGGTGTCCCAGGTGCAGGACAGGGATTCAAATTTTCGGAACAGGCAGGACTGCTCGCTCTCGTCCTCACACTGTTCGCTGGGAAGGGCCTGTACGCGGTTCTGATAGGTCCGCTGGCTGCAAAACCAGGTCCAGTCATATTCCTTCATGGCCGCGATCTGCCTATCGTCCATACCGGCTGCGCGGTATTCCTGTTCTAGCCGGGTCCATTCTGCATCAAACTTCCTTTTCTCATATCCATAGTGAAAGCCCATAGTTTTCCTCCATTTCGATTCAGGCGTGGTTGACGGGTGAATCGAATGGAGGTGGGGATCGGCAGCGGTACACATCGGGAGGTTTCCCTAAAAATCGACAATAAGAAACGCCAGCTTCTCGCAATGAGAAACTGGCGCAACAAAAAACACCATGATTATGCTGATTTATATGGATTGATAATACTGATAGATAACTATAATATCCCGGAGGAGGGCCTATGCTTTTTTTAATTGATATATGTCATAGCTATTACAAATGAATATTGCAGACATGGCGGTATCCTCCTATACACCGCCCATGCTGATTGCTGAGGGTCATCTGGAGGTCTGCTTTTTAGCAAAAAGAAACGGTGGCCTTGATCTACTCAAAACCGCCGTATCCGTCAGTGATACAGGAAAGCGCACGAAATCCTCTGCCCGTCAGCGGTTTTTTTCTTTTCCCCGCTGTGGAGGCAGATGTTTGGATATGTAGGCTCGTTTCATTCCACAAAGAACAGAACCCGCCGGGCCAGCTCCGGGATATTTACCGGGGCGGTTATATAGTCGTTCACGCCCTCATGCCGGTATTCATATTCCGTGGCAAGGTCGTTGTTCTCGGTGAGGATAAAGAACGGAAGAAGCCGGACAGGGGGATTCTTCATTTGGAACATCCCTGCCACCCGCCGCAGCGTATGAAACAGCTCCATTGCTGTGCCATCCGGCAGTTCCAGATCGCACAAAATGAGGTCTGTTTCCTTATCCTCAAAAATCCGGCGCTTGGCGTCTGCAATCGTGGGAACCAGAATCAGGTCAAAGCCCTTTTGCAGCATAGCAGCCCGCAGCACTCCGGCGCTGGTATCTTCCGCATGGACAAAGAGCAGCGTATGAAAAGTCGGGGCCTTTTCACCGGATAGCTGCCGGTAGTCGTATTCCACCAGTATATCCTCTCTGATTTTATTGCGTGTTTTATTTCCGCAAAGAGGGCATAGTAGCCATTCTGCTTTTTTCATATCACAATACCATTACCTCTCTTTTTCAGATATTTTTTTGCAGGCTAATTCCCGTTCAAACCATTGGCACATAATTTTTAATTGTTGTTCTGTATGAAACCAATGCTCTCCCTTTTCTGCTATAGTCAAATGGCATCTATGTGTTTGCGAAAAATCTTCTACAATTTCACGGTCTATCAAGTTGTCGTATTCACCGTATAGTATCTTTGTCGGAACATTCCATTTTAGAATTGGATGAGAAAGTGCATATTCCCAATATTCCCAAGACAGTTCTTGACCGAATGAAGTAGAGATAACACGCTTTTGTTTTAACTGTTCTTCTGAAACGCTTGCCCAACTCATCATTTTAGATATTAGTTTAGTCATATCAAGAACAGGGGAAATAAACCAACAAATTTTTAATGGCTCATCCTTAAAACTTAACATACTAAACCACGCTCCAATGCTATTAGCAATTAAAGCGGTTTGTTTCCAGTTCTGCTTAATATATTTCATAACCATAATCAATTCTGGAACAACATGCCACGGATTGAAAGAATTGCGTTCATCGGCTCTATCCCCATGCTCTGGCAAGTCAATACTAAGGACTTGCCATCCATTTTGGCAGGCAATATTAGATAATATCTCTGCTTCTTCTTTATGACCACCTTGACCGTGTATATATAAACATAATTTACTCGATGTATCCCCGAAAATGATTGCGGGGATTCCATGAATTTGGATTTTCTGTCTTTTCATAACCTTTAATTCCTCTCTTTGTAGAAATTATTATAAATAGCTTTTTAACTAATTGCATTAGTATTTTACAATATTCAAACCAGCTTGTCAAGCATTCAAACAGATTTTTCTAATATAAGCATTGACTTTACTAATTTCATTAGTTAAAATGAAAAGAAGAATAAATTAAGTGAGGAAAAATTATGCGTGTGACAAAAGCAGCAGTTATACAAGCGGCATCCGATATAGCGGATAAAGATGGATTGAATAATGTTTCTCTAAAAGTTGTGGCAGAAAGACTTAATATCCGTACACCTTCTTTATATAACCATATTGATAGTCTTGAGGATTTACTTAGAGAAATTGCCCATAGTGGTATGCGAGCCATGAATGAAAGTATGACGCAGGCTGCTATTGGTAAAACGGGTGATGTTGCAATCAAATCCGTTGGTATCGAGTACCTCAACTATATGATTAAACATTCTGGTGTTTATGAAACAATTCAGTGGGCAACTTGGCATGGCAATGAAGAAACAGGAGAAATATTCGGAAACTATTTATCCCTTTTAACCACGCTTATCCACTCATGTGGCTTTAACCCAGATAGCACTAATGAAATATTGAACATTATTACAGGCTTTCTTCATGGTTACACAACTTTACAATTACGCTACGCCTTTTCTGAACCAGATAGGGTAAGAAATGAGCTAAACACAGCTCTTGACACACTTTTAGTAGGTGTTCATATAAAATATGATTGATAAATAGGTTTCTCTAAAAGAGCCGATGAGCTGTGAGTTCTCTCGCAAGTTCATCGGCTCTGCGTCTTATGCGTCTGGCTCTTTGATGATTCTAATTTTTCTCTTTAATCAAAATTCCTACAGCCATAAAAATAACACTTATAACTGATAATAGAATTATGATTGCAGTAGACAGTTGAATATTTATATAATTTGACAAGACAATAAAGCCTAAAATCAAATATCCTATTATTGATAATATTTTTCCCATATCCGTCCTCCCGTTAAACTTATAGCTATTACAAATGAATATTGCAGACATGGCGGTATCCTCCTATATACCGCCCCTGCTGATTGCTGAGGGTCATCTGGGGGTCTGCTTTTTAGCAAAAAGAAATAGCGGCCTTGATTACTCAAAACCGCCGAAGAAATCAGCTGTGCAGGAAAGCGCACGGAATCCTCTGCCCGTCAGCGGTTTTTTTCTTTTCCCCGCTGTGGAGGCAGATGTTTGAATATGTAAGCTCACTTCATTCCACAAAGAACAGAACCCGCCGAATCAACTCCGGGATATTTACCGGGGAGGTGATATAGTCGTTCACGCCCTCATGCCGGTATTCATATTCCGTGAAAAGGTCGCTGTTCTCGGTGAGGATAAAGAACGGCAGAAACCGGACAGGGGGATTCTTCATTTGGAACATCCCAGCCACCCGCCGCAGCGTATGAAACAGCTCCATTGCTGTGCCGTCCGGCAGTTCCAGATCGCACAAAATGAGGTCTGTTTCCTTATCCTCAAAAATCCGGCGCTTGGCGTCTGCAATCGAGGGAACCAGAATCAGGTCAAAGCCCTTTTGCAGCATAGCAGCCCGCAGCACTCCGGCGCTGGTATCTTCCGCATGGACAAAGAGCAGCGTATGAAAAGTTGGGGCCTTTTCACCGGATAGCTGCCGGTAGGCGTATTCCACCAGTATATCCTTTTTGCTGCATTTCAGAATTGAATTTTTCATCCGTTTTTCAAAAAATGCAAGCGAATTCTTCCCAATTTGAATTTATAGTATTCGTTCCTATTTCTCAAAAACTACAAAAGCACATTCGTAAGGATGGGCGCAATACAAACTTTCTCGCTTATCAGTTAATATACTTCTCAGTATAAGTTGAAAATCTCCGCCACCTGATAAAATCATGTATTCTGCCGCAAAAAACAGCAGTAACTGATTTGTCATCACCGCAGCCGCTGCACCTCCACCTCCTAAAACCAATGTAGGCATAGCAGTTCCTAACAGATATTGCCACTTTTTCAACGGTTCGAAGCAAGTGCAATATGGAGATAAAGTACTCCTAACGATTCCGAAATCAATCGCATGAAAATGATTTTTTGCAAAAATCCCCCAGGTAATTCCATGTATCAGCTCATGCACGATAATCAGGCATAAAATAAGCAAAGGCAACGCCACAGCATATCCCCAGGAAATACCATCTAAATTAAAACTATTCACATTATTGTAGAGCCAAAATGTTAAAGCCATAAACGGTAACATGACTAAAAGAGCTAAATACTTTGCTTTTTGTGTATTGATAACCACATTTTTCATTTTATATCCTTTTTGTTGCATTTCAGAGCTTATTTTTTCAAAGTCATTTTTACGTTTCAATTCTTTTTCTGTTAATTTTCTTTTATCGTTATCCATAGATAATTCCTCCAAATTTTATACGCTTATTCCATTGCCCGCATTTGTTCAATCAGGGATTGTTTTTCTGTCTGCGGATTGTCCAAACAGACAAGATCAGCTCCATTCCGAACAATACCAGAATGAATAGACCCATTTCCAAAACCGGGAATTTGTAAGGCATTACCTTTCCGGCAAAAATAGCAATGCTCATTTTTCTGCAAGCAAATATGGAAGCCGGAAGCCCAACGATCAGCGTCGCCAATGTTGCAAAGAGCGCATAGCACAATCCCTCGCAGATGTATAAATAAAGCCCCATCGCAGCTATGTCCCGCTGGAGAAGTCCAGCGGAGATAAAACTCGGTATAATAGGGAGAGGCACTATTTCTCTTGTGAACTAAACAACGATTCAAATACCGCAGTAGTTGAGTGTGATGTTATACCGAGTTTTCAGACCACAATCCCTTATGCCACAAGGATTTCTCCCTTTAATTCGGTATAATATTTTTCTCGGTATAACAAAGTAGCGTATTGATTGTCTATTTAAGCTGGTCTTAGACAAATCAAGCCTCGTGTTACCCTCTTTTTCCCAACTCAGTCAGTGCTTTTAGCGTGCCATCCAGGTTTTCCTTGTGCCAGTTTTTGAAGGAACCGGCAAATATGGTGGCGTAGACGCCGGAACTCCGCAGGTCGCTCAGCGCCGCTTGCTGGGTGGTCAGGCGGATGGTGTCCGATCCGGTGCGGATGGTGATGACCGTGTTGAGCTTATTGTCTCCCAGCTCCACCGACTGGATGTCCCCATAGGGAAGGACAAGGGATACGTCTTTGCGCAAATTGCCCCATGTGGTGTTGAAGGGGAGCAGGACGATCTCGTGTTCACACATCTGGAGAACATAAAATTCCGAGTTAAAAAACGCCGCAAATTGTTCGCTCAGGTTTGCCGGGGCGTATTTGACGATGATGCAGCGGTCCTCCAGCGGCTTATATCCGGCCTCCTGGATAAATTTCTTGACTTCGTTTGCCATGGTTATGTACCTCCTACATTGTTGAAGTTTATTTTGACGCAGACAAGAGCATACCACAATGCGGCCCTGCTGTGGGCAAATCTTCTTAGACGGCACAAATCGTTCTTGAATGGCAAAAACAAAGAGGGAGCCTCAGAAGCTCCCTCTCCATTTCTTCTTCAATTCTGCCTTTCCGGTTCGGGACAGCAAACACGTTCTGCCTCCTACCCGGACTTGATTTCCTTTTCCATCTACCGCCTCAATTTTGTCCCATGCCGCCAGATAGGCCCGGTGGACCCGGATAAACCGTCCGCTCAGTTCCTTCTCCAACTCGTTCAAACTGCCCACGAAATCCAGACGGCTGTCCGCCGTATGAAGATATACATGGTGCGCTTTGGGAGCGGTTTCAAAAAACAGGATGTCGGCCAAGGGAATGTGACGGGTTTCATCGCCCGTCCGCAGAGAGAACATCTCTGCCGGGTCACGGCGTTCATCCAGCAGGCGGGCGTGGATCGCCTCCAGACAGCGGGCAATGGCGGGACCGGTCTGGTCCTCCTCCTTCACGATGTAGTCAAATGCCTCCAAATGGTATTGGAAGGTTTTCCATGCCAGATCGCCATAGCTGGTAATGTAGACCAGTGTTCCATGGGGGTCCCGCCGCCGCAGTTCCTGCCCCAGCGCAAAGCCGTCCCAAACTCCATCTTTCAAATCCACGTCCAGAAAGTAGACACCGCGCCGACTGTCCCGCGCCGTGTCCAGCAGTTCCTGAGCGGTAGACGCGGCACATACTACGCTCATGTCGTAGTTTTCCATCAGAATTTTCCATTCCAGGGCGGTTTTGAGCTGGTGGCGGACGCTTTCTTCATCGTCGCAGAGATAGATTGAGATCATGCGTTTTCCTCCACTGTCAATTTCTGAATAAACACGCCGTCTGCCCAGCTTGTGGACGCGGCCGCATGAGGATAGTCCTCCAAAATCCGCTGGTAGCCGGGCAGTCCCAATCCCCGTCCCTCTCCTTTGGTGGAAAAGCCCTCCGTCCAGATTTTATCCGGGTCGATGGCTCCGATGTAGGGGTTAGACACCCGCAGGGACAGCCTGCCCTTTTGAGACAGCAGGACGATCTCTACCCAGGGCGTTTCCGTTTCTGCTGCGGCCTCGGCGGCGTTGTCCAGCAGGATTCCCAGGCAGCGGGTGAAATCCCACACGTCCATCCCCACCCGCTCCATGGAGTAGATCGCTTCCAGGCGGCAGTCAATCCCCTTTTGCACCATGACCGCCAGCTTGGACAGCAGGAGGCTGCGCACCTGGGGGACGCGCACATTGCCGATTTGAGTAGACGCCCGAATTTTCTCTCCTATGCGCCGGTCAAAGCCTGTGTCCAGTTCCGACAGGGCGGTACGCAGTTGGTTCAGCTCACCCTCGTCCGCCTGCTCCGACAGCCCCGCCAACAGATTTTTGTAGTCGTGGCGGAAACTCCGTACCTCCTGGCGGATAATCTCCAGGTCCTGCTCGTAGAGTTGCTGCTGAGCAATAATATCCTGTTGAGCATCCAGTTTTCGGGTGTCATCAAGCCGCTGGGCCAGATAAATGACCAGTCCCGCCTCCAGCACAGCCATGGCCAGCACAAGCACATAGTAGGGGATCAGATAGTCTGGCTGGACCCCTACCTGCAAAATCAGAAAGGCCTCCATAGCCACCTCCATGGCGAAAAGGAACAGAGCCGTCCGGCGCTGGCCGAAGCCCTCCTCCAGCAGAAGACGGAACCAGTGACCGAAACGCAGACGATACAGCAGAAAGGCGGGGACCGGGACCATAATCAAGCAGACGGCCATCACTGCCGCGAAAGGGAGGTCACTGTATAGGATCAAGATTTGGGATAGGCAGGATGTGGCCATCTGGAACACGCCGCCCATGCACACAGCAGAAAAGGCCCGCCAGAATTCGGTCCGCCACGCCCACCGGACCCAAAAGGTACACATCAGCAGGATTGCGAATGTACCCATGCAGAAGCGGGCCATTCCGTGGTTGGGGAGAAGTGTATACAGGCCCGCCGCCAGCAGAGTGGCCAACAGCGGGGAGAGCAGGAGGGCGGGCAGTTTTTTCAGCACCTGCCGCCCTCGCATACCCATGATCACAAACAAGTAGACCGTCAGGACGGTGTGGGGAACCAGGGAACTTGTAAATGAGGTCAGGTAATCCTCCAGTGTGAACACAGCGGGCACCTCCTTTCTGCGGGGTATTATACCACATGGAGGGAATTTTGTCCACGGATAAGCCGATGATGCAAAGCCACAAAAATACTATGACCACCTTG
Source organism: Lachnospiraceae bacterium (assembly GCA_910576335.1). Taxonomy (GTDB): domain Bacteria; phylum Bacillota; class Clostridia; order Lachnospirales; family Lachnospiraceae; genus CAPEBR01. The sequence goes on from CAJTIU010000024.1 coordinate 77,939, forward strand.
AAAAACAAGGCTCAAACATTCCAGCTCCTCATAAAAAAGCACTCAGATGAGGGTGTCTTGTAGTTGCTGTCCTCTGAGTGGCTCAATTTGTTCCTAACGATAGAAGTGCCGGAAGATAGCGGCCTGATTGCTTTCGGAAATGCCCTTGCCAGTGTCGGCTACTTTGATCTCTGCATACATTTCCCACAGCACCACCGACACCGTAATTTTCCCGCCCGCCGGGGTATACTTCACCGCATTGTCCAGCAAGTTTCTCCGCTGCATACACAATCCTACTCATAGCCTGCGCCACGGTATCAAAGAGGCGGCTCAGTTTCTTATCCAACTGGATCACGCCCGTTTCCAGCCGGGAGGTTTTCACAAGGACCTGAAAGAGAAAGTCCAGCTTATCCGTCTGGCTGCGGATTCCACGGATATCAAGTAATCGCCTTGCTGCTCGTAAAATCCACCTAATTGCTCAAATAAAGAGTTTGGTTAGTGATACAAGGATAGCGTTTATATCTCACTAAAAACGGTATAATCATACCTGTTAGTCGGTATAATAAGGTTATTCCTTTGCGTAAATCGGCACGATAGAATATACTTGAGGTGAATGATTATGCCGATTGATGATTTAACCGCTTTAGGGCAAAAAATGAGGGAAGCCCGAAAAGGAAAAAGCCTGACACAGCAGGAGCTTTCTGATTTGAGCCATGTATCTGTAAAGCAGATTGCCAAGATTGAAAAAGGGCAGATGAATCCGTCCTTTTTGATTTTGAAGGCACTGGCAAAGGTACTGCCGATTTCTCTGGATTCTTTAATCAATCCAGATGTTTCCCCGGAAGATGAGGGAGCCGGTCAGATGAAGATGTTGTATTGCAGCTGCCCGTCAGAAATGCGTGAAACCCTCTTGCACCATACGCAGGAAACCATGAAAGAACTAACCGAACTATCCGAGAAATTTGAAACGAATTGAGCTGGTGAGTGAATTTAACAAATTCCTCACCAGCTTTGTTCTTTTTCGAGAAAAAGAAGGTTATCCCGTTCCGGGATAACCGTGGCAAGCAATGCCCCAGGATAGCCATTCGGCTCCTGGCGCTGCTTGTTGGGGATTCCCCAAGCCCCTTTTGAACACAGAATTTCATTCTGTGGCTGCGCGTTCTTTCGGAACGCTTTTCACCTGCCTGCGGCGGTGAGAAAATGCGAAAAAACAGGCGCGTCAGCGATCCTGCCCCTGTTCCTTTTCCCGGTCATTCTGGCGTTCCTCCCCGTATCCCATCAGCCGGTCCACGTTGGCTTTCGCGGCCAGCAGTTCCCGCATTTCCTCGCGGGAGCGCCGGTACTCGGCATAGTCTTTTTTCTTTCCTTCCAACAATGTTGCGTACTCGGCCTGCAAGCTCTTGACGGTGGGCAGCTTATTGATACCCAAATCGTCAAATGCCTGTTTTGCCGCCTTGTGGAGCAGAATATCCGCTTCATGTTCCGCTAAAAATTTCTTGGAATATCCCGCCTTGCGGTAGGCCGCATAGACCTCGCGGGTTTTCACATAATTGATGATGTGGGTCCGCAGTACGGCTATCTCCGCCATGCGGGTTTCCGCCGCCTTGATCTGTGCCGACAGCTCATTGTGGCGGGTGGTAGCAGCAGCCGCTTTTTCTTCCAAGACTGCGTATTCCAGCAGGCCATGCTCGGTGAGGTAGTTCATTGTCTGCGCCATCTGTTTGAGATTAAATACCTTTGCCCAGCGCGCGTAGCCAGCGCCTTTTCCGGCCTGCAATTTCTCCTGAATATCCACCAGAAGATTGACCTTGGGCGGCTCTGATTGAACAGCCGCTTTCTTTCTTGGGGTATGCTCTTTTTCCCCAGCCAGTACCGCCCGGATTTCATCTTCGCTGTACCCTTGTCCCAGCTTTTCATCCATGCGGGCAACATTCTTCCAGCCGGGGGCTTTGAGCCGGATTGCCTGTCCCCGGCGTGACACCTCACAACCCATTTCCGCAAGCAGCTTTAACAGCCCGTCAAAGTCTGCCGGTTTCTGTTCTAATGCCTGGTCAATCATCACGCGGAGCTGTTCCCGGTGAGAGGGCTTCGCCTGATCCCCCAGCCATTTGTTGTAGCTTTTTCCATGCGGTTTTGGGTCCTCTACAATGGAATAGCCGTTCTCAACGCAGATGGTATCGTTGAGCCGCCGGACCGCGCGGGTACTGCCCCAAAAGTTTCGGAATTTCCGGTCACAGTTCAGATTGACCGCGTTCCAGATGATGTGGTTATGGATATGGGACTTGTCGATATGGGTACAGACCACAAAGGCGTGACTGCCCTTGGTGAACCGCTTTGCAAACTCCACGCCCAGCCGGTTAGCTTCTTCCGGGGTAATCTCGCCGGGGACAAAGGACTGCCGGACATGGTAGGCCAGCACATCGTCCGCGCCCCGTACCCGCCCGGTGGTGGAAATGTACTCCCGTTTTGCCAGCAGAAACTCGGCGTCGGCTACCCGGCTGTCACACGCAAAGTCGGTGACGAGCCTGCCGTTATCTGTCTTTTGCGGGTTGGATACATAGTCGATAATGTCACTGACCGCCTGACTTTCGGTGCGGCCTTTGCCAATGTGCAGCGGCATGATGCGTGTGGTTGCCATGATGGAATCCTCCCTTCATAACAAAACGGCCTGCATACGCAGACCGCTTGTTTCTTTTTATTCACCATTTTTATATTGGATGACCGGAATCTGTCTGACCTTTTTTCCAATGGTCCGGCGTTCTAACGCAAAAACCATATCGCTGGTGCGCTCAAAAAACCCGATGTCTTTTTTCCAGCTTATCCCGCATTTACAATGCTGCAAGCCGATAAACTGCTGTTTCATTTTTCTGCCGCAGCCGGGGCAGACTTTATTACTGGTTCCCATCGTTTTTGTCATGCCATTTCTTCAGGACTGCTTCTACCTGCGCGACCAGCTGCTCCTTGTCTGGCATATAAAGGACATAGCGGGATGCAAAGATATTGTTGGACAGACCGCCCAGCGCATACTCCGCCGCAACACCGTCTTTGTCGGTACAGAGGATAATGCCGATGGGCGGGTTGTCATCATGGTCATTGACTTCCGCCGCATAGTAGTTAAGGTACATATTCAGCTGTCCGGCAGCCTCCGGCGTCAGCTTTTTTGTTTTCAGTTCAATCAGCACATAGGCCCGCAGGATTTTGTTGTAAAAAACCATATCCACATGGTAGTGGGTATTGTTTAAGGTGATCCGCTGCTGGGTTCCCACAAACATGAATCCCCGGCCAAGTTCCAGCAGGAATTTTTCAATCTGCATCACAAGCGCCTGTTCCAGATCGCTTTCCAAGTAAGGTTTGTTTTCGGGAATCCCTAAAAACTCGAATACATAGGGATCGCGGATAATATCGGCTGGCTGTGCGATTTCAATTCCCTTTTGAGCCAGCGAGAGAACCTTTTCTTTGTTGGCATCGCCACTGGATAATAAGAGGCGTTCATACAAGGAGCTTTCAATCTGCCGTTTCAGCTCCCGTACCGACCAGCCGGAATTGACAGCCTCTTTTTCATAAAAACTGCGCTTGCACTCATCGGAGATTGTCAAAAGCTCGCAATAATGGGACCAGGCCAATTTGCCAGACGGTGTCTGGCATTTCTCATAGGCCAGATAGAATGCCCTCATATTTTGAAGATTGGAGCGCGAAAAGCCTTTTCCAAACTCCCTTGCAAGCTGGGAGTTCCATTGCTTCTCAACCGCTTCGGCGGCGTTCCATAAGGTATTGCGGTCTGCATACTCTGGCAGGGCATTTGCCGGGAGCAGGATTTCATTGTGGACGATACCACGCTTTTCCGGGTAGTGCTTCACTTGCTGGTCGTATTCACAGAACAGCTTTTCGCCGCTTTGGTAAGCAGCGGCAGCAACCGCAGACTGCCGCTGGCTGCGCTGCACAATCGTGATTTCGTTGTGTGGACAGGGCATTTCGTGTCCCTCCTTTCGGTAATTGGTGGATGGGGTGGCGTTTTACCACCTCATTTTGGGCAGAAAAAAAGCAGGAGACCTTTTTCAGATTTCCTGCTCGGTGTGCCGCTGTGTGGGCGGCGGGTATTTAGTTATAAAAGTTCGGGGCAAGTTGACCCGATGTGTGTGGAATAACAAACTTGAATTGACCGAGCTGAAAGCGAGGGATGCTTCTTGTCCGAAGGGCAAGAAGATGGGCGGTGAAAGAACGATAAAAATTAGAATTTAACTTTCTAAAATATTAAATTTCAACACTTTCACCACAAGACATATAGTGCATATTACTCATTTGATGAGATAAATAGTCAAATGCTTTCTTCCCTGTACAATGACAAGTATAAAACTCAGTATCTTTATATTTCTGAAGTTCCGTTACAATGCCATTTAACAATTCTTTTGACACTGTTTTCTTTGTGAGCGGATTGAATAAATGGAAACCTCCAACGCAAAAATCAGGTTTATACTTTTCTGCTTCTTCCATTATATTGACAACACCAGTATGTCCACACCCCATAATAAGTACTACTTGATTTTCTGAAATAATCAAATTTTGCTCGTGTCTAAAATTATCTTTTCCATTTTCACCATAAAGAGCATTATTAGCAGGAGAATAAAATTTATTTGTTTTACTCACTGTAAACAATGATAATTCATCATCAATTTTATAATCGCCATCCAACAGTATCACCTGTCTATTTGACTTGAGTTTACTATCAATTCCAACAGGTATTTTAAAAAATAAAATTTTGCTGTAATGTGGTTCAAAAGCTTCTTTCTGTACATAAATATTAGCTAAAGAATTGACCTCTAAAAACTTTTTCAAAGCACCTCCATGGTCAAAGTGCCCATGTGAAACAATAACCGTATCCACCTTTGAAATATCAATATTTCTTCTAACTGCATTGTCAAACAATGTATTGTCTGGACCTAAATCAAATAAAATTTTATGTGTCCTTGTTTCGATATAAAGTGATAGTCCATGTTTTACCATACAATCTGATTTCGTTCTATTTTCTACCAATGATATGATTTTCATAAATTAACCTCTACAATTTCTAATTTGTTGTCATCTTCATTATACTTCATCGCCTATCGAAAAGATAGCATATTTTATGAAACTTGTCGGCTGGGAACAGCTTGCAGCGCAAGGTGTCCCCAGAGGGCAAGTCCACAAAAGGGTAGCTGGCGGCAGCCAGCGCAGGGGAAGCGTAGCGTCCCCTGTATGATTTGGAGCAGACTATGACTGCGGAAAATCACAGCCCTCCGGCGAGGAGCCTTCGGAGAACGCAATGCACCAACCTCTGGGTGGTGTATAATTGCACCCTATCCAAGAACTCGGATAGGGCGCATTATCCGAGATTTTTAATTATCCGAGGAAATTCTTAAAAACCTTTTGTATGCGGGGGTTCATGCAAAAAATCTCGGATAAAATTTATCCACATGGGCATAGTACAGTTAAAGCTATCAAACAGGAGGTTTTA
>CAJTIU010000025.1 GCA_910576335.1 Lachnospiraceae bacterium
TTGACAAAAGAAGATTTGCCTGGTTTTCTACATTTACTTGCTTTTTTGTTTGATTTGCCTTAACATTCATCTTAGATACCTCTTGTGTTTTTGGATTTTACCAACTGGCTGGTCAGTAATAATCCAACTATATACGAGGTATCTTTTTTTATCAACTCCCTTTACACTTTATATTATACAGGAAGCTCCTTAAATATAATAAATTACTCAAACTTTCCACATTAAAAATGGGGTAAGTGGTTTATGCCTTTTCAAGGTTCAGCTCACCAAAGTGGTGTGGGAAGTTTAATAAAATTATACATAGATGTATTGTCCAATTAATATGGTCAATATATACTATTAATTATTAAATATGTCTATAAATATCTTCTTGTTTTGTATATATCGCATCTTTCTCTCATTAATCTAATAAGAATTTTTACATATAAATTGCAATTGGGGACGCAATTGGGGACGGGGCATTTTTAAAAATGCCCCGTCCCCAATTTGCCCAAATCTGCCTTTGAGTAAAAAAACATACTTGAATTGTAGAAATGCAACATTTCGGGAAAAATGGTTTCCTGCTAGACTAAAAAGGGTAATAAAGTAATGAGGAGTATAAGAAGGACAGGAGGAAATTATGAACAACGAAAATTTTCACCCGGTACAGAAAATCCCCCCTGTCGCCCATGCGCTGCATAAATGGGAAGAAGAGACAAGGACGTTATCCTATGAGTATAACGGTATTGACATTCTTACGGCAGTCATCCCCGGAAACGGTGATGTGGGATATCGGCACGGATCGGACGGTACGATGCAGAGCGTTGCTTATGCGCAGCAGATTTATCTGGAGACGGATGCCCCTGCCTGGGTAACATTAAGGTTCAGGCTAGGCAGGGATGCCGTGAATATGAAGCCGCGCCGGGCAGAGGCTGATGAAGCGGTTTTAGGGCAGTGCGGCAATCTTCTGCTTTACGGAGTCAATGGCCTGTATGATGTGGATCAGGATCTGCTTATTGATGTCAATGGAACCGAGTGGTACTGGGAAACGCCGTGTTTTGAGGAAGAGGAGGGTTTCCGGATTGCCAGGATGTGTGTGAAGCTCTCGAAGAAGGCTGTGTTTATTAATCTCAGGATGCATTACTACAGAAGTCATCTGGGATATCGTTATTTTGAGCCGTGGAGGCGCAGGCCGAATCCGAAAAGCGTTGCAGGGTGGTGCTCCTGGGAGGCATACCGCAGGGATATTGATATCCAGAAGGTGCGCGGCATAGCAGAGTTTATGGAGAAAAAATTAAAGGCATATGGCCTTGAATACATACAGGTGGATGACGGATACCAGAAGATGCCGCTGCCATATGATCCGCAGGGAACTATGGAAGAGGGATGGATGACCTGTGAAGAATCGAAATTTCCGGACGGGCATTCATCCATCGTGGAGGCAATCCAGAGCCGTGGGTTCTTGCCTGCAATCTGGACGAATGCCAATATCACTAATGAAGACTTCCCCAGATACCATCCGGACAGCGTGCTCTTCTATGAGGGCAGGCCGCTGAAAGGAGAATGGATTGATTATCTGTATAACTGTACGGAGGAGACGCTGCAAAAGCATGTCCGCCCGGTCTTTTCCAGCTTAAAAAAGGCGGGATACCGGTATGTAAAAATAGATGCCATCCGCCATCTGCTCCTGGATGGCCTGCACGAAGCGGTTCGTCTTGGCATGATGGATAATGAGGAGGCATCCCGGAAATTCCGGTCCTATATGGAAGCGACAAGAGAAGGACTCGGAGAGGACGTCTATTATCTGGCAAGCTGGGGAGAGATGCATGAAGTGATTGGCGTGGCAGATGCATGCAGGATTTCCATGGATGCCAACCCAACCTGGGCAGGCATCCGTATGCAGCTGTTTGAGAGCGCCAGATGGTTCCATACGCAGCGCATTCTGTTCCTGAATGATCCAGATCATGTCTGTGTGCGGACAAAACCGGAGTGGGCAAAAAGTGTACTTTCCCTAATTTCCCTGTCCGGCGGACTGTATATGTTAAGCGATACGGAGGATGCCTATACAGAGGAGAAGCTGGAGATCATCAGGAAGACGATGCCGCCGCTCCAGACCAGGACGGCTGAAACGGGGCCCCTTAACCTGGAGTATCCGGCATATACGTGGACAAAACTCCATGGATTTGCTGTACAGTCAGATGAAAAGCCGGTATCAGCCGGGGAAACAGACCTGGAAGACGCGTATAATATGGCGGGCAACTTCCCGGGAATGGACAGGGCACACCCATTTTCCACGCTGTGGAGTTTCCATCTGAATCATCATGGAAGGACATGGTGTACGGCAGGGCGCTTTGCCACGCTTCCGCTTTCAGAAAGTGACGTGCCATTAGAGAAGCTGGGGCTGGATCCCGGTGAGGACTACTATGTCTTTGATTTCTGGGAGCAGAAATACCTGGGATGTGTCAGGGGAAGCTTTAAAGGAAAAGAACTGAAGCTTGGCTGCTGCCAGATTACTGCATTTTATAAAAGGCAGGAGTATCCGCAGTTGATCGGTTCTTCCAGACATGTTTCCATGGATGCTGTAAGTGTACTGGAGGAGAGATGGGAGAAGGGAGCCCTGCATATAGCGCTGCAGTGTATTGCAGGAACCACCGAAACCTATACAGCCGTACTGCCGGAGGGATTCGGGATACCGGTGTTAAGGTGTGAAGGCGCTGTATGCAGGATGATACAAGATGGCAATATTCTGAGTATCTCAGTAAGCGCTGAAAAGGAGATGGCAGAGCTCTGCCTTCTGTGGAACGAAGAAGAGACGACGGCGGGGTAAATAATTGTCCCGGGCTTCTGGCCCGGAAAAAGTACCCGGACAGGAAAGGAGGTAAATGTGAAACCATTAGAATATGTGACAAGGGAAGCTTTTGAACCTTTTGGAAGCGTCATTGAATTTCCAAAGGGGACGGAGGAAAAATTTTTTGTTGTGGATACAGAAGAGAAAGAGCCCTGGAGAGTGGCAGTCTTCCGCTATTCCAACCGGAGCGTACAGAGGTTCGAGCGCCACCCTTATTCCAAAGAAAGCTTTGAACCGCTGCAGGGACTTACAGTCCTTCTGGTGTCAGAGTACGCTTCGCCCCAGGATTATCATGCATTTATTCTGGATAAACCGGTCTGCCTGAAAAAAGGAATCTGGCACCAGGTGCTCTCCTTGACAGAGGAAGCACAGGTGAAGATAACAGAAAATCTGGAAGTAACGTCAGAGTTTTACGACCAGGAAAAGCAGATTGGTATTATGGCGGAAGAACTCAGTGACATGATATAAGGGATGTCTACTGAGAGCCGGATAAATCTGCCGCTCAGTATAACAAATCGTTACTATGAGCGGACGGTTAGCCCGTGAATAGTAACAACAAATCAGTAGAATCAGATGTAAGGAGGTTAACAACTGATGAAAAAGAAAGAGATGTTTAAACGGTGTCTTTCATTGTTCTTAAGCTCTGCCATGGCTGTGAGTATGCTCCCGGCCATGGCAGCGAACGCTGCAGAAAAAGAAGGGACAGTGAATTACCTTACGGATGCACAGGGGATTCCCCGTGCGGCTGTAGGAAAGGTGGCGTCTGACAACCATGAGATCATCAACATCAATATGAAGGATGGGGAGACTCACAAAGTAACAATTTATCTTCTGGATGAGGATGCTTCCGGACGGTGGAGCATGGTGGATGTCATTGACCCGAATACGCAGAAGCTGCTTGACAGCTAGAACATATATGACTTTTCAGAGGGTGTGTATCTAAGCTGGAATATTACCGGCCATGTGCAGATCAGGCTGACAAATGTGTGGACAAAACGGTATACGAAGTCAAAGGATACGGCTCTCCACGGCATTTTCATTGACGGAAAGGATGCGCAGGCTGACGGATCGGCAGTTGTGACAACAGACGATCCGGGAGAAGATCAGGCGGCAAATGCATTTGAAGGCATCAATGTCCTGGGACGTTATGCAGAGGCAGGCAAAACCTTTGAGCAGCCCTTTGATAAGGAAGTGCATTCTGTTGAAATGCGTTTCAACGGAAACATGGATCCTTCCTCTGAGAACCTGGACAAGATTAAAGTTCTCAAAGGAAATGATGCGGTAGCAGGCGAGATGCGTAGCAGTTTTAACTCTGTAACTTTTGTCCCGGAGGAGACGATGAAAGAGGGAAGCTATACCGTACAGATTCCGGCGGACGTGAAAAACAGTGCGGGACAGGGAATGGGAGCGGCAGCAACAGCATCGTTTGAAGTAAAACCAACGGTAGAAGTCGTCTATGTACGCAATGGTCTGAACTATATGACCAGACGTGTGGAGGTTGGGTTTAATGACAGGATTGTTGCAAGTACAGCAGGCGCTGTCATTAAATATATCTATCCGGACAAAACAGAAAAGGTGCTTGAACATACAGGAAAAGGCAATCATGGAGGGAAGCTGTTTGAGATTAAGGATACCATTCTTCCCAGCGGAACCTATAATATCTCATTTAAGCCAGGGATAAAAAGCATCAGCGGGGCAGTCAGTACAGAACCATGGGATCAGGATTTTGAGTTTGATTCCACTCAGCTGTCAGCGAAGATCACGGTGCCCAAAGCAGTTAACCAGGGTGAAAACCCGGTGCTCAAGGTTAAGGAATGTATCGGTTACGGCGAGCTGAGGTATGCATTTTCTGAGGAAGAGCTGCAGGAAGCAGCGTATCAGCCGGTAACACAGGAAGTATCTGTGAACGCGGACGGTCTTACAGAAGACCAGGTGCTGTATGTCCAGTTCCGGGTGAATGCCGGCGGGCAGGAGGGTACGGAATCTCCGGTGCTCCATAAGGCGATGAAGTTCGGCATTCTGGAGGAAGGGAAGACACTGCAGTTTGATATGCGGTCCGTAGAAGGGGCATATGATAAAGATGGATTTGGAAGTATCGCGAATCCCACAGACGGCGTATTTGACCTTGCCACGAATGAGTGGGGAAGCCAGACTGGCAATTACATTGCGGACGGGGAAAATGGGCTGGAAGGAAGGTATGACCAGGACAAAGACGGGGTTATTACCACAGAGGAAGGGATCACATACCAGCTCTCTGACCAGCTCTATACGGATGGACAGGCGAATGTGGCAACAGGAAATGGAAAAGAGATCCCGGCTCCGTCAGAGAGTGCATATGAGAAAATCTATGTACTTGCTGCCGGAAAGTACGATGACAATAAGGGCACGTTTACTTTAAACTATACAGACGGCACTTCTGACCAGCAGGAGATCAATGCTCATTACTGGGCAAGTAATGGGAATTCAGAAAACATTGTATTCAGTGACTTAAGCGTATGCTACGGATGGACTAATAATGGAATCTATACTGGCGGCGTTATGAGACAGTATGAATTAAAGCCCGATGATTCAAAGATACTGAAAAGTGTGACGCTTCCGAAAACGGAGAATCTGATCCGTATATTTGCTATGACGGGAAAAGAAGTGGATAAGATTGCGGAGCCTGGAACAGAGGCACAGGAGCCGGCAGATGTGACTTCATACTCTGAGGGTGAGGCGGAGAGGCCGGCGGAGGAGAGCGATCCGGATTATGATGAATTTATCAAGACATACGGTGACGACGAGGAGCTTAGAGGCGCGGCGGACGTTACGGATGTTACGAATATAAAAGAGGTTGAACCAGGCGAACGCAGCTATGACGACGCCATCCTGGCAGAGCAGGAAGAGACGACAGGCGGTTACGGACAGGGGTTGTATCCTTATGCGCGCCAGCCAGAGAAGCTGATGTCCTATAAGATCCGGATGCAGGCATATGACGATTATGAGCTGGATATTGAAGATGCTCTGGAAGCAATCCGCCGTGTGGACAATCTGAGCAGAGGACTGGAAAAGAAGTGTTATCTGGTAGGCTGGCAGACCAATGGGCATGATTCAGCATTCCCATATTTCGGAGAAGTGAATCCGCGGCATAAACGCCCCATGGACAAGGACTCCCTGGAAAGTCTGAAATGGCTTATGAAGGAAGCAAAAAAATACCATACAACGGTTACATTACATGTGAATTTTTCTGACGCATATACGGATGACAATCCGTTGGGGCAGAAGATGCTGGAAAATCAGATTGCCATCCGCACCAAGGACGGTACAATCCGGCAGACAGGGCGCTGGGCCGGACATGTAGGCTTCTTTGCAAGTGCATATGCGAACTATTTTACTGGAAACTGGCAGAAAAACCAGATTGATCCGCTGATTGCGATGCTTCCGGAATTAAAAGGCCAGTCCGTCCATCCAGACGCATGGTACAGCCATGGAGACGCATACTACGGGTTAACGGCATTTGATACTGCCGACGCGCAGAGGAGATCTGCAAAATATGTGCGGGAAAAATACGGCATGGATCTGACGACAGAATTTGATTTCCAGTTCGGCGGCGGAGATGGAGCAGACCATGTGCTGTATTTCCCAATGATCTGGCAGGGCGGCTGGTGCGACAATGATCCTCTGAAAGTACCCTCTTACTTCCAGAGCACAGTAAACCAGACAACCCATAATGGACAGAAACTCATGGTGACAGGCCGTTACTTCGGAGAAGGTTCTGCAGTAGAGCCGGATCTCTGGAGCGGAGATTACGGCAATATCCAGATGCCGGGGCTGAAAGAGAGCTTTGTACAGAAAGAACTGACAAGACAGTATTTAAACACACTCCTCAGGGCAAGCCTGAAGGACGACCCGTCTGCAGGCGGCGAGGCAGTGCTCTATGCCGGGGATGGACAGAAGGTAGTATCTTCATGGAACGGAGACGACAGTACGGTCTATAAGCGTACCGTTACAGTTGGGGACGGCGTCATCCTCCAGGAGCCTGGCAATGTATTTATGCCGATGACATGGAGACCGGGGCTGGAGATCCAGGCATGGAGCCAGTCCGGATATACAGATAAATCCTGGAAGCTTCCAGTAGAATGGAAAGATGTTGCGAAGGTGGATCTGTACGACTTAAGCCTGGAAGGCTTAAGATATGTAAAGACGATTGATGTATCTGACGGAAAGATCTGGATGTCACTAGCAAAAGACCAGACTGCTGTTCTTGTGCCAGCGAGAAATAACCCGAACAGCACAAAAGGATTTGAGCAGAACGGAAGTGTCCAGTTCCTTGGGAAGGACACAAAGACAGGCTCAGACTGGACTGGAACATACGGAAAGGAAGGGTATGACATCTATACAGAAGAGCAGATTTCTGATACCGTAGAAATCAGCTATGTCAATGCAGCAGAAAAGGAGATCGAAGTGGTTGATGGGCAGGAAGAGCCGCCTGCTAAGACAGATCTTGCAAAGGCAGTCGTAAAAGCAATTCCGGTCCAGTACTATGACGGCAGAGCAAAGACTCCGGGTCTTACCATTACATATGGCGGCAGAACGCTTGTAAAAGACAGGGATTACAGGGTAACCTACGCCGGCAACAAAAACATCGGAACAGCAAAGGCAGTGGCTTCCGGTATTGGAGACTATACTGGAAACATTACAGCAAACTTCCAGATTACAGTCAGGAAGAATACTTCATATACCATTGGTAATTATAAATATAAGATTACGAATGCAAAAACCAACGGAAAGGGAAGCGCTGCCCTGACTGGAGTGAAGAGTAAGGCTGTAAAAAATAAACTGAAAAAAGTTACAGTGGCTTCAACGGTCAAGATCGGCGGCAGAAGCTTCCGTGTAACAGAGATTGGCAGCAAAGCCTTTGCAGGCTGCAGGAAGCTCACCAGTGTTTCCGTAGGGAAAAATGTTTCTAAGATCGGCTCCGGTGCATTTAGCGGAAGCAAAAAGCTTACGAAGATTACAATCAGCAGTACAAAACTGAAGAGTGTCGGAAAGAATGCATTTAAGAGTATTTCATCAAAAGCGAAGATCAAGGTTCCGAAGAGCAGAAAGAAAGCGTATAAAAAGCTTCTGAAATCAAAAGGCCAGAAAAAAAGTGTTAAGATCAGCTGATTTCAGAAATAGCAGGAAATAAAGCAGAAAAGTAAGGCATATGGGGGTATGGCTCCGGTGGGATAGTATTTTCCGGGTGCGATACCCCCATTTAGAAAAAATGATACTTTTTTATGGGAGATAGAACATGTACAATAAAGGTATATTCACAAGCGATAAATTTTGCCAAAGTGTCCCGGTCTGTCGTGGAATATACTTTGCCGGGCTGGAAGATCTTACCGCTCGTGAGTATATCAATATAGAAAAAGCAATGCAGGAGGCAATATGAAAAAGAAAACAGGAACATTTGGATCAAAATTATACCGTATGTTTCTCGTCAGCATACTAATCCCTTTTTTTATCGCGCTGCTGGCATTTGTTCTGTATTCTGTCCGGGTCATTATGGAGAGGGAAGAGAGGAATGCCCAGAATATTTTAAATTCTGTTTCCCAGAGTATGGAACTGCAGTTTGCCGAGAACAAGGAAATACGATCCATGTTTTACATTTATGACGAGGTATTCCAGGAAGCAGAGAGACTTAACAATCCCAGGCTGTCTGATTCCTATGATGAATACTCCAATACGCAGATTGAGAATGCATATACGAGAATCATGACGAAAACCATCTACCTGTCCCAACAGAATATCCGTGCCGTGACCTTCTTCCCCGTGCTGGGGGAAAATGACCAGGCATATTTTCTGGGAAAGTCCCGTGCGAGACTGGATGCAGTCGCCTGTCCGGGCTATAAAGAGACTTCCTGGTACCGGGAAGCCATATGTGGGGCGGGAAGAGCAGTTTACCATGAGCCCCACATGCCAGAGTATATGCCGAATAAAAAGCTGGGGGAGGTATACTCGTATATCAGTGCAGTGTGGGACAATGATACCCACAAGGCCGTCGGGGTTGTAAAGCTTGATGTTGATGCCGATGCGATTATAGACAGGCTGAATATGCTGGAGGACGCAAAAGACAGCGGGCTGGTGATCTTAAAGGACGGCGGCGTCTTTGCAAGATCCGACGGGCTGGAGGGAAATGTGAAGATCTCCGGAAACGGGCATATTTCTATAGGCTCCAGGAAATACAGAGTCAAGACTATGAAGATACCAGAGACAGACCTTGAGATTGCTTATCTGAATTTCCCGGACTCCCTCTGGAGGGGATATCTTTACATTATGCTCCTGTCTGCTGTATTCGTCCTCCTGGGACTTGGAATAGCGTTTGCCAACTACCGACACCAGGCCAGGGAGATGGTTGAGGATATTGAAAAGATTACGATTGCCGCCAGGCAGGTGGAAAAGGGAAATCTGGATATTACGATCAAGATCCGCAGGGACAGTGAATTTAAAGAGGTTGCAGAAGTCATCAATCATATGGTAAGAGAACTGAATGATTATATTAATAAAGAATATGTGCTGACGATCCAGCAGCAGAAGGCGCAGTACCGGGCGCTCCAGGCCCAGATCAATCCACATTTCCTGTATAATACCCTAAATGGTTTTGTGGCCTTAAACCGGATGGGAGAAAAGAAGCTTCTGGAGAAAAGCATCAACAGGCTCGCCAGGCTGTTTCGGTATGCCTGCAGCAATATGGAAAATGCAAGCATTTCGGATGAGCTGCAGTTTGTAGAGGAATATCTGAACCTGGAAAAGCTGAAATACGACGGCAGGCTGGAATATATGATCTGGAAGGATGAAGCCTGCAGCGGCAAGATCATTCCCAAGCTCCTGCTGCAGCCAGTTGTGGAGAACAGCATCCTGCACGGGATGGGAGATACGGACCGGCCGGTTCTGATCCAGATAGCGGCCTGCTGCATGGAAGTACAGGGAACTGGGTCTGTGACAGCTATTTTAATAAGGGATAACGGAGTAGGATTTGAGCAGGGAAGGGACAGGAATTCCGGGGAGAGCGTCGGGCTGGCGAATGTGCAGATGCGGACAGAGCTGTACTGCAGGGACGCCCTGTACCAGTGCATATCAAAAAGAGGAGAAGGAACAAAAACAATGTTTCTGTTTCCAGATGCAAAAGAAAGATAAGGAGGACGGATATGGTTATTTTGATAGCGGACGATGACAGGCTGATTCGTTTTACAATGAAAAGCATTCTGGGGGAAATCTTAGGCGATTCCGATAATATTTTTCTGGAGGCGGCAAATGGGCGGGATATGGTGCGCATATGCAGTGAGGGGAAGCCGGATGTAGTATTCGTGGATATCCGTATGCCGTACCTGGACGGGCTGGATGCCATCGCAGAGTGCAAAAAATATTCAGAGTGGACGGAGTATGTGATCGTAACCGGCTACTCGGATTTTTCCTATGCCCAGACAGGCATCCGCCTGGGGATTACGGAGTACCTCCTGAAGCCTGTAGATGAAGATCAGCTGCGTCCGGTGATCGGGCAGCTGCAGGAAAAGCTGAAGAAGCAGAAAATCGACTTGAATGCAAGATTCCAGCTGCGTCTGATGGAGGTGTTTAACTACTATTCGGCTGTGGGGCTGGAGGAGTATGAAGAAAATCCGGAGGAGGACGGATGTGTGTATCTGGCGTTCCTGCTGTATATTAAGGCAGGGATACGGATGAAGGAGGAATCTTTAGAACTTCAGAGGAGCATTATGAAAAGTATCCGGAAGGAAGGAGAGGAAATCACCCGGCAGAATGGCTGCTACGGGATCATGAATACTGCAGAGGGAACGACCTGTATTGTTTTTAGGGTATCAGAGGATAAGAAGAGCCGTATCCTGTCCCATATAAAAAAGATCAGCATAACAGCAGGCCGGGACAGCTCCGTCTGCTATTATTTCCAGTGGGCCTGCTTAAGGACGCTGAAAGAAGTGTACGGTGCATGCGAGAGGCTGGATGCAGGGGAATATCTGCTGATGGAACAGCCCGCCGGAAGTGTGCGTGAGGGCGTGGAAACTGATCCAGGGAAAGAGAAGCAGGAGTTCCTGCGTCAGATCGAGCAGCTGATTGACGCATGGGAGCGTGCAGACGGGATCGCCTGCCGGGAAGTAATTAATGACATATGGAGAAAGTATAAAGAGACAGGAAAAGAACCTGATGCGGATATAGGATGCCTGGGCAGGTACTGCAGCTCTCTCTGCGGTTTTCCGGTAGATACCGCATCATGGAAACGGTTCTTTGCATCTTTTGTAGAGCATTCAGAGAAGATGTACAGCGGCGCTGCCGTAGAAGAGAAGGACATCATAGAAGAAGTAAAGGGGTACATTCAGAAATATTACAGGAATGATATCAGTATCAGCCAGATCGCCGACCAGTTCGGACTGACCGCGAATTATCTGAGCACCTTGTTTCACCGGAAGACGGGAGGAAAGTTTATTGATTATCTGACAGAGATCCGAATAGAAGCAGCTAAAAAGCTGCTGGTTCAGAATGTATCCGCAACGGTGCAGGACATTGCCCTGATGGTGGGATATAACAGCGCCAGGCATTTTTCCTCCCTGTTCCAGAAGCAGACGGGCGAGACACCGTCTTCTTACCGGAAAAACCGGAAGGTATAAAAGAGCTGCTGTTCATGGAGTGAGCAGAAGCATAAGAGAAATCTGTACCGGAATCAAAGTTTTACTGCATTTCCGCCAAAAGAAAAATCCGGTATAGTTAAATTACCGAAAGGAACAGAAACAGACGAAGAAAAAAGGAGGAAATATTTATGAAAGCAAAAAAATTACTGTCAGCAGCATTAGCAGTGGGGATGACAGTATCGCTTGCAGCCTGTGGAGGCGGTACAGAGGATTCGGCAAAGGATGGCGCAAAGGACAGCGGCTCCGGGGACGGGAAGACGATCGTCTTTTCCACGAATGTAGTAGGCGGGAAGGCAGATGCCCTGGAGGCGGCCTGCAAAGCCTTTGAAGAAGAAACAGGAAATGTTGTAGACTTCCAGGCTCCTGGTTCTGACTACGAGGAACTGATGAAGACAAAGATGGCGTCTAACCAGCTTCCGGACCTGTTTACCACACATGGCTGGTCAGTAGCAAGGTACAGTGATTATCTGATGCCGGTAAATGACCAGGAATGGGCGGCGGATATTGATGACCAGATCAAGGGAGTTATCACAAATGCGGATGGAGATATGTTCGTGCTCCCGGTAGACATTGATATTGCAGGACTGATCTGCAACATGGATGTACTGAAAGACGCAGAAGTAGATGTGGATGCAATCAAGACATGGGATGATTTTGCAGCAGCATGCGATAAGGTCGCGGCAAAGGGAAAGAATCCGATACATATGGGCGGAAAAGACAGCTGGCCGATCGGACAGTTCTTTGACTGGGCAGCGCCTTCCTTCTATGTAACAGATGATGCAAACAGTAAGGCAGAGGACTTAAAGGGCGGAAAATTTGATACAGCTACATGGGAAAGCGTAGCAGGGCTGCTTGACGGATGGGTTAAGGCAGGTTATCTGAATGAAGACTGCCTGACCGCTGATTACAACTCAGACATTGAGTCCCTGGCATCTGGAAATACAGCATTCTGCTTCTACGGCAACTCGGCAATCATGGATGCTAAGGGCGTAAATCCGGATGCAAATCTTGGAATGATTCCGGTTCCTTCCGCAAGTGCAGGGGATGAGCCATCCCTGATTGCAGGAGAGGATATCGCAGTAGGTGTCTGGAAGGATACAGAGGTAAAAGAGGAAGCAGTGGAGCTTCTGAATTACCTGGCAAAACCAGATGTCATGAAGACAATTGCAGAAGCGGCAGGAAGCAAGGCAGGCCTTAAGACTGCAGAAGCAGAGATCGGAGATATTGGAGAATATCTGAAGAAATATGAGACCGTTGAGACATATCCGTATTTTGACCGTGAATACCTTCCAAGCGGTATGTGGGATGTAATGTGTACTACAGGCGCAGATATCCTGTCACAGAAAGACGGTGCGGTCATCAGCGCGGCTAAGGTAATGGAGCAGAATTTTAACGACAAGTACATGCCGTAGTGAGTTTTCGGGACAGACAGAGGGGAGCGGCAGCGCTTCCCTCATTTGTTTCCCGGATCAGGAGCTGTTCAGAACGAACGGCGGGCGTCTTTAAGCTGTTATGAAAGGAACGAATGGATATGAAAAAAAGAAACAGAGTTATGAATCTGTTCTACATACCTGCGCTGATCCTGTTCAGTATATTTGTAATATACCCTCTCTGTAAGGGAATCGCTTTATCCTTTACAAACTGGAATGGATATTCGCAGACTTATAAAATGGTTGGTCTTAGCAACTATACCAGGATGCTGACTGACAAAAACGTAATCAGGGCATTCATTAACACACTGATTTACGGCGGTATGAGCACGCTGTTGCAGAATGTGCTCGGGCTTGCGCTTGCACTCTTTCTGAATCAGAAGTTTAAGGGGCGCGCGGTTACCCGGACGCTGGTATACCTCCCGGTTATGATCGCGCCGCTGATCATGGGATATGTGATGTATTTCTTCTTCAGCTTCAACAACGGCGCGTTGAATGACCTGCTGGCAGTCTTTGGAAAGGAGGCTGTGGACTGGCTCTCAGACGGGAAAACGGCTGTTGCCATACTGACAATCGTGAATTCCCTCCAGTTCGTGGGAATCTCCATGGTGATCTATCTGGCAGGACTTCAGGGAATCGCGGACATGTACTATGAGGCCGCAGACATAGACGGGGCGACTCCTCTTAAGAAATTCCGCTATGTGATGCTGCCGCTTCTGCAGCCGGCAGTTACTTCTTCCGTCACGATCAACCTGATCGGCGGGCTGAAGCTGTTTGACATTATTATGGCGCTGACGTCAGGAGGGCCGGGATACGACTCCCACTCCCTGTCAACGTTAGTCCACAGGACGTATTTTGCAAGTGAGAATGCAGGGTATGCGTCTGCAATCGGTATTATAACATTCCTGCTGATCGCAGTATTCAGTAATCTCATTGTACAGTACCTAAAGAAGAAGGAGGTGGAGATGTAATGAAGAAAAAGAACGGTATCTGGAGGATTCCGGTTCTCATCGTGATCTTCTGCGTATATTTTTCACCATTTTATATCCTGACCGTGATTTCCTTTAAATCGGCGACGGATCTCAGCTCCAGATGGGAATTCCCAGCGGCTCCCACCCTGGATAATTTCCGGACGGCCATTGAGCAGGGAGGGATCTTGAAGGCGCTTTTCCACAGCTTTGTCATCATGGTAATTGCAGTCCTGCTCATTGTAGTAGTAGGCTCCCTGGCAGCGTATCCCCTGGCCAGGAATAAATCAAAATGGAATAAGGTGATTAAGGCATTCGTAATGGGAATTATGATGGTGCCGCCGTTAAGTATCCTGGTATCCCTGTATTCCATCATTGTAGATATGGGAGGGGTAAACCAGTACTGGGGGATCATTATCATCCTGCTGACGTTCGAACTGCCCCAGGCGATCTTCCTGTATTCTAATTTTATCTCATCCATCCCGACGGCGCTGGATGAGGCGGCAGCCCTGGACGGCTGCGGGCCTGTACGGACATTTTTCCTGATTATTTTCCCGCAGCTTAAGTCCGTGACAGCTTCCGTTGTAATTCTGGCAGGTATCCACTGCTGGAATGATTATCAGTTCTCCCTTTATGTATTGCAGTCTTCGGAGATGAGTACAGTCACCCTGGCGATCTCTTCCTTCTTCTCCCAGACGACCAGCAATCTGAATGCGGCGTCGGCAGCGGCTCTCCTGGCAATCCTGCCTGTTGTTGTCTGCTTCCTGTGTCTGCAGAAGTACTTCATTAAGGGAATGGTTGACAGTGCAGTAAAGTAAAAAGAGAGGTAACTGTGAGGATACGAAACAGATACAGCGCGGGGCGGCTGTGAAGGTACGGAACAGTTACAAAGTGAGGAGGAAATAACATGAAAAAAAGACGGAAATGGATGGCAGTCCTGCTTAGTCTCTCTCTGGCGGCAGGGACGTTTGCGGTTCCAGCAGAGACAGTAAGAGCGTATGAACAGGACATTACGAATCAGAATCTGGTGGTGAATCCCAGCTTTAAAGATGACACCTCTGGATGGAGCTTTTCAGAGAAGGGGGCAGGGATAGCCGAAAACAACGCCCATGATGGGGACAGTAAACATTTTTATCTGGATGGTTCCCAGACAGGAGAATTCTATGTCAGCCAGAAGATCAGGGTTCCGGCTGATGGAGTGTATACTGCCTCTGTGTGGGTGTCCACCGGAGCCGGGGGAGGCAGATTCGGAATCCGTAGAGAGGACGGAACTGACCTGGGCAGCGCAGACCTGGCAAATGGAGGGGGTTATAAACAGTACACACTGGACTCCCTTGAACTACAGGGAGGAGAGAAGGTTGAAATCTATGTGACCGCAGCTACTTACTGGGTTAATGGAGATGAATTCTCCCTGGTGTGCACAGAGCAGAAAGGAGAAATAGATAATACCCCGGACTATATTTTTGACGGTAATATGGTGAGAAACCCAAGTTTTGCGGACAGCGATTCATGGATTATGTCAACTGCGGGCTATGCCTCCAATAATGGGCATAACGGAAGCGGAGACAGGCATTTTTACATTAACCAGGCAAAGGGATCCATAAGCCAGCAGTTCCAGGTGCCTTATACAGGATATTATAAGGCAGGCCTGTGGGTGGCTTCTGCGGGCACAGGCGGCAAATTCATCATGTCAGATGTGACAACAGGGGAGACAAAAGAAAGTGAGATTGCACTGAATACGGCATATACCAGGTATGAGACAGAGATCTGGATGAACAAGGGCGATCTGGCAGAGGTCCGTGTAACCGGAGCGTCAGGCTGGGTGAATGGAGATGACATTTCCCTGGAATACAATACGAGCCGGTTCGAAAATATGATTGTTGATCCTGAATTTACAGACGGCAGTGCGTGGGAAACCGCAGGAAACGTCCAGTTTTCCCAGGGCGCAGTACTTGACGGCGCAGAGAGCAGCATCAGCCAGAGCCTGTATATCCCGCTGGAGGGCGCTTATTATGCTGAGGTTGTGCTGGGGAACGCAGAAGGAGCCAGTGTTTCCTTTGCAGGAAATCAGAGTGAAACGGTAAACGGAACCCAGACGGTAAGGGTTGAGGCTGAGAGCCTGACGGCAGCAGCATCGGCAGAAGATCTTGTGGAGCTTGCTGTTTCCGGAAAGGCGGACGTAAAAAAGGCAGATGTAAAGTTTGACCTTGCGAAAATGCCTAATAAAGCACCTTCTGTATCGGACATTATGGTAACAGGAGACTGTACGGCAGGAATGACATTGGAGACCTCTTACACGTTTACCGATCCGGATTCGCACACAGAAGGCAGTTCTGAATACCAGTGGCTGATTTCCGGCGAGGAAGACGGGGAGTACACGGAGCTGGAAGGCGAGACCAGGCGGAATCTTGCGCTGAAAGAAGAATGGGAAGATCAATATCTGAAATTCAGGGTAACTCCGGTGGACCAGTATGCCATGGCAGGAGAGGCTTTGGAAAGCAGTGCAGCCGGGCCGGTGGATCTTAACCTGGTCGGGGATCCTGGCTTTGAATCCAATGGCAGGGGATGGTCAGGAATCAGTATTTCAAACCAGAAGGCCCACACAGGATTAAACAGAGGAATTGTCAAGACAGGAAAAACCGCGTCGCAGACGATTACGGTTCCCAGGAGCGCATATTATGATCTGTCCGGTTATGCTCGTTACGACGGAACAGATGAAGGAAGCATTGCACTCTGCGATGAAGCCGGAAACGAACTGGGAAAGGCATCTGTAGAGGGACTTGCACAGGAAGAGACTGAAGCTTCCTGGAAGCAGGCAGAGGTAAAGCATATCCCTCTGGAAGAGGGTCAGAAGGTAAAGCTCGTACTGACAGGCGCCCAGGATAAGGATTATGATGTAGACAGCTTTTCCCTGAAACGTGACAGAAAGGCAGACGTACCTGCATTCAAAAATGTAAAGGTATTCCGTACTTCCCCAGAAGCATTCGATACCGTCATTGATCCGGCGGCAAAAACCGTCCAGATGAGCTTTTTGTATGGTACAGATCTGACAAAGATCAAGGCAGAGGAGATTACGGTTTCAGAAGGAGCATCTGTATCTATAAAATCTGGAGACATCCTGGATCTTTCAGAAGGCAAAGAGGCAGAATTTACGGTTAGGGGAAGCGACCAGACAGAAGAAACCTGGAAAGTTACCGGAAC
The DNA here is from genome assembly GCA_910576335.1 of Lachnospiraceae bacterium. Classification (GTDB taxonomy): domain Bacteria; phylum Bacillota; class Clostridia; order Lachnospirales; family Lachnospiraceae; genus CAPEBR01. The sequence goes on from CAJTIU010000025.1 coordinate 17,090, forward strand.
GGAAAAAGAGAAAAAAGTTGCAATGACATCCTCTAACAAGAACCTGGAGAAAACATTTAACTGGGCGGCAAACAAGATGGATCAGTTTGTCATGACCGGAAAGAAAGGGCCGGTTAATGTGCCTCAGACAGACGGAACAGAAGAAGTAGAGTATATTCCGTCCTACTGGGCAGGATACTATGACAGGACAGCCTTTTACACCAGGGATTTTGTGCACCAGGCAACAGGTGCGCAGATCGCAGGACTGGCTGAAGAGAACTACTCCATGTTCGAAGCTTTCGCCAAAGAATGTACGGAAGCAAGAAAATGGTACACAGTATGGGCTCTGAATTTTGACGGCTCTGTCTATACAATGGATTATAACAATGAAAATAGTTTTGTAAGAGAAGTGCCCGCGCAGTTCGAGCTGGTAGAAAAAGCATATAAGCAGTATCTGTGGTCCGGCGACAGGCGCTATATTGAAGATGATGTCCTGTGGAATTTTTACACCAATGTTATGACAAACTACGTGGATATACATGATGCAAATGGTAATGGTGTCGCGCAGGAAGTAGGTACGGGCATCTTTGACGGATCCTGTACTTATAATGAACGTGGACGGCATGTGATAGAAGCCGGGGATGCGATTGGCTCCCAGTATCAGGCGACACTGGCTTATGCAGGTATGCTGAAAGCACGCGGCGAAGAGACAGAATCTCAGAAGTGGTATGAGAAGGCAGCAGAATTAAAGAAATATTTCAATGAAACATGGAGTGTCGCAGATGATATGGAGAGTGACTTTGTATGTGCATGGGGTCCGGACGGGCAGAGATACTCCGACTTTTCCAAAGAAACTAGCTGGTTCATCCCTCTTAAGATGATCAGTGACCCGGGAGAGCGTAATGACGGATATATTGACTTCCTGCTGGAGAACTTGGGAGACGGTATCGGCACAACTCAGACAGCGCCGAATAATATTGAAGCATACACCTATATTCCAGATATGCTGTTCTTATATAACAGAAGCGACGATGCATGGAAATGGATGAAATACATCTCTTCCATCAAAAACGATCCCCACGAGAGACCGATCCAGGGAACGAACGGGGATTACCCGGAAATATCCTTTACCTATGTATCACATGCAATCGAAGGAATGATGGGCGTAGAGCCTGATGCAGGGGAAAAACGTGTGGCAACTAGCCCGAGACTTCCGTCCGAAGTCAGTGACATGGCCGTCCGGTATATGCAGATCGGCGATTATGAGCTAGATCTCGCCCATAACAGCAACACAGATTCTACACTGACCAATCACGGGCAAGAGGCCATTACCTGGGAAGCGCGTTTCTACGGAAGCCATCCATATCTCAAAGCAGGAGACCAGGTGCTCCCTGCAAAACAAAAGGAGATTAACGGCGTTACGGTCAGTTATGCACAGGTCAGCGTGCCGGCCGGAGAAAGCGCACATGTATGTGTAACAGCCGGAGAAGGTGCAGAAGATGAAGAAGCAAAGAAAGCAGCTGCAAAGGTAGAAGAGTTGATCAATAAGATTGGTACCGTTACTTCCGCAAGCAAGGAAGCCATCGAAGCAGCCAGAGAAGCATATGAAGCCCTGAGCGATGAGGCAAAGAAACTGGTATCCAACCTGCAGATTCTTGAATCCGCAGAAAAAACATACAAGGACATCACATCTAATGAAGACACTGTGAAGATCAAAATTTCACAGACACAGATTAAGAAAATACCAGAACAGATCTACACCGGCAAAGCAAAGATGCCTGTACCAGTTATCACTTACCAGGGCAAAGCGCTCATAAAAGGAAAGGATTACCAGACCGCTTATAGCAGAAATACTAATATCGGTACAGCACAAGTACAGATTACCGGAATCGGCAATTACACTGGAACCATAACAGAATCCTTCCAGATCACAGTAAAAAAGAATACTGTACACACAGTCGGAAACTACAAATACAAAATCACCGATGCAAAAACCAATGGAAAAGGAACTGTCACCCTGACCGGCTTAAAGAACAAAACAACAGGCAAAAAGCTGAAAAAGATCACAGTAGCAAAGACCGTTTCCATCGGCGGAAAGAAATTCAACATAACAGAGATCGGCTCAAAAGCGTTCAGCGAATGCAGGAAAGCAACCAATGCCTCTATAGGAGCGAATGTAAAAAAGGTTGGTTCAAAGGCATTCTACAACTGTAAAAAACTACGGAAAATCACAATCAGCAGTACGAAGCTGAAATCCGTCGGGAAAGGTGCACTGAAAAATATCTCCTCAAAAGCAAGGATCAAAGTGCCGAAGAAACAATTGAAAAAGTACAAAAAAATTCTAAAATCAAAAGGCCAGAAAAAAAGCGTCAAGATTATGGCCTAGAGCCAATGGAAAAATTTGGGACGGGGCATTTTTAAAAATGCCCCGTCCCAAATTCGAAATAGGGTGTCCCTAATCTGACTAGTAAGTATGGTGAGTTAGCAAAATAAATGATTGTCAAAATAATAAAATTTGTGGTACGATTAAAAGGACAGAACGATAAATATAAATTTAGCTGATTATTATGGAGGGTAAAAATGATTGATGCTCATTGTCCTGAAGATGTAGGTGACAAAATTCGAGAGCTTGAAATATGCGTTGAAAAAGCTTAGGGTAATTGAGTTTGCTCGTCTTGTTGTAAGCATGAATAATGTAGAACTGTTCAACGATATTTATGACTCCTATTCCATTACATACCGCTCTATCAACCCGATAATCAATAATTGTTTAAGATATGCTTTGAATCACTTTTTTATGCCCTGATAAAGAAAAGGCATACGCTTTTTTGATGCGTATGCCTTCGCCAATTCTGCTTTAAATAACTGAGATGGGGGGAATGTATCTTATGAATAAGCATGTGGACCTGCTTCATGGTCCTGTACTGAAATCTCTTACCAGGCTTGCCATTCCGATTATGGCAACATTTCTGATTCAGATGGCATACAATCTGACTGATATGATCTGGATCGGCCGTGTCGGGAGTGACGCGGTGGCTGCGGTGGGCGCCGCAGGAATGTATATGTGGCTTTCTAGCGGCATAAGCGCACTTGCCAAGACAGGAGGGCAGGTGCTTGCCGGACATGCACTGGGAGCCGGAAAATACGACGAGGCCGAGAAGTATTCGGCAAATGCCTTTGGGCTGACGCTAATCTTCGGCATCCTGTTCGGCGCTGTATGCCTTGTGTTCCACCGGGCACTGATAGCATTTTTTAATCTGAATGGCTCCCAGGTTATTGCTGACGCCGAAATCTATCTCATGATCACCGGCGGGCTGGTTCTCTTCTCTTTTTTAAACCAGACCTTTACGGGAATCTTTACTGCCATGGGGAACAGCCGGGCCGCTTTTCTTGCCACCACGACCGGGCTTGTTGTGAATATTGTGCTGGATCCGGTACTGATCTTTGGCATCGGCCCATTTCCGAGACTTATGGTTATGGGGGCGGCCATTGCGACTATTTTCGCACAGGCCATTGTAACGGTAATGTTTTTTTATTATGCTTCGAAGGACACGGTGGTCTTTAAGGGGATACATATCTTCAGCGTTCCTGACAGAAGCCATACGGCGGCGATTATCCGTATCGGGATTCCTACCTCTGTACAAAGCATTGTATTTACAGGGATTTCAATGATCATTGCAAGGATTATCGCGGGGTACGGGGACGGCGCTGTGGCGGTGCAGAAGGTTGGGTCGCAGATTGAGTCGATTTCCTGGATGACGGCAGACGGCTTTGCAGCGGCTGTTAATTCCTTTATTGCCCAGAATCACGGCGCCGGAAACAAGGAGCGTATCAGGAAGGGCTACTTTGCTGCCATGCTTGTAGTTCTTCTTTGGGGGCTTGTGTGCACATTTCTGCTGATGGTGTGTCCCGTGCCGATTTTCCGCGTCTTTATTACGGAAGCGGAAATTCTTCCCCTGGGCGTGGATTATCTGTTTATCCTGGGCGTGTCCCAGCTCTTTATGAGTGTGGAGATTACAACCGCCGGGGCATTTTCCGGGTTCGGGAGGACGGTTCCGCCATCTGTGATCGGCATTTTGTTTACTGCCATGCGGATTCCTCTTGCACTTTTCCTGGCACAGACCCCACTTGGGCTTAATGGGATATGGTGGAGTATTACAATCTCCAGTATCTGTAAAGGAGTCTTTCTTCTTGCCTGGTTTCTTGTTTATTTACGGAAGGAAATGTGTTATACTGATTAGGCACGTAGCTGTACTAGTATAACCCAATTTAAATAACCTTACGTTTCACAGGTCTGCTTTTCCGATATCACATGTGTAAAAGCCTCAGCGTAGCCCGCGTAGTCTTGCGTTTTTACACATGCACTCTCGAAAAAGCATCCTCAGTGAAACAGAAAGGTATTTAAAACGGGTTATACTAGTGCGATGCTGCAAATAACAGTGAATAATGCAATGCTGCATCAGTCAGTTACAGACAAGCGTAATAGAGGAGGTACTTTTATCATGTGGGCTTACAATAGTGTATTTTACCAGATCTATCCCATCGGCTTCTGCGGAGCCCCGGTTCACAATGACGGCGTCTGCGCTCCGCGCATCCGCAAACTTATGGAATGGTCTGAATATCTAAAGGAACTGGGTGTTGATTCCATACTTCTGAACCCCATTTTTGAGTCTGACAACCATGGGTATGATACAAGGGATTTCCGCCAGATTGACTGCCGTCTCGGTACAAATGAGGATTTTGCCGAGGTGTGCAGGGATCTTCACGAGCATGATGTGAAGATTGTGCTGGACGGGGTATTTAACCATGTGGGACGGGGGTTCTGGGCATTCCGTGATGTGCAGGAAAAGCGTTGGGACTCTCCTTATAAGGACTGGTTTCATATCAGTTTTGACGGAAACAGCTGCTATGATGATGGTTTTTGGTATGAGGGCTGGGAAGGGCATTTTGAGCTGGTGAAGCTGAATCTTAAGAATCCGGCGGTAGTGGATTATCTCCTGGACTGCGTGAAATTCTGGGTGGATGAATTTGATATTGACGGGCTGCGTCTTGATGTGGCCTACTGCCTTGACCATGATTTTATGCGCAGGCTCCGTTCTTATGTGCAGGAGCTGAAACCTGATTTTGTCCTGATCGGGGAGGTTCTGTTCGGGGATTATAATCTGATTGTGAATGATGGTATGCTTCACAGCTGTACGAATTATGAGTGCTATAAAGGAATTTTTTCAAGCTTTAATTCTATGAATCTCTTTGAGATTGCTCATTCGCTCCACAGGCAGTTCGGGGCGGACCCGTGGTGCATTTACCGCGGGAAGCATTTGATGACTTTTGTGGATAACCATGATGTTACAAGGCTCTCCAGTATTCTGACAAATAAGAAGCATATTCCGCTGGCTTATGGGCTGCTTCTTGGTATGCCGGGAATTCCCTGCCTATATTATGGCAGTGAGTGGGGTGAGGAAGGCTTGAAGGCTCCAGATAATGATTATGCCTTAAGGCCCTGCTTTGAGGAGCCGAAGCCTAATGAGCTGACGGATTTTATTAAGCTGCTGATCCGTACACGGCAGAATAGTGACGCTCTTTGTAATGGTGCTTATAAGAATGTGGTTATACAGAATCATCAGCTTGTGTTTGAGAGAGTCTCGGAGACGGAAAGGGTGATCGTGGCGGTAAATGCTGCGGATTATGCTTATACAGCACGGCATGGGGATCTGAATGGGAAGATGACAGATCTTCTGACGGGGGAAGAATTTTTGCTTGAAGGGAGCCTGGAGATGGAGGCTTACCGGGTGATGTATCTGAAAGGGAGCAACTTGCAGTAGACCACGAGTGGAGCTGAGGGATTCTTGTGGGGGCGGGGCTTTTTCTCTGCGTGACACCGCTTCGCAGTGTCACTGCTCGAAAGCCCCCGTCCCCTTTGGATACCCGGAAGTTCCTCTCCCTTTACTGGACTGCTTTGAAGGCTTCTTCCAGATCTTCGATGATATCGGCTATGTTTTCGGTGCCGATTGAGAGGCGTATTGTGTTGGGTCTGATTCCCTGATCCAGGAGTTCTTCTTCTGTGCACTGGCTGTGTGTGGTAGTAGCCGGGTGGATGACCAGGGATTTTACATCTGCTACGTTGGCGAGCAGGGAGAAGAGTTCCAGGTTGTCTATGAAGCCTTTTGCTTTTTGTGCGTCGCCTTTGATCTCAAAGGTGAAGATGGAGCCTCCGCCGTCCGGGAAGTACTTCGCATATAGTGCTTTCTGTTCTTCGTCTTCTGATACGGACGGATGATGCACGGCCTCTACCTGTGGGTGGTTCTTTAGGTAATCTACTACCTTGAGGGCATTTTCTACATGGCGTTCTACGCGCAGGGACAGGGTTTCAAGACCCTGCAGGAAGATGAAGGCGTGGAACGGCGACAGGGTTGCACCTGTGTCGCGGAGGAGGATTGCCCGGATCTTTGTGACGAAAGCTGCCGCTCCTACTGCTTTTGTGAAGCTGATTCCGTGGTAACTTGGGTTTGGTTCGGTCAGTGAGGGGAACTTGCCGGATGCTTCCCAGTCGAATTTTCCGCTGTCTACAATAACGCCGCCGATGGTTGTGCCATGTCCTCCAATGAATTTGGTTGCGGAGTGTACAACGATGTCTGCCCCATGCTCAATTGGTCTTACGAGGTAAGGAGTGGCAAAGGTGTTGTCGATTATGAGCGGTATCTTATGGGCATGGGCGATGCCGGCTATTTTTTCTATGTCTACTACATCTGAGTTCGGATTTCCCAACACCTCGATGAATACTGCCTTAGTGTTTTCCTGAATGGCTGATTCTACTGCATCGTAGTCAAAAATATCTACGAAGGTTGTGTTTACGCCGTACAGTGGAAAAGTATGTGCCAGATAGTTGTAGGTTCCTCCATAAATGTTTTTGGCGGATACAATGTGATCCCCGTTCTGTGCCAGGTTCTGGAAGGTGTAGGAGATGGCCGCTGCCCCGGATGCTACCGCCAGTGCTGCAACACCGCCTTCAAGCGCCGCAATCCTCTTTTCAAAAACATCCTCCGTAGGGTTCGTAAGACGACCATAAATATTTCCTGCGTCCGACAGCCCGAATCTTGCTGCTGCATGGCCGCTGTTATGGAATACGTATGATGAGGTCTGGTAAATCGGCACTGCCCTTGCATCTGTTACCGGGTCTGCCTGCTCCTGCCCTACGTGAAGCTGTAATGTCTCAAATCTAAATTCTCTTTCTGCTCTTGTCTTCTTGCTCATGATAATGTCTCCTTTTCTATGTGATTTGTTATTTATCTACTTGTTTGATAGGTTTACTATATCATGATATTTGGAATCTGTCTAATATGTAAAGGGAAGGGTTGGCTATAGGCTGTGCCTATAACAGTTAAATCTGGGACGGGGCATTTTTAAAAATGCCCCGTCCCCATTGGTCTGTATTTCTTGATTTCCTCCAGGTACTTTTCGCCCAGGGGGCTGAGTGTCATCCCTTTGCGCTTCAGGTAGCCTATGGTCATCCGTTCATCGGACTTAAGCCTCACGGCGCAGTATTCGTTTCCGTTGAGGACTTCGCAGATGATGCCACAGCACAGGGTATAGCCTCCAAGTCCCCGCATGAGGTTCAGAAGGGTGGCACGGTCATTTGCCCGGATCAGACGTTTGTAGTCATAGGTGCTTAAGACCTCCTCGGCAAAATAGAAGGAGTTGTAATTCCCTTGTTCGAAGGCAAGGCACGGGTAGTCCTCCAACTCCTTCAAAGTGACCTCTTCTTTATCTGCCAAAGGATTTCCCTTCCACATGTAGGCATAGATGCTGCACTCCATAAGGGGGTGAAATTCAAGCTCCGACTCTGTCAGCAGTTTATTCAGCACTTTTTGGTTAAATTCATTTTGATAGAGGATTCCGATTTCGCTGCGGAAATTTTTTACGTCTTCAATTACCTCGTATGTCTTTGTCTCCCGGATGGCGAACTCGTACTCGTCCATGCCGAACTGCTTTATCATTTCCACAAAGGCGTTGACGGCAAATGCGTAGTGCTGCATGGAAACCCCGAATCTTTTTTTTACGTTTGCCCGGTCGATATAGCGGGTTTCTATGAGCTCGTATTGCTCTGTTACCTGTCTGGCATACCCTAAGAATTCTGCGCCCTCCTGGGTGACAGATACACCCCGGCTGCTACGCCGGAATAAGACTACGCCGATCTCTGCTTCCAGCTCCCTTACTGCCTGGGACAGGCTGGGCTGGGAGATGAAGAGTGTCTTCGAAGCTTCGTTCATGGAGCCGGTGTCCGCGATTGTTATGATGTATTTCAGTTGTGCAAGTGTCATGACCGTCCCTCCGTTTTCAGCCAGGTCAGTATACCTTTACATTACGATCTTCCGGAAGCTCTTCTTTCCTTTCTTTAATACAATACCGTCCCCGGAAAATGTGTCTGCACCGTAGCCTGTATGAATATCCGATACCTTTTCCCCATTAACGGCAACGCCGCCCTGCTGCACTGCCCTGCGGGCCTCCGCTTTGGACGGCACAAGTCCGCTCTTAACAAGCAGGGTCAGAATATCAATGGCTCCGTCAGTCAGATCATCTCCGGTAAGGATGGTTGTGGGCATATCTGCCGCTGCGCCCTGGCTGAAGAGTGCCTTTGCCGCTTCCTGTGCTTTCTTTGCCTCTTCTTCTCCGTGAACCATCTTCGTGAGCTCGTAAGCAAGAATCTCCTTGGCGGTGTTAAGCTGCGCACCCTCCCAGGAGTCCATTTTATCAATCTCCTCAAGGGGCAGGAAAGTCAGCATGCGGATACACTTTAACACATCCGCATCTGCCACATTTCTCCAGTACTGGTAGAACTCGAAAGGTGAGGTCTTCGCCGGGTCAAGCCATACTGCGCCGCTCTGGGTCTTTCCCATCTTCTTTCCTTCGGAATTGAGAAGAAGGGTAATGGTCATGGCACAGGCATTTTTTCCAAGCTTCCGGCGGATTAATTCTGTTCCGCCGAGCATGTTGCTCCACTGGTCGTCCCCGCCGAACTGCATGTTGCAGCCGTATTTCTGGAATAACATGTAGAAATCGTAGCTCTGCATGATCATGTAATTGAACTCCAGAAAACTTAAACCTTTCTCCATCCGCTGCTTGTAGCATTCTGCTGTAAGCATACGGTTTACGGAGAAATGCGCCCCTACTTCGCGGAGCATCTCAATGTAATTCAGTCCAAGAAGCCAGTCGGCATTATTTACCATTAAGGCTTTTCCTTCTGAAAAGTCAATGAAACGGCTCATCTGCTTTCTGAAGCATTCGCAGTTGTGCTCAATGGTTTCTGTTGTCATCATCTGGCGCATGTCCGTTCTCCCGGAAGGATCCCCGATCATGGCTGTGCCGCCGCCGATCAGGGCAATCGGCTTATTTCCTGCCTCCTGAAGACGTTTCATCAGGCAGAGCGCCATAAAATGCCCTACGTGAAGGCTGTCCGCTGTGGGGTCAAAGCCAATGTAAAAGGTCGCCTTCCCGTTATTGATCAGCTCTCTGATCTCATCCTCGTCTGTTACCTGCGCGAGTAAGCCCCGCGCCTTCAGTTCTTCATAAATTCCCATTTTCTTTTCTTCCTTTCTTTTTTAATTGAGGAACGACGAGATTTCCCAAAACATAAAAACACCCTTATGATTTCTCTCCATATAAATAATAAATATGGGCTGAAATCATAAGGGCAGAATATCTCCGCGTTACCACCTTGGTTCACCTGCAGCTTACACCGACAGGCCTCTGTAAGCTGCGCGTTCACAGCTCCGGCAATAATAACGTATGCCAACACGTCACAGCCTACTCGCAATTCATGTCTGTTGATCCCGCATGCTTTCGGTGTGCAGCTCCAAGATGTATTCATAAACCATTCCTTCATGCGCCTCTCATCAGCCGGCAGCTTTCTGTATGGGTGTATGGATTACTACTTATTCTTTTCAAAGCCTTTCAAATCTTTATCTGATATCTGAAACATATGCTAACCGATTTTTGCGGGTTTGTCAAGATGGGGACGGGGCATTTTTAAAAATGCCCCGTCCCGAAGCGTCTATACAACTACTCAGACGGCTAATGCAAGAAGAATATGTTTCGTCCTCATGGCAAGAAAGTGCCGAGGGTTTGCCGCCGAGAAAATATTATTCCATTACATACAAAGGACTTGAATATATTTCTGCTATGTCTAAAGAATGGAATAACTTGTTAAATCAATCAATGAAATCAAAGGAGAATAAGAGTATGGAAAAACTCGCAAGTCTTTTCGGTTTGATTGTAATACCGGTTTTTGCAATTTGCAGCCCGGTGTTCATCATTTGTGCAATTGAGGATGTGTATGGCAAGACAGGAAGCAGGCGGTATCTGTCAGGGGATAATTGAGCTGTTTATTTTTCTATATTGATTTCCTAACAATATTAGGATATAATATTCCTAATATTGTTAGGAAGGAAGAAAACTATGCCAAGACAAGGACTTACGAAAGAGGCAGTGGTTAAAGCAGCGGCATTATTAGTAGAAGAATATGGGTTTGAAAATTTAACGCTGCATAAACTGGCAGCAAAGCTAAATATAAAACCAGCTTCACTGTATACGCATATTAAGGGAATTGAAGAGTTATATAGCTCCCTTAGCCATTTAGCATTAAGCCGGTTAAGAGATGAGATGTTGGATGCCGCAGCAGAAAAGAAGCAGGGAGAAGCACTTCGGGCGATTGCTTTCTCGTATCATGGCTATGCGAGACAAAATCCTGAGATGTATCGTATTATTTTGAAAGTTCCTCATAGCAATTTTGAAAATCTGGTTGGGGCAGGGCGGGAAGTGAAATCAATTTTATTTGAGATATTGTCTCAATATACGAAAGAAAAAACAAAAATAATTTATTATTCCCGATATTACCACAGCATTTTGCATGGCTTTGTTTCATTAGAGACGGCAGGATTTTTTGATGATGGATTTTCAGTAGAGAAAAGTCTGTCTGATATAGTTAATGATTTTATCAGACAACTTGAAAATAAGCAGTTTGTTTGATGGTGGTATGAAATAGATATGGATGTTTTGAACTTTGAATATAGCAATATGAAAAATGGAGAGACATTCCCGATAGAAAATACAGGACGGGGCAGGATCGCTCTCCTGCATTCCAATCCATCCGGCAATAGAGTACCAGGCTGATATGATTTTTAGGAAATGTCTTTGCTTTTCTGGTGTATGGGTCAGTAAAGGGAGAAGCTGATTTAGGAATTCCATACGCAATGAATGCCCCGAAACAATATTATGAGAGTGATGCAGAAGCAATTTTCAAACACGCTCTGGCACGGAACAATCCGTGTCTTTGAAGAACTTACAATTAGAAAGGAAAAGCATGAAATTTTTACATTTAGGAGATTTACATTTAGGAAAGGCACTGAGCAATTTTGATTTGATTGAGGATCAGAGGTATATCCTTGATCGGATTCTTCATATTGCAGAGAAAGAATCCATAGACGGCATGCTGATCGCCGGGGATGTTTATGATAAATCCATACCAAGCGAGGCAGCTACGAAGCTTTTGGATTATTTTTTGATGAAACTGGCTAAGAAAAAAATAAAGGTATTTATGGTGAGTGGGAACCATGATTCGGATGACCGTCTGAATTATGGAAGCACCCTGTTTGCATCAAATCAGATCTTTATATCGGCTGTTTTTGACGGAACGCTTCATAAGCAGAGCTTTGCTGACGGAGATACAGAGATTGATATATACATGCTTCCGTTTGTGAAAGCTTCTCAGATAAGGCACTATTTCCCGGACGAGGATATAGAGAGTTATGAAGATGCTGTCCGGACCATTATAAGAAACACGCCCATAGACAAAAATAATAAGAATATTCTGGTGGCACATCAATTTGTTTCGGGGAAGGGAGAGGATCCCGCACTTGCAGGGTCTGAAGGCATTGGGACACAGAGTGTGGGAATGGTTGAAAAAATTGGACATGACTGCTTTGACGATTTTGACTATGTGGCATTAGGCCATATTCATTCTCCTCAGAGAGTTGGAAGAGATGAGATCCGATATTCCGGTTCTCCTCTTAAATATTCGCTTAGCGAAGCGAAGAATGAGAAGTCTGTTCCTCTTATTACGGTATCAGCAGAGGAAAGGATTAAGATCAAGCTAGTTCCTTTAAAGCCCCTAAGGGACATGAGACACATAAAGGGGACAATGAAGGAACTGCTGGATCAGAAGAATGTAAAAGCACCGGAGGATTTCATCTATGCAACATTGACAGATGAGGATATGATCAATGATGCAATGGGAGTATTACAACAGGTATACCCGAATACCGTCCGGATTGACTACGACAATTCACATACAAGAGAGATTGAGCAGATAGATATCAGCAGAATTGCCGAAAACAAATCATTTCCAGAGTTAATTGGAGATTTTTACAGGCTGATGTATGGTTGTGAGATTACAGAAGAAGAAATGGATGTAATGAGGGCGGCAGCACGAGAGGCAGGTGTTATAAATGAAGCCGGTTAAACTGATCATAAGCGCATTTGGGCCCTATGCGGGGAAGCTTCCGGAAATCGAGTTTGATGCCTTTGAAGAAAAGGGTTTGTTTTTGATATCCGGGGATACTGGAGCGGGGAAAACCACCATATTTGATGCTATATGTTTTGCATTATATGGAACGACTAGCGGAACGTACAGGGATACGAGAAATTTAAGAAGCGAGTACGCCAGGGATTCTGTCCAAAGTTATGTGGACTTTTATTTTTCACATCAGGGGCGTGAATTCCATGTCTGGAGGCAGCCGTCCTATGAAAGAAAAAAGCAGCGTGGTACAGGTGTGATATTGGAGAAAGAAAAGGCGGTTTTTTATGAGGAGGGGCAGGTGCCAACCGAGGGCCTGACTCAGGTTAATAAGGCTGTAAGGGAATTGCTGCGCATCGATGAGAAGCAGTTTAAACAGATTGCCATGATTGCGCAAGGGGAATTTTGGGATTTACTGAATGCTAAGACGGATCATAGAACAGAGATACTACGTACCATATTTTCAACGAACGGATACAAAAACATAGAATACAGACTGAAGGACCGAATGGATGCAAGCTATAAGATGCAGGCAAATGCTGAAAACAGTATTATTCAGCATTTTGAGGATGTGTCAGCAAATGAGGAGGATGAGCTTACTGGAAGGCTGGAGGATCTTAAGAGCAGGGCTGTAAGTTCCCGGAGCGCATGGAATTTAGATGAAATCCTGGACGTAACAAAGCGTCTGATTCTGTCAGACAGAGAACGATTAAAGTACATGAAAGCCGATCTGAAAAAAGCAGAGGCGGAGCTAAAGAAGAACAATGAGAAGCTTGCGCTGGCTGAGACCAATAACAGCTTTATTGAAAAAAGAAATAAACTGGCAAAGGAAAAAGAGGAGCTTGAAAAGAGAAAAACGGAAATGGATGGACGAATCCTGCTTTTGGACAAACAAAAGAAAGCCACCCGTAATGTGAATCCGCCTTATATTGTGTGGAGGAAAAAGTGTGATGAGGTATCTGTGACCAAAAATTACATGAAAACAGCAAAATCCAGTCTGGAAACAGCGAAGGCAGATGTAAAGCAGGCGAAAGACGCGCTGGACAACGCCAAAAGGCTGGAGCCGGAGGCTGACAGATTAAAGCAGGTGATAAGCAGGATTGACGATGAGGAACAGAAATACCAGCAAAAGGAAGAACTTGAAGCAAAGCTGAAAAAACTTGCAGAACTCAATAAAAAGATCAGCGAAGAAGAGACAGATTTAAAAGAAAATGAGAAGGCCCTTAAGGAGAAGATAAAATCACTGAATAAGACAGTTAAGGAATTAAGGGATAAACCGGCTGAACTGATAGAGGCAAAAAATCAGGGTGAAAAGCTGACAGGGCTTATGGAGGCTTTCGATACGATCATAGGCAGGCAGATTCCAGAAAGGGAAAAAAGGAAAAAGGCTCTTTCAAAAAAACAGAAATCATTTTTAGATGCGCGTGACAAATATAAAGAGGCATGCAGCAGGAGAGAAGAGGCTGAGCACATGCTCGAAGACAGCAGAGCCGGCATTTTGGCCGAAAAACTTGTAGAGGGTGGGAAATGCCCGGTGTGTGGTTCCGTGCATCATCCAGAACCGGCTAAGCGCAGAGAGACTTCGATTTCAGAAGATGATTTCAAAAAGCTCCAGGAAGAAGAGATTGAGCTTCAGGAGAAAAAGAACCATGCAAATACCGAAGCACAAATAGCAAAGACATCGCTAGAGGAATTCGAGAGGCAGCTTGGGACAACGATATTGGATTACATGAAAAGCCCGCTTCTGGATATGGGCAGGGAGGAAGAATCTCTTGAGGAACTGATCAAGGCAGTAAAGAAAGCAAATACGCAGGCCCGGACGATGTCAGAGGAGCACCATCAAAAATGGATTTCCCTTGACAGGGATTGCAAGGAGCTTAAGAAAGCTGAAAAAGACCTTGAAACTGCACAGGTAAATGAAACAGAGAAGCTCAATTCAAAAAAAGAGGAACTCGGCCAAAGCAGACAAAAAATGAAACAGGAACTGACGGAAACGCAGGCCATATTAGGGACATTTGAAAAATTGAGCTATCCGGACTGGAAAACGGCAAAAAAAGAGAGAAGACAGGCTGAGATGAAGAAAAATAAGATATTAGAGGATATCACGAAGGCAGAGGAGGAAAAGAAAAAAGCTGATAACAATGTTACCGCTGCCACGTCAGAGTGGAAGACATTGAATGGCAGTCTGAACCAGCAGGAAAAGGATGAAGAAGAATTAAAAAAGAAGCTGGATAAAGAAATCAGTGTAAATGGATTCTCTTCTGTGGAGGAAATGAGGACATACGTTGTGAAAGAAGATGATATCACACTGTCAGATCAAGTGATTCATGAATATGCTCAGGCTGTTGCAACGAATAAGAAACAACTCTCAGACGCCGAGCTGGATGCAAAAGGGAAAAAAGTGATAGAGATTGAGGCATTAAAGGCAGTATGTGCTGAGCAGAGTGCAAATGTAGATCAACTCAGGAAGAACTATCACAATAGCGAAAACAGAATACGTACAAATGAAGAGAAACAGAAGAGTATCCTTGACAGGAGAGAGGAATTAGAAAAGGCACGCAAAGAGAATGCAATCTGTCAGCGGCTCTATCATCTGGTCAAAGGCACAACCGGAAACGGAAAGATCACACTGGAGCAGTACATACAGGCAGCTGGATTTGACGGGATTATCGCTGCTGCAAACAGGCGGCTGCTGCCGATGAGCGGCGGACAGTATGAACTATATCGCCAGGAGGATTCTCCTGGTAAGAAAAGCAATAATTTCCTTGACCTTGAAGTGTTAGACAATTATACAGGACACAGAAGGCCTGTGGGAAATCTTTCCGGCGGAGAAAGCTTTAAGGCTTCACTGAGCCTCGCTTTGGGATTATCTGATACCGTGTCGTCTAATCTTGGCGGTGTGCAGATGGATGCACTCTTTGTGGATGAAGGCTTTGGAACGTTAGACCGGAAATCAATAGACAGTGCGATGGAAATTTTAATAAACCTGACCGGAAGCAGCAAGCTGGTGGGAATTATCAGCCACAGGGAGGAACTTATAGAAAATATCCCACAGCAGATCAGGGTTAAAAAGACAAAAGATGGAAGCCAGATAACCATCGAACGTTAGGGGACGGGGTATTTTTAAAAATACCCCGTCCCCGATGGGACTAAATCAAAACCCCGGAACATATAATACAGGTAAAAGTATAGGTTCTGGGGTTTTAGATTTATGAAGGAAGAGACGAAACGCAGATGGAGAAATCGCGGAATTTTGGTACTTACACTTATGGTGGCCCTTGCAGGTTCATATAAGTATGTGGAAAGCTATGTCTCTGTCTCCAGTAATGTAAACGGGAGAGAGCTTCCTATTTATTCTGTGGATACAGAAGAAAAGAAGGTGGCTCTCTCTTTTGATGCGGCCTGGGGAAACGAGGACACACAGAAGATTCTTGATATTTTGAAAAAGAATGATGTGCATGTCACCTTTTTCATGACCGGAGGCTGGGTAGAAAGCTATCCGGATGATGTAAAAGCGATTCAGAAGGCAGGCCATGACCTGGGAAACCACAGTGAGAATCACAAAAATATGTCCCAGCTCTCAGATGATGAAAAAACAAAGGAACTTCTCAGTGTCCATGAGAAGGTGAAGAAGCTGACCGGAGTGGATATGGAGCTCTTCCGCCCGCCTTACGGAGATTATGATGACCAGGTGGTTCTGAATGCAAAGGAAAACGGGTATTATACAATCCAGTGGAGTGTGGACGCATGCGATACAGAATGAAAAGAATTCAGAGCGATCTGGAATCAAAAATATTTCTCTGTGATATATTTTTTTCCTAATTTCTTATTATGAGACACCCCTATATACATAGACATTTATAATGGAAGAAAAGGAGGTGGCACATTATATGCATTCAGAGAAAATAAGAAAAATATACAATAATCTGACAGAGGAGACAGACAGTACAGATGAAATCTACGGGCATTTGAAAAAACAGATTCTTGAACTGCTGGGAGAGGATGAAAAAAGAATGGATGCCAGTGAATACGGATATTACAGGGACAGGCTTTTCCAGATAGCATCAATGGCAGAGGAAAGCGGGTTTGTGAGAGGCTTCCGGTATGCGTTCCGGTTATTCCTGGAATGCATGAAGGAGTAATGTCTGTGAGAATGATTATTTGAAAAAGAGATGTACGACGGTCCGTACATCTCATAAGGTCTTGAAAAATTCTATAAGGGCAGTCTGCTGGAAATCCGTAAGCCGTCCGGCTTCCTTTAGAAGCTCTTTCTGCCGCGCGGTCAGGGAAAAGCTGTCATCTTCTGTAGAGAAGAACTCTGAGAGTGTGATGCCAAAGGCAGAGCATACCTTTTCAAGGGAAGGGATCGAGGGAAGTATCTTTTTTCGGTACCAGGAAGAAATGGTTGACTGGGTTAATCCCGATTCCTCGGCAAGCTGGTATTCTGTCTAGTTCTTCTGCTTTCTGTAATAGGTAATCCGTTCTAAAACATCAATCATACACTCACCATCCAAATGATTTATAGCGTTAATATTATTCGATTTATCGTTGTAAATTAATAGTTTTTATCGTATAATTTTAACGATAATATATTTTATGATCTGAATAAAAATAGAGAGGAACGTATGGTCATTTGAAGGTAGTTATGTATTTAAACTTATCGTAAAAGGGACTTTAAATAGGGAAGTAAAAACTATGATACAATACGAAAGTAAAACTGAGTTTATAGGGGAATCCGAAGATAATGATACATACGATACAGCTAGCCCACTGGAATTGAATGTTGTGAATGAAGGCAACTATAGTAAGCTTGGTGATATTGATATATACCAGTTCGAAATGGAGCGGCCTGGACTGGCAGAGATCTGGGGAATGGATTCAAATGATTATTTTTACTTTACTTTGTATGAAGAAGATGTACATGGAAATATTTATGAAATAACTGGGATTTCCAGTTACGCAAGAGTACGGTTAGGAAAGGGGAGATATTTTTTAGAGGTAGAGCCCGGTCACTTTCAAAAGAGCAGAGAATATAAAATATGTGCGGATGTTACATATGAGTCAGCAGAAGAATATGAGCAGGAAAGCAACAATATTAAGAAGCGATGCAAATGTTAAAAATCTGAATACATGGTACACAGGGAATCTGAGTACTGCCAATGATATAGATTATTTCAAATTCTCCGTTCCTGAAAAAAGTTATCTTGCCTTGGAATTAAGAGTCCCTAGGCAGGTAGAAAATGATGTATTAAAGATTACACTCTATGACAGTAATATGCAAAGGTTGTGTTATGCTTCAAATACGTCGAATCCATATTTAAAGACGGAAGAGATAATTGCAGAAGCAGGTGACTATTACGTGCGGACAGAGTGTGGGGATAATTCTTCATACTACTTAAATGCAGATTATTCTTTTCTGCTAAATCAACGGAAATATGTACCAGGTGGAAGTGCCATATCTCCAGGAGGAGAACAGAAACCTGGAAATCAAGAGAATCAGCCGCACACACAAAAGATACAGCTTAATAAAAAATCATCAAATGTAGTAGTTGGGAAATCCGTAAAGTTACAATTAAAAGGTGCATCTGGAAAAATCACCTGGAGGTCATCAAATAATAAGATTGCATCAGTAAGTGCAAAGGGGACAGTAAAAACAAAAAGGATTGGGGCAGTAACAATAACTGCATCTTATGGTGGAAAGAAATATACCTGTAAAATTACGGTCAAACCCAAATTCAAAAAAGTATGCCTGTATGGTTATTCTAACGGAGGATTTTATTTTTGGGTACATAGTGTGAAAGGGGGGTCGGATGACTGTCAGCATTCATATGCCTTATATGACACGCAAAAAAATGAAAGCAAATATAAATGCGGATGGAAAAACAGCGACAGCAAAATTTAAATGCAAAAATGGAAGAACACATAAATTAACAATGAAAGCATCTGCTGATGGAAATAAAGTTAAAGTTATAGAGACAGCCGGATGTAGTAAAAAACTTTTGAGTATGAAGGCAGAGAATAGAAAGAAAAAAATATCTCATACTTTTTATCCTTCAAGTCATTATTACTATTAATATTAGAAATGTAATTTAATCAATGCGTACTTTCCGGACCCGGAACAATGGGAAACGGATTTTAAAACTAGAAGGGGGCGATCATAATGTTTTGCATGGAGTGTGGGGCAGGCGCACAAAAAGGATATACTACAGATGTTACGGATTTTTATACTGGTGATGTGGTGGAGCATTTGGAAAAGATTGTTGAATCGGCTTAGGCATTAATGCAGGAAATTTCAATTGTTGATTACTCAAAAGTTGCATGATGATATAAATTAACAGTCAGCTGAAAAAGGAGGACAAAATAAGGGGCTAGATCTATGAGAGTGAAAATGTGCAAATAGAATATTTTAAAGATTGTCATGACAAAAGTGGGGATGTGCCAAAGTGCACATCCCCTTTTGGGTTTACACGTTTTAACACAAATATCGCGGAAAGTGGGGCGTACAGATGACGGAAATGAATTTTCATATACATCCGGGGTAATTACGGACATGCAGGCCTACATATTTATACACAAAGGAGGATGTGCTTATGAAGGTCACAAATGTCAGAAAAAAACAAAGAAAAGGAAATGAACCCGGGCCGGAAACCATTCAGATTTACCGGGATCTTCTGATAAAGCTTCAGGCATCCCAAAAGAATCCTGACACCCGCTGCAAGTAGGAGCACGCCAGTCACATACAGGCAGCCCATTAAAGCATTGCACAAGTGCCAGGGAGGAGGTGAACCGGATGGCCGATCTCAGTGAAGCAATCTACGTCAGGCAGTCAAAAGATAAAAAAGATTCTCTGTCCATCAAAGGCCAGATCGACCTGTGCAGGCACGAGTGCAGCCATCCGGAATCTGCCCTTATATACGAAGATAAAGGATTCAGCGGTAAAAACACACAGCGTCCAGGGTTCCAGTCCATGCTAAAGGATGTAAAGGAAGGAAAGATTAGCAAAATCATCGTATACCGCCTTGACCGCCTGAGCAGATCCATCATAGATTTCGGACAGCTTTGGAATGAGCTGGAAAAGAATCAGGTAGAGTTCGTATCTGTAAATGAAAAGTTCGACACAGCCACTCCCATGGGCAGAGCCATGATTTACATCATCATGGTATTTGCCCAGCTAGAGAGGGAGACAATCGGGGAGCGTGTGACGGATAATTATTACACGCGAATCCGCCAGGGAAACTGGCCCGGTGGCCCGGCGCCCTATGGAATGGTAAATGTGAAGATAAAAAAAGAAACCGGTGGTACTGTGCCATCCTTAGATTACACGGACGAATTTGAGGTTGTAAAGGAGATCTTCTACAGATACGCTTTAGAGGATATTTCCCTGGGCATGATTGCCAGCGACCTGACAGAGCGGGGAATTCCATGTAAAAAGCGGGCGGCATGGGATAATGTGGCTCTGTCCAGAATCCTCCATTCCCCGGTCTATGTCCGGGCGGACCAGGAAATCTACTATTATTACAAGCGCCGTGGGATAAAACGTTTCTCAAATGCACCGGAGGATTTTGACGGAACCTGTTCTGCCCATGTAGTCGGGAAACGAACCGGAAACGTGCGGAAATATACGAATCTCCAGAATCACGTTATATCCCTGACGAATTTCCCGGGTAGAATCCCTTCTGAGATATGGCTTGCATGTCAGCATAAGCTAGAGCAGAACAGGCAGGTCGGGAATGCCGGGAAAGGAAAACATTCATGGCTGACCGGACTGTTAAAATGCGGGGAATGCGGCTACAGCCTTACTGTGAGAAAGTGGAAGGACAAGAAATATCTCTACTGCAGCGGACGAGGCAATCTCCATATCTGTAGCAAAAAGTCCTTTCATCAGAAACCGGAAGAAATTGAATATGAAGTTCAAAAAGAGCTTGAAAAAATACTGGAGGAGTGTAACAGGGAACAGCTCCAGATGCCGGACGGGGAAAAGGAAAAGCAGAGACAGCAGGAGATTCAGGAGATCAATGAAAAAATCAGCAGGCTTCTCGGACTGATGGCAGAGGCTTCGGAAATATCCATGAAATACATAAACCAGGAATTAGAAGCACTGGATGCGCGCAGGACAGAGCTTATGGAAGCTTATAGTTTATTAGACAATAGTCCGCCCGCCCCGTTAGGGGCATGCATTACGGGATGCCCGGATGGGTACAAATATCCGGACAGGAAACGAAATGATCAGGGGATTATATTCGGCCAGCTGGAATTTGAACAAAAGAAACTGACCGCGCAGGCATTTATTGAGAAGATCAAAGTGTATGACGACTCGATTGAGATTACATGGAAGATATAAATTGGGGACGGGGTATTTTTCACCTCAAAAGCTCCACTGGAGCTTTTGAGGTGCGCTATGGCGAAAAATGCCCCGTCCCCAATTTATGATTGTGAAAGCCGGAAAAATAAAGTATAATGGAACAGACACCTGCAGTAAAGGGTTGGAAGGAAATGTGTATTGCAGGCTGATGGAGGACTGGACTATGAGAAAAATATTTAATATAAGTGCAGATTGTAAGCCGGATTTGCATTATATGGTGGATATATCAGAACGATTGAGTCAGATCAAAGAAATGGTAGATGCCGGACAGTATTTTACGGTCAACCGGGCGAGGCAGTATGGGAAAACGACAATGCTGCGGGCATTGGAAAAGTATCTGGCGAAGGAATACACGGTTGTGAGCATTGACTTTCAAATGGTAAGCGATGCAGATTTTGAGAAAGAGGTTTTTTTTTCGGCGGCTTTTTCCCGGGAGGTTCTGGATGCAGCAGGAGAGCAGGAAGGGATGCCGAAAGAGGTTGCGGAAGAACTGGAAGCATTTGCCTGCGGCAGAGTTGCGAATGTAACGCTTTCCAGATTATTCCACTGCTTTCAGAAGTGGTGCAGGATATCGGAAAAGAAAATTGTACTCATGATAGATGAGGTGGACAGTGCTTCCAATAATCAGATTTTCGTCGATTTTCTGGCACAGCTAAGAGGAAGTTATATTAACCGTGACAGAAGACCAACATTTCAGTCTGTGATATTAGCGGGTGTGTACGATGTAAAAAATATAAAGAGGAAAATACGTCCCGAAGATGCCCATAAGGTAAACAGTCCATGGAATATTGCTGCGGAATTTTCAGTTGACATGAGCTTTTCGGTGAAGGACATTCAAGGTATGCTTAAGGAGTATGAGCGGGACAATGTGACTGGAATGGATGTATCAGAGATGGCAGAGCGAATCTATGACTATACTGCAGGCTATCCTTTTTTAGTGTCATGGCTGTGCAAGCTGATGGATGAACGTGTATCTGAAAGCAGTGAATTTGCCGGAGACAAAGGCAGGGCGTGGACAAAAGAGGGATTTCTGGATGCGGTAAATATTCTGCTGACAGAGCCGAATACATTGTTTGATTCGTTGTTTCATAAGCTGGAGGATTATCCGGAACTGGAGCAGGTGCTTAAGAGACTGTTATTTGAGGGGAAAGAGATTCCCTATGTACTGGGTGACCGGCCAATAGAGATGGCTTTGATGTTTGGATTTGTGAGACGGTCCGGGAACCTGGTGATTGTTGCAAATCGCATTTTTGAAACATTACTGTATAATTTTTTCCTAATTGGGACACAGCAGGAGAAAATATATGATGAAGCACTGAAGGACAAGAATCAGTTTATACAGAATGGGCATTTGGATATGCACCTTGTTTTAGAGAAATTTGTACTTCATTTCAATGATTTATATGGGGAGCTGGGACAGACTTTTTATGAGGAAGACGGAAGAAGATTTTTTCTGTTATATTTGCGTCCGATTATTAACGGAACCGGGCATTATTATGTTGAAGCGCAGACGCGTAACCGTGAGCGGACGGATATTATTGTAGACTATGGCGGGGAACAATTTATAGTGGAATTAAAAGTGTGGCGGGGCGACGCATATCACACTAGAGGTGAAAAGCAGATTTCGGATTATCTGGATTATTATCATTTGAAAAAGGGATACATGCTTAGTTTTAATTTTAATAAAAAGAAGGAATCAGGAGTGCGTGAGGTTCTAATAGGAAATAAATTACTGATTGAGGCCGTGGTTTAGCTGCTGAACTGAGGATGGTTATTATTGACGGGTCAGGAACGCGCTGGAAGTACCGATATCTTATCTTGTAATCGCGTCAGCGATCTGATACAATGATACAAACAAAAGGAAAGAAGGAATGAATTTATGAAACAAAAATATCACTTAAAGCGATTTTGTCTGTTAGCTTTTCTGCTCTTTGCAATTCTTGCCATTCCATCAATGGATGCTCAGGCAGCTAAGGTAAAACCGAAGACAGGAACCTACATCAAGCGTTTTCATGGAGAAGGTTTTGACGCTTACGGTACCGTAATCATTAAAAAAATTACAAAAAAGGAGGTTACCTTTCAGTTTTGCTATGAGTCTGTTCTTAAAGTGTCATACAGCAGAAAGATTGTCGGTAAAAGGAAAGGCAGCACCGTAACTTTTCAATATAAAGATATGTCCTGGGGCGAAAAGGGAAAAGGCACCATGAAGCTGGCTAATAACTATATAAAAATCAAGGCAAAGGCGAATGCCCATTCGCCGGGGTACTTAGGAACGGGTGGAAAATGGTATAAGCTGAAAAGAAAAAGCGGAAGTAAAAAATTTAGAACATTTTAAGCAGGACGGAGATGGGAACGGAAAAAGGATGTCAGTATATGACATCCTTTTTTAGAAATGCCATTAATAAAAATTGAGACAGAGTACAGTGTGAGACGGCTAAAGAATTTGAATTACTGGAACATAATGCAATTATGGATACCTTCCGCCAACTCTACAGGGAAGAAATTGGGGTGGTATTAAAGTGAAAGTCATAACCGAATCGGAGATGAATTTTGGGAAATTCGATGGCTTTTCGATTACTGACTGAGGCCGTGGTTTAGCCACCGTCAGTAGTATCGCCCGTGGACAGTTTAGACTGGAAGGACTACGGTGCAGACAGCATCATTGACACAGTCCTGAATCACGAAGCGTTGGAAAACGGCTCGATCATCCTCTGCCATAACGGTGCAAAGTACACGGCAGAAGCCCTGGATGCTCTGATTAAAGGGCTTAAGGAAAAGGGCTATGAGATTGTCCCCATATCGGAGCTGATCTATAAAAAGGACTACCACATGGACGTAACCGGAAAGCAGATTAAAGACTCTTAAGCTTTCTGATTCCCAGGAATTACCTGGGCAGAAAACCGGTACAATATGACGCCGGAATGCCTCGGGGCGAGTGCTTTCTTTAGAATTGTCAGAAAAGTGAAGGATTTGGAAGGGAAAAGTTTTTCATATTTCTTCAGTAATAGTATGCTATAATTCATAAGGAAAGTATCAGATTCAGAGCAACAAAAAAAGAACAGTTATACAAAAGATAAACTGCTCTGAATGTGATTCTTTCTAATTGTACCAAGCCGCGGACGGATCAGCCAGGAAGTGTATGGGGATAGTATCTGTTCCCTTTGGCTAAAATGTTGCATTTTTGAAAGGATAGGCCGTATAAAAACCACCTTTTTGTGTAACTTCACGGAATCATTTTATAAATGGGCATGCTTCGCAAGCCTTCTTGCGGAGGCCTGAAAAAATTTTATTCAGTGGACAAAAGCCTTTATCAGGAAGTGCCACAGGTCCTTCCAATGCTCTTCATCCGGCAGCATCCACACTCCGGGCAGATGCGGATGTCAACCTTCCATACCGCTTTTATAAGTTCAGCTATGGACAGGTGGGCATATCTTGCCCGGAAACGCTGATGCCCCTGAAGGGTAAATATCAGCTTCAGGTTTTTGCCTTTTCCCCGGTTATTCAGAAACCCATAGTATCGGATCTTCTGGAAACCGGAGGGGAGCACATGCATCAGATAACGGCGGATGAATTCTGTATTTTCCAGCGTGATAGTCCTGGGTGGCTCACCAGGCTTCTTCCCCCTGGCGGAAAATGAAACCTGCTGGTTATCTACAGAGAGGATACGGCTGTTGGAGATTGCTATTTTATGGGTATACCTTCCCAGATATTCAATGGCATTTCAGGAGGAGGCCGACAAAAATTTTCAGAGATGTAGTTGTTGAGTTTAAAAATCCATGGTAAACTAAGCATAGCAGTTCTTGAGATTATGATTATAGTTAAGTGTGATAACTCAACAATACAACATATTTTCAAAAACTGCTACTTTTTTGAAAAAGTGGTGATTTTATGTACTTTGGGCTAGCCGCCGCGCTAGCGGCTTGGTACAATAAAAAGGCTTATATATATTTGTGAGGGAACCACCACTTTATCGGCTCAGATGCCGTGCAGCGGGGCACACGGCCCCGTGAACAGTAAGAAACTGTGCAAGAATATACAGGCAGGAAGAAGAGGAGCATATGGAGAGCAGGGTTTCAGTAATCAGCATTATTGTAAAGGATGAGGAATCGGCCGCGGCAGTGAACGATATTCTGCACGAATACCGGCAGTATATCATTGGGCGCATGGGCATCCCCTACAGGGAGAGAAAGGTATCTATCATCAGCGTGGTGATGGATGCGCCCGGGACGGCAGTGAGCGCCTTATCAGGGAAGCTGGGAATGCTGAAAGGAGTCAGCGCAAAGACCCTGACAGCAAAATTATAAGACTGCAGAGAACAGCAGGACAGAGACAGAACGAGTAAGATCATGACAGAGAACAGCAGGCAATTGCAGAAAGGAAGAAGGAACATGAGTAACTTAACAGAGATCAGGTGGCATGGCCGGGGAGGCCAGGGCGCCAAGACGGCTGCGCTGCTTCTGGCGGACGTGGCTTTTCAGACAGGCAAATATGTACAGGGCTTTCCAGAGTATGGCCCGGAGCGTATGGGTGCGCCGATTACAGCGTATAACCGCATCAGTGATACCGTAATCCGGGCGCACTCGAACATTTATGACCCGGAATATGTAGTGGTAGTTGACGAGTCCCTGCTGGAGGCAGTTGACGTAACAGGAGGACTTAAGAAGGAAGGCGCGATTCTGGTTAATACCTCCCGCAGCAAGGAGGAGATCATTCCACATCTAAAAGGATATGAGGGGAAGGTTTACACCATTGATGCACATAAGGTGTCCATGGCGACCATGGGAAGATATTTCCCTAACACTCCTCTCCTTGCCGCGATCGTAAAGGTGGCAGGGCTCATGGATCAGGAGACGTTCCTTCGGGAGATGCGCGCATCCTTCTCCCACAAATTTGCCAGCAAGCCGGAGGTCATTGACGGCAACATGGCGGCACTTGAGATGGCATTTAAGGAGGTACAGTGATGGCGACAGATATAACAAGATTAGGCGTGAAGGCGAACTGGAGGGATCTCACAGAGGGCATGATTATTGCCGGGGCAGGGACTTCCAAGGACTTTAATACCGGCGAGTGGTCAACGGACAAGCCGGAGTTTATAGAGGAAAAATGTAAGCAGTGTCTGCTATGCGTTCCGGTCTGCCCGGACAGCTGCATTCCGGTAAAGGATATGAAAAGAGGGGCATTTGACTATGACCACTGCAAGGGATGCGGCATCTGCGTGAAGGCATGTCCCTTCGGCGCGATTACAATGGAAGGGGTGAAATAACATGGCAAAGAGAGACAGATTATCAGGAAACGAAGCGGTAGCGATCGCTTTAAGACAGATTAACCCGGATGTATTTCCGGCATTTCCCATTACCCCGTCCACAGAGATTCCCCAGTATTTTGCCTCCTTTGTGGCAAATGGACAGGTAGATACAGAATTTATTCCAGTAGAGAGCGAGCACAGTTCCATGAGCGCCGCGATCGGAGCCTCTGCGGCAGGGGCAAGGAGCCTTACCGCAACCTCATCCTGCGGTCTTGCCTATATGTGGGAGGAGCTTTACATAGCAGCGTCCAACAGGCTTCCTCTGGCGCTGGCTCTTGTAAACCGCGCCCTTTCAGGCCCGATCAACATTAACTGCGACCATTCAGACAGCATGGGTGCAAGAGACGCTGGATGGATTCAGATGTATGCGGAAAATAACCAGGAAGCTTACGACAATATGGTACAGGCTTACCGGATCAGCGAGCATAAGGACGTAAGACTTCCGATCATGATCTGCCAGGACGGCTTTATCACAAGCCATGCGGTGGAGAATATCGAACTGTTAGAAGATCAGGATGTGAAGGACTTTGTGGGAGAATATCATCCGGAGACTTATCTTCTGAACCCGGACTGTCCTGCGGCAGTAGGCCCTTATTCCATCACGGACTATTATATGGAGGCAAAGCGCAATCAGGCAGAGGGGATGAAGCATGTAAGCCAGGTGGTCCTGGATGTGGCGAAGGAATTCGAGGGTATTTCCGGAAGGGCATACGGTCTGTTCGAGGAATATTGTATGGAGGATGCCGAGATGGCGGTTGTCATGATCGGTTCCGCAGCAGGCACAACCAAGGATGCTATTGACCGTTTAAGAGAGAAGGGAATAAAGGCAGGACTGATTAAGATCCGCCTCTACCGTCCGTTCCCGGCTTCCGAGATCGCAGAAGCCCTTAAGACTGTAAAGGCAGTTGCCATTATGGACCGTGCAGAAGGCTACACCAACCACGGAGGCCCCCTGGGGGCGGATGTGATGTCCGCGCTGTACAGAGCACACGCAGACGCGCTGGCAGTGAATTATATCTATGGACTCGGCGGACGCGACATCCGTGTGGAGGATATGGAAGGCGTATTTGAAGCCCTGAAGCAGATCATAGAAGAAGGCGATGCAGGTGAGACCTATCGCTATCTTGGACTTAGAGAGTAAAGGGGAGGATAAAAGATGAGCTATAATTTTAAAGAGACCATGAATAAACCGGAACGTTTAGCTCCGGGACACAGAATGTGCGCAGGCTGTGGCGGAACCATTGCAGTAAGAAATGTCCTGCGCGGGCTTCATGAAGGGGATAAGGCAGTTATCGGCAATGCTACCGGATGCCTGGAGGTGTCCACCTTTACCTACCCCTATACAGCATGGGAGGACAGTTACATCCACAATGCCTTTGAAAATGCAGGAGCGACCTTAAGCGGAGTGGAGGGTGCCTACAAAGCGTTAAGAAAAAAAGGAAAATTAAACGATACCTACAAGTTCATTACATTCGGCGGCGACGGCGGAACCTACGATATCGGCTTCCAGTCCCTGTCAGGGGCCATGGAGAGAAACCATGACCTGGTATACGTATGCTATGACAACGGAGCATACATGAATACCGGAATCCAGCGCTCTTCCGCAACGCCTATGTACGCGGATACGACTACGACTCCGGTTGGAAGTGAAAGCAACGGAAAGCCTCAGAACAGGAAGGATCTGGCGGCAATCATTGCGGCTCATGATGTGCCCTATGTGGCACAGACCACCTTTGTACAGAATTTTAAGGATTTACACATAAAATCAGAAAAGGCGATCTACACGCCAGGGGCGGCATTCCTGAATATTATGGCGCCGTGTCCCCGGGGATGGAGATACAACACCCCGGATATTATGGAGATCTGCAAGCTGGGTGTGGAGACCTGCTACTGGCCCTTATTCGAGGTTGTGGAAGGGAAATGGATCCTGAACTATGAGCCGAAGAAGAAGCTTCCGGTTGAGGATTTCCTAAGACCCCAGGGAAGATTTAAGCATCTGTTTAAGAAAGGAAATGAATACCTCCTTGAGGAGTTCCAAAAGGAAGTAGATAGAAGATGGGAGGAGCTTAAGTTCAGGTGTTCCAGGGCTTAAGGACAGAAGAATGATATGAAAAGAGAAAAATTTGGTTCAAGACTGGGATTTATATTAGTCTCAGCCGGATGTGCAATTGGAATAGGAAATGTGTGGAAATTCCCGTATATGTGCGGGGAATTCGGCGGAGCGGCATTTATCCTCATGTATTTTGTGTTCCTCCTGATACTGGGAATCCCGGTTCTGGTCTGCGAATTTGCGGTGGGCCGGGGCAGCAGGAAAAGCGTGGCGGCAAGCTATGAAGTACTGGCGCCGCCAGGAACCCGCTGGCATGTCAGCAAATGGATTGGTATCATAGGAAGCTATCTTCTTATGATGTTCTATACAACCGTGGGAGGATGGATGCTGTACTACTGTTACCGGAGTATCCGAGGGGAATTTAAAGGAGCATCAGCGGATGTAGTGGCAGAGAAATTCTCAGGCATGCTGGGGAACCTGCCAGTCATGACGTTCTGGACTGTGCTGATTACCGTACTGGGCTTTGCGGTGTGCTATTTTGGAATCCGCGGCGGAATTGAGAAAGTATCCAAGGTGATGATGTCTGCCCTCCTGGTCATTATGGTCGTACTGGCAGTGCATTCTGTATTTCTGGAAGGGGCGGGGGAGGGAATCCGGTTTTATCTTATCCCTGATTTTCAGAAGATGAAGGAAATCGGAATCGGCAACGTCATATTCGGCGCCATGAGTCAGGCGTTTTTTACCCTGTCTATCGGAATCGGCGCCATGCTCATCTTCGGAAGCTATATGGATAAAAAGCGCAGCCTTGCCGGTGAAGCCATAAACATTACGGCGCTTGACACCTTCGTGGCGCTGACGGCAGGCTTCATCATTATCCCGGCATGCTTTTCCTTCGGAATTGAGCCAGGCGCAGGCCCCAGCCTGATCTTTATTACCATACCGAACATCTTTGCACAGATGCCGGGAGGACAGATCTGGAGCGCGCTGTTCTTCCTGTTTATGACCTTTGCCGCTTTTTCCACTTTGGTGGCTGTGTTTGAAAATATTATTTCTTTTGATATGGATATGTTTGGGTGGTCGCGGAATAAGAGTGTATTCGTAAGCGTTGTCCTGATCTGCGCCTTAAGTATGCCCTGTGTCCTGGGCTTTAATCTGTGGAGCAGCATTCAGCCATTGGGAGAAGGCACAACCATACTGGATCTGGAGGATTTTATTGTATCGAACAACCTTCTGCCATTAGGAAGCCTTGGCTACGTCCTGTTCTGCGCAAAGAAAAACGGATGGGGATGGGATAACTTTATCGGGGAAGCCAACATAGGAGAAGGGATGCGTTTCCCGAAGGGCTTAAGGGCATATATGCTCTACGGGCTGCCCCTTATTATTATAATCATCTACCTGAAAGGATATTATGACATGTTTTCAGGACAGGGGACAGCGGTGCTGGCAGGATGGATGACCGCAGCCGTGCTGTTTTTAGGATTCGTTCTGTTCTGCGCTGGAGGAAGGAAAGAAAAAGTGTAACATATGAAAAGAAAAATCTTAAAACAATATTTCGGGTATGATGATTTCCGGGAGGGGCAGGAGGTTCTAATCGACAGTATCCTCTCGGGGAGGGACACCTTCGGAATCATGCCCACCGGCGCCGGGAAATCTTTATGTTTTCAGATTCCGGCGCTGATCATGGAGGGGATTACCCTGGTTGTATCCCCTCTCATTTCCCTCATGAAGGACCAGGTAGGGGCGCTCAACCAGGCGGGAATCCACGCCGCCTATCTGAACAGTTCCCTGACCACAAACCAGTATTATAAGGCTCTGAAGCTTGCAGGAGAGGGTCGTTATCCGATTATTTACGTTGCGCCCGAACGCCTTCTCACGGACAGCTTTCTTGACTTTGCCCTCCACGCGAGGATCGCCATGGTTGCCGTGGACGAAGCTCACTGCGTCTCCCAGTGGGGACAGGACTTCAGACCCAGCTATCTTAAGATCACAGAATTCATAGAGCGCCTTCCCAGCCGCCCGGTTGTCAGTGCATTCACCGCATCTGCCACAAAGGAGGTAAGGGAGGACATCGTTGACATCCTGATGCTAAGGGACCCTGCAGTCATGAGCACAGGTTTCGACCGCCCCAATCTCTATTTTGAGGTGCAGACCCCGAAGAACAAGTATAATACTTTAAGTGAATATGTAAAAAAGCATACCGGAGAGAGCGGCATCATCTACTGCCTGACCAGGAAGCAGGTGGAAGAAGTGTGCGGAAATCTCATAAGAGAAGGGGTATCTGCGACCAGATATCACGCGGGCCTGGGTGATGAGGAACGGAAAAAGAACCAGGATGATTTTATCTATGACCGTTCCCCCGTCATGGTGGCAACCAATGCCTTCGGCATGGGAATCGACAAGTCAAATGTCCGCTATGTCATCCATTACAACATGCCGAAAAATATGGAATCCTATTACCAGGAGGCAGGCCGTGCCGGACGTGACGGAGAGCCTGCAGAATGCATCCTGTATTACGGCGGACAGGATGTTGTCATGAACCAGTTTTTTATAGAGCATAACCAGGATAATGTGGAGCTGAATGACATCACCAGGCAGCTTGTGCGGGAGCGGGATCATGAAAGGCTGAAAAAAATGACCTTTTACTGCTTTACCAACGAATGCCTGCGGGATTATATGCTCCGGTATTTCGGAGAATACGGCGGCAATTACTGCGGCAACTGCTCAAACTGTATGACACAGTTCGAGGAAGTGGACATCACTGAAATGGCCGAAGCCTTAACCGGCTGTATACGGGAAGCAGGGCAGAGGTACGGAATCAACGTCATCATCGACACCGTGCACGGCGCCAATACGGCAAAAATCCGCCAGTACCGTATGGATCAGAGCTCCTTCTATGGAAAGCTTCCCGGGGTGCCTGTCTATAAGCTCAGGCAGATCATGAACGATCTGCTGGTAGATGGATACATTCGCTTGACCAATGATGACTATATGATTGTAAAACTGACCGAAAAAGCCAGGGATATCCTGGAAGGAAAAGCAGTCATTATGATGAAAATGGCAAAAGAACAGGAGCAGCGGGAAAAAAAGGAATCCCGTCCGAAAAAAAAGTCTTCCGCTGCCATGCAGCTTAAGGCAGAGGACGAACAGCTGTTTGAGCGCCTGCGTAAACTCCGGACAGAGATCGCCAGAGAAGAAAACGTACCGCCCTACATTGTTTTCTCAGACAAGTCCCTGATACATATGTGCATCCTGAAGCCGGGAAACCGGGAAGAGATGCTGAAAGTCTCCGGGGTCGGGGAATTCAAGTATGAAAAATACGGCGAGAGATTCCTCGAAGAATTGAAATTGGGGACGGGGTAAAATTAATTTTACCCCGTCCCCAATTCGCCTTCTGTTGTTTCGCGCCGGATCAGGACAGGTGTCACGACCTTGTGGACCGGTTCCTTCAGGGGCACGGGACGTCTTTTTTTCCGTTCATTCATCTGTTCCACCAAAAGGCTGACTGCCTCGTACGCCAGTTTGTCAATCTGCTGTCCAATGGTACTGATTGGAATGACAGCTTCTTCGGAAATCGGTGCGTTATCGAAGCCGATCAAGAGAAAATCTTTCGGTATTTTTCCGTATTTTCGGACGAGAAGATTCACCAGTACATTTGCCTGTGTATCATTGGAGATGAACAGGCCTTTTTTCAGCCCCTTGTATTTTTCTGTAATATTGTTTAGAATCTCGAACAAGTGATACTTAAGGGACTCATAAGTGTTTCCCATTTCCTTCAGGATCAGTTCATGTCTGATGTGGTGTTCCGTGCAGAAATCAAGGAAGCTCTGGACGCGTCCGTAGGCGGGAACCTCGGGATTGGCTGAAGAATTTATATAATTAATATGGATGATGACATCGCAGTTGTGGTCTGCAAGCAGACTGGCTGCCTGATAACCGCCCATATAATTATCAGTATTGACACTGCAGACGTATTTATCTTCACGCTCTACTGTGACTATGGGGATTCCAAGCTCTGCCAGTTCCTTTGAAGGGATGGTGTGGCTCAGGATAATCAGTCCTTCAATCTTATAGGAAAGGAGTTCCTGAATGTAGCGCCGTTCTGCCTCTTCCTGTCCATTCCCGATAAAGACGAGGAATTTATAACCAAAGCTTTCATATGTGGCAAGAATCTGGTTCAGCATCTCGGAATAATAGTGGATAAACAGGTTCGGGATAATGACGCCGATAAATTCTGTATTTCCGTTGGCGAGAATCCGCGCCACCTTATTTTCTTTATAATCAAGATCAACAAGTGCTTTTGCGATAATTTCCTGGTTTTCAAGTGTCAGTGAATCCGGATTGTTGAAATATCTGGAGATCGTTGTCTTGGAAAAGTTTGTGTACTCTGCGATATCACTAAATGTTACGTTCTTTTTCTGCTTCATAAATTATATCATGACCTCTTTCTGACATTCAGATCTAGATAGAAATGTCAGTATCAGTATACCAAAAATCAAAAGAGCATGCAATGAGTAATCGGTTAAGTAACCGGTTTTGTAAATGTTATACAAATTGGAAATATGCTTTTTGGAGGTAATTCACAAAGTTGTTTTCTGTTATTGACGAGGTCTGTTTACAGTGATATTATAAATATAAAGTAACCGGTTACGTTACTGGTTTTGTAACCGGTTATAAAAAATAATAAACAGGAGGAATGATTCATGGGAAAGAGGATCATGAAGAAGGTCATCTCATCAGGGCTTGTACTGGCACTTGCGGTTACGATGTTGACAGGCTGCCGCTTTGGTTTTGCCAGTGACCCGGATGACCCGAATGAGGAGACAAAGGAAGTGCCGATTGACACCTCGGTAGACACATTTGAGTATGATACGTCACTGAGCGGAACAAGTATCACACTTCTGAATTCAAAGGCAGAGATTCAGGTTGCACTGGAAAAGATGAGCGCTGAATATGAGAAAAAGTCAGGCGTTCATGTAGAGGTTATGCCGGTTACGGACGGAGATTCCCCGTACACCAAGGTGGTAAGCCTTTACAACTCCGGAACACCGCCTACAGCCTCGATTCTGGATACCACAGACGTGATCGCGCTGGCTGAGGAGAAGGCGGCGGATCTGACAGAAGAGCCATGGGTGGCGGAAGCGGAAGGATATCTGACAGAGATAAACGGGAAGATTTACAGCTTTCCGCTCTGTATCGAAGGAAGAGGAATCATCTACAACAAGGCAGTTATTGAGAAGGCGCTGGGAGAGAGCTTTGACCCGGCTTCTGTCACGACACAGAGTGAGTTTGTAGAGCTGCTTGACCGCCTGGTGGATGCAGGAATCAAGAAGCCGGTATCCATGGCAAAGGAGGACTGGTCACTGGGGGCGCACCAGCTTCAGTACATCTATGAGACCTACGAGGGTACAAGCGAGGGTGCGCAGGAGATTATTGAGGACATCAAGGCCGGAAAAGTGGATCTTTCATCCTATGACAGACTGTCCCAGTTCCTTGATACATTCGATATATTAAAAAAATATAATGTTGCAAAGGGAGATCCCCTGGGAGCTGACTATGACGAGATGGCAATCGACCTGGCAGACGGAAAGACGGCATTCTGGTTTAACGGAAACTGGGCATGGCCAAATATTTCCGAAGCAGGAGCCAGCGAGGAGGATGCATACGGATTCCTGCCATATTTCTTAAATGATGACAAGAGTGATTTTGCAAACCAGAAGATTCAGGCTTCCCCGTCAAAGCAGATTATGCTGGACGGACAGATCGCCACAGAAAAGGAGCAGGCAGCTGCAAAGGAATTCTTAAGCTGGATCGTATTCAGCGAGATCGGCTAGCAGATGATGGTAAAGACCTGTAACATCATCCCGCCGTTTAAGAACAACCCGTACGAGCCAAGCGACCCGTTGAGCGCAGACATTTATACAAAGGTTCACGAGGATAAGGCATTCAATGCATCTGCTATCGTGCCGAATGACCACTGGGCAGTATTAGGCGCTTCCATGCAGAAATACCTTGCGGGAAGAAGCGACCGGGAAGAGCTGACAGGGGATATTCAGAAATACTGGGATGAGCAGGAATAGGAGGAGCGGAATATGAAATCAAAAAATAGCGGAAAAGATTTTTGCATGTTTGCACTGCCAGGGATGTTTTGCTTCTTTGCAGTAGTAATCATACCGTTTGTCTATGGTGTATACCTGACACTCACTGACTGGAACGGTGTATCGAAGGTGAAGAACTTTATTGGCCTGAAGAATTTTTCGGGTGTTATGCGGGACGGCCAGTTCTGGACATCACTGCTGCTTACATTTAAGTATGTTATCTTTGTCGTTCTGATTGTAAATGTACTTGCGTTTGCTATTGCTTATCTCCTCACAAGGGGAATCAAGGGACAGAATTTCTTCCGCGCAGGATTTTTCACCCCGAACCTGATCGGAGGTATTGTACTGGGATATATCTGGCAGTTCGTATTCTCGCGGGTATTCGTTAGCATCGGGGAAAGTACAGGTTGGAAGCTCTTCGAAGTATCCTGGCTGTCTGATCCGACAAATGCATTTATCGCACTGGTAGTCGTATCTGTATGGCAGCTGTCAGGCTACATGATCCTGATCTATGTGGCAGGCTTCATGGGACTGAGCGAGGACGTTATGGAGGCGGCAAGCATTGACGGCGCATCAGGGTTTGTGAAGCTTAAGAGCATCATCATGCCCCTTATGATGTCTTCCATTACCATCTGCCTGTTCCTTACACTGTCCCGTGCCTTCATGGTATACGACGTGAACCTGTCCTTAACAGCAGGCGCACCTTACGGAACAACAGAGATGGCGGCAATGCACGTATATGAAAAGGCATTTACCTCCAGACAGTTTGGCGTAGGCCAGGCGGAAGCATTTATCTTATTCATTATTGTTGCAGTTATCAGCGGTCTTCAGGTTTACTTTACTAAGAAACAGGAGGTGGAAGCATAATGAAGCAGACAACGATAGGCGGAACTAAGAGGAAGGTTACCAATGCACTGGCAATGACCGGGCTGATTATTATCTTCATAGCATATATGTTCCCATTCATCATGGTAGTGATCAATTCCCTGAAACAGAAGAGGGATATTATAAAGAGCCCGTTTTCCTGGCTGTTTACGATTAAAGGACTGTCCTTTGACAACTTTGTAAATGCATTTACACAGATGGATTTCCTGAATGCATTTAAGAATTCACTGATTGTAACCGTATCGGCGACGGTGCTTGTAACACTGCTGGCTGCAATGCTTGCATATTACATTGTCCGTCACAATAACGGAGTTTCCAAGCTTACATTTGCGCTTATGGTAGCTTCCATGATCATTCCCTTCCAGGCGATCATGATCCCTCTGGTAAGTATTTACGGAGGTACCTTAAATGTGCTGAACCACAGGATTACGCTGATCTTCATGCACACCGGATTCTCCATGGCGATGTCCGTGTTCATGTTCCACGGGTTTATTAAGGGAAATGTGCCCATGGCGCTGGAGGAAGCGGCTTATATTGACGGGTGTACCCACTCCCAGACATTCTTTAAGATTGTACTGCCGCTCTTGAAGCCGATTATCTCTACTATGGTAATTCTGAATTCACTGGCATTCTGGAATGACTTCCTGCTTCCGTCCCTGGTGCTGACGGATAAGAAGCTCCTGACACTGCCATTGTCTACATATAGCTTCTATGGTACTTACTCGGCAGACTACGGGACCATTATGGCGGGACTTCTGCTGTGCGTAATTCCGATTCTGATCCTGTATGTAGTGCTGCAGAAACAGATAATCGGAGGAGTCGTGGCTGGAGCTGTAAAATAGATGTATGGGGGACGCCATCCGGGGGCAGGAGCATATCCCACGCAAACGGGACAACATTACGGTGAACTAACTGTTAACTGCGACTAAGGCGTTCGGGAAAGCCCTCACGCCGAAGTCTCCGTAAACAGTGGATTTCACCTCCATTAAAAGCGTCCCTGGATTGTTTGCTTAGGGATATGCTCCTGCCCCCGGACGGCTGTTTTCTGGCAGTTGTAGTGTGTTAGTTTGTGGTGTGATGTCGCGGAAGTGCGTGGCAACGAGTTCTTTTCGCTGCTGGCACCTTTTTGAAGGTTATCGTTTGGAACTGTTCACACAGTAAACGGTAACCGGTGTATTTCTCTTGGAGGGTATTGTATTATACCCTCCTTGTTAGTATACTGTAAAGAAAGATAGTAGAAAATGTAATGAGACAGGGAGAATTTTTATGATGGTTAGGCATGATTTGCATTTGAGGGCGCCGGGGAACTGGGTGAATGATCCGAATGGGTTTATTTTTTTTAAGGGGAAGTATCATCTGTTTTATCAGTATTTCCCTTATGCCCCTGTGTGGGGGACGATGCACTGGGGGCATGCGGTGAGTGAGGATCTGGTGCACTGGGAGCATGTGGGTGCGGCGCTTTTTCCAACGGTCTATGAGGATCAGAACGGGTGTTTTTCCGGGAGTGCGCTGGAGCATGACGGGAGGATGTATCTGTACTATACAGGGATTCATTATAAGGAGGCGGATCCGAAGAATATTCATGCCTGTGTGGGGGATGATTTCCAGGCGTGCCAGCTTATGATCTCTTCGGAGGATGGGATGAGTTTTGATAATTTTTCGGGAAAGCGTGTGGTTGTTCCGGTGATTGAGGATGAAGAGACAGGTGATCCGAAGGATACGAGGGATCCGAAGGTGTGGCAGGAGGACGGGAATTTTTATATGATTCTCGGGAGCACATACCGGAATGAGACCGGGCGTGCGGTGATCTATAAGAGCAGGGACGGGGAGAACTGGGAGTATGCGTCCCAGCTTCGAAGCAGCAGGTTTGGAAGGATTCTGGAGTGCCCGGATATCTTTAAGGTGGGGGATGTGCATGTATTTATGGGGTCTCCTATGTATATTGAAGAAGATGCGGGAGGATATGAGCATCATGCAGTGTGTATGACAGCAGGATTTGATACGGATACATGTACTCTGACATTTCCGGAGGAGGATGAGTGGAAAGAGTGGGAGGATTGCTCTTCCTGCAGGGGGGAGGATTCTTTATCCCCTGGAAGGTATCAGTATGTGGATTACGGGCTTGATCTCTATGCACCTCAGACAAATGTGGATAAAGAGGGACGAAGGGTTATGATTGCGTGGCTCCGTATGCCGAAGGCGGTGGAGGAGCCGGTGGAGAAGCCCTGGATCGGGATGATGTCCCTTCCCCGGGTGGTAGAGGTGTCAGACGGGCATATTTACTTCCGGGTTCATCCGGAGGTGGAGAAGTATTTTGGAAAGAGAGTGGCTGCAGAGGAGACCTGGGAGAGAAATATGCCAGAACTTCCGTACCGGATCCGGACGGAGCTCGGGGAGGGCGAGATGCTGGATGTCGGGGGTTATAAGATCTGGCGGGAGCGGGGATTCGTGAAGACGGACCGCAGCGAGGTATTCGCCGGGATCCAGGGACACCGCCTGATCAGTACAACACCGAAAATCTGTGAGTGCCGCCTGGATATTTTTGTAGATAAGAATCTGATCGAAGTGTTTGTAAATGAAGGGCAGTATGTGATCAGCAGTGTGGTGTACGGACTGGGGAGACAGGCCAGGGGGCGTATAAAGGAAATGTGGACGGCATGATTCGTTAGAGTCATGCCTGCTTTGTAATCTGCTCAGAATCGGAATAATAAAAAGTGTAAAGCGCTATTCAACAGGCTTTACACTCTTGTTTTTGCGGTTATGCGTTTTTGCCGTCTGGTTCTGTAACTTCTAAAAGAATAGTATCAAACTCATTTTCAAGTTCTTCTCTTTTCTCTTGTGGTACAAGTTTCAGAAGTTTTCTAACAAAAACCGTCAATCTGTTAATGTATTGTAATCAGGAATGCTGTAAAGGAATGTGGATGAGATGTTAGTGCTGTACTTAAGCCTCCTGGACGGGGAGGACGAAGGAAAATTTGAGAGACTTTATTATAAATACCGGAGACTGATGTTCACCTGTGCAAAGGAAATACTGAAAGATGATGTGCTTGCAGAGGACGCAGTCCATGAGGCCTTCCTGAGGCTCACAAAATATATGAAAAAATAGATGAGATTGAATGTAACAAAACACTCCGTTTTGGCGTTATAGTAGTTGAGAGCGCGGCGAAGGATATTTACCGGAAGAAAAAAAGGTTCCGCCATGTCCCCTGGGAAGAGGCGGAAACACAGTACAGCTTCCCGGTGCAGGAGATCACGGAATCACTGACGGATGTGGAGAAGGCAATCCTGCAGCTTCCCCTTGCCTATCGTCAGATTTTCCAGATGAAATTTGCATGGGGCTATCCGAATAAGGAAATTGCAGAGGTTCTGAATATCCGGGAGGGCACGCTTAGGCAGAGAATATCCAGGGGGAAGGAGATTTTGCGAAACCTGCTTAAAGAAATGGAGGTGTATGTTGATGAGTGAGTTCCGGGTAGATGGTGATTTCTTATACGAATGTATGCCTGCTTTGGAGGAAAAGGTTCTTCAGGCATACCGGGAAGAGAAGGAGCAGCCGCATGAATTTTCCAGTGGGTTTGAACGGAAAATGAGACAGCTCATAAAGCGTATGTTACAGAAGGAGAGATACGGCTTTCCTGTAACAACCGTGCGGAGGGCTGCGGCGGTGATTGTGGTCGCGGCAGGTGTGATGGCGGCTTCCCTAAGCGTGGAAGCTGTCAGAGATAAGCTGTATGAATTTGTCCAGACAATATATGAAACGTATATAGAGACAAGGTATTCTGTGCCAGAAGGAACAACAGGGGAATTCAGGCCGCTTTATCCAGCATATATCCCCGAGGGGTATGTACCTGCGATTGAGGACAGGGATGAAAATTCTCTTGTACTGAGCTATGAGAAGGAAGATGAGAATGGGCTGCAGGGGATTGTAATTGCAGAGGATGAGATCACAGATGGCCTGCTGGTATCAGACGATACATAGCAAAGGGCTATAGCGCCACGGATGAAGAAATCGAAGGATATCTTGAGGAAATGAAGGCATCTATTTTCAGTGATACCACTGATGAAACAACACAGGCACAATATCGCGAGATGATTGGGCAGTTTGATTCAGAAGAGGATTACTGGAACTATGAAAAGGAAGTCTACAGGAAGCAGCTGCCGATCGAAAAGATGGTTCGTGATCTCGAAAGTGGGTACGCATGCCGGACGGCTTTGACATTCTCTAATCTGTGCAGCCCATTCCTGGAGACGGCATTGCTTAGCTGCCTCCCCTGCAGTCGAGGTACGCATTGTCTACCGTTTACGGTATAGGACATCCTTTCCGGCAACCATTGGGTGTAAACTGTTGGTTGCTGTAAAGAAATAGTTATGGCAGGAAATCACTGATTTCTTTTCTTTTTCTTTCCTTTGTATTAGTATAATGAAGGAGGTGACGGCAGTATGGATTTGTCTGCTTTTATTTGTAATTACAGGAAGTTCAGGACATGCAGCTGATCGGGGTACTATATCGATTATGTCGGTTGATGCCCGTAGTAGCGTTAGCCTGAATATTTCGTCTGGTACTGCAAAGGCACAATGTAATAGGAACTGCAGGAAAAGTGACAAAGATTAGCATCACAATGTATCTAGATTTGACACTACCAATAATGAAAGAGAGGGATTTAATATGAGAAAAAAAATATTAAATAAGACGAAAAAAATTTTAGCAGTATTATTGATTACGACTATGATGAGTAGTGTGACTGTATATGGAAGTACGAAAGCGACAACACCTATGAAAGGTTGGCGTTATGCAAAAAAAACAGCAAGTTATCAAGTGAATTCAACATCAAAAAAGTATAAAAATATTTGGTCTAAAGCTACGAAAAAATGGATTGATAGTGGTTTTAAATGGACGAAAAAAGGTTCATCAAAGACTACGGTAGCATCATATGAGGATAATTCAAAGAGTGGATTAAAAATAGCAGGATATTGTAATACAACGTATAGAGCATCAGATGGAGTTATTGTAAAGAACAAAATAAGGTTAAATAGGGCAGTATTCAAAAAGTATGATTATACGGAAGCGCAGATAATAAATGTTGCTGAACATGAATTAGGTCATGCATTGGGGTTAGCTCATAATAATCAAGGGAGCGTATCGGTCATGAATCCTGCAAATAGATATTATAGCATTCAAAAATGTGATATTAAGGGTATGGAAAAAAGATATTCAACAGCAATTAATAATGCTGTTGTAAGAGGTGATGAAATAATTACTGTAACAGAGTATTTTCTGGCTGACATTCCTGTAATAAAAAATGTTGGTGTAAAATATGATACTAAAAAAATTTTTATAACCGGAAAAGCAAAAGGATGTAAATATGTTACAGGAAAGTATAATGGGAAAGAGAAAACAGTTAAAGTAGAATCAAATAAATTTAAATTAGTGTTTGATTATACAAAAGCAAAGGATATTAAAATTAGTGGCTTGAACTCCAAAAAAGAAAGGATATCTAGAAATAAAAAAGTAAAAGTTGAAAAATATGTCACTGAAAAGCCAATATATGACAAAATAAAGAGAACAGGGGAAGGAATAAAATATGGCGTAAAAACAGTGGCGAATTCAACATTAAGTTTTAAATATAAAGGAAAGTTGATAAAAAAATGTGTAATAGATAGTTCTTATACAAATATTACGATAAAAGACAGTATACTGAAAGGAAAATCTGGATATTTTACTGTAACACAAAAGGAGAATGGGAAAAAGATAAGTAAAAAAATGAAATTCCCGATTTTAAAAAAAGGTGAAGCAAGCGAAATCAGTTACTATCAATCGGGGACGGGGTATTAAAAAAATTTTCCACCTGTGCGGTTGCGATTCACCAGGTCATTCAACCGCACAGTTGGAAATTTTTTTTAAATGTAACAAATGGGAAAATTCTTTCGTTATAGTGTATGAAATATTAAGTCAAGGAAGATACGGATATGAATATGAAACGGTTTAAGTTTGAAGAAAGAATTTCTTGTTTGGCTACCCGAAAGGTTATGTTTCATAGTAATAATATGAATTTAGATTCTTCTATCCAACCTTATAAGGCTATTAATGTTTTTGTGCCATCTAAATATCGGAAAGGTGGAAAGGGATCATCAGCTTATGATTACGGAGTGTTTGAGGTTAAATCGAACATAGGAAAACGGTATGGGTATTTTGGGTGGAATTCGAGTATTAGTATGGGAGCTGCGTTAGAGACTGTCGGATATCCATTTGATAAAACTAAATATGAGATGTGGAAGTGCTATGGAAAAGTAATGCAGGTCCATAAACGTTATTTTTCTCATTCTGCAGATGCCGTTAAAAGTCAAAGTGGCTCACCGTTATTTTCGCCTAAGAATAAAATTGTAAGAGGAATTCATAGAGGAGGCAGTGGAGTTGATAATTATGCTATAAAAATTACTGCTGATTTTTCCAATCTTCTTTATAAACGCAGGAACAATTAATGAGTACAACAGATTTATGTTTAAACGGTTCAAAAAGTAAACTCATGGGAATACATTATGTACTTGTCGGAAAAGAAGGAGTAGCACGTCTCAATCATATCTATGACGTGAATCGTAGGCTTAAGAGTATTAATGCGGTTATGAAGGAAAGCAATGAGGCTTTGGCAGTCTGAGTACGATGCGGATAACCGTTCGAGTAAAGTGGTATTCATGCCGGAGGAAGACGCCAGTCCCATTCATCCTGGCGAAAGCCGATGCGGGGAAGTTCATCTGTTTTGAACTTCTGATATTTAGGGGAATGGGAGTCGTCAAAAGCCCACTGTTTAAGAGGGATATATTTGCAGATAAAAAGCAGTAACCAACAAATTTGTCGGTACTGAAATTGAATGAAATCAAGTAAATAGCCAATAATATCCATAAGCAATGATTTTCTTTTCAGTGTTTGTGGGATGGTAATAGTATTGACACAAAAAAGGGAGGTCATTGCTTTTTTCTTTGGAAAAGTGGTGAAATCCTTGAAATAATAAGGTTTGTTAAAAGAAATAAGGTAGTTAACTTGACACTACCTTCGGGTGCAGGATGGAGGTAAAAATGAAAAAAATCGTCCATATAGTCTTTGCTCTTATAGGCATTATATGTGAGGGATATATAGTTATTTCTGCGATAAATCTTATAGAAATGGGAAAAACAGAAATTGATCCTGAAAAAACTTATTTTCTTATATCAGAAGATAACACATTCCGGGATCTTCCGTATATGCTAGGCAATAAGATTTCACTTCTTGCCGATGACAGCAAAGTGCCAGTGGCGCGTATGGGTGGCTTTTGCAGAGGATTCGACCAGTTTCATTATAGTAAAGGCTATCTATGCTATAAAAAGACGTATGCTTCATCACTACTAATTTCAACCATGTTTATAGACCGTGACAGACTGTATGTATGCAGTCTGTCACCGGAAAAAATTACAAAAGAGATTGAGAATGTGGATAGCTATATATTAGATGGTGAGAAACTAATTTATAAAGATATAAAGGGTAATCTGTATTATTACAATATTGAGACAGAGGAAAAACAGAAAATCGAGTGGAAATGGAGTGATAAATGGGATACACCAATTGATAATATACGATGGAAAAACAAGGAGAGTTTTTATGTCGTAGATGACAGTAGAAAGCAGCTCTACTGTTACTCCGTAAAGAATAACAAGGCCGTAAAGGTTGTGCAGGTAAAAGAAAAGATACTTGGGATTATACCGAAGGAAGAGGATGTTCTTTTGTATTTATCATCTGGTGAAATTATCGAATATTGTATTGCAGAGCAGAAGGCAGAGGTACTGGTATCTGGGATAGATGCGTCAATTTGCAGTGAATCACCAGTGTATGGACAGAAGATAAATGAGAATCTATTCGGATGTCTGTTTACAATAGGAGAAGATGGCCGAATGTATTATGACAATTATTTAAAGCTGTATGCATACGATTTTCAGAAAAAAACTGTGGAAGAAATCATTAATTTCAGTGATATGGAGAAATATCGTACAGAAGAGGAATTAGAGGATGACCCTTATTATTACAGCTATAGCTATGTTATTGGAAAGGAGAGGATTATTTTAAATCAGAACGAAACCGGAAAGGGAGAATATATTAGATACTATGATTTTGTGGGGAATTTAAAGAGGAAGGAACTGATAAGGTATTCGCAGTGGGATACAAATGAGTATGCCAGATACTTTGCGCACTAAGAGCAATACAACGTATACTCTGAAAGAACTGTCTGGCTATATTGCAATCTGTGCAAAAAACAAAAAAAGCAGAGAGGAAGTATCTGTAGTTGTAGAGGCTGACCTATAAGAAGAATGACCTCGTTTGTAATCTTATTATGACTTATAAGGCTGTGCCACGTTGGCCGGATCTGGCATAAACATACCGAAAAGTATGAAAGGCCGATGGCAGGAATGAATTATCAGACACGCTTTGGAGAGGGAGTGGGAACGTGAGGAAATACGTAAGGTGTCTTTTAGTGGCAGGAGGGTTTGCAGGAATGGTGGCAATAGCAGGAAATGCGGAAACTCCCAGGCCTGAAGCAGGGGATGAAGAAACTGCCGGGTTTGAAACAGGCGATGAGGAAATTGCCGGGTTTGAAACAGAATACAGTGAACCTGTTATAAAATATGGAGAAATTGTCCAGGCAGAAGAAACATATTTTATAATGAACTGTGATGACGAATACTATGAAGGCGATTCATTATATATAGTTGACATCCCGGAGACGGAAACACAAAAGGAGTTTGAGGTTGGAGACCTTGTGAAAGTATCATATAGCGGGATGCAATGTGATAGTGAACCGGCAATACTGGTTGACGTTACTTCAATTGAAACGGAATGATTTATATGTTCCTGACAGACAGTAAAGGATATTTTGATATGAATGAAACGAAATCGAATGAAGAAAATCTGGCAGTCTGCATATTTTGGGTTATAGTATTGTTTACAGTCCTTATGCCAAAGATTTTGTCTATATGACAGAAAGCCATATTTCATAGTATAGTTTTATTTATGGCAATATTAGCAGGTATGAGGAGGGATGGTACTATGGCCAGAGTACAGGTAATGTGGATAGGAAAAATCCAAAAGTTTAGATTTTTTGTAAAATCCAGCACTTTACAACTTTTTTATAATTAGCCGCACTTATGTATAAGCTCATTAAGAGCCTTTTTTAG
This sequence comes from Lachnospiraceae bacterium, assembly GCA_910576335.1. Classification (GTDB taxonomy): domain Bacteria; phylum Bacillota; class Clostridia; order Lachnospirales; family Lachnospiraceae; genus CAPEBR01. The sequence goes on from CAJTIU010000025.1 coordinate 61,532, forward strand.
GAGATAATTATTTTTCCATGTTTCGACCATATGCTCCAAACTGCGAATAATGATACCCATACGGATTTTCTCACCCAGCTGGTAGCGGACTTCCTGTGTACTCTGTCCCCTGCAATCCGCAAACTCTTTGTCATAATAGGGAAGCAGTTTACATGCGGCATAACTGATGCATATGAGATTCAAAAGGCGTTCAATCCCTTTGGCTGAGCGCACCATATAATCTTTAAATGACCAGAATGTTTTTGCTTCATAATAACCTGTTTCATGGTTCCAGCGGACAGAGTAAGCACCCAGGGGAAGGAAGCCCCATTCCTTGTATCTGCGGATTTTTTTATCTGCATGTACAGGTTTCCCCTTCCATAAATTGTGATGACTTCACGGCAGCCCATATAATAGTCTGCACCCTCCGGCTTTTTCAGGGGAATGGATTCCAGACGGATCCGTTCCCTGTGGATCTGCGGCCTTCCGCGCTTCCCGGTCCGTTCTCCGGGAAGGTCATATAATACCGTGTCAACACGCACATTACAGATCATTTCAAGATTCGGGAACTCGTTTACCAGTCCGGGGACTGGTTTTTTCGGATACCAGCTGTCACACAGCAGGATCACCTGATTACAGGAAGCAAGTGCAGGCATTACGGAACGGACCATCTGTGCGGCCAGTTTTGAGATCAGATGTATCCAGGCATAACGGACTGAGCAGAAATCCAGGACCAGTATGGAAATGATCACCAAAAACAGATTGTGCATGGTTGGGACAGTGGCATCTGTTACTATTCACACAGGTCTGTGCATTTACTGCACAGACCGTAAGAAAGTGATTCAAGAGTGAACAAATCCCATTCGCGGAGCGAATTTCAGATGGATTTGCGAATGTTACTGGTCACGGAGTGAACAGTAACTGGCATCTTTATAATAATGCTGAAAAAACAAAAACAGCTTGTTTAAAACAGGATATTTGCTATATAATAAACGTGACATACAATCATTTCTTTCTTTATAGGATTTGTTGACGCTTATACTATACAACAAAAAGAGATGATTGTATGTATTTTTTATCAAGAATTTTTGAAAATCTTGTAAAATGCTGTTAAAATATTAAAGAAGAGAAAACATGCCGGGAATGCCGTAAAGGAATGTGGATGAGATGTTAGTGTTGTACTTAAGCCTCCTGGACGGGGAGGACGAAGGAAAATTTGAGAGACTTTATTATAAATACCGGGGACTGATGTTCACCTGTGCTAAGGAAATACTGAAAGATGATGTGCTTGCAGAGGACGCAGTCCATGAGGCCTTCCTGAGGCTCACAAAACATATGAAAGGAATAGATGAGGTTAAATGTAACAAAACACTCCGTTTTGTCGTTATAGTAGTTGAGAGCGCGGCGAAGGATATTTACCGGAAGGAAAAAAGGTTCCGCCATATCCCCTGGGAAGATGTGGAAGCGCAGTATAACTTCCCGGTGCAGGAGATCACGGAATCACTGACGGATGTGGAGAAGGCAATCTTAAAGCTTCCCCTTACCTATCGTCAGATTTTTCAGATGAAATTTGCATGGGGCTATCCGAATAAGGAAATTGCAGAGGTTCTGAATATCCGGGAGGGCACGCTCAGACAGAGAATATCCAGGGGGAAGGAGATTTTGCGAAACCTGCTTGAAGAAATGGAGGTGTATGTTGATGAGTGAGTTCCGGGTAGATGATGATTTCTTATACAAATATATGCCTGCTTTGGAGGAAAAGGTTCTTCAGGCATACCGGGAAGAGAAGGAGCAGCCGCACGAATTTTCCAGTGGGTTTGAACGGAAAATGAGACAGCTCATAAAGCGTATGTTACAGAAGGAGAGATACGGCTTTCCTGTAACAACCGTGCGGAGGGCTGCGGCGGTGATTGTGGTCGCAGCAGGTGTGATGGCGGCTTCCCTGAGCGTGGAAGCTGTCAGAGATAAGCTGTATGAATTTGTCCAGACAATATATGAAACGTATATAGAGACGAGATATTCTGTGACAGAAGGAACAACAGGGGAATTTAGGCCGCTTTATCCGACGTATATTCCGGAGGGATATGTATCTGCGATTGAGGACAGAGATGAAAATTTTCTTGTACTGAGTTATGAGAAGGAAGATGAGAATGGGCTGCAGGGGATTGTAATTGTGGAAAATTATGTGACAGACGGATTATTAGTATCTGATGATAATGAATATGTATCAGAGAGTCCTGTAGAAATTCTGGGCTGTGAAGGAAGGATGAGCAGAAAAGAAGATGGGAGTATTGATGTGCGTTGGGAGTCAAAGGATTGTCTTTTTATGGTTGCAACCGACACACTGACTGAGGAAGAGGTGCTGAAAGTATGTAACGCCCTCAAATAGCTGATAAATGGACAGAGTGCTTATGGAGAAGAGACACCATAAGTACTCTTTTTTTATTTTTTTGGAAAAATTTCTCTAAAGATGTAACAAATGGGAAAATCCTTTCGTTATAGTGTATGAAGTATCAAATGTAGGAAGTAATAACAATGAAGTATCAAAGAAGGAGAAAAAGAAAATTAAAGGAGATAATGGCAGTCTGTCTGTGTTTGCTATTGGTTTTAGCAATGGATATCACTGGATATGCTGCGGAAGAGAATAGTTCTATTATGTCTGTTGATTCAAGAACGAGCGTGGGACTGAATATCTCTTCGGGTGTGGCAAAGGCGCAGTGTCTTGTAACCGGAAAGGCAGGAAAAGTGACAAAGATTAGCATCACAATGTATCTTCAGAAATATAAATCTGGAGGATATTCTACGGTGAAGACCTGGAGCGGAAGTAAAAGCAGTTATATTTATAAATTGCAGGGTTCAAAAAATGTAGCTAAGGGGACTTACCGCATCAAAGCAAAGATTACCTGTTATAAGGGGAAAACATCTGAAACGAGTTATAAATATAGTGCGGTAAAGCAATGCTTATGATAAAAAGGATGTTTTTAAAATCTGCCGGGAAAGGCAACGTTATCGGTAAAGGTGGTGGTTTTATGATTGTAATGTGTTAAGTAGTTGATAAATAGCTGTATCACAGATTACCAGTTACATATATTTGGCTTATTGGGCAAAGCATTTATAAAATCAAGAAAGGAAGATACAAATATGAAAAGGTTTACAAGAATCTTATTATTAATTATAATAGGTGTTAAATTTATGGCACCTATATCAGTGTCAGCAGCAACGGAGCATGAACTGTCATCGGACAATATTATAGTAAAGAAGGCATTTGAGAACAAAGGATATCAGGTGATTTCTTCAGATGAAGTGGATGTGACACCAAGGTTGGCTTCTGAACTAACGTTGAGTGATCAGGAATTAGAACAATCTTGGGAAAAGTATATTAACATATCTGCACGAAGAAACGCAAATATGGTGTCTATGCAAGTTGTAGACGGATATGTACAATATGCAGTAGATAAAGGGATGATTCCAAATACACCACAGGCAAGAGCCTCTTTGGGAAAAGCTGCAATCCGAACATTCTTCAAGACATTAGCAAATGCAGGAAAAGTTGCAGGATTTAAAACAGCAGGGAATCTGTTGCTACATTCATTACAAAACAAACCTTCAAATTTGTTCTATAGCACTAATAGTACACAGGCGAAACAAATTAAAAAATCATCGGAATGCAAAAAAATTGTTTCGACATTTAAAAAATATGTTTCAGGTAAAAGGCTGTCTCAGAGGTTTGTTAGTGGTAGTACAACTCTTTGTAGTACATTAGATTTGAAGTTGGCATATAATCGGGTAAAATATACTGTTTCAGGTTCGAAAAATAAAAAGACAGGGGTTTGGACGTTGAATATTGTTTTCAGCGACAGATATGATTTTGAGATGCAGTCCTGGAAGAACGCAATGTCCGGTAATCCGGCAATTACAGGTGTTAATAATATGGCAGCGTTAGCCCAAAAGGCCAAGGCTATTGTTCCGTATGATGTCAAAGTAACAGTGAAAACGACATTCAAAGAATCCAAATAAGAAGTTGGAGTTATTACGGAAAGTAGATAGGTGAATCGACAGATGGGTGCTGAATAGAGAAATGGCATTTATAGAAACAATGGGAGACGCTGTTTTCTATGCATTTAAACGTTGTCGTACAAACGGGCAGATTTTTTAAATAGGAAATAGACAATTTCCTATTTAAAATATAGAAAACATGTTAGAAATCCGCTGGAAAGTAGAGACGAAAAAATGGAGTGTATTGGAGAGGTAATGTTTTCAAGGACTGTGAGTTTCCGAGAGTATTTGGTAAGAGAAAAGAGGTGAAAGAAATTGGATTTTTGGACAGGAGTGCTAATATTAATTTCAGGATATACAATTATTGGTACAATTATAGGATGTATATTAATAGTTATTTATCTGTATTTAAAATATGTCCGTAAAAAGAAAGCAAAAAAGCTTTTTGTCATAGGAATGATACTAATAGGAATAACTCTTTTAATATTTGCATTTTTCTTTTATTTTGGCTTTATACAAGGAGGACTTGCACCGAATTGAGAATCTGAATAGTACGAGCGTCAATAATTAAAGATAGAGTTTAATGGAACAGTACAAATTCCTCAACAGAGTTGAGAAAACTAACTTATGCTATAGGCGGTGAGAAGAGTACCTAAATAGAAAACTTCGATGTGGAATGAATGTGGGGTTGGTAAACCACATCAAATATAACGGTGCACAATTTTTCTTCGAGAGTGCGCTCAAAAATCAAGCGCATAGCGAGCTGTGTGACTGAATTTTGAGCGGTGCTCTCGGAGAAAAACACAAGTAATATCACAGGCCATTTCTGAACAATTCCTAAGCGCATCAATGCGGGGTTATGAAGGGAAGCGGCGAGGCGCGGACAATACGGGAGTATAAGTACGACTCTCATGGGAAGATAGCAGAAGTAAAGGAATACCCAGGATTTGAGAAGGGGAAATCTGTCTGTATAAAAAAGGCATACACGTACGATAATCTTGACCGGGTTATCTCCGTGATTTATAAGTGCGGCAATGAAATACCGGAATCCTATCAGTATGATAAAAACAATTACATTACCCGGAAGACCGAGGATTTGAATACGTCTCAAAAGGATGACGATAAGGTAAATAAAATGGAAATCAGATTAAGGAAACAGATACGGGAAACCAGAGGACAGTTGTCAATGAATATGATGCAGATAACCGCTTAAGTAAAGTGACGCTCGTGTCAGTGGATAAGAGTAAGGGGCAGAATGAACAGGTTATTCAGGAGAATCTGTATAATGGCAATGGGCAGAGAGTCCGTAAGTGTGAGGGAGAAAAGAAGACCAATTATTTCTATCAGGACGGAATCGTATCCTATACAACAGAAGATGACAGTAATCAGAAGGCAGTTCAGAATATGATCGGGCTGGATGAGAATGTGATCAGCGCGGAACAGACAGTAAAAGGCGCAAGAGAAACAGGAGATGACAGTTACAGATATTTCCTGTATAATAAGGATATACAGGGAAGCACGATAAGTATTCTGAATGAAAGTGAAGACGGGGAATTAAGCTACGAGTATGGCGATTTTGGAGAAACAACGGTAAAAGGGAATAGCAGCCTGAAAAATGAAATCTGTTATACTGGCGGGATTTATGATGCTGCGACGGAATTGTATTATCTGAAATTGTAGCAGTCCATAATCTGATGGTTACTTGTGGAAAAAGTAAATTATTCTTGTTTCTTGTTGCAGAATTTGACTACAACATGGTAACCTCAGGAAAGGATGGAATTTACATTGGTACACTTAGAGATTGCCTGTTAGGAAATGCAGTAGATGTGAGATGGAAGTATACTAAAAAACATTTGAAGAAGGCTTGAAAAAAAGCAGGGGCGGCATCATTAGGATTACTTATAATGAAAGCGGTAATTCACATATTGTTATGGTCAAAAAGGTTAAAAAAAAGTATCGTTGCTATAATTTGAAAAAAAACCAGGATTCATATATGGAGAAGTCTTCTATAAGTTCTTTATTAAAATCCGTAAATGCAGCATATGGGGGAGGTCTTGTAGTAAAATGAAAGGGGCTGTAAAAAAATCATGCTGACGACGGTAATAATCGTTTTATCAGCCATGCTCCTTAAGATTAAGTTACAGGAGAAGACGGAAATTGGAACGATAACGTTTATAAGGGAACAATCTACACCACACACGGTATATTATAATGGTATCTATCTTTTCTATGATAAGAGTAAGGGCGGTATATGTGGTGAGAAAAACGGGCAGGTGGAGTTTCTCTTTCATACAAAAGAGCCCCAGGCGATCTCCGCGAACGAAAACTATATTTATATTGTATGTGATGGGGGTATGCAGCAGTATAAAAGGGATGGGAGCATGGTAGCACAAAATGAGGGTATTGTTGAGGGTATTACTTATGATGATATCTATGCATCTGAACAATATGTATATTGTCTTGGGGATATGGGGGTTGTAATATTGTCTTCGGATAATATTACCAGGCCTATAGAACGGGAGATTAGGGCAGAAGATATAAAAAAGATAGAGTATGCAGACATGGACGCTCAAGAATGGGATTTGGATAGCTACGGAAATATTGATATGGGGACAGAATGGATTGTATGGTCCTGGTCTCCACCAAATGGGTTTCAACCGGAGATTGAGTATCATGATGCGGGAGTATGGATTGGGGATCACTGTACAGTGATATCAAAGAAGACGGGAAATCCGTTAATCCGAAGCGAGCGTAACCCTTTGAATTTCAAGGACAGCCTAGTAATAGAAGGAGATAAAACATGGGAAGTACTTGATCGGATATTAAAAAGAGAAGAAAATAAGATGGAAGTGCTAGTGGATTTGGAAGAGGATGTGATTGCATTACCAACAGGTAATGGCACGGTTTATATTGATGATTCTATACTTTGCGTAGCAGGAAGCCTGTTTGACACATTTCCGATGCCTTTCTCATCACATTCAGTATATGCAAATGGTCCCATGAATGAGCAGAAAAGGGAGATTTTGAGATATGTTGACTTGAATCATCAGGAAAATGCTAAGAGCTATCGTTTCCCCAAAGGAAATAAAGTTGTATATACTGATAAGGAAGAATTCATTCTTTATCATAAAGAAGCGTTAGAATTTTACAATGCGGATGACGGCTCTTTAAAGAAGAGAGTGAAGATGAAGGGAGTAAGAAGAAATGAAAAGTACACGGTAGAGCTTTGCCACGATAAACTGTTTTTCTATCAAAAGGGAGAGATCGCAGAAACTGTTAATATAAAATAAAGACCAGTTTTATTGTAGTAAAGACGGTCTGTGTTATAAAAAGACATCTTCCTTCTCCTGACCGTAATCCTGTTTATTGGCTGAGACAGAGTGTATATATACAGCCTGTCTCAAAAGAGAACTATAAAAGGAATTGATTAATGAACTGCTTTTGGGATAGCAGGCATGCAGGCGGTATGGGACAGGAGGGTTACTTATAGTTTTCCTTTCTATTTATGATGGGGATGGTAATGGAATCATTCAACTGGGAGGAGATGAAGAAAATCTGATTGATACATATATTACATTTTCGGGAAATTGCCGAAACAATCGTGTACAGATTATTTATAGGAAGAATTTTATAGATGAAATGCCGTTTAATATTGGCGAAGTAGATAAGGTTAGTCTGGATATTAAGGTCGAGTACATAAAAAATGCCTTATATAAAGATACAGTCAGATTTTATATGGCAGGCTCTCTTTTATATGTTCTTCCGGGAAGCCTGGTGTTTATGATATTTCAGATTGTATGCTGGAATAAAGGATGGAAGGTGTTGACGTTTCTGGCAGCAGTAATTTTGATTTATTGTCTATATGAGTATGCAATAAAAGTGAGGGAGGAATACAATAAGTGGCGGAATCTTTTGAAGGATTGATTGCCATAGCAACAGTGAGTGGGATGAAGCATTTTAAGTTTTTAATGATGTTTTACAGAGGATTTCAGTGTACATATTTTTTGCATTTATTGATTGTGGCAGTTCTGTTTGTTGATGGATTTATCCAAGGATGGATGGGATTAGGCGAGGTTGCATCATTAAGTATGTTTGAATTATCTATGGCGGTAATCTACATAGTAGTGAGTACCTATAATGGAAAACAGATTATGTATGTGGAGATTGAGAACAACACAGCTATCATTTTGGATTTACGAAAAAGGCGGCATGTACTGCCATTCAAAGATATTGAATGTATTGCTTATTCTGGCGGGAAATGTATGATTAAAATGAAAAATCGTAAAAGCCTATGGGCATATCGAAATATTTTGAGACCCTATGTCAAGAAAGACGGAGAGGAACACAGGTCTATTCTTCCAACAGATTTTGTGGGAGTCAGAATAGAGTGCGATTATTCCGCTTTTTAAATACTTTGTGAGAGACAGAGGGATTTCGTAATCCTTCTAATTAGGAGTCTGACCGCATCAAAGAATCCTTAACCATATAACCGTCAACAGAATCATTCTTTATGGATTTTGCTTATGCATATGTGAACGGAGAATGACATCAATTTGTATATTTAATGTAGAATGGGGATCAGATAAATGAAAAAAATCCTGGAAAATGATAGCTTTTATGGCAGCTATAGCTATGTGATTGGCAAAGATGGAATAATTATATCGAAAAGTGGAAACGAGAGTGGAAAACATATTGTTTATTATGATTTCGAGGGAAGGATAAAAAGCAAGAAACTAGTGAAATTTCCGCAGTGGGAAACAAATGAGTATGCAAGGAATTTTGCATACTGAGATCCAGCGGAAATTGGATGTGCAAAATACTATGAGCTTGCTTAGTATAAATATATTGAGAGGGCTAATAAGCTATTAAATAGAAAGGAAAACAAGCAATAATCCCAACACAGTCGAAATGATTCCCCAGAAAACTTTAAATTTATAGTACTCCGCTTCTTTATAAAAAGTAACTTTAATATGAGAGTATTCTTCTGAGAACTTAATGTACTTTTTCTGCATTGCCGGGAGCGTGGTCTATACTCATATAGACAATAAATCAAAATTACTGCTGCCAGAAACGTCAACACCTTCCATCCTTTATTCCAGCATACAATCTGAAATATCATAAACACCAGGCTTCCCGGAAGAACATATAAAAGATATCCTGCTATATAAAATCTGACTGTATCTTTATATAAGGCATTTTTTATGTACTCGACCTTAATATCCGGACTATCCTTATCTACCTCGCCAATATTAAACGGCATTTCATCTAGCGTTATATCCGTCAATCACTTTTCAGAAGGAGACGTAACAGTTCCTTTCGGTGGCTTTAAACAGTCCGGATTCATGGGAAGGGACAAGTCCATATGGGCGAATATGCAGTATACAGAGATGAAGTCGGTCAATATCAAGTTGGGGACAGGTCATTTTTAATTGGGGACGGGGCATTTTTAAAAATGCCCCGTCCCCAACTCGTATGTCAGTATATAGTCATCCATCACATACCCGTTTCCGATATCCGCGACTTGTTCATCTGTAATCTGGAATCCAAGGTGGTCATAGACAGCCAGGGTATGATCATTGTGTTTATTACAGGTGAGCCAGATCTTTTTGAGTCCCCTTTTTCTGCAGAGTTCTGTGAGGAACCGCAGGGCGCCTGTTGCCAGATGTTTTCCGCGGAAATCCTTTCTGATATAAAGTTTGCTTAAAAACAGTGCGTCTTTTTCCGGATGAACTCCAATATACCCTGCCTGCAGTCCCCCGCAGAAGATCCGGTAGTATTCATATCCTTCCTGTTCGATCTGCTTTTTAAGAGCGGGATAGGACTGGAATTTTTCTACCATGTAATCGACTTGTGCTTTTCCGATAATATCTACAAAATGTTGGTTCCAGATCTCTTCTGCCAGAACCGCGATCTCCTGGATGTCGTCATCCGTTTTTGCCAGAACAATTGTGTTTAAGTCCATACTACATGCCTCCGTTAAAAACAATTATTTTCAAAGTCTTATTATATATGATATAATGGCTCCATACAATAATAAATTTGACTTTTGGAGGAAGCATATGGAAACTTTTGTTTCATTGAAGGATGTAAAGAAGATATATAAGATGGGTGAGGTGGAGATTGTGGCGGCAGCCGGAATCGACTTTGAGATACAGAAGGGTGAGTTTGCGGTGGTAGTAGGGCCAAGCGGGGCGGGAAAGACGACAGTTCTTAATATTCTGGGAGGTATGGATACGGCGACGGAGGGTTCGGTTCTTGTTGACGGAAATGATATTGCCCACTATTCCCAAAAGCAGCTTACCGCATACAGAAGGGATGATATTGGATTCGTCTTTCAGTTTTATAATCTGATTCCGAACCTTACTGCACTGGAGAATGTTGAGCTTGCCCTTCAGATCTGTAAGGATCCGATGGATGCAAAGGAGGTTATGGAAGAGGTCGGACTTGGAGAACGGCTTGATAATTTTCCGGCCCAGCTTTCGGGAGGGGAGCAGCAGAGGGTATCTATTGCCAGGGCGCTTGCGAAGAATCCAAAGCTTCTTCTCTGCGATGAGCCTACAGGGGCGCTTGACTATAATACCGGGAAGGCAATCTTGAAGCTTTTGCAGGATACCTGCCGGAATAAGGGCATGACAGTTGTACTGATTACGCACAATTCAGCGATCGCACCCATGGCAGACCGGGTGATCAGAATTAAGAACGGGAGGGTGTCTGATATAGTGGAAAATCCAGAACCAGTTTCTGTAGAGACAATAGAGTGGTAGGGGCGTAAGATGAAGAAAAAGAAGAAGACAACAAGAAAAGATTTTTATATGGAAATCAGGAAGAGCCTGGGGAGGTTCCTTTCGATTCTGTTTATTGTGGCTCTTGGGGTTGCATTTTTTTCGGGGATCCGTGCGTCAGAGCCGGATATGAGGCTTTCCGGGGATTCCTATTTTGATGACAGCAGTCTTATGGATATTAAGGCCATTAGTACATACGGGGTTACAGATGGCGATATCAGCGCGATGGAAGAGACAGAAGGAGTAGCAGCTGCAGAAGGCGCATATAGCACGGATGTCTTATATAATACATCTGACGAACAGCAGGTTCTTCATCTTATGTCCCTGCAGGAAGAGATGAACCAGGTGAAGGTAAGTAAAGGCCGGCTCCCAAAAGAAGCAGGAGAGTGTATGGCGGATGATGAGGCCGGGTTTCAGATCGGAGACAAGATCACGATGGAGTCTGGCACAGAGGATCCGCTGTCAGATACACTGGTTACAGACACGCTGGAAGTGGTGGGGCTTGGAAACAGTCCCTGCTACCTTTCCTACGGGCGTGGGAGTTCTGCGGTAGGAGACGGCAGCATCAGTGCTTTTCTTGCAGTTCCAGAGGAGACCTTTAACATGGAGTTTTATACAGAGGTCTACCTGCAGGTCGAGGGTGCAAAGGAGCTTCTGGCATTTACGGATGAATACGACGACCTGGTTGAAGAGGTGGCAGAGCGCGCGGAGGAAACAGCTGAGGTAAGAGCCGATGCCCGCAGACAGGAGATTGTAGATGAGGCGAACGAAGAATTAGAAGAAGCAAGGCAGGAACTGGAAGACGGAAAAAAGGAGTCAGAGGAACAGCTTGCTGATGCGAAAAGAGAGATAAAAGAAGCAAAGAAAAAGCTGAAGGATGCGAGAAAACAGTTAAAAGACGGCAGGGAGCAGCTTGAAGACGCAAAAGAAACCCTTAATAAGAAGCAGGCGGAGCTTAATACAGCGCGTTCGGAATATGAATCCGGGCTCAGGAAGCTGAATGAAGGAAAGGCAGAGTACGAAAAGGGAAAGAAAGAGCTAAAGGAGCAGAAACGTAAGGCAGAGCTTGGTTCAAAGGAAGGGCAGATGGAAGAGTACCGCAGCCGGCTTGACGAGGGATGGGCGGGCTATGACCAGCTGGTGCAGCAGATTGATGCCATGGAAGAATCCTCCATGGGACCGGAGGAGCCAGGCTATGTCCAGTGGGCAGCCACACTCCAGGGTTTAAAGGCGCAGGCAAAGGAGACAAAGAGCACCCTTAACAGCCAGGAAAAAGAGTACAAAAAGAATAAAAAGAGCTTAGATGCGGCAAAGAAGAAGTTTGAAGATGCAGAAGAAAAGCTTGCGAAGTCAAAGGCAGAGCTTGACAGCGCCGAGGCGGAGCTTAAGAAGGCCCCGGACCAGCTGAAATCCGGACAGGAGCAGCTTGATAAGGGAAGGCAGGAGCTTGCGGACAAGGAAAAGGAGCTGAAGGACGGAGAGACCAGGCTTGAAGAAAATGAGGAAAAGCTGGCGGATGCAAGAAAGGAATACAAGGAAGGAAAGGCAGAGGCAGAGACTGAGATTGCAGATGCCGAAGCTGAGATTGCAGATGCCGAGAGGGAGATTGCCGAGATTGAGAGACCGAAATGGTATGTGTACGACAGAAGCAACCTGATTGAATACAGCGGCTTTGGGGAGAATGCCGAGCGTCTGGGAGCCATAGGCAGAGTCTTCCCGGTACTGTTCTTCCTGGTTGCGGCTCTCATAAGCCTTACCAGCATGACCCGTATGGTAGAGGAGCAGAGAACCTCCATCGGAACCATGAAGGCACTGGGCTACGGCAAATTTGCCATTGCTTCAAAATATATGGGCTATGCATTCCTCGCAACCGTAGGGGGAAGCATCATTGGCGTGCTTGCAGGTGAGAAGATCCTGCCGTATATTATTGTCTACGCATATGGAATTTTATACCGGCATCTCCCGGCAATCCTTGTTCCTTATCAGTGGAAATATGCCGTGATGGCATCAGGTGCAGCGGTATTTTGTACCATGCTGGCCACATTCCTGGCATGTTATAAGGAACTGGGGGCACAGCCTGCGGTTCTCATGCGGCCTCCCTCACCGAGGAATGGAAAGCGGGTTTTCTTAGAACGGATCGGATTCATCTGGAGACATCTGAACTTTACATGGAAATCAACGATCCGCAACCTGATGCGCTATAAAAAGCGTTTCTTTATGACCATATTCGGAATCGGCGGCTGTATGGCGCTGATGCTGGTGGGCTTTGGCCTTAAGGATTCCTGCTATGAGATTGCAGAGCTCCAGTATGCAGAGATACAGTTCTATGACGGAAGCATTTACCTGGAGGAGGATATTACAGAGGAAGAGCGCGCAGAGCTTGCAGAAGCGTTGGACAGTGAGGAGAATATTACACAGTACATGGATATAAATATGCAGAGCGTAACACTGGTGAACGGGAAAAAGGAACGTGCGGCTTATGAATGTGTATTCGGCTCTGTGGATGAGATTCCGGACTTTGTGGATTTCCATGACCGCAGGACAAAGGAACAGTATGAATTATCAGATGAAGGAGTGATTGTAAGTGAGAAGACCGCAAAGCTTTTAGAGGCAGAGGAAGGGGACACGGTAGAGATCAAGGATGAGGAGAATGGAAATAAAAAGATCGTGATTGAGCATATCTGCGAAAATTATATGGGACATTACATCTATTTCACTCCTGCATATTATGAGAAGTCGTACGGTGCGGCTCCGGAGTATAACAGCATCTTCTTCTCCGTGGACGATGCCTGCTCCTCAAAACAGATGGAGGAAACCGGACAGAATATCCTGAAACTGAATGGAGCCTTAAGCGTAAGCTACACACACGATATCGAAAAACAGCTGGATGATATGCTGCGGAGCCTGAACCTTGTCATCATTGTACTGATTATATCAGCGGGAATGCTGGCATTTGTAGTACTTTACAATCTGAACACAGTGAATATTGCGGAGCGCAAAAGAGAGCTGGCCACGTTAAAGGTGCTCGGTTTCTACAACGGCGAGGTGGCACAATATGTCTACCGGGAAAATATTCTGCTTACCCTCCTGGGATCCGTGGTGGGAGTCGTCCTTGGAAAGTTCCTCCATCTCTTTATCATAGAGACAGTAGAGGTGGATTCCGCTATGTTTGGAAGGAATATTAATCCGCCCAGCTTTCTCTACAGCCTGGTACTGACGGTTGCATTCTCCCTTCTGATTAATGGTGTTATGTATTTTAAGCTGAAGAGGATCAATATGGTGGAATCCCTGAAAAGTATTGAATAGAAAAGGCTGTTTACAGAAATTTAATATTCTTAAGAAAATTGTTAGCACTCTTTTTGAAAGAGTGCTAATTTCCTGTTGACTTTTTATATTCTTCGTATTATCATATCTTTTAGAGAAAAGGCAGCATCATCTGTAAGCTGCCGATAGGTATTTATAAAATAATAAAATCAGGGGTGATAACAAATGGCAGCAAAAAAAGGAAGCTTATCTATAAGCAGTGAAAACATATTTCCAATTATTAAAAAGTGGGTATATTCTGACCATGATATTTTCGTAAGAGAGATGGTATCAAACGGATGCGACGCCATCACCAAGCTTAAGAAGCTTGACGTCATGGGTGAGTATCAGATACCAGATGATTATAAAGCATCCATCCAGGTGGAGGTAAACCCGGAAGAAAAGACATTAAAATTCACAGATAACGGTCTTGGAATGACCGCAGAGGAAGTAGAAGAGTATATTACACAGATTGCATTCTCCGGCGCAACGGAGTTCCTTGAGAAATATAAGGACAAGACAACAGAAGACGATATGATCGGACACTTCGGCCTTGGCTTTTATTCTGCATTCATGGTAGCAGACGAGGTGCATATCGATACTCTTTCCTATAAGGAAGGAGCCGCTCCGGTACACTGGGTAAGCGCCGGCGGCACAGAGTACGAGATGGAAGACGGAAGCAAGGACACCGTGGGAACTGAGATTACCCTGTGCCTGAATGAAGACAGCCTGGAATTTGCCAACGAGTACCGTGTAAGAGAAGTCATTGAGAAATACTGCTCCTTCATGCCGGTTCCGATCTTCCTGTCCAAAGCTAATGCTGAGACAGAGTATGAGACTATCGACGAAGAAGACCTGAAAGAAGACGATGTGGTTGTAGAACACATCCACGAGGACGCAAAGACCGAAGAGAAGGAAAATGAAAATGGCGAGAAGGAGATCGTGGAAGTAGAGCCCGCAAAGGAAAAGGTAAAGATCGAGAAACGCCCGGTTTCCCTAAGCGATACCTCCCCGCTCTGGGCAAAGCATCCAAACGACTGCTCCGACGAAGATTACCAGGAATTCTACCGCAAGGTATTTTTAGACTACAAGGAGCCATTATTCTGGATTCACCTGAACATGGATTACCCATTCAACCTGAAGGGAATCCTCTACTTCCCGAGAATTAATACAGAGTACGACTCCATAGAAGGAACCATTAAGCTCTACAACAACCAGGTATTCATTGCAGACAACATCAAGGAAGTGATTCCAGAGTTCCTCATGGTGCTAAAGGGAGTCATCGACTGCCCGGACCTGCCGCTGAATGTATCAAGAAGCGCGCTGCAGAACGACGGATTTGTAAATAAGATTGCCGATTACATTTCCAAAAAGGTAGCAGATAAGCTCTCCGGCATGTGCAAGACCAAGAGAGAAGACTATGAGAAATACTGGGATAATATCAGCCCCTTTATCAAGTTCGGCTGCCTGAAGGACGAGAAGTTCTGCGATAAGATGAAGGATGCAGTCCTCTTCAAGAACATTGACGGAAAATACCTTACCCTTAAAGACTGCATAGAAGAAAACGGCGGTGAAGTCGTAGAGACGAATGAGAAGAAAGAAGAGAATGAAAACGAAGACGAGAACAAGGTAGAGGAGATCAAGACCACCATCTACTACGTGACTGATGAGATCCAGCAGAGCCAGTATATTAATATGTTCCGCAGCCAGGGACAGGATGCTGTCATCTTAAACCACAATATTGATTCTCCATTCATCACGCAGCTTGAACAGCGCAATCCGACCATCCGCTTCCAGAGAATTGATGCAGATGTGACGGAGACTGTAAAAGAGGAAGTAGCAGAAGAAGACCAGGAAGCATTCAAGGAAGTATCCGACAGCCTGATCGAAATCTTCCGCAAGGAGCTTGGCAACGACAAGCTGGACGTAAAGATCGAAAAACTGAAAGACGAAAAAGTTGCGTCCATGATCACCTTATCCGAGCAGAACCGCCGTATGCAGGAAATGATGAAGATGTACGGCATGAACGATATGGATATGGGCGGCGAGAGCACACTGGTGCTCAATGCAAACCATCCTCTTGTAAAATTTGTAGTAGACAACAAAGATCATGAAAACGTATCCTTAATCTGCAAGCAGCTGTACGATCTGGCAATGCTGGCACACAGGCCGCTAAAGCCGGAAGACATGACCGCATTCGTGCAGAGAAGCAATGAGATTATGATGATGCTGACAAAATAACGAATTGGGGACGGGGCATTTTTCAAAATGCCCCGTCCCAGATTAAAAATGCCCTGTCCCCATTGTTTTAGACGATGGGCTCTTTCACGGTTTTATCCCCGATTACAATTTCCTGTACGCCGGTCTGTTTTTTTCTTGTTGAAACAAAAACTCAGCATATATCCCTTATTTTTATGATAGTCCTCTAGATAGCCGATGATCTGCTGTTCACTGCGGGTATGATATTCTTGTCCCGCCATATTTTCATCTCTATAATCAGCTGTTTCAAATGTGCGGTTTGATTGACATTTCCCGGGAGACAGTGCTGGCAGGCATACGTTCCTAATGGATTATTTTTTACGAGCTTTAATACGGAAGGTTTTTGACATGCGGCCTTTATACTTCCCTTTGAACTTTACGGTTACCTTATATTTTCCTACGCGCTTCCGTCCTGAGGAATAGTAAACCTTATAATTCGAACGGCTGATCACCTTGCCCTTACTGTCCGTAACTTTTACAGAGGGTTTTTTCTTCTTCCCATTATAGACATAAACTGTTTTTGAAAGGGTCATCTTTTTGGGACGGTAGATGGTTTTCAGGCTGACGACATGCCCGCAGGAGCATTTTTTGCGAATGCTGCCATTCTTTTTGGTGGTAGCTTTCTGCGTGGTAGTTTTGTAATTATGAATATGCATCTTAAAGGCATAGTTGCCGGTATAATTGCTGTACTGCGCCACTGCGAAGTAATACGTGCCTTTTGACAGGGTGTGCTTTTTTGTCAGACTGCTATATCCAATCGTTTTATTCCAGGACACGCCCTGTTTCCACACTTCCTTCCCCTTGCTGTCATAGATATGATAATAAACCCAGGGAATGGCAGCGGTTGCATCAAGAGTTACCTGTGAGGATTCATTTACCGTGAATTTATAAAAGTCCCTCGCGTCATTTGCTGCAATCTGACCTTTGTAAATGGTATCGGATGAGATGGCATTGGCACTTGACAGGGTGTTATTCAGATTCCCCCGGGTCTCTGGAAAGCTTTCTTTTGCATCTGTGCAGGATAAACAGAAGGAATAGCTGCCTGTCGGGCCCGTAGCGCTGGCACTTTTAACGGCAAGGTAGTAGACGCCTCCTGTCAGGTCGATCTCAGCATCAGCCTCCAAGGTCTTTGCGGCGCTGTCTGTGGACGCATATTTTTTCCACAGCTCTTTTCCGCCAGCATCATACAGATAAAGATACAAAGACTTGATCTGGGCTCTGGCAGAGAGGTACAAACGGCTGGAGGCGCTTAACGTGAACTCATAATAGTCCGCATTATCATTCCGCGCCAGCTGACCCCAGTAGGTCTGACCGAACTCAACGGGGTTCGCATATCCCCGGTCATTGTCCGTGCCGCCATTTTCTTCCTTGAAGCTCTCCCCGGCATCCTCGGATGAAAGAGAGAAGGAAAACTCTCCGTCCCCTCCGCTGCTTATAACAGAAAGGTAATAGGTGCCTGCTGTCAGGTCAATGGTTTCATTTGTTTTGATCTTCTTCTCTGAGCCGGTCGAGGAGGAGCGCTTGCTCCACAGTCTGTCTCCGCCGATATCGTCAATATAATACTGGAGACGGGAAAGCCCGGTAGCATTGGCAGAGAGTGTAAGCCTCCCTGACTTCTCCAGGTCAAACCAGTAATACTTTTCTGTGCTCTCTGCAGAAAAGGTCTCCTGGCAGGTCTCACCGATGGAAATATAAGTCATATCAGTAGTGGCGCTTGCCTTTTGATGTACCGCGGCATCGTCAGACTTTTCCTCATCGTCTGTTATTTCTTCTGATTGTTCTGCTTCCGCATACGCAGCATTGCCGGCATCTGGAGCCTCGGCGGATTCTTCGCCCGTGATCTCAGCAGCCTTTACACTTCCAGTCTGTGGAAAGATACAGGACGACAACATAACCGCTGCCAGGATCACAGACAGCCCCTTTACTTTTTTCATATCATTACCTCCGAACTTACATTTTGCAATTTTGCAGTGTCTGACTATAACTAGATTATAATTTGAATACAGAAAAAAGTCAAAAGGAAAAAATTTTTCCGCCTGTGCGGTTGGATGCTCCTTGTTACTGTGAACGGAGTGAACAGTAACTGCTTCTTAGAGCGTCCAACCGCACAGGTTGATTTTACTCCTGTAAAAAATGTCGAATTTCGGCAAATATATTTGAATAATCAGCAAAAATGTATTACACTGGTTTTATATGTATTTCGTTGTTTTGGAGGAGAGTGCGTTGGTTTTTTCGAGTCTGTTGTTTTTGTTTCTTTTTTTTGCGGTTACCATGCTGGTGTATTGCATGATGAATACACTGGACAAAAAGAATATTGTGCTGCTTGTGGCATCCCTTATTTTCTATGGCTGGGGAGGCCCGAGATACCTGGTTCTGCTGCTTCTGATGTGCCTGATCAGCTGGATCTCAGCGATTCTGATCTATGATTATAAAGAGAATGCCCTGCTTAAGAAAGCCTTTCTGATTGCGGGGACGAGTCTGCAGCTGGGGCTTCTGGCATATTTTAAATACGCCGGGTTCCTCCTTGGGAATCTGCAGAAGATAACGGGTTTCCCAGAGAAGATCCCGGAGATTGTTTTGCCCATTGGTATTTCGTTTTATACCTTCCAGCTTATATCCTATGTAATTGACGTATACCGGGGCGATGTAGAGCCTCAGAGAAAATACTGGCTTGTCCTTCTATATGCAGGTCTGTTTTTCCAGTGTATCGCCGGACCTATTGTACGCTACAGGGATGTTGCAGAGGAGATTGGGGACAGAAGGTCGAGACTGTCAGAGGTTGCTGCTGGAATTAACCGGTTTACGATCGGGCTGGTGAAAAAGGCGGTTTTTGCAAATTCCTGCGCCGAGATTGCGGATGCCATGTTCCCCCAGGCGCTTGAAGGACTGAAGGGAATACCGGCACTGGGAATCTGGACTGGTGTGTTTATGTATATGCTTCAGATCTACCTTGATTTTTCGGCTTATTCGGATATGGCCATTGGGATGGGGCTGATGACAGGCTTCCACTTTAAAGAAAATTTTAATTATCCATACATGTCAGATTCTGTGACAGAGTTTTGGAGGCGCTGGCATATCTCGCTCAGCTCCTTTTTCAGAGACTACATTTATATCCCTCTTGGCGGCAACCGGAAGGGACAGAGGAGGACAATGATCAATATGTTCGTGGTGTGGGCTCTTACAGGGCTCTGGCATGGGGCAAACTGGAACTTTATTCTCTGGGGGCTGTTTTATTATCTGTTCCTTGTGATTGAGAAAAATGGATTTCTGGATAAGCTTAAGACCCTCCACAAGTCAGTAGGGCATATCTATACACTGGCTGTTGTATACTTCGGGTGGATTCTTTTCAAATTCAGCAGCATGCCTTATCTTGGACATGTTCTTCTGGGAATGTTTGGACTGAATAAAAATGGATTTATTAATATGGAAGTAAAAGTCAATATTCAGAATAATTTGTTTTTTATGATTGCAGCAGTGATTGCCTGTACGCCTCTGCTTAAGAATGCTTATCACAAGGGAAGGAAAAAGTTTGGCCGGATTTTGGCGGTGAGGTACATTTACATGGGAATTGAGGTGGCAGGTCCGGTGATTCTTGTGATACTGGCTGCGATGGCACTTGTCGGAAATAGCTATAACCCGTTTTTATATTTTCAGTTTTAAAAGAAAGGCAGCAGAAGGATGATACGGAGGAGAAAACAAAAAAAATACGTAAAATATAAGATTTATGCATTTGCGGGAGTCGTGGGCTTTTTTGCGCTGCTTGCGCTTATGATACCGCTGCGGCCGAAGGAGTCTGAGATTGAGAAGCGTAAGCTGGAACGATTTCCCAGGCCAACTTTTGAGACCATATGGAATGGTGAATTTTTTGAGGGGATTGATAAATGGTATGCAGATACATTTCCTCTCAGGGACTGGCTCATATCGAAAAATATGAAGCTCCATGCTGCATATGGGCTGCAGAAGACACAGATTTACGGGAGCACCCAGGTAATGGCCAGCGCTGCCGGAGAGGATAAAAAAGAGAAAAAGAAGGACAAGACGTCAAAGGATGGGAAAAAACAGCGGGAGATCAGTCAGATCCAGGAGCAGTTTGGAGCAGTCTATGTAGCGGAGGATACCGCGTTCAGCCTCTTTTCCTTTAACCAGGATGTGGTAGACGAATATATTGATACGCTGAATACATTTGCTGACAAGGTTGGGAAAGATGTAAAGGTTTATGATATGATTGTGCCGATCAGCAGCGGAGTATACCTGGATGATGATCTTCAGAAGGAACTGGGGAGCAGTGACCAGAAAGAGGCAATCCAGTATGTTCACGACCGCCTGGATAAGAACGTGATTCCGGTAGATGTGTTTGCCACGCTTGAAAATCATAATAATGAGTATCTGTATTTCAGAAGTGATCACCACTGGACTGCCCTGGGAGCATATTATGCATACTGTGAATTTATGGATGAAAAGAAGATGAAGCCAACGCCGCTTGAGCAGTACCAGACCATGAAGTTTGAGGATTTTCTGGGGACTATGTATTCCTATTGCAACCAGTCGGAGGCGCTGAAGAAGAACCCGGATTATGTGACTGCCTATATTCCGCTGGCAACCAATGACATGCAGTACATAGATGTAGACGGCAACACAGTGGATTATGAGGTGATTGCGGATGTAACACAGTGGAACGAGGCTTCCAAGTACAACTGCTTCATCGGCGGGGATGAGCCTCTTGGCTGGATTCATAATCCGTCGAAGAATGACGGAAGTTCTGTTCTGGTAGTAAAGGAATCCTATGGAAATGCATTTGTTCCATTCCTTGTGGATCATTATGAGTATGTATATGTGGTAGATTACCGCTATTACCCATCAAGCCTGGAGGGGCTGGTGAAAGAGAAGAATATTAAGGATGTTTTGTTTCTGAACAACGTAATGGCAGTCTCTACGGATACGTTGGTTCCCAATATTACCGAGATTGTAAATATGGAGCCGCAGATTCCAAAAGAGGAAAACAGTGACCCAGAGCAAGACAGCCGTGATGACAGCAGTGACTCAGAGCAAGACAGCCGTGATGACAGCAGTGACTCAGAGCAAGACAGCCGTGATGACAGCAGTGACTCAGAGCAGGACGGCAGCGATTCAGAATAGTGTCGTCAACCGGGTGTAGATAAAAAACTTTGGTATATATGTTTACTTTTCCTGCTGATTGTGATAATATATTACATATCGACAGGAGGAATTCATATGGATGATATCAAATCGCCATCCGCTGTCACTATCGGAGA
>CAJTIU010000026.1 GCA_910576335.1 Lachnospiraceae bacterium
TTAAGAAGTTAAAAGCACTTGGCTGGGAGGCCCCTGTAGTTGCCGCTTAAGCCTGTCAGTTAAGTTCAAAATCAACCTTTTTAAGTTTGACAGGGGCAGTCTGCGCTTTTTTAGTTACCCGAAAGGTTATGTTTCATAGTAAAATGAATTCGGAAAATGGTGAAGTTAATGAGCAGACGGTATTTTCATATCATCAGAATGGAAGCCTTTTGTGGGCGGAATATAGTGGCGGAGATATATTAAAAGGCTCTTTGATAGGGTCTGTTTCTGATAACGGAGAGTTGGATTTTGTGTATCATCATATGAACCGGGAGATGCAGATAAAGACTGGTAAGTGTCATAGTGTGCCGACTATAAAAGAGAATGGGAGAATAGAACTGTTAGAACAATGGGAATGGACAAGCGGAGATTTTTCTGAGGGAGAGTCTTTGCTGGTAGAGGTGTAGGATGAAGTAAAAATATGAATACAAAAAAGCAATCGTTGAAAATATAGATGAATTGGTAAGAACAAGAATCATTGTCCTTCGTGCAGCTAACAAATTGTCGGATGATGTGGATATGTCAGTGGCGGAAAAGGAGTCTTATGCATATTATAAGAGGTCGTTAGTAACCGGTGAACATATTGCATATCTGGTGTATGATAATGGAACATTTATTGGTGCAGGTGGTGTCAGCTTCTATCAGGTAATGCCGACATATCATAATCCGACAGGTAAAAAGGCATATATTATGAATATGTATACTGCACTGGAATATAGAAGACAGGGAATTGCAATTCACACATTGGATTTATTGGTAAATGATGCGAGGGAACAGGGTGTGTCACAGATTACCTTAGAGGCAACAGATATGGGGCGGCCACTGTATGAAAAATATGGATTTGTAAAAAAGGAAGATGAAATGGAGCTGACATGTTGCATAAAGTAACAGATTTACAACCATGGGAATGCTTAATGAAGCGGATTGTATGGAAACAATTAGGAGATATTCGTGATAAGAAGATACTTGATTTTGGCAGCGGTATTGGCGTGACTGCAAACTATCTGGCAGAACATAATGAGGCAACAGCAATTGAACCGGATGAAGGTAGCTTTTACGAAGACACTGGGGATGAGAACTTTTAGGGATATGCGTTATCCACAGAAAACCTACAGCAAACGGCTGTTTGTTGATAAATTTCCGGAAAATCTGCGCTCCTGTGGACAGTGCTTCTTTTCCGGCTCTGAAGGGCCTGAAAAAGATTTTTAAATTCTCTCCTTTTCACAAATGCGGCTTTGAAATCCCGTTTTCCTGATGGACGTAATGCCATGGGCTGGCCGATCGAGAGCCCTTCCATGAACCAACGGTATTCCTGCCTGGTAAGCATCCTTGCTTCGGATGCGCAGTGCGGCCAATGAAAACGCCCGGAATCCAGCCTCATATAAAGCAGAACAAAACCGTTTTTATCATGATACTGCTTTGAGCCGGTCTGTCTTCCTGCCGCAGTTGAAGCGTATGAAAGAACTTTGCATAGAGCGCAATAATCTGTATGAAGAACAGAATGACTTGAAAGGACAGAAATGGAAGATTGAGAATTCGTTGGAACGATAAGAAATGTGGGGCATGGCGGTTGCTATGCCCTATATTTTGTTTGCGCGCCATGGGCGCGCTCTAACGGGTGAAAATCCCGAACACGCCCGGATAGTGGGAAGTGTATAGCTGAACAGCAAGGGTGTCCATCGCGAGGTGGAATCTGAAGGAAGCTGTAAGCAAATCTCTGGTCTGATGGACAGAAATCACATATAAGGCTAGGCTGCGAGAGATAAGTTGGCAAAAATCAACGAAGTCTAATAACTATCACTTTTGTAGCAGCAGAGTAAATGTGGCGGATGTATGGAGAGAAAGAGTGCGCACCTTAAGCGTGGAGGTCTCACAGAGGTTTCATCTGCCTAGTAACAACGAACTGTGAGAAGTCAGCCGAGCCCATTGTAGTGAGGAAGTCTCTGTAATGGAGATGGAGCGAAGGGGTAAACAATCAATCAGTTTGAGTATATCTCGTATTGCACGACTTGGAGAAGTTCTTTGACACAGTAAATCATGACAAGCTGATGACCATTATAGGAAGGACTATCAAAGATGGGGATGTAATCTCTATTGTAAGAAAGTATCTGGTTAGCGGAATCATGATTGATGATGAACATGAGGACTCTATCGTGGGGACACCAGAAGGAGGAAATCACTCGCCATTGCTGGCAAACATCATGCTCAACGAACTGGTTAGACTACTACACCGAAAGGTGTGCTACTTGTTAAGTTGATTGTGGTAAATTGCGAATGGAAGTGATATAATTGGAGAAATAAATTGATAGGTTGAGGAAAGGCGAAATGGGTATAAAAGAAATGATGGATGTAAATTTTAGGGGGAAATATATATATTGTTCAAAATGGTAAAGTTTTATATGAAAGAGAAAATGGGTTTGCAGATTTGCAAAATGAAATTTCTAACACCATAGAAACAAAATTTGCAAGTGCTTCCGCAGGAAAAGTATTTGTTGCAGTAGGGATATTGCAGCTGAATATTTTCTGTGGATGCGAAAGGCACCGGTGCGGGCGGGGCGTTTATAACAGTAAGAGATATTATTAGTTTTTGGACTAATTTACTGGAAGGAAATTTAATTTCAAAAGCATTTGTTTCAGATATGCTTAGTAAGCAGAGCGGAGATGGGGACGATGTAGAAGAAGGATATTATGGCTATGGTATGTGGATAATTGATAATCCTGATGGCAAAGATTTTACGTATTTTCAAGGCTGTGATCCTGGTGTAAGTTTTATATCCGAGTATAATCCGAATAATGGGATTATTTCCGTTTTGGTGAGCAATTATGGAGATAATGTTTGGAAGGAAATGCGAAAAGTTAGAGAAGCTCTTTACTAATGATGAATAACTGATTTTGGAGAGAAATATAGATGAAAGAGATAATTGCATATGAAATGATATATAATAAAACATTGAAGTATCAGAATGACATAATATGTGTTCCTTTTCAAAAAGAATATTGGAATGAATATATGAAAATATATAATGAATGTTTTTACAAAATGAGAAAAGCGTTAGAAGTTGAGCCAATAAGTTTTTATTATGATTATTCCCAAATCAAAGATAAAATAAATGATATTTTTCTTTATTTGCAAAATGGAGTAATAGTAGGTGCTGTTTGTTGTTATGAAAATGAGTTAGATGATTTAATTGTTGAGAAATCGTTTCAAGGACAGGGTATAGGACAA
The DNA here is from genome assembly GCA_910576335.1 of Lachnospiraceae bacterium. Classification (GTDB taxonomy): domain Bacteria; phylum Bacillota; class Clostridia; order Lachnospirales; family Lachnospiraceae; genus CAPEBR01. The sequence goes on from CAJTIU010000026.1 coordinate 3,266, forward strand.
AAATTATTGTTATGGGGAATGAATCATATAAAGGAACAAGGCTATGAAGAAATTATTTTGCATGTAGCTGAATGGAATCAAAATGCAGTGAAGTTGTATTTGAAAAATGGATTTAGCATTAAGAAAAGAGAGAGGGTGCGTTAAAGGAAATAATATTTTTGGCAAATTTTCTTTTAATGATATTAAAGACATGGTGCTAGCACCATGCAATAAGGACATTAAGGAGAAAATATGTGTCGGATTTGTTACGCATTAGCGTTTTAGAATACCGGACTTGCAAAACTGACGAAGAAAAGGGAACTGCAAAGCAGGATTGACCGCAAAAAACGAAGAAATAGACATTCTGAAAGTTGGATTGTCGGGGAGTGCCAAAAGCTGCGGTTATCAGAATGTACAGAAGTTTTACGCGACTTATCACAAATCCTATAGTGCTTATGCAGATTATAGGGAACAGGCAGCTGATTGGGAAAAAGCTTATGGAAAAGGAAGGCATATGCAGGATAGGGAAAGTGTACTTGAGCGCTTAAAAAATTCACCAAAGAAAGCAGCAGACTATCAGCAACAAAAGACAGTTAAAAGCAAAGGTTGAAGGGCAAGATAGACTTTCGGTCTTTGCTATACTTGAACAATTTCTTGATGATAAATGCAAAAGAATGTGTTATCATAGATTTATGGCACATACACTTTCAGATGAGGAAGATGGCGTAGCCGCTTATTTAGAAAAATGGATAATTTGAGGAATATATACGAACAGACAAAATATATCCTATTGCAAAAAATAAAGGAATTATTTGAGAATGATTGTTCGGGGCATGATTATTGGCATAGCTTAAGAGTCTTAAATAATGCGGAGAAAATTGCAAAAACAGAAAAATGCGATGAATTGCGCGGGCTTTTGCTTATGGCGGAAATCATAATAGGGTGATTCACATTCCGGATTGTCAACCTAATATGAATATGGACGAAACTGAGTATAGGAATCATGAAGGCACAACAATAAATCATTTTTATGAAAAATTGCTTTTGATTAAAGATATGATGAATACTGATTGTGCAAAATCCATTGCTTGGAAAAGGGATGAATATATGCGTGGATTTTTAAAAGAATTTAATGATGAATGGAATGGATAATACGGAAGGGTGGTATATATGATTAGGGAAATCTTGAAGGATAATTTAGATGGTTTATTAAGATTATATATGCAGTTACACAATAATCCCATGCCGGAAAAGACCGCTGAACTATTACAGATTTGAGACAATATTTTTCGGGATAAAAATCATCAAATCACAATCGGAATTTTTAGTAGAGAGGTATAAATAATGACTGAAAAAGAAAAAATGCTTGCAGGACAACTTTATGATCCGTCTGATTCAGAGTTGGAACAATTACGCTTGAAAGCACGTAAACTGGCAAGACACTATAATCTGACTGACGAGGATGAATGCGAAAGGCAATATGAAATCCTCAAAGAATTGCTTCCGAATACGCGAGAAATGCCTTTATTGCAGGCACCTGTCTATTTTGATTACGGTTGCAATACGTATTTTGGAAAATATAGTGGGGCAAATTTCAATTTTACTTGTTTGGATGTTTGTTCTGTCCACATTGGAGATAATGTGATGATTGGTCCGAATGTTACTCTTGCTACACCTATGCACCCACTGCTCCCTAATGAGCGGAATTGTAGGTTGCGAGAAAATGGCAGTGTATATAATCTTGAATATGCGAAACCCATTACCATTGAGAATGATTGTTGGTTAGCTGCTAACGTGGTGGTTTGTGGAGGTGTAACAATCGGTGAGGGGGCTGTTATTGGAGCTGGTAGTGTTGTGACAAGAGATATTCCACCACATAGTCTTGCCGTAGGTAATCCATGCAGGGCCATTAGAAAAATCACGGAAAAAGACAAAATGGAATGATTTGGTTTTACATAGCAGTGGCTTCTTAAACTTAATGGTAAATTCCGGTTTGCCGAAACAGCCATTACCACAATTATAACTGAATAAGTAATACAACACAATGTCAGAGCGTATAGAAACCAGTCTATGCGCTCTATTTTTATGTAAAGGAGCAGAGAATACCACTTACACTGTCAAAGTACATTTATATCAAGGCAGCAGGAATTTGGTACATTTGCCTGTTATACTATCTGCAAAAAGCAAAGGAAGTGAGGATATGAAGCAGATTTTAATTGTCGAGGACGACAGTTTTTTGAATAAGATGTTAGCCTATAATCTGACCGCAGACGGGTACGGCGTGACTTCTGCCCTAAATGCCAGGACCGCAGACGATGTCCTGCGCCAGCGGGAATTTGATTTAGTGCTGCTGGACATCAACCTGCCAGACGGCAACGGTTTTGAACTGTGCAGGCTGATAAAGCCCCAGCACCCAGACACCATTGTAATCTTCCTGACCGCCAACGATCAGGAGAGCGACCAGATACGTGGCTATGAGGTGGGCGCGGTGGACTACATCACAAAGCCCTTTGTGATCGGGGCCTTGCAGCGGAAAATCAAAGCCATGTTCGCCATGCTGGAACATCACAAACCGGCCAAGGACATTTACGACGACGGGCGGCTGTTTCTGGACTTCTCGGAGCAGGCGGCTTCCTTAAACGGCAAGCCCCTGACCCTATCCCCGATGGAGTACAAAATGCTGAACCTGTTTCGTAAAAATCCCCGGCAAGTGCTGACCCGTGGGCAGCTTTTGGAAAAGCTGTGGGATATAGACGAGAAGTTTGTGGATGAACACACCTTGACAACCTCCATCAGCCGGATTCGCAGCAAGATTGAATCCGACGGTGGCACGCCCTACATCAAGACCGTTTACGGCATGGGCTATCAGTGGACGGGAGGCGAGGCGAAATGAAGTTTCAAAACCTCTCGGTAAAGCGGCTGTTTGGCCTGGCAGCAATGGGGCTTGTCCTCTCTATGTCCGGGATTACCATAGCCCTGTTTTTTGTGACAAAACAGGCAGCGGTGCTGCTGACTGGCGGGGCGCTGCTGCTGTGCGCCCTTGTGGGGATTTTTGTACTCACGCAGGCGTTTGGAAAGCGGCTGTCACAGTTTACCGCTGACTTGTGCCAGACCTTAGACCACATGATCGCCGGGAATGAAGCGCCCAAGCGCCCGGAGGACAGTGAAACCCAGCTTGCCAGAATCGGACACCGGCTGGCAAGGCTTTATCAGATCATGCAGGAGAACCGCCGTCTTGTGGACGAGGAACGGCAGGAGTTACAGACCCTTGTATCGGATATTTCCCATCAGGTGAAAACGCCGGTAAGCAATCTGAAAATGGCGACGGACACCCTGCTGGAAAAGCCCATGGCCGAGGTGGAGCGCACTGACTTTATCCGGGGAATCCGCAGCCAGACGGATAAGCTGGATTTTCTCTTTCAGGCCCTTGTGAAAACCTCCCGGCTGGAAACGGGTGTGATCCAGTTGGATAAGAAACCGGGCTACCTTTTTGATACCGTGGCGCAGGCTATGAGTGGGATTGTGTATGCAGCGGAGAAAAAGGAAATCACTGTATCCGTGGACTGCCCGGAGGATTTGACCGTTTCCCATGACAGTAAGTGGACATCCGAAGCCCTCTTTAACTTGCTGGACAATGCGGTGAAGTACACCCCGGCAGGCGGGAAAATCGCTGTGACAGTGGTACTGTGGGAAATGTATGTGGAGATCAAAGTTGCTGACACCGGCAAGGGCATTTCTGAAAGCAATCAGGCCGCCATCTTCCGGCGCTTCTATCGTGAGGAAGAAGTACACGAACAGCAGGGCGTTGGCATTGGCCTGTATCTGGCCCGCGAGATCATAACGCGGCAGGGCGGCTATATCAGAGTAGTTTCGGAGCCGGGCAGGGGTTCGGAATTTTCCATTATGCTGCCTACAAAATAGAACGCAGCGGACGGCCAGTTCCGGCTGCCCGCCGTAAATTTTTTCGCAGTAGTGTGCCGATAAAGCTGCCAGTGGCAGGTTTTCAGCTGAAATGTCCGAGCGTTGTAACATTTCACCCCGATTTTCAATGAAATTTTTTGGCCGCTGTAACATTTCGCGGACATTTGGGTTTTACAATACCCTTATCAACAGGCAGAAAGCCTTGAAAGGAGCTTTGAATATGAGCATTTTACAGACGATTGACCTAAAAAAGCATTACGGCGCAGAGCCGAACATTACCCGCGCCCTTGATGGCGTGAACTTCTCCGTGGACGAGGGCGAATTTGTGACCGTTGTGGGAACCTCCGGCAGCGGAAAGTCTACCCTGCTTCACATGATGGGCGGGCTGGACACTCCCACCAGCGGAATCGTGATTGTCCGGGGCGAAGAACTGGCAAAGAAGAACGACGAACAGCTCACCATCTTCCGCCGCCGCAACATCGGTTTTATCTTCCAGAACTATAACCTTGTTCCCATCCTGAATGTGTATGAGAACATCGTCCTGCCGGTGGAGCTGGACGGGGACACGGTGGATCAAACGTTTTTAGACGAGATTGTTCACCTGTTGGGGCTGGAAGATAAACTGAAAAATATGCCGAACAATCTTTCCGGCGGCCAGCAGCAGCGTGTGGCAATTGCCCGTGCCCTGATTACCAAACCGGCTATCGTGCTGGCCGACGAGCCGACCGGCAACCTTGACAGCAAGACCAGCGCCGAGGTGCTGGGACTTATCAAGCGTACCAGCGCGGAGTTCCGGCAAACCGTAGTGATGATTACCCACAACGACGACATTGCCCGCCTTGCAGATCGGATTGTCCGCATTGAGGATGGCAAGATTGTGGAGTAAGGAGGTGGCAGGCTATGACATGGCATTTTGAGAATGATACCAGCGCCATTATAAAGAAGCTGGCAAAGAAAAGTTTGATAAGCGAGAAGCGCCGGAATCTGATGGTGGTGATCGCCGTTGCGCTGGCGGCGTTCCTGATCTGCTTTACTGGAATTGTGTCTGCCTCCCTGGCACAAATGCAGCGCAATCAGGTTGTCGATACTTATGAGGCGGTTTGGCTGGGCATAGCGGAAAACGACATTGAAACCCTGAAAGGAGTGCCGGAGTTTGAGCGTGTAGGCGGCTACTATGTGCTCGGTGAGGAGCTTTCGGAACAGGGCTATCATGCGTCCTATGTGTATTGTGATGCGCAAATGATGGAGATTACCAAGGCACAGATGGAGTTATTAGAGGGTCGGGTTCCTGAAAAAGCAAATGAAGTTGTCGTAAGCGAATATTTTCTTTCCACCTTTGGAAACAATGCCAGGATTGGGGACACTGTGACCTTAGATACAGAGAGCTTTCATGGCGATTATATCGTTGCCGGCATTATGGACAGCATAAATGAAAAAGAAGCGAATACCTGTGCCATCATTCTTTCCAAAGCCGCTCTGAAAGAATGGAAAGGGTTTGACCCGGCTGGCTATCGCGCGTATGTCCATTTCAAAAACAGCGACCAGTTGGGCGAAGAACTGATGACCTCTTATTGCAGGGAGATTACAGAGGAATATCAGCTTCCCATGCCCAAAATGAACAGCAAGTATTTTGTCTATACTTCTAAATCTTTTGATTTTGCACTGATGGCTGGCGTGACTGCCATTGTTCTGATCGGCGGCTATATTGTGATCCAGAGTATCTTCCGTATCTCCATCAACGACAAAATCCAAAGCTACGGACAGCTTCGGACGATTGGTGCGACGCCAAAGCAAATCAAGCGGATTGTAAAGCGGGAGGGACGCAAACTCGGCAGTATCGGAATTTTGATTGGTACAGTGCTGGGCGTATGCGGCGGTTTTCTCTTGTTTTCCAAGGGATTTAACGCTGTTTCCTATGTGGCAACGGTTATTTTGACACTCATAAGCAGTTGGATCATGGTATCTGTTTCCATCCGTAAGCCAGTGAAAATCGCGGCAGGGATTTCCCCGATTGAAGCCGTCCGTTTCACCACGGTACAAAAGAACATCCGCAGCCGGAAAAAGAACATCAAGCTCAATCCTGTTTCAATGGGAATTGCGAATTTTAAGCGTGACCGCAAAAAGACAATCTCTATTATAGCGTCTTTGAGTTTGGGCGGAATTATCCTGCTCGTGGTATCTTCCATTGTATTAACGCGATCCCCGGAAGCGCAGGCAAGACTTTATTTCCCAGATGGCGATTATAAAATTTATCTACAATCAGAAGTGCCAAAAGAAGAGCTTATGGCAGCGGGAAATCCACTGAACGAGGAATTAAAGCAGGAAATTTTATCTATTGATGGTGTCACAGATGTAATTGTAAACAGACAAACGCTTCATACAACTTTTAAGGGGGACATCAATCAGAACACTGGAAACTGTGATATGCTGACCGACCAGAATTATGCTACGGTTGAGGCTGCATTGACGGAGGGAACGATGCCGACAGATTCTCATAGTATCGTAATTTCATGCTCGATTGTAGATCATTATGAAGATATGGGAGTTGGTTCGACGGTTGAAATCTCTTTCGGAGAGGGGCAGCCATCCGTTCCTGTTACTATATCAGGGCTATTTGGCCCGGGCATATATACAGGGGAGGGGAAATTAGGTATCAATGGGGCTGTTGCATTTGCACCAGAAGTATTGTTCCATGAACTGCACCCGGAAATTACTTCATTTGACTTTTCGTGGAGTATTGTAAGCGATCCGAAAAAAGCGGAAACCGTAAAAGCTGGCTTAAAAAATATTGTTGCCAGCCATAGTAACCTTGCTTTAGATGAAATAAATATACGGATTGAATATATGAAGTTGGAAAATCAGGTGGCATTCGGGAGTATGGAGGTGCTTTCATGGCTGGTATTCCTTTTTGGTGTTATCAACCTTATCAATACGACACTCTCTAACCAGATGTCCAGAAAACAGGAAAACAGTGTTTTGCGTTCCATCGGCCTAACACAAAAACAGCTATGTAAAATGAACATCTGCGAGAGCCTATGCTATGCACTCTTTGCAACATTGGCGACGCTGATCGTTGGGATTCCGGCTTCCATATTTGCTTGCAGAAAAATGAGCATTGCCATTTTTGCCGGAAAGGTAGTGCCTTACAAATTCCCGGTTTTGGAAATGGGTCTGTTCATTCTGGTATTGTTCGGAATGGAGCTGATCTTGTCTGTTTGGACAATCCGCAGACAGAAAAAACAATCCTTGATTGAACAAATGCGGGCGATGGAATAAGCATATAAAATTTGGAGGAATTATCTATAGATAACGATAAAAGAAAATTAACGGAAAAAGAATTGAAACGTAAAGATTGCTTTGAAAAAATCAATTCTGAAATGCAGTAAATAAGGAGGCGGCAGGTTATGACCTAAATTGTCCTCTGGCGAATCGTAGACAACTTTTGATTCTACTAAGCGTCCCACGACACATCCATCCAATACAATCTTTTCTGCGCCTGGGATTTTATATATTTGTGTCTGCAAATCCTCTGATAGAGGATTGTCGAATGATAGTCGGAAAACGCTCATAAAAGTTATCCATCTGTATGCCAATCTGGAAATTCTCGTCCAATGGATAGCTTTGCCGCAACATAGCTGGAAGATTTTGTGTCCTTGTCCGGCCTTTTCCCCTTGAAATTTCATCGCTTACATCACATTTATCCGTTTTTTGTGCCCCGGACTATAAGGAATCTGTTCAAGATGGGATAATGGCGCTTATAAGTGGAAATCCAAATTTGAGGCTCAAAATTACGATGAAGAATTTTCTGCAATTAGAGGATTCATAAAGGCAACCACAAGCAGTCTGTACGGTATTTCTGCATTTGTAATTCATTTCGGGCTATTAAATATGGTGAATATGCTAATCAGCAGCGCTATTGTCCGTAAACGGGAATTTGCTCTTTTGCAGGCTGTCGGAATGACAAATCAGCAACTTATCGTGATGATTACCCACAACAATGACATTGCCCGCCTTGCAGATCGGATTGTCCGCATTGAGGACGCTGGGGATTACAGAAAAGATGCCTGAGAAATTGCGTTCCCGGAGATTTGATGCACTGAGAAGAGTGAGGGAAATTAAGGCACAGTATGAAGAGGAAGAATTGATTCTTTTGGAGGGCTTGGCCTTTCGGGTTGCCCGTATGATGGTGCCGCAGCAGGGGCAGATATCCCGGTAAAGTTCGTTATCCGCATTCTGGATTTCGTGGATACTGCACCAGCCGTATGCGCCGCGCTCACCGTCCGGGGATACAGTGATGGCCGGACGGGTAAGCTCTCCATGGTAGAAATACTTATTGAATAGGTCAAACATTTCTTCGGTTTTCTTTATATCATAGCAACGATTTTAAAGAGTAAGTCACAGTTCAATCATTTTTTTTGCGATACTCTCTTGGCAAGACTTGATAAAGGGATTTAAAGGTTGCAGTAAATTTACTTTGACTATCATAGCCGACAGCTTGTGCAATTTCCGCTATAGTCATATTGGTTTCTTTTAACATTTTTGCAGCCTGTTCCATGCGGTGTTCTTTGATGTGTGCGGCAAGGGAAGTTCCGTAAACGGACTTAAAAGCATTTTTTAAGGTTGTTGGATTTATAAGATACTGTTTGGAAAGTTCCTCTATGGTGATCCTTTGTTCCATGCACTGCAAAAGCTGGTCATGGATCTTGCGGATAGTTTCTATCAGTTCCGATTGGTATTCAGCCAGTTTGTTTTGAGAAATAAGCTCCATTTTAGAAAGATAAAGCAATAATTCCAAAACCTTGATTTTTTGATATGGTAATTTAAGCATTTCCGGCTGATCATAAAATGCAGAAAAAATATTTTCTGTCTGCTCATTTCCGGCAAGAAAAGTCGGACTGTCATTCTGACAAAATTTTTCTGGTAATATAGTTTCCAATATATTGCTGTCTTTCAGCAATTCGGGAGGATTGTCAGAGCTTTTTTGTAAATCAACATAAATGGTAAGACCCTGATATATGCCACTTGGAAATTTGAGTATAGAATCTGTACAGACTTTCATATTGTGTACGGAAAAAGCTCCCGGATTCAAATAGATACGGTTCCCGTTCTTCATTTCCCATACAATCTGCCCAGCTTTACAATAGTTGATCTGAATGATGTGTGGCATGGCTTTATGCTGCACAGAAAACGAATCGGATGAAAATGTCAGATAGCATATTTCAATACCGGGATAAAGCGGAATGATTCTATCTGCAATTTCGGGGTAAAACGATTCTATATTTTTTTGTATTTTTATCAATTCATCATTCATAGCGCAGACCTCACAATTTAGGGCAGGTGATTTCCATGACCTGCTCAATCATCTGGTGCAGCAGGCGTCCCTGTTCCGTATCAGCAGCACGGTAGTAAACTTCTTTTCCCTCCCGGCGGCAAACGATCAGGCCGCGGTTCTTCAATGGCCGCAGGTGATGGGATACAGCCGGGCTTGACATATCCAACATAGCAGAAATGTTGAGGACACATTCCTCCTGGTGGCAGAGAAGCCAGAAAATCCGGATTCTGGTAGTATCGCCAAGCTGCTTAAAAATTTCGGCCACAGTTTGAAAATAATCCACATGATTTAGCTGTTTCAGTATCAGTTCTGTTTGCTGCACGTCTCCGTGCTGGTGTGGTAATTTTGCATGTTCCATGTTATTTTCCTTTCTTTTTCGCTTGCATTTCGCCCAAACGGAAATACTTTTCGCCCATTTGGGAGGGAATGCCTGAGAGGTATTGACGGGTTCCTTTTTGTGTATTATACTGCAATCATGATGATTAAACAAGTGCTTAATCATTAAATTTTAAAAAATAGAAAATAGCAAGGAGGACTTTTCCAATGAAGAAGACTTACAAGATCGAGGTAGACTGTGCCAACTGTGCAAATCTGATGGAGGATGCGGCCCGCAAGACCGCCGGCGTACAGAGCGCAACCGTCAATTTTATGACACAGAAGATGATCGTGGAATTTGACGAGGGGAAGGAGCCGAAGGATGTTATGAAAAACGTGTTGGATGCCTGCAAGAAAGTGGAGCCGGACTGCGAAATTTTCCTTTAAGCGGCAGCAGCCAGTGATGGAATGACACCCTTAAAATGCACCGCTGCAATTTATGGGTGTCATTTTTAACAATAACAATTAAACAATTAAGTATATCTTGAAAGGAGTTTTACTATGCAGGAATTAGTGATAAGCATACTGCTTACAGTAGTTATCATAATGGCTGCTGTTCTTCTTATTTTTGTCGGCAGCCGAAAAGATGGCATGACAAGAAAGCAACGGGTTATGATGATCCGGATTTTGATCAGTGCCGGAATCTTACTGGCGCTCCAGTTTATTTCCGCAGAGATGTTTGATACGGTTGACGAATATTTATTCCTGTCCGCAGGAAGATGGCTTCGTTTTGGGTGCTATCTGGTTGACTATCTGATCATCGGATATGACATTCTGAGGAAAGCTGCAAAGGGAATTAAAAACCGTCAGGTATTTGACGAGAGCTTTCTGATGGCAGTGGCTACGATTGGGGCAATGGCTCTGGCTATTTATGAGAATGGAGAATATCTGGAAGCCATCGCCGTTATGCTGTTTTACCAGATTGGGGAGTGGTTCCAGGGGTATGCGGTTGGAAAGAGCCGCCGCAATATCAGCAACCTGATGGATATCCGTCCCGATTATGCGAATGTAGAGAGGAACGGAAAGTTAGAGCAGGTAGACCCGGATGAAGTAGGGATTGGCAGCGTGATTGTTGTTCAGCCGGGAGAAAAAGTGCCGATTGACGGTATGATTGTTGAGGGAAGTTCCAGCCTGAATACCAGTGCGCTGACCGGGGAAAGTCTGCCCAGGGAGGCAAAGGTTGGCGATGAAGTAATCAGCGGATGTATCAGCATGACCGGTGTATTGAAGATACAGACTACCAAGGAGTTTGGGGAATCCACGGTTTCCAAGATTTTGGATTTAGTGGAAAATGCAAGTTCCCGCAAATCAAAATCAGAGGATTTTATCTCAAAATTTGCAAAAATATATACTCCGGCCGTCTGCTATGCGGCGTTGGCACTGGCATTCCTCCCTCCTGTTGTCCGTATGCTTTTTATGGGATTGTCTGCTGACTGGGGTGTCTGGATTTACCGGGCATTGACATTCCTCGTTATCAGCTGCCCTTGTGCGCTCGTAATCAGTATTCCATTGAGCTTTTTTGCGGGAATTGGAGGCGCAAGCAAGGAAGGCGTGCTGGTGAAAGGTTCCAACTATCTGGAAATCCTCTCCCAGACCAAGTATGTTGTTTTTGACAAAACGGGAACCATGACAAAAGGTGTCTTTGAAGTGAACGGGATTCACCATTCTACCATAGGGAACGAAAAACTGTTAGAGTATGCGGCTCTTGCAGAGAGTGCATCTTCCCACCCCATCAGCAAGAGCTTACAGCGGGCATATGGGAAAGAGACTGACCGAACCCGTGTATCGGATATACAGGAGATCAGCGGAAATGGTGTGACTGCGAAGGTAGACGGCATGGAAATTGCAGCCGGGAACGATAAACTGATGAAACACCTGAATATTCCGTATCAGGACTGCCACCAGACCGGGACGATCATCCACATGGCAGTGGGTGGGAAATATGCAGGGCATATCGTGATTTCCGATATTATCAAACCCCATTCTAAAGCGGCGATTGCGGAATTAAAGAAAGCAGGCGTAGAAAAATGCGTCATGCTGACGGGCGATGCAAAGAAAGTGGCAAATCAGGTCGCTTCCTTCCTTGGGATTGACGAGGTTTACAGTGAACTTCTGCCAGCAGATAAGGTGGATAAGGTGGAGGAACTTCTGCGGGTGAAGCAGGGCAAGGCAAAGCTGGCCTTTGTTGGTGACGGTATCAATGACGCACCGGTGCTTTCCAGAGCGGATATTGGCATCGCTATGGGGGCAATGGGTTCCGATGCGGCAATCGAAGCAGCGGATATTGTGCTGATGGATGATGATCCGATTAAGATTGCAAAAGCGATCAAGATTTCAAGAAAGTGTCTGCGGATCGTTTATCAGAATATTACGATGGCGCTTGTTGTAAAATTTGCCTGCCTTGCATTAGGAGCTGTAGGCATTGCAAATATGTATCTGGCGATTTTCGCAGACGTAGGCGTTATGATTCTTGCTGTGCTGAATGCAATCCGCTGTCTGTTTGTGAAAAAACTGTAAGGAAGGAGGGGTTCCCTTGGCGGAATATCAGGTCAGTCAAATTTATGAAGGGCTGAAAGAAAGTGATTTATACATTCTTATGGAATTTTTTAAGATGCTTGGGAACCCTGCCCGTATTCGCATCCTGCTTCTTTTAATGCTCACAAACAGAAAAGAAAAAGCCCTGTCAAGAGCTTGCAACTTCTTCAGAAGTGGTGCTTTACACTCTTGATCCGAGCTTTTTATTTACTGTAACGTCCATTATCTTTTCCAGCGTGTCAAAGGTCGGATAATTCACACCTCGTTCAATCTTGGAAAGGCTCTGCATATTGATAACTATTCTATCCGCAAGCTCCTGCTGTTTCATTTCTCTGTGCTTTCTTATGGTCTGTATGTTCTCGACTAAGAAACGGATTTTCTTTATATAACTCTCCATAACTTAGTATAACCGTATTGCATAGATCTTCATATATAAAAGCGAAATTCCTGGGGATTTTTTTATGATTGTGGGCAAAGGCAATCTATGGTAAAATTAGAAATATCAATTAAGAAAGTATGGACAGGGGATATGGACACAAGTGAGATCTTATACAAATCAGTCCTTAATATTGCTCTTCTGGTTCTTATGGCGAATCTGATGTTAAAGTCAAAAATTGTCAGAGACAGCCTGCTGCAGGAGAAGCGCAGCCTTAAGAGCCAGGTGCTGCTGTCAGCAGTCTTCGGAGGACTGGTCATTTTGTCAACCTGCACAGCGATGGATACGGGATACTATAACATTAATACCCGTGTCATCGGGGCAATGGCAGCAGGGCTTTTAGGGGGGCCTGTTGTGGGTCTCTATGCATCCCTGATCGGGGCGGTCTATGCATATGTCTTTTCCTCGCCCCAGGTATTTGCCATGGCGGCGGCTTTTTCAACGATGATGTTCGGACTGCTGGGCGGCGGCTTTTATCCATATTTTCAGAGGGGAAAATGGAAATACATGGATTTATTTCTCCTGGCCTGTTTTGCGGAGGTGTGCGACATGGTGTGCCTGCTCCGGTTTGCCGCGCCGGTACAGATGGCTCTTAATTCGATTTTCGAGATATCCGTGCCTATGATACTGATTAATTCTGTGGGGATTTTAATTTTTATCTCCAGCTTTGATACGGTCTTTATGTTCCAGGATATCGAAAGCAGCCGCCAGCTTCAGAGGGCGTCTGAGCTTGCAGGAAGATGCCTTCCTCTCTTTCATGAGGGAATCGGCAGCCGGGAAAACATGCAGAGGCTTTCAGAAACGATGCTTTCAGAGACAGACTGGGCAGGCGTCATGATTACAGACAGGCAGGAGATCATTGCAGACAGCCAGAAAGAAGCAGCTAAGAGCGCCAGATTTGGTACAGGGATACCGGATGTTGGAAAGAAGGCAATGCAGTCAGGCGAAGTGGAGGTCATGTACAAGGTTCCGGTTGCCAGCCCCTGGTATGAAGTGATGAAGGATTACTCCCTCGTGGCATCCCCATTTGTCATCCGGAACCGCGCCATTGGCTGTCTGATTGTCTGGGTGAAGAAAAAATGGGTCCTACAGCAGAGCGAGCTTAAGATTCTGCAGAATCTGACCACCTTAAGCTCTTATCAGATTGCCCTGGCGGAGCTGGAGCAGCAGAGCGCCATGCGCCAGAAGGCAGAATTCAAGGCGCTGCAGTTCCAGGTGAATCCTCATTTCCTTTTTAATGCACTAAACACCATATCTTGTGTCTGCAGAGAGGAGCCGGAGCGCGCCCGGGAGCTTTTAGTGACGCTTGCCAGTTATTTCCGGTATAACCTGAATTATGATGCATATATGGTACCCCTTGAGGAGGAACTTGAGCATGTGCAGGATTATCTGGAAATCGAAAAGGCAAGATTTGAGGAGAATCTGGCTGTTACATTTGATGTGCCAGACTGCATGGATATAGAGATTCCGACACTGATCCTGCAGCCTATTGTGGAAAATGCAGTCCGTTATGGCATAAACCGCGCCGGAAAGCGGATTGTAAATATCTGTGTGCAGGAGGAGGCGGACGGTTTTTTGGTGCGCATCTGTGACGAGGGAAAAGGGATACCGGAAGAAATCTTACAAAAGCTTGCTAATGACGAGCCGATTGGAACAAGTATAGGTCTCAGTAATGTGCACAAAAGGATGAAGAGCCTGTATGGGGAAGAAAACGGGCTTCACATCAAGAGCTCTCTGCAGGGAACCTGCGTTGGAATGCATTTTTTAAATCAAAGAGGAGGAGAGACGGATGAAAATCGCGGTCATTGATGATGAAAGACCCGCAAGAAGCGAGCTGTGCCATCAGCTCACAGCATTACTCCCAGAGGCAGTCATCGAAGAGGGGGACAGCGGGGCAAGAGCCCTGGAGATGGCAGGAGAGACAGCATACGATTTGTTTTTCCTTGATATCAATCTGGGAGACATTAACGGCACTGTTCTGGTAAACGCACTCAGAAATATGCATCCTGGTATGAAAGTCATCTTTGTTACAGCATATTCAGAATATGCTGTAAAAGCTTTCGAACTCGGCGTGGAAGACTACATCATGAAACCCTTTGACAAAAGAAGACTCGAAAAGATGCTGAAAAAGTGCGGAATCGTAGAATCCAGGAGTACTCCCGGCACATGGGGAAGCAGCGGCGGCAGGATAAAAAAACTGGCAATTAACACAGCCGGACGTACAATCTTCGAGGATCTGGACCATATCGTATTCATTGAGACCTATAACAGAGGCTGCCTGATCCATACGACAAAAGAAGAATACTTTGAAGGAAAGCCCATTGGAGATTTCGAAAAAAAGCTTTCAGAGATGGGCTTCTTTCGATGCCAGAAGAGTTATTTGATCAACGTGGGAAAAGTAAAAGAGATGTTTTTGTGGAAAAATAACAGCTTTGCCATCAAGATGGAGGGATACGAGAATCATATTCTTCCAGTAGGACGGGAGAGAATCAAAACATTGAGAACCCTGTTGGGGACGGGGCATTTTTAAAAATGCCCCGTCCCCAACAGAAGATGTTATATAAGGAGGCTGATTTATGGCAAATTATGTAATGGCGCTTGATGCGGGGACAACGAGCAACCGCTGTATTCTGTTTAATGAATGCGGGGAGATCTGCAGTGTGGCGCAGAAGGAGTTTACACAGTATTTTCCAAAGCCGGGCTGGGTGGAGCATGATGCGGATGAGATATGGTCTTCACAGCTTGGTGTGGCAGTAGAAGCGATGAATAAGATTGGTGCAGCGGCCGGTGACATTGCGGCAATCGGGATTACAAATCAGAGAGAGACGGCGATTGTATGGGATAAGGAAACCGGCGTGCCGGTTTACCATGCAATTGTGTGGCAGTGCAGGAGGACGGCAGAGTATTGCGACAGCCTGAAGGAGGCGGGATATACGGAATTTTTCCGTAAAAGGACAGGGCTGATTATAGATGCTTATTTTTCTGCTACAAAGATCAAATGGATTCTGGACCATGTGGAGGGAGCAAGAAAGAGAGCGGAGCGAGGGGAGCTTCTGTTCGGTACGGTTGAGACATGGCTGATCTGGAAGCTTACGAAGGGGAAGGTGCATGTCACGGATTATTCAAATGCTTCCAGGACGATGCTTTTTAATATTAATACTCTTACATGGGATCAGGAGATTTTAGATCTGATCGGAATTCCTGCGTCCATGCTTCCGGAAGTAAAGCCTTCAAGCTGCATTTACGGGGAGGCAGATCCTTCATTCCTGGGAGGCCCTGTTGTGATTGGCGGCGCGGCAGGAGACCAGCAGTCAGCTTTATTCGGGCAGACCTGTTTTGAAAAAGGGGAGGCTAAGAACACATACGGGACAGGATGTTTTCTGCTTCTGAATACAGGTGAGGAACCGGTGTTCTCTGATAATGGTCTTGTTACGACGATTGCATGGGGGCTGGATGGAAAGGTTACTTATGCACTGGAAGGCTCCATCTTTGTGGCGGGCGCCGCCGTGCAGTGGCTGCGTGATGAGCTTCGCCTGATTGACTCTGCAATGGATTCAGAATATATGGCAAATAAGGTGAAGGATACGAACGGCTGCTATGTTGTTCCGGCATTTACCGGTCTGGGCGCGCCTTACTGGGATCAGTATGCAAGGGGAACGATTGTAGGAATTACGCGGGGCGTCAATAAGTACCATATTATCCGTGCCACCCTGGAATCACTTGCTTATCAGGTAAATGATGTTCTTGAGGCCATGGAGGCTGATTCCGGGATTGCGCTAAGTTCCCTTAAGGTAGACGGCGGCGCCAGCGCCAATAATTTCCTTATGCAGTCCCAGGCAGATATCATAGATGCACCGGTAGAGCGTCCGGCCTGTATTGAGACAACTGCCATGGGAGCAGCGTATCTTGCCGGACTTGCAGCAGGCTACTGGAAGGACAAGGAGGACGTAAAAAAGAACAGGGAGACAGACCGCATTTTCCGTCCATCCATAGAGACAGACATACGTCTTGGGAGAATTAAAGGCTGGCATAAAGCAGTAACCTATGCTTACAACTGGGCGAAGGATGAGGAGTAGAAAAATATGGAAAAATTAAAACTTACGTGCGGCGCATGTAAAAACGCCTGCCAGCTTATTGTAGAATATGAGGACGACGAGGTGTGGGATGTCACAGGAAATAATTGCATGAAGGGTATGATATTTGCCCAGGGAGAGGTTACAAAGAATTGCCTGTCCGAAGAAAAAATAAGTAATAATAAGTAATTTTGTAGACATTTTGTGGGAAATATACTAGAATATCTTTGTTGACGCAATTGTAGCTGCTTAGTGAAGGTACTGGGCCGTTACACATAATTTAAGTAAAGAGAAGGGGATAAGTTTTATGCAGAGAAACGTAATAGTAGGACAATCGGGCGGACCGACAGCAGCCATTAACTCAAGCCTTGCAGGAGTGTACCGTACAGCAAAGGACCGCGGAGCGAAAAAGGTATACGGAATGCTTCATGGGGTACAGGGATTACTGGAAGAGAAGTATATTGACCTTTCTGACCATATTAAAACAGAGCTTGACGTTGAGCTGTTAAAGAGGACGCCGGCGGCATTTCTTGGTTCATGCCGTTATAAGCTTCCGGAGATTCATGAGGATCGGGAAGTATATGACCGGATTCTCGACATCCTTGACAAGCTTGATATAGAAGCATTTATCTATATTGGCGGCAATGACTCCATGGATACGATTAAGAAATTATCAGATTACGCCATTATTACAGGACATCCGACAAGATTTATCGGCTGCCCGAAGACAATTGATAATGACCTTGCCCTTACAGACCACACGCCAGGGTATGGAAGCGCAGCGAAGTATATTGGTACTTCCATGAAAGAGATCATCCGCGACAGCTTTTGTCTGGAATACAGTAAGGGGCTTGTTTCCATTGTTGAGGTAATGGGAAGAAATGCAGGATGGCTTACAGGTGCAACGGCTCTTGCCAAGGGAGAGGACTGTGAAGGACCAGACCTTATTTATCTGCCAGAGATTCCTTTTAATCTCCAAAAGTTCGGCGATAAGGTAAAGGCGCTTCTCGAAAGGAAGACATCTGTTGTTGTTGCGGTATCTGAGGGCATCCATACAGAGGACGGAACCTATGTATGTGAGCTTGGAAACAGCATTGAATTTGTAGATGCTTTCGGCCACAAGCAGTTATCCGGAACCGCGGCATATCTGGCAAGCTTTATTGCCGGCGAGGTGGGATGCAAGACCCGTGCAATTGAGTTCAGCACCCTGCAGCGTTCCGCATCTCATTCTGCATCTCGTGTAGATATTCTGGAAGCTTATCAGGTAGGCGGTGCTGCAGTGAAGGCAGCAGATGAGGGAGACTCCGGAAAGATGGTAGTACTCCAGAGACTTTCTGATGATCCGTATCAGTGCGGAACAGAGTTAAAGGATGTACACAAGATTGCGAATGATGAGAAGCTCGTTCCGAGAGAGTGGGTAAACGAAGACGGAAGCTATGTTACAAATGAGTTCCTGTCTTATGTAAGACCACTCATTCAGGGTGATGTATCTCCGGTTATGGTAGACGGAATTCCGAGACATCTGTATACGCCGAAGGAGTTAAGCGAGAGGTAATATGATGCAGGTGCGAGGGGCGGTTTAACACCAGCCCCTCGCTGAAAGCGACGTTACTGTTCACTCCGTGACCAGTAACATTCGCAGATCCATCTAAAATTCGCTCCGCGAATGGAATTTGCTCACTCCTGAATCACTTTCTTACGGTCTGTGCAGTAAATGCACAGACCTGTGTGAACAGTAACAAAGCGACTTTCAAATAGAATTTTGCAACAAAATGTTGCTTGCATTTTTTGTCAAAATAGTCTAGTATGATTAATATCTAGTATTTCTGGTTTTTATTCATGAATATCATAAATATTCAAAAAGCCAATCGGAAAATTTTTCCAGAATAATTAAAAATCAAAATTGAGGTGATGTGTATGAATGATGCAGAAGGCTATGATGTGCTGCGTCTGATTGAACATAACAGGAACTGTTATATTAGTTCTGATTATGTAGAGGGAGTTCCTCTGATCAGGTGGCTTAAGCATCATCCGGATCTTTCTAAGGAACAATTATTTTTATGGATTCATGAAATGGCAAAACAGCTTGAATGTATACATAAATGCCGGGGAAAGCCCTGTTATAGATATGTGAATCCATACAGTATGATTATTACGAAAGACAACAGGCTTTACTTTCTTGATGTGAGTGCAGAGGCTAATGAAGAGCTGCTCTCTGCCATGGGAAAGAGGAATGTTCGTGAATATTTCCTGCCTCCCAAAGAAGAGTATAGTCAGAAGGACACATTTTTCCCCGATATCTATGGCCTGGGGAGAACAATACAATATTTATTGTCAGAATCAAGGCCGGATCCCAGACTCACGAAAAAAGAGGAGATCCAGTTTCAGAATATCCTGTTCAGAAGTATCAGTATTCATTCAAAAAGGACATATACAGGTGTGTCTGGACTTCGGAAGCAACTTCCCGTTTACCATAAATCCAGAAGAGTTTTTAAGAAAATCAGGCTTTTATTAATCCCCGCAGCCTTTTTGGTTTTCCTTACAGTAGCTTTTTTATACCAGGAAGAGACGGAAGAGATTTCTATGGCACAGCAGATGATTCATGAGAAGAAGCCAGAAAAAAGTGAGGAGGAAAGGAAACAGCTGTCAGGTGAATTAAAAAACATGTCTCTTCTCAGAAGAGAGCTGGGATTTCTTTATTTCCTTGATAAAAAGGATTACAGAAAAAGCCATGAATACTTTGCAGAAGATGATAAAGACAAGAATTCAAAAGCTTTATCCCAGTTATCAGAATACATGCTGATGGGCCATGCAGCAGGGAAGGAGGCAGAGCTTCAGACATTATTAGGAGAGCTTGAAGACTGCACCCCCCAGGTCATGAGAGAGGAGTATGGACGATGCCTGGTCAGAGGCTATATGCTGCTTGACAGTGTGGAAGCGGCACATGCAGTTCTCCGTCTGGGAGATGAATGCATGGAGTATGCAGATGAGGAGGCAGCAGGGGAACTGACAGCTGCTATGGCGGTTTCTTATGAGAGACTGGGGGAAACGGGAAATGCAATAGAAAAATATTCGGATATGCTTGCCCGTGAGAAGGAGAAAAGCAGTAAGGAAAAGATTTATGAAAAGCTGATCCATCTGTGTCTTTATAATGAGGAGCCAGACAGGGCGCAAAGCATCTGCAGACAGGGAATCGATGAGCTTAAGGAAGCCTTAAGTCTCAGGCTTCTTCATATCAGAATGCTATGTGCAGATAAAACAGTGAAACGAAGGCAGTGTGCCAGGACAATCGAGGCGTATATCAGGGAGATGCCAGAGATAATAGAGGAAGAGGACTTTAAAACCATGTCAGGGGAGTATGGAATTACAATGAAGGGAGAAAAGGTATGTGTGGAAAGGTAAAGAGTATCGTGCTGCTGTTGTTGCTGCTTGTGATGATCTATTATCAGCATTCACCAGTACTACACGCAGAAGATATGAGGAACGGGCAGGCTCCAGGGGAGCAGAAGAAAGAGGAGCAGAATAACAGTGAGTTTTGTGAGACAGAAAACGAATTTGCAGAAGAGAAGGAAGGAAAGGACAGTACAGATGCAGAAAATGGAGACTATGAGAACAAAGAAGAGGTTCGGGAAGCAGAAGACCATACAGAAGGGGACGGAAGAGGAGATGACGGTGAAAATGATTATCAGGGAGGTAGAGCGGAGAAGGAAAAAAAGGACGAGGAGACGGTTATAGGATATCATCTTGAACTTCCAGAGGCAGATGGAAAGAATGGGTATTATGTGAAAGCACCGACAGCGGTTCTGTCTCATAGAGGCAGGACCGGAAAAACGGTGTATTGTCTGGAACATTGTGGGGACACGGTGATAGAAGGAGAGTTAAGCAGGGATGGAGATGCACTGATATTCTCAGGCGGGCAGTTCTACGAGGGCGAAAATCTGCTGACCGTTTATATGGAGGATACAGAGGGAATGAGACTTGAAGATACCATAAGGACAGAAAGAATACTTCTTGATACACAGTCTCCGGAAATAGTAATTAACGGTGCATCGGACCAGATGACAGCAGGGCGGACGGTTGAGATTATATGTAAAGTATTCGAAAATAACCGGCTGGAGTCTTGCGAGGCGCAGATCAGCCTGAAAAATACAGACGGAGAACTCCGGCTCATTCCTCAGGCGGAGTGGAGCAGGCTTCAGGGGATCAGTGAAACGCTGTACGCTTTGTCTGAAAATGGAATCTATTTTTTAAAAGTAACGGCTGAGGATGCAGCCGGGAATTCAGATACAAAAGAGTTACAGTTTACGATCGACAGGCAGAGCCAGGTGACTTCCTGCATACCAGATGCCGTGGAGGAAAATGCAGACAGGGACAGTCAGGAAAAAATCCCGAAGAATGCGCCGGAGGTTCTGTGTGAGGTGCCAGAAGCATATCAGTCCATAACATATGAAGCGGAGTCTGGAGAAACTGACATAGAAAAAGTTATGTTACTGGAAGCAGGAAATATATTTCCAAAGAGACATGCAGCAAAAAAAGAGGTAAAGAAAAATGCGGAAAAGACAATGGAAAATGATTCGGAGTATTGGGGAAGATGTGGCGCAGGCATTATATCCGTAGTATGTGCCGCACTTATAACATGGTCAGCCCGGAGGAAAAGGAAATATGCATTAGCAGGCATATTCCCGCGCCGTGTATAACAGCCCCGGTATACGTTGCCGAAGCCGTGATAATGGGGAAGGCTTTCCTATTTTTTTGCGCACGGCAATGTTACATGGAAAACATTTTTTCTGCCAGTGCTCTTTACACCGATTTTTCCATGATGCTTTACGACAATACTTTTTGCGATGGACAGCCCGAGACCAAGATGATTTGACGCGCTTTCCCTGGCCTCATCCTGCCGGTAAAAACGTTCGAACAGCTTTTCCTGCTGCCTGGCAGGAATGGGCTCCCCGGTGTTGGAAACGATGAGCCGTAATTTCCTGGAACGGATGCAGGCGCTAATTTCAATACGTCCATCTTCTGGCGTGTAGCTGATTGCGTTGTCCAGGAGGATTGACATCAGACTTTGAAGCTGGTTTTCATTCCCGATAAACCACATGGGCTCATCAATCTGTACGTTCATATGAATCTTTTTTTCATATGCCACACTTTCCATGGGATAGATTACATTTAGGAGAGACTCATCAAGGCGGAACTGCTGAAAAGTCTGCTCTGCATAGTGAGCATCCAGCCGTACCAGGGTCAGCATATTATTGATCAGAGTAACCATGCGTTCTGTTTCCATTTCAATATACTGCAGATGCTTATTATCTCCGATTTCATCGGATAATAACTCTATATTTGTCCGTATGACAGTAAGGGGAGTTTTCAGTTCGTGGCTTGCATTGGTCATAAACTTTTTTTCCGACTCCATAGATTCTTCCACAGGGTGAATCAGCCAGCCGGATAACTTCCTGGCAGCCATTATAAGGAAAAAGATACCCACGACTGCTGCCACGCCGCTGAAGGTCATGAATGACAGTACATCAGGAAGAGCCTCTTTACTGCTGATCAGAATTAGGTAAGAACCATACTTCTTGGAAAATTTGTAGAGATACGTTACCTTCCAGAAAAGTCGTTTTGATTCATTGTATGAGGGCACTTTTGAAGCATAGTTTATCAATTCTGAATTCTCCATGCTGGGAAAATGGTCTGATAAAAACCAGAAAGATCCATCGTCCCTTATTTGGAGAATACAGTACTCGATATCCTCGAAGTCCTCCCCGCCGCTGCCGGTTTCCAGGAACTTATGCCAGCCGGTTTTTCTGATCTCGGAGCGCACCGCAGTACACAGCCCATTCATCTGATTTTTAAAATTTATCCAGTTTAAAGCTGCGATGCCTGTGAGCCAGAGTGCACCCAGTAAAATAATAAACAATGTACTTATTTTTCGCTGCAGTACTTTTATCATAATCCTTCTCCATAGCTTTCGAATATGTAGCCAATTCCCCGGACTGCCCGGATTCCGGCATTTATATGCAGGTTTTTAATCTTTTTCCGAAGAAATGATACATAGACTTCCACATTGTTATATTCTGCATTGGACTCATAACCCCAGATTTTCGTTGCGATCTGTTCCTTTTCCAGTACCTGGTTCCGGTTCAGGAGGAAAAATTCCAGAAGCTGCAGCTCTTTGCCCGCAATTTTCATCGCCCTGCCGGTCTCTATATTTGTAAGCTTGCAGGTAGTGGTATTCAGCTCTAGATTTCCGGCCTTTAAGGATACAATCCCCTGACCCTTTTTCCGGCGGAGAATGGCTCCAATACGCATAAGAAGCTCACGCATCTCAAAGGGCTTTGTAACATAATCGTCCGCACCAAGTGCAAAGCCGTCCACTTTATCATCAAGCTCTGTCTTAGCTGACAGAATCAGTACCGGAACCTCATGTCCTTCCTCACGAATGGCGGACAGTACCTCATATCCATTCATCTTTGGAAGCATAAGATCCAAAATTATAATATCATAAATACCGCTTACAGCGTTTTCATACCCGGATTGCCCGTCGCCTGCTACGTCTACCATATATCCTGCCTTCATTAAAACATCTTTCAGGGTATCTGCCAGACGTTCCGAATCCTCCACGACCAAAACTCTCATGATGTTCTCATCCTTTCCTCTCGATTTTAGAGTAAATCATTACATCTATTATATACAAAATTTAACATTTTTCAATCATTTTTTCAAATTATTTTTTTATTTTTCTGAAATAGTTTTTTCAATGTCTTTTCAAGAAATCTATTTTAAGATATCATTGCATTTGCAGGAAGACCATTGTGACTTCCAAACGAACTGATTGCCTGACGCAGCATATCTAGCTTATTGAAAAATGATTGAAAAATGATTGAAAGGTGTTTATTATGAAAACTCTTTATTTACATGTAGGGACCCCAAAAACAGCAACCTCCTCAATACAGAAATTTTTACAGATCAACCGGGAAATTCTCGAAGAATATGGATACTTCTTTCCGAAACTTCTGCAGAAATATCCGAATGTCGGTTTGAATCGCAATGCCCATTTTATGGTGGAAGTACCACCTGCAAAAGACGGTGCAGAACGAGGTATTTCTGAATCAGAGGTTCTGCAGGAGGGAATGGAGCAGGTTGCAGATGCATTCGGAAAATATGACCATGTAATTCTTTCTGAGGAAGGTCTTTGGCGTGCTTCCAGCTATTCACGTAAAGAGCTGTTTCCATATCTTAAGGAGGAGGCTGGGAAGAAAGGATACCAGATTAAAATTATCGTATATCTGCGCCGCCAGGACCAGTTTGTAATCTCTAATTGGAACCAGTGTGTCAAACATGGAAGAGCTGCCTACACAATCACGCTTAAAGAGTATTTGGAGTTTATAGAAGAAAAAAAGGGGATGGTTCTTAACTATGCGGCCAAGCTTGACCAGATGGCAGAAATATTCGGGAAGGAGAACCTGATTGTCCGCAGGTTTGAACCCCAAAGCTGGGTGAACCACTCCGTTATCCATGATTTCATGGACAGCATTGGACTTACAGTGACAGACGATTTTCAGATACCGTCCCGGATAGTGAATCCCGGATTGTCGGAAAACTATGCAGAGATTAAAAGAATGCTTAATGAGGACCCTGCGTTTTCAAGAGATGATGCCGCCTATTTGTGCGGTTTTCTGAGAAATTTGTCTGCAGAATCAAAAAAGCGTTATCCCTGCAGCATGCTTTCGCCAAAGGAGACACAGGAATTATTAAACCGGTATGCAGCATGCAATCAGCGCGTTGCCGAGGAATATATCGGGGATGGAAAGCCTCTGTTTTCAGGTGAGATCAGCCAGCTTCCAAAATGGAAGAAGGAAAATCCATATATGGCAGAGGACATGATCCGCTTTTTAGAGGCAGTATTTACCACCCTGCGTTGTGAGAATCAAAATCTGAAACAGGAGATTACATCACTGAGACAGGATATCGGGAAAAAAGGAAGCCTTTTACGCCGCCTTGTGCAGAGAATGCTGCTGGTTACTCCGTGACTGGTGAATAGTAACGGGCCGTGCGTCCGTTACTGTTCACACAGGACTTTGCATTTTACTGCAAAGTCCGTAAGAAAATGATTCGGGTGTGAGCAGATCCCATTCGCGAAATACGTAATTTGATCAATACGAGAAGGAGGAAGCTTTAGGAATACTATAATCAATAATGAAAGAATGTATTATTTGGATATGTATACAGGAGATGTGTAGCAAGGTCTATGCATCTCCTATTTGCTTACGCGAAGAAACGGCTGCAAAGTTTATGGGATTTTCTTATCAATAATGGCGCAGGCATCATTTTTCAAGCAGATTGTTAAGAGTATATAATAGCATTGCCATAAATCATAAGATAACGATGGACATAAGAGGCCAATCCATTTTAAATAGATAAGAGGGCATTCTGATATGATGTCTATGGAGGCTGAAAATCACTTGGAAACTGTATAAAAAGAAAGATTTGCTACTGTCTTTTTCCAGTGGAGAAAAATATACAGAAACTAAAAGAAACGGTATATTGACGTGCCGGAGGGTATATGGTATCATGGCACAAGTGTTGATATTTTTTGTGGGAAAGCGATCGGGATTACAAAGGATGAAAGTCAGAGTTTTTTTGGAGGATTCTTTTCTGTGACAGAATTTATGGGTGAAGTGGATTATGTCTGGAGAAAAGTCTGTATTGGAGGACAGGTACATGGATGATATGAGGGAATTTATTGGGTGGGACGGTCAGAATGAAACAGCTTCTGGAAACCATGAGCAGCCCGGCGATATGAGGAGCGTTCAGAATATGGCGAGTGTCATTAATGAGGGGCTTCGCATCGCCTTGCTGGAGGAGACGCCGGACCAGTCACTTGAGGTGCTGCTTGCGCATCTGGGAAGAACTCTTGACGGGGAACGCACTTATATATTTGAGAAAAATAATGAGGGCGGCGATGACAATACTTATGAGTGGGTGGCCGATGGGGTAAAACCGGAAAAGGGGAAACTTCAAAATGTTCCCTCTAACGTGTGCGAGAACTGGTATCGGAATTTTAGTGTCGGCAGACATATCACTATTGAGAATCTGGAAGAAATCAGGGAAGACGCCCCTCTTCAGTATCAGATATTAAAACAGCAGAACATCCGCTCCCTTGTAGTGGTTCCCCTCTATGACGGAAAAAAGATCATTGGATTTTACGGCGTTGACAATCCGCCTGTGAAGTCATTGGAATACGCCTCGAACATGCTCCAGACCGCGGCATATTTTATCGTGTCGTCCCTGAAGCGGAGGAATCTGGTTCGTGAGCTTCAAAAAAGGAGCTATAGTGTACTGCAGGCTCTTAGTGTGGATTATCTGGGGATCTATCAGGTAAACTTTGATACAGGAAAATGCGAGATATACCGGGACGGCGAATGGATGAGCATGGATTGGGCTGTGGGTTATCAGGCGGCCATGGAGCGGTATATTTCCCGGTATGTAGTCCCGCTCGATCAGGAGAGGATCCGTGCGGTGACGCAGGAAAGCTACGTGCTTGCCCAGCTCAGGGAAAAGAAGAAGTTCTATGTCCGGCATCAGGTAAAAGACAGCTCCGATAAACTGAAACATCTGGAGATCCATTTTTCTGCCACAGAAAAGACAGCGAAAGAAAATTGCGCCATTTTTGCCCTGCGGGATGTCAACGCCGTGGTGGAGCAGGAAGAAGAATATAAGCAGCAGGCAAGGAAGAGTCTTGAGGACACTCTGGAAGGAGCCAGAACCGGGATCTGGACGATTGAGATGGAGGAGGGATGTCAGCCGAGGATGTATACGGATCGGACTATGAGACTCCTCCTTGGAGTATCGGATGAGATCAATCCGGAGGAGTGTTACCGGCACTGGTTTGAAAATATTGAGCCTGACTATGTGGAGATGGTGCAGGAAGCGGTGCGGGAGATATTGGAAAACGGCCGCTCAGAGGTGATCTATCCATGGAAACATCCGGAGCTTGGGAAAATATATGTCCGCTGCGGCGGTGTGCCGGACAAAACATTCAAAAAATCGGGAGTCTGCCTGAACGGATATCATCAGGATATTACAGAGACTATGGTGACAAGGAGAAAGCAGGAGCAGGCCATCATGGAGCTGCTTGAGAAGGTCAGGCGGGCCAATTCGGCAAAGAGTGAATTCCTTTCCCGTATGTCTCATGATCTGCGTACGCCTATCAACGGGATTTTGGGTATGCTGGCTATTATGGAGAAAAGTCAGGAAGATAAGGAGCAGCAGAGGGAATGCCAGAAGAAGATCCGCGCATCGGCAGAGCATCTTTTGTCTTTGGTAAACCATGTCCTAGAGGTCAGTAAATTGGAGAGCGGAAGGCCGGCAGCGGCGGAGGAACCCTTTGACATTCACGATATATTGGAAAGCTGCTTTGCGGTCATGTCAGCCCAGGCAAAAGAGATGGGAATCCGGCTGATACTTAAGGAGACTGACTTGCAGCATAACAGACTGATCGGAAATCCTCTTGATTTGAAGCAGATATTAATGAATGTCATTGACAATGCCCTTAAATATAACCGTCCTGACGGCTCTGTATTTGTTCGGGTAAAAGAAACTGCCTGCCAAAACGGGACTGCGGATTATCGTTTTGTGATTGAAGATACCGGGATCGGTATTGGGGAAGACTTCAAAAAGCATATTTTTGAGCCGTTTACCCAGGAGAATCAAGGTGCAAGGACCACCTATGCCGGTGTTGGGCTTGGTATGTCTATTGTTAAAAAGCTGGTAGAACAGATGGAAGGGATCGTGGAGATAGAAAGCCGGCAGGGCGAAGGGAGCATAGTTCAGATCGCCCTGTCTATCCGGGTCGATGAAGCGTGGCACATGGATCCTGTAAACGAGGAGCAGGATTTACGGAGCAATGTTTCTGGAATGCGTGTTCTTCTGGTAGAGGACAACGAGATCAACCGTGAAATCGTAGAGTTTATGCTTAAGGATGCGGGAGCGGAAGTTGTATCTGCTAACAATGGAAAGGTTGCTGTAGATGCGTTCGCGGCATCTGAGGCGGGAGCATTTGACTGTGTGCTCATGGATTTAATGATGCCTGTTATGAGCGGATATGAGGCGACCCGCGTGATCCGCAGTCTAGACCGGGATGATGCGAAAGATGTTCCGATTATAGCGCTGTCAGCTAACGCGTTTGATGAGGATGTCGCAATGGCAAAGGCTGCCGGAATGAATGAGCATTTGGCGAAACCGGTGGATATCAGAAAAATGTTCGAAGTTATGAGCTGCCTGAGGCGTTGACAGGTGAATGAAGAAAATCAGGGATGAGGGCAGTTTCTCCCCTCCCCTTGTACATGATGTATTTTTTTAGCCTGTATCAGGAGCAAAAATTAGAGAATGGAGATTGAAAAGCATGAAAAACATGAAAAACATAGCTTTGCCGCGTTTTTTGAAGATTAGCATAGCAGTGATCATTTGCTTAAATATTTGCATTTTTTTGTTTTTGGGGATATCTGTAAACAAAATGAGCGGAAATACGATTAAGAATATAGGTACTGCTTATATGTCTGAGAT
Organism: Lachnospiraceae bacterium; assembly: GCA_910576335.1. Taxonomy (GTDB): domain Bacteria; phylum Bacillota; class Clostridia; order Lachnospirales; family Lachnospiraceae; genus CAPEBR01. Next base: position 31,482 of record CAJTIU010000026.1, read on the forward strand.
GAGTGAGCAGGTATCTTTGCATTTTGAAACGATCATTGCTCTGCGCCTTACTATGGCAGAATCTATTGCGCATATCGCGGCAGATGGAGAGAATTTAAGCTACGGTTCGAAGGAAGAGATAGAATACGGTGCAAAAGCAAGACATTTTCTCTGCGCGGGTTTATACTCACCTGACGGCAAAATCGAAATGATTTACGGTGATACTATGAAGCTGAATCATCCAGATACCTTTTTAGATAGTTTAAAAAGCGGGGAACGAAAAGTAGCTTCTGCTGTTGACAGCAGCGGAAATAATGTAATTATGTTTGGGGTTCCATGTGAATATCCTATGTCTGACGGAAGTGACAGCCTGGCTGTTGTTGTAGGTCTTTCTTCTAAATATATGGGTGAGGTTCTTTTTCTTGAGTCAGACAGTTCGATGGTTTACTCTTATGTCATACGCAAGGATGGAAGTTATGTGATCCGGGATCAGGGCGGCAGCAATGAGAATTATTTTGACAGGCTTTACCGGATCTTTGACGATCAAAAAGAGGAATCGGATTACTATATTGGTCAGATGACAGCAGCAATGAATGCAGATGAAGATTATTCTGTCATCTTGAAAAGCGGCGGGTCGCGCCGTCACTTGTATTGTACTAAGCTTCCATATTGTGAGTGGTATCTGGTGACAGTTCTGCCTTTTGACGCGTTGGATCAGGAAATTTCGAATATGGGCAGTCATTGGCTTACTAATGTTTATGCGACTTCTTTTGCTGTAATCGCTATGCTCCTTTTTATATTTTTCCAGTATTTAGGAGTATTTAAAAAACAGGTAGCCGAATTAAAGCGTGTAAATGCGCAAATGGATACAGCGCGTAAAACTGCTGAAAAGGCACAGAAAGAAGCGGAATATGCTAATGCGGCAAAACAGGACTTTTTGTCCAGCATGAGCCATGATATACGTACTCCTATGAATGCCATAATCGGTATGACATCTATAGCTAAGGCTAATATACATAATCAGGGCCAGGTTCAGGAATGCCTGCATAAGATAGAGTTATCCAGTAATCACCTCCTGGGTCTTATTAATGACGTGCTGGATATGTCTAAGATTGAGAGCGGTAAGATGACGCTGAATGTTGTGCCGGTTTCTTTAAGGGAGGTCATGGACAATATTGTGAATATTGTACAGCCCCAGGTAAAGGAAAAAAATCTGCGGTTTAACGCGGCTGCTTATGAAATACTTGCGGAAATTGTGTATTGTGACAGTGTGAGGCTTAATCAGGTATTGATCAATCTTTTGGGTAATTCGGTTAAATTTACGCCGGATAACGGAACTGTTCAGGTATCTGTGTACCAGGAAAAGCTGCCGGAGGATCCCTCTTACGTCCGCACGCACTTTTTGGTGTCAGATACGGGTATCGGCATGTCAAAGGAATATCAGGAAAAGTTATTTGACTCCTTTAGCAGAGAGGAAAACGCCCGTGTGCAGAAAACGGAAGGGTCTGGACTTGGAATGGCAATTACCAAGTATATTGTAGATGCTATGGGCGGTATGATCTCTGTCCAAAGCGAGTTGGACAGAGGAAGTGAATTCCACGTAGTCCTTGATCTTAAAAAGGCACAAGAGCGGGAACTCAATGCGGCTCTTTTGGCCTGGAACATGCTTGTAGTCGATGAGGATGAGCGGTTATGTATAAATGCAGTCCATTCATTAAAACTTCTTGGCGTCCATGCTGAGTGGTGTCTGAGTGCTGAACGCGCAATGGAAATGATCTCAGAACGCAGTCGTCAGAATGATGATTATCATATGGTTCTTCTGGGACAGCAATTATCAGGTAAAAGTGGGGTTGAGGCTGCGCGAATGATTCGTTTGAAATATGGGGACGATTGCCCGATTTTACTGATTTCATCCTGCGGCTTTAGTGAGAGGGAAGAAGAAGCCAGAAAAATTGGGATTTCCGGATTTATTTCAAAACCGTTGTTTAAGTCTGTTTTGTTTGATGCTCTTAAGACATTTGCGGGAATGTCTGGTGAAGAGGAATCAGAAACAGAACATAAGACGGATAAAGAGCTAAAGGGAAAGCATATTTTACTTGCGGAGGACAATGAGCTTAACTGGGAAGTTGCAAAGGAACTGTTTTCTTTTCTTGAAATAGAACTTGACTGGGCTGAAAATGGAAAAATATGTGTTGAGGAATTTGAAAAATCTCCTGCCGGATATTATGATGCAATTATTATGGATGTCAGAATGCCTGTAATGGATGGATATGAAGCTTGCCGGACTATACGAAGATTAAAGCGTGAGGATGCGGATATTCCTATTATTGCGATGACAGCCGATGCTTTTTCGGAGGACATTCAAAAGTGTCTGGAGTGCGGTATGAATGACCATCTGGCAAAACCGATCGATATTCAGATTGTTGCTCGGAAATTAAAGAAATATTTGATATAAAGTCACACAGAAGATTGAAGGAATATATTTGAATGTGAAATGGCAGGGAAGTTTTCCTGCCATTTTATTGGTAAATGCTTTAAAAACAGCAAGGGCAGCATAGGTTATAAGTGAAAACATAAAAGGAGCTGTGTTGGGATGAAGCAATCCTTACAAAATCACATGAAAGAAGTAAGCTTACTAAGTGGGAGGCTTTGATCATGCTCGAAATAGCAGAACTGCTCATGAGGGACCAACTGATAAGTCCGGAAGAAAATAAAACAATCAAAATAATCGTAATCGGCAAACCATACCATATCCCTGTCAACAAGATTGGTCTATTATTTACAAGTTCATTCAGTATTCCAATCACTTTTCTACCTCCGAAAAATCAAATAAATCTTCAATCGTTACATCAAATATTTTAGAAATACTATACGCCAACATCATAGAAGGATTATAACGATTTCGTTCAAGCTGCATAATTGTTTGTCTTGAAACACCCACCAAATAAAGTAGTACAAACCGTATTTCTGCGAAAGGCAAGTTCTTGCTGCGTCAAACTTCTTATAGTCCTGTGCCGCCCCACTGCAGGGGCTGTATTCATAAATCGGCTTCCGCAGGAAAGAAATCTCCACTACTTTCTTTGAATACCGGATATAGAACACTGAGATTTCCCGTTCCAGTGTTTCCTGGTTCCCTTTTACCTGAAGGATGTAGTCCGCCTTCTTGTCAAGGATCTGTTCGGCAATTTTTTTCTGCGTCCCCATCGCATCAATTGTCAAATTTCTCTCCCTGTGCAAATCGGGAAAGGTATATCAGCATCATTGTCAATTCGCGCATTGCTTCATCCGTATTGATATTAGCCATATTCTTACCCTCCACTATTTCGGACAGTCTCCCCCATTCCACTTGCAACCCCTACAAGTTCTTCAAGTCTTACAAGTTCTTTTTCTGCAACTTCTTTCCCAAGTGAAGTAATGATGTATTCTTTTTTTCTACCTTCACAATCTCCGCAAGGCTTAATCCATTCTTTTTCCTGCAAAGAGTTCAATGCACCATACAAAGTGCCAGCTCCCAATGAAAGCCGCCCACCTGTTTTTTCTTCAATAAATTGCATGACAGCATATCCATGTTTTGGAGTATAGAGGGAAAGTAGAATGTAAAATGTTACTTCTGTAAGCGCACCACCTTTCACATTGTCCCGCATTACCGCACATGAGCATTTGATTGAGAGCAAAAAATAGTTTTCATTTATCTAACTTATTCATTAAAAAATCAATCCGATGTCATTCAGAAAGGCGCACAATCGAATTAGCTATTTCTGCCATATGTGAATCATGCGTGATAATGATACAAATTTTATCTGCAAATAATATATTTACCGATTCCCGCACCAATTCTTGGGTATCGACATCTAAGTTGGATGTTGCTTCATCAAAAATCACAACATCTGGATTTTTGATAATCATTCTTGCAAACGCAATTTTCTGTCTTTGTCCACCAGATAAATTCTTCCCGTTTTCACTTATTATAGTTTTTAGTCCATTTTCAAATTCAGACATATCAAGTCCCGCTTTTTGGAGAATTGAAGTAATTTTGTTTTCTGTCAGCTGTGGCGCAGCATACATCAGATTATCTATCAAAGTTCCAGAGAACAAAACAATATTTTGTGCCACAATGCCTATTTTTTCTCTTAAATCAGATAACGAGATTTCTTTCAATTCTATGTTGTTTATCTTTATAGAACCTTTGTAGTTTTTATAAAATCCCATGAGCAACTTAGCAATCGTTGTCTTACCGCTTCCGTTTTTTCCGAGTAATGCAATTTTCTCATTTTTATGAATAACCATATTAAAGTCTTGAATAACATTGTGGTTCGTGTACCCAAATGAAACATCTGTAAACGATACTTTGGTAACTTTCTCTATTTTTCTCTTTCCCTCAATTTCATTCTCTGTTTTAAGCCTTAAAATAGTACCGATTCTAGATAAAGCAGCAGTCCCCGGCTGCACCATAACACTAATACTTGCCAAAATTTGTATAGGTGCAAATATTACTGTTGCATACTGTGAAACTGCCCAGTAATCGCCCATAGACATTTTTCCATTAATTATAAATAATCCAGAACAGATAATGAGTAAAACTGAAAATATATTAGTAAAACCTTGTATACCCTCAGAAGCAAGGTTCATTTTATTATTACGTTTTATGGATTGGTCTGCAACATTTCTTATTTGCTTAGCCATTTCATTTGACCGCTGTTTTTCTAAATTCATTTCTTTAATCGTTGAAATACCACCTATATTTTCTTGAATCTTCCCGGAGGTTTGTGCATTAGATTCAAGTAATGCTTTTGAAACTTTTTTAATTTGTATACTTGAATAATTAGTAAAGTAATACAAAACAGGCAAAAATATAATCAATATCAAGGATAATTCCCAACGTATCGACAATATAAATATCCACGCTCCAACACACGAAAATATACTGGTCAAAAATTTTAAAAATACAGGTGAGAAAAAAACATTTAGGGAATCAGTTTCTTTTACACGTTCTAAAATATAGCCTGTCTGTTGTTTATCAAAAAACTCCATAGGTAATTTTAAAACCTTTGAAATCAAGTCATTTTTAATATCTGCAACAAAGTAGTTGCTAGTCCGGATCAATGATTGGCTGATTAAATAATTAGCAAAAAAACTGATAATATAAACAAATAGCAGACATATTCCACTCAACAAAACGGTTTTTATTGATAGCCTTGCAATACCGTAATCCAGAAGGATTCTTGTAATGAACGGCGGACACAAAGTTATAAAGGATGAAAAGAGCATTAGTGCAAATAACGCACAAACTTTTTTCCTTTTGAAATAGGATAATAAATAGCCATAATTTTTCATAAATATTCCTCCAATATTTGATTTAATTCAATAAATGCAGACGTATTTCTTATTATATCAAACGGCTGGCTTGAAAACCCTGACACAAAAACATTGATAAGCATACTATCTTTTATGGGATTTTCCTTATACATTGTGATAAATTTTTGTATTAATTCTAAAGCTGCATTTTTTTGACTGCTTAGACAATAAACATATGCCATGTTCATATAAACCATAAAATATAAATTGCGGCTTAGCCCTAATACTGTTATAAGAGTGCATTGCTTTTCTAAAATATCTTTTGTGTATGTCAGGTCGTTTTTTATCCAATATGATACCTTATTACGCAATTCATATATCAACTGTATTCCTAACATATTTATTGTTGAATCTATTATGTCAATGGCATTTGCATTATTTTCTCTTAGTATTAGGCTATTCTTCATGTCTATTGCCATAAATTCATTTTCATCAACAAGGCAGGCAGACGCATCTTCGTATTTTTTAATCATAATAAACAAATGTGCAAGCAAGAAATGTTTTTGTGATTGAACGCTATCATCTATACATCTCTGACATATCAAAATCATCTGACGGATTAAATTTTCACGAATTTCGGAATCTTTTTCTAAAGCTAGATATGGAAGTACATTTTTTAGCAAATCAATCTTTATCCTATCATTTGTTGGATATAAATAAACCAGCCTTTTAATCCGTTCAATTCCATTAAGGCACTTCCCACTTGCAAATAACTTTATACATTCCTGCCTGTTTTTTAGATATTCTTCTTCCGACAAATCATTTGAAAATCCAAACAGACAATCAATGGAAATATTAAAATATCTGGCAATCACGGGGAACAGTGTAATATCTGGATACATTTGTCCATTTTCCCATTTAGAAATTGCTGCGCTTGAAACGCCCAATACTTCCGCTAACTCTTCTTGTGTAATACCCTTTGTTTTGCGTAATCCTTGTATAATTTTTCCAACAGGTAATCGCTCCATAATATTTTCTCCTCCTCGTATTGTACGATTTTTAAATTCTGATTTCCATGTATAAGCGGTTAATAATAACTACAATTTTTTATAACCTATTGTTAATATAGCATTGTACCCACAAATTATCTACAATAGGTTTTATGGAATAAAGAATGAGAGGGATTCCGTAGTAGTCGGCATTGTGGAAAAATCCAAAAATTTAGATTTTTCCACAATGCTTGTCTTTTGGTCTTTGGTTTCTTTGGTTCGGAATAGTATGGTGCTGGCGGTCTATCTCTTGTTTTCGATTGCTTGCTTCTTTACCGTACATGAGCATTTTTCTAGGGAATATATTTATGAACGGAAAATTCAGATTGCTAGGAGAGGAGGGAGAAAGTAGTACCGCAGCATTTGCCGCAATATCGACCGATTTTAAACTGCGGAACGATGTATATAACGTCATTTTGGATGATGAATGTTATCAAAATGATGCAGTCCTAGACGTATTATCTGAATATAACTCTATTACGGTATTATTCGGCAGATTTGTCTCTTATCTTGCGGGGAATTTCGAAATGGTAAGGGCGAAATTACGCAGTGCAAAAAGAAAGTACGGGGTAGGGAGTGTACAGATAGTATGGGAGATTATCCGTGATTTTTGGAATCAAGAGGGTATTCAAGTAGAGCAGGAGGCACAGCTTCCTTCTGACATAAACTTCAATGCAATTCTTCAAAAAAATTGTACTGAAGCAGAGGATTTGATAAGAGTCTTTGTACAGGCGGTTAGATTACCTTTGGATTCTGACTTGAAGAAGATTCTACATAAAAACGGTATGGGGAGTTATAAATCAAGAATATTGTTGGAGCTCAAAAGAAAAGGTTATTTATTGACAGATGAAGGCAGGCTGACAAAAAAAGTTGCAGCTTGAAAATATCCGTCAGTCAATATATCAGATCGCCAGGAAAATTTTCAATGAGCTGGGACAAATAGATATCGCGGATCTGGGAAAGGGGAGAGAAGTAATTTATGTTGCACGACGTAGAGGGCAGAGTGTTAAAGATGTGTAATGTGCCAAACCCGAACATTCTGATATGGGGAAGTTCGGGACAGGGCAAGACCTATTTCTGCTGCCAGAAAATTGAAGAGGAAGATACCATGGTTGCGAATCTATCGGATACATTGGCAGATGTTTTACACATCAAAGGATTCCGCGAAAAGAAGTGGCTGCGGGAAACAGTAAGCGAACACATAAGGGAAAAAGATTCCTTTAATCTGCCTGCCTTTGAAAAAACGCTTCAGGCAGTATATATGTCCGAAAAAGAGGCAAAGACAGACAGTGCTGAAGGAGGGGGTGTCCCCTTCTTCGACAAATCATATATGGAGATGAAAAAGTATGCGTGATACGACTAATACAAAGAATTTGCCAAAGGGTATTACCCAGCGCCCGGACGGACGCTATATGGGACGTTTTCAATATGAAGGGCAACGTTATACACTTTATGGTGAAAATGTAGACATATTGCTAACAAGAATAGAAGATATGAAATATGAGCTGCGGCATGGAATCTATGAGCGGGAGCAGAACATCACATTGGACAAATGGTTTCATATCTGGATAGAGGAATATAAAAAGCCGACAGTAAAACTGACGACCTATGAGCTATATCTGCGCACCTATGAGCAGCATATAAAACCGCACTTTAAAGGCAGAGAGATAAAAGATATCAAGGCAGAGAACATTGAGGAATTAGGGCAGACATTGGTAAGAGAGGGAAATTATGAAAGACTTAAAAAGAGATATTTATAAAAGCCTGTTAGAGTGGAAGAGAAACCATTCAGGAAAGGTTTTAGAAGTAGAAGGGGCAAGACAGGTAGGAAAGACATATATCATTTCAAAGTTTGCCAAGGAGAATTATAAGAACTTTATCTATATTAATATGGCACAGACAACAGGAAAAGATTTTCTGAGATGCCTTGATGCGGCGGAACAATGGAATCCAGGAGAGACAAGAATAGAAAAGCCAATCCATAAGGCGTTAGAGCTGTTTGATAAAAACTTTGCAGATATTGAAGGAACAATAGTATTCATAGATGAAATACAAGAATCGTCCCGCGTATTTTCATTGATTAGACAGTTTGCAAGAGAATTTCAGGCGCATTTTATAGTTACAGGCAGTTATCTGGGAAAAGTAACAGAAAAAGAGTATTTCCTTCCTGCAGGAGATTTGGATACAATGACATTGAATACGCTGTCCTTTGAAGAATTTTTGGATGCCGCGGAGAAGAGAGAAGTCTATGACAGGCTGGACTTATATGGAAAAAGTAAGCCGGAAGAATATGAAGAAGTAAAAAGCTTCTATAAGATATATTGTCAGATTGGAGGCTATCCGTCGGTTGTAAAGAAGTATTTTGAAACGGGCAGTATACAGGAGGCACAAAAAGAAATCAGAGGGATTATTCACATTTTTGTGCAGGAATCAGAACGATATTTTGATGATATTTTGCAGATGAATCTTTTGGAACAGCTTTTGCCTGCAATTGCACAGCTTATGTTAATAGAAAAGAAAGGTTCTTCAGATCTTGTTAAGGAGCTGTCAAAAATTGTATTTCATGAGGATACAAACCGGATTACTAAAACGAGTATTAACCGCGCGGTTGCATGGTTTTACCGTTCACATATCATTGGCTATTGTGGAAAAGTAAACGAAGGTAATATTTTAAGTGTCACGCCGAATTGCCGCTTCTATTTCTGCGATGTGGGTGCAGCCTTATATTTTTTAAATATAGCGGGTGCGCTTCCAAGCGATATAGAAGGAATCATAAATAAAAATTTTGTATATCTATATCTGAAAAAACAGGCAGAGTCTATGGTAATAGCAGGAAATACGCCAATGTTTGCTTCTTATAAGAATGGGGAACTTGATTTCTTTGTAAACAGCAGAACTGATTTTATGAATTATGCTGTTGAGGTAAAAGCAGGGAAGAATCAGGGAAAAACTGCTGTGCAGATGCTTCGTGATGGGAAGGTATCTTACATCTACTATTTGAAGGGAGATACTTATGGAGGATGTGCAGGTAAAACAGTTACAATTCCGATTTATCTTATGGGAAGAGTTACATTTGACAGAGAAGCAGATGAATGAAATAAGCTGTATTTTCTGGTATCAAAACGAAGTGGTGTAAACTTGGTGAAAAGCAGAATGACCTGGAAGGCTCCCCTCCCCAGAGCCCCATAAAAAGGGAGGATGCCGGGTAACCGCTTTCGCGATTCCCGGCATGTATTATGAAAAAGTTTATTCAAAATAGTATTGTTGTCTTGTTCATTTGTTAATAATAGTATATGAAACAGCTGTGAAGAAACCGTGTTCAAGTAATGAAAGATTTTTAAAAGATAAATGAACAAACTATGAACACTGCTGCATGGCATTAATTCCGATGGATTCTGCTCAGTGCAGCACTGACAAACCGTCCTCCTATCTCCGGTAAGCGAAGAGCGGTATCCCGTTCTTGGTCGGAAGTTCCACATATCCCTGTGTCAGCGGTCTTGCGTAGTCAATAAATGCGTCACTTATATCAGAACCATCCTTGATAATCCACTCAGCCGGAACAGGCTTTTCCTTATTGCAGATGATATTAACATCTGCCGTCCCATAAGAGAGTTCATAAGGAACGCTCTTATTTCTCACGAAGGTGATCATCTTACCGGTTTCACCTGCAAGGGCAACCTGAACTGCATAGATTCCCGCATTTTCCGCCTCATCAAGATCCACCCTGGACAGATGTGCGCAGGAGCAGCGCTGGCACACATTAAGCTCAATCGAGCGTACTTTAACGCCAATCTTTTCCTTCACAAGATTTTCCAGATATTTTCCAGAGCCGGTAAGCATCTTGTGTCCGAAGTTGTCTACGCCTACATCACTGGAATATTCACAGATAAAAGTACCCTTTCCGTCATTGATTCCCTCAGAGATACATACAACCAGATTCGGTGTAGTCTTTAGGGATTCATTCACCTTCTGTATAAATGCATCCGGATTAAAGGCAACCTCAGGAAGATATACGAGTACCGGGTTGTCCCCTTCGAACTTCCGTGCAAGAATACTGGCAGCAGTAAGCCAGCCGGCATGCCGTCCCATGATTTCCACGATTGTGACAGACTGCTTATTGTCATATACAGTTGCATCGGCAGAAATTTCCCTGACAACCGTAGCCACATATTTTGCAGCGCTTCCGTATCCAGGAGTGTGGTCTGTCTCTACCAGGTCATTATCAATCGTTTTCGGAACGCCGATGAAACGGATATCGCTTCCGATCCCTGCTGCGTAGCGTGAAAGCTTGCTTACTGTATCCATGGAATCATTTCCGCCGATATAGAAAAAGTAGCCGATATTCTTTTCGTCCAGCCGTTTAAATAATTCCGGGTATACAGGATCGCTTAAGTCTCCCGGGAGTTTATAGCGGCAGGAACCAAGAAACGCCCCTGGAGTTGTCCGCACAAGCTCTAGCTCGTTGGTGCTGGAAAGAGCCCCGATATCCATATAGTGACCGGCAAGAAAGCCCTCAATGCCGTTGATCATGCCGTAGACACGGTCGATCTGTTCTGTCTGTTTTAAGCTCTCAGCAACAACGCCATACAGGCTGCCGTTAATGACTGCAGTAGGTCCGCCGGACTGACCGACGATTACATTTTTCTTCATATAATTATCCCTCCAATTTACCGTTGGGCATTCTGCAAATGCCCTATGGATATACTATATATGATTTTCAGGCGATTTACAATCAAATGAGACGCAATTTTTAATTTTTCCTTTTATAAATGTGAAGAATATCTTATACTAAATAAGTATGCAGGCAGCTGCAAAGTTAAACAGCTGCCAGTAGTATAAGGTGACGAGGAGGAAAGAAGATGAAGTACATTTCATTTGCAGTACCGTGTTACAATTCAGAAGAATATATGGCTCATGCAATTGAGAGTATTCTGCCAGGCGGTACGGATGTGGAGATTATCATTGTAAATGACGGATCCATGGATAATACATCAGGGATTGCCCATGAGTATCAGGCGAAATATCCGGATATCGTCCGGGTTGTTGATAAAGAGAACGGCGGGCACGGGGATGCGGTTAATTCCGGGCTAAGCTACGCGGGAGGAAAATACTTTAAAGTTGTTGACAGTGATGACTGGGTGGATGAGGACGCTCTCCACAAAATACTTGGGGTTTTGCGGGAATTTGAGGACGAAGACAGGGAGATTGATATGCTTGTGTCCAACTATGTATATGAAAAGGCAGGGACAGAGCATAAACGCTGCATCCATTACCGGAATGTCCTTCCCCAGGATGAGGTATTCCGCTGGGATGATATCGGACATTTCCGCCTGGACCAGTATATTCTGATGCACTCGGTCATTTACCGGACGGACATGCTGAAGTTGTCGCAGATGAGGCTCCCGAAGCATACTTTCTATGTGGATAATATTTATGTATATTATCCCCTTCCCCAGGTGCGGAAAATATACTATCTTGATGTGGATTTCTATCGTTATTTTATAGGGAGAGGGGATCAGTCTGTCAACGAAAAAGTAATGATCTCACGGATCGACCAGCAGATATTTGTCACAAAGTCCATGATTGATATGTATCAGATGGGAAAGATCAGCAGCGGGAAGCTGCGTAATTATATGATCAATTATCTGGCAATTATGATGACCGTGTCTTCGATTCTTGCCATCCGTTCGAAAAAGGAAGAAAATCTGGAGAAAAAAAAGGAACTCTGGCAGTACTTGAAGAAAAAGGACTTCCGGACATTTGTCAAAATACGGTGGGGGATTCTTGGACAGACAATGAACATACCGGGAAAGCCAGGAAGGAAGATATCTTCTCTCGTCTATTCTGTAGCCCGCAGAATTATAGGGTTCAACTAAAACATGAATAATCATGTCAATAGCCGTGCATACTATTCCTAAAAAATGAAAGGGAGTATGTAAAATGGCTATTGATTTCATGAAAAGCAGGACAAGAGAAAACTTAATGAGGGCTTTTGCAGGGGAAAGCCAGGCGAGAAACAGGTACACCATTGCAGCAAAGACAGCGAAGGAGCAGGGAATGTATGCGGTAAGCCAGATTTTCCTGTTTACGGCAGATCAGGAGAGAGCTCATGCGGAGCGGTATTATCAGCTGCTCAAAAAGTCCTCTGGAAGTACGATTGCGGTTGACGGCGCCTATCCGGTAGACCACTCTGACAATGTGACAAAGCTCTTAGAGGCGGCAAAGCACAATGAACTGGAGGAATTCTCCGATGTGTATCCGGCCTTTGGCGAAATCGCAAAAGAGGAGGGATTTCTTGAGGAATCAACAGCATTTTACCAGATCGCGAAGATTGAGGAGATTCATGCAAAGCGTTTTGAGAAGCTTGCAGAGCTTCTGAAAAAGGGTGAATACTATGAGAGCGCGAAGGAGCAGGACTGGATGTGCCTGAACTGTGGGCATATCTACAGGGGTAAGATGGTTCCTGACGTATGCCCGGTCTGCCGCTATGAGAAAGGATACTTCATTCCGGCGGAGCTTGGGGACGGGGCATTTTTAAAAATGCCCCGTCCCCAAATAAAGGGGTAATGAAGGTATATGAAGACATTTGATGAATTATACCGCGAGCTTTTAAAAAAGAATATGGCAAGGGATGAGACGCTGCCGGAAGAATATAATCCGTATCATCTTGACTGTCTGCTTCATCCCGGGAAGTATGCGGCAGTCTTGAAGGCAGAAGAGTGTGAACAGTGTGCTTATGACAGAGCATGTCAGAACAGCTGTCTCTTTGACGCGATTGAGTGGACGGATGATGGAAAACTGGAGATCAACCCGGCTCTTTGCGTTGGTTGTGAAGCATGTATTGAAGCCTGTCAGAGCGGATGTCTGACTGCCAGAAAAGATGTGCTTCCTGCCATGAAGGCGGTGCGGGAGGCAATGGGACCGGTTTATATGATGGTGGCTCCGGCTTTTTTGGGGCAGTTCAGTGAGGCGGTGACGCCTGGAAAGCTGCGTACAGCATTTAAGGCTCTAGGATTTACCGGGATGGTGGAAGTTGCTTTGTTTGCCGATATCCTGACGCTTAAGGAAGCGTTGGAGTTCGACAGGCATGTGCAGAGCCAGGAAGATTTTCAGCTGACCAGTTGCTGTTGTCCGGTCTGGATCGCCATGATCCGTAAGATATATCATGAACTGATGCCGCATGTTCCAGGGGCTGTTTCACCCATGATCGCATGCGGCCGCATGATCAAAAGGATTTATCCGGATGCGCTTACGGTATTTGCAGGTCCCTGCCTTGCTAAGAAACAGGAAGCGAGAGAACCGGATATTGCGGACGCGGTGGACTATGTGCTGACATTTCAGGAAATCAAAGAAATCTTTGAAGTGGCAGATATTCGCCCGGAAGAACTTAAGGATGACAGGAAGGAGCATGCCTCTAAGGCGGGCAGGCTCTATGCGAGAACAGGAGGAGTGAGTCAGGCCGTATCGGAGATGGTGGAGCAGCTGCGGCCTGACCGCAGTATCCATGTCCGTCCGGAGCGGGCGGACGGACCAAAGGCGTGTATGGAAATGATCAGGAGGATTAAAGAAGGAAAGACAGACGCTAATTTCTTTGAGGGAATGGGATGTGCCGGAGGGTGTGTCGGCGGACCGAAAGCAATTCTCGGCGCAGATGAAGGAAGAGCGTATGTGGATGCCTATGGTGACAGCGCAAGGTTTCGTACGCCGCTTGAGAATCCTTATGTGCGGAAGATACTGGAAGAGCTGGGGCTTAGCACGCCTGGGGAACTGCTGGAGGATGATGGCTTGATTACGCGGGATTTTTCCGCTCCTGAATGACTTTCTTATGGTCTGTGCCTGTGAACGTGAAATGAAAAACAGGATTGCATTGCAGTTATCGGGGATTGTGTGATATAATATAAACATTATACATGCAACCACTGCAGCATCGAACGGACTGTAGATTAGAATATAAGTGAAGGTGAAGTTGTGAATATCAAAGAATATGAAAAGATTTTGGAGACAGTACCAACTACCGGTGTTTTTATTATTAGGGAAGATAATCATGAGCTTTTATATTACAATGAACGGGTGAAGGAAGTAGCACCCCATGTTCACAAGGGTATGCCGTGCCACGAACTGGGTGACCACTCCTGTGCAAACTGCCCGCTGCTAAAGATTGGAGATAAGGAAAAGCATAAAACTTTAAGTTACAACAATCCTTTTGGCGATATGGTGGACATTGTGGCGGTTAGGACGATGTGGGAGGATGAGATTCCGGCTTTTATTATTACAGTAGCACCCCATGTGCAGTCGATTAACTACGCTTATCATAGAATTTTGAGAGTCAACCTTACGCAGGACTGTTATGAAGTGGTTAAGGTACGGGCAGAAGACCGGGCAGTCGGGTATGGAAAAGACACCTTTTCCAGCTGGCTTGGACAGTTTATTTATGACGGAGGCATACATCCGGATGATATGAATCATTTTATATCATTTACACACCTGGATCATATGAAGAATGCTCTTGATGCAGGTCAGGAGATCCTGACCTGCTGCTACCGCAGAAGGGTGGGCGAGGATTACCGCTGGAACCTTTTGGAGGTGGTTCCGGATACCGTGTCCTCTGATGGCGATCAGTACATATTTCTATATGTAAAAGATGTTCATAATATCCTTCAGGAGAGTCTGGAGCTGGATGACGCCAGCGTCCGGGTTCAGGAGGTGATCCGTACACTTGGAGAACAGAATTTTGGCATCTATGGGATTAATCTTGATACAGGAGAGACGAATCTTGTACGCGAGAATGGTCATACACATACTGGTTGGAAATCATGGACGGTTCAGTGGGATGAGATTATGGATTCCCGTCTGATCAGGCAGGTTCACCCTTCAGACAGGGAGAAGTTCAAGGAGAAGTTTTCAATAGAAGGACTGCGAAGCTTCAGAGATCCGTCTGTACAGAAGCTGGATATGCTGTGCCAGTGGCGCGGAGAGGAAGATCATGAATATCGGTATATGGCAGTCATTGCTTATTTTGGACAGAATCAGGGGGCGAAGAATTATACAATTATTGCCCTGCAGAATGTGGATAAGCGTGTGCGTCAGGAGAATACACTTACTCTTCGGGATATACAGCTTGCTGCGATTCTGAAGTCAAGATATAGTGTTATGAATACCGTATATCTGGAGAATGGCCAGTGTGAGAGACTTTGGATTAATGAAGACAGTATGACGAAAAAGGTTCTTACTGGGAATTACCACCAGTATTTCCAGCAGGCGTTGGAGTCTGCTGTAAATCCAAAGGATGCAGAAGCGTTCCGGAAGGTTATGAGTCCGGAGCATCTGTACCAGAAGGCGGCGGCTACGGGAGATTACTCTGAAGAGGTGTGTCAGTACCGCATTGCCGGTACAGCCGTCCGGTGGGTGGAACAGCATGTCATTTATTCCCGCCAGGGGAAGAGGATGTCCGTGAATATTCTGGGCAGGGATATTACCAGAGAGAAGATGGAAGAGGAGCTCAGGCTTAAGGGAGAGCAGGAGCAGGCAGATATCATCAGTACACTGAGTGGTATGTTTTTTGCCACCTATTATGCGGATCTGGTACAGGACACGTTTCGCAGTGTGACACAGCTTAAGGAAGTAGAGAAAGCGCTGAATGGGCAGGTCGATTATGTTACCGGACTGAAAACCTATGCGGAAGAGTTTGTTCATCCTGATGACCGGGAAGAATATCTTAGGGTGTTGAGCGCCAGGAATCTGCGCAGCACTTTGAGTGAAGAGTGTCCTTATGTGACTTATGCATACAGGAGGCTTCCAGACAAGAAGGATCCAAGGCCTGAAGATTATGGATGGATCCGCAGTACTGCGGTGATGGCCCAGACAGATGAAGACGGGAAAGCAAGATCGATTGTTTATGCGGCTCAGGACGTAACGGAGAGTAAGCGCAAGGAGATGAGGGAGCAGCAGGCGCTTGAGGCGGCATGTGAAGCGGCAGATCATGCGAATGCATCAAAACAGGAATTTATTTCCTGCATGAGCCATAATGTACGCACGCCGATGAATGGGATTATGGGAATGATCAAGATTGCATCCGATCATGCGGAGGATCCGGAAAGAGTGAAGGACTGTCTGGAAAAGGCTTCCTTGTCGAGCAGGCAGCTTCTGTCTGTCTTGAATGAGATTTTGGATCTCAGTCAGATTCAGACCGGAAGCTTTTCGCTGAAGTCAGAGGAGCTGAATCTGCCGGAACTTATTCAGGATGTGGCTTTACAGGTCCTTCCGGAGATGCAGAAGAAAAAGCTTGAGCTTAAGATTTATCCGGCACAGGTGGAGCATGAGGATATTCTGGGAGATCGGAGGCGGCTTCAACAGATATTTTTTAATATTCTCGGAAACTCTGTGAAATTTACTCCCCCGGGAGGCACTGTGGAAATATCAGTGGTTGAGCATGATTCAGGAGATCATTGCTGCAGTTCCTATGATTTCATATTCAGTGATAATGGCATCGGTATGGAGGAGGAATTTATACAGCATATATTCGAACCGTTCAGCCGTGCAGAGGATCCAAATATGAACCATATGGACGGGATTGGACTTGGAATGACCATCGCTCAGAATATTACCCGCATGATGGGCGGCACAATCAGTGTGAAAAGTAAGCCTGGAATGGGATCCCAGTTTGTAGTAACGGTAATACTAAGACTTAAGAATCAGACAGAGCAGTCAGACAAAGCGTCTTCAGGGGACGGTGATGAGATTTCCGGCAAGTCCTTTAGGGGATGTAAGATACTTTTGGTAGAGGATAATGAACTGAATCAGGAAATTGCCATGGATCTGATCGGAGAGATCGGTGCAATGGTGGAATGTGCCGCTGATGGGCGGAAAGCGCTGAGGAGATTTGCAGAGATGCCCGAGGGGTATTATGACATGATTCTGATGGATATCCAGATGCCTGTTATGAATGGATTCGAGGCGACACGCGCGATCCGGAAGCTTCCGCGGAGTGATGCTGCAACAATTCCTATCATTGCATTGTCTGCGAATGTATCTGCTGAGGATATGGCTTCCGCAAGGGAGTCGGGAATGAATGAACATCTTGCAAAGCCTCTTGCCATTCCGAAATTAATGGAACGAATGGGATACTGGCTTAAAAGTTAAAATGGAAATTTAAAAATATAGGAGGAAGGAAAAATGTATCATTGCCATGTTCATTTCCACTTAACAGGCAGGCCATGCAGGGCATTTGAGATTATAAAAGAGGTATCCCCGTTCGAGCATTTTGCACATGAATTTTCAGAATCTGAGAGACCAGGGAATAGTTTGATGACAGGAGTGGATGTGATTCTGGCCAATGTATGTGGAACGGATGGGGAGGCAGTGCTTAAGGAGCTTGTCTCAGTCAGGCCAGATGCAGCAGAGCTTATTGTACTTGCCGGCAGAGAGCAGATGACCTCTTTAAACGGGTATTTCCTAGAGATAAAGGACATCTGGATGACGCCTGCGTCAGATGAGGAAATCGCTTTCCGGTTTAAACGATGGCAGGAGATGTTCCGGATGGGCAAGGATTTGTGGGAAGCCAGGCATTATCTGGAGGCAACAATTAATAATGTACCGAATCTCATCTGGTATAAGGATAAAAATGGAATACATGAAAAGGTAAATGACAGCTTCTGCAGGGCTGTAAATAAGACCAAGAAGCAGGTAGAAGGGCGGGGGCATGCATACATATGGGATGTAGAGGAAGATGATCCTGCCTGTATAGAGTCAGAGCGCGAAGTTATGACGAAGAAGGAAACCTGTATATCCGAAGAGACAGTAAAGACCGGGGATGGCACGAAGCTTCTTACAACATATAAGTCTCCGCTGTATGATCTTGACGGAAGCGTGATGGGAACCGTAGGAGTGGCGATTGACGTTACCCAGGAGCGTGCTTATGAGAAAAAGATTATGCAGAAGAATAAGACGCTGGAGACCATTTTCGCTACACTGGATTGCGGGGTGATGTGTCATACGCTTGATGGCACACATATTCTGAGTGTTAACAGGGCGGCGCTTGAAATTCTGGGATATGACTCAAAGGAGGAGATGGAAGCAGACGGGTTTCATATGGTTGCGGCATCGGTTGCCGAAGAAGATAAGAAGGTGCTCTGGAAAGCCATCAAGGAGTTAAAGACAGAGGGTGAGACAGTCAATGTGGAATACCGTGCACGGCACAAGAACGGAGAGCTTCGCCATGTCATGGGAAATATCAAGCTTTTGGTTGAGAATGGAGAGCCGTTTTACCAGCGCTTTCTTCTGGATGTTACAGAGAGAAGGCTTAAGGAAAAGGAAAATGAGAGACGGCAGCAGGAGATGATTCATGCACTGAGTATG
This sequence comes from Lachnospiraceae bacterium, assembly GCA_910576335.1. GTDB lineage: Bacteria > Bacillota > Clostridia > Lachnospirales > Lachnospiraceae > CAPEBR01. The sequence continues at coordinate 50,159 of CAJTIU010000026.1, forward strand.
GATTACAATCTTGTCTGCTACTTTGATCTTGATGCAGACTGGGGAACTCTTATCCGTGTAAATGAGAGCCAGAAAGAGCTGTTTGGCTCCATCTTTTATGAGCAGATGGAATATGAAAAAAGTCTGGAGCTTTACATAGAAAAATTTGTTTATGGAGAAGATAAAGAGATGTTCCGCAAGGCAACCTCAAAAGACATGCTGAAAACAGTGCTTGCAGAGCATAGCCTGCATTATGTGAATCACAGGATCTATAAGGGCGGCGAGATGAAGTATTTCCAAATGAAGATCGTTCGCTCAGGCACATGGGGGAAGAACCGGGGAATTGTACTTGGAATCCGCAGTGTTGATGAGGAGATACGACATGAGATGGAGCAGAAGAGCCTTTTGGAGGATGCGCTTCTGCAGGCAAACAGGGCGAGCAAAGCGAAGAGCGTATTCCTTTCCAACATGTCCCATGATATCCGTACGCCGATGAACGCTATAGTCGGATTTACGGCTCTGGCAATCACGAATATTGAAAGCCGCGAGAAGGTGGAAGAGTACCTGAAAAAAATCATGACGTCAGGAAATCATCTCCTGAGTCTGATTAATGATGTCCTGGACATGAGCCGTATTGAGAGCGGTAAGATGCATCTGGAGGAGAATCCGTGTCATCTTCCGGATATTATGCATGGACTGCGCAATATTGTACAGGCAGAGGTCCATGCGAAACAGCTGGAATTATACATAGATACAGTGGATGTGATAGATGAGGATATTTTTTGTGATAAACTCCGCCTGAATCAGGTGCTTCTGAATCTTCTTAGTAATTCTGTGAAGTATACAGGAGCGGGAGGCATTATCAGTGTGCGTATTACAGAGAAGGCGGGTGCACCTTTGGGATATGCGAATTATGAATTCAGTATCAGAGATACTGGTATAGGAATGAGCGAGGAGTTTGTAGAGCATATATTCGAACCATTTGAGAGGGAAAATAATACAACAATTAGTGGAATACAGGGTACAGGCCTTGGAATGGCGATTACGAGAAATATTGTGGATATGATGAACGGTTCTATTTCTGTAAAAAGTGAGCAGGGTGTGGGAACAGAGTTTTCGGTTTCCTTTACATTTCGTCTTGACGGTGAAGAGAAGGAGATTCTTGACATTCCGCAGTTCAAAAATTGCCGTGCGCTTGTTGTGGATGATGACTTTAATACCTGCGACAGTGTTTCTTATATGTTGGGACAGATTGGAATGCGTGCAGAATGGACCATGTCGGGGAAAGAGGCTGTGCTGCGGATTCGCCAGGCTGTTATGCGGGGCGACAGCTATAGCGTCTGTGTGATTGACTGGATGCTGCCGGATATCAATGGCGTGGAGGTTGCAAGAAGAATCCGCAAGGAGATGGGAGAGGATGTGCCGATTATCATCCTGACTGCATACGACTGGTCGGACATTGAAGAGGAGGCAAATGAAGCCGGTGTGACGGCGTTCTGCAGCAAGCCGTTGTTCCTGTCAGAGCTCAGAAGCTGCCTTTATTCGATTGTTCATGCAGATGAGGAGAAGAAGGAAGCAGAGGGAATCGCGTTAAATAACATCACAGGACGGATCCTGCTTGCAGAAGATAATATACTGAATCAGGAGATTGCGGTGGAGATTCTCACCAGTGCGGGATTCGAGGTAGAGGTTGCAGAGAATGGCCAGATTGCCGTCGATAAGCTTGAAGGTTCAAAACCCGGCTACTATCAGCTCGTGCTTATGGATATTCAGATGCCTGTAATGAATGGTTATGAAGCAGTAAAAAGGATTCGCAGGCTTGCAGATAAGGAGCTGTCTTCAGTGCCTGTTTTTGCAATGACGGCGAATGCCTTTGAGGAGGACAAACGTGAAGCCCTGAAATGCGGAATGAATGGTCACATAGCAAAGCCGATCAATATCAGGGAACTTCTAGATACACTGGGAAGGGCGCTGACTTAGAAGTATAGGTTACTGTGAACGGAGTGAACAGTAACAAGTATAGGGAAATGTGATGGATGCAGGAGATAAAGATGACAAGACTTAGTACGCTTTGTTATATTGAAAAAGACAGAAAGTATTTGATGCTTCACCGCACTGTGAAGGAAAATGATATAAATAAGGACAAATGGATCGGAGTAGGCGGGCATTTTGAGGCTGATGAAAGCCCGGAGGAATGTTTAATCCGTGAAGTAAGGGAGGAAACCGGGTATACACTTACTTCGTACCGCTACAGGGGAATTGTGACATTCGTGTCGGGAAATGGGATTACAGAGTACATGTCTCTTTTTACAGCTGACGGATTTGAGGGGGAGGAGACGGACTGTGATGAGGGTGAGCTTGAGTGGGTTGATATTGACCGGATCCATGAGCTGAATATCTGGGAGGGGGATAAGATCTTTTTCCGTCTTATGGAGGAAGAGTGTGATTTCTTTTCCCTGAAGCTCGTTTATGATGGTCAGGATCAGCTGATATCCGCTTCTTTAAACGGAAAACCATTTTTATGGTAAGTTAAAAAAATTTGTTACTATTCACGGACTAACCGTCCGCTCATAGTAACGCATCCAGCCCATTTAAGAGTCGCTTTCAGCGAGGGGCTGGATGCTGAAAACCACCACTTTATCGGCTTGGATGCCGTGCAGCGGAGTGCACGGCCCCGTGAATAGTAACAATAATTTTGCATACAATAGCAGACAGAGAGTAACTGTGAAGAAACATTACAGTTATAATATACAGAAGAAAGGAAGAAAGATATGGCAGCAATTCATTTGACAAAGGAAAATTTCGAAGAGGAGGTGTTAAATTCCAGTATACCGGTTCTAGTAGACTTCTGGGCAACCTGGTGCGGCCCGTGCCAGATGGTTGGTCCGGTAATTGAGGAAATCGCTGGAGAGGTGACTGACGCAAAGGTGGGAAAGGTAGATGTGGACAGCGAGCCGGAGCTTGCAAGGAAATATAAGGTGATGTCCATCCCGACACTTATGGTATTCAAAGATGGACAGGCTGTAAAACGTGAAGTCGGGGCAAAGCCAAAGGAAGAGATTCTGGAGATGCTGGTATAACCCGGTTTAAATACCTTTCAGTTTCACCGGGGATGCTCTTTAAGAGGCCATTACTGACGGAATGCGCAGCTTACGCGCATTCCTGTCCCGTGAATAGCAACAAATAGTAACACATTATCTTTTTATATAAATTTTACAGCGGTTCCATATGCCATAATCTCGGCGGCGCCCTGCATTACCTGGCTGGATGAGTAGCGGATATTAACCACTGCGTCTGCACCCATGGCAGCGGCATCGTCAGACATCCGCTTTGTGGCAACAGCCCTTGCCTCGTTCATCATCTCTGTATAAGAGGTAAGCTCACCGCCCACGAGTGTGCGGAAGCTGTTCATAATATCCTTCCCTACATGTACAGATTGAATCATCGTCCCTCTCACAAGACCAATCATTTCGAAATTCTTCCCGGGGATATAATCAGTGTTTACTAAGATCATCGTAGTAACCTCCTTGCAAAATTGTATAATTGTACTATTTAACTAATACAATTATATTACATAGTGCCATAAAATGCAATATTATTTTTTGGAAATAACATGTTCTTTCATAAGTTTAAGGAAAGGGGCAAGTAAACAGTTAAATATTCCCGCAAGAGGAATACATGCATTTAGAAAGACATTTAACTCAAATATGCGTTATAGTGGTGTATCAGAAGTGGTTGCTTCTGCATTGTTAGGGCATTCACCGCAAATTAACAGGGAATATTACACTTATGATAAAACATCGATACAAGAAAAAAGACATTGTTTCAAAGATACATGCATGTAGTCGAAAAGTAATAAAGTTATAATTCTATCTAGACTACTGGAAACGTTTAAATTCAAACAAAAAATCGGGGTGACAGGATTCGAACCTGCGACCTCACGGCCCCCAGCCGTGCGCTCTAACCAAACTGAGCCACACCCCGATGTATCTATTCTATCGAATTACGTCGAATAATTCAAGTGTTTTTTTAATTCTTTTTATATTTTTTTTACAAGCAATTGGGAAAAACCGCCCGTGTACTTTTTGAGAGCGTCCGCCAGGTATATTTGAAACCGGCAAACCCCATAGATTTGTTTATAGGCCATGTAAAGCATCGGTGTACAAGGGGTACAAACGAGATAAAATAGAAATGAGGGTTGATAGAGTGGAAGTATCAGATTTTCCACTCTATCTGAACACGGTCGCTGGTCGCTCTGATTGTCAAAATCAGAATGTCAGCGGCTTTTCTTTTGTCGTCGAAATCAATGCTGTTCCAGTTATCAAGATAATACGACAGCTTCTTGATCTGCTGGGGCGATATGGTTTCAACGCTCAACTCGGCGATTGCCTTTGAAATGGTCTGGCGGCGGGTGTCCAGTTCTTCGATTTTCTTGTTGGCGTAGGCAAGCAAGGTCGCATTGGCTCCGGTCAGCGTGTCCAGCAGCTTTTCAATTTCTGCCTCCACCTGTGCCAGCTCCACTTGATAGGCCGTCAACTTCGGATTGGCTTTTTCCTCTTTGCCGTGGAGAAATTGGAAGTCTTTGAACTTCTCCTGCATAGCCATGAAAATAAACTGTTCAAATTCGTCCTTGTGGATTTTCCCGCAGCCCGGGCAGCCCTTGTTTTCCGTCCGTTTGGTACAGCGGAAATATCCGGCTCCATTCGGTACACGGGTCGCTTTCAAAGCATATCCGCAATGCCCGCATTTGATTTTTCCCGCAAGCCATGTGTTCTTTGGTTTCCGGCCCTGCTGGAAGGTCGTATTGGTCATTAGTTTTTTTCTGCATTTCAGCCATACATCCGAAGGAATAAGGGCTTCATGGGGAGCAATCACAAGTATCTGGTCTTTCAGGCACCTGTCCTTGTCCTCCTTCACATCCCGGCCCTGATAGAGATAGCAGCCGTTTGTTCCGGCAAAATCGGCGGCATCGTTGACGATGGCCGCGCCCTGGCTCTTGAAAAACTCGTACAGCTCCAAGTCGGCCTGTGCGTAAACGGGGTTCCGCAAAAGCTGGGAAAGAAATGTACGGAACATGGACTTGCCATAAATTTTAATGCCCTGTTCCTCAAAGTACCGGGTAATATCTCCGAAAGAGGTTTCCGGCTCTGCGTACATCTCAAACATCAGCCGTACATGGTCAGCGGCTACGGGATCGGCAACCATTTTCTTTGTGCGGATACCCTCTACCACCGTAGGCTCCAACTGGTAGCCATAGGGGGCTTGCCCGCTCATGTGGAAGCCTTTCAGACACCGGGAATAGTAGGCGTCTGTGACGCGCTTCTGGATTGTCTCGCGTTCAAGCTGGGCGAATACAATGCAGATATTCAGCATGGCCCGTCCCATCGGGGTCGAAGTGTCGAACTTCTCCGTAGACGATACAAATTCCACATCGTACTCTTGAAACAGCTCCATCATGTTTGCAAAGTCCAGAATGGAGCGGCTGATCCGGTCCAGCTTGTACACGATAACGCGCCGTACTTTACCTTTGCGGATCTCGCCCAGCAGCTTTTGAAACTCCGGCCTGTCCGTGTTCTTGCCGGAATAGCCTTTGTCTTTGAATATCCGGCAGTTCCCACCTTTCAGCTCATACTTGCAAAAATCAATCTGGCTTTCAATGCTGATACTGTCCTTGCGGTCTACTGATTGTCTGGCGTAAATGCAATCTTCTCTGATAAATTCCATATTGGGCTCCTTTCCCTGTTGGAATGGAGCTACCAACCTTACAAGTATATTATACTATCAGCAGCCCCGGACAACAATGTTGCGAATGATTAGTGAAAGCTGTCTCCGTATTTACTGAACACTTCATACAAACGCTGTTCAATCTCTTTTCTGCGCTGTTCCTTCTCCTTCGGAGGGAGAACCGGCGTGAGATTTTCCAGCACAATGGTTTTCCCTTGAAATGCGACAGACTTTGTTTCTCGTTCATAGGTGACAGTTTGTGCCATTGGAAACCTCCTTTTCAAAGCGTGTGTATATGCCAGCCTTTCCCTCTTGTCCTGTGGGGAAATATCAAAGGGCGGCCCCCGCAGGTGCCGCCCTTTGAGCTTCCTCCACTTCGGGTCCATGTGGCCCGAGGTCAGTAGGAACTGGAATAAAACTTTTCTTTGGCATCCTGCACGCTGTTGAGGTCAAAGACTTCATAGAGCTGCCCCACAACGCGCCGTATGTCCTTCTTTGAAAAGCCGCAGTCCTCCATAGCCATAATGACATATCCCCGGCAAGCGTCATTGCTCCATTCATCCTGTTCCATGCCGGGCATCATTCCAACTGTCTTTTCCATAAAAGCTCCTTTTGAGAAAAGGGAGGGAAGCCCGCCGGAATAGGTCAGCCTGTCATCAGACAACGGAGCCGGAGGGCTCCCCTCTATATTGGTTTCCTTTACAGACACACCGGACGGGCATAGGCTCTTTGCCCCATAGTATTTCAACTCTCTCCATTCTGATGGCAAGGCGTCCTCATTGCCTGCGACGGCTCACGGCTTGCAAGACCGCTTCAACGCTCGGACTGTGACTAAACGCAAGTATCCGGGTTATGTGCCTGTTCCGGTAGAGCCAGCCTTGCCCCACCTATGGCATGAGCCTGATCGCTCGCCCTGCTTTATAAAGACTGTATTCTTCAAAACAGAGGTCATGGCGGGCCTGTCACACGGCACATTTCCCTTCGTATCCGGGTGCCTTTTTATTCAATTTTCAATCTGCATGAGGACTTGTCTGAACCTCGGGCCACCGTGACCCGAAGTTTTTTGTCTCTCATAAGCCATTTCATTTTTTGGCCTAAATCGGTACACCTCACAGAAAGTTTTTCAAAAATTTTTCCAAGTTCCGCAAGCCGCGTTCAATCGCTACACGCACAACCTTTTCATCTACGCCCTCGGCTCTCGCAATCGCTCTCTTACTCATGCCAAGAATAAAGTGTGCGTAGATGCGTTTTGCCTGTTTGTCCGGCAGGCTGCTGATTGCGGCATGGAGCTCCTGCATGGTCACTTTCTGTTCGTACAGCTCATGGGGCGAAAGGGCAACAAAAACAGCCTCATGCTCCAGCCCATCATCCCGATCAAGGGAGTAATAGGCTTTGTGGCGATATGTCCGCAGACGATAGGCCGCCTCCTTACGGTCAAACTCTTTGAACATATCGGCAATTTCCTCCGACACCTCCATGAAACAATCTGATGTATAGAATGGGTAATAGTCCCGCAAATTGATGATAGCCATATACTTACCTCCATTTCGGTTGTGGGTTGATGAGTGACCGAAACGAAGGCGGCGGGGAACGACACCGAGGAATGACCTCGGGCCAACATGACCCGAAGCCGTCCCATGAGAACGCAAAAGCGCCCGGGCGGCATGAAGCCACACGGACGCATGAAATAACATAATAGTTAAGGTTCCAAAAAATTTCATATACATAGCCGGAATAACCCGAAGGTGGAGCTATGCTTTTTTTAACTGGTGCAGATCATGGGGACTGCGAAAGAGTAAAATAGACACGGCGGCATCCTCCTAATTGCCGCCGGGAAATTGCATAATAAAAGGGTCGTCGTTAGGTTCTCAGACAAAAGGAAGCGGCGGCTCTGTTTTCAAAGCCGCCGCACGATAGAATGGGCATATCAATATGGCTGCTGTACGACGGCTTTTTTTCTTTTGCCGTCGTCCGGCAGCAATTAGTTTTCAATTTTTTTCTTATGGGAAAAGACTATCAATCCAATCAGAAACATCACGATAAGGCAAAGTACAATGCTGATACATCCGCCGATGGTAGCCGGTACAGGGGCTTCATAGTAAGTAGATTTATCCGAGAAAAACATGGACACACGGTATGCGAAGCTGCCCGGAATGACAAAGCCTCTTTCTGAACCGATGAACAGGCAGGATGCAAAACCATATATAACCCCTACTACGCTTGTCACAATAATATTGCGGCTTAGATTGATAACGATTGCTCCCAGACAAGTAGTTATCAAAACAATAACACAGGCTTCCATTCCAAACCCGATTGCCAGATTTACAAACAGGGAAATATCTCCTGTCATTTTGCCTGCTCCATTGAGTATCGCTACAAGCAGGCCGAATGAGATAAACAGAACCGCCGCAAATCCAATGCCGATAAAGATGCTGACTACGACTTTTGATAGGAATAGCTTCTTTTTTGAAAAGCCGTATGTAATCCAGTTGATGTAAGTCTTATTCTTGTACTCTTGATAAAACAATGAACCAATCAGAATAAAGATTACCATAGGGAAAAACATGGAAAACTGGTTGTTCATAAAAAAGAACAAGTCATCCAGCGCTTGTGTGCTATCGTTGAAAATTGCGCCTGCGCCGCCGGTGATGATGGGAAGAAGCGACAATAACAGGAGAAACACCATAAACCATTCCCGCTTCAACTTGGAAAACTCATTTTTAATCAACATTCCCATTATGCTTCCTCCCTCTGGCCGGAAGTCATAATATCCTCATACAGCGCTTCCAGTTCTTTTTCGTTAAAGTCGTTTTCTATAATCTTAATGATTTTTCCGCCACGAATGAAAATAAGAACATCCGTTATGGCGGCGATCTCCGTCAGATTATGGCTTGATACCAAAATACAGTGTTGGGGAGATTTTAAGCGTTCTTTCAGGAGCAGCCGAATTTCCTTTATCCCCATCGGATCAAGGCCGTTGGTGGGTTCGTCCAGCAGCAAATATTGAACATTGCCTAAAAACGCGCGGGCAATTCCCAGCCGTTGGCGCATCCCCAAAGAAAGTTGAGAGAACAGCTTTTTCCGGGCGTCCAGCAGATTGACTTGCGTGAGCGCCGCTTCAATATTGGGCTGTTTCAAACCTAAATACTGTGCGTGGAGCTTCAAATTTTCCTCTACGGTGAGCCGTGGGTAAAAAGCTGGGTATTCAATCAAACTTCCAAAGCACCTGCTGGAAACGGGCTGCCCATCCGAAAGGATTTCTCCTGAAAAAGCGGTCAGGCCCAGCATGGACTTGAACAGCGTTGTTTTACCGGCCCCGTTCGGCCCCAAAATGCCATAGATTTTTCCTTGCTCTAAAGTAAGATTGATGTTGGACAGCAAGGCGACATTTCCAACATTCAGATTTACATTTTTGATTTGCAGCATGAAATACCTCCGTTATTGAAAAAAGATGAAAAGCAAAAAGGCCACAGCATAAATCAAAAATGAAATCCCGATAGGTTTTGACTTCTGTTTTAACCCTTTTAGACCATCGCTCAATATGCCGTTCAGGGCAATGAGCAGACACACCGCCAAAGCGATGATAGAAACCACTAAAGCTACTTTAACCATTGTTTATACCTCCTATGGCTCATACTGTACCAAAGAGGTTTAGGAATTGTTTATGAAAAGTCTAAGGAAAGTCTAAGGATAAAAAAAGAGCTGCCGAAGCAGCCCTTTATGGACCAACAATAGGAAATACGATTTGAATTGTAAAGATACCATTTTGCAGAGAGGCCGAAATTTTTCCATCCATACGGGTCACAAGTCTTTGAGCAATCGCCAGCCCCAGCCCTGTTGTCTTTTTTGTCCGCGATTGATCGGTCGTGTAAAAACGGTCAAACAAATGAGGAACATCCTCCTGTTGAATACTATTTGAGGCATTTTCAATGGTTATCACAGTTTGGGACTTCTCTAAAGCTGCGATAATCTGATAATTTCCTTCCCCGTGGGCAAGGGCATTATAGACCACATTTGAAAATATCCGGGTCAATGCATCTGGATCGCCCCAAATGATAGCCGGTGTACTTGGGATAGCGATATGGGGAATACATTTTTTCTGTTCAAAATCGCCGTAGTAAGAGGCGACAACATCCCGAAGTACGCTGTGAATATCCGTGTTTCTGCAATTTAGTTTTAGTTCATCGGCTTCAATCCTTGCAAATTCAAAGAGTTGGTCGAGAAGCAGCTTCACAGCAGAAATTCGCTCTCCCGCTATCGTTACATATTCTTTTTGCTCCCCAGTTAAATCCTGTTCCTGTAAAAGCTGAATATAGCCGTTTGCCGTTGCCAGCGGAGTTCGCAAGTCATGTGACAGACTTGTAATAGTATCTCGAAATAGGGCATCGCTTCTTTCGATTTCTTGCCCCATGCTGCGATACTTTTTCAGAAGATGATTGATACTTGCGGCCAAATCCTGTATCGGGCGATCCGTTTGTTCTACCATGATTTCTGTTTGTGTATCTCGATCAATCAGAAAATCAATTTGCTTTTTGAGTTCACGGATCAGTTTTCGTTGATAAATCAGTTTGAGCAGCAGGAATAAAGAGAGTGTTGCCAATAACGCACATAACACAAGCACGCCACTATCACCGCCTTTCCAGACTGCGTAAATCCAGCTTTTGAAACAGGGAAAAAGACATGACTGTTGGTAAAAAAAGATATGCGGCTAATGTAATCAAAATAGGCATGAAATCTTCCGCAAGGGTATTTATCCGCAAACTGTGGGATAGCCCTACAATCCAATATTTGTAGAGCGAATAATCCATGTCCAATGCTGCACTTATCTTTGTGAGATATAGATACAAAACTCCCAGCAGAAAAAAAGCGACAACGGTAACGATAATTCGATGCCGCAGCAGGTAACTTATCAGATTGAGAACAGCGGTATAGCCCAAAAAACAAAGGCATTGGATCAGGAGAAAGGTTCCCATTGCAGGTAGTGAATATTCTATGTCATGCCGGGCTGTCCCCATCATCAGAATAGACAAATACGCAACCCCAAAGCATACAAGCAGAAAAAAGAAAACACTAATCCATGCCGCCAGTAGCTTACCGAAGAACACCTGCGCCCTGTTTGCCCCTTTAGAAAGTGCCATGCTGTATGAGCCGGTATGAAAATCTTCTGTAAAGTATAGGCACAAAAACAATGTGAGTGGAAAGATCAGACTATAATCCGAAAACAGAAACTCCGTAAACGGAACCAGCGATACAGCGGAAAGCATACCACTTACCGAGTTATGATAAAATGTCAAGGCAAGCGCAAAGACAAAAAACGCAGCCAATGCAAGGCATCCAAAAAACAGGCGACTTTTGCGGATGCGAAACAACTCACTTTGCATAGTCTGGATCATTCTTTGCACCTCCTGTCATTTTCAAAAGATAGTCGGTCGGCTCCATACCGGCAAGCCAGATTTCTGATACCTCTATCCCGGAACGAACCAGCAGAGCATTGATTTCCCCGGATTGCTCGTTACAATTAAAAACTCGTATTATATCATGGCTTAACACTTCAAAATCGGGGTACTGCTGGCTTAAAATGGTGATAGCTCGTTCTAATTGTGGCGTTCTTATCTTTATGCACCGCTGACAGCATTCATTTAATTCCCCAGCCGTAAGCTCACAAATCAGCTTTCCGTCTGCCATTACGCCATATTTGGATGCAATCCGGGAAAGCTGTGAATAATCTTGTCCAGAGATCAGAAGCGTGGTACGGTTCATTTCATACAGATAGGCCAGAACAGAGATCAGATGTTCACATTCTCCTTTATCCATCCCGGAAAAAGGATCGTCCAATATTATAAAATCTGGATTTCCCAAAAGAGCAACCGCCAAATTCACTAATCGTTGGGTCGATAATGGCAACCGCCGTACCGCCGTTTTCTCTTTCAGGTTCAAATGCAATATATCCTGAATATGGCTTTCTGTGCTTCCGAAAGCGGAAGAAAAATAACGAAGCATATTAGCTGGTGATAGGGAGCCGATTGTTACAGGCTTTTGAGGTACAAATCCAATCCGACGGCGCTCCTGCTGATAGTCTGTATTGCCAAATAATTTGAGCGTACCAGATTGAGGTCTAATTGCTCCTATAATGGCCTGCAACAGCACAGATTTTCCGGCATTGTGGCCGCCATATAGCGCATAGATTTCTCCGCGCTTTACCTGAAATGTGATATTCTTAATCCCGTTTCCGTCCGGGAAAACATAAGTCAACCCGGCTGTTTCCAAAGCAGCCTCCAAACAATCATCCCCTTTCCATATAGTCTTATTGTAGCAGATCGCCATTCAAACTTTATAAGATTTCTCTAAGGATTAACCTTGCATTTTGAATCCGAGGCCCCAAACCGTCTGAATATACTTTTCCTCTGGATTGACATTGGCAAATTTCTTGCGAAGATTTCCAATATGGACATTGATCGCATTGTCATCCCCAATAAAGTTTTCATTCCATACACTTTCAAAAATATTGTTTTTCGTGAATACCTTTGAGGGTGCGGACATCAAAAGCTGTAAAATCAGATATTCGTACCTTGTCAAAGCAATAGGGGTATTACCGATCTTAGCTTCCATAGCTTCTGTATCAAGGGACAAATCCTTAAAATGAAGCATCTTGCCATTATTGGAGCCGGTGGATTTTTGAGAGCGTCGCAGTACCGCTTCAATCCGCACCAGCAGTTCTTGATTATCAAATGGCTTTGTGATGTAATCATCCGCACCGTTTCGTATGAGGTTCACCTTGCTGTCTATATCCGTTTTAGCAGACACACCGATGATCGGAATATCCATTATGTTTTTTATCTTTTCCAACACGGTTTCTCCCGGTATGCCAGGAAGCATCAGATCAAGTAAAATCAAGTCAAAACTGCTTTTTTCTATCAATAGGAGAGCTTCACTTCCCGAATAGGCAGAAGTTACACAATAGCCATGATTGGTCAGAAGCCGCCTTGTCATATCATTAAGCAGAACATCATCTTCAATAATCAGAAGATGTGGGTGTGTTCCAGTTTCCATATTGTTATCTCCTTATCATTTCGCAAATTTCCGAATTAAAACTCAAATATTATTTTAATTATACCGCCTCCATTATATTAGGGCAAGGCAGAACCATTTTTTGAAATGAAATAAAATACAACATCACATCAAATTTCATTACATTCTCATAATCTGACCCGAAATGTACAATGATATAGGGTGATATGAGAATGAACCAAGATGAAAGAAGGTTTGACTTTCACGGGCTCGGGCTGGCGCTGAAAAAAGCCAGAGAAGAAAAGGGCTGGACACAAGCCTATGTTGCGGAATTAGTAGACCGTGACTCCCGTACCATTATGAATATTGAGAACAAAGGACAGTATCCGAGCTTTAACCTTTTCGTAAAGCTCATTACCATGTTTGACATTTCGGTTGACCAGTTTATTCATACGGACGGAGGCGAACAAACAAGTCCTTGCAGAAAGCACATTGATGTGCTCCTAAACTCCATGAACGAGAAAGAGCTTGTTGTCATGGAGGCCACAGCCGAAGGGCTCAAGAAAGCCAGAGAAACGGAGGTTCCAGAATAAGGGCCTCTGTTTTTTTGCGCCATTTTCGGGGCTGCCGCTAAGTGGCAAGCAGGGCAACTGTGGCCACACAGTTGCTATTTTTACGTTCCGGCCTTCCGGCCAGAACGCAAAAATCTGCTTGTTGGGGAGCCTCCCCAAACCCGGCTTCGGGCCAACATGGCCCGAAGAGTCAGCGTCGCTCCGCTCCTTATTTTTACACCCCCTAACGCTCCTGTTCCTTCTTCCTGCCCGGCTCCGCATAGCCCAGCAGATAATCAATGTTCGCCTTCGCCGCCGTGACCTCCCGCATTTCCTCCCGGGCCTTCCGGTACTCGGCATAGAGCCTCTTTTTCTTCTCCGCCAGCTCCCGTCCTTCCTCCTTCAGCCCGTCCATCTTTGGCAGCTTTGCCCCGCCCAGAATCCGCTTGAAGTCGGCGCAGGCCGCCCGGTAGAGCTCAATGTCTCCCTCATGCTCCGCAAGAAACTTCCGGCTGTATTTCCGGGCCTTGTATTCCTGGAACACAGGACGGGTCCTGGCATACTGGACCGTGGCCGCCTTCAATTCCCTATTGGTCTGGAGGGCTGCCTCGGCGCTCTTGATCTGGCCGGAAAGCGTGTGGAAACGCTCCGTGGTCTCCGTCGCTTTCTTTTCCAGTTGCCCATACTCCATCAAATCATTTTCCTGCAAAAAAGCTAGGGCGGCGGCCATTTGTTTCAGGTTGAAAACCTTGGCCCACCGCTCATACCCCGGCCCCTTCCCCTGGAGCTTGGATTGGATGTCGATAATCAGCTTGACCCTTTGACCGGGCTGGCCCGCGCCTCCTTGGGAGCCGGACAGCGCCGCCTCTATATCCTTCTGGCTGTAGCCCTTTCCCAGCGTGGAGGAACGCAGGCGGGTAAACCGTTCCTGGCCGGGGGCCCGGAAGCTGATTGCGCCCCTCTGCTGTTTTACCTCATAGCCGGACTGCTCCATGAGGGAGAGGAAGGCGGCAAGGTCGGAGGGCTGTTTTTCAAGGGCCGCGTCAATGGCGGCGCACAGCTTCTGCTGGAAGGTAAGCGGCCTTTCCCGGCCCTTGGCCCACTCCCCGTAGTTCTTATATTTCCCCTGGCTTTTTTGCTTCGGCTGCCTCACCACAGAGAGGCCGTTTTCCAGACAGAGGGTGTCGGACAGCCGCCCCAGGGCACGGCCGGAGCCGAGGAAGTCCCGGTATTTATGGGTGCAGTCAAGGGTGGTGGAATTGTAATAAATGTGGTTATGGATATGGGACTTGTCCGTGTGGGTGGTGACGATGAACTGGTGCCTTCCCTTCGTCCAACGCATAGCCAGCTCATAGCCGATGCGGTTGGCGTCCTCCGGTGTGATCTCCCCGGGAAGGAAGGACTGGCGTATCTGGTAGCAGAGCACGTCCCTATCCGCCTTCTGCTCCCGACCCGTGGCGGCCCTGTACCTGCTTTTCCACAAGAGAAATTCAGCGTCCACCGTGGCCGGGTCACATTCATAAGCGGAGATATATTTCCCTTCTTCCGTCTTGACCGGGTTCTTCCCATAATCGGTACAGTCCTTTATGGACTGCGCCACGGAGAGCCCCGGCGTGGTCTTGCGCTTCATCAGCCGCGTGGTGGCTATGGTTCATCCCTCCTTCCGGCCTCGGGCCAACTTGGCCCGAAGTAAATTTGCTTGTGATTTTCTTTTATATAGTTTAAAATATAACCAATATAACAACAGCGTTAGGAGAAAACGGCTATGAAAAAAACAGCCATCTTATTTGGCATAAATAAATATCTGGACTGCCCTCTTAAAAATGCAGTTAATGATGCCGCTGCATTAGCCAATAAATTAGAAGAATTAGGTTTTGACGTAAAATGCTTTTTAGATATAGATACAGCAACTATGGACCGGGAACTGGTGACCTTTAAGGATGTTTTATCAAAATCAAATGTCGGTCTGTTCTTTTTTGCTGGTCATGGCATCCAGTGTAAAGGAGAAAATTTTTTGGCTACAACAAGTACAAGCTTCGCAGATGAAAGTTCATGTAAATATACCTCTCTTCCTCTAAATTTCGTAATAGATACTTTTGAAGAAAGCGGAGTTAATACTAAAATTATAATTTTAGATGCTTGCCGAAATAATCCCTTTGTTACATGGAGAAGTGTAACGAATGATGGACTGGCTCCCGTATATGCACCAAAAGGAACTATTATAGCATTTTCTACTTCACCGGGGCAAAAAGCATCTGATGGCAGCAATAATCACGGTATATATACCAATGCGCTACTTATGCACATTGCAACTAAGAATTTGTCTATTGAAGATATGTTTAAAAGAGTGCGTAACACTGTAAGCTCACATACGCATCATAAGCAAATCACATGGGAACACACATCGCTCATGGGAACTTTCTATTTTAATTCCGGTTTAGATGAAGGAAAGGCCACCGCTACATACTCGGACAGTGCATTGGCCGACCAAAATTATATGTGTGAAGATGACTCTATCCAAAATATCATAGACGCTTTAAAATCGTATAATTGGTATAAGCAAAATCCTGCTATTACACAATTAGAACGAATGAAATTTGTACAATCGGACAAAGATGATTTATTTGTTTTGGGGAGAAATATATATCAAGCTGCATGTGGAGGATCAGGGAATGCCGGGAATTGGATTGACAATATAAACAGCAATCTTCTCAGCATAGGTGATAATGCTTCCATTCATTTGCTAAATGGTATTCTTTTTGAAATATATTTTAATTGCAAAGGCCAGATTAGAACTTCTCCTAAATCTACTCATTTTGAGAAGCCAATAAAAATGTGTCAAAAGGATAAGTATATTTCTTGTGGTGTATTTATCCGAAGTTTTTTGGAACAATATCCACAAAAAATTTTCTATATGCCTGGCTCAACTGATTTACTAACTATTGATGTCCTTATCTCCCAAAGCGAGAATGAGTATCACATTGATGGAATTTGCATTGATGGCCTAAGTTGTATGTACGATGAAGATGAAGTAGAGTTTTATAAATACAATGATAGCGATTATTTTTCTCAAAAAGTAACGTCGGATGAACTTGAAATTATACTTATGGAAAAAATAGTGGTGCCTAAAAACAGAGCGAAATTTACCTATAATGAAAATATATCTTCTGATACCAAAATATTAGTGCCATATAATTTTAGCATATTGCGCTATATCTAACACAAAACAAGAGGGGGCAACCTGCCAAAAAGGTTGCCCCCTCAAACTCATTTCCCCACCAGTGCCGCCAGCTCCTTCAACACCCCGGACAGCTGCCCCCACAGCTTTTCATAGTCCTCTTTCAGCCCGTCAATCTCTTCCGGGTACAGCCCGTAAGTGTGGGCGTGGACGGCTATCTGGTTCAAGTTGTTGGAGCACCGCCGCTGCAAGGAGACCAGCTCCCGGACGGGCGCAAGGTCCACATGGAGGATATAGCCGTTTAGGGCCATCTTCCGCATATAGGCCCCGGCGTTGGAAATGCCGGCCTCGGCCATGCGCCCGTGTATCTGGGCCAGCTCGTCCGCCGTCACCATCACGTTCAGGTGCCTGTCCCGTTTCCTCCCTGCCGTCAGCGTTCCTCCCGTTCCCGGCTCCGTCTGGGGGCTGGCGGCTCCTTCACCCGGTCAGGCTTCTTTTCCTCCGGCCTCTGGGGGAGCGGCGAGGGCGGGAGGTTATTCAGTATGCCGTCCAGCATGTTCCCGTTCTGTTCCTCCGTAAGCTCCACGGTCAATAAGGGATTGTCTCTCTCGTTCATGGTTCCTCCTATCTGTCCTCATGGGACTTCCCTGTTTTCTGTCTCTCGGATTCCTTTGACGGTTCCGCCCTCCTGGCCGCCTCCTTCAGCTGCCCGGTGATGGACGGCCGCCCCGCCCGGTCCGGGTTGTGGTTGGACGACTTGAGCTCATAATCGCACATCTGCTTTTCAGTCAGCGGCTTTCCATAGATCAGCTCGCCCCACGCCAGCATGTTTCCGCCCTCCACCGGAATCCTCTCGTCATAGTTGAATATCTCTATGGGCCCGTTGCCCGGCGGCTTCGGGTAGGTCCCTATGTCCACCGGCCTCTGGGTGGAGTAATAGCGGTAATGCCCCGGCCCCTGCCGCTGGCTGTCCGGCCCCCGTTCCTCCACCCCGAACTGGTAGTGGTGCTCTGCCGCCCGGTGGGCGAAGTCCCGGACGGCAGCCTCTTCGTCCTTGAAGTAGTGGCCCCAGTTATAGTCACGGCTCCCGTCGGCACTTTCATAGAACGTCCATGTGACGAAGGGGGAAGGCGCGTTGGGGTTGTGGCCCAGCGCATACCCCCGGTCGTTGGTGAAGGCCACCGACCGCAAAATCTCATATCCCTGGTTTGTCTCTATGGCAGTTCCCTCCTTTCCGGCCTCGGGCCAACTTGGCCCGAAGCGCCCTTTGTTACGAAATACCCCCGTAAACCGGGCCGGCAGGCATTAAGATACCTCCGCCCGGAAAACAGGGTCAGGACCCCTTGGAATCACTGGCTTCTGGCAGGCCCAAATCGTAACGGCCCTGCCCGGGTTTTGAGCGCTTCTTCCTCATGCGCTCCCGGCTCCTGCGGCGGTTCCCCTCGTCCTTGCAGGCCGGGGAGCAGTAGGCCTGCCTGCCCTCCGGGAGAAACGGCTTCCCACAGACGGCGCAGGGCTTCGTATCCGGCGGCGGGCCTTCCTCACAGACGGCCTTTTCCAGCACCGGGTCCAGCGGGAGGACATTCTCACGGAAATAGCGGCAGAAAGAACCCGTCCAGCCTTTCCCCAGCATGTAGCAGGAACAGTCCAGCGGAAGGCAGATGTCCTCTCCGCTGTCATAGTTGGCGCACCAGCCCGTGACAAGCCGCCGGATTCCTTTCCGCTCGTCCCGGTCCAGCTCCCGGCCCACGGTCAATGCCCCGGGCCAGGCTGGCCCGAAGTACGGGGCTCCACGATCAGGGTGCGGAACTTCTTCCGGCACCGCCCCCGCCGTCCTTTGCACTCCTTTAAGTAGCGGCACCCGGCGCAGGGGTCGGCGCCTCCCCGTCCCGGGCGGGGGACCGCCTTCATCATCCTTTCAAATTCGCTGTCCGTAAAATTCATTCCCCGTCCTCCGTTTCCTCGATTTCCTCCAGATCGCCGTAGGGGTCGTCCTCGTCCTCATAGCCGTATTCCCCGTCGTCCATGTCAGGAGCTTCATGCTTCGGGCGGTATATCTTGAAATAATACCCGGCCCCGCCTCCGGCCAGCAGGACGGCGGCAACCATCAGGATGTTTCTCATAGGGAACCCGGATGTTTTCTCCGGTTCGGGTTCAGGCTCCGGTTCCGTGGGAGGCTCTGTCTCCGGTTCCGGCTCCATGACCGGCTCCGTCACCTCCGGCTCCGGGTCTTTCTCCGCAAGTGCTAGCAGGTCCTTCTCCGTGACCGCGTTCAGGAAGTAGACGTTCTGCCCGTCCCGCTGGCGGTCGATAATCAGATAGAACACGTTCTCGCTGGGGGTGGTGATGGTGAAGAACTCCTTGCCGTCCCCGTCCGTGGCGTTGTCCACCACGGTCCCGGTGCCCTCCGGGGTGAAGGGCTTCGCCGTGGTCTCTTCCTCCGTTTCCGGGGCGGTCTCCTCCGCCGGCTCGCTGCTCTGGGCGTAGGCCGTCAGGGACATGCTGGTAAGGGAGAGCAGCGCCGAGAGGATAAGCGCCACCCTGCGGATCAGGTTATTCTTCATGTTCGGAATCCTCCTTTCTGGTGCCGGGCTTCGGGACAAGTTGGCCCGGGGTGGAAACGTTGGGGTTGTCGAGGAAGGCCAGGAGCTCGGCGGGGGTCAGCTTCAAAGAGCGGACCGCCTGCACGATCATCACGTTCTCTTCCTCCTGCTTCTGCTTCTCCAGATCCCGGACCCTGGCCTGCCACTCGGCGGCCTTCTCCCGGGCCTTCAAAAGCTCCTTTTCAATTTTTTCAAGCCTGCTCATGCAGCCCTCCTTTCAGAAAATCAGTTGAAACGCCCAAAGGTCAGATAATGCTGCTGCCAGTAGGGCGTGTTGATACTGGCGTATTTGATAGGGTCCCCGCAGTGAATCATCATCCCGTTGCCTACATAAATCCCCACATGGCTGGCCCCGCTGGTGTTGTAGGTGCCCTGGAAGAAGATCAGGTCCCCTGGCCTCGCGTCCGCTTTGGACACTCGGGCGCACTGGCTTAAAATCCCGTTGGCGGTGGTGCGGGGCAGGTTATGGACGCCCGAGTGGGTATAGACCCAGCAGACGAAGCCGGAACAGTCGAAGCTGGTGCCGGGGGAGGAGCCGCCCCACACATACGGATAGCCCAGATACTTTTCGGCCTCTGCAATCAGGGCGGCAAATGCCGGGTCGGAAAGGGCCTCCCCTGGTACGGTGTAGTCGCTCCCCGGGTCATATCCGCCGCCGTTCCCGGAGTAGATGTCGTCCCACAGATAGGGCTTGTTGCCTTTCAGCTCCAGCAGGATGTCATAGAGCTCCTTCTGTTCCGCGTCCAGCCGGGAGGCGACGACGGCCGGGAGCGTCCGGTTCTCCAGCCGCACATGGAGGATGTAATACTCATAGGCCACCTCCACCTCGTACTCGTATTCCTCGGTAGTGGTCTCGCCGGTCTCCGGGTCCGTGCTGGTGGAGGTGCCGGTCCGGGTCTCCGTGCGGTAGCGCGTCTCCACTTCCTCGGTCAGCGTCAGCTTATACTGGGCCTCGAACAATGCCCGAAGCTCCCCCTGCACGTCCTCACGGGTATAGGTGCGGAGCTTTGCCACTAGGTAGGAAGTCAGCTCATAGGGGTTGTGCCCCAGCTCGTCCACACGGTAGCGGTATTCGTCATAGCCAGGGTGGGTCCGCTCAATGTCTGCCACTTCCTGCCGCAATGCGTTTTCAAGGGCGGTATAGTCCTCGTTGGCCCCTATGATGTCCTCGTCCTCGGCGGTGTAGGAGGTGCCTACCACGGCATTCATCATGCCGGTGCCAAGGGAAGGGAGGGCGGAAAAGACAGAGTTGATAATCAGGAAAACGCAGAACAGCAGCAGGACCACAACGGCCCCGCCCTTATGGTTGCGGACAAATAATGCCAGCTTTTCCGCCGCCTTCTCGACTGTGCCTGCCGCCTTCCCCGTGGCTTTGGCCCCCTGCCTTGCCGCCTCCCTGGCCTCCCTGGCGTACTGCCGCTTGATTTTCCACTTCTGGGCCATGCGGGAGAGGGGGCTGCTCTGGAGCTCCGGGTGCTCGGCGGCCACCTGCTGGTAACGGAGTTCGGCGTCTGCCTTCATGGCCCTGTGCTCCCACCTTTCCACCTGCCGGGCCGGGTGCTCCCGGATACGCCGCTTTGCGTAGCGGACTGCCTTATGGGCCCCGGCCTCGGCCAGCAGCTCGGTCTTGTGGGCGGCCTCCGTCCCCACGTTCTCGTGCTCGGCCTCATGGATTTTCCGGTGGCCGTAGACCCAGAGGGTGGCCCCCGCCGCCGTGGCTGCCCGCTTTGCCGGGCCGGGAGGCTTGCGAGGCTTCTGCGCCGCCAGATGTTCTTTTGCCCTTTCCAGCCGGACAGCCGAATGTTCCGCCCGGCTCTGGGCCCGTTCCTGTTTCTTCTCCTGCCGGGGCTTCTTTTCCGTGGAGGCGCTGCCTTCCTCCCGGCTGTCTCCCTTCCTGGTGTCTGCCTCTTTCTCCCGGTAGACTCCCTTCCCGGAAGCTGCTGCTTTCTCTTGGTAGGCTTCTTCTCTGGAAGCTGTTTCTTTCTCCCGGTAGGCTCCTTTCCCGGAAGTTGTCTCTTTCTCCCTATAGGCCCCCTTCCCGGTATCTGCCCTTTTCTTCTGGTAGCCGTCCGCTTTGGCGTCTGCCCGCCCCTCCTTTGAGGCCTCCGTCTCTTTCGGGGAATCCTCCCGGTGGAGCCTGGAAGAGAACTTCTCCCGTTCCCCGTCCTGCTTGAATTTCCCGGTGCCCTGGGGCTTCGGGCCACCCTGGCCCGAAGTGCCTTCCCCGGACTGTCCGGCCACTTCTTCCTCGGAAAAATGGAGCCGCCCCCGCTTCACGCGCTTTCCCGGCGGCCCATCTGTTTGTCTGGCGATAAAAGCACCTCCTTCCTCTGGATAGGAAAAGAGCCAGCCCATACCCTCCGGTATCGCGCTGGCAGGTCACGGCCTCGGGCCAACTTGGCCCGAAGCCCGGCTGCTATTCTTTCCCGGCCTCCGCCTTCCGGTCCTCGGGCCGGGTGGTCATAATGGAGTAGAGCTTCGTGTTCTTGGGGAAGCGGTCAACAAAGGGGATCGTCACATTCCCGAAGAACAAGAGCCCCTCCCCGGAATTGCTGTGCGTCACATAGGAAAGCTGGTGGGGGCTTATCCCTAACTGCTTCGCCAGAATCTGCCGGTCCCCCTGCGCCTGGGAGAGAAGCACCATGAAATCGCTGTTCTCGAAGATGTTCTCAATCTGCCGGGAGGCAAGGAGGTCCTTCACGTTCTGGGTCAGGGCGCTGGGGACGCAGCCCTTTTTGCGGAGCATCTTCCAGATGGTCACAAAATAACTGGAAGTCAGTTCGTCCTGCAAGAGTACATGGAACTCGTCATAGTAGCACCATGTGGAGAGGCCCCGGGCGAAGTTGTGGGAGACCTGGCTGTTCATCAGGTCGTTGATGATGTGCATGGCGATAGTGCGGAGCCCCGCCCCCAGCCGTTTCAAATCAAAGCACACCACCCGGGCGTCCTGGTAGCCCACGTTGGTCTTGTGGTTGAAGATGTTCAGGGAGCCGGACACATAGATTTCAAGGGCCGTCGCCAGCCGTTTGGCCTCCGCTTCCGTCTGCTTGCAGAGAAGGTCATAGAAGTCCTGCAAGGTGGGGAGGGGCGTATGCTCCGGGTCGTTGAGGAAGTCCCGGTACACCATCCGGGCGCACCGGTCAATGATGGTCCGCTCCACAGGCTGCAACCCGTCTTTGCCTCCCACAATGAGCTCCATCAGGGAAAGGATGAAATCACATTTTAAGCTGATGGGCGAAACCTCGTCGTCCACGCTCACATCCAAATCCATCGGGTTGATATGGTGGGGGCTGTTGGGCGCGATCTCCACCACAAGCCCGTCCTCCCCGAACTGGCGCACCAGAGGGGAATATTCCCCCATCGGGTCCAGTATGATAATGCGGTCGCTGGTGGCGAGGAACACGTTCACAAGCTCCCGTTTCCCGGCGAAGGACTTCCCGGAGCCCGGCACGCCAAGATACAGTCCGTTAGGGTTTTTCAGCTTCTTCCGGTCTGCCATGATGACATTGTGGGAAAGGGCGTTCAGGCCGTAATAGACCGCCTCCCCGTCCATGCACAGCTCCTGGGTCATAAAGGGCACGAAGATAGCCGTGGAGCTGGTGGTCATGCCCCGCTGTATCTCTATGCCGTTGAGGCCGAGAGGGAGGCTTGACATCAGCCCCTGCTCCTGCTGGAAGTCCAGCCGTTTCAGGGAGCAGTTGTATTTCTGCATGATACCGGAGACCGTGAAAAGGTCGTTGTCCAGCTCCCGGCGGGTGGCCGCCGTGTTCACCACAAGGAAGGTCAGGAGGAACATCCTTTCATTGCGGCTCTGCAAATCGGTCAGCAGGTTCTTTGCGTCCTGGCTGAACGTCACAAGGTCCGGGGGCAGGATGTCCATATCGTAGCCGGAGCGGACCGCCTTCTTCTGTTCCTCCACCTTCATTTTGTCAATGTCTGAAACCTTCCCTTTAATGGTCTTGATGGCCTTCGCCTGGTCCACCGTCTGTATGTGCATGGTGATGGTCATTTCCGCGTCCACCTCCAGCAGCTCCGCAAGGAGCTTGTCGGAAAGCTCCGAGGCCATGATCTGCATATAGGAGGCGGCGCCCCATGTGGCCCCCATGCGGAAGAGGCGGCCCATACGGAAATCGAAGCTCTCCGGGGCGATAAAGTCCTTCGTGGAAAGCCCGGTGGCCGGAATCTGGCCCCATGTGAAGGAGAAGGGTTCCGTGCCGCCGGGGTGGAGCTGGCCGTGGAGGATCTCCAGCCGTTCCAGCCCGGAAAGGGGCCTTGACTGGACCCCCAGCTTTTTGAAGTTCCCGGAAATGTCGGCCTCCACCCGTTCCAGCCGGGGCTTTGCCGCCGCCGGGCTGTCGGCGGTGACGCCGAAGGTAATGAGTTTTGTCCGCACAATGCCGTTGTTGCTCTTTGCGATCTGGCCTTCCAGCATCTCCACATACTCGTCACGCATCCCGCTGTAGCTGTCCGTTTTCCGGGGGATGTTCACCCGGTACCTGCTGCCCGGGCGGCTCCGGTGGTTGATGAAGGAGAGCTGGACGGGAAGGGAGCTGTCAAAGGAATTGAGGAAAGCGCAGTACCCGTCAAAAATGGCGCTCTGGTCGTCTGCCTGCGCCAGCTGGTAGTTGATGTCCTCATACTCCATGCTCTTTGTGTAGAGCCTTCCGTCCACCCGGCAGATACCGTCCTTGTACATCTCACGGTAGGGAAGGGTCTGCTGGGCGGTCTGGGGCCCGGACGTTTTCCCCGCCCGGGGCTTTTTTGTGGCGCACCGGCGGTCAGGCTTTCCTGCCCTTGCGGCCGGCCGTTTCGCCTTTGGTTGTCTTTGCAATCGGCTTTTCCTCCTTTCGGTTCAAAAAAGCGTAGAAATTTTCAGTTCTGTAGGGCCGCACCCGTGGCGTCAGGAACCTTGCACGGATAATGTTGCGGAGCACCTTCTCAAAGGGAAGGCCGTCCTTCTCGTACATGGCAAACAGAAAGCACGGGAGCATGAGCCCGATCATCAGGAACAGAGCAATGCTGTTCCCGATATGGGAGCGGGTGAACAGGTAAAAGGGTACGCCTGTCCCACCCGCTATGGAAAAACAGATAAGCTGGCGCTTCGTTAAGTTGAAGGCCAGCTTGGTCTTGATACGGTTCAAATCGTTTGGCACTGGCACATAGGCCATAAGGTCCTCCTTTCCGCTTCGGGCCATGTTGGCCCGAAGCTCGTCCTACCGCTCCGCGCCCTTTGCTGGCTTCTCCTTCTTCGGGGAGCGGGCGGCGTTCTCTTTGGCCGACTCCTTTGCCCCGGCCTCCAGCTGGCTCTTGATAGAGGGCGGCGATTCCTTTGTTTTCTCCTTTCCGGGCCGGGGCATGACGGCCCCGCCCTGATAGTCGTAGCCCGCCGCGTGGATGGCGGCGAGGGTCTCTTCTGATACCTTCTGGAAAAGAAGAAGGTCCGTGTCGGCCGCAAAGGCCAGCATGTCCCGCTCGTTAAATTCCTCCGGGAGCTTCCCGTGGAAGGCGGGGCGCGTGTCCCCGTTCCCGTCTGTCCTGTAGCGGCGAGGTGCCCGTCCCTGCATGGTATCCCTCCTTTCCGGCTTCGGGCCAGGTTGGCCCGAGGCCCCTTAGTGCGCTCCCCATATGGACTTCGAGAGGCTCCCGGTCTTGAAGAGGACGAAGCACAGCAGCACCGTGTACCCCACGCAGGTCCAGATGGCCCCCATCAGGTCGCCGCCCGTGGCGATACCCTGCACCAGAACGGCGTAGATTGCCATGCAGACCATGATAAGCATCCCCTGGAACCCCACGGCGAAAAGGGACTTGAAATAGTTGTGCCCCATGTGCCCGGCCTCCCGGTTGGCGATAGTGGCGAAGGGGATAGGGGCAAGGCTGGTCATCAGGTAAATTTCTATCATGCGCCCATAGACAATGACGAACACCACGATATTCAGGGCCGTCATGGTGAACTGCACGAAGAAGGATTGCAGGAATATCCCCAGCAGGGGGCCAAGCTCCATTGCCTCAAGCTGGGCCTGCATGTTCTCCAGCGCCTCCGGCGTGACGGCGGTGGAGCCCTGTATCAGCCCCGCCGACTGCTGCACTACATGCTGGGAGACGTCAAACACCGCCATGACGATGTTGAAGGTGTTGGAGAGCACCAGCACGGCGGCGAAGGTCTTGAAAATCCATTTGAAGAATATCCAGGTGTCGAAGTTGTGGAGGTTGTTGTGGTCCACCAGCATCTGGATGAGCTCGTAGGTCATCACGAAGGTCAGCACCAGCCCCGCTATGGGGAGGATGACGGTCTCGGAGAGCCGGCGTATCATGGAGAACACCCCGGCGTTCCATGCCGCCGGGGTCATCCCTACCTGTGCCGCGATCTCTCCGACCTGCTCGTTCACCCCCGTGAAGAGCCCGCCGAGGTTCTCCATGATACCCTCGACCAGAAGGGCTTTGAGCCATTCCGTGATGGCGTCGAAGATACTTTGCATAGGTCACTCCTTTGGGAAACTTAAAACAGGTCAGCCAGCAGCGGGATCAGGTTCATGCCAAGGAGGACGATGCCCCCGCCGGCCATGAGCTGTGTTATCCCCAATTAGTAGGAACAATACAGTTTTCTGGCGGGCGGCGGCACGTCAAGAAATATATATGGAGTTTTTAAAGAATCCCCCGGAGCGGGGGAGCGGTCAGCCTGTGACCTGCTCCACTTCCGGTATGGGTTTAAGATTAAAATGAATTTCGATAGAAATGTGTCTTGTCTTATCTCTGTCTATAGTTTCATGGACAACGATTTCTTTAATCAGGCGGTTCAGGGTGGAAGCGTCCAGCTCGGTGATGTCCCGGTATTCCTGTATGGATTCCACCCACTGCCTTGCGTCCACGGCAAGCCGGATTTCATTGGCAAGGTGTTTCCTGCCTTTCTCAACTTTAGCCTTTAATTCCGCCTGTTCCTTCTGTGTCTTTTCCAGCAGGAGATTGAAGTTTTCTTCTGTGATTCGTCCGGCTACCATGTCCTCATAGAGCCGCAATACCATCTTTTCCAGCACTTCAATCCGTTCTTCGTCTTTGGCAAGGGTGCGCTCCATCGCTTCCCGCTGGTCTTTCTGCTCGGCCTGGCAGGTGTCGGTCAGCCGTCCGGCCACCGCTTCGCTGTCGGTCAGGGCAGCGGTGGCGCACTCCCGGATTTTGTTCAGCACAAGAGAATAGAGCGTGTCAAATTCAACCCGGTGCTGTGTGCAGTGCTGCTTCCCATAGGCATTGTAGGTCTTACAGGAGAAAATCCGCTTCGGGAACTTCTCATGCGTGGTGCGGATGGTGAGAGCCTTTCCGCACTCCCCGCATTTTATCAGCCCTGCAAAGAGGTTGATTTTCCCGGATTTGCCCGGTCGCTGGCGGGATTTCAGTTTTTCCTGCACAATCGCAAAGTCCTTTTTGTCCACCAGCGGCTCATGCGTCCCCTCCACCACAATCCAGTCCTCCGGCTTCTTATCCCGGATAGTGCCGATTTTAAAGCGGTACTCGGTCTTTTGGGAAGCGATTGCGCCGGTGTAGACGGGGTTCATCAGGATTTCCTTAATCACGGAGAAGTCCCAGACGTACCGCCCGTTTTCCGGGTCTTTCTTTTCCCATTTGGTGCGGATGTTCCGGTGTCCCCGCTTCCGGTTCCACCATGTCGGGCATGGGTGCTTTTCTTCCTCCAGCCTGCGCCGGATGTAGTTGGGGCCGTGGCCGTCCAGCGCATATCCGAAAATCAGCCGGACAACCGGGGCGGTTTCCCCGTCAATGAGAAGGTGGTTCTTGTCCTCCGGGTCTTTCTTGTAGCCAAACGGGGCGATACAGCCGGTGAACTGGCCTTTCTGCGCCTTCAGCACATAGGAAGAATGGACTTTCTTGGAAATATCCTTGCTGTACATCTCATTCAGGATATTTTTGAAGGGCGCAATGTCGTTGTTGTCCCGCATGGTGTCGATACCGTCATTCATGGCGATGTAGCGCACACCATTTCTTGGAAAGAAGTCCTCAATAAGCTGCCCGGTCTGCAAGTAGTTCCGTCCTAACCTCGATAAATCCTTTGTAATGACAAGGTTTACCTGCTTCCGCTCGATGGCT
Organism: Lachnospiraceae bacterium; assembly: GCA_910576335.1. Classification (GTDB taxonomy): domain Bacteria; phylum Bacillota; class Clostridia; order Lachnospirales; family Lachnospiraceae; genus CAPEBR01. The sequence continues at coordinate 77,296 of CAJTIU010000026.1, forward strand.
TTCAACATCCGTTTCAGGTCGGGGCGTTCCATGTTCAAGCCGGTGAAGCCGTCGTCCTGATAGACTGCCGTAACCTCCCATCCCTGCTTCTGGCAGAATTTTTCCAGCATATCCCGCTGGTTCTCGATACTGGCACTCGTCCCGTCAAGGTCGTCGTCCTTGGATAGCCTGCAATAGATAGCTGCCCGGAAGCTCCCGGCAAGAAGTGTGTCCATTCCTGTATATCCAAAAGTGTTCATCATAACCGTTTACCCGCACAATCCAGACGGAACACGGTCACTTGGAACCTCACCTTTATTATACCCTATTTCTTGTGGTTTAGCAAGATAATCTTTATCTGTTTTTCTGCTGTGTTTCTGTGCGATAAGGCTCACGAAAACGTCCGTAGCGTCCAGTTCGCCGTCAAATATTGTGGTGACATGAATCTCTGTTTTATTTTTCGCCATAGGCAGTTGTCCTCCATACATGAAAACAGCCAGACAGGGAAGGTCGGCAACGAAGTCCGGCAACGGGCTTCAAAAAACCATGAAACTAATCCTTGTCTGGCGGTTGGGTTATTTTATACTTTTTCTTTTATTTTTCTGTTGTTTTGGTTGTTAAAGGGGAGAAAAGCCGACAGTTACGGGATTTTCCCCGGCAACCGGCCCGGCAACGGGATAGCAACGAAGTGTGCAACGGGCTGTTATTTGCCGGATTTTTTCAGAAGGGAAGCTCCATCTGCTCCGGCACCGGCGTAAATCCCTCCGGTTTTTTTCCCGCTCCGTTGCCGGTGTCCGTTGTCGGCTGCTCCCGTTCCCATCCTTTCTGTCTGCCATATCCGGCAAACATCCGGGGGTTGGAGAAATACTTCCAGCCGGTGATGCACTGGTTCATTATCTCGTTGATTTCCCGTATCTCCCATTGTTTCGGCTCGTCAAAGGCGTGGTTTAAGGCTTCTTTGTAAAGCTGCTTGGAGCAGACCGTATCGCCGGGGTAGCTGTCAAGGAAAGCCTGAATCATCCCGGCTTTGGTGTCCTCCGGCATAAAGTCCCGCTGGTGTTCTTTTAGATAGCGCACCATTTCCGGGCTGAATGTCAGCTTCCATCTGCCGCTTTTGTAAATCTCCATCGCTTCCGCCCATACTTGGTTTAAATAGGCTCTGGAAGCGGCTTCGTCCTCTAAAATGTGTGTTTCCGCCTGCTCCGGGCATACCTGTATGGGGATAAAGCGGCGGTTGCCAGAGCGGTCAAGGGGCAGGAAGTCAAGGGCGTTGGATGTGCCGCCGAACACGCACTGCCTTGGGCGGTCTGCCGGGTGGGTTTCATAGGGTATCTTGTAGACTTCCTTCTGGCGGCTCAAAAATGACTTGATTTCCTCTATGCTCCTTGCGTTTGCGGTGGCAATCATCTCTGACATTTCGATTATCCAGTGGCCTTGGAGCTTCCGGTATACGTTATCATCGTCCAGCTTCCGCAAATCGTCCGAAAACCATTCGTCTTTGACTGCCAGCAGACGAAAGAAGGTGGACTTCCCGGCTCCCTGACCGCCCACCAGACAGAGCATGACTTCAAACTTGCAGCCGGGAGAAAATGCCCGGTGGATGGCTCCCAACAGAAACAGGCGCAGGGCTTCATAGGTGTACTGGTCTGTGTCTGCCCCTAAAAAATGCCGCAGACAGAAGCGAACCCGCTCGGTTCCGTCCCATGTCAGGCTGTTCAAATACTCCCGGACGGGGTGATAGCTGTTCTGATGGGCGGCAAGGTCGGCGGCGTCCTGTATCTTCTTTTCGCTTGTCAGGCCGTAGGTTTCTTCCAGATACAGCCGGATATATTTCATGTCGGTGTCGGTCATGGGGCTGTCCGGGGTTCTTTTGTAGCCGATAGGTTTTAAAATGTCGGTGCGGTCGGTCAGAAGGTTATAAGCAACCGCCCCGGACAGGAGCGGGTCGCACTGGAACACGGTCAGGCAGTTGCGGATGCTGTTTCGGAAGCCGCCTTTTTCGGTGGTTTCCAGCAAGGCTTTGACGTCCTCAACGCTCCGGGGCGGCTCGGTGTTTTCTGCCATGTTCTTTAGTTCCTGCCGTATCTCTGGCGGTAAGTTCTGCCATCCGTCTTTCAAGGTTCCTCACTTCCTTTCCGTGTCCTGTGATTAGGGCTGCCCGCTCTGAAAGTTCCCCCGATAGAAGTACGTCCATCAGGTATTCCACCCGGCTCATGTTCTGCAGGGCTTCCACAAACCGGGGATTCCATGCTTCATCCGGCTGTCGTGGGGCGTGTTCCTCCTTCCAGCGGCGCAGGAGATGGTAATAGTCGGACAACACCCGGAAACAGTGCCGCTCCATGCGCTTAAATTTCTGTTCTTCGCTTTCCCTCCGTAAGCGTGGCCGGATGGGCTGCTTCCCGGTGTTCTTTCTATCCTCATAGGGGATGGAGAAGTCCTGCGCCAGCATGAGGGCGGCTTCCTTACTGCCGATTCCATAAAGACGGGAAACAAAGTCAATCACGTCCCCGGTGGCTCCGCAGCCGAAACAGTAAAAACGGCGGTCAACCTTCATGCTTGGGTTCTTGTCGTTGTGGAACGGGCAGACGCACATCCCGTTCCGGTTTACTTTTATTCCATAACGCTCCGCAGCCTGCCTTGTGGTGACGGACTGCTTCACGGCTTCAAATACGTTCAATAGGCGTTTCCTCCTGATAATCCCAACGTGAGCGGCACAATGTCGCTCACGTTGTCTGTAAATCCATCTTGTTCAAAATGAAAAAGCACCTGCCAGCGATTTCCAATCACAAAACAAGTGCCTGTTTAAAGTTCCATATTCTGTTGTTTCTGTGTCCGGGGCGGCTGGCGTTTCTCTGCCTGCTCCTGCCGGATGCGTTCCTGCCGCCCTTTCAGGTTCCCCTGTACGGACGGTTTCTTCCCCGGCTCGGCGGTCTGGCGGTACTGCTCGGACGGCAATACCTGATTGAGCCAGCGGCGCACATCCCGCAGCACTTTTACATCTGCCTGAACCGCTTCCAGTTCCTCCCCCTGTTCCGGCAGGGCAGAAGCAAGCTGTTCCCGTTCCGCTTCCAAATCTTTGCGGGAGTAGGAATTGCCTTTCAGGTTGGCTTTCAAATACCGGACGGCGGCATTGTAAGCGTCCAGTTCCTCCCGGTGGCTCTCCGCAAACTGCTCCTTTTTCTTCTTCCAGCCGATGGCGGCATACTCCTTATGGACTGGCTTGTTGGCTTCGTATTTGTCAATGTAGGACAGCATGGTGTCGATGGCTTTGATACGCTTCTCGCTTTTTTTCACGCTCTCCATGACAGAAACGGCGGTCAGGCTGATTTCGTCCAGCCGGGTGTCAAGGCTCTCCACGGTGGAGATTCCTTTTTTCCGCAGAAAATCCATTGCCGCCTGTACCTTGTTGAAGTCGGCAACTGTGCCTTTGAGCTTCCCTCTGGAAGTCCAGTCGGCACGCTGTCCGCTCCGCAGTTCTAAATACTGTGAGAGCAGCTCCGGTATGGTCGGTTCCTTCGTCTGCTCCAATGCTTCCATCAGAGCGGCTTTTTTCTCCTTTAAATCGGCAATCCAGCCTTTTAAGTGGCGCACCATCTGGCGGATGGACTGCATGAGGGAGTTGGCGGCTTTGATGTCCCGGTTCAGGTTGCCAACGTTGGTCTGGATTCCTTTCTTCTCCATCTGGCAGGCGGCTGCCCCCATGTGGACGGTGGGGATTTTATCAATCCCCTGTCGGGCATAGGAGCGCAGGTCAAGCCGTTCCGGGCGGTGATTGGCTTCTAAGTAACGGTTAGCCGTGTCCGCCCATCCCTGCCGCCAGATTTCAGCGTATTTCTGGTCGTTCCAGTCCACGGTGTTCTCCTTATGGCTTTTCCATCTGCCGGACGGGAGCCGGATTCTTTCGCCGTTTTCGTCAAGGTCGTATACCTTGCGGCATTTGGGGAGCCATTTCCCTTTTTCGTCCATCGCCCGCATGGTGAGCAGGATATGGGCGTGGGGGTTGCCGTCCCCTTTGTCGTGGATGGCAAAGTCGGCTATCATGCCTTTGGAAACAAAAAACTCCCGGCAGTAGTCACGGATAAGGTCGGCGTGTTGTTCCGATGGGATTTCCCTTGGGATGGCAAGCACGAACCTCCGGGCAAGCTGGGAGTTCCATTGTTTTTCCTGCGCTTCGGCAGAGTTCCATAAAGTATTGCGGTCTGCATACTCCGGCGGCGCATGGGGCGGGAGCATGATTTCTTTGTGGGTGACTTCGGTTTTGTAGGGATAGTATTTCTGTTCTTGGTCGTATTCAGAGAACAGCTTCTCGCCGCTCTGGTAGGCGGCGGCAGAAACAGCGGATTCATTGTTGCTCCGCTTGATGATGGTGATTTTACAGTGCGGGCATGGCAAATGTGCGCCCTCCTTTCTCCCGGATTCCGGGCAAAAAAATAGCAGGATACCTTTTCAGATTTCCTGCTTGGGTATGCCACTGGTGGGCGACGAGTTATTTAGTTTTTTGATAGACTGTCAGTTCGACAAACTGGAATCTACATATTAGCCAAGAGCAAAATTGCAATAAATAATGTTAAAATAATTGCCCCAATAAAACTGATAATGTTTATAAATTTTATCCAGCCTTTTTTTGATACTTTTGAAATAGAAACAGCAATAGCAATACCTATAATCCCACCTAATGAGTTGGAAATCATATCTGTAATATCACTTGCACCAATAGCAAAAACAAACTGTATTATTTCAAATATAAGGCTTGTGCAAATAATAGGTATGAATTGTTTTAACAACGACTTTTCTTCCCTTAGAACATGAATAAATAAGCCATAAGGTATAAAGGCTAATGCATTTTGAATAATCTCACCAAAATCTATTTTCCCATTTACTATAACTGATTGACCAAACGGAATTAAATTGATGTTTTTTATGTGTGGTAAATTCTCAAAGGAAAACTGTAACTTAAAAATAATAATCCACGTCAAAGCAAGCAAATAAAATATAAATAATCCTAAAGTAAATCTTTTTGATTTCACTTAAATCCCTCCTCTTGCACTAATAATAATCACGATTTGTCACTGGCTCTATTATACGCTATCTCATAAAAAAAGTATAGCCGGATTTCAGAAAATTTGTCGGGCGGAAACAGCTTGCAGTGCAATGTGATTCCGTCCTGCAAGTCCACAAAGGGGTAGCTGGCGTAAGCCAGCGCAGGGGAAGTGTAGCTTCCCCTGTGATGATTGGAGCAGAGCGGAAATCATTTGCTGTCCGCAGGACGCTCCCGGCAGGGCGCAATGCACCACTTCCCGAAGTGGTGTATAATTGCGTTCTATCCAAGAACTCGGATAGGGCGCATTATCCGAGATTTTTAATTATCCGAGGAAATTCTTAAAAACCTTTTGTATGCGGGGGTTCATGCAAAAAATCTCGGATAAAATTTATCCACATGGGCATAGTACAGTTAAAGCTATCAAACAG
>CAJTIU010000027.1 GCA_910576335.1 Lachnospiraceae bacterium
ACCTGAAATCAGTTTAGGAAACGGGCTTCCTGCCCAAAATAAACACGATCTTTGCCGTTGCTATAAGTATAAACAATGGCACAAATAAATTCAACAGCCTACCGTCTGCACAGTTTCATTTATGGTGGTGCCAAGTGTGTGGGCATGGAGGTTTAGGAAATGATAAGCTTCTGTGGAAATCACTTGTTGATACGAAATCAAAATCATTAATACGCATTTCAAGTAATGATACGAAACAGCCAACACATATGGCAATGGTTAAGTTTCTTAAGAAGAATTATTATAGCCAAACAATAAAAATTGAAAAAAAAATTGAGACACTTGTGACAGAAGATATGGTATATGATATATTAGATAAATATAAAGAGGTGCTTACCGAACAACGGAAAAATCTAATAGGTAAATATATTTTATCAAAAGTTCAACTGCTGAGAAAAGTTTATGGAGAAAAGGAGGAATAACATGTCAGTTAAAGATGGGAAAGACTACCTTTATTTGATTTGGAAATCTGAACAGACCAGAAAACAATATATTATTGGTCAGTTGACAAAGAATGGCCAATATGAATTCCAATATAGTGAGGAAGTACAATCTGCTATTGCTGATGGCTTTAAACCTTTGCTTTGTTTTCCAGACTTAAATAAAGTATATAAAGATGACAGACTTTTCGCAATTTTTAAAAGCCGTTTACCAGACAGAAAGAGAAAAAATATTCAAGAGATTTTGGGAAAATACGGCTTGGAGGAATATGATGATTATATGTTACTGAAAAGAAGCGGCGCACGTCTTCCAATTGATAATCTTGAGTTTATTGATCCAATATTAAGTTTAGATAATAATGTAACCAGGATTTTTTTTATGGCGGGCGTTCGACACTATTTAGATTGTGATGGTGAAGAGTGCAATCGGTCTATTAAAGTAACCCGTGGAGATGAGGTGTTTTTACGTGAAGAACCGGAAAACTTTCATGATCAAAATGCGGTACAGTTTTTGAACACTTCAGGAAAAGTATTGGGATATATTCCACGCTACTATAGCAAAGAGGTGTGCAAATTACTAAAGCAAGGAAAAAAAATTGTATGTCATATTTATAACGTAGATAAAAATAAAAATTGCAACGAATGTATAAAGATAATTATGAAAATTGCAAATTAGTGTTTGAAAGCCTTGAGTCAGTCTAGCTGCTTTTGGGGAACTACTTAAGTAAATAGAAGAACAATTTTTAGTCTTAGCTTGACACAACCGTACCGGAGCCAGTACGGGAGCGTGAACCCGGCGGCTATTGTGGGGCCGGGGATTGCGGCAACTGCGGTAAGTACGGTTGCGGCGGTGATATATTGTAAGGTGATGGAAGGGAAGCGGAGGACGTGAGTTCTTCGTTACTATTCACGGACTAACCGTCCGCTCATAGTAACGATTCGGGGCGGCATTCCGAGTTTTGCTGCGCAAAAACCGCCCCTCACTCCTGCATCATGTTCTCACGGAATGCGCAGTTCAGCGCATTCCTGAGCCGTGAATAGTAACAATTCTTCTCTTTTGCTAAACTTTTTTAATAAATACATTGACTTTGCGTAACATATATGTTACATTATATTAAATGCAAGCGAGGTAAAAAAGTGAATACGACAAAAGAGAGCGACGATATTATTAATAAGCAGAATTTGATAAGACAAGAGATTATAAAACAATATATTGAGTACAGGAAATTAAGGAATCTGACACAAGAGGATTTAGCCAGCACCATGGGAATTAAACGCCCTAACATAAGTCGTTTTGAAACAGGACAGTGTAATCCAACGTTAGACTTACTGGTAAAAATAGCTGAATGTATGGATTTGGAGATCAAGATAGAGTTAGTTGACAAAAAGATGGAGAAGGGTGATGGAAAAAAATATTAGTTTGTTTTACACAAATATAGAAAATAAAGAGGGGATAGAGAGGAAATATTGATTTGGCAAAAAAGATTGGAATCGCAGTGGCGGGCTCCAGAAATGTGGATGAAGATGGGATAGAATTTACAAGAAGATTAGTGGAAAAAGCCTCGAAAGAAAAGCTGGTGATTTATTCCGGGGGAGCAAAAGGTGTTGACGCAGTGGCGGAGGAAACGGCGATCAAATCAGGAAGCGCTGTCATTTCGTTTATAGCGGATTCTTTGCTTTCTAAGATTAAAAAAAAGCAGGTAACGGCTGATATTATTTCGGGCAATCTGCTGCTGTTCTCAGATGTGAAGCCGGATGCAGGATTTTCGGCGGCAAGGGCCATGAATCGAAATAAATACATTTATGCGTCCTCTTATGGGGCATTTGTAGTTTCGGCAGACTATAATAAGGGCGGTACATGGAACGGGGCAATGGAATCATTGCGCAATGGATTTGCGAAAACATTGGTATGGGACAATCAGAACTATGTTGGAAATCAGAAACTGATTGAGAAGGGCTGCGTACCCTTTGATATCACAGAAGAAAGTATTTTTCAGGCTATTACAAAAAAAGAAGAGACTTATGAGCAGCTGGAGTTATTTCACAAGTTTTCCTGAATCGACAAACAGTTCCACGATTTCAAAAATAAACGGAGGTATGGAAATGTCATATAAGGAATTTATCGGCGAATTGCAAAAAAGGCTTGAAGAAAAGAAACAGGAGTTAGGTTATAACAAAATGGCCTTCTTAGAGGATGGAGCCACATCGTCTGATGCGAAGGAACTTTCTGTTATACGCGAGACAAACATCAAATATCACAAAGCGGAATCGGATGTACTAATTGGTGATTATATCATCCTGTACCAATATGAGGGCAGGAGACAACAGATATGCAGATTTGATTGTGGGCAGTTGTACTGTAAGTATGAAAAAGGCAGCTGGGCCGTTGTGTGGGAACAGATTCTTTCTTCGCTCGACTCCAGCAGAAAATTCATGGAACTGGGAATTATAGATCTGATCGAAAAAAATGAGTATGGCCTGTTAAAAGACAAGCTTTTTATCCGCCCGCTGAATTTCAACGACCACCGGTATGAATTGAAAAATCATATTTTCAGGCGCATCGGTGATATGGTGCTGGTTCTCTATATTCTTGCAAGTGATGAAAATGACGGCAAAAGGCATGACGTATTGTCTGTTAAGGTACCTAAATCCTCAATGCAGGTATGGGGGATAGATGAAGAAGAAGTGTGGGAGAATGCGATGAGCAATACATATATCATGGCACCGCCGCGTATATACTTAAATCCGATGGACTTAGACAATCCACCTTATCACAGAGGCGCGTTTATGGCGTTGAACAGTGATATAACTTCACTTTCACCGCTTGCAGTGCCGACGGTGACAACGACAGCGCAGATCAACGGCGCAATTGCCATGTTTTATCCCGGAGTAATGAAGCGTATAGCAGAGCTTTTCGGAGACGATTATTATATAGCTTTTACGGGTACCAGCGAAGCCAGAGTTCATAAAAAGGGCACGATACAACCACGAAATATACTAATGCGGCTCAAGCAGATGAACAAAACATTCGATCCATCAGAAATCCTGTCGAACAAGGTCTATTTGTACGAGACAGCGAATCAGGAACTGAGACAGCTGGAGCTTTGAACTTCCTCCACACCCCCGTACCGCCTGCCGCATCCGCTCCAAGGGTGTGGAGCCGGCAGGCGGATATGGGTCAATCGTATGCAGGTGATCTGGCCGGTTAGATTTTCAGCTTATGCGCGCGATACAGATGCGCGGTCTGGTAACTGGAATTATAATAATTGGAATAGCTTTTCGCCTGTGCGAACAATGTATCATAGACACGTCCGTCAATCTCCGTCCATGCATGAGCCGTATCATCGCAGACATATGATGTATAGCCGCATTCATGAGCCAGAAAAGCAAAGGCGCATGCCTCGGAGACACAGCAGCCATAGCCCTTTTTAAAGATATCATTTGCAAAGGTAATCTCCCAGCCCTTTCCTTTTGCTCTCGCACTGGCAAGGGTGCGGTACTGTCTGTAGTAATTATCCAGCATTACCCAGTCAAACACCTTCTTAAGCTTCTGGCTTTTGGAATCAGTCGGCTTCGTGACCTTATTCATAATGTTCTTTGCGGTGATCATGGTCTTGATCTTTTGGTCATTGTAGTCTGACCTCCTTGCCCTTCCGTCTCTTCTGAGCCTGATTCCGTCCACCTTGCAGTTAAACTTCTGGGCTCCGGAGCTGCGGTCGAGGTAATAGTATTCTCCGCCCTTTTTTATCCAGCCCTTCTCCATTACTCCGGTCTTTCCGAAGTAATAGGTTTTTCCTTTTATCTCCACAAACCTTTTCGTTGCCTTCCGCCCGTTTGCAAGTTTACAGTATTTTTTCCCTTTTCTTGTAACGATTTTTGCTGTTTTTTTTCTTGAAGCTGTACCCGTGGATTTTTTTCCTGTTTTGTCAGTCTTAGATGACGGCGCTGCGGATACAGTACTTCCGGCCAAAAGCAGTGCAAGGGAAAAGAACCAGATGCACAGACCGTATTTTGCCAGACGGGTCAGCAGACAGACTCTAGTAGTATTTTTATTTTTCATTGCTTCCTCCTTGTAACTGTCCGTGATCTTTGGGATCTTTACAGTTACTTTCCTTTTTCATTATTTATCTTTTTTCGTGCAGACATAAAGTGCATGGCCCTTTTGATACCTGTGCTGTCAGATCTTCGCGACATAGATTCGGGAGCTCTTATACCCAGGCCTTCCGTCTGCTCCGCTAAGACTATAGCTCATTCCATAATAGTTATGAGCCTTGTCTACAATATGCCAGGAGATGTCATACACCTTGCCATCCACCTCTGCCCAGCCATGTCCTCCGCTTGAGATGGCATAAGCATTTTTATAGCCCGCTGCGTTCGCCAGATAAGCAAATGCAGCGCCGTAGGAGTAACAATTTCCGTGGCCTTTATCAAACATATCTAATGCATAAGACCTCTCCCAGTGTGCGGACTTATAGAAGGCAGGAGCGCCGCGATACTGGAAATTTTTTACAGCGTAGTCGAAGCACGCTCGGAGCTTCTGTTCCTTGCTCATAGTCGGCTTTGTTGCCTTTTCGGCAATCTTATTGGCTTTGAGCAATACATTGAGCCTTGAGCGGCTGTCAGAATTCAGCTTTGCCCTGCCATTCTTTTTCAGAGTTACACCATTGACCTTTGTGGACTTTGCCATGAAGCCCTTTTTTCCGTTTGCAATTCTGAAAAAGTAGTAATTTCCTTTAATCTTCTGCCACCCTGTGTGCTGTACCCCCTTTTTGTCAAAATAATAATATTTCCCATTGATTTCCTTCAGGCCTGTTGTTTTTTTACCACTTTTATAATAGTACACCTGCTTCCTTTTTGTGACCCATCTTTCCTTTTTGGAAGCCTTTGCTTTTGTATTTGTTGCCGCTCCTGCCTGAAGGGGAAGTGCAGCCATGAAAATACAGATCATCAATACAGGAAGCAAAAATAATTTTAACTTCCGCCTTCTCCTTTTATTCATGACACGTCTCCTAGTATTCTACGATCTCTGTGCTGCCGTCAGAATAATGAATCTCAGAATAGCCGTGCCCGCTTCCGTCGCAGTCCGGATAATCCTCACGGCTGACCTCTGTTTTCCCGCCGCCTGACGGTGCAGTATTCTGGGGTGCGGAATAGGTATTCTGAGCCGCCGCCTGGGCTGCCGCTTCTGCCGCCGCCTGTGCCTCAGCCTCAGCTGCCTGTGCTGCGGCTTCCTTTGCTTCTTCTTTGCTCTTAGTGAGATATTCGGCAAATACGAAGCCCTTCTTTCCACTGGCCTTTACCTTGTACCATTCTTTGCCCTTCTTTAGAACCGTTACCTTTGTGTTAACCGGAAGAATTTCAATCTTCTCGGCATCCATATTCCCCTTTTTACGCAGAATCAGGTTTACGGTAGTATACATGACAACCTTCTTTTCCTTCTGAGTCTCTGCCTGCGGGGCATCAGCATCAGTCCCTGGTACGGCCTTTTCACCGGTGTTATTTTCGTTTACAGCAGTGTCCTCCTCTGGCTTAGAACCGTCTCCGCTTACGGCAGCCTCATTTTCCGGTACTTCCTGTTCCGGGGTGCCGCTATCTGCATTCTCTTTTTGCTCAGAGCCATTATCGGCTTTTTCCTCCTCTGCGGAAGAAGCGCCCTGCTCTGATGTGGATGCTTTCTTTTCGTCATTCCCCCCGCATCCGGTCAGGGCAGAAGATACTGCCAGAGCGGTGGATAATAATAGAATCACAGTCCTTTTTTTCATGATTCGTCCTCCTCATGTGTAATATGAATTTCAAACGTATTGTTGTCCTCAGAGAGTGTTTCAGATGCCACTAACAGCTGAAAGCCTTCCTTTCCATCTTTTAGAGCAACCGGAAAGGCTTCGTAATTCAGCAGCTCATTTACCTTAATGTAAATCTTCGAATCCGTATCCAGCTCTTCCATTGGGACCTCACCGGTGATTTTGGTAAATGCACCCTGGTTCGTTACCTCAAGATCCGCGATGTCCCTGGAGAATTCCAGATCCTTTAATGTTTTGAACGGAATGATCGGTGCGGCCATCATGGGGGCGTTTTCAGCCATATCAGGAAGGAAACGCTCTGCACGCTCAATGACCAGGGCGTCTGCCTTACAGGTAAAGAGATCTGTAAGCTGGTAGGGCACTCCCCGTGAAAAATAGGCATCTCCAAAAGCCTCTGCTATAAAGGGAAGCAGTGCGTTCCCGAAGGAATCACGGTACATTACAAGGCTTCCGGACTTGCCGTCTGCTTTTGTACTGATCTTTGGCTCGAAGTTGCTCTCCACCTCCTCGCAGTATTCATAAGAAGGGGCAGGTTCATAATAGATTTCGTCCTCCTTTGACACAGAAGCAGGGTAGAGCATCGTGTCAAGATCCCCTTCATAATCCCTGCGGACTATATAACTCCGGTCTTCGTACCGGTCATGCTCCTTATCAAGGCCTGTCAGAATGGCATCAGCGGCAAGGGATGCACCCTTGTTATTCCAGTGAGAATCCCTTGCATGATATAGTATCTCATCCTGGCTCTTCAGCATGTTGTACAGATCTACATAATGGATGCCCTCTGCATCCAAATATTTTCTGATCCTGGAAAAATTACGGGTGTCCTCCCGGAAACCCTGGTAATAATAGGGCATATTTTCACCATACAGAGAGTTTTTATTCGGTGCAATTGTAAAGACAAAGTTTATGTTATTTGCCTCGGCATAGGTCTGCACCAGTGAAAGAGAATGGGCAACATCAAATAGCTGACGGTCTGTCATCTGCTTCGCGCCCTGGTAATCGTTCAGGGAATCCTTGTAATACAGCCAGTTGTTTCTGCCGGTAATGACGCCGTCCTGTGCCGATACGCCAAAAACCTTGTCCAGAAGAAAAGCGTACCCGGTTACCCATTCATTGCGGAAAGCAAAATGGTCTTCAAAATAAGCTCCCGCATCGCTTAAGACCCGTTCATTGAAACCATCCTTGTCAGCCAGCGCCGGAGCCTCTGCCAGTTCTCTGTTTTCAGAGGACACATCAGACTTTCCGAATATCAGCCCTGCGGATGGAATCAGACAGATCACTAAAAATGTTATAATATAGATCCAGTATTTTTTCTTCATTGTCTGCCTCCCAAGCCTCCTAAAAACGGAAATAAATAAACGGATTGTAGGTGCCTCCCGCCAGATTCATCATGCATAATAACAGAATCACCATGGAAAGTACCCATGAGGCGCCTTCCAGCCGGGGATTCTTTTTCAGACGTTCCGTCAGGGGGACAGAAGCCAGAATTCCGGCGAGAAAGGCTGTAATATGTACTGGTGTCAGAAGTGACAGGCACAGTCTCATGGCAGAGGGCTCAAAGTGAAAACCTGAGACCATTTCCCGAATCCAGAAAAGTCCCTGCCCCATATGATCCGCCCGGAAAAATACGAAGCCTGCCAGAACGACCAGAAGGACATAAATATGCCTTGCGATCTTAAACCCGCCCTTATTCTCACTCTTCTGGAAAAAGGGAAGGTATTCTTCAAGCATGAGAAAGAATCCGTGGTACAGCCCCCAGAACAAAAAAGTGACATTGGCGCCGTGCCAGATTCCGGTACATGCAAAGACAATGAACTTATTGATACAGGTCCGGGTCTTTCCCTTCCGGTTGCCTCCAAGTGGAATATACAGGTATTCTCTGAACCAGCTAGAGAGGGAGATATGCCATCTCCGCCAGAATTCCCTTATAGAGACAGAGGTATAGGGATACTGGAAGTTTTCTTTAAAGTGAAAGCCGAACATCCAGCCCAGACCGATTGCCATATCACTGTACCCGCTGAAGTCAAAGTAGATCTGAAGCATATAAGCGGCTGCGCCCAGCCAGGCATTTAATATATTAATGTCTGAGGCAGGGGCGGCATACAGTGTATCGGCAATGACACCCATATAGTTGGCAATCAGCACCTTCTTCCCAAGACCCGTAATGAACCGCCGGATCCCTTCCGAGACCTCGGACAGGGTCTGCCTGCGGTTCATCAGCTCCTGGTCAATGTCATGATATTTTACAATCGGCCCCGCAATCAGCTGCGGGAAAAAGGAAATGTACAGAAGAATCCGGATAAAGTTCTTCTGCGCGTCTACATCCCTGCGGTATACGTCAATGACGTAGGACATTGCCTGAAATGTAAAAAACGAGATGCCGATGGGCAGAGCAAGCTGCGGAACCGGGACATTCAGCCCGGTCAGCGCATTCAGGGACTCTGCCAGAAATCCGGCATATTTAAATACACCTAAAAATCCGAGATTTTCAATCACTGCCAGTATCAGAAATATACGCCGGCGTGCCTGAAAGTTTTGAATCAGCAGCGCCCACAGGAAGTTGAAAAATGCAGTTGTGATCATCAGAATGACATACACAGGCTCCCCGTATGCGTAGAAGAGCAGGCTGGCAATGAGAAGGAGCAAATTCTGTATTGCCACAGACCGGGTCAGGGAATACAGAATCAATACGGCAGGTAAAAATATACTTAGAAATACAAGTGAACTAAAAACCATGGCCGGCTCCTACCACTTTACAGTTGTATATTTTACTTCTTTGAAATTATTATAGGTCTTTTTAAGCTTATTTCTTTTCTTTAAAAAATATTTCCCAGAGCTTTTTGCAGCAAATTTGTCCATATTGGGGTCACAGATATACCAGGAGGAACCAATCTTGATCTCTGCCCAGGCATGGGGCTGCACTCTTGATTTGTTAAATCCATTTGTCTTTCCGATTGCAATACGTGTCTTATAGCCGGTTGCTTTTTGCGCCATAAAAGCATATGCAGCAGCAAAATGATAGCAGCTTCCCGCTTTTTTCTTATACATCTCAGAGGCAAAGGTTTTCTCCCAGCCTTTTTTTGCCTTAAAGCCCATGGCGCGTCCATATTCGTATGTATTCTCGGAATATTTAAAAAGCTTTTTTAATCTGGTCTTTTTACTGTCCTTCTTACTGGTCTGCTTACTAATAATGTTAGTGACTGTTTTCTCCAGCTTTTTCGATGACTTTGAAGCTGCCTGTGCAGTTAAAGAGGCAGACGGGGCAAGCATTGTAAGAGCCCCGGCGGCCAGACATACAACCAGAAGCAGGGCAAAGTCCCTCTTTATAATTTTATTTTTTAATTTTATTTTTTCCTTCATAGTAACTCCTCTTTTCATAGCTGCCCGGTATGGCTGCAGCTGTTGTTTTTTCCTTCTGTTGCTATTCTACTCCCATAAAGTATTCTTCTCCGGAATCCGTTTTGAATGTATAGACAGTAAAGTTTTTGTATTTTAAGATTCCATCCTTGCCATCCATTCCGTTCAGCTTGAAGCAGCCTGCCACATAGTCTGCTTTTTTGGGATTTCCAATGATCTTTTTGACAGGCGCGAAGGGCTGTTCTCTTTTTGCAGCCTTACGCAGCGCGGCAGTTTTCTTCTTATCGTAGGTTCCGTTTGCCTTAAAGCAGTAGAACTTTTCCTTAAAAGCTTCAATTCCAGTGACCATCTCGCCTGTATCGTAAAAATAATTCTTTTTGTTTCTGGACCATCCCTTTACAGCCATGCCTTTGGAGTTGACCTGGTATTTTTTCTTCCCGATTTTAACGACTTTTGTACTGGGTGGCTGCATGAGCTGTCCCTTCTTATTAAATACATAATATCTTCCTCTCACCTTACAGCTCAGAGTGGCAGCGTTGCCGTTCTTCTTAAAATAGTACTTTTTTCCGCCAATCTCCCGCCAGCAATTCTTAAGCATTTTGCCGTTCATATAATAACGGCAGCAGCCATTCTGCCGTCTCATTCCATCCCCTCTCGCGGCATGAACAGTTGCTGCCGCTGCGCTGCCGGTTCCGGGCAGGGAACTGAAAGGAACTGACAGAACAGCAGACAATGCCAGAACACATAATACTGCAAACAGAGTTTTCCTTTTCTTTTTTTTCATTTTAGTTTCTTTTCTCCTTCCTCTTTTGGTTATTTTTACCACGAATATATTATACTGAATGAGATATGGAAAATCAAGCACCAGGATATTACCTTATAATAGTTACGATTCGGGGCGGTCATGTTCTTACGGAATGCGCAATTTATGCGCATTCCTGACCCGTGAACAGTAACTTAAATGTACTTCCTGAGGATATCAAATGGAGCAGGCCCCACATCCAGCACTGCTTTATGGAACCGTTCCTGTGAAAATTTATCGCCCCATTTTTTTATGGCATCTTTTTTGAGCTCCAGGAATTCTACATATCCAATATAATATTTGAGGTAATTTCCAGGATCAGTGACAATGAGGCTGTAGATTTCCTCCACTGTACTCGTGTCCCTGATTCCATAGTCCCGGAAAAAAGCAACTGTATCAAGGAGCGACCACCCGTCATAATGGATTCCTATGTCAGCAAGCGCATAAAGACCCAGTATTACAGAGGCATTCCTCTGGGTCAGCAGCGCCTGTTCCCTGGTAAGGGGTGTAAAATAATAGCTCAGCATCTCGCTGTAGGTTGCCCAACCCTCTGTATAGCCGCCGAAGCTTAAGACATTTCTGACAGGATCCGGAGAGGTGGCGGAGTAATAGGTCGTCTGATACAGGTGTCCGGGATAGCCCTCATGGGCGAGTGTCGTAAAAAGTGACAGACTGTCAGGCATATGTCCCTTGTTGATGTAGATGACATTATTCTCCATGTCATCAATGGCCGGGATCATGTAGAATGCGGGGCTTAAATACTCCTCCATGGATTCCTGGACATATTTAATCCGGGTATCCACATCAGGGGACGCCGGAAAAAGACCGTCAAGCCCGGTTTTTAGCTGATTCAGAATTTCTTCCGGAGAGGTTCCTGAAAGGATATTCTGCCGGGGCTCTGTGGAGGAGGCATCTGTCTTCCCGGAGTCTTTATATGACTCGGCCAGTACCTTCTGTATGGCGGCGGTATCGTCTGCCATCTGCGAAAGGGTGAGAGCCCTAAGTTCCGGAATCGTACGAGAGGAGCCGGTCTGGGATGCTACAGTCAGCTCGTAATATTTTTTCCCATCAGGAAGGTGACATAAGCCGCCATTATTTTTTCCGGTTCCGCGAAGCCTTGTCAGGCCGTCGATCAGATTCTGATAGGCAGGAAAGACGCAGGTCTCAATATGAAGCCGGTTTGTGTCAATACAGCGCTTTTCTTCTGCTTTGGAAAGGGTCAGCTCCTTTAGCCTTTCCTCGAAAGATGAGAAGAGATAGTTAGAGGAACCCATCTGTATAAATGTCTTACATTCCTTAACCAGTGCATCTGCATTGCTGTCTGACATGAAAAGCCCTGCATTGGATTTTGCCTGTTCGAATTCCAAAATCGAGCGGAAGTATTCTGGCACCTGGGTCAGCAACTCAAGGTAATCTTCGCAGTCACTAAGCTGATAGAAGCGGTACTCAGACAGGATAACCGGAAGCTGCGCCTGAGTGCCGGTAAGCGGGGCCAGAGGCTCTTCGTACAGAAGATACTCTGCCTCCTTCAGACTGGACTTCAAGGAATGCTCCAGAATGTCGAAGGTGAGCTGGTTTTCCCTTGAAAGCTGGTTTTGCCTGAAGGAATGAAGAAGGGACAGTTCATTTTCCAAAGAGGCACAGACGGCAGCGCGGTCTGTTCCCATGTAACCCAGTGATACCGGGATATCAGAGATGCCAAAAGCTCCAGGGTCTTTTAATGTATAATGCAGGGAAATGGTATTTGCAGAGACCTCCCGGAGAAACAGACTGGAGGTATAGCTTTCAAATTCACTATTTTCATCCTGCTTCGCGCACTGGACGAGAAAGGAGTCTGTAAAGAGCACAGACAAAAAAAGAAGCAGGGCAATAACGGATCGTTTTTTTGACATAATAATCCTTACATATGAGATTTTTACTATATATATGCGAGAAATATAATTGACATGTACCTTATATACGTATTAAAATAAACAAAGCAATGTAACTATTCAGCAGGCCTGCCCGGGCGGGGCGGGGAATTCGCTGGGCAGTTACAAGGTAATAACGCCAGAAGGGAGAAGAGCAATGAAAAGGGCAGGCAGATTGATGGCGGCAGCCGTAGCAGTAGTTATGTGTATGGGACTGGCCGCATGTGGGAAGGACTTTGATGCAACAGGGTATACAAAAAGTGTATTAGATGCGAATTATCATGGAGAATATGAGGACTATGCAAAGTTCCGGGATCTTTCGGAAAAGGAAGCAAAGGCAGAGATTGAGGATGGGATGGATGCCCAGGTTGACTCGGCGTTTGCCGGACAGAGCATAAGCGATGAGTCCAAGGAAAAGTATAAGACAGCGGTGATTGGAATTATGAAGCTGTCGAAGTACAAGGTAAAAGAAGCTAAGGAGCAGGATGACGGAAGCTACATTGTGCCGGTAGAGATTGAACCAGTGGATGCATTCAGTACAGCCAATGACGTAATTGAGAAGATTACGAAGAAGTATTCAAAAAAAGGAAAGGACTTAAGTGACCCGAATGTGCTGGTTGACATTTTGGTGGATGCCCTGAATAGAGGGATTAAGAAAAATACTTACGGGGAGGCAGTGACTGTTGAGGTCAAGGTGGCCCAGGACGGGGAAAAGGCATATGGCATTGGTGAGGATGAGGTAAGCGCCCTCGAAAGCGCAATGTTCCCGGGAATGTAAAAGGCTGATGAGACATTTGATATAGATAGGAGGAAAACCGGTGTTATCAAATCAGGTATTGCACAAAACGGTACAAAATATACACAATGTTACAGGATTTGAATGCTCTATATGGGATGTTCAGGGAAATTGTATTGTGACAACAAGGGAAAAAGCAAAGGAGCTTCAAAAAGAGATAGAGATATTTCTGGAGTATACGGATGCTGAGACGAAGGGAAGCATTTTAGGAAACAGAGGTCTCTTTTTAGTAAGTGACGGCGAGGAACCGGTATATGTCCTTGCGCTCAGAGGGGACCAGGCAGCCTTACGGGTCGTAGGCGGCCTTGGGGCTGGCCAGCTTGAAGGACTGATCACAGCATATAAAGAGCGGATGGATAAGAACCGTTTTATTCAGAATCTGATTCTGGACAATATGCTTCTTGTGGACATCTATAATCAGGCGAAGAAGATGCGAATTCCGGTAGAGCAGCGCAGAGCCGTATTCCTGATTGAGCCAAGGAATGAGGGGGACAACCTTGTCCTGGAGACTATGCGCGGACTGTATGCAACAGGCAATAAAGATTTTGTTACTGCAGTGGACGAAAGGCATATTATTCTGGTAAAGGCGCTGGAGGTTACAGAAGATTATGCTACACTGAACCACATTGCCCGCGTGCTTGTGGACACATTGAATATGGAGGCTATGGTAAGCGTACGTGTGGCATTCAGCACGATTGCAGGGGAACTTAAGGATGTGTCCCGTTCCTATAAGGAGGCGCAGATGGCGCTGGAAGTAGGACGGGTATTCTATGCGGATAAAAATGTTCTGGCATATAATGAACTTGGCATCGGACGGCTGATCCACCAGCTTCCGCCGTCACTGTGCGGGATGTTTTTAAATGAGGTGTTCGAGCATGGAGGAGAGGAGCATTTTGAGGAAGAGGAGCTGACGACAGTCTATACATTCTTTGATAATAATCTGAATATATCTGAGACTGCCAGACAGTTATACATCCATCGGAACACACTCGTGTACCGGCTGGAAAAGATTCAGAAAAGGACAGGCCTGGATGTACGCGTATTTGAGGATGCGCTGACATTCAAGATTGCTATGATGGTAGCAGACCATATGAAAAATATAGTGTAACGCCGGCTGACGGCAGCACAGCAGATGGAAGAACGTAACAGTTCAGGCAGGTCTGTGCATTTACGGCACAGACCGTAAGAAAATGATTCAGGAGTGAAGGTATCTGAACTGTTACGGAAAAACAATCAGGAGGAGACAAGAATTATGACAGCATCAAACAGCAGACAGACAGGGCAGACCCTGAGAGTATATGACAGGGGCGTCTATCTCTTGAACGGAGAAGAGATTGTGGAGGACGCACAGGAAGTAAAGGCGAGAACCGGGCAGGAAGCTTTGCCAGAGGAGCTTGCGAAGCAGACAATGGCATATCGGATCCTTGAGGAACACAATACCTCCGGAAACATGGAGCAGCTTCAGATTAAGTTTGACAAGCTGACGTCCCACGACATTACATTTGTAGGAATCATCCAGACAGCACGGGCTTCCGGACTGGAGAGATTTCCGATCCCATATGTGCTTACCAACTGTCACAACTCTTTGTGCGCAGTGGGCGGAACAATTAATGAGGATGACCACATGTTTGGCCTGACCTGCGCGAAAAAATACGGAGGAGTATATGTACCGCCCCACCAGGCGGTTATTCACCAGTATGCCCGCGAGATGCTGGCAGGCGGAGGCAGGATGATTCTTGGCTCGGACAGCCATACCCGTTACGGTGCGCTCGGGACAATGGCTATGGGCGAGGGCGGCCCGGAGCTTGTGAAGCAGCTTCTGAATAAGACCTATGATATCAAGATGCCGGGGGTAGTAGGAATCTACCTGGACGGAGAGCCTGCAAAGGGAGTTGGTCCCCAGGATGTGGCGCTGGCGATTATTGGTGCGACATTTGCAGATGGATATGTCAACAATAAGGTCATGGAATTTGTCGGACCAGGTGTCGGAAAGCTCAGCGCTGATTTCCGGATTGGTATTGATGTTATGACGACCGAGACCACCTGTCTGTCCTCCATTTGGACAACAGACGAAAAGATTCGTGAATTCTATGAAATCCATGGACGGGAAGAGGACTATAAAGAACTTGCACCCGGCGCAGCAGCATACTATGACGGCATGGTATATGTGAATTTAAGCAAGATTAAGCCCATGATTGCAATGCCGTTCCATCCGTCCAATGTCTATACCATAGACGAGGTAAATGCAAACCTTGCCGATATTCTTCATGATGTAGAGCAGAAGGCCGCCGTAAGCCTTGGAGGCGCAGTGGACTATTCCCTGCAAAGCAAGATCCGGGACGGAAGACTCTACGTAGACCAGGGACTGATCGCCGGCTGTGCAGGCGGAGGATTTGAAAATATCTGCGCGGCAGCGGACATTATAAAGGGTCATTATATCGGTGCGGATGAATTCACCTTCAGTGTATATCCGGCAAGCACGCCAATCTATATGGAACTGGTGAAAAACGGTGCAGTCGCTGACCTGATGGCTGCAGGAACCATTGTAAAGACTGCATTCTGCGGGCCATGCTTCGGTGCAGGAGACACGCCGGCTAACAATGCATTCTCCATCCGCCACTCTACAAGAAACTTTCCGAACCGTGAAGGTTCAAAGCTTCAGAGCGGACAGATTGCATCTGTAGCTCTCATGGATGCACGCTCCATTGCAGCAACAGCAGCAAACCAGGGTTACCTTACACCGGCAACAGCAATGGATGTGGAATACAGCGGAAAGAAATACCACTTCGACAAGACGATTTACGCAAACCGTGTATTTGACAGCCACGGGGAAGCAGATTCGTCCGTGGAGATTAAATTTGGCCCCAACATAAAAGACTGGCCGGCAATGCCGGCGCTCCCTGAAAATCTGATCCTTAAGATTGTATCCGAGATCCACGATCCGGTTACCACAACAGATGAGCTCATTCCTTCCGGAGAGACCTCATCCTACAGATCGAATCCCCTTGGACTTGCAGAATTCGCATTATCCAGGAAGGATCCCGCATATGTAGGCCGCGCGAAGGAAGTACAGGCAGCACAGAAGGCAATCGAGGCAGAACAGTGCCCGGCAGAAGCGCTGGAAGAGTTAAAGCCAGTCATGCAGACGATCCACGGGAAGTATCCGGAGATTGACCGGACCAATGCAGGCGTAGGCAGCACCATCTTTGCTGTAAAGCCAGGCGATGGCTCCGCCAGAGAACAGGCGGCATCCTGCCAGAAGGTACTCGGCGGTTGGGCAAACATCGCCAATGAGTACGCGACAAAGAGATACCGTTCCAACCTGATCAACTGGGGCATGCTCCCGTTCATAACCGAAGCCAGCCACGAAGCACTTCCGTTCAAAAACGGAGACTACCTCTTCGTGCCAGAGATCAGAAAAGCCATCGAAGAAAAACAGACAGAAATCAAAGCATATGTCATCCGGGAAGAGCTGGAAGAGATCCAGCTGAAGCTGGGGGACATGACAGATAACGAGAGAGAGATTATCCTTAAAGGATGCCTGATAAATTATTATAGAGGATAATGCGCAAATTGGGGACGGGGTATTTCTAGAAATACCCCGTCCCCAATTTAATTTTACCCTGTCCCCAATGCAACACTTGCACCTTTTTTTGACTCTTATATATAGCAACACAAAGTACTTTGGATATCCATAAGGGAGGAGAAGATATGAAATGCGATGCCAGGAAGTTTGCGCAGATGTATGAAGACGTTTATGCGGATCTGTATCGTTTCGCGCTTTGTCTGATGAAGAATCAGCAGGAGGCGGAGGATTCGGTGAGTGAGGCGGTCATATCTGCATATGAGAATATCCGGAAGCTCCGTAAAGAGGAGGCATTCAAAAGCTGGATGTTTACGATCCTTTCGAATATCTGCAGGAGAAGACTTAAGCAGGTCACGCGTGAGATGCCGCAGGATGGAGGCGGTTCATATGAGGAGACTGCGGTAGAGGATGTAGATCTTTCTCTTGCGATGGATGTAAGGAATGCCTTTTTTGTTCTGACGGAGGAAGAGCAGACGATTGTCGGTCTGTCTGTTTTTGGCGGATATAACAGCAATGAGATTGGAACTATGATGAAACTGAATGCAAATACGGTGCGCTCCAAGCGGAGCCGTGCTCTTGCCAAGATGGAATGTGTTTTACAGTAAATCAGACGGATTTTGCGGAAGTTTTGAGAAAGGGGCAGTTTTATGAATAAGAAGGAACAGGATGTTATCCAGAAGATAAAGGAAAAGACTGGCAATATAATGGTTCCGGAAGATATGAAGCCGGACCGGATCAGACAGACCCTTGGGGAAGCTGACAGAAGAAAGGGAAAGAAGATCAGCCCGTTCCGGATCGGGGCGCTGGCAGCGGCGTGTCTGGTGATTGTGGCAGGAATTGTAGTATATAAAGCTGGCAGAACGGGAGAGGAAACGGGAACAGGAGAAAGGATTGGGACACCGGCCCGCAGGCTTCCTGAGATCAGCAGTGAGGAGACGGTAGCGTCTGCAGATAATTATGATGAGGTGTTTGAGTACATTGACAATTATAAGAAGGAGACTGAGGCAGAGCAGCGTGCATATGAGGAAGAGATTGCCAATGAATCCGGGGCAGCGGAAAAGAAGGAATCTGCGGTAGATATGGATGTCGCGGAATCTGCGCTGGCGGATACAGCAGGCGCTGCAGACGGAGGAAGCTATTCTGAGACGAATGTACGCCAGGAGGGCGTGGATGAAGGCGATGTGGTGAAGACAGACGGGACGTATCTGTATGTATTAAGAGACAGCAGAGAAGAAGTATCAATCGTGGATACCCGCGGCGGAAAGATGAAGGAGACTTCTAGTATTAAGACCGAAAAGGTGGGGGATATACAGGAAATCTATCTGGATTCCGGACAAAAGAGACTGGTGCTGGTATGCAGTAAATATGACGATGACGGCCTCATGGACAGAGCGTTTGCATATGAGGGGATGACCATAGCCATAACCTATGATCTTACAGATACTGAAAAGCCAAAGGAGCTGGGGAGAGTTACACAAAGTGGGTATTATCAGTCCTCGAGAATGGCAGAGGGGTATCTGTATCTGTTCAGTAACTATGGCGTGGACTGGTCAAATATAGAGAGGGGAATACCGGAAACCTATATCCCGCGAATTAATGATACCTTTATTGCGGAAAAGGATATCTGCCTTCCGCAGATTAAGAAAGGCAGGGCGTATACAATTGCAGCAGCAGTCAATATAGAAAAACCGGATGAGGTGGCTGACAGCAAGGCGATTCTGTCAGAAGGCGGACAATTATATGTGAGCAATGAAAATATTTATTATTATGAAACAGTATGGGGCAGCGGCTCCCTGGGAGATGATGAGCAGACGACAATCCGAAGCATTTCCTATAAGAAAGGGGTACTGACGCCGGGGATGCAGGGAACAGTGAAGGGCTATATTAATGATTCCTTTTCTATAGATGAATACAAAGGCTATCTCCGAATTGTGACAACAAGGGGGGAGGCAAACAGTGTGTATGTTCTTGATAAGGATTTTAAGATTGTGGGGTCCATTGAGAATTTGGCGAAGGATGAGCGCGTCTATTCCGCAAGGCTTATGGGGGATATCGGGTACTTTGTGACCTTCCGTGAGACGGATCCTCTCTTCACGGTAGATCTGTCCAATCCGAAGAAGCCAAAGATTATCGGCTCTCTTAAGATACCGGGATTTTCTGATTACCTGCATCCTTATGGGGAGGGAAAGCTTTTGGGAATCGGCATGAATGTGGATGAAGAGACTATGATTACGGATGGAGTAAAGCTTACTATGTTTGACATATCGGATCCGTCAGATGTGAAGGAGGAGAACACCTGTGTTCTGAAGAATGTCTATAGTACGGATGTGTCCTATGATTACAAGGCTGCTCTTGTGGATGCGGGAAGGAATCTCATCGGCTTTGCCGGCGACACGAATGGCGGACAGAATTACTACATCTTTAAATATGATACATCCAGAGGATTTATCAGCCAGATGGAAGAGGAGATCAATGGGAATGGTTCTACCGGAACCAGAGGGGTCTATATTGATGAAACCTTATATGTAGTCCGGGGAAATATTATTGAGGCATATAGCCTGAAGCATTTTAAAAAAGTAGGGGACATTATTTTATAAACCACAGCTGACACGATTATCGGGCATTACTTCAAGGTTATACTAGAGCGTGCCTGAAAATTAATTCCTACTATCTGCCGCCCCACTTTGCGGTTAATTTGCCCTGTATTTAGTCAGCGGAGCTAGATGGCAGCGATTCGGCGGTGTAAAAAATCCATTGCCGAATCCGTTGCTATGAGTGGCCTAAGGCCGTGAATTCTAACTGTTATATTGCGTGTGTTGCACAAATAGTCGGAAAAATATATTGAAATTAAACAATAATATAATTTATAAAAAATAAATACAAAAATAGTGTTGACAAATATCTGCCGTAGTGCTATTATATAATCAATCCAAAAGATAGTCGGCATCCTGACGAGAAAGGGAAGAGGCAAAGAATTTTTGGAAAATAGAGAGGTAAAGGAGGCTTAATCCGTTGGACACATTTACAGAAATAACAATTCAATATGTCAGTGGCAGGGCAGACCACCGTTCCCAGAGAATAAGCCTTATACAGTGTGGATAAGCAGCCGGTAGAATATGGATGAAAAGATCAGTCGGAGATGTATGAAGCCGGTTAGAAAAGCAGAGGATTCAGATCTGCAGACATATTGAGGATAGATGCCGCATAGTTTAAGAAGAGAAGATATATCAGTATTTATACGGGAGCTATATAAGACAGGGCTATAGACGGAATAACTTAATACCGAAGCATGCAGAGGGAAGGAGAACTGCATGCAGGAGGGAGGTTATAGATATGAATAGCCCGGAGGTCGGTTTATAGAAGGGACAATGAGGGGTATAGATAATGATATTAAGGGTTCAGAGAGATTAGATGAATCTGAAGCTTTCAGAGTTAAGAAGGAATGAGTAATTTAGGGAACGAAAGAATCAAGAGAACTCCTCCGATTAAAATAAAAAATAAAATTAAATATAATAAAAATAGCCATTATGACGAAAGTTTGTAATGGCTATTCATTTTGTTACGGTTATAGAGGGAGGAAGCCGGGGTGTAACAAAAATTTAATATTTTTCTTCGCATATTTTTGACAATATGTGAGCTGTATGATAAACTTATAGCGTAAATGGATGCGCACAGCCGCATGAGAAATTATGCCGCTTTGCGGCTGCGGCTGCCGTGAGTATCTTGACCGTGAAGACAGCGGCGCCGGTTTACAGGTGGAGTATAACAATACATTTTTGAGGTGAGAAGATTGGATAAGTATGAATACCGGGTAAAAACAGAGCAGATGCTGGAGTATATGGAAAAGCGCCAGCATAAAAAAGCGGTGGAGATTGCAGATACGATTGACTGGAAAAGAGTGAAAAATGTATCTATGCTGAATACAGTCAGTGAAATCTATGAGCAGAACGGAGAGTTTGTGAAGAGCCGGGATATTTTACTGATGGCATTCGACCGTTCTCCAGGAAGCAGAAAGATTGCATACCGGCTGGGGATACTGGCCCTTAAGGTGAATGATGTTGATGAAGCATCGGACTGTTATGAGGAATTTGTAAAGCTGGCTCCGAAGGATCCGAATCAGTACATATTGAAATATAAGATTTTAAAGGCACAGGGTTCCCCGCTTTCTGAGCAGATTGACGCGCTGTCTGACTTTAAAAAGGCGGAATATGTGGAGAAATGGGCATATGAGCTTGCAAAATTATATCATGAGGCAGGTATGACTGCGGAATGCCTGGAGGAATGTGATGACCTAATTCTGTGGTTTAGCGAGGGTAAATACGTATACCAGGCGATGGAGCTTAAGATGAAGTATAAGCCCCTGACACCTCTTCAGCAGGAAAAGTATGATGAATACAAAGGAGTGAAAAGGACAGTTGTGAGACGTCCCGGTACATCTGTACGCCCTGCTTCGAAGCAGAAAAAGGCACCGGCGCAGCCCGTGCCGGACGTGACGATGGAATTAACTGAGATTTCGGGAGCAGCTCTCTCTATAGATGAAGTAATGGCAGGACTTCCGGATGAACAGGAAAGTATAGAGACAGATGCAACAAGAAGGCTTCCGACAGGGGAGCTTAGCGCTGCGCTTGCAGCCATGGAGGCGCAGAATACCGGGGCAGAGGAAAAGGATGAGAAGGAGCCGGCAGCAGAAGAGCATGGTCTTGCACAAGAGCACGGTTTTGCAGAAGATCATAGTCTTGTAGAAGAGCTGGATGCTCTGGAGGAGCAGAGTGCCCGGGAGGAGTCGGATGCTGATGAAGAGTCTGGCTCTGGGGAAGAGCCGGATGATCTGGAGGAACAGGACTTCGGGGAGGAAGAGAGCGAAGAAGCTCAGCCCGAAAAGTACGATACAGCAAAGAAAAAAGCAATCTCCACAGTTGTGACAGGAGCAACACTTGAAGAGGCGCTGTTTAATGGTGTTGCAATGGCAAATGGCATTAATCTGGAGGAAAAGAAGCGGATGGCTCAGAGAGAGGAAGAAATCCGAATCTCCGGGCAGATGAAGATTGAAGACATTCTTCAGGAATGGGAAGAGAAGCAGAAGGTGAATGCGGAAGCGATTGAGGAGCAGAGAGCCAGGGATGAAGAACGTCTGAGGAAGGAGCGCGCCGTTGTTGAGGAGCGCAGAAGAGCAGAGAGACTTGAAGCTGAAAGAAGAGAAGCCGAGGAAGTAGCAAAGCGAAAGGAAGAAGCGGCGCGTCTTGAGGCAGAGAAAAAGGCCGCGGCGGAAGCGGCGCGCCTTGAGGAGGAAAAAAAAGCGGCGGAAGAGGCGGCGCGACTGGAAGCAGAGAAAAAAGCGGCGGAAGCGGCACGCCTGGAAGCGGAGAGAAGGGCAGCGGAGTCTGCCCGCCTGGAAGCGGAAAAAAGAGCGGCGGAAGAGGCGGCGCGACTGGAAGCAGAGAAAAAAGCGGCGGAAGCAGCCCGTCCTGAGACGAAGAAAAAGGCCGCAGAGTCTTCCCGGAAAGGCTCAGAAAAGCCGGAAAAAAGAGCTGTATCAAAGAAGGCATCCACTGGAAGAATTACAAAGAAGCAGCCAATCCTGTCCGATGATATCAGACAATTGGTGGAGGAACTGGAAGGGCGTGTATCAGAAGCGGGAGAATCTGCTTTTGATTCAGGCGAGGAGCTGGAGCTTGCAGAAACTGATACTCAAGGTGACGGTTATCAGATGGAGCTTGCCTTTGATGTGGAAGAGGCTGAAGAAGGAGAAGTTGAAGCGGAAACCTTTGATGAATTCGAGAATGAATTCGAAACGGATGGGTTTGAGGAAGACGAATTCGAAGAAGACGGATTTGAGGAAGACGAATTCGAAGAAGATGGATTTGAGGAAGATGAATTCGAGGAAGACGAATTTGGGGAAGATGAATTCGAGGAAGACGAATTTGGAGAAGACGAGTTCGAGGAAGATGAATTCGAAGAGGACGAATTTGAAGAGGATGAATTTGAAGAGGACGAATTTGAGGAAGATGAGTTCGAGGAGGATGAATTCGAGGACGAATTTGACGGCGAGGACTTTTTTGACGATGAGCTGCCCCAGATAAGGGGCACCAAGAATGATGAGCCTCTTGAGATTGAGGAGCCTTCGGAAGAGGAGATACAAAAGAGAATAAAAAAAGCGAAGGGGAGCGGCGTTCCGTTTGATACAGGTTTTGTAGTGACTGGACGATATGATCTAAGCGCAACAAGTGAGATCGGCCTCAAGGCTGGTCTTACGGAGGAGCAGAAAAAACTGTTTTCGTACTTTGTGCCGGTCCGCGGTATGAGTGAGCAGATTGTTGAGGTGCTTGATAATGACAGAAGAGCGCAGAGAGAGGGGAGCTCCCGTACAGGGAATCTCCTTGTAATTGGCCGGAAGGGATCCGGAAAGACTGTGCTGGCCGTTGATATTGTGAAAGCAATCCAGAAGCAGAGAAACTTGAAACAGGGGAAGGTCGCAATTGTAACCGGAGAATCTTTGAACAAAAAGGAGCTGTCTAATATCATACAGAAGCTCAGGGGCGGTGCAATTATTATAGAAAAGGCCGGGAAGCTTAATTCAAGGACTATTAGGGAGCTGAGCATGCTGATGGAAAAGAAGACAGGCGAGATGTTGTTTGTACTGGAGGATCAGAGGAAGCCGCTTGAGCGAATCCTGACAGCACATCCGGACTTTAAGAAGAAGTTCACGTCCAGACTGGAACTGCCTGTATTTATCAACGATGAACTCGTCACCTTCGGACAGACGTATGCGAAAGAAAATGGATATAAACTGGATGAAATGGGTATTCTTGCATTATACAGCCGTATTGACGTGATGCAGAGAGAGGATCATGCCGTAACAGTTGCGGAGGTTAAGGAGATTATGGACGAAGCGATTGAACATTCGCAGAAGGCCAATGTAAAGCATCTGGCGAGAAGGATGTTTGGCAGGGGAACCGATGAATCAGACAGGATAATTCTCAAAGAGGAGGATTTCAAGCATTAGAGCGTGTTTTAGATTTATCTGGCGTGCAGTATAACTTTCTGCAGTTCTTTAGGGAGGCGAGGCTATGGAGTATGAAGGACAAATCTGCCGCGCGCCAATGGAACGCTCTTCGTTTATGCTCCCGATCATGGTGGGATGTTCTTATAACAGGTGCAGATTCTGCAACCTGTTCAGGCATCTTAGATATCGGGAGCTTCCATACGAGCAGATCGAAGGAGAGCTTCTGCGTGTGAAAAAGGCAGGCGGTCATCCAAGGAAGATCTTTTTGGGAGACGGGAATGCATTTGCCCAGAAGGATGAGCGTCTTATTTACATTTTGGAGATGATCAGGAGGTATTTTCCAGAATGTGAAGAGATTAATATGGATGCAACTGTAACAAGTATAAGGAAGAGAACTGATCAGGAGCTAAAGGAATTTCAGAGGCTGGGGGTACGTCATTTGTATCTTGGCATTGAAAGCGGACTGGATGATGTTCTTTTGTTTATGGAGAAGGATCATAATCAGAAAGAGGCATATGAGGCAATCGGCTGTCTTCATGAGGCGGGGCTTACCTACGATGCACATATTATGACAGGAGTGGCAGGAAAAGGGAGAGGAAGGGAAAACGCAGAGGCACTTGCGGAATTCCTAAACCGGACAAAGCCGGCTCATGTAGTTAATTTTTCTATGTTTCTGCACAGGGAGGTGCCGCTGTATCAGAATATCCGGGATGGCAGCTTTGCCCCTGCATCAGAGAGGGAGAACCTTTTGGAGGAACGCTGCCTGATCGAGCTGCTGACGGCAGAAGTTCTGTATGACGGGTTTCATGATTTTATCGAATTCCGTGTGCGGGGGAGACTTCCGCGGGATCGGGAAAAGATGCTGGCACGGCTTAAGCAGATGATTGGGCGTACGCCGGAGACAGAGGTGTATTCTTATGTGCAGGGAGAATGCCCTGTATTGGAAAGATGCGGTGCTGAGCACCGTAGTGCTGTATATCCCGCCTGCGGTGCTGATCAAAGGTAAGAGTGCCGCCAGTATCCTGCTGTAATTGTGACTGTAAAGTAATCAGGAGGCGGAGCATGGAATTAGAACGTGGCATTTACCGGAAATTACTTGCATGGAAAGCCAGATGCAGCCATAAGGTTTCAGGGCTTGAAGGCGTACGGCAGGTTGGAAAAACATATAATAAAGTGGCTGTTTTCCGCATACAGCCCTTTCTTTTTTTTCTTTTGTAAAGTATAATAGAAGTAATAGATTTTTGCATGTAACTGTGAGGATACGGAACAGTTACATATATTATACTGTAGTACAAGGGGAACGACGAAATGGAAAAAAAGAAAAAGACATTTGAAATCGGAGAGTTGGACGGATATTTATTCGGTCAGGGAAATCATTATGAGATCTATAAGAAATTAGGCTCTCATATGGTTAGGAATGGAAAGACAGAGGGCGTTTATTTCGCAGTATGGGCGCCGAATGCAAGATCTGTCTCGGTTGTGGGAGAATTTAATGAGTGGGATATGCATGCGAATCCAATGGAACGGGAGGAGAATATTGGAATCTATACCTGCTTCATTCCGGGTGTTAAAAAGTATTCGATGTATAAGTACTGCATAGAGACTTTTTCAGGGCAGTTTATCTTTAAGGCGGATCCGTTTGCCAATCACGCGGAGCTCCGTCCGGGAACGGCATCCAAGGTTGTTGACATTGAGAACCTGAAGTGGACGGATAAGGCATGGCTTGATAAGAGAAAGTCGTGGGTCTGCACGGAGGAGCCGATCTCAATCTATGAGGTACACATTGGATCCTGGAAGAGGCATCTGGGACGGGAGGACGAGGGATATTATACTTACCGTGAGTTTGCCAGGGAGATTGCTGCTTATGTGAAGGAGATGGGGTATACCCATGTAGAGATAATGGGGATTGCAGAGCATCCCTTTGATGGTTCGTGGGGGTATCAGGTTACAGGGTACTATGCACCAACGAGCCGGTATGGAACGCCGGAGGATTTTGCCTGGATGGTAAACTACCTGCATCAGAATAAGATTGGTGTTATTCTTGACTGGGTTCCGGCGCATTTCCCGAGGGATGCCCATGGGTTGGCAGACTTTGACGGAACGCCTACGTTTGAATATGCGGATCCAAGGAAGGGCGAGCATCCTGACTGGGGAACAAAGATTTTTGATTTGGGGAAAAACGAGGTGCGCAACTTCTTGATTTCCAATGCGCTGTTCTGGGTGGAGCATTTCCATGTAGACGGGCTTCGTGTGGATGCTGTGGCCTCTATGCTTTATCTTGACTATGGGAAGCAGGATGGGCAGTGGGTTGCAAATAAATATGGAGGCAATGAGAATCTGGAGGCAGTTGACTTCTTTAAGCATTTGAATTCGGTTCTGTTAGGGAGGAATCCAGGGGCAATGATGATTGCGGAGGAGTCCACGGCATGGCCGAAGATTACGGGAGATGTTGAAGATAACGGACTGGGCTTCAGCCTGAAGTGGAATATGGGCTGGATGCATGATTTT
The DNA here is from genome assembly GCA_910576335.1 of Lachnospiraceae bacterium. Classification (GTDB taxonomy): domain Bacteria; phylum Bacillota; class Clostridia; order Lachnospirales; family Lachnospiraceae; genus CAPEBR01. Next base: position 26,243 of record CAJTIU010000027.1, read on the forward strand.
ACCGAGTATATGAAGCTTGATCCGTATTTCAGGAAGGACAACCATAATGCCATGACATTTGCCATGAGTTATGCATACAGTGAGAATTATGTTCTTGTGCTGTCTCATGACGAGGTGGTGCATCTGAAATGTTCTATGCTTAACAAGATGCCGGGACTTGGGTTTGATAAGTATGCGAACCTTAAGGCAGGATATGCTTTTATGATGGGACATGCAGGGAAGAAGCTGCTCTTTATGGGGCAGGAGTTTGCCCAGCTTCGTGAGTGGAGCGAGGAGCGGGAGCTTGACTGGTATCTGCTTGCTGAACCGGAGCATCAGGCGATTCAGAACTGGATGAAGGATCTTCTTCATATGTATAAAAAGAAGAAAGCTTTTTATGAGCTGGATCAGTCTTGTGATGGCTTTGAGTGGATTAATGCGGATGACGGGTACAGGAGTATCTATAGTTTTATGAGACACTCGAAGGATAAAAAGAAGAACCTGCTGTTTGTGATAAATTTTACGCCTATGGAGTGGGCGGATTACAGAGTCGGAGTTCCAAGGAAAAAGCAGTATAAGCTGATTCTCAATAGTGATGATGTAAGGTATGGCGGGAATGGGAAGGAAAGGCCGGTGGTGTACCGGGCACAGAAGAAAGAGTGCGATGGAAGGCCGTTTTCCTTTGCGTATAAAATGCCGCCATATGGAGTGGCAGTCTTCGAGTTTTAGAGGGAGGACGGCACCGGGCAGGCACCCTCCCGGGGACGGCATCCGGCAGGCAGCTTTGGGCGGGACGGCTTTCCGGCATATCAGGTGGGATTCTTCCGCTGTGGAAGCTTGCGGACAAGTCCTAGATTCAAAAGAGGCGAAAAACAGGACATCGGATAGGCTGAGGGGAGAACTCTTTATGAGTTCTCCCCTCAGCCTATCCTCACACATTGTACTTGTGGTACAATGTGTGGTCCTGTTTTTCGCCTCTTTTTCATCAATGACTTGTTGCCGCAGCTTCCAATGCGGAAGAATCCCACCTGATATGCCGGGCCGCCCCGCCCAAAGCCGCCTGCCGGATGCGTCCCCGGGAGGATGCCCGCCCAGTGCCTGTGCTGTTGGTGGTTGCAATGTTTCCTGTGAGAGCGCCATTCCTGTTCATCATTCATGGAAACAGTATAAATATGGCTATTCTCTGAACTGTCCTCCCCCACGATCTGATATTAGTGGGGTGCAAGGAGGAGTTTCTGGATTCTCTGGTCAAGGGTGGGCTGGGGGATGAGGCCTTGTAGGGTGGCTATTGGTGTTTTGTTTTTTAGGAGCAGGAAGGTGGGGACGATGCCGGCATCGTAGCGTGCGGCAAGGTCAGGGGATTCGTCGATCTCTACTTCGAAGAATTTTATTTTTCCCAGATATTTTTTTTCTATATCTTCGAAAACAGGCTTCATCATTGCGCATTTTCCGCACCAGTTGGCGTAGAACATGATGACGACTGGGAGATGTGTATGTGTGGTCTCAGATTCGAAGTTTCTGGCTGTTAGATGTAGCATAGTTATCAACCTTTCTTTGTTTTATTTATGGTAGCTGTAAAGGTACTCTGAACGTGACTACGCAGCAGTTTCCTTTGGACAGTTACTGTTTCCGGCAGTCTGCGCCGGGGTTTAGAATGTTGTATACTTCGCAGAAACTTTTTCGGAATTGGGAGAGCTGTCCGCATCTGGACTTAGCTCTCCGGCAGTAGGTGAATGTACATAATTTGTATTTTAATGTTTTTAGGTATTTTTTCCCCATTGCGACTCCTGAAATGTTTTTCTTCTTATTATAATATGTTGTAATGTTGAAAAGGTTAGGCGCTGACATTGGCAATTAATTTGCAGATGGGGTTGCCAAGGGAGGAGAATTTTTCTTCGTATTCGGTCATGGTGTTTCCGATGCTCATGGAAGGGGTGTTTTTTAAGTCGCGCGTGAGGGCGGTGATGGTCCAGGCGCCGGAAGATTTCAGGGTCTCTTCGGAGTAGGTGAAGAGGTTTTGGTTGTCAGTTTTGAATTCCAGCTGTCCGTTGTTTTTTAGGATATGGCTGTAGCGTGACAGATATTCTGGTGAGGTCAGACGCCTTCTTGCGTGTCTTGCTTTTGGCCATGGGTCTGAAAAGTTCAGGTAGATGCGGGAGACTTCGCCGGGGGCAAAGACTTCCTCAATGTCTGCTGCATCCATGCAGATGAAGCGGAGGTTGTCTGGGGCAGGGGTGCGGCTACTCGTGTGTGTGTCTGAGGCAGGGATGCCAGTTTGTGCCGTGACGGGAGGGTCTGTGACGGGGCGGCTGTTTTGAGATATGGCGTGTGATGTTTGTGCCGTGACGGGAGGGTCTGTGGCGGGGCGGCTGTTTTGGGGTGTGGCGGGTGATTCTAGTTTTTCTACGGCACGCAGCAGCACACTTGAGTATCGCTCAATGCCAATGTAGTTTATATCCGGGCTGTGTTTTGCAAGGGTCAGTAGAAACTGACCCTTTCCCATGCCGATTTCAATGTGAATGGGCTGGGAGTTCTTGAAGATTATCTCATTCCATTTTCCCCGGCAGGCGGTCTCGTTCTTTATAACATATGGGCTGGTCTCTAAAACTCCTTCTGCCCGGGGAATATTTCTTAGTCTCATAATGCTATGCTCCTTTTCCGGTATTTTGCCTGTACTTTAGTGTAGCTTTTTTTGAGAATAAAGTCAATTAATAAAGGACAAATATCCCGAACGTCTTAGCCGGAGTTAGCGGTTAGTTCATCGGAATATTGCCTCGTGATTTTCCTGTATTTTTGGGTGAGGAGTTGTTATTTTTTTGTCGATTTTTACTATGGTTTTTTTGGTGAAAAGTAGTATTATTATAATGACTGGTTTTACATAACCATGAGGGTATTTGACCGTTATGGATTTATACTATATTGGATAGGAATGGAGGCGGCATATGGAATCTGTTATTGGGAAGCTGGCTGAGATTGAGGAGACGGCAGAGGCGATTGTGAGGCATGCTCATGAGCAGAAGGCTGAGATTGCGAGTGAGCTCCAGGAGGCCCGGGATGAGTTCGACCGTGTGACGGAGGAAGAGACCCGGCAGAGGATTTCTGAGATCCGGGAGGGGTATGAGAAAAGAATGAGTGCTCTGATTGAGGAGCAGAAGGAGAAGAACCACTCAGTAATAGAGGAACTCAAGAAGGACTATGAGGAGCACCATGCGGCATATGCCGGGGAGATCTTAAAAAATATTTTAGAGGTGTAGGATATGGGAAACCTTATGTTGTATAGTGGGATTGTCACGAAGATCCGGGCGATGCAGTCTAAGCTTCTGACGCAGAAGGACTTCGAGGACATTGCCAGCTGTAAGAGTGTCCTGGAGGCGATTGAGTATCTTAAGGGCAGACCCGGGTATGCGGAATATCTTGGCGAGATGGATGACTCCCTGTATCACAGGGGGAGTGTGGAAAAGGTTCTTTATCAGTCGCTGTTTGATGATTATTCGAGAATTTTCCGGTTTGCGGGGATCAGGCAGAAGAAGTTTCTGAGACTATACTGGAAGCGGTATGAGGTGGATCTGATTAATTACTGTCTGCGGATTGTGTTTAATCATTATGCGGCGCCTTTTGACCTGGAGTATAAAAAACGCTTTTTTGACAGATATTCAGATATTTCTATTGACAGGCTGATAACATCTGCCAATATTAATGAACTGGTGGATAATCTGCGGGGTACAGAATATTACGGGGCTCTCTCAAGAATTAGGGATTCAGAGGAGGCAACGCTGTTTGATTATGACCTGGCGCTGGATCTTTATTACTTTTCTGTCATGTGGCGGAAGGAGAGGAAGCTTCTTACGGGACAGGAAAAGGAGATGTTCCTTAAGGATTTTGGGACGAAGATTGACCTTCTGAATCTGCAGTGGGTCTACCGGGCGAAGAAGTACTATCATATGCTGGCGCCGGATATCTATGCGCTTACGATTCCGTATCATTACAGAATCAGGGTAGATGAGTTTAAGGCGTTGGTGGATACACCGACGGTAGAGGAATTTGAACATAAGGTGGCGAAGACGTATTATGCGAAACGTTATGAAATTGCAGATTCCGGTACGATTGAGCGGAGGTATAAGGATATCCTGAAACATCTGTATGTGACGGACAGGCGTAGAGATCCGTATTCGATTGCCACGATTAATGCATATTTGTTCTTGAAGGAAGATGAGATAGATAAACTAACAACGGCCCTTGAATGTATCCGGTATGGCTTGTCAAGGGGAGATACGTTAGGATACTTAGGAGGTGTTGTAAAGTGATTGTAAAGATGAAGTTTCTTAGCATCAGCGGTCCAAGGACAGATATTGACCGTGTATGCGAGGTGTATCTTTCAAAGTATGAGATGCAGCTTGAAAATGCAGTTACTGAGCTCAAGACTACAGACAATCTCCTGCCCTTTGCCGAGGTGAATCCGTATAAGGATCCGCTTGCGAAGGCGGAGCAGTTCGCGGGACTCCTGCCGGATAAGGAGTATCGGGCGAATCTGAATGTGAAGAAGGATGAGATACTGACCCTGATACGCGATATTAATCACAGGTATCTTGAGCTGCTTGAGGAGAAGGAGCTTCTTACAAAGAAGAAGGAGGAGCTTCAGGAGAGCGCCAGTGTACTGGAACCCTTCAGGCCCCTGGAACTTGATATTGGCAAAGCTTTGAAGTACCAGTATATGCAGATCCGGTTCGGCAGGATTGGGATTGATTATTACAGGCGTCTTGAAAAATATCTGTTCGGTGATCTGAATGTGCTCTTCTTTGAGGGGACGCGCAGCGAAAATTATGTTTATGGCTGCTATGTGACTGCCAATGCGGATGTAAGTAAGGTGGATTCAGTATTTAATTCTCTTCATTTTGAGAGAATCCAGCTGGAGGGCGGATATATGGGAACGCCAGAAGCCGCATGCGGGATCCTTCTTCAGGATGTGGAGGATACACAAAGGAAAATTGAAGAGATTGACCAGGAGATTGAGAATCTGGTAAACAGCCATGCCTCTGAACTTCTTGGTGCGAGAAAGCGTCTGGAAAGGATGTCCGCCAATTTTGATGTCCGCAAGAAGGCGGCGAGGATTGAGGAAGAGGATTTGGAATCCTATATCCTGTGCGGCTGGATGGGTGAAGAGGATGTGGATGCATTTGTAAAGGAAGCAGAGAAGGACAGCAGAGTGTTTATTATGGTGGAAGAGAACCGGGAGAAGTATTTCGGGAATCCGCCTACTAAGCTTAAGAATCCGAGATTCTTCAAGCCTTTTGAGATGTTTATTAAGATGTACGGGCTTCCGGCGCATAATGAGCTGGATCCGACCATGTTCGTGGCGCTTACGTATACCTTTATCTTTGGCGCTATGTTCGGGGATGTGGGACAGGGGCTCTGCCTTTTTGTGTTTGGAGGACTTCTGTATCTGACAAAAAAGGTGAACCTTGCAGGCATTATCTCGATTGCGGGTGTGTTTTCGGCATTCTTTGGATTTATGTTCGGCAGTATCTTTGGATTTGAGGATATTATTGAGGCCCGGTGGCTGAGACCTGCAGAGGCGATGACGAATCTTCCGTTTATCGGGCAGCTGAATACCGTGTTTGTCATTGCAATTGCATTTGGCATGGCGCTGAATTTATTGGTGATGGCGTTCAATATACTGAATGCGGCGAAGGCGCATGACCTGGAAAATATGCTGTTTTCCCACAATGGGCTGGCGGGACTTGTATTTTACGGCTTCCTGGTGCTTACCATTGTGCTGTACATGACAGGGCACACTCTTCCGGGAAATATCATGCTGATTCTCTTCCTGGGCGGCCCGGTGTTGTGTTTTGTTTTTAAGGAGCCCCTTGGAAATCTTGTCAGGAAGAAGAAGGAGAAGATGAAGGAAAGCAAGGGAATGTTCCTTGTACAGGCGTTTTTCGAATTGTTTGAGACCATGCTCAGTTATTTTTCAAATACACTTTCATATGTCAGAATCGGCGCCTTTGCAGTGAGCCATGCAGCGATGATGGAGGTTGTGCTGATGCTGTCGGGTGTTCCTGAGGGGCATACGAACTGGGCGATTATGGTATTTGGAAATATTCTTGTGTGCGGACTGGAGGGTCTGGTTGTGGGAATACAGGTACTCCGTCTGGAATATTATGAGATGTTCAGCCGTTTCTATAAAGGAAGCGGACGGGAGTTCCAGCCATTTAATGAGCAGAGCAAATAGATTGTAACTATTCAGCAGGTCTGTGCATTTACTGCACAGACCGTAAGAAAGTGATTCAGGAGTGCAAAAATCCCATTGCCGAAGGCAATTTCAAATGTATTTTTGCATGTAACTGTGAAGGTACTGAGCAGTTACAATAGATTAAGTAATTACAAGGAGGAATTTTATCATGTCTTTAACAGTGAAATTATTATTGGTTGCAGCGTTGGTGCTTGGAATTATCATTCCATTTGGTTACTATCTGATAGGCGAGAAGAATAAGAAGCGTTACAAGAGGGCGCTTGGTGCAAATGTATTGTTTTATTTTGGATCGTTTGCCATTGCGGCGATTATGTTATTTGCAGGCGATCCGGTTCAGGCTGCTGATACTGCAGAGAAGGCGGCAGGGCTGGCAACAGGACTTGGCTATATTGCGGCTGCACTGTCAACCGGTATGTCATGTGTGGGCGGCGGTGTTGCCGTTGCAAGCGCAGCAAGTGCAGCTCTTGGAGCAATCAGTGAGGATTCCAGTGTGCTTGGTAAGTCCTTGATTTTCGTTGGTCTTGCAGAAGGTGTGTGTCTGTACGGACTGATCATCTCCTTCATGATCCTGGGTAAATTGTAAGATGAAGATGTATCTGATCAGTGATAATATCGATACCCTGACAGGGATGAGGCTTGCCGGTGTAGACGGGGTGGTGGTGCACGAGCGCCACGAGCTCCGGGAAGCCCTGGAAAATGCTATGAATGATTCGACAGTGGGGATTATTCTGCTGACGGAGAAGTTCGGACGTGAATTCCCGGATCTGATTGATGAGGCAAGACTGGAGCGGACGATGCCGCTCCTTATTGAGATTCCTGACAGACACGGAACCGGCCGTAAGAAGGATTTTATCACATCTTATGTAAATGAGGCGATAGGGCTAAAACTATAGTTGTGGATCCGGATATAAGGATGAAAGGAAGGTGAGAGGCTTGACGCAGCGAGAGAAGTTGGACCATCTGAAGGATGCAGCCATGCTGGAGGCCCGGATGCAGGCGAATTCTATTATAGAGCAGCACAGGAAGGCTCTGGAAAATATTAATGAGCAGCACCGCGCGGAGGCGGTCCGTCAGTCCGAGACAAGAATCAAGGCAGAGGTTACAAGTGCAAAGCAGCAGCTTAGTATGGCGGCGTCTAAGGCGCAGCTGGAGCTGAAGCGCGAGTTTGGGAAGACACAGAAGCGTCTGAAGAAGCAGTTGTTTGAAGAAGTGAACGAACTCCTTCATGAATATATGGAGACAGAGGACTACAGAAGGCTTCTTGTCTCTTATATAGAGAAAGCGGCAAAATTTGCAAATGGGGAGGCGGTTACCCTTTATATTAATCCGACGGATGAAGATAAGAAGGCGTATCTGGAGGAGCATACAGGTATGAGCCTGACTGTAAGTAAAGAGGATTTTATAGGAGGCATGCGTGCGGTTATCCATGAGAGGAATATTCTGATTGATTATGCTTTTAAGGGCGCTGTTGAGAGAGAATATGACAGATTCACATTCAAGGGAGGTACGCTAATTGGATAGTAAGAACACTGGAAAAATCTATGGGATCAATGGTCCTGTTATTTACCTTAAGGGAAAGACCGGATTCAGAATGTCCGAGATGGTGTATGTGGGTGAGGAGCGCCTGGTCGGAGAGGTGATTTCCCTTGATAAGGATATGACGACCATTCAGGTTTACGAGGAGACATCGGGGCTTCGCCCGGGAGAGAGCGTGGAGACATCGGGTTCTGCCGTGTCTGTTACGCTGGCTCCGGGAATCCTGAATAATATTTTTGATGGTATTGAACGTCCTCTTGACCAAATTGCAGAGAAGGGCGGTGCGTTTATTACCAGGGGCGTCAGCGTGGATTCACTGGATACAGAAAAGAAATGGGAGACACATCTGACTGTGTCGGAAGGTGATCTTGTCCATGGAGGAACAATCATTGCAGAGGTTCCGGAGACCCGTGCGATTGTTCACAAATGTATGGTTCCTCCGGAGGTGGAAGGTACGGTTGTGTCTGTGGTTCCGGACGGGGAGTATACAATTCAGGATACTTTGGTAGTGATTGAGCAGGCAAATGGGGAGAAGAAGGAGCTTTCCATGACCCAGCACTGGCCCATCCGTGTGCCGAGACCTGTGCATCACAGATATTCTGCAAATGAGCCCTTGATTACAGGGCAGCGTATTCTGGATACGATGTTCCCGATCGCCAAGGGCGGGACAGCGGCAATTCCGGGGGGATTTGGAACAGGAAAGACCATGACCCAGCATCAGATTGCAAAATGGGCCAATGCAGATATCATTATTTACATTGGATGCGGGGAGCGCGGAAATGAAATGACGCAGGTTCTGGAGGAGTTCTCGGAGCTGGTTGACCCCAGGTCTGGAAATCCCCTGATGGACCGTACAACACTGATTGCAAATACATCAAACATGCCGGTTGCTGCCCGTGAGGCTTCGATCTATACAGGGCTTACACTGGCGGAGTATTACCGTGACATGGGCTATGATGTGGCGATTATGGCAGACTCTACCTCCCGTTGGGCGGAGGCGCTCCGTGAGCTTTCCGGCCGTCTGGAGGAGATGCCGGCAGAGGAAGGGTTCCCGGCTTATCTTGCCTCCAGGCTGTCCGCGTTTTATGAGCGGGCGGGAATGATGCAGACACTGAACGGTGGGACTGGCTCAGTGTCCATTATTGGAGCAGTATCACCCCAGGGCGGTGATTTCTCCGAACCGGTTACGCAGAACACGAAGCGCTTTGTAAGATGCTTCTGGGGACTGGATAAGTCACTGGCTTATGCAAGACATTTCCCGGCAATCCACTGGCTTACAAGCTACAGCGAGTATCTGCCGGATCTTGCAGGATGGTATTCGGATCATGTATCGCCGAAGTTTGTAGACTACAGAAACCGTATGATGACTCTGTTGAACCAGGAAAGCAGCCTGATGGAGATCGTGAAGCTGATCGGCGGGGATGTGCTGCCGGATGACCAGAAGCTCATTCTGGAGATTGCGAAGGTCATCCGTCTTGGATTCCTGCAGCAAAATGCATTTCATAAGGATGATACATGTGTGTCCATGGAGAAACAGTTTAAGATGATGGATGTGATCCTGTATCTGTACAGGAAGGCAAGAAAGCTGGTGGCTATGGGAATGCCGATGTCTGTTCTTAAGGCGGAGGGTATCTTTGAGAAGGTCATTGCCATTAAGTATGATGTGCCGAATGATAATATTTCGCTTCTCGACATTTATAAGAATGACATTGATGACTTTTATAATAGTGTAATAGAAAAGAATGGATAGGGGGGACTTGGAAATTGGCAATAGAATATCTTGGGTTAAGTAATATTAATGGTCCTCTCGTTGTACTGGAAGGGGTGCAGGAGGCTTTCTTTGATGAGATTGTGGAGTTTGTCGTGGACGGGAACACAAGGAAGATGGGCCGTATTGTGGAATTAGATGAGGATAAGGCAGTGATCCAGGTATTTGAGGGGACAGAAAATATGTCCCTTACGAATACTCACACAAGGCTTTCCGGGCATCCTATGGAGGTGGCGGTATCACCGGATATGCTTGGAAGAACTTTCAACGGAATCGGGCAGCCAATTGACGGGATGGGCTCCCTCACCTCTACAGATAAGAGGGATGTGAACGGTCTGCCGCTGAATCCGGTGCGCCGGGAATATCCCCGTAACTATATCCGTACCGGTATTTCGGCAATTGATGGCCTGACTACACTGATCAGGGGTCAGAAGCTTCCTATTTTCTCGGGAAATGGCCTGCCCCATGACCAGCTTGCCGCTCAGATTGTAAGGCAGGCATCCCTGGGGGACGATTCGGAGGAAAAGTTTGCAATTGTGTTTGGCGCTATGGGCGTCAAGCATGATGTGGCTGATTTCTTCCGGAAAGCATTTGAAGAAAGCGGTGTTGCAGATCATGTCTGTATGTTCCTGAATCTTGCAAATGACCCGGTGGTGGAGCGTCTGATTACGCCGAAGGTGGCTCTTACAGTTGCGGAATATCTGGCATTTGAATGCAATATGCATATTCTGGTTATTCTGACAGATATGACTTCCTTCGCGGAGGCTATGCGAGAGGTATCCTCTTCCAGAGGGGAGATTCCGTCAAGAAAAGGATATCCGGGGTATCTTTACAGTGAACTGGCGACGATTTATGAGCGTGCGGGCATTGTGGAAGGAGCATCGGGTTCGGTGACCCAGCTTCCGATTCTTACAATGCCAAATGATGATATTACACATCCGATCCCGGATCTTACCGGATATATTACGGAGGGACAGGTGGTTCTGGACCGGAGCCTGCACGGACAGTCCGTGTACCCGCCTATTAGCATCCTTCCGTCGCTGTCCCGTCTTATGAAGGACGGTATCGGCAAGGGCTATACAAGAGAAGATCACCAGGATCTGGCAAATCAGCTCTTTTCCGCTTATGCCAAGGTGGGGGAGGCGAGAAATCTTGCTTCTGTTATTGGCGAGGATGAATTGTCTCCGATTGATAAGCGTTATCTGAAGTTCGGAGAGGAATTCGAAAAGAGATATGTAGGCCAGGGTCCGTCGGAGAACCGTACGATTCAGCAGACGCTGGATCTTGGCTGGGAGCTCCTGGGACTTCTTCCCAAAGAAGAGCTTGACCGGGTGGATACGAAGTTGATTGACTTATATTACCCACAGGAAGCAGAGGGGGTTTAGTTTATGGATCCACGGGAGTTTCCTACAAAGGGAAATCTGATGCTGGCGAAGAACTCTCTTGCGCTGGCCCATCAGGGTTATGACTTGATGGATAAGAAGAGGAATATTCTCCTTAAGGAGCTTATGGCGCTGATTGATGAGGCAAAGGGGATCCAGGAGGAGATTGATACTACATTTACACGGGCGTATGCCTGCCTGCAGCATGCGAATATAGAGCAGGGGATCAGTAAGGTGGAGCAGCTTGCACTTACGGTTCCGATTGAGGATTCCATCCGGATTCAGACAAGGAGTATTATGGGCACGGAGATTCCTTATGTGAGGTATGATGCGAAGCAGAATGATCTGACGTATTCCTTTAGTACAACGGCAGAGTCGATTGATATTGCCAGGGAGGCGTTCCGTGAGGTGAAGGATCTGACGATTAAGCTTTCTATGGTGGAAAATTCAGCATATCGGCTGGCCAGTAATATAAAGAAGACGCAGAAGCGGGCGAATGCGCTTAAGAATATTACGATTCCTATGTATAGTAATCTGGTGTATACGATAAATAATGCACTGGAAGAGAAAGAAAGAGAAGAATTCACGCGCCTGAAAGTGATTAAGAAGATGCAGGCGTGATGTGGGAGGGGACGCGTGCGGGGGCGGTGCGGGCGGATTGCGGGTACTGATTTTCTTCCGGCTCCGTCGTGAACAGACCCTAAATGAAAATAGAGGCAGAATGGAGGACACCGAGCAGATTCGGGGAGAAATTCTGATGAATTTCTCCCCTCAGCCTGCTCTCACCCACCGTACTTGTGGTACGGTGGGTGGTCTTCCATTCTGCCTCTATTTTCATTAACGGTCTGTAACACTCCTTCACACGGAATGAAAATCAGTACCCGCAATCCGCCCGCACCGTCCCCACACGCTGGCTGCTGAGGGGAGGGAGGGTGCGTTACTACTCTGGGGCCGTGCGCCCCGCTGCACGGAATAGTAACAAACCTCTTGAACTTTCTGGCGGTATATGGTATCCTTTAGATAAAGAAGGGCATCTGCTCTAACAGATGCCCGACAGGAGCTACCGATAGACGGTCAGCCCGGTAAACGCTAAAATAGTCGCTTAGTTTTCCAGACTAGGGGCGGCTATTTTTGTGTCTTGTTACTATCTTTACCAAAGGTGTATCCGATCCCGAAGCAGGTCAAGCCGAAGCTTAGAACTGCGATAAGTCCCAAAATATCCATATGGCTCAGCCCTCCTTTCCCAGATTCCCTTACGGGTTTCTATGTAAACGGAGGGTCACAGTCCCTCCGAAAGAGGGCTAACCGCCTACCATCCTGGTAGTCCCAGACAGATCGTAACATAATTTGACAGGGATTTCAACAGCGTCCTTTGTTTCGCCGGAATAAACCTCTTGAAGTTTCTGGCGGTTTATGCTATTCTTTAAATAAAGAAGGGCATCTGCTCCAACAGATGCCCGATAGGAGCTACCGATAGACGGTCAGCCCAACATATGGTAACAAAATAGCTGCTCAGTTTGTTGGACCGGGGCGGCTATTTTTGTGTCTTGTTACTATCTTTACCAAAGGTGTATCCGATCCCGAAGCAGGTCAAGCCGAAGCTTAGAACTGCGATAAGTCCCAAAATATCCATATGGCTCAGCCCTCCTTTCCCAGATTCCCTTACGGGTTTCTATGTAAACGGAGGGTCACAGTCCCTCCGAAAGAGGGCTAACCGCCTACCATCCTGGTAGTCCCAGACAGATCGTAACACAATTCGACAGGAATTTCAACAGTCGCTTTTTATGAAGCAGAGTAGAAGAGGGGGAGGTTTGGGGGATAGCAGGTGAAGAGGAAGAAGGAGAGGGTGAGGAGGAGCCAGGAGGTGTAGATGGCGGTAAAGGACGGGGTGGTGGATAGTGTGTTTTGGAAATGGGGAATCAGGCGCAGTGTGACTGTGATGGAGATGAGGAATATGAGAATATCGGGGAGCAGGTAGTTTTTCCCGATGATTCCGGTGTAGGTGTAGTAGAGTGTGATGATGGACAGCATGCCGCACAGGACTGCCAGGAGGCGGGAGTATAGGGTGGAGGAGGTGATCCTGGGGTGCCTGTCTGTACAGAGAGTATTCTGGAGGGTTAAAAAGAGGAATGGGAAGTAGAGGAGCTTCAGATGCTCCCAGACGGATTCGCTGACTGGACAGAACAGGGCGGCAAGGGGACTTTTGGTCCACTCGTACAGGAAATGACACAGGGTTCCGGCGATTGCGATGAAGAGGAAGGAGGGCATGTCCTTTTTGGAGATTTGCGTTAGGAGAGGAAGAATGCCTGTCCGGGATGAATGGTCTGGCCGGGTGACTGTGCTGTGTTTTTTTGAAAAATGTGTCATGTAGAAACCTCCATTTGCGATGCGAATTTCTAACTATATTATGATTAGGATTGTGGGAGTGCGTTAGCACGGAACAATCCGTGTATCAGAAGCGGCAAAATAACTTTTGATGCCTGTATCATATTATATGAAATGGGAAGGATAAATATGAGCAAAAGAAGGATGAGGTATACTTATTTTTGACAAAATATGGGGCGGTATTTGACGTAAAATATGAAAAATGTACAAAAATAATGGAATGTGAAGAAAATGTAAAAAAACCCTTGCATTCTACGGGATTCTGTTATATAATATCACTTGCGTTGAGGGAATAGCAAAGATGAATGACTGATATGCGCGATTAGCTCAGCTGGCAGAGCACCTGACTCTTAATCAGGGTGTCCAGGGTTCGAACCCCTGATCGCGCAGTCAAAATCACTGTTTTTGGAGGCAGTTGAAACTCCGGGGATGGTGATTTTTTTTATATAACAGGATGGTACTGCAAAGCGTAAGAGATGTATAGAGGAATCTGGGACAAGGCTGCTGCAGAGCCGGCAGTTATGGACAGGGGGCTGGTCAGCTGCCGGATTGCTCCTGGAAGCTTATGATATCCTTTAGGATTTTGAGGAGCATCAGCTTTTCACTTTCGGAGTGATTGCTGATCTGGGCACAGATTTGCATGGAGACTGAGTCAAGGGCTTCGTATGAGGCGGGAGATGTATTGGAAAAGAAATCTGAGAAGGTGACATTCAGGGCATCACAAACCTGTCCTAAAACACGAAGTGTAGGACTTTTGAGATTCCTTTCTAATAATCCAAGATAAGTAGGAGTAATCTCCGACTTTAGAGCCAGTTGTTCCTGGCTGAAGCCATTTGCTTTTCGTAATTCGTAAATCCGTTCGCCGATATTAAAGTTATTATTAGTATTCATTACTATAGTTTATCCTATTGACAAGATACCTGCAATTAACTATAATTAGTATTATCTGTAGCTACTATAGTTATCCTCCTGTTGTGGGAATTGATTGATTGTCTTAGAATATTATTTGGCTGATTGTGCGAATTGCTGTCTGAACAGTCGAAAAGTTACGTTTGAAAATAAAGGAAGAAAAGATAGAAAAAAAGATGTTGCAATTTGAGTGTAAAAGGGGTATAATGTGGCATGTATGAAAAACAAGGAAAGAAATATTGATTGTACCTCCAAAAAAAATAAGACACGGAGAGTCCTCTTGATATCATTTACTATTTTTGTTTTTGTGTGGATTTTTGCTATGTCTCACAAAACAGCCAGGGAGTCAGAAACTATAAGCCAGAGAATTGATCAGCTAATATGTGATCTGTTTGTAGATGGGTTTGATGAATTTCCGGCGGAAGAACAGCAGAGAATGTTGACTGAGCTTGATTTTTGGGTTCGTAAGTCCGCACACTTCTTCGAATATGCCGTTCTTGGTGCAGTCTTATATTTGACAGCTGGGGTTATTGCCGAAAAAACAGATGTACGTATAAAGATTGCTTTTTTTGTGGGATTTTTGCAGGCGGCAGCAGATGAGATCCATCAGTACTTCGTGGAAGGACGAAATCCGTTGGCGAAGGATGTGCTCCTGGATGCATCGGGAGTATGTATGGGGATTGTACTTGTGATATTCTTCACACTTCTGATGAATATTCTGAGAAGATACAGGGTGGACAGGTGCAGACCGGATGTGAAACCAGGGGCGAGGGTGCATTTGCTGAGAACACAGGAGAATAGGGATTATGATTGATTTTCATACTCATATTTTACCGGGGATTGATGATGGGAGCCGGGATATTGATCAGACAAAAGAATTATTGCGGCAGGCTCACGCGCAGGGTGTGACACGGATTCTGGCAACACCGCATTTTTATGCGGATAGAGTTTCGGCCGGACATTTCCTTGAAAAGAGGAAGGAGAGCCTTTTGAAGGTTTGTGGTCTTTCGGAGGAGACAGAGTGGCTCCAGGAGATCCGGACTGCTGCAGAAGTTTATTATTTTCCAAATGTGGGGAAGGCGGATGTACTGCCAGAGCTTTGCATGGAGGGAAGTAATCTGCTGCTTCTGGAGATGCCGTTTGTCCAGTGGACGAAGGGAATGTACAGGGATATTGAGTATATTCTTGAGAGGCGGAAGCTTAAGGTGATGCTGGCGCATGTGGAGCGTTATTATGAATTCCAGAAGGATAAGAGCATCTGGAATGCAGTTTTTGAACTTCCATTATATGCACAGATTAATGCAGGAAGCTTTCAGAGACGCGGGAAACGTTCTTTTGCACTTAAGTTCATAAAAGCCGGTCATCAGGTGCTACTTGGCAGTGACTGTCATAATCCGGAGATCCGGCCATCGAATCTGCAGGCCGGAAGAGAAGTAATTGGTAAGAAGCTAGGTGAAGCTGTATTAGAAGAGATCGATGCAAGGGGAAGGTTGTTGTGGGAAGATGCAGAATGATTTGCACAGCAGAAAGCAGAGACAGATAAAGATAGCTGTGGCCCTCATAGGGGTTGCGGTAGTACTTGTGGGATTTTGGCTTGCAGTGCAAGGGGTTGAGAAAAAAGTTACAAGCCATCAGACGGCCAAAACTGATAAAGGAGGAACCAAGGCGGAAACGCCGAGGGAATCCGAGGAATTTGGCGAGGAAGAAGAGATAGAACTTTATGGAGAAGCCTATACATATAACCATGATATAGAGACGTGGCTGTTTCTGGGTACAGATATCAGTGGAAACGAGACGGGAGAAGGAGAGGAATACAGAGGCACTATGGCAGATGTTTTGCTCTTGGCTGTGTTTGATAAGACGGATAAGTCTTATGGATTCCTTCAACTGGACCGTGACACCATAACAGAAGTGACCATGATGCAGACAGATGGCACGGGATATGCGAGTGCAGATCTTCAGCTTTGTACGGCACACTGGTACGGAGGCAGCCAGAAACAGAGCTGCGAGAATACGGTTGAGGCGGTATCGAATTTCCTGGGAGGTGTTCCGATTGATGGATATTACAGCCTGGGGATGGATGCAATCGCAACATTAAACCATGCGGTAGGCGGCGTAGAAGTAACTGTACTTGGAGATTTCTCAAAAGTGGATCCCAGCCTGAAGGAAGGAGAGACGATTCTCCTGAGTGATGAACAGGCATTTACATATATACATGATCGTTTTAACGTTGCTGACGAGACAAATATACAGCGAATGGAAAGACATAATCAGTATATGAAAGCTCTCTTTGCAAAGGTAGATGAAAAATTCAAAGAGAAACCGAATTTTGTGAATGAATTATATGAAGAGCTAGAAGACAGAGCGATAACAGATGCAAAAGGAAGGGATATCTCCCGGATCATGAATAAGATGATGGGTGGAGAGAACAGAGGCATTTTCCGGATTGAGGGAGAGACCAGGCTTGGTCAGAGGCTTGATGATGGAATAGACCATGTTGAGTTTTATCCTGATGAGGATTCTGTGAAAGAAGTGATGACAGAGCTGTATCATCTTGAAAAAGAGGATGAATAGCGTAGAAAG
This sequence comes from Lachnospiraceae bacterium, assembly GCA_910576335.1. Taxonomy (GTDB): domain Bacteria; phylum Bacillota; class Clostridia; order Lachnospirales; family Lachnospiraceae; genus CAPEBR01. The sequence continues at coordinate 43,035 of CAJTIU010000027.1, forward strand.
GAACTTGAAGATATGCAAGAGCAGACAGACATCATAAAACTGAGAGGGCAGGAAGATGAGATGGAGATTGACCTCGTTGAGCTGCTGTATTATTTCCGCAGTAAGATCTTGTGGATTATCTCGGCTTTTATTATCGGTGCGGTGGGTATGGGACTTATTACCTATTTCCTGATTACACCGGAGTATGAAGCTAACTCGAAGATTTATATGGTATCTGCATCCAGTGATTCGGTTGTTAATCTGACAGATTTGAACCTTGGTGATTCGCTGTCCAGTGACTATGCGGAACTGTTGAAGACGCGGCCGATCTTTGAGGATGTGATTAAGAATTTGGAGCTTGATTATACTTATGAAGAGCTTCTTGAAATGGTAACAATTACGACTGTAAATGATACGCGTATCCTGCAGGTGACGGTGGAAAGCCCGGATGCAGAGGAGGCAATGCGTGTTGCTAATGAACTGGCCGACCAGTCCGTATCCAAGCTGCCAGACCTGATGGATACCTCTACCCCGAATATTGCGGAGTATGCGATCAAAGCGGAAAGTCCCAGTTCTCCGAGCTATACTATCAATATTATGGCCGGAGCGCTTGTGCTGATGCTTCTTGTACTGGCAGTTCTTACATTTAATTATGTGACAGACGATACCTTTAAGTCAGCTGAGGATGTGGAATCTGCATTTGGTATTATGCCGCTTACTGTAATTCCTGAAAGTGATATCGGAGAGCTGTCAGAGAAAAAGGAAAAGGAAGGCAGAAAGAGAAGCCGCTTTAAGAAGGTTAAGAGGCTGATCAATAAGAGAAGGTCTAAGAAGAATATAGAAGCGGATAAGAGCAAGAAGAGGTGAAGGCATGAGTAAGATTACAATGGCGAATTTTCCGGAGCTGCCTTATGCAGTGGAAGAGGCGGTAAACCGTCTCCGGATTAATATAAATTTCCTTGGGAATGACATCCGGAAGATCATGGTGGTCAGCACGATGCCGAATGAAGGAAAGAGCTTTGTGACGATGCAGCTTTGGAGACAGATGGCGGAAGCCGGAACGTCTACCGTGCTGGTGGATCTGGATTTGAGAAAATCCATTATGACTGAAAAATATGGTATTACAACAGATGATGGAGAAGAGATCAAAGGAACTTCCTTCTATCTGTCGCATCCGATAGATCTTGACGAAGCAATTTGCAAGACGGATATGGAGTATGGAGACATTCTTCCGAATGTTGACAATGTTATTAACCCGTCTATGCTGCTTGAAAGCAAGCGGTTTGAAGAGATGCTTAATTATATGGGCGAGAAATACCGCTATGCGTTATTCGACTCTCCGCCGCTTAACATTGTGTCGGATGGTGAGAGAATTGGAAACCTGTGTGATGGCGCCATCCTTGTAGTGAGGGGTGGGGAAACACCAAAGGGAATGGTGAAGCATTCGCTTATGCAGCTTGAAAGAGCGGGATGCCCGCTTCTTGGAGTTGTACTGAACCGTGTACAGGGAGGCGGAAGCGGCTACTATTATAAGAAGTACGGTGGAAGCTATTATGGCGGCCACTATTATGGAAGTGAATATTACTACGGCAAATAACAGGCCGGTATGAATGTGGAGTTTTCTGGCAGGCACCGCCTGACCGGTTACTCAAATAAATATTAATCCCGAAGGAGAAAGGAGGGAAATGAAATGGTTCGTAAAATCAAAAAAGGACTTGCATGCGCATTAGTTGCTGCTTTAGCATTTACATGTGCAGCTCCTGTTACAGCTAGTGCAGCTAATAACAGCCCGGCTACATCTAAACAGCCAGTAGCACAGAAGAATGCTTCTGCGAATATTGCAAAAGGCGTGAAGGCTACAGTTTCTACTACTGCAAAGGGACAGGCTACTCTTACATCCGTTACACCGAAGAAGAAAACAAGCATCAGTGTTGCTTCTAGTGTAACAGTAAAGGGTGTAAAGTACACTGTTACTACGATTGGCGCTAACGCTTTTAAGAAGGCTTCAAAGGTTAAGACTGTTACTCTTCCAAGCACAATTAAGAAGATTGATGCTAAGGCATTCACTGGTGCTAAGAAGCTTAAGACAATCAAGATCAAGAGCAAAAACAAAGTTACTGTTAGCAAGAAAGCTTTCAGTAAACTGACAAAGAAGCAGAAATCCAAGATTGTTATCAAGGTTAACAAGAAGATGTCTAAGAAGAACTTCAACGCTCTTAAGAAGGCTCTCAAGGCAGCTGGCATTAGCACAAAGAACATTAAGAAATACTAATTATACATATAATAAAGTATTTCTTGCGGACACAGGCCGCACAGGGAAGGCAATTTCTGGTGTGGCCTTGTTGTTTATATTAGAGAATTCAGACGAGCAGATAAAACAATGAGGCTTTATAGCTATTGGTCACGGAGTGAACAGTAATGCTTTATATGCTGGTCTGAGTATTTCTATCAAGAGTAGTTTATTTAGTTATTTGTAAGGTAAGAATAGAGGTTTATTTCGTATGAATTAGAGAAAAGAGCAGGTGAGGAGATGTACAGGAGACTATCAGAGGAAAGCTGGATTAAGCATTCGGATTTTTTATTGTTGGACGTTATTTGCCTGCAATTATGTTTCCTTGCCGCATATCTGTTTAGACATGGGTGGTCGAATCCTTATGCCAGTGAATTGTATCGTAATTATGCGATTGTGACGTTCCTCTGTCAGATTCTTACTATTTTTATAGGGAAATCTTTTCATCGTATTTTGAAAAGAGGTTATTATCAAGAGTTTAAGGCTACTGTGAAGCATACCATTATTATCTTATCACTGACGCTGCTATATCTGTTTGCAACGCAGGAGGGCGGGGATTATTCCCGAATTACATTTTTCCTTACGGATATTCTCTATCTGGCGGCAGGATATGGTGTGCGCTTGTTATGGAAAAAATATCTGCGGTTCCGTGGAGTGTCGGGACAGAGAAGTTCGCTGGTTGTAATAACTACTATGGGAATTGTGGATGAAGTGATTGCATGTCTCCACACAGAAGGATATCAGAGTTACCGGGTTACAGGCCTGGTGATTATGGATGTGGACGCTGTGGGCACAGAGATCAGAGGGATTCCGGTAATCGGAAGCAGAGAAAGTACGGCGCAGGATCTGTGTGCGCGGTGGATTGACGAGATCTTTGTACGGCTGCCGGATAACTGGAGCATGCCGGAATATCTGATCGAAGCTTTTTCCAATATGGGTATTACAGTCCACCTCGGGCTTGCCAGACTGGCCGGAGTATCCGGAGGGGAAGGGCAGAGAAGCTTTGTAGAGCAGCTGGGAGATTATACGGTTATAACGAATACAGTGAAGGCTATTTCTTCGGAAGAGACGATCTGTAAACGAATGCTTGATATATTAGGTGGCCTGGTTGGATGTGTGATTACAGGAATTTTGTTCCTGTTTGTTGCTCCTCTGATTTACATACAGTCCCCAGGGCCGATTTTCTTTTCGCAGACCCGGATCGGGAAGGGCGGAAAGAAATTCAAGATGTATAAGTTCCGAAGCATGTATATGGATGCAGAGGAAAGAAAAAAAGAGCTTATGGAGCAGAATAAGATTCAGGACGGCCTCATGTTTAAGATGGATTATGACCCCCGGATTATTGGGAGTGAGAAGACCAGGAAAAACGGGAAGCCGGGAGGAATTGGTAATTTTATCCGAAGAACCTCTATTGATGAGTTTCCGCAGTTCTTTAATGTGCTGAAGGGTGACATGAGCCTGGTGGGAACAAGACCGCCTACAGTGGATGAGTGGGAGCAGTATGACCTGCATCACAGGCTAAGAATGGCGATCAAACCAGGCATTACCGGCCTGTGGCAGATCAGCGGCAGAAGCAATATTGTTGATTTTGAGGAAGTTGTGAGGCTGGATGCTGAATACATAAAGAACTGGTCCATTGACCAGGATATAAAGATTCTGGCAAAGACCGTATTTGTAGTCCTTCGGAATGAAGGTGCAGCGTAACTGCCTGGCAGATCTGTGAAGGGTCTGTCCCCATGAAGCGAAGTATTTATTGTACGGATCGTAAGAAATGATACAGGAGTGTGAAAATTCCTTTGCGGAGGCAGTTTTGAATGGATTACAGAAGCTGCAGTAAGGAGAGTATATTATGAAAGGTATTATTCTTGCCGGTGGTTCCGGCACGCGGCTATATCCGCTGACAAGAGTGACATCCAAGCAGTTACTTCCGATTTATGATAAGCCAATGATATATTATCCCATGTCTGTACTCATGAATGCAGGAATTCGGGATATACTAATTATATCCACACCGCAGGATACGCCAAGATTCCAGGATCTGCTGGGTGATGGACATCAGTTTGGAGTCAGCCTGACGTATGCAGTTCAGCCGTCGCCGGACGGACTGGCGCAGGCATTTATTATAGGGGCTGATTTTATTGGAGATGACTGTGCGGCAATGGTACTGGGGGACAATATTTTTGCGGGACATGGTCTGAAAAAGCGTCTGGAGAATGCGGTGCAGAATGCCGAGAACGGCAGAGGCGCCACTGTATTTGGATATTATGTGGATGATCCGGAGAGATTCGGCATCGTTGAATTTGATAAAAACGGCAAGGCAGTATCCATTGAGGAGAAGCCGGAGAAGCCAAAAAGCAATTATTGCGTAACCGGTCTATATTTTTACGACAACCGTGTTGTAGAATACGCCAGGAATCTGAAGCCGTCTGAGCGCGGTGAACTGGAAATTACGGATTTGAACCGTATTTATCTAGAGAATGGGGAACTGAATGTGGAACTTTTGGGCCAGGGATTTACGTGGCTTGATACAGGAACCCATGAATCGCTTGTGGATGCAACGAATTTTGTTAAGACTGTCGAGACACATCAGCACCGTAAGATTGCCTGCCTGGAGGAGATCGCCTATCTGAATGGGTGGATTGCCGGGGAAGAAGTCATGAAGATGTATGAGGTTCTAAAAAAGAACCAGTACGGGCAGTATCTGAAGGATGTACTGGATGGAAAATATCAGGAGCATCTGTACTAGTACAGCATTTGACTGCAATATTTGTATAAAATGTCAGAGGAGTAAAGAGTATGACTATTATCGTAACCGGCGGCGCCGGGTTTATTGGAAGTAATTTTGTCTTCTATATGCTGGAAAAGTATCCGGACTACCGGATTGTCTGTCTGGATAAGCTGACATATGCCGGGAATCTGTCCACACTGGCTCCAGTTATGGAGAATCCTAATTTCCGTTTTGTGAAAGAGGATATCTGTGACCGCGAGGCCGTAGACAGACTGTTCGAGGAAGAACATCCGGATATGGTAGTGAATTTTGCGGCGGAGACACATGTGGACCGTTCAATAGAGGATCCCGATGTTTTTCTCCAGAGTAATATCATGGGTACAGCCGTATTGATGGACGCATGCCGGAAATATGGAATTAAGCGTTACCATCAGGTTTCTACGGATGAGGTGTATGGAGACCTGCCCCTTGACAGGCCGGATCTGTTCTTTACAGAGGAGACACCGATTCATGCAAGCTCACCGTACAGCAGCGCCAAGGCAGGTGCAGACCTTCTAGTCCTGGCTTATCACCGGACCTTTGGCCTGCCAGTAACAATCAGCCGGTGCTCGAACAACTATGGACCTTACCAGTTCCCGGAAAAGCTGATTCCGCTGATGATTGCAAATGCTCTGGCGGACAAGCCGCTGCCTGTATATGGCGATGGCTTAAATGTCCGTGACTGGCTGTATGTGGAGGATCACTGCAAAGCCATTGACTTGATTATCCATAAGGGCAGGGAAGGCGAGGTCTACAACGTAGGCGGTCACAATGAAAAACAAAATATTGAAATCGTGAAAATTATCTGTAAAGAGCTTGGAAAGCCGGAGAGTCTGATTGCTTATGTGGGCGACCGTAAGGGACACGACAGACGCTATGCAATTGACCCGGCAAAGATTCATGAGGAGCTGGGATGGCTTCCAGAGACGAGGTTTGAGGATGGCATTAAGAAAACCATTCAGTGGTCTTTGGAAAACCGTGAGTGGTGGGAAACCATCGTCTCAGGTGAATACCAGAACTACTATGAAAAGATGTATGGAAATCGTTAGGGAGGACTTGTAATGAAGGTATTTGTTACTGGAGTTGCAGGGCAGCTCGGACACGATGTTATGAATGAACTGGCAAAAAGAGGATATGAAGGAACCGGGTCAGATCTTACAGAAGAATATTCCGGAGTACAGGATGGAACTGAAGTTACCAGGATGCCTTACGTTTCCCTGGATATTACTGATGACAGCGCGGTACAGAAGGTGATTACAGAAGTCAGCCCGGATGTAGTTGTTCACTGCGCGGCCTGGACCGCTGTTGATCTGGCGGAGGATGACGATAAGGTTGACAAGGTCCGTATGATCAATGCAGGCGGAACAGAGAACATTGTCAGAGCCTGTAAGTCTTTGGACTGTAAGATGGTTTATCTTTCTACAGACTATGTCTTTGACGGTCAGGGAACAGAACCATGGCAGCCGGACTGTAAAGATTACAAACCGCTGAATGTCTATGGCCAGACAAAATTAGAAGGCGAGCTTGCTGTTTCAGCAAATTTAGATAAATACTTTATTATCCGTATTGCATGGGTGTTTGGGGTAAATGGGAAAAATTTCATCCGGACCATGTTGGATATTGGAAGGAAGTACGACAGTGTTCGGGTCGTAAATGACCAGACAGGCACGCCGACTTATACCTATGATCTTGCCCGTTTACTGGTTGATATGATTGAAACTGAGAAATATGGTTATTATCATGCTACGAATGAGGGTGGCTATATAACATGGTATGAATTCGCCTGTGAAATATTCAGACAGGCGGGTTATCATACAAAAGTAATTCCGGTTACAACACAGGAGTATGGCCTGAGTAAGGCCGTCCGTCCGTCTAATAGCAGACTGGACAGATCTAAGATTCAGGAAAACGGATTTGAGCCGCTTCCGGCCTGGCAGGATGCTCTGAGCCGGTATCTGGATGCTGCAGGTTATCAGAGGGCGGCAGACAGTTAAAGGAAGGCTGACAGCTGGCATAGAGACTGCGAACCGCAGCCATAAGACATCAGACATCCTGGGAAAAGACAGGCAGTTGGGAGAAGCCGGGAGAAGAAATGAGGAGTTAGCAATGGGAAAGATTAAAGTAACAAAGGCGCCGATTGAAGGCTTGTGTGTGATTGAGCCTGCAGTTTATGGAGACAGCCGTGGTTATTTTATGGAAACCTATAACCAGAAGGACATGCAGGAGGCCGGTCTTGATCTGGTATTTGTACAGGACAACCAAAGTATGAGCAGTAAGGGTGTACTCCGTGGAATGCATTTCCAAAAAGAACATCCACAGGGAAAACTCGTGCGGGTGATTAAGGGCAGAGTATTTGATGTTGCCGTTGATCTTCGCCCTGGCAGTGAGACGTATGGCAAATGGTTCGGTATAGAGCTTACGGAAGAGAATAAGAAGCAGTTCTATATCTCAAAGGGGTTTGCCCATGGATTCCTTGTTCTGTCTGACACGGCAGAGTTCTGCTACAAGTGTACAGATTTCTATCATCCGGAGGATGAGGGCGGTCTTGCCTGGAACGATCCGGAGATTGGAATTGAATGGCCGGAGCTGACTGGTGAATATGCAGGGAGCGCCTCGGCAGATGGATATGCGTTGGCAGATGGGACTGAGCTTAAGCTCTCCGAGAAAGATCAAAAGTGGGGCGGGCTTAAGGAGTTCGGGGAAATGTACAGATGTACCTAAAAAGACTGAGATTAATGTAGTAAGATGGTAAATTGTTCATCTTGAAATTGTAGAGATTAGATGATATAATTACCACTGGTTTATGAGAGTAGTTTGAACAACAACTGTTGGTTCTTAAACCAAAGGAAGAGTGATGGATATGCAGATTGTGTATACTGTGGGTAGAGGGAGTCCAGGGAGAAAAGAATTCACGAATCATGGTGTGATGGTCCCTTGAGAAATGATTAGGGAAATTATGACACAATAAATTTGTATATAGGTAATTCGACATATAACTGCACTGATCTCATGAAAAGTATTTGGTATTGTCAAAGAATATATTTGAATTTTAAGCAGAACGGGGGATACGAATGCCATGAAGATTTGTTTAGTTGGATCATCTGGCGGACATTTGGCACATTTATATATGTTAAAGCCTTTTTGGCAGAATAAGGAGCGATTTTGGGTGACATTTGATAAGGAGGATGCAAGAAGTCTGCTAAAAGAGGAAAAAATGTATTCTTGTTATTATCCCAGCAATCGCAGCATAAAAGCTCTTATTATCAACACAGTAAAAGCCTTAAAAATTATTCCAAAAGAAAAGCCAAATTTTATTATTACTTCTGGAGCTGCACCTGCAATCCCCTTTTTTTATATAGGAAAGTTATTTGGCACAAAAAACATTTATATAGAAGTGTTTGATCGTATAGATGCACCTACGATTAGCGGAAGATTATGTTATCCCGTTACAGATAAGTTCATTGTCGAATGGGAAGAAATGCTAAAGGTCTATCCAAAAGCTATTAATTTGGGAAGTATTTTTTAGATAGGTGGTAAATATATGATATTTGTAACTGTGGGCACACATGAACAGCAGTTTAACAGGCTAGTGGAGTACATGGATAATTTAAAGAAAAATACAGCAATTAGCGAAAAGGTGATTATCCAAACGGGATATAGTACATATGAGCCTAAGTATTGTGAATGGAGGAAATTGTTTCCTTATGAACAGATGATAAAGCTAGTAACTGATGCAAGGATTGTCATAACACACGGCGGACCGTCAAGTTTCATATTGCCTCTGCAGATCGGGAAAGTTCCTATTGTTGTGCCAAGGCAGAAAAAATATGATGAACATGTGAATGAGCACCAAATGACATTTTGTAATGAAGTGGGCAAACGTTATGGAAATATTATCACAGTTACAGAGATAGATAAGCTAGAAAAGCTAATACTTAATTACGAAAATATTGTATGCGACATGAAATTTAAAACCACAAGTAATAATAGTAGATTTAATAATGAATTAGAAAAAATAGTTGATCAACTGATGAAAAATGAATAAAAACCACGCTAATAAACTGAAGCAGAACTACTGCGATAAATTAATTGAAAAAGTTTTTGATTTAAGAAAGGTTACGTAGAAAAATGAATTATTTGATTCAAGCTTTTGCATGTTCTCCTAATTTAGGCGGGGAATATGCCGTTTCATGGGGATGGATATCCCATTTGGATCGAGTAGTGAATGAAAAAGATTGTATTTATGTTTTGTCTTGTACATTATCACAGAATGAAATAGATGAAGCCAGTCTAAAGCATGTCAAATTGGTTATTGTCAGCGGGATGGAGAAATATAACTTTTTGAACTACAATAAAATGTACTATGAAATTTGGCAAAGAAAAGCTTACAAGATTGTCAAGAATATGAATCTGAAAATAGACGTATGCCATATGTATTCATTATCTGATTTTAGGCAACCAGGCTTTTGGAGCAGTCTAAAGAACTCCTTTACAATATTAGGACCTGTTGGAGGAGGGCAAATCTGTCCTAATTGTTTACGAAGTTACGATAATAATAAAGGAAGAATCAGAGAGGTTGTAAATTTATTTTTGATTTGGAATCCATTTTGGAGAATCAAGGTGCATAAATATTCGGTTATATATGCATGTAATAGAGAAACTTTAAAATATTTCAAATATGCCCGTTTCTTACCGGATGTACCATTAAATGACAATTTTCTAAACTTAGAAATTGAAGAACGAAACAATACTAAGATAACTATAATTTGCGTTGGAAGACTGATTAATAAAAAGGGATTCTTATTTTTATTAGATGTATTGTCACAAGTAAAAACAAAATATGATTTTAAAGTGTTAATCTATGGAAGCGGAGAGCAAAAAGACTTATTAGAACAAAGGATATTTGAATATAGGTTACAATCAAAAGTTTTCTTAAAAGGATCAATTCCATATGATAAAGTTTCTGAAATATATAGGTCAGGAGATCTATTTGTTTTGCCGTCACTACGCGAAAGCGGTGGAAGTGTATTAATCGAGGCAATGGCTCATAAATTGCCAATAGTGGCTTTGGACATGTCCTTATCTTCCATTTTAAAAGAGAAAAGATGTGGCTATTTTGTGAATACAAAACAACCAAAAGAAAACTTGATAAAAGAGTTTGCCCGGAATCTTGAGACTCTTATAGAAGATGAAAATTTACGGAAATTTTTTGGAAACAACGGATACCTTTATGTCAACAGAGAATTAAATTGGGAAAGTATGATAGACAAAGTATATGGTAACTTTATTTATAATAATTAAAAAGTAAGTATATTTTATCAGAATATTTATGGTTGGAAATTGTTATGACAAAGAATGTTTTAGTAATTATAGCTACGTATAATGGCGGAAAATATCTGGCAGAGCAACTTGAAAGTGTCCTTTATCAAGAAAATGTTAATGTCAGTATCCTTGTAAGAGATGATGCTTCAAGCGATGACACGCAAATTATTTTAAATTCGTATAAAGATGCCGGAAAACTGGAATGGTACACAGGAAATCATTTAAATGCAGCAAGAAGTTTTTGGGATTTGATGAAGAAATGTAACAAATATGATTTTGATTACGTGGCGTTTTGTGATCAAGATGATGTATGGGACAAAGATAAATTATATGTAGCTGTCACCCATTTAAATACTATCGAACAAGATACCCCTTCCCTGTATTATTGCGGACAAAGATTAGTAGATAGCAGCTTGGATTTTATTAGTTCTCATAAACTAAATAGGAACAGATCATTATTAGCTAGATTTGTTATTTCTGATATTGCAGGTTGCACAGCAGTATTTAATAAATCTCTCCTAAAGTCTGTAGTTAAATACGAGCCTAAGTATTTGCAAATGCATGATACATGGATTTTGAAGGTTTGTCTTTGTCTAGGGGGGAAGGTTTTTGTTGATCCAGATATGCATATTAACTACAGACAACATAGCAACAATGCAATTGGACTGGTGAGAGGACTGTGCGGTTACATAAGGCTAGTAAATTTCCATATTAGCAAAAATCATATCGAGCAACAAATGCTTGAATTAAAAAAAGGATATTCTGAGCATATGGTAAAAGAATATAAAGAGTTAGTTGAATATATTTGTGAATATAGATCAAATAAAAAGTATAAGAAAAAATTATTAGACTTTAATTATATTAATTTTTGTAACAAAGGGTTAAATCTTACGTACTGGCTGAAAGTAAAAACAAATAAATTATGAAATATTTAATTATTGATGATGAACATGAACTATATAAGCAGATGTATGCAGAATTGTTAAGGACAGACTTATACGATGTCGAAGAAATCCGTAGAATGCGAAAACCTCAAAAATGGAAACTTCTTTACAAGATACACTTTAGTCCTAAATTAAACGCTCATTTTTACATTCCTTTTAAATTTATATGGAATTCGTACTATGATTTGAATCACTATAATTTTAAAGATGGCGAACAATATACAGTATTATTTCTTAATGGGTCTGTAAAGGTCCACTATAATAAATACTTTTTTAAGAAGTTAAAAAAGCGTAATCCCAATGTAAAGTTAGTTTTGATTATGTATGATTCCGTTAAGCATGCACGTTCTGTTCAAACGCTGAAAATGTTTGATGTTTTTGATACAGTATTTTCTTTTGATGAAGAGGATTGTTACAGGTATGGATTTAAGAGATTGTATTCTACATTTTCCATACCTGACTTTGTGGAAGAAGATAAGACACTTAAGAGTGCAGCGTTTTTTATTGGAAGAGGAGATGACAGAACTAATCTGTTGAAAAAGATATTCAAAAAAGTCACGGCAGCAATAGATGGCTGTAGATTTTATATTACCGATGTAGATGAAGAAGATATAGAAGAAATAAAGGATGTTATATTTAATCAAAGAATGGCATATTGTGATGAATTAAGAATGGCATATAACACGGACTGTATTATTGAGATAGTCCGGGATGGACAAAATGGTATTTCGCTTAGAACTTGCGAGGCCGTAGCCTTTCGCAAAAAACTTATTACAAATAACAAGAGCATAGCCAAAATGCCTTTTTATAATCCGCAATTTATGAAGATTATATCGGATGAAAATGATATAGATTTGGATTTTATAAGGAGTTTAGTGAATGTAGATTATGGTGAACGGAACTACTTCAGCCCACTCTTAATATTAAAACAATTAGAAGAATTGAATGGACGGTAAATATGTTATTTAGTATTGTTGTTCCTGTTTATAACGTGGAAAAGTACATCAACGAATGCCTGGAATCAATTATTGTACAAGTTGAAGAATTCTCTGGTGACTGTGAAGTTTTACTGATTGATGACGGTTCAACAGACTTAAGCGGGCAGATCTGTGATCAATATCAGCTTGAATACCCCAAATTTATAAAAGTCTATCACAATCAAAACCAGGGGCTTCTTTTGACCAGAAGATTCGGTTATAGGTATGCCAAAGGAGATTATATTATTAATTGTGATTCTGATGATGTATTGGAGAGGGAGATGTTGGAAAATCTTTCAAGAGCAATCTATACCTATAATCAACCAGATATGATTTTATTTAATTTTAATAAATATGATGGAAAAAATAAATCTGTCGCTTTTTCCAATATTTTTTCGACCTCCCCTGTTAGTGAAGTATCAAAAGCAGATATTCTGACAAAATTTATGTTGGGATACAGTGTAGTTAGTGTTTGGAGCGGAGTTTGCAAAAAATCTTGTATTGATATTTCCGCTAATTATTCTCCTTATGCCTGGATTAGCAATGGCGAGGATAGCCTACAAAAAATAGAACAATTTAAAATGTCTAAATCTTATGTTTATATAAATAAACCACTATACAATTATCGCATAGGTGTTGGTATGACGGGAAATTTTAATGAAAATTATTACAAAGGATTTTCGGCCATATTTGAAAGGATAAAAAATATAGAGAAAGATATTCCTGATTTTGAAAGATTGATGGCAGTCAAAGTTCTTAGTACAGCTGGAAGGGCGGTTACCCAGTTAAGATATGATGGAAATAAAAATCGGAGAATTCATACCCAGTATCTAACGAACATTCAAAAAGATAAATTTTTCAGGAAATATATATTAGATCTTTCGAAAGTTCAGAATTATATACAGAAAAACCATTTTATTCTACTTTTATTTTTAAAATACAAATTATATTTTTTGATTAATTGTGCGTTAAATTTCAAAAATAAATTTAGTGAAAAAGAGGATAATCATTAATGGATAAAATACTGACAATTAGCATTGCCGCATATAATGCTGAGCATGATATAGGTAGATGTTTAGAATCTTTAATTGCATTAGGTATGCCAAATTATTTAGACATAATTGTTGTTAACGACGGCTCAAAAGATAGAACCAAAGAAATCGTAGAACACTATATACAAGAACATGGAAATTTTATAAGACTAATTAATAAAAAAAATGGTGGTCATGGTTCCACAATTAATACAAGTATTCAATTGGCTGTTGGTAAATATTATAAAATTTTGGATTCCGATGATTGGGTCGAAACTGAAAATTTAAAAAAGTTAGTCGAATATCTTGTTCAAAACGATGTTGACTTAGTATTAAATCCGTACCATGAGGTTTCTTATTTAAATCACGCTGATAGGAAACTTCTGACGCCCATTAAAAATGGAGTGGAGTATGAAAAAATATATAACATAGAAGATTCTAATGAAAATGGCAGAATAACACCTTTTATGCACTCTTTAACTTATAAGACATCCTGCATTAAATCAATGGGACCAATTATAGATGAGAATTGTTTTTACGTAGATATGGAGTATTGTATTTTTCCCCTTATCTATATTAAGAATTTTGTATGTCTTGCCTTTCCTGTATATGAGTATTTGCTAGGTTCACAGACACAAAGCGTGAGTATGGAAAACATGATCAAACGGAGAGAGCAACATCTCAAAGTCACAAAGCGAATCATTCATTTTGGAAATGCCAATGAATCCAAAATGAAAGCTTCCATTCGGGAAATGGTAATGCTGAGAATAAAGTATGCTGTTTACCAACAATATAGAATATATCTATGCATGGCATCTAAAACAGCTGGCAGGGAAATGAAAGAATTTGATTCATGGTTAAAGGGGCAAAACTTCGATTTATATAAAGGGCCTCATGGAAAACAAATGAAGTTGATTTCCCTTATAAGGATGAGTAATTTTAAACTTTATTCACCAGTTGCACATATTGCGAAAAGAGTTATTGGAGTTCAAAAAATAGATGAATAGGAGATACGATATAAACAATATATCCCATTGACCTTGAACCAAAAATGTATTGCGCTATTTTATGAAAATTGTCATTGGAATTGATGTTTATCAAGATAAATTATGTATTATAATTTAAAAATAAAAAGAAATGAATTATTTTATTTTGTGGCACTCTTTATGCAGGCATTCGCGAATACAGTAATTTCGAATTCGTATTTATTCGGAAAAGGTGTCTATAGATTTACAATTAGCAACTATATATTATACATATCAGCACTGCTTTTTTTAATATCATTTTGTTTAAAACAGACAAGATTGGCATATATACTATTGCAATTTTCGATAGGAATTATTGCTTTAGTTGTAGCTGATAATATTAGTAGTATCGGATTTGGAGTTTCAGTTTTAGCAATTATAGCATCTGTAAATATTGATTTTAAGAAAATCGTCAAATGGTGTCTTTTCATTAATTGCTTTTGTCTTGTAATTGTGATAATGCCTAGTCTTATAGGAATCATCCCAAATGAAACATATAGTCATTTTGATTCAACAGCATATTCTCTTGGATTTAGTTATTATTCAAATGCTCCATATATTATTTTTATGATAACAATCTTGGGATATTGGTTATTACGAACAAAAAAGCAAGAAAAATTTTTTCTATTATTCAGTTCGCTGATCCAGTATATTGTTTATAAAATATGTACCGTACGATTGATCTTTTATCTTTATATTGTTTTTCTTATTTTGGTATTCATGTCCCGGTGGCTGAATATAGAAAAGAAACATAAAATTATAACGTTTCTATCTGCTTTTATGTTTCCAGTTGCGGTATTGATTACAGTAATTGGATCCCTAAAGGTAAATACTTCGTCTTTTTGGACAAAAATTAATGAATTTTTTAATTCCAGATTAATCATGAATTTCACGGGGTTTATGCGATATGGAGTAAAGCTGCTTGGACAAAAAATCGAAACATCACAAGAATATTGGGATTTAAATCATATAAATCATTATTTTTATATAGACTCAGCATATGCTTATATACTTATATGTTACGGAATTATTTTCTCATTTATACTTATAACTGCTTATTCCGTATTGTCTTATTATGCAGCAAAAACGAATAATATTAAGCTTCTTATATGGTGTATAGTTATATGTGTATTTTCATTGATTAATAATATAATATTTAACATTTCCTTGAATCCGCTACCAATTCTAGCCATTAATATATTGCTAGACAATGCTATTCGAAGGAAAAAACGCTTAGAGGCATTTCAAATAAAAAATTATTAACCCAAGATATATTTACTTTGAAAACAGATTAAATAAAGCAAATAATAATTGGCAGGAATATTAAAAGGTGAAATAATGGATAAGAGCCCAGGTATTAAAAAAAATTATCTATATAGATTATTATATGACATCTTAACGATGATTACACCGTTTATAACTGCCCCATATGTATCACGAGTGTTAGGAGCAGATGGTATTGGTATTTATAGTTATACGCAGTCCTATATGACTTATTTAAGCATGTTCGCAGTGTTGGGAACTGCATCATATGGTACGAGGGAAATCGCACGATGCAGGAATGATAAATACGAATATTCCAAAAAGTTTTGGGAAATCGAATTATTAACTGTATTTACGACATCCATTTGTTTATTAATTTGGCTAGGAATTATCATATTTGTAAAAAAATATCAGATTTATTTTGTAGCCCTTGTTCCCTCTTTGTTTGCGGCAATGTTTGATATTTCATGGTTTTATACGGGATGTGAAACTATTGGTTATATGATTTTAGGAAATTCTATTTGGAAATTGTTGGGAGTAGTCTGTATATTTTTAGTTATTAAAAATAATAATGATCTTTTTTTATATATTTTAATAAACACGACAATGTTATTGAGCGCCAATTTGTCGATGTGGATATTTCTTCCTAAGATGCTTATAAGGATAAATGTAAAGGAGCTTAATTTTAAAATACATTTTAAGGAAACTTTGATATATTTTATACCAACAATTGCAACGTCTATATATACTGTTCTAGATAAAACTTTAATTGGCGCAATTACCCAGAATGAATACGAAAATGGGTATTATGAGCAGGCAACAAAAATAATTAATATGGCCAAAACAGCTGTCTTTGGTGCTGTTAATTCCGTAATGGGGGCAAGAATTTCGTTCCTATTTTCTGAAAATAGAGTTAATGAGATAAAACAAAGGCTCCGCAAATCTGTGGATTTTATATTACTACTCGGATTTGGTGCAATGTTTGGAATTATAGGCGTTTCTCAAACATTCGTTCCTGTTTTCTTTGGCGAAGGCTATGAGGCAGTAATTAATATATTATATTGTATGTCTCCGCTGATTATTATAATTGGTATAAGTAATTGCTTGGGAGCACAATACTATACCCCTGCTGGATTAAGAGCAGAAAGTGCCAAATATATTATTATCGGATCATTTGTAAACCTAATAATGAATTTAATTTTTATTCCCACACTTGGTTCCATTGGGGCTACAGTTGGCTCCATTATTGCCGAACTGACAATCGCTATTTTATATCTTATTAGGTGTAATGGATATTTAACAGTCAATTATATATGTATTGTTAGCTATAAAAGAGTATTGGCTGGTATAGTAATGTCTTTAGCAGTATATTTTATAGGTAAGTTTTGGAAAAACCCAGGAGTCACATCGTTAATAGTTCAAATTATCACTGGTGCTTCATTATACTTTACTTTGCTTTTCATTTTGAAGGACAAGCTTCAAACTGAATTTACTCAAATAATAATTAAGAAAATTCTTTATAGAGGTGTTAAAAATTAGAAAAGATAGATCAGAAAGATGCTAAGGAGGAAACATTACCATGAATCTGCCTATAAAAATCAATCTTCCTAATGGATTTCTTGACACGGAGGAAAGATGCGGTTATACAGTCAGACACGAAATAAAGGCTGCCTGGGCAGTTGAGTTGGATTTATTAGTTGAACTTGATAGAGTTTGTAAGAAATATGAAATTAAGTATTTTGCTGATGGCGGAACAATTCTTGGTGCAGTTCGACATAAAGGTTTTATACCTTGGGATGATGATATAGATATTGCAATGGATAGAAATGAGTATATTAAATTGTGTAAACATCAAAATGAATTTAAGGCTCCTTATTTTTTTCAAACAAATTATACTGATCCATGCAGCTTGCGTGGACATGCACAGCTAAGGAATAGTTTGACTACGGGCGCCTTAAAAAGTGAAGCCAGGAATACTCCTTTCAACCAAGGAATTTTTATTGATATTTTTCCATTGGACCGGGTGCCAAATGATGAATTGGAGTTTCAAAAACAAAAAAACACATTATCCAAATTAAAGAAGGCCGCAGATATTATTGGAAGGGGTAAATATGACTATAATTTTAACACAACGGTATCATCTTGTGTAAAAAAATTGATATCATTAGGCTTTACTCCTTTTGGAATGTCAAAGTATATTTCGGGCTATTTCTTTGATAAATTTGATAAAGAATGTCAAATCTATAACAAGGATGATACAAAACTGATTTCATTACTAAGCTTTCAATGTACATGGAAGAGATTGTTACGTGATAGAGCTGCATATGATAACTGTTTAATGATGCCCTTCGAATTCCTGGATATTCCAGTTCCGATCGGATATGCAGATGTACTTACCAATCTATATGGAGACTATAACAAAATAGTAATGGGTAATAGCGCACATGGAGCCATAATATTTGATCCATATACACCATATAACAAATATCTCAAAGAACATTATGGAAATAAATACTATTAAAATTCAAATGATATAAAAAAAGGGGTTCATATAGATGAATAGATATGCAAAGAATATAATTTTGGTTATGTCAGGAGGTACAGGCTCTCGGTTCGGAGCTGATTGTCCGAAACAATACTGCCTTATGGATGGAAGAATGATAATTGATTATGTAATGGATGCATGCAGAAAATCAAGAGATGTGGATGAAATTGTCATTGTTGCTTCTGAGCAATATGTAGATTTCTGTCAAGAAAGATATGGAGTTCCTACTGTACAAGGCGGAACAAGCCGACCTGATTCTGTTGCAAATGGCATTCAATTTGTTCATGATAATTACGATTGTGAAAAGCTTATTATAACTAATGCGGTCTGTCCGCTTGCAACTAGTGAGCAATATGATAAATACTTTAGCTTAATAGGCAAAAATGATTTTGTTCTTACAACATGGAAACTCGCCCCTGCGCTTCACCGTTTTGATGGGATCAGAGTAGACAGGGATGATTTTTTTAATGTAATGGAACCTGATGCCTACAATTTTAAAATGTTATATACTAATTTTAATTTTCTGAATAAGGAAAAATATATTTTTCATAATATGCCAGCTGATTGCAAAGCATTTTACTGTTTTGACTATCCTTATACCATGAAACTAACTCATCCCCATGATTTGAAACTATTAAAAACTCTATACAATGATGCTGTAATAAATCCTGATAAAAACAAAACTCTTCAGACCGTCAACAAATATGTTTCGGCATCTTATGGAATAGACACAGAACTTTGGATTGAAAATGTACAGTCTTATATAAAGGAGTTGTCTCAAAAATATAGTGTTATTACACATTCAGTAAATAACCAAACAGAAGCTAATATAGTGTATGAAGCTCACTCAACTAAGTACGGGGATATCATTATAAAATTTACACCAAATAAATTTTTCTTTCGAAAAGAATTGCTTTATTATAAGTATTATAACCACGGTACAATGGCAGAGATGTTAGGATATGACGCAGATTACAATGCAATCATAATAAAAACAATTAAGCCAGGAATACAAATTAGGTTTAACTATAATAATGAAAAGCTATCCGAATTTTATAATAAGATAGACAGTAACCTCATCCCTATTGAATATATTTCGGAAAGAGATGAAATACCTACAGTGATGCAGGAATTTAAAGAATATGTTTCTCATGCCGGGAAATACACATACGAGTATGGATTCAGAAAGTCTATGGAACAAAAGGCATATGCTATTTGGGATAAGTATTTCGAGACTTCCCCCCAATATTTTTTACACAGAGATTTACATAAAAGAAATCTTTTGAAGAATCGTGACCATATTACTGCTATTGATCCTAGAGGTGCCGCCGGGCCAAGAGCATTTGAATATGTAATACAATTTATTATAGAATTAAGAGAAGACATACGCTTTTTCAACTATGACAAATATAACGAGATGCTAGATTTCTTTTCTCAATATGTCGGAAAAAAAGAGCTTAAGGCTGCCCTCTTTATTTTTTGGATATATAAAATGAATGACTATACATTTCAAAAGTATGATAATAATGTATTGGCCAATTGGTGTAAAGAATGTATTTTAAAACTATTTTTTACAGGTATAGAAAATTTTATGGACGATGATGTAATGCCGATAATAGGTGATTAATTATGAAAAAATATAAAGTTATAGTATTTGACATGGATGGAACATTATATGATTTGGAAGATGTTATATCGATGAATTATCAGATGCAATGCGACTTTCTAGTTATCAAGCAAAAAATTTCCAAAAAAGGAGCTGCTTCTTTACTTAATTCTAATGGCATCTATCCTGAGATAAGGGAGGATTCGAAATCATGCACCGAGTTTTTTGAACAACTTGGTTATGATAAGGCAGAATGGAATAGCTTCAGAGAAGAACATTTTGACGAAAATTTTATTTCAAGAGAGAAATTCGCTGTAAATTCTGTACTGGAAGAGTTCACAAAAAATTATATTTTGATATTGCTTACAAGCAATTCCAAAAAAAATGTTTATAAAATTTTAGCGCATCTTGATATTAGTGTTACAAACTTCAGGGAAATTATTTGCAGTGATTCAAATAAGATTGATATGGAGTTTAACAAAAAAAAGGCGTTTCAATATATTCTTGATAACTACAAAGTCCAGCCCAACGAAATACTATCAATAGGTGATCGATTCATGACAGATATTCAACCATTGCTGATGATTGGTGGGAGCGGAATTCTGATTAAAAAACCTGGATCTTTGACAAAATTACATAATGACCTATTGCATAACTGCTTGAACTCTTGCCAATATTATAAGTTCTATTGTCACACTGATCTCGGACCGTTATGTACAGATTGAACTGCTTCCTCTATCCTTTAAAGAATATATGGAGACTACCGGAAGTATAAATGACTGTTGCATCAAGTATACAGAGTATTTAGAAAGCAGCCCATTTCCATACACACTGGAGCCAAAAGGAAAGCCGGATGAAATTCGTGACTATTTGGAGGGCTTATATATCCGCGACCATTATCCAAAGGTTATTCTTACATTAGATGAAGACCCTGAGACTCAGTATGACAGAATTCGCCGCATCAATGCCAGAGACTGGATGCCTGGCCTTGCGGATTAAAATATCATCTCGCCCCTTCCTAATTCCATTTCCGGTCTATTTAAGTCGGTGCATCTGTGGATTCCATCAGCGTGAGGGATACCGCTGTGCGCAAAAGCCTAAAAGAGAATTTTTATCATAGCATGTTTTGGGGCTTTTAAGAAGCCGTATCTTACATAACTAAAAGTGAATTCTGCCAGTACCTGGCTAAATATGTTTAAATTCTTTGAATAAAGTATATAATAATATTAATTGCAACAAAAATATCGAAAAAAGAAATCGAAACAAAAAGTATAGAAATCCAGATCAAATATTGTAAAAATCAAAAAGGAATGTTATAATACTAAAAAGAAAATTTGGATAATATTTGTTTAAGGTATATGTGGAGGATATTATGGATAGGCGTTTTGTTAGGATAAAAAATATTTCGATAGAAAATTTTAAAAATGTAAAAAGAGGAACGCTTGATCTTGAAAATCGCAGAAAGGATTATCATGCTAGTATCATTGGATTGTATGGGCAAAATGGTTCGGGAAAAACCGCGCTAATAGATACACTGCAAGTATTGAAGTTTTCTCTGTGTGGTAAAGCTGTTCCAGCGCAATATGCCGATTATATTAATATTAATGAAAAGTATTCAACACTTAAATTTCAATTTAAGATGCAGATAGAAAAAGCAATTTATAACATATGGTATCAATTTTCTATGGAAAAAGTGATTGATGAGGCTCAGATTGAAGAAAATGAACTTGGAGTTGTTGAAATCAAATATAAGGTACAGATTTTTGACGAAATCTTAAGTTTTAGCTATGTATCTGAAGAAGAGAAGATCCGCAAGAGTCCGCTTATAGATACAAGAACATCTGAAGTATTTATACCCAAGTCAAAGTATAATGAACTATTGGAAAATAATGATGAAGATATTGTGGAACTTTTTTTGACAAAACGTTTGGTTCAGGCGCAGTCCAGATCATTTATTTTTTCTAGAGAAATGCTGAACCGTTTTAGAAAAAGCTGCAACGTCAAATTATATTTGGATATTATTAATTGTTTAAATTCATTTGGCAATAAAGAGCTTTTTATCATCGATACACAACATGAAGGTTTAATCAACATGAATGCATTACCGTTATCTTTTAGGTATAGAGATCATAAGGCTGAAATGTTTGGCAACCTTTTGTTTCCATTAGAGATACCGGCATCAATTCCCGATGAAGCAGTGGATCCTGTTAAAAAGATTATTGATAATATGAATATTGTTTTGCAGCAATTGGTTCCTGGATTAACGATAAGTATTGTAGATTTAGGTCCCGTAGTTTCAAAAGAAGGTAATATTGGCAGATTAGTACAGTTAATGTCATTGAAAAATGGGAAAGAAATCCCGTTTCGATATGAATCGGGCGGAATTAAAAAAATCGTTTCGATTTTACAATTGCTGATTATAGTATATAATAATCCATCAATTACAGTGGCCATTGATGAAATGGATTCCGGAATATTTGAATATTTACTTGGAGAACTGCTCAATATCATTTCGGAAAAGGGGAAAGGGCAGTTAATCTTTACATCACATAATTTAAGACCGCTTGAAACAATCGATAAGGGATTTATTGCCTTCACAACGACGAATCCGGAGAACCGATATATTCGATTTACCAATGTGAAAGGGAACAATAATTTGAGAGATTTTTATTACCGTGATATTGTTTTGAGAGAGCAAAATGAGGAAGTATATAATTCAACAAATAACTTTGAAATTGCTTTAGCGTTCAGAGAGGCGGGTGAGGCTTTTGGCTCGTAAAAAAGTCGTACTCGTTATTGTAGAGGGGCCATCTGATGATACGGCATTAGGCATTATGTTGAATCAGATTTATGATAAAGATAAGGTGCATGTACACATTATGCATGGCGATATCACAACCAGGAAAGGTGTACGTTCAGATAATATTGTTGCAAAAGCAGGAGATGAAGTTCGTAAATATGCAAAATCCAATCACTATACATCAAAACACTTTAAGCAAATAATTCACATTGTTGATATGGATGGTGCATATATTCCAAACGAAAATGTCATTTTGGACTTAAAACATGACAAAATATCCTATGAGCCTGATGGGATTCATACTCCGGATCAACAAGGAATTATTGAACGAAACAAGCAGAAGACAGATAACCTGTATAAATTAAGAGGCACAGGCCAAATATGGAAAGTGCCCTATAGGGTATATTATATGTCCTGCAATCTTGACCATGTGCTACATAATAAGCGCAACAGTACAGATGATGAAAAAGAAATGGACGCATATGCATTTGCAAAAAAGTACAAAAATGATGTGGAAGGGTTTGTAAATTTTATTTGTAATTCGGATTTTTCTGTGAAGGGAGATTACAAAGAGTCATGGGCATATATTGAGGATAGATTAAATTCTATAGATAGATATACGAATCTTGGTATTTGCATCATAGAGGAATTTGAGAAAAAAGGTGTATGATTTCAGTTTTGTCTCTGTACTGTCCGTAGTCCGGATATCCAGCTTATACCGATATCTGAATGAATCAGCCCCGCCAATAGGCTTTTTGCACTTTTGAATTATTTTCTTATGATCTGCGCGAATCCTTTCCCTAAGGGCAGTTCCATGACTGGATTCATATAGTATGCCTTTGCACTATAATATGCCATAAGAATTGCACATGCTAGAGCGTGTTTGAAAATTCAGCATAAAACCTGATGCAAACTGGGACGACATCTTGCAGAAAGCAATTTTCAAACTCGCTCTAGTGAATTCTCATTATTATATTGCAAGATTGATGATGTTGCACTGTGGATTGCATCAATTCCCTTTGACACTGCTGCCGCATCTATCTCCCATGTACTTTCCAAAAGACGCTCCGAAGAATCCAGCGCCTGAGTATAATCTCAGAATTCTTGAAACTCTTGTTGGAACAGAACCAAGAGCTGATAAAGCGTAACACCTCACTTACGGAAGAAGTGGTAAAACTCAATGCAAGGTGTCTGGCTGTTTTCCATTGGTGAAAGGAGCACAAGATTATTTAAAGATAATGCCTTTTGTGAGTACTGCAAAGAAACTGGGGCACAATGCTTATGAAGCTATTAAAAACGCAATTTCTGGCACTTTGGATTTAATATTTTTAGAAGTTGTTGTTACTGTTCACACAGGTCTGTGCATTTACTGCACAGACCGTAAGAAAGTGATTCAGGAGTGAGCAAATCCCATTCGCGGAGCGAATTTTAGATGGATTTGCGAATGTTACTGGTCACGGAGTGAACAGTAACAAGTTGCTGAATAGTTTTGATAATTTTAATAAAGCCACATTGTCTGCAAATACTATTTTGGGTATAGTTAGTATATAGAAGTACCCTTATATAGTTTTATGCCTTAAAGGCTTAAAGAGATTCCCGATTTGTGATCCACTGGACAGTTACCAACACATAATTCCGGTTACAAATTACGGATTATTCACAGCAAGGCGCTGAAAGATTGAAATACTAATCTAAAATAGTAGATTATTTGTCGGCATCTTTGATAGAAGAATTTTAAAAGATGGCCGAGTAACAGGAGAAGCAATAAAAGATATATTTAGCAGCAAATGAGAGGATAAAATTGGGTTATGGATTATAATATTCAAGTTAGAAAAGCTGTTATTCTTGCGAGCGGTTATGGAAGGCGTATGCGTCAAAAGGAAGTTTTTCCTTCAAAGCCCATGAGACAGATTGAGAATAAACCCTTAATTTCATATGTGATAGATTTGCTGATATCTAGTGGGATAGAAAAGATATATATTGTTTATCATTCGGTAACTTCTGATGTATTAGATCTTCTAAAATATTCTGCTGCTTATGCAGAATATCTTGAATTTATTGAAGAAGATGAGCAAAAGGGGACACTATTATCTTTTTCGCGGATAAAGAATATGTTATCACCGCCTTTCCTTATGGTTTTTGAGGACATTATTGCAGATAAAAAAGATTTTATTGATATGTTAAACATTGGACATCAGTATATTGCGGGTAAAGCAGATCTAGTTATTCAAACTGTGCGTTCGCCATCGCTTATTTCAGAGCAAGCATTTCTTATTGAAAACGGCAGAATTATTAGATATCAAAAGAATGGGATTATTGGCGCTGTAAATAGTTTTCAAGAAAAAAAATATGGTGGAATGGTATATCTTTGGATTAGTGAACCATTTTCCCTCATTGAGCCATATTTTGCAAAACAAAATTACAAATTTTCATCCTTTTTGGAGGAATATATTCCAAAACATGTAGTATTTGAGATGCCTATTAATGATATGTGGGATGTAGATACTCCGGAAGCAGCAGATTTGACGAAAGAAATATTTAGGGAACGAGGTGGTTGGGATGGCTGTCTTGAGTAATGTTGATATTGAAAAAATAATCATGGAAAACCGAGGAATAATAATCATGAATAAGCGTGATAAGAACCTTACGGCTCTTGGATATGATTTTACACTTGGTTTTATTCGTGATTCGGATTCAGGTGAAGAGCCTGAGAAAGTTGAATGTATTTATGATGCTAAGTTAGATGTGGAATATCTAAAAGAGGAGTTCTTCAATAATTGCCAATTACAAGAAGAATATGAAAAAAACAAAGATGAGAAGAGATATGAAATCAGATACCGATATAAACTCTTATCTGGAAAAAGGTATTTAGTTATCAGTGAAGAATACATAGCTCTTTTAAGAGAATATATGGCTACACTGCATTCACGTGGATCATATGCTCTGAAAGGCATTATTGTGGCATCAACGACTATTGATCCGAATTATAGGGGATTCATATACGCTTCGTTAATCAATTGTTCTAAAGAACCTGTATATATCAAAGAGCACAATCAGTTTGTAACAATGGTGATTCAGACGTTAACTACAGCAACAGATAAACATTTAGCCAAAACTGAGGGTGGAATGCCTATGGATGCAGAACAAACATTAAATGGAAGGTTTTCTAATATCTGTGAAGAGGCAGTTCAGGCGGCAAAAACGTACCGGACAGATGCCTGGAAGAAGATAGAACGGGAGTTTGAAGATCGATATGCCGCTTTTCAAAGTAGAGCTTCTAACAAAAAACATTTTGTGAATTGGGCAAAAGCAAAAGAGCTCTTTGTTGATAATGTAATGTTCAAACGAGAATTCTGGATTGGAGTAGGCTTATTAATATTACTTTTATTTATCTTTTTTTACAAAGGAATAGATGCGGTAATAGAAATTATAAACCATTTGCTGAAGTAACGTTTACTTGAGTATTCCCATACGAGGAGGGCTATCATGAATCTTTTCGGGGCATACAGCTTACACGATTTGGGAAGGACATCCCATACGATGAATTATATGCAGGATACCAGGACGCGCCAGAGGCAATCACGTATAACACCATATATGCGAACTGGAAGCTGACTTAGGTTTTCGAAAAAGCATACGAAAAAGTTTCCAATCAATACTATAGCTAAAAAGGGCGGCAGAATAATCGCTAAATTTCCTGCCGCCTAGAATACAAAACATAATGCCACACAATCGTGTTCAGGGTGTGTTGACTTCATTCTAAAGAGAATGGGGGTAATGCTATGAAAAAGAGAAAACATAAGAATCATATCTCTCTTATGGAATTGCTGACATTTGGCATATTCCTTCTGGCATTATTTACATTTATTTTTATATTTTGTAATTAGCCTTAGATAGCAAAAGCCACCCTTGTACTTTGGCCGGTAGATGGGTGGCTTTGCTATCCTCAATCCTGGTAACCCCTTGTGGGCGGTTGCTTTTTATTTTGTGTCTATAATATAGCGTATCTTAGATTTGATTGCAAGAACCATAATTCCCCTATGACGGGACAGAGCACCATTTGGAAATTTTGAGTGAGCTTCCGATAGGAGTTAAAGTTGAATATATAGATAATGCACGGACAAAAAGCAACATGAAGTATGAAATGAATTTGTTATACCTTCCACGGTCACAGAGTGCATTCAGCGGAATATCTGGATATTCCGCTGAATAGTTTTGGAATCCGGGGAATAGGTACTGATGATCTAGCAGTTACTCAAACAGTTGCCATAACTCAAAAGTACATTCAAATATTTTTTTATATTGGTCATATCATCTAAATCTATATTGTATTTTTCAGATATATATTGGTAATAATACAATATGTGTTTTTTATCAATTACAGTATTACACATTTCCCCTTCTACATGTTCTTTTCTTGCTCTTTTGTAAGGTTCCTCACAATGGCAAATTTCTTCCAGTGCCTTTGGGCTATATATATCGAAATAATAACTCTTTACTGCATTTAAAATCTTCAATTCCTTTTCATTAAATGCGCTTATCTTGTTTATTTTTGGCAAAGGCTTAAACTTAAACCATCTAAAATAAACATAAACATTGGGGTAGACCGCCCCATGAGCCCATGCCTGGCAATTATCGCAGAAAATTGCTTTGTCCAACAATGCCATACTCCAACTCTGAGTGAAATATAATAACTTTTGTAGTGCCAAATGGGTCACAGGTGCCTCATCCGATGCCTGCGACAAGAACCAGTTAACCACATCAAATATCTTACCCTGTATATTTTTCAATTCATTTAGTTGATAAAACGTGCTGTTTTGTGCTTTTTTAATAGCTTTTTCTTCATGTTCTGTCCTATGCTCTTCACAATAGTCTTGTAATAGCATTTGAAAAATATAAGGATTTTTCAATTCTTTAA
Source organism: Lachnospiraceae bacterium (assembly GCA_910576335.1). Taxonomy (GTDB): domain Bacteria; phylum Bacillota; class Clostridia; order Lachnospirales; family Lachnospiraceae; genus CAPEBR01. The sequence continues at coordinate 70,502 of CAJTIU010000027.1, forward strand.
GTCTGTTGCTATTAGAGATATTGGGAGTATAATTCCCGCTAATATACCTTGTAAGAGTTATCTCACCCCATCCCAATGCTTTACTTAAGAATTTCTGACTAATATTATAAGCCTTTAAGATCTCCAGTATCTCTTCACGAGTTATAATATGTCGCTGCTCACGTATCTTTTTGTTCGCTTTTTGCGCTATCTTGCTTTCAAGTTCCTCATCATATATCGGAGCGCCACATATCTTACAAAACGGAATTGTAACTAACATTTCAAAATGATAGCCATCTCCTTCATATTCTCTAACTATATCTTTTAATTCATATGTATCGGCTGCTCCGCATTCAATGCATAATTTAGTTCCCATTTTGTCGCTCCTTTCGTTATACTCTTTCATTATTTGCTTGATCCCTTGTTATCTATGTATTATATATATTCATTTGGCAGGTAAATACTATGCCAAATGAATATATATATAATTTTCTATGATATTATTTACAGTTTTAACAATATTATTCCCTATATGGAAATTCTAATTTCTTATTTTTCTCAGTTATAGTTTCTGGATGAAAGGACATTATTAGCAAATGCTTTCCATTGATAGTTCTGATTTTTAATTTGATATACAAGTCTTCATCTTGATCAATTATCGTTTCATTAATTCCAAAAAGCCAAACTTGCTCTCCCTCAAATCTTGTGTTTACATCATCATCTGTATAACTATAATTTGAAACTTGAAGCTTACAAATTACTTGCTCTATATCTTTTTGGGTTAGTCCGGTTTTTGCCATATAATCTAAAGTTTTATTCACCTTGTTTCCCTTCCAGGGCTTATTATTTATTTGAGTATTTGCACCTGATAATATTATTGACTTTACATCGTTTAAAAATCCTTTTTTTGGTATCATTGATATCTTTTTTTGCAAGTTAGTATCTAAGATATACAAGCAATTTGGGGTGTCTCACAGAGTGCATTCAGCCCCTCGCTGAAAGCGACTTTTAAATGGGCTGGATGCGTTACTATGAGCGGACGGTTAGTCCGTGAATAGTAACAATTTCTGGTAACAGTTCAACCCAGGACTTTGCACTCCGCTGCAAAGTCCGCAAGAAAGGCAATAATCTGCTGCCGGCTGCTTATCATACCATCCAGATCGGAACAATATAGTTTTCTGCGTCCACAGCCGAAAGCGTGGGGCGCATACAGAGAACCGCTCCCTTTCCCTTTGGAACGCTCCCCTTGTTCAGAATATCAAATGCACCGGTCAGCCCACTCCCCGGATTAACGGAACGTTTGACTTCCAGTGGGTGAAGCATACCATCGCTCTCAATAATCATATCGATCTCATGCATCTCTTTATCGCGGTAATACCACAGGAGACATTCCTTCGCATTGTTGTGGTAGGTTTTCAAAAGCTCGGCTACAACATAATTTTCGAGGATCGCTCCGTTCAAGGCGCCATTTGCAAGAATATCGGGCGAACTATATTTTGTCAGGTAAGCGACAAGCCCTGTGTCAAAAAAGTACAGCTTTGGTGTTTTTACGGTGCGCTTCAGAAGATTGTTGGAATATGGGCGGAGATAGAAAACAATATCCGATTTTTCAAGCACCTGAAGCCATCGCTTTGCGGTATCGTCTGATACTCCCACATCCTGGGCGATGTCGTGAATATTCAGCAGCTGCCCGATGCGGCATGCCGATGCACGGATGAAATCGCGGAAAATCAGCTTGTCGGTCAAATTGATAAGTTCGCTGACATCCCGGTCAATATAGGTCTGAAGATAGCTGCTATAGAAAACATCCCGGTCAGAAAAACGACCGCTGACAAGGCCAGGCATTGAACCGTTCCAGATGCGCCGATAGATCTCCTGCATATCTGCGGGCTTATGCGACTTAATTCTTTCTTTTAGAGCATTTAAATTAATTGTAAAAGGCGCAGCCACTCCGCTGCCATAAATCTCATGCTGTGACAGCGACGGCATATGGAGCAGCGCGACTCTTCCGGCCAGCGACTCCTGCGCCAGTTCCATCATCCGGAATGACTGAGAACCAGTGAGCCAGAAGCTCCCCGGCTCCGCTCCATTGTCAATCTCGATTTTAATGTATGAGAAAAGCTGCGGAGCATACTGCACTTCATCAATCAGAATCGGACGGTCATGCATCTGAAGGAAAAGTGCGGGATCATTTTGTGCCATTGCACGTTCTTCAAGGTCATCGAGTGTGACATAGGTTCTGTTCTCCTGCGTGAGCCGGCGCAGGACGGTCGTTTTTCCCACCTGTCTCGGTCCTGTAATAAGGATGGCAGAGTATTCTTCAGATAATGATATAATTTTAGATTCCAGATCTCTATTAATATAGGTCATATAAAAACCCTCCCTGGCTAAAATACTATGTGATCTTATTTTAGCCTAAAAAGTAGAAAGATTCAAGGCTAAAATGTGAATCAATCTCATTTTGGGGTATCTGACATTGATGAAATGGATTCCGGAATATTTGAATATTTACTTGGAGAACTGCTCAATATCATTTCGGAAAAGGGGAAAGGATTTACCAATGTGAAAGGGAACAATAATTTGAGAGATTTTTATTACCGTGATATTGTTTTGGGAGAGCAAAATGAGGAAGTAAATAATCAACAAATAACTTTGAAATTGCTTTAGCGTTCAGAGAGGCGAGTGAGGCTTTTGGCTCGTAAAAATGATCTGCGCAGTCAATACTCTCGCTTCGCTGGAGCAGCCCCTGCGCAGATGACGGGAATGAATTTTCAAGCATGCTCTAGTACTCCATTTTTACATATTCCTCAATTATACACTCATGCTTTTTTTCTCCCGAATTTTTATTATAATTAATCCCTACCAAAAGAATAGTCCCGGTATATTCCTTAATCCATGATGCATACTGCCTGTCTTTTATCTGCTGAATAGCACCCTCTGCAGATTTATCCCATTTTAATTCAACAATCAAAGCAGGCCTGTCAATGTTTCTCTTTGGAAGATATACAACATCTGCGAATCCTTTCCCTAAGGGCAGTTCCATGACTGGATTCATATAGTATGCCTTTGCACTATAATATGCCATAAGAATTGCACATGTTAGTGAATTCTCATTATTATATTGCAAGATTGATGATGTTTCACTGTGGATTGCGTCAATTCCCTTTGCCACTGCTGCCGCATCCATCTCCCATGTACTTTCCAAAAGACGCTCCGAAGAATTCAGCGCCTGAGTGAGCCCATCCCACCCGGGTTCATCCACTGCATTCAAAAATTCCTGTTCTATTTCCCTGTTTGGAATAAATACTTCACTGGTTTCACTATCATAGGTCAGATAGCCAAGATGTAAAAGCAGCGTGAGTACGTCATCCTTTGTCTTAAATGTAGTCATATCATTCTGAAACTTGCGGGTATTGATCCTGCAGTGTCCATTTCCAAGCATCATAGCAACAGCTTCCTTAAGCCCGTCAAAGTTCAAATCAATATATACCTTCAAGGCCTCATAGGTCTCGGTTCCGGTCCAATAGCTCTGAATCTCCTGCCAGGTCAGCGCATCAATAACAGATTTCGGATTGTACAGATGCAGCCCGCCTGCCCGGTATCCGTCATACCACTTTTTTATTTCTTCAAAATCAGCATGATGTTTTATACATTCATCCTGAACTTCCTGCTCCGTAAAGCCAAAATATTTTTCGACTTTCTTGGGCGAAATCATGGAATATTCATCAAAAATATTAATTGCCAAATGATCTCCATATTTCTTAATCGGAAGAATCCCTGTCATATATGCCAGTTCAACATAGTCCTGTCCCTTAAACAGACCTCTTAAAAAATCCAGGTACTCCTTCTGCACATCCTTCCGGTTCCTGGCAAGCCGGAATACACAGTCCCATTCATCTATAATAAAGATAAAGCCATCTTCAGTATGGGCATAAATCTGTTTTAAAACATTAGGCAGCCCGTACTGATCCACGGTAAAATAACCTTCATATTCCCTTTGAAGCTCTGCGATCACTCCCTGCTGTATTTTATCAATAAATATATCCAGGTGTGATTCATTAAACAAAAACTGCTGTATATCCAACCGGATTACATTATGACGGTTCAGATGTTTTTCAAAGGAAATGTCCTCCTTAACTTTTAAACCAGTAAATAATGATGCGGAATCACATCCTCTGCTATAATATGCAGTCAGCATGTCTGCGGCCATGGACTTTCCAAAACGGCGCGGACGGCTGACACACATATTCTTCCGTGATGAACGGAGAACGCTGTTCGTATATGAAATCAAATTGCTTTTATCTATATAAATGAATGAATTTACTGTTTCTCTAAATAAACTGTTCCCCGGATTTAAATAAATGCCCATGCTCTGCACCTCCTCCATTATCTCTGGCGATAAACAACTGGCTCAAGCCCTGTTGCTGCCTGTACTGGTCAGTTCCTCATTTATTGTTTTCAGGACAGTCTCCCCAGCTATGAGACGCTCAATGTCATCCCTGGTATCAGCTTTCGCCATTTGGAGAAACCTCTTCACTACATCATTACTACTGGTATTAGACCAATAGTCCTTTGGCTCTGTTTGCAGATCATCCAGCAATTCATCGCAGAAACTAATTACATCCCAAGGGCAACCCTTACTTCACTGTCTGTAAAGCCAAAGTATTCGTCAAACCGGACACTTGTGATTGACAGTACCTTCGGATTATTCAGCCCGGTTTTGTCAACATAGTAGTAGTCCTCTGTTCTGATTTCTTCAAAATTTTCTACTCCAACAGGCAGCATTTTTATCATTCTCTTACCCTGGCCTTCCGCATTTCCATCCCACTGCTTCAATGTCTTTATAGTCTTCGCTTACTTTATTCTTATTTTTATTGAGCCTTTTTTCCTGCTTCCATCTGTCGCTGACGCAGTAATTTTTACTCTTTTGCCCTTCCCTCTTTTATAAGTTTTCACAACACCTTTACTATTTACCTTTGCATATCGTTTATTGCTGCTCTTCCATTTCAGCTTTTTATTTGCACCCTTTGGTGCGGTAACCTTTGCCTTGAGCTTTAACGATTTACCCGCCTTCACAGATTTCTTCCCGGATAGGGTTACTTTTTTTACCTTTGGTTTTTTTGATGCGGCTTTTCCCACTTTTATCTTAAATGAAAAACTCTTGCTTCCAATTAATGCAGTGATTGTCGCAGTTCCCGCTGCCTTTGTCTTCAAAACGGTCTCTGCCTTCTTATATGCGCGATTGTAAACGGCCCTTGAAAGGATCGTTTCTTCATTCTGTACCGCAACAACGGATGGTTTCGAGGATGTCCAGACTACAGGTGCAGAAGGAAAATTCTTTTTAAATGCATTGGAATATACATTAATTTCCGGAGTAATCTTTTTTCCGACAGAATACCTGGATAAGATCCTGGAATTAAGCGCAATCTTGCTGACTCAAACTTCCCACATCAAAAATGGGATTCGCACATTGAAAAATCAATACTTTAACCTATAAAATAGTTTCATGCCGCTGTTTCTGTCCGCTCCAGAGCCTCCTGCATATATTGGGGAAGACGCTGAATAAAGCTGGTGGTGAATT
>CAJTIU010000028.1 GCA_910576335.1 Lachnospiraceae bacterium
CAGAAGCCCAGCTGGAAGAATTCACCACCAGCTTTATTCAGCGTCTTCCCCAATATATGCAGGAGGCTCTGGAGCGGACAGAAACAGCGGCATGAAACTATTTTATAGGTTAAAGTATTGATTTTTCAATGTGCGAATCCCATTTTTGATGTGGGAAGTTTGAGAAAAATAATCATTAGTGCCAGGGTCGGAAGAAGGTATCTGTACGGCGCTGTTCTCTTTCCTAATAATTTCAAATCCAATCCCTCCTTGCTTAAGAATGTCTGCTGCCGCTCACTCCTTATCCGGCAGCGGACCCCTTATCCGCTTTTAAAAAAGGGAGCCAGAAGTCCTGCTCCCCTTTTCTGAAACAAACCCGCTTCTAGCTGCGGACTGCCAGACCTACTTTCCGGCTTCATCAAGATAGCCCTGCCAGTTCTTCAGCATTGCATCACACTTCAGATCGCCTTCCAGGTATAATACCAGGTCATTTGTCATAGAGGTCATAACGTCAGATGCATTCGGCAGACCGATGTACTCGTTGATTACATAGCCTTCCTTATACAGCTCATAGAATGACTGGAACTGCTCAGGAGCAGAGCTGTAATCTGGCTCTGCAACCGTACTGTTCGGAAATGCGGACATAGTCGCTGCAAGTCCTGCTGCAACGGAACCGTCTTTTCCGTCAATACCGCCAAGGAGGTAGTTCACAAACTTCGCTGCCTCTTCCTTGTTCTCGCTCGCCTCTGAGATACCAACTGCCCAGCTTGCGTAGCAAATCCCCTTCTTATCTGTGTAGCCGTCCTTTGACGGAACTGTAACAGCCTGGAAATTCACATCTGTAAACTGGCTCATGGTAGCTGCTGATGCCAGTGTAAATGCACAGTTTCCTGCCGCAAAGTTACTTGTCATCTCAGATTCTTCAAGAGTGCTCATACCTGGATATAAAGAACCATCATCATACAGCTGTTTGAATAACTCTGCCAGCTCCTTAAGTTCTGCATTTCCATCTGTCTTGTATGCACCGCTGTCGTCTTTCAGTTTGATGCCTGAAGCCCAGCCTGTTCCGCCAAATACGTTCTGAATACCATTTGCATTGGTAGTTCCAAGGTTGAGTGCAAATGCGGAGTGTCCCTTTGCTGTGATCTTCTTACATGCTTCCTTTAACTCAGTCCATGTTGTAGGAACTGCTTCAACCTCTGAATCCTTAAGGATGTCCATATTCGCATACATTGGATATGCAAAATTGTTAACCGGAACTACGTATTTCTTTCCTTCTACTTCCCATACGTCACTTGCCAGTGATGAATCAAAACCAGCTGCTTCTACATCTGCCAGAATGCCCATGTCAACAAACTCAGAAAGCCATGCGCCGTCAACACTGATGATGTCTGCGATGGTTCCGTTGGTCGCGCCTGCAGTAATAGCTGTCTTCGTGTCAGCCCACGGTGCAGTCAGGAGCTCAACCTTAACGCCAGTCTCCTTCTCGTAATTCGCAACAATCTCATCCAGATACCCTTCCGGAAGCTCTGCGCCCCACCACTGCTGGAACTTCAGAGTTACGCCATCTCCGCCGCTCCCGCTTCCGGATTCACTCTTCGCATCATCCTTTGCCCCGCTGCCGCCGTCAGATGAACCGCCGCCGCATGCTGCCAGTGATAATACCATCACACCCGCCAAAGCTGCAGAAAGCATTTTCTTTGCTACTGTTTTGAGTTTCATAATTCTTCCTCCTTAAATAAAATTTTTTTTCAGCATTTCGCGAACTTTTTGCCTTTTAAGCCTTATATATATGTATTTTTGTTCAGACTGTCAATCATTTAACAGTTTTTTCCTTGTCCGCTTATGCTATTTGCATATTTCTATTATAAAATAAAATTTCATAATGTCAATACTTTTTTGAAAAATATTAAGAAATAATCGCTGCAAAAAATATTTTTTCCTCACAGAACAGATATAATGAAGTAAATAGGAAAAATACTCTAATTTTGCGAACCATTTACAAAGTTATTACAATGTACAGTTGAAGGGGAAATATCATAGCAATCCCCGGACGTGTACACGACTAAAACAAGGAAGTATTAGATATATGACGATTCAGGAACTTGAGCAGGCAATTGCTCTATACGGTAAAGAAATCTATTCCTTCTGTCTGCATCTGGCCAAAAATAAAATGGCGGCGGAAGAACTGTACCAGGATACCTTCCTGACAGCCACGGAGCAGACGGCCCGGTTAAATACTGATGGGAATCCCCGCAGCTATTTTCTGTCCGTCTCTCTCAGGCTCTGGAAGAACCGAAAACGGAAAATAGCATGGCGGCAGCGGGTTGCTCCCACAAAGGAACTAGCAGAGGATGCCCTTAATAATCTAAGCGATCCTTCCTGCGCAGGTTCAGACACCCTGTCAGACTATCTGGAAAAGGAGCAGCGGCTGATGGTCAGGAAAGCCGTTTCCAGACTGGATGAAAAATACAGAATCCCGGTTCTGCTCTATTATATGGAAGAAATGTCCATCGCCGAGGTCGCCGCTGTAATGCAGATCCCGCAGGGTACCGTAAAAAGCAGGCTGGATACCGCAAGAAAGCGCCTGGAATCAGAATTGGAGGGTTATTTCAATGAATAAGAAATTAGACAAGATGCTATATGCCTCTCTCTCGCCGGTGCACGAGCCGGATCCCGAACTGAATCGCCGGATACTGGAAAGACATTCTAAGGAGGTAATCATTATGAAACATTTCAGATTTACAAAGACAGCAGCTGCAGCAGTGATGGCATGTATCGTGGCAGTCGGCGGCATATCTTCCTACGCAGCATACCGCTACTTAAGCCCCGCACAGATCGCAAAGGAAGTATCCGATAACCAGGCCCTGGAGCAGGCATTTGAGAGCGGCGGGGCAATCCCCGTAAATGAAACCCAGTCAAGCGGGGGCCTTGATATCACACTGCTCGGGCTCGTATCCGGCGCAGGACTGTCCCCATTCGTAGATACAGAACAGACCGGCTCCCTCGATGACAAACAGACCTACGCGGCCATAGCCATCTCCCGGAAAGACGGAGGCGATATAGGCGAAGACAGCAAGTGCGTTTCCCCTCTTATAAACGGCGTGGACTTCATGACCGCAAATAACGGCACCCTGGACGCCGGCCTCCACTGGTTCATAAAAGACAACGTCCTCTACGAACTGCTGGAATGCGATAATCTCGAAATCTTCGCAGGAAGAGGCGTGCAGATCGGCGTAGTAGACAGCTTCGGAAACGAAACCTCCGCCTTTTCCATGGACGAAAAGACAGGCGCCTATAAGAAAAACGAAGAATATACCGGCACAAGTGCACTATTTGACCTGCCCCTTGACCAGTCAAAAGCAGACGAGACAGCGGCAGATGCATATATCAAAAAGCTCATGTCCCAGAAGGATCAAGACGAAGAAAACAGCGAAAAACTGACGCCAGAAGAAAAGGCACTTGAACAATTCCTCTCTGACCTTAAAGAATCAGAAGATCCCATCGCATTTCTAAAAGAACGGGCATCACTTCTAGAGGATAGCCGCCAGACACTTCAGATGGACGAAGAAGGAATAACAACATTCCAATATGACAAAACAGAGGGCACAGTCTATGCAGCCGGCCTGGAAACCGGCAGACCCACCATGCAGTGCGTAACCGGCGACGGGACGATAAAAAATTCCGTCATCCATATGTTTACACGGAACCAGGACGGCAGCGTGACGTATGAAGCATATAAGTTGGGGACGGGGCATTTTTAAAAATGCCCCGTCCCAGATTCAAAATGACCTGTCCCCAACTTTTGACGCTTGTATCATAATATTCCTTAAAAGCCATAAATATTTCGAACAAATATTCGGATTTTCTCTAGATATCTGTATTTTCTTGTGCTATAATGTAGGTGTGTATAACAAATATTAATAGCAGAAATTAAAAGGAGATGCACAAAATGCCAACAGAGCAGTACACAGAGAAACTTACACTGAAAGAAATGAAATGCACCATTGGAAAGAATCCATTTGGCTATGTTTTCCCCCAGGGCGATGTTTCTAATGTAGATAAGATCGAAAAGCTGCTTAAGCAGGCAGGCGGAAAACCAAAAGAATGCAGACTGGAAGATTATTCCCAGGGTGGAAGAGGAAAAGCCAAACCAGAGTATGTGATAACCTTTGACGATGATATTCATACAATTATAGTTGTTGAATGCAAGAATAGTGCAAAAAAACACTGCAGTAAAGATTTAAATAAACCAAGCATCTTCTCGGTAGACGGTGTTCTGTATTATGCCAAGTTTCTAAAGGAAGAATACAATGTAATTGCCATTGCTGTAAGCGGAACATCAACCCAGAATATGAAGGTGGATACGTTTTACTGGATGTGCGGACAGAACAATTATACTGTACTGGAAAAATCAAAAGATATTATATTAGAGCCGCAAAATTATATCGAGTTAATAAAAGGAAATAAATTACAAAAAGCATATTCCCTTGATGAAATTCGTAACACTGCCATCGATATGCATAACGCTTTGAGAGAAATTAAGGTGACCGAGACACATAAGCCAATTTTTATTGCAGGGATACTGATTGCATTAAATGATGAGGACTTTTCAAAGAGCTATTCTGCGCTGACATCTTACAAGTCGGTAATGCAGAATATTCAGAATGCAATAGAAAATGTTCTGAAAGACAGCGATATTAAAAACAGCCGAATCAATTACATAAAGCAGGTTTTCGGCACCCTTCAGGATAATACGAAGTTTGCCGGAATCCCGTTAGGACATTCAAAATCCATTACCTGGTACATTGAGCAGCTAGAAATGAAAATCAAGCCAATGATGGACTATGCAGACAGTACAGTCGATGCCTTAGGAGTGTTTTATCACGAATTTATTAAATATTCCGGCGGAGACGGAAGCGGTCTGGGAATTGTTCTGACGCCTCAGCATCTCACAGAATTTATGTGTGATCTGGCCGGAGTGAACAAAAACAGCCGAGTGGCAGATATATGCTGTGGATCCGGCTCGTTCCTGGTAACTGCCATGAGCAAAATGTTCCGTAATGCCAACCCGGATGATGTGGAAAGCATCCGCAGGGAGAGATTGTATGGCGTCGAGTTTGATGACGGGCTGTATACATTAGCCATTGCAAATATGATCATCCGCAAGGATGGCAAATCCAACATTTATAAAGGCGATTGTTTTAATGAAGTCATAACCAGTGAACTTAAAAGCAAGAATATAAACATAGGGCTGATTAATCCACCGTACTCTCAGAAAGATGTTGCAGAACTGGAATTCGTTGAACACTTATTAGATATCCTTACAGTATGCGGGACGGGAGTCGTCGTTGTTCCAATGAGCTGTGCAATTGGTACAAAATTTAAAGAGATCAGAGAACGCATCATGAAAAAGCATACCTTAAATGCCGTGTTTTCGATGCCGGACGATATATTTTATCCAACTGCAACCAATGTATGCGTGATGGTCTGGACTGCGCATATGCCCCATGACAGCACACAGGAAACCTTTTTTGGTTATTGCAAAAACGATGGATTTGTAAAACGTAAAAAACTAGGAAGAATTGATGCCTTTGGAAGGTGGGATGGCATCAGGAAGGAATGGCTGAAATTGTACCGGAACAGAGATGTCGTTGATGGGCTGTCCGCGAGACACTGCGTTGGATATGAGGATGAATGGCTGTGTGAAGCATATATGCAGACAGATTACTCCAAACTAACCCAGGAAGATTTTCAGCAGACAATAAATGACTATTTATCATATTTAGTAAAGAGTGGTAAAGTTTATGAGAATTAACATGACCGAGTGGAAAGAATTTTCTGTCGAGCAATTGTTTTTTGTAAAAAGGGGAAAAACACTTTCCCTGGAAAATAAGAGTGTCTATGTAGGGGATATTCCCTGCATAAACGGTTCTTCTGAAAATAATGGTGTATTCTGTTATTTGTCAGAAAATATAACAGAAATGGGATTCGAACTACATAAAGCTCCTGCATTATCCCTTGCGAGAGTAGGAAATGCAGGGAAAACATTTGTCCAAAATTCAGATTTTTTTATAGCAGATAATGCTTTTAGCCTGACTTTAAAGGAAAAGCAGGAAATTCCAGTTTACCTTTTTATCAGTACAGTTCTGGATTTAGAGACGATAAAATATTCTTATGGAAGAACAATTTCCATAGAAAAATATAAAAACCTTGTTATTAAATTACCAGCTTTGGAAAATGGGAAGCCTGACTATCATTTTATGAAAAATTATATAGACGGACTCCAAAGCAGACCTATACAGACATCGGTCAGCACTGGTGCGGCAGAACTGGCAGTTAACAATTGGCGCAGTTATTCCATGGGAAGTCTGTTTGATTTTGCGAAAGGAAAACGTCTGGTTAAAGCAGATATGGTTTCGGGCGATGTGAATTATCTGGGAGCAATCAGTGAAAATAACGGAGTGCGGGAAAAAATTGAAACAGACCATTTCCAAAGACCTAATTGTATCACTGTAAATTATAATGGGAGCGTTGGAGAAGCCTTTTATCAGTCAGAAGCTTTTTGGGCATCTGATGATGTAAATATCCTATATGCAAAAGATTTCTGGAAAATGAACAAGTATATTGCAATGTTTCTAATTACCGTAATTAAGGCGAACCGATATCGTTTTGGGTATGGAAGAAAGTGGACCTTAGAAAAAATGAAGGAAACTAACATAAAGCTTCCAAGCCAGACGGATGGCATGCCAGATTTTATATATATGGAAAATTATATAAAATCTCTGCCGTATAGTGACAGGATTTAATTGGGGACGGGGCATTTTTAAAAATGCCCCGTCCCAGATTCAAAATGACCTGTCCCCAATTGATTACATCAGAAGCCCTACAGGCTGCGTTTTCCTGATCTTAAGGGACAGCAGGCAGGAAGCCCCAAAGGCAAAGAGTATCATCCCCAGGCCCGCAAGGATATTAAAACCAGCCGGCACGGTGAAGGTGCACTTCACAATCCCGATGCCGCTCATAAATACGGCTGTCAGCGGATTGATTATAAAGCTGCAGATACTGATTCCTATTATAGTGGAAATGACGACCGCTGGCATAAAGGACAGTGCCGTCTGGAGGATCAGCTGTCTTGTTGTAAAGCCAAGGGCTTTTAGGATTCCATAATCTCTCTTTTTATTGCCCAACATCGTGCGCACAAGCAGATATAGTACAAATACAATCACCACCATACTCAGCATAAGTACCAGGATCACAATTGCCTTCATGAGTGATACATAAACCGCCATTGAGCCCTCCAGTATTTCATTAATATTGATTGTTATATTAACGTCTGCCCCAAACAGCTGCTTTACTTCTGCATGAAAACGGTCGATATCACTGTCTTCTGAAAGATTCAGATAATAGCCCGCATTCGTTAATCTGCCCAGCCGCTCGTAGCCTTGCCTTGTAAGAAGACAGTCCTTGCCGAGATTATTTGTCACTTGTGTAAATCCTGTGATGATATACTCTGCCTGCTTTCCTTCTGCCGTCAGTATGATCTCGTTTCCAGGCTCTAAGCCCTTTTCACGGGCGTATTTTGCGGCAATGGCAATCTCATTGTCATATTTGGGGAAACGCCCCTCAAATACCACATTCCGGTTATTGACCTTCCCAAAATCATCGCAGATTGTGGCCATGAGCCCGACGCCGCCCACATGGCGGACTTCCACGGTATGGTAGAGATACACCTTTTCCACGCGCTCATCCGAGTGCATCCTCTGCAGAAATTCTTCCTCTGCTTCCTGATTGACATTGATGCAGCTGTCTGCCGTTTCTCCCACAATCAGATTCAGAAACGGATTCATGTCCGCAATCATATTCTCAATCATCAGCCCTGAAAATACGGCAACCAGTGAAAGGGTGAGCATGGTAATGCAGATCGTCAGGTTATGCTTGAGGCCCGAAAGTGTAGTTTTCATGGCAAGGGCAAAATGAAGCGGAAACCTGGTCTCCTCCAGTGGAACATGGTTTCGTTTGAAGCTGTGGGTCAGAACCCCCTGCCTCAAAGCAGTGATGGGCTCGATTTTCCGGATTCTGCCTGACGAAAACCACACTGCGAGGAAGACGGCTCCTCCTAAAGTCAACAGTGTCAGAAGAAACGGAATTGGCAGGAAATGCACCTTATAAGGGATGCCGGTCTGGGAGATCATCATGCTGTTGAGTGTCGGAAACAGGGTGTAGGAAAACCCGGCGCCTGCTGCCGCAATGATTAAGGACAACCCCAGAAACTGCAGAAGAAGGGAAAATACAAGCTGCAGGCTCGTATAGCCCATTGCCTTCAGTGCGCCCAGATTCTTCATATTTTCCTGAATATCATTCACAATGTTGGATGCCATCACAACAAGGGCAATCAGAAGCACCAGAAACGCCATCGCGCTTAAAATTCCCGCGCAGATCATCTGTGAGATATACCGGGACTGGGCCACAAGGGCATAGGATGTACTTACCATCCGCACAGCCGGAAAATGAGCGGATACTTCGTTTTTCAGCATTGCCTCATAATCCTGGCTTTCGCTTTTATCCTTCAGCCGGACAGAGCAGAACCATGCTTCCGGCGCGCAGCCTGCTTCTTTTAATTCCCTGTATTTATCCTCTGTCAAGAGAATCCCGCACATCCCGCAATTATGGGAGCCGGTCATCACATTATTGAAAAATCCGCATATCGTGTAGCTGATTTTCCTGTTTCCCACAGAAAGTTCTATACTCTTTCCAATGGCATTTTCCTCTGATTTATACAGGATAGGCATGTAGATTCCGCTTGTAAGCCTGCTGTCCTCCTCCACAATCTCTGTCCTTCCCACTGTACGTGAGAGAGCCGCTTCCTTTTCCATGAAAACAAACTCTGAATTAATCTCACCGCCATTGTAACTGAACACTCCTGCCATATGCATGGAAGTATCTGTGGAAAATGCCTCTGTCCGACTGTCATTTCGAAGGGTTCCCTCAAAAAATTCCTGCATCTTCTTATCATTCCTGTCAACTGCAAATGCCACATGCTCCGCATGAAGCCTGTCATGGCAGCGATCAAAATTCTGCCTGTAGTCCGTGGACAGCATAAGCCACAGGTTCAGCATCGCCGAAGCAAGGAAAACCAGTACCACAATTGCCGCTGTCTGCCCTTTGGACCTGCGCAGATTGGAGCGTGCAAGAAGAAAGCTTTTTTCCATATTACCACCCCATTTCTGACAGGAAGACGGAAAGCTTCTCATGCCTTTCACGGTCACCATGTACATATTTTCCCAGATTGCATTCCCCTAGAATCACCCCGTCTTTTAAATACAGCACACGGTTCCCCCGTCTCGCGGAACGCATGTCATGCGTTACCATCACCACGCTCTGCCCCTGCTCATTAAAGGCAGTAAGCGTATCAAGAACATCCAGTCCCGTCCTGGAATTAAGCGCCCCTGTGGGCTCATCCGCAAACAGAATCTCCGGCTGGTTAATCAGCGCCCGGACAATTCCTGCTCTCTGCGCCTCGCCGCCGGATATCTGAGCCGGAAACTTTTTCTGTGTTTCCCCGGAAATGCCAACTGCTGCGAACAGCTCCTTTGCTCTTTTAACGAGCGCCCTTTTATCCTTGCTCACGAGCAGGCCTGCCGCTAAAATATTGTCCATTACAGACATTCCGTCAATCAGATAAATCTGCTGAAAGACAAATCCGCAGTGCCGCCGCCGGAAAATGGCGAGCTCATCCTGGTTTAAGTCGGAGATCAGCTTATCACCGAAGGTAATCGTCCCAAGAGACGGGGTGTCCATTCCCGAAAGTGCATATAAAAGTGTGGATTTTCCTGCCCCGCTGGCACCCATGATTACAGTGAAGTCCCCTTCAGCAAGCTCCAGATCAATGTTTTTCAGAACGTGCTGAAGAGCCCCGCCAGTGGAGAAAGATTTACTCAGGCTGCTTGTTTTTAATAATATTTTTTTCATGCAGAACCTCCTCTCTTTCTACACGTCCATTTTAAGGCCTGATTCCTTAAAAGTCTTTATGCAATCCTTAAGCAATCCTTAAATCAAAAACTAAAAAATTGTCAAGAAATAAACTTCTTGACCGTAATTAGCTTTTGTGCTAACGTTATTACAAAATCCAATACTTCTTTAAAAAAGGAGGACTCCCCATGGCAATCGCACGGCAAAAAGCCTGTACAATTGACGATATTTATGCTCTCCCAGAAGGACAAAGGGCAGAACTGATCGACGGGCAGATCTATATGATGGCACCGCCAAGACGAATACACCAGGAGCTTGTCAGTCAATTTACAAAAATAATCGGTCAGCATATCGACACTCATAATGGCATCTGTAAAGTTTATCCTGCCCCCTTTGCCGTATTTTTAAATTCGGATGACAGAAACTACGTGGAACCGGATCTTGCCGTAATTTGTGATCAGAATAAGCTTGATGAATATGGCTGCAACGGTGCGCCGGACTGGATAATTGAAATCGTCTCTCCTTCTTCCCAGCGGATGGACTACGGAATAAAGCTCTTTAAATACCGTACTGCCGGTGTTCGGGAATACTGGATTGTAAACCCGATAACACATATTATAAATGTTTTTGATTTTGAGCATGGTGAAAAAACAGGTCAGTACACCTTTGATGAGGACATCTCGGCCTGCATATACAAAGACCTCACGATCAACATTAATAAACTCTTAGGAACTGTATAAGTTATTTGCATACAGTTCCTAAGAAAATCTCTCCTGGCGAAAGCAAAATCCCGACACTTACTCGAAGCCCCTTCTCCCCGTTTTCGATCACCAGGCTCCCGTGCATCTCTTCCATAAAATAATCGGAAATATATAGCCCGAGTCCGGCGCCCTCTATCTTTTTCGCATTACTTCCGCGCCTGAATTTTTCCTTAATAAGCGGAAGTTCCTCCCTACTGACGCCGCCTCCTGAGTCCTCCACACGAACTGTCATACAGCCATCCGAAACAAAAGCAGAAACCACAATCGGCGTGCCTGCATACTTATATGAATTTGCAAAAATATTATCAAACACCTGCTGGAGCCGGAGCTGGTCCGCGTACAGGATGCAGTCCGGAATGTCCGGAATATCCGCCCGCCCAAGATAATCGGCATTCTCCAGAATGTGCCTGATCTCCCTGCTTTCCATGTCCTCCGGCGTTACCGGAAGTTGTTCAAGTTCCTCTAACGCAGCAGTGAACAGGTTGGAGATCAGCGTATTGATCTGGTCTGCCTTGCAAATGATCTGTGTATAGTTCTCCCGGAGTCTTTCATTGTCTGCGAGGGCAGCCCCCACCTCCGAAGCGGCTTTGATACTCGCCACCGGGGTCTTAATGTCATGGGACAGCTTCGCCACCAGTTCTTTTTTGCTAGCATTTGCCGCGGCCTCTGCCTTTCTTGCCTTGCGAAGCTCTGAACGCATGATGTCAAAGCTCTCTGTAAACGCGCCGAAAAGATTCTTCCTGTCCATTTCAAGCGGAATATCAAGATTACCACCTGCGATACGCTCCGCAAAACCATGAAGCTTATGGAAGGGCTGAATCACTACATGATTCAGATAAAGAAAATATCCCGCGCAGAGGGCGCACTGGAATAACGCCCCGGCTGCCAGAAACATTACCAGTATCTTCTGCCGGTGTTTCAGGCTCTCTGCGCTGTCATTATAAATAATGATTTTTCCCACGGCTGCCCCGTCCTTTTTAAGCTCCAGCACCGTATCTCTGTGAACGACTGCTTCATTCACTGTCTCACTTACAGACTCCTCCGTTTTATATATAACAGTCCCGTCCATGCCAAGCACAGTATAATCCAGATCTGTCTGATTTTCATGTTCCTCTATCGCGTCCCAGTCCTCCTGGACAGACTGGACAGCCTCATTTACCTGAACGGCATTCTGCAGATCTTCCACATCCCCTGCCGCGAAAATGAAAAGCGCCGCAAGCTCTGCCGCAAAGATGAGGAGAAGGCCTGTTAAAAATGTTTTACTCTTCATTGCATTTCCCCGCAGAACCTGTAGCCATCGCCCCACACGGTACGGATGTATTCCGGCTTTCCCGGATCCCTCTCAATTGCCTCCCGTATTTTCCGGATGTGCACATTCAGCGTACCGTCTCCTGTAAACCGGTCTTCCCATACCTCCTCAAAAAGCTCCTGCTTTGACAGAACCTTATTTTCATTTTTTATCAGGCAGGACAGCAGTCTGAACTCCAGGGCCGTAAGCTTCACGGGTTTCCCCTCCACAAATACCTGCTTTGCCATAAAATCCACTGTCAGACGGCCGTCAGAGTATCTGTCCGCATCCGGTCTCGGCCCAAAGCGCTTCAGCACCACTTTCACCTTCGCAAGGAGAACTCCCAGGGAGCATGGCTTCTGAATGTAGTCATCCCCTCCGATATTAAGGGCGATGATCTTATCGTCATCACTCGTCCTGGCAGAAATAAACAGGATGGGAATCTCCGTTTTTTCCCGCAGTTCCTTACATAATTCAAATCCGCTTCCATCGCCCAGATTAATGTCAAGAAGCAGAAGCCCTGCCTGATTCTCCTTTAGAAAATCCCTGCACTGCGAAGCACTGTATACAGCGGCAGCTTTCACGCCAAACAAGTTAAAGTACTCTGCAGTACTGTCGGCAAGCATCTTCTCATCATCTATAATTAAGCAATCATATTTCATCTGCTGCCTCCTGTATCACTTTCTTACGGTCTTACTATTTGACGGAGGATCTCCGGATCCTTGATCTTCCCGTCCTCTGCGAGCATCACAATCTTGGAAAGGATTTCTGCCGTCTTCGGATCCTCATCAAGAAATGGCAGATATACCTTGCCGCGTTTTCCGCTGTGCACCGGGACAATATGAATCGAGCCGCCGCCGGACTGGTGCACCACGCCGCTTCCAAGATGCACACTGTAATGATTCAGCCCGCCTTCAATATCTGCAAAATGCTCCTTCACAGTCACATTAGGAAGCTTCATTAGGCTGCAGGTATACTCCGCAATTGTCCGGCGAAGCTCCATGGTAGAGAAGGAAGTAACCGGATCCACGCCTCCTACATACGCGGTACTCACCGCCATATCCACATCCCTCATGGTTTCTGAAAATGTTACCGGGTCAATATCCCGGATCCGTACCTGGCCCCCGTCCTTCCTGGAATAAAAGGCGATATATTCGATCGCCGGGGCTTCAATATCTCTCGGGGAGAACCAGTCTGCCTGGGCATACAGATTTACTACCAGATTGTCCTTATAATAAACCCGCTCAAGACCATTCTCATAGCTCACATTCCATTTCCTGCTTTTTAAGGCTGCCGCTGCCTTCTTCGTCTGTATCTGATAACCCGAATACCGCCTTGTCTCCGGCAGGTCAGACTCATCCGGAAGCTTCAGATACAGCTCCCGGAACACCTGCTTAAAGGGCTGCACCATGCCAGAATCAAACACCTTCTTCTGATAGCTGCTCCAAAGTCCCATCTCATAGAGATCATAGGGATGGGCAATCCTCACTGATTCTCCCGCTTCCTCCTTAAGCCATGCCAGAAAGCCCTCATCAGTGACAAACCCCGCCCTCTCACCGCTTATCAGCACCAGCTTTTCCAGCATAGGCGACACGATGGGATTGGTCATCATCATCCCAAGTTCTTCCCTCAGAAATTCTGTCCGCTCCTCCATAGCCTGCTCCAGCATCCTCCTGGAACGCTTATACTGCTCCTGCCACCGGGCGTGGATTTCCTTTAAATGCACAATCCACTCATGCTTTTTATATGCCGCCGGAACAGATTTCTGATTCTTTCCGTTCTTACGGATATGAATCTCATTTCTTCCCTGGCTGTCAATCTCAATCCATGCCTCCACACAATCCTTTGCCCCAGAAGTCCCGTCTGAAAGAGCCCTGGGCGTAAGCACATCCTGATTCTGCTGCACCTCTTCGCTTTCCATCATCCAGGACAGCCTGGTCACTGTCTCAAACCGGGAATTTTTCGCCAGGTTCATCAGCGCCATCTCTGCCGCACGCTTCTCACTGGCCTGGCGCTGGGCGCCGAACTGCTTCGACTCCTTCAGAAACTGCTGCACATACAGATACCGTTCAAGCAGATCCGCGTCATCCTCAATTGGACAGATGCAGTAAGCGTTCAGCGCATCTTTGTTGCGCTTTTCCACAGCTTCCTTCTTCCATACTTCCTTTCCCTTTTTGCCAAGGCAGGCATCCGCATATTTTCTTGCACGCGTGTGGAAGGAATTGTCGCACAGGAACTTTGATGCCTTGTAAAGGAGAGCAAAACGCTTCTCACCAAGTGATGCATACACATTCTTGCACCAGTCCATGTCAAATGCTCCGTCATACAGATCCTCTGGCTCTAGCTCTGTATACCTGGCAATTTCCGCCTTTTTCTGTTTTAAATCATACTGCTTCATATGAGCAGTAAAATAATAGCACGCCTCCTTGAATCCGTCCCATCCAAGTACCTCCGCTATAATGTCAATCCACTGGGAGGCCATCATGGCTGTCTCCACCAGCCGCTCCTCCGGTATATGTGCTGCTGACAGAACCGCCGCCTCATCCATCTCCGGCCTGCCTGTCTCTGACTTCACCGCCGCCTCACCGGTCTCCGGCCTGCCTGCTTCTGACTGCGCCGCTGCCTCACCGGTCTCCGGCCTGCCTGCTTCTGACTGCATCTTTGCACCGCCGCTTCCGGCCTGATTCACCCGAAGCATGGGATAGCAGTGCCGGATGACATCGGCAAACACTGTATTCCTTTCCCATCTGCTGCCGTTTCGCTTAATGTCCTCACCTTCCAGCACCTTAAGAGCCAGGAGCAGATATTGCACGCCGCGGATAACTGTAAGGGACTCCACATAATCCGTCACTGCTGTCTTTTCATTCAGCCGCTGGACTTCCATACTGAGCAGAGAGTCTGTAATCTGATCCAGCGCATCCCGGAGACACCCGAATACCTCCTGTTTAAAATCACACCGGATATGCCGGTAGCTGTCAAGGGACATATGAGGATTCATGCCCCATATTCCCTTCCCCTCAAAGTAAGCATCCCGGAATGCTTCAAAAAGCTGCCCCCTCTCACTTCCGTAGTAATAATTCTGTTTTCTCTCTGTGTGGGTATCCAGTATTCCCTCGTAGAGCGCCTCCTTTGGCAGCATCCCCAGGCACACTGCCCGCGCAAGCAGAAGAGGCTCAACCAGGGGCTTCCCCTGAACTGTCCGCGGATTCCCCAGGGCATATCTGTTAAATAATTCGAATACCACTGGAAAATACCGTCTGAAGCTGTCGTCATCTCCCTGCTCCAGATGAAGCTCCCCTTTCAGAAAATAAATGCTCCTGTTGTCCGTAAGCGCGTGCTCCTCTTCCTTATCACTGTAGTCCTTCTTCTTATACTTAAGAAATTTACCATAACGGGCAACCAGCTGCAGAAGCAGGGCCGCAGTTTCCGAAAAGTCAGCCTCTGCCGAAACCTCCTGAAAATACCGGGAAAAGATTGTCTCAAAATGCCCGGTATAAGGAATGTCCCTGAGTTCTCTTCTGTCCAGGGTAAAAAGCTCTGACTTTACATCCAGAACTTTTTCCAGGAAAATAGAATCACAGGTAGTCTCTAACAAGAAACGGATCTCAAAAACAACCTCTTTTTCCAGTCCGTCCTCCTGAAAATAGTTTTTCCACACATCTCCAAGCGGTAACGCGCCAAGCCCTGTTTCCTTGTAATTGAGAGGATAGAACCCCCTGTCTTTTACCTGCCGGTACTCATGCCCTGTGTAATACTCATCGTCCTCATGCTCCTGAATCCGCTCTCCCCACCGGCGGATGTATTCTGTTACCTGCTTCTTATTCCAGGGGAACACCTGCTTAAGATCCACCCGCTTTTCTTTTTTCAGAAGTCCCTTTTCAGACACCTTTACAAATTCCGGGGATTCCAGTTCGTATCTATGCCCTGGCTCATAGAGGCCAAAGCCCTCCTCCCTCCCCTTGATTTCCACAGGCGAAACAACAGCCTCAGCATATACCGCTTCACTTTCCGCCACAAGCCCTGCTTTTTTCCGAAGCTCCAGCGCAGACTCGCGGATTGTCTTTGACTTCGAATCCTTCAGCCTGTCATAGCTGGCCTGCACCCACTTCTTTTTCTGTGCGGCAAGCACCTCCACAATATATGCCCGCGCCCTGGCCTTCTTCGTTGTAAGCCGCCCCTCCAGCCCGAGCAGTTCCTTCTCTGTCAGTGACAACTTCCCATATTCCTTTACAATCCATTTCCCAAGATCCTCATTGGAGGAAATGATCTCTTTTTCCATAAACCGCTTTCTCGCAGTCTCCGGCACCATGGGGAAACATTTTCCCATAAAGAAATCCAGGTTCGTCCAGCGAAGCGTGGACGCCGCGTAAGGAAGAAACAGCTCTGCCATCCGGGGAGTCGCATGCTTTTCCAGAAGCTGAATCATAAAAAGGCAAAGGCTCTCCTTCGTAAGCGTCACCTGAAACCACTCAAAGCCTTTCGAGGAAAATGTCTTCCTGCTTCCAAGAGTCTTAAGGAACTTCTCTGTCTGCAGATAAAGCTTCTCCGTCTCTTCCCCTGACAGACGCACTCTCTTCACATAGTCCCCGGTCCGGATACATTCTGCAAAAAAGAGCGCCATGATCCACTCATCTTCCCCGAACTTTTCCGGAAAATCAAGATGCTCTGCCACATGAAAGCTTTTGGTAAGCCCCAGGTAAACCAGGGCGCTGGCCACAATATACCGATGGCTGCTTCCAAGCAGGCCGCAGGCCTCTTTTACCGCCGCTTCCACATCAAGTGCGCCTATGCAGTAAAGTCTGATGTACACCTCCAGCGGATTCTCCGGAAGGATGTCTTCCCCTTTAAAGCCCCGTACAATTAGGTCGAAGATATAGCGCACATCCTTTTCCTTTACCTCCTGCCAGCCGATGCCAATCCATGTAAGCACCGCCCTCTGCACAGAGGAAAAGCGCAGCAGGTTATCCCTTTGGATGACATCCAGTAAGTCGCGGAAAAAGGGAAGTCCATTCTCATCTGCTGTCTCCACCACGCTCTGCCGGAAGCCCTCCTGCAGCCTTGCCGCCAGGAAAACCCGAAGCAGCGTCTCCTGAAGCTCCCGGTTGTGGCTCTGCTCCACCCCGATGATCACGCCTCTTGTCAGAACCGCCGTATTATTCTCACTGGTAAGCGCCTCCATGCAGTACCGGACCGCCTCCGGGTTTTCCGCTAAAAGCTCTGCCGCGATCACCTGGGAGAAATCCACACTGTAAAGCAGATCCCGGTATTCCCCGTAAATCAGCTCCTTTAAAGACAGCCCGGCGCCATAAAACAGATAAAAAGCCCAGACTGCCTGAAGAACTTTATTTCGGTAACGTGAAAATCTTTTGCTTCTGACATCCATGCGGACCACCCCGTCATTGCAGCTATATTCCTGAATATGCCCGAGATACAGACAGAGCCTCTCATGATCTTCTCCCAAAAGCCCTTTAAAACGACGGTTCTTTCTTATAAATTCCTCTGCCTGCACCGGAAGCTCCGCTTCATAGTTGATATAAGTGTAGAGATAATCGTGCTCATCTACATATTTCATACACTGCTTTTCCAAATCCGAACATACCAGGGACTTCCGCGCCCTGTTGTACTCCCTTAGCCGGGAAATAAGCTCTTTTTGATCCATTCTTCTTTTTTCTCCTTCTCTGATCATGCGATACAAATGTACCCAGTTATACTGCGCGGCAGATTTATCAGGCGCTCAGTATCATTACCACATCCGGCCTGCCAGCATGACAAAACGCAGCAGCACAACCTCATCCTCATCTTTTACTTCCAGCTTCTCCTTTAATTCCAGGCATTCCTTCCCGTTCAGGTATACCCGGAACAGCCCGTCTTCAAAATCCTGCCGCATGACCTGAACCGCTGTTTCTATATCTCCCATATTTTCCTCATAAGAAGCAGAAAACCGGATTCTTCCAAGCCTCTCCTGATCCTTTATCTCATTTTCCGTAAGCACAGGATCCGCCTGGACGGCATCCTTTCGCTTCCTGAATTCTTCCTTCACAAGTTCCCCCAAAAGCTCCTCCAGTGTAGAAACTTCAGGGACCTGTACCTGCTCCCTTGAAAGCTCCCGCAGACTGGAGGCCTTTTTCCTAATAATGTTCAGCTTCATCTTTTCACACCACAATTTCCACTATTTTCTTTTCTTCAAATAATACTTCTCTGATTCCTGTCCGTTTCTTCTTATTAAAATTGAAGCTCAAAAGATACCCTGTGTCCTCCCCATAGAAATCCAAATACTCAAACAGTTGTCTCTCTCCCCGCTCATTATAGGCATTTCCTTTCCACAGCTTCATTTCAATAACAAAACGCTGTGATTTATAATCTACAATCACATCCGTCCTCGTGCGATCCCTAGTCTGTGCTTCAATATAATAGTTCCCGGAACCATTTATAATTGGCCTGAGGTACATTAAAAAGATACGTCTTCCTTCTGCTTCTATAAATCTTTCTTCATGATTACTAAATATTTCTTCAAAATACTCATAAAACTTTTCCATCACGAGGCGCATCTGGAGCATTCCATGTATGACAAATTGGTTGTGTTCTGTCAGAGTATCATAAATCCTCTTACCCTCCAGTTCTGCCTCCGAAAGGAAAAGATTGTACATCTTCGTCTCAAAAAGCCGATTCGCAATTGCAACCGCATTTTCCCTTTCCTTTACAAATCCAAACATCACCCCCACATTAATACTGGGATTATTAATTTCAAAAGAATAACGAGTTCCTCGGAAAAGGATGCCACACAACATGTCCTTTACTTCCGGGTACTCATAAAGCTTTTTCACCATATCATCAAATAAGGTATTGGGCTCCTTCAAAAACAACCTGACTGCCTCCAGTCCCCCCTCCTTTGTCCAGGCATCTTTCTTTTTAGGGAAATCCGCAGTCCCTGCAATCCGTTCGTCAATTAGCTTGCAGAGCCGGGACACCATATAAGGATACCCGTCAGTATAATCATAGATCCACTGGCTCATTTCCGGAATATCCATTCCTATGGCTCTGTCTGCTTCATATTCCATTAACATCCCGGTAATATCCTCCGGACAGAAGCTTAAATCTATATTAAAGTCTTCCGCAATGTTCCACGGACTATTATACTTTGATTCCTCATCTGACCGGAGTTTTAGCTTTAAATTCTTAATATCATAGACACTAGCCAGTATAACGGACTGAAATGTTGTATCCATTCCTCCTGCCTGCGCCAGATATTTCGACCGCAAAAGACCGAGGAAGCCTAAAAACACCTGATTATCCGAATTCTTATCAACCTCGTCAATCATCAGCACAGTCTTTCTGCCGCACTTCAGACACAGCCCAGAGATTCTCTCCCCCAGATCATCGAAAGCAAATTGTTTTGAAACCGGCTGTTCCCATATTTTCAAAATGTCCTCCGGGGTATTCTGCATACGAAGCTGGCGGCCAATACTCCGCTGCAGTCCGGCAGCAAACGCATAAGAAGAGACAAACATTTCGTCCGCCGCCTCAAAGCTGATAAATATCACAAGATATTTATCCTGAAGGCGCTTTCTCAGAAGAAACATCGTTGTTGTCTTTCCGTATTGTCTTGCCCTGTTAATTGTAAAATATTTTCCCTTTTCAATATAGTCTCTCGTAATCTGCTCAATCCGCCCATTAACATCCACCATGTAGTGCAGCCTGGGATTACATGTTCCTGTCACATGAAACTCTTTCACTATAACCACCTCCCGGAAATTCCGACCCTGCAAAGACGTTGAACTACTCCCTATACCCTGCCGTTCTTATTGTTCATTCTTAGAAACTGTACTGTACCGATTATTTTCCTGCAGTTCCTTAAGTTACAATACGTTCTGAACAGTTGCTCCTGTATCCATATGATAACACAATTCGCATCTGTTCGAAAGTATGAAAGGGCAAGGATATCAAACTGTACCAGGTTCGCTATTTATTGCATACTTAAAGAAGGTATATTGACAGCCTATCAGAGTTGCAGTAAAATAGATACATACCAAAAGAATCTTAAGTTTGACACCAAACATAACGGGAAGCCAGTAAAATCAAGGCTTCCCGTATTTTTTCTGCATGTGGTATTTTCATTAGATTTCATGAAAGAAAAAATTTTTTTAATGTTTTAATATCCTGCGTACCTGCTCCCTTGTCCGGTATTTATTGTTTAATTCCAATTGGAAGATTGCATATTTTACTGCAGATTTTATTGCATAATGTATTCCACCTCCATTAACAGGATTGCAGCATCCGGCAAAATCTCCTATTCCCTCTTTCATATATAATCCATCATTTCTCTGGTCATAATGTCCTAAAAATTCTGCTTTAGGCTTTCTCAAATATTCCCAATTCCCTATCACTTTACTTAAAAAATACTCATTCACGCTTTCGTTATATGATCGTTTTAATTCCTTATCATAATTCCTACTCCATATCCCAACATTCCATAAGTTATCTCCTATCGGGAAAGCCCAAAAGTATTTTTCCACATTATGTTCATCAAAATACCAATAATGAAAAATATCATCTGCCAAATTAGATTTAGCACAAATTTGTCCTGAAATTCCTATACTTTGTTCTCTCAACAATTTATCTTGAACACTCCTGGCTCCACTTGCCCATACTACTTCTTTTGCAAAAAAACCATTTATATTATAAATATTATCCCTTTTACAAACACAAGTAACCTTTTCACCATACTTTATATGAACATTTTTCTGTTCTGCCTTGTCAAGCAAATACTTATCAAACAAATTCCTTTGTATTCCCAAAGAACGCTTCCCACCATTATATATGTTTTCTATATATGTTTTATTCTTATAAATAACATGTCCCTTGATTAATTTTGAATCAACCTCCAAAAGAGGCTCTACTGATATACCTATCTCTTGGAGTTTTTTCAAGGCTTTATAAGATACACCCCCACCACATACCTTTTCTGATTGCTGGCTATTCTTTTCAAGAATAATACATTGCTGTCCTCTTTTACCTAATTCGTAAGCACATACACTACCGGCAATGCCTCCACCAATTATTATGTAATCATAAATCATCATTCCATCCTTTTCCCATCTTTCTAAATCAGCAATTTAAATTTTAGCATCCCATAACTGCATATCATTAAATCATCACATTATGTCAAATAATATATATTATATCCTGTTACTCTTTCTCGTTGTATCCTTTGGGCCACCAGTACCACATCCCCATAATGTTTGTTTCTTTCTAACTTATATCCCATTATTTCCATCAAATATTTTTTTAGCACTTCATAGCTAATCCTTCCATATAATTTATATCCTACATTGTTTTCTGCAATGTGTATACTAATGCCTTTCAACTTATACATAAGTCTTCCAAAGGTTTTAATCTCATTTTCACACCCCATATGTCCTTTTGAAACATATGCTGAAAATCGTTGTATTTCTTGGTGTATTCTCTCGGCATCGACAATTCCTCTTATTGTATATCGGGTCTTCCCTAATACTGTAGGATAAAAATAGTAACTCTGACCAGCAATCTCTTGTCCTACCATCTTATATCCTACAGTATAATTCCGAAATGATTGATCAAACAATACTGGTATCATATCCAGTAATTTCTTTTCCCTTTCTGTCAGCATTCCGTCATATATCTCACGATAAACCTCATCCATCAAATTCACATGAAAGTTGTATGTATCAATAACATTCTCCTCAACAATTGAATATTCAAACAATGATAAAATACCAGTTCTTAACCATCTTTGAATTTTACTGTTCTCTTTCAATTCATTTTCCGGTTCATAATACATTTTCATTTGCTCCGTAAAACAATCTTCTTTATCCTTTATTATTCTTATTCCTCGCGAACGAAATACAGGAGTCATCTTGTATTTTCCTCCATATTATCTATTTTTCTGTAAATTTTCTTTTTATAATATTGTTATACTTCTCAGTATTCCCCATCTTAAAATCTCCCATAATCTCATCATTAATGCCTAAAACCATGCTAAAAATACTCTTAGACTGATTACAGCTATATTGCAATAAGTCATCCTGTTGAACATACATATATGACATACAAATACATACTCCATTACATACTTGAGAAGATTGGCAATCCATACAATACTTTTCACGTAACCTCGAAAGAATATCTAACATCCTTTTATATTCTGCCGATTCAAAACACTTGTTCAAACTGAAAGTATCTGATGGCTTCCCCAAACAAAACTGAATATCATTTGGTCTTCCGAAAGGATATATTTTTCCATCTGGATTCAAAGCAATTTCTCTTTTGAACCAAAACGGCTTAAATTGTGTCTCCCTTCTGAGTGCTGCAAATTCTTCAAAGGTGTAAAATCTAATCTGGCATTCTTTATCTGTAATCCAATATCTATATGCCTTTGAAAGTACTTTTATAAATTGTTTTGTATCCATTAACAATTCGCGGTCTATTGCTGCATATCCTCTTGGTTCAATCGGCAGTATTTTAAAATCGATTTGTCTGTCATTGAACCAGTTATATATATCTAATAGATGCGTATACGAACCCTTTGAAATAGTACAAAATGCACGTACTTTTCCACCTTTCCCTTTCACCTTACATATTTTCTCATATACCAAATTACTGTGTTGCCTTAAAACACTATTATACGGTCCATCAAAAGAGATATTAATTAATGTATTATTTT
Organism: Lachnospiraceae bacterium; assembly: GCA_910576335.1. Classification (GTDB taxonomy): domain Bacteria; phylum Bacillota; class Clostridia; order Lachnospirales; family Lachnospiraceae; genus CAPEBR01. The sequence goes on from CAJTIU010000028.1 coordinate 22,700, forward strand.
TAATTAATAAATCAATAAGCTCGTCATCCAACAATAGTGCATTTGTCGTAAAATTATTCGAGAATTTCACATCATACTTATCTGTCATCTGTTCCTGAAATTTAAAAACTTTCTTATAAAAATCATTTCCCGCTAACGTTGGTTCGCCACCGTGAAATGTTACTTTTATGTCTTCATATTCTTTACATGCAGACTCTATAAAATGGTAGACATCTTGTAATTTTATTATATCGGACTTATTCAAATCATTACCGTTAAAACAATGTTTGCATCTCATATTACATTTCATCGTAGGTTTTATTGTTAATGCTATCTCATGTATCATTTTCTACTCCAAATTTTCATATATCTTACCTTCAAAATATTCTAATACTTTATATTCATTAACGGCTGATATACACTTATCAATTAAAGGACAATTCTTCCTACATCCAAATAGGTTTTTCGAAAGATCTATTACCCTATACTGATTTTTATCCTTAAAATAAACTTCTATACTGTCTTTATATTTTCTTATTTCTTTGTTTTCCAGCCAGCCTATACTTCTTATGCAAGTGTCAAATATTTTTATTTTTACATTCTTATTCTTAAAATAGTCAAAAAATATTTGCATAAAAATTGATGCTTTTTCGTTAATTATTGGTTGACAATTGTTTCTTACCGAAATAATCGTATCTGCCATTTTGGTTAGATGAATTGCATTATTAAAAACTATCGTATCTTCAAATTCCTGTAAGATTTTTTCGCCAATAGGATCCTTCGATATAATTCTGTCATTTAAAATTAATTTTATATCCACCAAACATTCTGTACCTTCCACCAAATATTTTAATCCCTCTATTGTTTCCTGATAACTTCCATGAACTCCAGTAACACTGTCATGAATTGTTTCGTATCCATGAATCGGAACAATAAATCGAAAATTCTTACTAAGCACTGTGAAATCATAATTGTTTATCAATCTTCCATTCGTATAAATAAGCACTTCACATTTATACTGTATCAATCCTATAAGCATTTCCTCTATCTTTGTATGCAGTAATGGTTCTCCGCCATTAATAATCACCCGATCTCGCGAAGTAATACCTTGACATTCCAAATATTGAAAAATTTGTTCAACCAATATCTCATTATATGATTCTGAATTATGTCGAGTATTATGTGAATAGCAAAAAACACAATTACTGTTACATCCATATGTTATATTAAAATAAAATATTCTCTTCATAAGTTTTCATAGTTTAGGGCATCTTTTATCGCCCATTCCTAACCTTCCCCAATAGTGGTAAGACATCCCAATACAGCCGCCATTGCAAAACTTTTTGTATTCACACATCTGACATTCCGCCTTCTCTGATAACTTGTATTCCGAAAAAACTTTATTTTTTTCTCCATTCAATATTTCATCAAGTGACTGTTTGCTCAAGTCACCTACACAAAAATCAGTTAAACAGGTACACGGATATACCTTGAAATCAGGATACACATATATCTTATTTTTTCCACTACCACAATTTAAACTTCTAAAACTTACTGGGGTTATTCGTTCCAGGTCACTTTTTCTTTTCTCATATAAATCAAATGGAAATATTTTCTGTATTTTAAGCCTGAAATTTACTTTCCCAAGCACCTTATTAACAAAAGTGTTCCATTCATCCGCAGTCATCATATTATCAAAACCAGCTCTTCCGAAAGGCATCTCATATGAAATTCGCCAATATCTCATGTGAGATAAACCGGCTAATTTGGGAATCAAATCAAATATTTCTACTCTATTCTTATTGCTGACCACAGACGCTACGGAATATTTTATACTTAACTCCTCCATTGTTATCAGCGTTTTCCATGTCCTTTCAAAAGCACAATTTCCTCTTATCTGATTATGTTTCTCTCTATCTCCATCTAATGATATCTGAAAAAACAAATTATCATATGTGCTTAATTTCCTCAAATAATTGTTATATGTACCATTGCTTGTAACCATTACAGTTTTAGATTTCTCACACAGCAATTTAACAATATCAACAAATTCTTTGTGGAGAGATGGTTCTCCTCCTGTTATCACAATATCATGCTCAGAAAAATCATTCTTTTCTAATATTTTCACAAGCTCGCTAAGCTCCAAACTTATACCTTGTTGATTTCCCCTGATACACATAGAACAATTAAGATTACAGTCCTCCGTAAGCAATATATATATCTGCACTTTCATTCCTCTTTTCTTTAATATGATGGATTGCTAATAAAGTCGTATCAGCAACCCATCATACTATTGTTAAACTGCGCAATTAGTTAGCCTCGGCCCATGAACACATATCAAATAAGCTGGCTTCATCGCACTCGGCTCGATTTACATCCTGCCAGGATGATTCAGAAACAACATTTGAATTAGTGGTTTCCATATCTTTTCTCCTTTCATTTTTTATCATAACAATCCACAAAGCCAAACTTGTCCAAGTGAATTAATTAGATACAATATCACAATTACTATATCGACTGATCAGTAAAATTTCATTAGCAAATTCCGCCTCGCGGTTGGCAAGCCTGCGTGTCCCATCATTTACAATAGGCTGCTCTGACATGCAGCGTTTAAAGAAAGTGTATTCCTCCCAGCCGATGTAACCATCCCCATAAAGTGTGAAAAGTGTGTCAGCATCCTGAAGAAGTGTCAGGCATTTTTCAGCATATCCTAAACTTTTCGTATAGTAGAAGACCTGGTTGTAATCGTTTGGCGTACCATTATCCCCACAATAAAGAGGGTGAAACAGTTCCTCTTCAATCTTCAGCAAAAGGCTTCGCCCATGATTTTTCAAGCGCTTTACGTTCTCTGCTAGTAAGATGAAAAGTGGAAGTGGAATCATCAAGTATCATCTGTTGTACAGGGTTGGTTATGAATGACATGGGTATTGCTCCTTTCCGATATAGTTATATATTAGCATAAATGAGGTCGAAGAAGTACTAAAATATTACAAACATACGATTTTTAAATACAGTTGTTAAACATAGAAGTGGGGTTTTGACCCCAACATCATATGCTATATTACCATCACCAATTATCGCTGATCCATTTTCCAATAAATCCAATGGCTGCGCCACCCAAAAGAAGCGGTGCCAGCGGTGCGGCGGCAACTGCTGTCGCCGCCGATGCGACTGTTGTTGCAACTGTCGCCGCACCCGCTGCCACTACTCCTCCAACTGCGGTACTGCCTGCTGCAGCCGCAACCGTTGAAACAGCTCCGGTAACGGCTGCCCCTGCTGTTGTTCCTGCAAAAGTGGTAGCTGCTGCTCCTGCCGCCGTTTCTGCTACCGTAAGAACCACTGTTGTAGCATACGCACCCCCAATCGTCGTAGCTCCTTCTACTATAATATCTGCCGCCGCATCTTCAAACGTTTTCTTTCCGGAGGTTACATCATAAATATTTTCTCCCAGTTTCACGGGTACACCGACTCTCGCCGCGAGTTTTGCACTTGCCAATCCTGCAGCATGGGCTCCCGTAGCAGTCGCAGTAACAGGAGCGTCCGGTTTTCCGGTTATCTTTGATTCCCACTGCTGTGCCCTGGCAACCACATCCGCATGTTTCTTAAATACCGCCGACTCTTCCACCCTGAATCCGGCATCTCTTGCTTTTCTGGCAAGCTCCGTGTTGCCTTTATCTACAACGATCGTTTCTATTGCACTATTATGTTTGCTCCAATCAGGCTGACTGGTTTTATAACCTGTTTTTGCCTGCAACAAAGTTTCATGCCCTAACGTATCACGCACAATAAAATCTGCTGTTCCGTTATCTCTCAAAACTGTAATATCAGCCCCTTTTACTGCTTTATCTGCCGCATGCAGTTCTTCAAATACAAATCCCCCATATCCCTTTACACCGCCACGCATTGTATTGTATGCCCCCAAATGGTTGGCCATCTCAGAATATATTCCGGCATTTTGCATACATCCGGCGACTTCCAACGGTACGGCGATATTATCATTGAGGCACTGCATAAAAATATCTATCGCCTCTAAAGCATCATCCTCTTTCATATTGTTTACAGTCATGAAGCGTCTGCATTGTTCTTCCGATAATCCGGTTAAATTCGCCAACTCTCTAGATGGCAGTTCACTTTCCATTTCAATACCGGCTTTTTTCTTAATTTTGTTTTCCATTTTGTCCTCCTTAATTTTTATGTTTTTATCAGATCTGATGCTACCATTATACTCTCCCGATTCTATGATTCCTGAATTACATTTCCGACCATATCAACGACCACTGGTGTAAGAACACTTGTTTTTCCATCTACCATAACTTACTATACAACGAAAGAGCAGTAATTCTGTCTTTTAAATCATTATCATATGGGAGGATTGTCTTCACTTCATAAAATTCGTCCATTTTACAAATCACCATAACTAATTCCGGTTCTTCGGTAAAATCTGCATTTACATGCATGGGCAATAGCCATGTCAATTTTCCGCTCTTTCCTGAATATGACACTTTTGCATAAGAATGATCCCGCATTTGTATTTTCAACCCCCTCTTTAAAGACAACATCAGTTGTTCCACAATTTTATTATCCGGTTCTTCCTGAAGATTTTCCGGGAACCGTTCCCTTCTTTCTTTTACGATATGAATAAGGCATTCCTGATTTATATCGAATTCATCCATTGTTGCTTCAAAAGATGTACAACATTCATCTATAAACTGTATCGGCTTTAATTCTATGGAAGCCTGCTCTTTTGTAAAACCATTTTCTATATAATCCTTCTTTCCTTTCATCACCTTATATGCAATATATGTCTTATATTTTTCATGAAAACGATAAAGTATAAAATAATCTTTCCCAAACATATCCATTAAACCGGAATTTATAATCACAGAACGTACTTTATTCTTTACAAAATATTCTGTTTTTTCTTGCTCTGTCAATTGTTCTATTCTCCGTCCCACAATTTTTATATATCGATCCAATCCATGAATAGACTTCCAGCCTGGATATAGAAGGGCATGATAGATCTCTGCAGTAACCTCTGTCATCTCATCCTGTTTCGGATTTTCAGAAATAAGATTCCTGTCACTGTCTTTATCTGTCACATTTTCTTCAACTTCATATCCAGCTTTATTTAAAAGTTTTTTCATTGTTGTATCACGTCCTATAGCTGAAACTCTTATATCTTGCATGGACAGAGGCATCAAATGCTCTCTCTGTCTTTGTGCAGCTTTTGATCTGTATCTTTTTGTAAATCTTTCTAAATTTTGTTTATACTTCTTTCCACTATATGCATCATGACCTATAAGGCCATTCACTAAAAACTTTGCTGTTCCCACGAAATGTCCGCAAAACTCTCCTGAATAATTCAGCATTGAAATAAAAACCGCATCCTCTTTATAGCAGTATCCACTGTCAATCCAGGCATATTGGATATCTGAATCTCCTTCCTTTTTCTCCGATAAATTCCGATCAAAGTAGAAAATCGTATTCTTTTCCGTTCGAATAAACTCTATCATTTCCATGATTGAAATATTACGGCATAGTAAACTACGAATCCTCTCTTCCACTACCTCCATTTCATCAATAATATGCGTCTGATTAATCATCTGCTCCATAATGTCCTCTCCTTTTCAAATTTTCTACTGTTATCCACATTCAAAATTTTCTTGTGACTCACTCCTGTTTTTAATTTTTCTCTGATTTTTTCATTTGTCTCATCCTTTCGTTTTTTTGATGATTTTATAATATCAGAGCCATTTTTCCATCTCTGAAACAAAATTCCAAAAAACAGGAGAGTGTCGCACTGATTCGTGCAACACCCTCCATATATACAGGTTTCAACGGCAGTTTTGCCCTCGTAAGTCATTGATCTTATTGAGAAACTGTTACTTAAACTCTACCTGTTCCGTTTTATACCTCTTCCCGATTTCACTTAATTTTGTATAAAACTCTTCAAACTTTGTATTTTCTTCGATTCCTTCCAGTATTTTATCTATCCAATGAAGTACCTCGTCCACTTTACCTTTATCTATTTTTTGCGGGAAGATTTCTTTCATCCTGCTGATGTAATCTTTCAGGCATATCTCATCTTCCGGCAGTTCTTCTGCCTGTATCTTACTCATCCAGTGTTCATCTAATAGAATAGACACGCTAAGTAAACCGACAGAAAGAGCAGTATCATATGCCTTATATTCAAATGCATTCTCTCTGATTGTTTCCAATATCTGCAGACATAATGTATCATCCACCCGTTCTGTATCACATTGAACATATTGAATCAACCTGCCATACAAAGCTTTGGTATGCAACATAATCCGTTCCCTGGCGTCTTCCCGCCTGTCCAACTCAAAACATTTGGAATAATATGTCTGGAAACAAGGCATACTGCCCACTCTTTCTGCTTCCTGCTCCATACGTTCCAGACACTGTCCTGCCATATCATAATTATCGATATACATATAATCATCCACAGCGTCTTTCCATACATCAAACGCACTATACGGATTGTCTCTTTCTCCTGATTCTCGGTCTGCAAGAAGGTAATAATTGCATTGCTTTCGTTTTTTTATATACTCATCATAGTCATAAGATTTGAGCCAAACATCTCCAAAGCAATCATAACTAGCCGCATCCACTTTTCTGAACACCGCCTCAATGTATTCTGAATCTGGAACATCCTCTTTTAACAGTTCTTCTACATATCGGCATATACTCGCTGCCTCCATTCCTCCTTCTATTTCCAGATAATTTTCCGCATCGCCCAAAGCAGACCTCACATAAAGGTCTTTTCGAATATTCCAGAATCTCTTATCTCTCAGAATACATTCATACAATTCACGGGCAGAAGAATTCTGCCCAAATCCCTTTCTATATTTTTCAGCCGCTGAAAATAACAATTCGAGAGCTTCTTCAGGCTGCCCTGTTTTCCAACAATATTTTGCATACTCACAGTAAGCTTCAACCAGTATAGAACTCAGATTGCGACAATTATTTAAGATTTGGAAATACTTATTCCACATCAAATATTCTTTTTCTTTTAATCGAATCTCTCCATCGCCTTCCCATTTTGCTTTTTTTATACTGAACGTAAGCACTCTTGTAATTGCTTCTATATTTCCTTCTTCTGCTGAATGTCTCTGATTCTGAATTATCCGCTCACAATATTCAACCACTTTTTTGGTATTTTTCCATGCTTCATACAACTTTACCATTCTTTCAAGTACATCACAAATATCGCATTCCCTTGCTTTTCTCAATGCTTCCAAAAGTACTGTTTCTGCTTTTTCATATTCTTTTAACTTGATGTAAGATCTGCTCATCTCACACTGAATATCCACGGTGTATCCTTTTTGTCTTTCCATAGCCTTTTGACATAGAACGAGTGCATCCTCATATTTTCCATTCTCCCATGCCTGATCGGCCGCATCCATATAAGAAATGATCTCCTTATTTAAAAGATAACTGTTTTCACCTGATAAAGCGGTAAGTTTTTCGGAATAATATGTGCTTTTACTTTTATCACCCACACAGGCACTGCGTAAAACATACAGAAAATCATCTTCCCCGTAGAAATTCTCCAGCTTTTCATACACATCTTTTTTCACTTCATAACCGATAAAATCCTGCTCTGCCAGCTTACAGGTATATAAATAGATTCGCTCCGCATCAGAATAAATATTTTTCAATCCGAAAAACGCATATTCCATCTGCCACAGGAAGCTTTCACATATCCCATTTCCAAGCGTTTCAACCGCTTCCGCTGTTTCCAGATATAAGTGCACTAACGTATCGTTCACATAAGGCATCAGCGAATATCCGCCTTCTATATAGTCTTCAAAAACAGCACATGCTACTTTATCCCACTTCCTTTGTCTTTCCTCCATCTCTTGCATAAACTGTCTGACATCAGATAGTTCCTGTTGTTCTCCATCCTTTATTTCAGGTAAAACAATACCTTCTGTACGTTTAGGAATGACTTCTTTTCGTAAAATTGCATTCCTCAGATTCGCAAAAATATCTCTTTCCAATCCAAATACTTTACCATAAACATCTTCGAGAACGCTCTCTATCCGTTCATCCTCTATGTCCAGCCATTTTATTTTCCGGATAAAAGATTTTATTTCTAAATGATGGATCTTCACCTGCAAAATGTCGCTCTCAAGGGAATCCTCTTCTTTACAAATCTGCTGTGCGCGTTTCAGTATTTTCTCCTCATATTTTATGTTCCGGCAATACTCATAATATAATTCTGCTAATAGTAAATCCGAGCCCCCCATCCGCTCTATAAAATATTCCGCCAGCTTTCTCCGATTTTCTATATCTACAAAGTTTTCTTCTTTTCTTTTAAAGTAAGATATCATAGAATAGACGATATCAGGGCAGTTTTGGGATGTGGGCTTTAAGGAATTATATGCCAGGTCAAGAACAATTTGATGCAAAGAAATTTTATCCGTCTTCTCATCACATTCTATCCACCCACGTTCAACCAAATTGTCAAGATATCCCTCCATACCACTGTATGATTTAAAATACCGGGCAAATATAGATTTCTTTATTCGGATTGCGCCCAGCGAAGAAAGACTTCTCATAATTTCTGCTTCCAACTCGGTGAAATCAGACAGATCAAACAGCATTTCTAAGTGAATATATATCTGCCTCTCCCTACGCATATCATCTTTGTTATGCCTTACCGGCGGATTTACCGCACTTGCCATTCCTTCTTTCTGCCTGATTTGACGCAAAAGCTCAGAGGGCGCCTGTTCTGTATGCAAAAGATATTTCGCAAAGAGTGCAATTACCATTGTATGATGCTCAAACAGATGAAACAGCTCCCCGATTGCATCCCACTCATTCTCTGCATATTCTTTGCTGTTATTCTTTCGAAAAAGCGCTTTACATTCTAAATCATTTTCCAAAGGTCCTATATCAATCTGTGAATAACCGTATTCCTCCCAAAAATCTTCTCTTGTTGTAAACAACAGCTTGCACCCACAGTGAATCAGATCATTAAAATGTTCATCCTCCTCTATGATATGTTCTTTATTCTTCTTATCAAAGTTGTCTAAAATAATCAGATCATCTTTCCCGACATCTTTCTTAAGGCCTGCCATCTTCCTTTTATAAAAATCCGAAAAAGATTCCTGTTTCTCCATATCGCACTTCGCTATCACGAATTCCTCAGAACAAACCGTTTCCATAATGCTATCCGTAAATCTTAAGAAAACAATACGATTGAATTGATCCCGATACTCATCAGCAAATTTTTTTGCCAGCTCTGTTTTTCCAATTCCACCCATTCCTGACAAAAAAACAACATCTTTCTCATCCAACGCATTCTTTATCTTTAAAATCTCATCTTTTCTCCCTACGAATTGCGAAAAATAGTAAGAGAAGCTATCTAACAGCATCACTCCTTCCACATCGGATAATTTTTCCAGTTCTTCCAGAACCGCAATTACATCTTTCATATTTTGATAACGCATGGATACTGTATTTGAAAGCGTTTTATGAAAAAAATCTGTCATTTTTTGAAATAGTTTGGGCTGATAACGTTTGTCTGGAAATCCAATCGCTGCAAAATCATATCTCGCATTCCATCTTCTGTCTTGTATCTCCGGTGTTCTCCCGAACATTTTATAAAAGATAACCGCTCCGATGGAATAAACATCTGTTGCCATACAGATCTTCTTTCTGTCGCCCAGAACAAGTTCAAGGGCTGAAAAACCTTCAGAACAGGAAAGTCTGACTTCCTTTCCTTCCCTCAGGTTCTCAAGTTCTGTCAAAGAATCAAAATCAAACAGAACAATTTGCTCTTTTGTATCTGATGGAATGAATATATTTTCCGGTTTTATATCTAAATGCAGACATCCTTCTTTATGATAATCACCGATAATTTTACAAAGTCTTTTCATACGTGTAAAAATATCCTTCAGGCACTTTTCCTCGTATTTTCCATAATCTTTCCCTTCCAGATAACTCATAACAGAATATACGGTATTGTTTTTCTCCTGCTTCCACAAAGAATCTATAGTTGCATTTGTCAAACCCATAGTATTTCTTATTTTCGTATTTCTTATATAAGCATCAGAAAATATATTTTTTGCCTTTTCAAATGCGTCTCTCCAACTCTCTGTGGGAATAATTCTCCCCTGGGAATCTCTCTCTGCCATTATATGATAAGGAAAACATTCTTTAATTCTTACCCTGTGTGTCCCATCGGAGGGATCTGTATAAAATCCATCGTATACAAGACAACTGGCGCCACGCCCGATTTCTTCCTGAATTACATATTCCTTATCCAATGACAGGATGCTTCCCTTCCCCAAACCTTTTCTTGACATAAGTACCCTCCTAAAATGAACTGATCCATCCATTGCTATTTCATGACCTATATTCTATCAGACTTCTTTAAAAATGTGTGAAACTAATTTCCAAAACCATCTTATATTATGATATACTATATAAAATCAATCTCAAACAACAAAGATGGAGGTAATAATGGAACATACTTATACACGTCTCGTACAAAGTAAAGTCGATGAAATCAAGAATGAAAATTATTCTTCCCCTGACTTCATCCATGATTTAGGTGACAATACAGAAGAATTAGAAAAATTGGTAAATGAATTTAACCGTCCTTTTTCTGAAGGTCTCACACTGCTTTTAAAATATTCCTCTTATGATGGAAACCTGAACGATTTAGAAGAAAAACGGGCTTTTATTCGTATGAAGCTAAAATCTATCGGTGCCTCTAAAGATGAAAAAACTATTTTTAACTGGTTAAAAGGCGTTACCGAGCCTGATGCTAATGAGAAAACACGTGATAGGATTTATCGTTTATGCTTTGCTCTATCTGTTTCCACAGACGTTGTCAATTGGTTTTTCAATCATGTCTATTTTCAGAGAAGTTTTAACTGCCACCGGATAGAAGAAGCCGTATATTACTATTGTTTTAATCACAATTACAGTTATGAACATGCTCAACAGTTGATTTCAGAAATTCAAACATTTCCCGAACAGGAAGTTCCTGATCCGGATGCGGTTTTCTATACAACCGAGATTCAGCAGCAATTGGATTATTGTTGCACAGATGAAGATTTGAAACGATATTTCAGAACAAACAAATGGACATTCCAGGAAAATCAAGCAAATCAACGTACACAGAAAGTACTTTGTGTATTGTTAGAAAAAATACAGGGGAAAGAAACCGACAGAGTAATTGCTGAGAAAATAAAAGAGAAAAAAATCACATACGTTGAAGATCGTGAAATCGCGGATTGCGGATTAATTATACAGGAAGTTCTATCTCTTGACGAACCCCATCTCAATATTGAAGATGAATCCGACTCTCATTCTCTTTTAAATTGTTTACTCCGCGGCAATGATATTTCTTCTACAAGCATTATGCTTAAATGCATCTATGGAAAGCTCGGTTCTGAAGAAGATATCCGTACAAAAAAAATTCATTTGCCCGCAAAAGGAAGAGAAAACTTTCCAAGTGAAAAAGTTTTTTCTGATTTACGTTTACAAAAAGAGGAACTTTATGCGTCCAAAAATTATGATGCCATCCGCAAATGCCTGATTTTACTGACATTTTACCAATTCTGGTGTGAATACAAATTAGATTTCTCTAAGTTTCCGGATGATAATAAGGAACTCTATGATATGTACGAGTCAGGCACGAATGATTACCTTACAGAATGTGGGTATGACATACTAAATCCTGTAAACAGTTACGACCGCCTTTTTATGCTTTGTTCTGGAAGCGCCACTCCATTGGAGACTTTTCGAAATTTTCTTTCCTCTACAACATAATGTGAAACTCCGTAACGAATAAATAGTAACCGTGCAGGCATAACTGCCCGGCCCGTTGCTTCGCAGGAATAAATTCCCATTGTCAGAAAGGAGGCTCTACATGACATTCAAGGTTGGTGTAGGCAAGTCAGACTTTGAAGCTTTGCGTACATCGAATAACTACTATGTTGATAAAACAGATCTTATATATGAGCTTATAGAGGAAACCGACAATCAAGTTACTCTGTTTACCAGGCCGCGAAGATTCGGCAAGACTTTGATGATGAGCATGCTGTCAAACTTTTTCAGTATAAGAAAAGAAAGCAGCAATCTATTTGAAGGTCTTAAGATTACAGAACACAAGGAATTCTGCAGTAAATGGATGAATCAGTATCCTGTGCTTTTTATTTCCTTCAAAGATGCCGAAGCTGATGAGTTTGCCACTGCCTATGATAAATTAAAAAATACGATTGCTGATCTGTGCAAATCAGTATCTGACTTAGCCGGGGAATCTGCCGTTAATCCTGCTGATGTACAGATTTTTGAAGAACTGATGTTTAATAAGGCATCCGATGCGCAGGTGCAGAGTTCTTTTAAAACCATTATGCGAATGATGCATTCTGTTTACGGCAGGAAAGTGATTCTCCTGATTGATGAATATGATGTTCCTCTGGCAAAGGCAAGTGAGGAGGATACTAAGGCGAATAACTATTATGCTTCTATGCTTGATGTAATCAAAGGGATTATGAGCTGCTCACTGAAGGATAATGAATTCCTGGAATTTGCCGTAGTTACCGGATGTCTTCGCATTGCAAAGGAAAGCCTGTTTACAGGCGCTAACAACTTCGCCTCCTATTCTGTATTAGATGAAGATTTCTCCGGATACTTTGGCTTTTCAAAAAATGAAGTAGACGCGATCTTAACCGCCGCGGACCGGCATGATCGTGCAGATGTCATAAAAGAATGGTATGACGGTTATGTATTTGGCAATAGCTATGTATATTGTCCCTGGGATGTAATGAATTATATGTCAGCCTTAAAAAAAAGAAAAAATGCAAAGCCAAAGAATTACTGGAAATCCACAAGCCATAATGGAATTCTGTTTTCCTTTGTTGAGAGGACAGATTTTGACGTAGCAGAGAAATTTGAGACCCTTCTAAATGGCGGAATGATCACTCAGTCGATTTCTGATGAACTTACCTATGATACGCTCCACACATCGGAGGATCATCTATGGAGCGTGCTGCTTATGACCGGGTATATCACAAAGGCGAATCCAGGTGAAGAGGGCGAACATGTTTCACTTAAAATTCCAAACAAAGAGATTGCGACTATATTTGAAGACACAGTAGTTCTATATTTTAAGAATACGGCGGACACATCAAAGCTTCATAACCTTATAGCTGCCTTTTGGGAAGGTGATGAAGCAGAAGCAACCAGACTTATATCCGATCTTTTGTGGTATACAATCAGTTACAATGACTACCACGAGGATTATTATCATGCATTCCTCGCCGGAATCTTTACAGGGCGCGGATATCATGTTGAATCCAATAAGGAAAAGGGATTAGGAAGACCGGATATATTGCTCAAAGATAAGAGAAACCGCCGGGCAATCATCATAGAAGCTAAGAAGTCGGAAAAGGAAGCCGATATGGACACGGACTGTGATGCGGCAATCCGCCAGATTATTACGAAGAAATATGCAGAAGGGCTTTATGGATATACACAGGTCTGCTGCTATGGGATTTCCTTCTTTCAGAAACAGGCCAAAGTAAAGAAACTATAAAAAACCATCTTTACAAATTTTATCCTATATAGTATATTCTTATACAGGAGGAATTTATCATGACTATCCAGGGCGGAAATACCATTTCACAAATCAAACGTCTCAGTGACCGGATCTTCGGGCGCATCCTGTCCCAGAGAAATGTTGATGCATTCAACGGCGCACAGGGACGGATTCTCTACGTCCTCTGGCAGGAGGAACACATCTCACTGCGGGAACTGTCTGACAGAACCGGACTTGCCGCAACCACACTCACCAGCATGATTGACCGGATGGAAAGCTTAAGGCTCGTCCGCCGAATCCCAGATGAACATGACCGCAGAAAGACGCTCCTTACACTGACAGACACAGCCAAAAAGCTGGAACAGGATTACACAGAGATATCCCGCCAGATGACAGAGATCTTTTATACAGGCTTTTCGGAAGAAGAGATCCGGCAATGCGAAATGCTGCTCGGGAGAATTCATGATAATCTGAAGAAAAAAATGTCAAAATTGAAAGGAGACACACAATGAATCAGAATGTAAAAGATTTTGTAACCGAAAAAGTAAACGAACTGCTTAAGGCGCCTTCCTGCTGCACAGAAGCAAAAGAAGCAGCACAGAACTGGCTGGATGCTGTCGGAACAGAAAAGGAGACAGAGCAGACCAAAAGCCTGATTGCAGAACTGGAAGAAGACATTATGCCAGTTGACGGCCTCATCGCATTCGCAGAATCCGACATGGGAGCACAGGTATTCGGCGCAGAGACCGCTAAAAATGTAGCTGCACATGGCCGCGATCTTAAGGCCTCCGGCGCAAAATACTGCGACTGTGCAGCATGCGCTGCATGCGAGGCAATTCTCGAAAAGAAAAACGAGCTTCTATAAACCGGGGACAGGGTATTTTCAATTTGGGACGGGGCATTTTTAAAAATGCCCCGTCCCCATTCGTACCCTTCTTCTCTGAATCCAATAAATGATTAACAAAATTACAGTGCCGGCATTGCCTCCTATAATAGTAAAAAGAAAGGATGACTGAATATGATCCGTATCAGCTTCCATTCTGATTGTGTCTGGAGTTTCCTGCTGCAATTCTTCTCGTACAGTCTCACCCTCTATGTCTTCTGATACAATTGTGTTTGTAGTAAAATCATCAGAAATCTCAATATTCACCGGAGTCAGAAAAAGATGCCATCCCATCACAAGCGAAAAAGAAAGAACAGGTAAAACCAGACCATAAACAAAACATTCCTTTTTAGATAAATAAATCTGGAATTTTACAACTGCAAATATAAAGATAATCAATAATAAATATTTCATTTAGCTGTCTCCTTTTTGTATTCAACGAACCCGATTCTTTTCCAGTTCACCAGTCTGATATGTGATGCTTTTCGTCATCTCCTCTGACAGGAAAAGGTTATAAAGTCTTGTTTCAAAGATACGGTTCGCAATCACTGCCTGTCCATCCCTTTCGGTTATAAAGCCGAACATTGAGCCAATGTCCATTGCAGAATTATCTGGATTGTATGGATATGTCTCCCCTCTGAAAAGAATTGCATAGATCATCTTCCTTAATTCCGGATAGTCCGTAATCTTTTTCCGCATATCGTCAAACAATGTACCAGGCTCCTTCAGGAGTACCTTAACTGCCTCAGCAACGTCCTCTTTGCTCCAGCTGCCGGATGCCGGCTGGCTTTCGCTTCATCAATCAGCTTGCAGATTTTAGATACCAGGTACGGATAACCCGAAGTGTATCCATATATTTCGGCTGCGATTCTGTGAATATCCACTTCCACCTCTCTGTCTGCTGCATAATCCCGCAGCATTCCGGCAATATCCGCCGCAGTAAAGCTCATATCCACACAAAAGTCTGCCGCAATGTTCCACGGACTGTTATATTGGTGCTCTTCATCCTTTCGGATCCGTTGTTTTAGATTCTTAATATCATATACTCCGGCAAGTATGACAGACTGGAAAGCCGGACGAGTCGTTCTTTTTAAATATTTACTTCTAAGCATGCCCAGAAAATCCAGAAACACCTTATGTCCGCCTGCCTGGTCAACCTCGTCAATCATCAGTACCACAGGACGCTTTGCCGTGCTGCATAAATCAGATATCATGGCAGAAAGGCCAAATAAATCTTCTATCCTGTTACTTTGGACCGCTTCATATATAATACTTTTTAACGGAGCTTCCAGTGCCGGAACTTCATCATAACGTATTGCGTCATATAACAACTTACAAATCATGCCGCAAAAGGAAGATTCCCTTTCAAAAGCAGAGTCGCCCAGTCCCTCAAAACTGATAGAAAATACCGTATATTTCGAAGAAAGGTATTTTACCATAAGATTCAGCAAGGTGGTCTTTCCATACTGCCTTGCCCGGTTTATGGTAAAATATTTCCTTTCATCTACTAATTTTTCAATCTCATTTAAACGGCCCTCCATATTTATCATATAATTTTCTTCTGGAAAACAGCTGCCAATTATATTAAAGGTTTTATTCAACATTCTCACCTTCCTCCATTATGATAGCACTCTAAAATCATGTACTCATTCAGCTTTTCTGCTTTACTCGTTTAAGAATGCCCGGATATATGTCAGAGCGGCACCGATGGAGATATTATGCCGGGGCATCTTGCTGAGCATCAGAAAATCCTGTGCTTCATTAAAAGGTGTCAGCTCTGCGATCTGTTCGTGCAGGAAGGAAAGATCCTCTTCACACAGATAGGGGGCCAGATGTCCTCCCAGTATAAAGTCTGTGTCGTAGATCAGATGAAGCAGATTGATGGCCCTGGCCAGATTTTTGAGAAATATATTCCAGCGGTTTGAAAAAGAAGGCTCTTTTTTACGGACTTTCTCAAAAAAGCTGTCCAGGGTTTCCCCCTCCCTGAGAAGCACGTTTAAAGAGCAGAGTGTTTCCAGACAGCCATATTTGCCGCAGTAACAGAGCGCTCCTCCTTCTGGTTCTATCTGGATATGTTCTATGGTAGAACTGTGGCCGTGCTTTCCGACCAGGATCTCTCCTCTGGATATGATGGCAGCGCCGAGATGTCTGCTTAAAGAGACATAGAAGGCATCTGTAAGTCCCGGTGATACCCAGATTTCAGAGAAAGCCGCGCAGTACGCATCGTGGATAAATGAACAGGGATAGGGAAGATACCTGGTAAACTCCCTGATGGAAAGCCCTGTGCAGTCTAATATCCTGCCATACAGCATGCTCTTTGCATCCGGCGAGACAAGCCCCTGCATGGCAAACCCAATACCAAGGAGCTGTTCATCCGTTATACCAGATGCATTTTTAAATTCGAGAATTTTATCACAGACAGTTTTAAAATATGATTCTTTGTATTCATAAATAATATCACATGTTGTTCGGCCGATCTTTTTACCATATAGATCCACCGCAATTATTTTCACTTCTTTTTTCACAATTTCCACACCGATACTGACACGGTAATCTGCAATGATGGAATAGGCAGAGGCCTTCCTCCCTACAAATTCAGTACTGATGTGACCGCTTTTTGTGATGAGCCCTTCTTTTTCCATGGAGGCCAGATTTGACGTGACAGTAGGACGGCTTAAATGGAGGTCGTAGGAAATATCCTGCTGGGAGACACTTCTATTCTTATAAATATAATGATAGATCAGGCTGCGGTTATTTTGCTTAATCTGATTAGGGGTTATGCTTTTTTCCATAGTTTTATTCCTTAACTTGTAAAATAATTGTTACTGTTCACACAGGACTTTGTATTTACTGCAAAGTCCGTAAGAAAATGATTCAGGTGTGAGCAAATCCCATTCGCGAAGCGAATTTTAAATGGATTTGCGAATGTTACTGTGAACGGAGTGTACAGTAACAAATAGTTTTAAAAAATATATTGCGAAAATGATTTATCAAGGATGTATTATAGCACGTATTTGTGTAAATGTTACTGTGCGTTTTGTACAAAAGTAACATTTAAATTTTGATAATACTGACGAAAAGGAAAAAGCATATCATATTTTCATTGACATACTTTGTTAATATGAATATAATTAAAAACATAATAAATGTATTTAATAAAGTATAAAACAAAGAGAAGTAATAGTGCGTTTTGTACAAATTTTTAATAAAAACCTTGTGAATTTTTACAGGTTGACCTATGATTCGAATGGTAATATTATGTAATTATAATTTGATAAATCATTTTACAAAATAATATTAAAAAAGGAGAAAATCATGGGAATTATTGAAAAAATGAGACTGGACGGAAAAAAAGGATTTGTAACAGGAGCGGCAAGAGGAATCGGTAAAAGTACAGCTACTGCATTTGCAGAGGCAGGAGCAGATGTGGCGATTGTAGATCTAGATTTTGCAGAAGCCCAAAAAACTGCCTCAGAGCTGGCGGAAAAAACTGGCAGAAAGGTTATTGCCATCAAGACAGACTGCACGGATCCGGAGCAGGTAGATGCCATGGTAGAGCAGGTGGTCAGTGAACTGGGCGGGCTGGATTTCTGCCACAATAATGCTGGAATCTGTATCAACGCACCAGCCGAGGAAATGACCTATGCACAGTGGAGCAAGGTAATCAATATCAATCTGAACGGAATCTTTCTGACTGATATAGCGGCAGGAAAACACATGCTGGAGCATGGCGGCGGTTCGATCATCAATACGGCTTCTATGTCTGCACATATTGTCAACGTACCTCAGCCGCAGTGCGCATACAATGCTTCGAAAGCAGGTGTTATCCAGCTGACAAAATCCCTTGCTATTGAGTGGGCAAAGAGAGGCGTACGTGTGAACAGCATAAGCCCCGGATATATCGGAACAGAGCTGACACTTAATTCCCCGACGCTGATTCCACTCATCGAAAAATGGAACCAGATGGCACCCCTTGGAAGAATGGGAAAACCGGAGGAACTGGAATCAATCTGCGTATATCTGGCAGGAGACACAAGTTCCTTTACAACAGGAGCAGATTTTATCATAGACGGAGCATTTACCTGCTTCTAGATGAAGACCGGAAAAGTTATTGCAACGGAGTAATCCGGAAAGTGAGGAAAGCATGGAGAAAAGAGAAGCAATCATAAATGGTAAGACGGCCCTTGGAATTGAACTTGGCTCGACCAGAATCAAAGCGGTACTCATTGATTTCCAGGGACAGGTCCTCGCAGTCGGCATCCACGACTGGGAAAATTCTTTTATTGACAATATCTGGACGTATAGTCTGGAAGATATACATACAGGGGTGAGAAGCTGCTACAGCTCTTTAAGGGATGTTGTAAAAGAAAAATATGGAGTTGTTCTTGATACAGCCGGAGCTATCGGAGTCAGCGCTATGATGCATGGCTATATGGCACTGGATAAAGATGGAAACCAGATTGCTCCGTTCCAGACATGGAGAAATACAAATACCCAGCAGGCGGCAGATGAACTGACAGAATTATTTGATTTTAATATACCGCTCCGCTGGAGCGTGGCCCACCTTTATCAGAGGATTCTGGACAAAGAGAAGCATGTGGAGAATCTAGATTATGTCGGCACGCTGAGCGCTTATATCCACTGGAAGCTGACCGGGGAGAAAGTGATCGGTATCGGCGATGCATCGGGAATGTTTCCAATCGACTCTGAGGCCTGCGACTATGATGCATCCATGATTGATAAATTTAATAAACTCACGGAGCCTTATGGATATTCCTGGAAGATCAGGGATATCTTCCCAAAGGTTCTTACCGCCGGCGAAAAAGCCGGTGTGCTGACAGAGGAGGGTGCAGCATTCCTGGACGAAACAGGCAGCTTAAAAGCAGGTATTCCTCTTTGTCCTCCGGAAGGGGATGCCGGAACCGGCATGACGGCAACTAATTCTGTCGCGCCCCGCACGGGAAATGTTTCAGCAGGCACAAGTACATTTGCAATGATTGTACTGGAAAAGCAGCTTGGCAGAGTATACCGGGAAATTGATATGGTTACAACGCCGACCGGATTCCCCTGTGCCATGTCCCATGCAAATAACGGGACTTCAGATTTAAATGCCTGGGTAGGAATATTTGGAGAATTCGCGGGGCTGATGGGAATAAAGACAGATACAGGAGAACTGTTTGGAAAGCTGTATACAGAGTCTCTAAAGGGAGATGCGGACTGCGGAGGCCTTCTGGCCTATGGTTATTATTCCGGGGAAAATATTACGATGCTGAATGAAGGACGCCTTGCATTCCTGCGCACTGTGGAAAGTAGATTTAACCTTGCAAACTTCATGAGAGTCCACCTGTATACATCGCTGGGCGCGGTGAAGCTGGGACTGGATATTCTGATGGAGGATGAAAAGGTTAAAGTAGAGCGTATCATGGGGCACGGCGGATTTTTCAAGACAAAAGGAGTTGGGCAGAAATACCTGGCGGCGGCAGTCGGCGCTCCGGTCACCGTGATGGATACGGCAAGCGAGGGCGGCGCCTGGGGAATCGCACTGCTGGCAGCATATCTGGCAGACAAAAAACCAGGGGAACGGCTGGAGGACTATCTGGATAACCGGATTTTTAAAGAGCTGTCCGGAGAAACTATCATGCCTGATGAAAAAGATGTAGAAGGTTTCAGGACTTTCATGGAACGGTATAAAGCAGGGCTTGAAATTGAAAAATCCGCAATTGATGTTATGGGCTGGTAGATGCCATGAAGTGTAAGGGTGCTATTTTTGATATGGACGGAGTTCTTTTTGATACAGAGCGGCTCTATCAGGAGATATGGCAGGAGATAGCAAAGGAACGACAGATAACTCCTGGCAGTGGATTCGTCAGAGAGATCTCCGGAACAAGTGGGAGAAAGATGCTTCAGGTGGTTGAAAAGCACTATCAGGTTTCTGACGGGCTGCCTATTATAGAAGCGTGTATGAGCCGGATGAGAAACAGACTTTCCGAGAGTATTCCGGTCAAAGAAGGCGTGTCTGATATCCTGCGGTTTTTAAAAGAAAAGGGTGTGCGGACAGCGGTTGCCAGCAGTACTGGCCGGCAGCAGATTGAGCAGAATCTGCGGATGTCCGGAATCCGGGATTATTTTATGGAAATCGTCAGTGGACAGGAAGTAAAAAACGGAAAACCGGCGCCGGACATCTATCTGTATGCCGCTGAAAAAATTGGCTGCCGGGCGGAAGAATGTTTTGCATTTGAAGATAGTGAAAACGGAGTAAGGTCAGGGTATGCTGCAGGATGCGTCACAATCATGATACCGGATCTGATTGAACCGGAGGACGGGATCCTATCCTGCTGTTACAGAATATGCCGGAATTTAAAGGATGTACAGAAAGAAATAAAAAATATGATATAAAAGGAGGAAAATCTAATGAAGAAAAGGATGTTAGCAGTGATTTTAAGCATCATGCTGGTCGTTGCTATGCTGGCCGGGTGTGATGCCAGCAAACACTCTGACGGAGAGGATTCCCATAAGGTGGGGATCACGATTCAAAATCTGTCCAATGCCTACTGGGCAGGCGTTATGGGGAAACTTGGAGGACTGCTTGATGAAAAAGGGTGGGATTATACGATCGTTGACTGTAAGGATAACTCCGGCACCCAGATCAGCCAGATTGAAAATTTCATCATATCAGGATGCGACCTGATTATGGTCCATGCTTCTGATGCGGTAGCTGTTGAAGGAGTCTGCAAAGAAGCCATGGAGAGGGGAATTAAGGTGATGTGCTGGGATGACCCCATGGAAAACACAACAGCCAACTGGGTCCTGGATAACAAAGTACTGGGGGAGGAAATCGGAAAAACAGCGGCAGGATTTATCAACGAGCACTTCACCCCGGAGGATAAGGCCCAGGTTACGGTCATCGGATATCCTTCCACAAAGGTATTGAAGGACAGGGCAGACGGTATTAAAGACGGCCTTGAGGCAAACTGCGACGACAATTATGAGATCATTGCGGAGGTGGACGGACTGGAGGCTCCGGAGGCACAGACCAATGTAGAATCTGTCATGTCGGCACACCCGGATGCAAATGTGTTTGTAGGGGTCTGCGCAGGAGCTATGATTGGATCTAACGAAGCGCTTCTGGCAGAATTCGGAAGAGGAAATATCCCGGAGAACTATGGTGTTATCACCACTGACGTAACACAGCAGCAGTTAGACTCCCTGAAGGCTGAGGGCGAGGCAGTGCGGGCGATTGTAGGATTTGAAGGTTCCAACCTGGATACGGCAAAAGCCTGCGTGAAAATGTTCGAGAGGATTTTGTCAGGGGAAGATTTTACGTCAGACAGGAATGTCACACGTGAGATTGGCCCCATCACCCTTGACAATATAGATGAAATTTTAGAAGGGATGTAAGAGCCGATATGAGTGAAGAATATGTATTACAATTACAGCATATAAGAAAAGAATACCCAGGTGTAGTTGCGCTTAAGGATGTTACGCTGGAATTAAAGGCAGGCGAGATCCTTGCGCTGATCGGAGAAAACGGCGCTGGAAAATCTACATTAATTAAATGCTGTTCCGGAGCAGTGATTCCCACCTCCGGAAAGATCATCGTAAATGGAAAAGAATTTGACAGTATGACGCCTCAGCTTGCGTCAGAGAATGGGATCGCGATTATTTATCAGGAGTTTAATAATGTAAAGGAATTATCAGCGGCTGAAAACCTGTTTCTGGGGCATCCCATCAGAAAGGGGATCCTAATTGATAAAAAAGCCATGGAAGAGCAGGCGGCAAAGGCTTTTGAGCAGTTACACATCAAGATTGATCCAAAGACCTTAATGAAGGATCTGACCGTTGGCTACCAGCAGATGGTAGAGATTGCAAAGGCAATTCAGCAGAATGCCAGAATATTGATCATGGATGAGCCTTCCGCACCCCTGACCAGCGCGGAGGTAGAGAGCATGTTCGGCGTCGCGGAACTTCTAAGGAAGCAGGGAGTCTCCATCATCTACATCTCCCACCGGCTGGAAGAGATCTACAGGCTTTCAGACCGGATCGTTGTTATCCGTGACGGAGAATATGTAACGACACTGATTACGAAGGACAGCCAGGTTGAAGAGCTGATTCAGCTGATGGTAGGCCGCGAACTCACCGAGACTTATCCGCCCAGAGGCAATTGTATCAATAAGAATGAGGTGGTACTGGAGCTGAAAAACTTGACGGGAAATGGGGACAAGAATATCAACTTAAAGCTTCATAGGGGAGAGATTCTGGGTCTTGGCGGACTTGTAGGTGCCGGGCGGACGGAGCTTGCGGAGATGATTTTTGGGGCTGTGCCCAAGAAGTCCGGCCAGATGATCTATAAGGGAAAGGAAATTAATCCCCAGAGTCCCAGAGAAGCCATTGACCTTGGCATTGCACTGGTTCCAGAGGACAGGAAGCGCCATGGAGCCATGCTCGGTATATCCATTAAGAATAATATTAATATGCCCATTTATGAGAGGGATTCCCATTTCAGCGTCATCGACGAAAAGCTAGAGATGAGCACAGCTGTGAAATACCAGGAAAACATGGCGATCAAGACACCAAGCCTGCACCAGCTGATCCGGAATCTAAGCGGCGGAAACCAGCAGAAGGTTATCCTTGGCAGATGGATGGCGGCCCAGTCGGAGCTTATTATCTTTGACGAGCCTACTAGAGGGATTGATATAGGCGCAAAGTATGAAATATACAAATTAATGAATGATCTGGTAGAAAAGGAAGGAAAGTCAATCCTTATGATTTCTTCTGAGATGGAAGAACTGATGGGTATGTCTGACCGGATTCTTGTACTGGCAGAAGGCGAAATGACAGGGGAATTGTCAAAGGAAGAATTCAGCCAGGAAACCATTATGACATATGCATCCGCAGCGGCAAAAGAGTAGGAGGAGTGGAAAAATGAAAGAAAATAAAGTTATAAATCTTATTAAAAGCCAGGCTATCTGGGTGGTTGTTATCGTTCTTGTTTTAGCATTTACAATTGCAAATCCAAGATTTATTTATCCTGCCAACCTGTTAATCATGTTAAGACAGGTAGCTGTATGGGGGATTGCTTCCGTTGGCATGACATTCGTAATTCTCTTAGGCGATATCGATTTGTCAACAGGTTCCATCATAACATTTGTAAATGTAATGTGTTCTTATCTGATGGTACATATGGGAGTGCCTATGGGGCTTGCTATTGTCATTGCCCTGGCATCATCTACGGCTATCGGCCTTTTAAACGGCTTTATGGTGTCCACGATTGGCATCCCTGCCCTGATTGCTACATTTGCCACACAGACCGCATTTTCAGGCATCGCCCTGATTCTCTGTAACGGGCAGCCCATCAATGGATTTACAGAAACCTTTAAGGTATTCGGACAGGGCAAGATCGGACCTGTGCCCGTTCCGGTTATTATCATGATTTTATGCTTTGCACTGGGAGCGTTTATTCTGGATAAAACGTATTTTGGACGCTATTTCTATGCCGTAGGCGGCAACATTGAAGCGGCAAGGCTTTCCGGTATCCGTACAGGAAGAGTAAAATACCTGGTATTTGCACTATCGGGCTTCTTCGCGGGTCTTGCAGGACTGGTGCTCCTGTCACGTACTAACTCCGGTATGGGTAACGCTGGTCTGGGATATGAATTTAAAGTTATTACCTGCGTAGTACTGGGCGGTGTATCTGTATCCGGCGGATACGGGAAAATCTCCGGAGTGGTAGCCGGAACATTTATTATCGGCGCGCTGCAAAACGGCATGGTATTAATGAACCTTAATACATGGATTCAAGATATTGTGCTTGGAATCGTACTTGTACTTGCCGTAGGATTTGACTGCTATCAGAAGAAAAAACGGGCAAACTAGTTTTAACGGATACAATATGATGATACAAATGTCAAAAGGTCATGCGTTTCATGACCTCTTGACGCTTACATCATATGATAGAATGTTCTATAATATAGTTACTATGAGCAGCCAAAAGCTGTGAATGGCAACCAATAAGAGGTAGGAGGCGAAATAATGGAACTGACATGGAGTGGTATAGAAAAAAAAGAGGAATGGGAAAAAGCAGGCATCATGCTTCCAGGTTATGATATAAAATCTGTTGTTCAGAAAACAAAGAAAACGCCTGAATGGGTACATTTTGGAATTGGCAATATCTTTCGCATTTTTCTAGGAGGAATCGCAGACATTCTGCTAGAACAACAAGAAATGGACAGAGGAATCACCTGTGTGGAAACATTTGACACAGACGTGGTAGATCAGATTTATACTCCATATGATAATCTGGTTTTAAGCGTGATTCTTCATGGAGACGGAAAACAGGACAAGAAGGTGCTTGGTTCACTTACGGAAGCTTTGAAAGCGCAGCATGAGGACACGCCGGCATGGGAGAGATTAAAAGAAATCTTTCGTGCAGAAAGCCTTCAGATGGTTTCCTTTACCATTACCGAAAAAGGGTATGCCCTGAAAAATGCAGATGATACATTTTTCCCCTTTGTAGAGAAAGATATTAAAAACGGACCTGAAAAAGCGTCCTGTGCCATGGCCGTTGTGACCGCAATGCTTTTAGAACGTTATAAGAACGGAGGAGCACCTCTTGCCCTGGTATCTATGGATAATTGTTCCCAGAACGGGGAAAGGCTAAGAGAATCTGTTCTCATGATGGCAGATGAGTGGAGGAAGCAGGGATTTGCAGATGATGGCTTCATATCCTATATAAGTGATGAGACGAGAATCTCATTCCCATGGACTATGATCGACAAGATTACCCCAAGGCCGGCGGAAAAAATTGCCGAAGATCTTGAGGCAGCAGGAATAAAGAATATGCAGCCTGTGACTACCTCAAAAAGAACGTATATTGCTCCCTTCGTCAATGCCGAGGCTCCCCAGTATCTGGTGATAGAGGACAATTTCCCAAATGGCCGCCCGCCTCTTGAAAAGGCAGGGGTCTATATGACGGACCGGGATACGGTGAACAAGTCTGAAAGAATGAAGGTGACCGTATGCCTGAATCCCATCCATACGGCTCTCGGCCCCTATGGATGTCTGTTGGGCTATGATTTATTTTCGGATGAGATGAAGGATTCAGATATGCTGAAGCTGGCAGAAACCGTAGGCTATGGGGAGGGCATGGAGGTGGTTCCGGATCCTGGAATTATCTCTCCAAAGGCATTTCTGGATGAATGTATAAAGGAAAGATTCCCGAATCCTTACCTCGGTGATACCTGCCTGCGCCTCTGCACTGACTCATCCCAGGGACTGGGTGTGCGTTTCGGAGTTACCATAAAATCTTATGTGGAAAAATATGGGGACGCAGGGAAATTAACAGGTATTCCACTGGCAATTGCCGGATGGCTCCGTTATCTGCTCGGCGTGGATGATAACGGCAGCTCCTATGAACTGGCTCCGGATCCAATGGCAGAAGAAATGCAGAAGAAGCTTTCCACCATTGTAATTGGAGAGCCCTCAAGCCTCACAGACCAGTTAAAATGGATCCTTTCCAATGAAAATGTATTTTTTATCAATCTTTATAAAGCTGGAATCGGAACATTGATCGAAGAGATTTTCAGGGAAGAAATTGCAGGACCCGGGGCAGTGAGAGCGACGGTTCAGAAATATCTTGCGCAAGTATAAAAAATGGCCAATTGGGGACGGGGTATTTTTAAAAATACCCCGTCCCCAATTGCAATCACTCCACAAAAACACACTCACATCCCGTCCGCCTCTTGAACTCTTCTTCCATGGCACGCAGCTTCTCTTCTTCCACCACACCTTTCAACCTAAGCTGCACCATTTTCTGTTCTGGAAGATAGGAAGGATTTTTCACAAGGTCAATCCCATGTTTCATACACAGCATCTGCGCGGCTTTGAACAGTGCATTCTGATTCACCTTATCCGCAATACGTATCCGCCATCCGGTCTGACTGGCCAGTGCCTGCAGGGTCTCCCGGTATCTCCTTCCTACGTCAGGTGTAACAAAAGCAAGTTCCAGGTACTTCCCCTGTGCATCCTGCTTCAGGCTTTTCTTGTCCGGCTTATGGGGCAGCTCATCAAAGGCAGCCTCAATACAGGAAAATGCCAGGTTCTGCTCTGCCATTCCCGCTGATGCCTCTGCCGGAGCAATAAAGTCCTCCTGCCCTGCCGCTTCTGGAGAAGTCCTCGGATTCCCAGGCTCTCCTCTGGTTCCCAGGATGCTCCCATTTACTGCCAGCCTCCATCCGGTGGCCTCTCTAAACCTTTCTGCCGCCGATTCCAGGCTCTCCCTTCCAGGATTTCCGTCTATGGTGACGGAATAATATTTTTTATCCTGATAATAGGAAATCCTGCCAGTTTCCTCTCCTAACAGAACCGAGAGAAGCAGCGCCGCCGAATTATGGTTCATGGACGGGCTGATCCGGACGGCGAAGTCTGTAGCTTCGCGAAAGGCATCTGCCTTTTTCTCGAATTCCTCCCTGTCCACGCTGTCCGGGTAGTCGAACTGCAGCAGCACTTCCTTTCTGTCCTTATAGTAACTGATTTTCCGGTATTCATACCCCGCAAAGATCTCGTGAATCTTCTGTTCAAGCTCCTGCACGGTAATTTCCTTTGGCGCAAGTGCCTGGCTGACTTCCTCCGGCGTATTTGCCTCAAAGAGGAATAGCCGGCGCATATTAGGCGAAAAATACGCGCTGTCCAGGAAAATCTCCTGCATATCCTCAAAAACTCTTTCTCCTGCGCTGTCCTCCTCTGACTTCGGAAGACTCCCATACCAGATCTGGGCAATCTGCGCTACAGAAAATGCTTTCCCGGCATAGTGCTCCTGCCAGTAATCCCAGAGAAGCTTTTCGTCTCCCCTCGTAAAGGGTCTTCGCATCTGCATGGTATATGCCGGGTAAAAGGAGGCCTGCTTTCTCTTTTTATGGAGCAGTACCTCGTACTCCTGCCCGCATTCCGGCAGATAGACCTGCCTCCGGTAATCCTCTGCGGCAAGTTCATTTCCCAGCTCATGAATCGCGTCTCTGTTTCCGTGTACAAGAAATACACGGCGGGAGGAAAGCCGTTCCAAAAGAGCCGTAATCTCGGATTTATCCCCATGGGCTGAGAGTCCCACCTGCTCCACCCTGCACCGGACCGGAACAGTGCTGCCATTAATCGTCAGCTTCCTGTCCTCTGCCCCTTCAAGGAGATTCAAAAGCTGCCGGCCCGGCGACTCCTCGTCCTGATAGCCGGTAATGATGATGCACGCATCCTCCAAAGGAGCCAGCGCCGCCGCGTACTGGGCACTCGGTCCTCCGGTAAGCATGCCTGAACTTGACAGATAGATAGCCGGACCCTTCAGCTTCAAAAGCTCATCCCGCTTCTGCATGGGCTCCACTGGCAGGATTTCCTTTGTATAAAAGGGCTCATTTCCCTTTAAAATCCGCTTCCCAAGAGCATTTTTTAAGTAAACCGGGTTTCGCGTATACATAATATTAATATCCCGGACCATGCCGTCCACATAGACTGGCATCCGGGGAATCTCTTGATTCTGTATCGCAGCGCGCAAAATCAGCAGAACCTCCTGCGCCCGCCCCAGAGCAAACACCGGAATGAGAATCTTCTTCTGCTCTGTAGCACACTCCCTGACCAGCTCAACCAGGCGCTTTTCCTCTGACATCCGGTTGGCGTGAAGCCGGTTTCCGTAGGTAGTTTCCACAATGGCAACGTCCGGGCGCAGCTTCGGAATCCGGATTCCCTCAATCGTCCGTTGGGCAAAGGAGGAAAAGTCTCCGGAATAAAACAGACTTCCCTCTTCTGTGACAAGGTAAACACAGGCCGCCCCTGCAATGTGCCCTGCAGGGTAAAAGGTC
The DNA here is from genome assembly GCA_910576335.1 of Lachnospiraceae bacterium. Lineage (GTDB taxonomy): Bacteria > Bacillota > Clostridia > Lachnospirales > Lachnospiraceae > CAPEBR01. The sequence continues at coordinate 50,985 of CAJTIU010000028.1, forward strand.
AGTGTAAATCTGTCAAAAACAGGAAACGGCATCTGATACCCCACCGGATGAATGCGCCCCAGCATGGCAAGCACGTCCTGCTCTGAATAGTGGGGAATCTCATCCTCCCTGTAATTCATGATCTTCAGGCTGTCGTATAAAAGCACCCGCGTAAGCTCCGCTGTCATGGCCGTCATGTAGATCCGCACGTCCGGGTATGCCTTGCTGATCATCGGAAGAGTTCCGATATGATCCATGTGGGCATGGCTTACGATAACCGCATCCAGTCCGCCCTGCTCCTGTATGGTCCGGAAATCAGGAATCGGGTCCTTTGCGGCAGACTGGCGGATTCCCGAGTCCAGCAGGATTCCTCTGCCCGCGATTCTTATATAGATGCAGCTACCGCCAATCTCCATGGCTCCGCCCAAAAAATGTAGTTTCATAACAATATATGTCCTTTCTTTGCCCGCCTTAGGAACTGTCACAAAATGACTTGCAAATTGTAAGTTATTTAGGGACAGTTCCTGGGCTCTTGCACATGTCCGTATTTGGTAATTCCTATTGTAGCATACAATTCTTTCTTTTGGTATCCGAAAATCGGTAATTGGGGACGGGGCATTTCTAAAAATGCCCCGTCCCCAATTGTTATTTCCATTGATTGTGCATACGCCAGATGTTATACTAAATGAAAAGGCATTTATTTATGTAATGATGTAAGGCAGGTGAGCGGATGAAGCGATATAAAATCCCTTATGGTTTCAGCAATTATAAAGAGCTCAGAACAGGGAACTACATCTATGTGGATAAAACGAACTATATAGAAGAACTTGAAAGCCTGAACAGCAAATATCTTATTTTCCTACGCCCGCGCAGATTTGGAAAGTCCTTATTTGTGTCCATGCTGTACTATTATTATGACAAAAACAGTGCTGCGGAATTTTCGGAATTATTCAGAGATACTTATATTGGAAAGCATAAGACGGAACTTGCCAGTCAGTATTACGTCCTGCGGTTCGAGTTCTCTGGTCTGGACGGAAGCAGTAGGGAATATCTGCAAAATGCATTTTATGCAAAAGTCCATGCGGCATTACGGAATTTTGTAAGGTATTATGGCGTGGACATCCAGCTTATGGAAAATGACAGTGCAGATTCTGCTATGATGCTGAATTATTTCTTATCTGATTTTAATGGAGAAGGGAAAAAGCTTTATATTCTGATTGATGAATATGATCATTTTGCTACAAATATCATTGAAAATCCGGACTTCTTCCGTTCTGTAACAGGCAGAGATGGATTTGTACGGAGATTTTATGAGGTGCTTAAGGCTCATACAGGAATTGGATGCATAGATCGCATGTTTATCACAGGAGTTACCAGTATGACCCTGGACAGCCTGACCAGCGGATTTAATATTGGTAAAAATATCTCCATGAACCCACGTCTAAATGCAATGACAGGATTTACAGAAACGGAAACCAGAAGCATACTGGAAGAAGTAGGGCTCATGAATCCGGATGCTGTCATGGCCCGGCTGGTTGCTTACTATAATGGATATGTATTCTGCCATAATCCCAGACATGTAACTCGAATTCTGAACAGCAGCCTAGTCATGTATTTTCTAGATGAATACACCTCATCAAATCAAGGACAGGAAAACATGCCCTGGAAGATGGCAGATAACAATATCAGAAGCGACTATGGAAAACTTACCAGTATGTTCGGTCTGTACCATGATGAAAAAGGCAGAACAGAGCTCCTGCGCAATATCATAGAGGGAAAACCGATTGAGTCAGATATTATCACGGATCTCTCCCTGTTTTCTGATGCCTTCGGCAAGGATGAATTTTTGTCCATGCTGTTTTATATGGGACTACTGACGATCAAAGACACCGGATCTGTATACGATGTAATACTGGAAACGCCAAATGCGGTAATACGTGACGTATATTATAAATATTATTCCGATTATCTCAAAGTACAGAAAATGGCAAAACGGGATGCGATCCGGCAGATTGCATACGAGGATGATTTTGCGGGGCTAAACCGTCTGATCGAGCAGATTCTTCACATACACAGCAATGAAGATTTCAAAGCCTTTGATGAGCATCGGTTGAAAACAGTTGTTTTATCATGTCTCAGTGATCAGAATGTATATCTGGTTAAGTCCGAGTATGAGTCAGGCGGCTTACGTCCTGATATTGCCTTACTAGATATTCGTGGCGAAAAAAAACGGGTTTGTTTCAATTATCTGATAGAGCTAAAATATCTGAAAAAATCCGGGATGTCAAAACAGGATATTGAAAAAACAAAACAAGATGCATCAAAGCAGATGCACAGATATCTGCAATTAGACGAATTCGCCCAGGACAGCAGAATGAAAGGAATTATCTATATTGTCGTGAAGGATGAGATTCGACATTTTGAAAAAGTAGAGCTGGCTTAAACACTTCGCGGCTGGCCGGGTTATACCAAAATGAATGGAGGCATAGTAATGAATATAGGATTTTTTATATGTATTGTCTCAAGTCTGCTCTTCTGCCTGTTTGCTTTAATTTTTACATTCCTTAAAGGAAAAGCCGCCATGCTGATAAGTGGATTTAATACTCTTTCAAAGGAACAGAGGGAGTCTTATGATAAAGAAAAAATGTGCAAAGACCAAAGAAACGCCTTCTTACTTTGGGCAGTCATTTTAGGGGTTGGATCCATTTTGTCATATTTTATTTCAGAATATGCAGCACCTGCCGCATTCGCTGTCTGGTTGGTTGTATTTTTTAAAGATGTACATTTAGATGAGGAAAAGGCCTTCGGAAAATATAAGCGGAAGGACAAGTAGGGGGACGGGACATTTTTCGCCATAGCGCCCGGGAAGCTCCAGTGACGCTTCCCGGGTGAAAAATGCCCCGTCTCCCTACTCATGTACCTTCTGAATCCATGCCTCCGCAGCAGCACATCCAAGCTCGGCAGCCTTTTTTGCATACCGCAGAGCCTCTTCCTTTTCTTTTACGCCATCCTGCGGAATAACTCCCGTCTCAAAAAGTACATCATCGGCGGTGCTGAGCCTTCCAAAGAAAAGATACTTTGCGTATACAAATGTAGCATTGGGATCCTCATTTTCCACTGCCTTTTTCAGCCAGTAAATTCCTTTTTCCACATCCACATTCTTCTGATCCCACATGCCTAATGATCCTGTCAGGTTCTGGATCGCATAGTGCACGCCATAAAGATAATGGGATGCCAGTATTACCTGGGCCTCTGGAAGTCCCATTTCCGCTGCTTTTTTCAGATCTGGCAGAGCCTCTGAAATATCCTCAACTTGGGCGCCGAAATGGCGGAAATCAGCCTTCCTTTTTATCTTTCCTATGCCTGAATTGTAGGAATCTGCCGCTTTGTTCTGTATCACGATACGCAGAGCGTCCTTTGCTTTTTTATCTCCCTGATTCGCGGCTTCTGTAAGCCATTTCTGCGCCATATTAAGACTCGCTTTTACCCCGGTTCCCTGGGCATAACACACGCCCAGCAGCCCCTGGGCACCCACAAGCCCCTGCTCAGCAGCCTTTTTAAGCCATGAGAAATAATTCTTTTTATTGCCTCTTGTCCCTATTGCATCTCTATAGCAGAGCGCCAGCAGCATCTGACCTTCTGCATTTCCTTTTTCTGCCGCACTTTTAAAGCAGCTAAAAGCTCTTTCATAGTCTTCTGCCTGGTGAAGCTGCTTTCCCATTACAACGAGCCGCTCCGCCTCAGTGCCTTTCTGCCGCTCCTCCTGCCTTTTTCTTTCCTCTTCTTCCTCCAGCATCTCTTCAAGTATAGAAAGACAGCCCTTTGCATTTTCGCAGCCATTTTTATCTGCCAGCTCAAGCCAGTATTTTGCAGCCTGTAAATCCTTCTTCACAAAATTTCCTGTCATATACTGTGTTCCCAGCAGAAACTGCGCTTCAATATCCCCATGCTCCACTGACCTTTTAAGCCAGCTCATGCACTCCTCTCCCTTTCCTTCTGCCTCACAGATATTTGCCATCAAATACTCTGCCGCAGCATCTCCGGATCTGGCTTCGGACTCGCACCAGAATCTTGCTTCTTCCAGATTACGCTCCTCCTCGGGAGCAACATTACAGTAATATGCTCCGAGAAACATCCGTGCCGGGACAAAATCCTTTTCAGCCGCTTTCCTGATCAGCACAACTGCTGTCTTATAATCGCCATCTATAAAGGCCTCTCTCCCCTGTAGAAACCACTCTTTTGCTGTCTCACCCATCTCTTCTCTGGTTTCTTCTCTGGTTTTTTCTTCTCCGGTCTTTTCTTCTGTCTCAATACATTCCGGCAGCTTTTCATCCACCGCTTCGGTTTCCCTTTCCTCTGAAACCTCCTGCCCCCTTTCAGATGCCGCTTCTGTTCCTTTCTCTTCTGGAACCTCCTGTTCCTTTTCAGGCACTGCTTCTGTCTCTTTCTGTTCCGGGCCTGCCGGTACACCGAATAATTTATTCAGAAGCTCATCTTCCCCAAACCTTTCTGCCAGCATCCTCGCAGCATCCTCACATCCGTCCGCTGCAGACATTCTCAGATATACCCTGGCATTCTCATAGCGGTCATTGCTCTCCCTTCCAGTGCTTTCACAAAAATCCATATAGCATTTGGCAATCCAGTAGTCCGCCTTTCCTTCCAGTTTTCCGGATATCTTAAGAAAGCTATGAAGCGCTTTATAATATTCTCCCTTCTCATAATATTCAAGTCCCTTTTTCATCAGTTTTTCTGCTTTATCTTTTCCTCCAAATAACCCCATGATTCTCTCTCCTTATTATCCACGGTAATGCATATGATGCCCCGTCCCCAATTGTAGATTTATACAACAGCTTCTATCAAAAGCTTATCTCCAAGAACAACCTCTTTAACTCCAACTGTTTTTTTCTTGTTAAAGTTAAAGCTTAACATGTATCCTTTTTTCAGATGAAAATAATCTAGGTAATCTGATAATTGCTGTTCACCGCGTTCATTGTATGCATTGCCCCTCCAGATTTTTATCTCAATGATAAATTGCTCCCCCCGGTAAGAAATGACCAGGTCCATTCGTTCTCTATTGCGCGTCTCAGGTTCCACGTAGCAGTTGCCAATACCATTAATAACAGGCTTTAAAAACAACATAAAATAGCGTCTCCCGGCATCCTCCAAGAAGGCTTCATCCGCATCTCCATACAAGTAGTCAAAGGTTTCAACAAATTTTTCTAAAATTCTCCGGACATTTAGATGACCACCAATAAGAAACTGATTTTTTTCCTGTACCCCTGCATCATACATCTTATTACCAGAAAATTCTTCAGAAATGAATAAATTATAGAGCACCGTCTCAAAAATTTTATTTGAAATCACGGCTGTTCCCTGCCAGTTTTTTATAAATCCAAACATGGATGCAACATCAATATATTGATTTTGCGGAACATATGGAATTGGCTTTCCTTTGAAAAGAAGCTCATACAGTACCTGGCGAAGCCCTGGGTAATCTGTTAATTTCCCGATAAGCGACTGGAATAAGGTGTTATTTTCATTTACCAGCAGTTTTTCAGCTTCCATGAACCCTTCCAGTGTCCACGCTTCTCTTTTGCCGGGGAAATATTCTGTCCCGGCAATTTCTTCATCTATATATTTGCAGAGGCTGGAAACAAGATAAGGATAGCCGGAAGTATGAGCATAAATTAATTCGGATGTTTCCTTTATATTCATTCCGGTAGAATAGTCTGCTTCATATTCCATGAGCATTCCGGCGATTTCTTCAGCAGAAAAGCTCATATTTACACGAAACTTTGCTGCAATATTCCACGGACTATTTATTTTATGCTCTTCCTCCGGGCGAAGCTTCTGCCTGATATTGCGGATGTCATAAACGCCCGCAAGAATTACAGAGTGAAAAGCAGGCGTTGCATCACGGTCAAGATAAGCCGCACGAAGCTGGGAGAGGAAGTCAAGGAACACTTGATTATTTGTTGCTGTATCGACTTCATCTATCATAAGCACAATCGGACTGGCAGACCTTTCGCACCACTCACTGAAGCAGTCAAATATTTCGGACATTCTGACACAGCTGGTTTTTTCTTCTGACAGCTTATATAACCTGTGGCTGATTTCATCCGGTATAGCTGTCATCCGGCATATTTTTTTATGGATCTCCCTTGCCAGCCCATTTACAAAGGCAGATTCATTTTCAAAATCCAGGAAACTCATCTTTTGGAAATCAAGGCTTATAACAAGATACTCGTTCCTCAGATATTCGGCCAAAGCCCGTAAAGTTGTAGTTTTTCCATACTGTCTGGCCCTGTTTATCGTAAAATACTGGCCATCATCTACCATTTTTTTAATATCTTTTAGCTTAGATGTAAGATCTATCATATAATGCCTGCCGGGTATACAGACACCGTTAATATTGAAAACTTTTGTCATGAACAGAATACCCTCCTTTCGCTGTAGTTTCAGTTGAAATCTTGTTACTATTCACGGCTCAGGAATGCGCGTAAGCAGCGCATTCCGTGAGAACATGATGCAGGAGTGAGGGGCGGTTTTTGCGTAGCAAAACTTGGAATGCCGCCCCGAATCGTTACAATGAGCGGCCTCTAGGGCCGTGAATAGTAACGAAATCTTTGACCTGGATGTATATTGGGTTGCTGCTACCCTCTATATCCAAAAGCCCGAAGTTCCTGCCTGAATGCAGTTCTCCGGGGATATTTCTGTCTGTACATTTCCATGAAGCTCTGCTTTCCTGCCGGTTCGCCCCGTGATTCCTTCACTTCTCCGTACGCTGCTATAAATCCTGCACACTCACCATAGTAATTCCTTCTGTTGGCGTTCATGATCCCTTCAACCCGGATCTCAATCAAGTGCTCAATCCGCTCCATGACCTCCTGCTGCTCTTCTTCCGGCATCAAGGTTCTCTCTTTCCATTCAGAAAAACATTTCCAGAATGAATTACCGGCATCGTGCTCCTGGCTGCATCCTGTCCCCTGACCGTATTCTTCTTCAGAAAATGCCATATCGCTGACCGCACTAGTATACATCGTACTTAATCCTGCCGGAAGCTCACTCCCGCGATACAGGTAGAGCAGGAACAGCCTGAGCCCCTTCTTCATAAAAGTATAGGTCCATCCCAGCGCTGCTTTGACATTCATCCCCTCTTCCAGAACCTCCCGGAATCTTCCGTTTAGAAAGAGTATCGTGTCATAATCTGCATCTTCCTTTTTACTCATAGACGAGCAGATGTCCCTGATCTCCTTCTCATACCGGGAATAATCTCTGCTCTCTATAAAAATACGGAGGAAATGAACCGGATTTCTCTCTGAGCGGAATGCCTCCACCCAGCACTCTTCTGCTTTGTCGGGCTTCCCAATCCGCAAAGCATATCCGGCTGTCAAAAGCGCAATCTGACTGCGCTCCCTGGAATCAACGGGAACCTCAGATAGCGCCTTCCATCCAATCCCGAAGAATTTCTGATCGTCATCAGCTTTCTCGTGCTTTTTCAAATATTGTTTGTATAGCGATGGATACTGTCTCGCATATAGCTTCGCATTCTCCAACTCTTTCTCTTCATTGTTCATCAGTGACTGGGCTTCCTGAATCAGTCCCTCTACATGTCTTTCCTCCTGGGAAGCCAGGTATTCTACCCATAAGTCCAGAAATTCTTCAAATCCGTCCAACTCCTCCTGGCCGTTCTGCATCAAGTCCTCCAGGCTCAGATGCCAGCACCTCAGATTCATCATCGTCATAAAGATCTCTTCTGACCGGTATTCCATCTCATTTCCCTTGTAGGCCAGGTAAAGGGAATCCTTGCACAGCTGTTCAAAATCACAGGTGAGAAGTCCCTGGACATTCAGCTCTCTTATATCCAGCACGTTGCCCACATATTCGTTATACTCCCCCTCGTCCTGCACTTCTATAGCCGCAAGCTGCTCTGCCAGTATGCATCCATCTTCATACAATTCCATATCTACGCATCTGTGAATCAGATCGATCGCCGTATCAACCGTACCGAGAACATCTTCCGGATCCTCGAACAGAAACTCATCCGCATCGCTGTTATACCAGTCGTCATATTCTTCATTGATCCTGCTTGTCAGGCACAGCGTTCCTTCATCTACGCTGCTGAGCAGTTCCTTAATGCGGTTCACTTCTTCTAACGTCCTGTTCTTATGCGCAATGTCCAAATTCTCAGATCCTCCATCGGATTCCTGTACTGATGCGGTGTTCCTTAACTGTTCCAAAAATTCTGCCCTTTTCTGAGCAGACAGGGTACGGGCTGCTTCGTGGATAAATATTCCGAGTTCATCATGGGACATGTCCTCTATAAGGCTGTCCACTTTTTTTAGAAATAATGGCAGATTCATTTTTATCTTTCTCCTTCTCTTTCTTTAAAAGTACTTAACTTTTCTTTCCTGTCTGTCTCTGGATACACCTGTCCAAAAGCATATGTTACTTTTAAGTATAACTAATATACTGAAATATTACAAAGGTTTTCGCTAAGAATCATAGAAATGAACCATACCTGGTTACTATTCACGGGTTAGGAATTATTTTTGCAGATAGTCTAATAGTGGAGTTAAATATCTCTTATCTGTCCAATCACAATTTTCTCCTCTCGCATTCATTAGAGCTTTCATCCATGGTTCATATGTACTGGGATCTTTTTTAGCAACAGATTTTTGCATCATTTTGCACAAAGTTCTATCTACAAATTTCATTTTGCTCTCATTCCATGCACCCCTTCCATAAAAAAGTGGAATATCCTTTAAATCTCCTGTCAAATTATGTGCCTTAATTTCTGCAAATGCACTTTCATCATAGGGAGAAGCCCCTACACACAATATCGCCACTTTTTTATTCTTCAATTTGTTAATGTGCTTTTTCAAAAACGGTAATCCTGCAATTCCAGAAGCATATATACCGCCGCAAAATATGACTGTTTCGTATGGCATCATTTCATCTGCTGTCACTTTCGATATTTCTACACAATAAAAATTTATCATACCTTGAAGCCATTCAGCATATTTTTTTGCAGCACCATATTTAGATTGATAAACAATAATTCCTTTTTTCATAATGAAATCCTTTCCTGGAAATTATTTTGCTTTAGCATGACTCTCATATTCCAATACTTGGTTCAAAAATGCTTCATAGGCAATTTCCTGTTGTTTATATATTTCATTCCCTGAGATTCCCGGCGTTGTTACAGAAAAAATAGTGCCAATGCCAATCGTATAAATGAGCATATTCAAATGTAACTGTTTTGCCTGTGTTACGCTGATGTTTAATTCACTGGCAATAATTTCAGCAGTATGAGGATTGGCCTCCAATTGATACAAATCGTTCAATGAAGAAATTCCCTCTCGTTTGTGCAGGATAAAAATCTTAAATAAATGTGGTTCCTCTTGGGCTAATTGAATATATGTTTTCCCCGTACTACGGAACATGTCATCTTTGTTAATGTGAGAAGTTACATATTTTTGTATAAAACAATTAACCTGCTCAACCACATCTTGCCGCAAACCATCCATATTTTTACAATAACTATAAATAGGCTGTACAGAACATCCTATTTTTTCGGCAATATTCTTTACCATAACTTGTTCCATACCGCTGTTTCTTGCGATTTCAAAAGCAGCATTAACCACCATTTCTTTTGTAATTCTTTGCTTTGGCATTATTGTCCTCCTTATAATCAAGTTATATAAATCATTTATATAACTTGATTATAAGGAGGACAGAGCATCTTGTCAATATCAATTGGGGACGGGGCATTTTTAAAAATGCCCCGTCCCCAATTGTAATCCGTTCATCTGTATTCTTCCTTTATCTGGCTATTCTGCGATGCGGATAACTGCCTTCACAATATCCGCTTTATTATTTACGCTATGATCCATTGCATTCTGCACATCATCAAGATCAAATACATCTGTCACGATTCCTTTCAGATTTACTTTTCCTGCTGCAACTGCATCAATCGCCATTGGATAAATATGGCGGTAACGGAATACTGTCTTGAATGTCAGCTCCTTATCTAACGCAAGACTCATTGGGAGCGTCACTTCACCGCTCTTACTGTATCCAACCAGGACAATGACTGCACCCTTTTTTGTCATATGGATTGTCTGGACAGTCGTTGCCTGTGTACCCGCTGTCTCTACTGCAAGGTCGCAGCCCCTGCCATCTGTCAGCTTCTTTACTTCTTCCACTGCATCTGTCTGGCTCCCATTGATCACCCCGTCTGCCCCCAGTTCTAATGCTTTCTGGAGCCGTTTTTCCATAATATCCACAACATATACCCTGGATACCCCCATTGCTTTTAATGCCATCATTGTCACGAGGCCGATGCACCCTGCACCCATGACTACTGCCGTCTGTCCTGCCCTTGCACCTCCCTGCATCGCTGCATGGAAACCTACAGCCAAAGGCTCGATCAAAGCCCCTTCCAGGGTACTCACATTGTCTGGCAGTTTAAAGCAGAGGTCCGCTTCATGCGCTACATATTCCTGGAATACACCATCCACCGGAGGAGTTGCAAAAAATACGACATCCGGGCAGAGGTTGTAATTCCCTGTTTTACAGAACTCACAGTGTCCGCAGGTTTTTCCCGGCTCCAGGGCAACCCGGTCGCCAACTTTCAGGTGCTTCACATCTTTTCCCACCTCCACTACCGTACCGCCAGGCTCATGCCCCAGCACAAAGGGCGGCTTTACCACATAATCCCCGATTGCTCCTGTCTCATAATAATGCAGGTCACTGCCGCAGATGCCGACATACTCTAATTTCACAAGAACCTCATGGTCCTTTGGCACAGGAATCTTCCTTTCTTCAAACCCCATTTTACCGATTCCAAGCATAACAGCAGTCTTCATTGTTCCTTCCATGATAATTTCCTCCTAGTTTCTATCAATCTTCGTTTTTCACTTTATTAAATAGTTTTATTATGTATTTTATTGTATTTGCAAGACAGACCTTTGTCAATACATAATCGAAAATCACACAACTTTCGTTACTTCGCCTAAAAATCCCAATCTGTTTTTAGTAATTTCCAACAAAAAAAAGATCCCATCTCTGAAATCTCTTACACTAGTACAGCCTTGCATAATTAACAGTGAATAATGTGCTTGATATCTGTGTCAGATGTGCGGCTACAATCCGACGGCGTAGCGGGCTACGTCTAGGATTGTAGCCGTGCGTCTAGCACAGATAGCGAGTGCAGAATTCACTGTTAATTACGCAATGCTGTACTAGTATAACCCACACTAATTACCACTATGTTTCGCGCAGAATAAATTTTCAGCCTGCAAGGCGGAGGAATGAGGCGTAGCGGCGGCTACGTCGATTGACGACAACGCAGCAGATGGAACTTTAGACAAGCGAAACATATGGATAATTAGTGCGGGTTATACTAGTCTTTCTTCTTAACACACAGACATGTTAATATATTGGAAATGGCGTCATACCTGTTCCACAAACAGCTCTATCACTTTTAGGGACGCACCCAATGCTGCTGCCCCTGTCTTGTGGCGGCAGGCCCTGATAAAGGAACCGTCTTCTTCAAATGTATTCCTTTCTAATGTTTTATTCCGGACATCCTGTATAAATTCGCCCATACAGCTACCAACATACCCACCCAGAACAATATCACAGTCCAAAACCATATGAATATTATTCACTGCTATGGCCAGATAAGAAGTATATTGCTCCCAAAGGCTGGCTGCCCCCCTTTCTCCTTGCTTCAGCTTTCCAAAAAAGTCCTCCACCTTTCCATCGGTAAGGCACTTAGCGGAGCAATACGCATCCAGGCATCCATATTTCCCACAGTAACAGACCTTCCCATCTGGGACAATGGTCATATGTCCAGCTTCCCCACAGCGGAAATTCCTGCCCTGCTCCAGCCCTCCATTACCGTAGACTGCTCCCCCTACCGTATTGCTTAGGGACAGGTAAAAAAAACGGCTTCTGTCCCCGGACTGGATTCCTTCTGCATATGCCCCCGCATTTGCATCGTTTAAGAAATGGCAGGGATAGGGAAACAACCTGCTTACATCGGAAAACGGAACCCTCCTTACCCCAAGAATATGGGAATCAGCAATCAGTTCTTTATCCAGGTCAATAATCCCTGGAAATGATATCCCGATTCCTAATATGCCATCACTGCTGCACCCGCTGTCTTCCAGAAAATTCTCAATCCTTTGGTTTACTTCCAGATAATAGCCATCGTCTGCAGTGTATGGAAGAAATGTCCTTTCATATTTTAAAATCCTGCCTGACAGATCTGTCAGAACCAGACTGATATGATTTTTTGTAATATCAAGCCCTACCGCTTTCCCGGCACCCTTAGACAAAGCCAGCGCTTTTGCTCTCCTTCCCCCAGTAGACTCCATTTCTCCCATTTCTTCTACAAGCCCACGCTCCACCAGTTCCTTCGTAATCTGTGTCGCTGTTGGCAGGCTCAATTTCAACGCATAAGAAATGTCCGGGTTTGATACCATCCCATTCCTGCATATATAGCGAAAAACATTATTCCTGTTCTTCTTTTTTACTTCCATATTTGTGTTTTTCTTTTTCTCCATTTTGTCTCCCAGACTTTAATCCAAATCCCGAAGTTCCTGCTAGTACAGCCTTGCATAATTAACAGTGAATAATGTGCTTGATATCTGTGTCAGATGTGCGGCTACAATCCAACGGCGTAGCGGGCTACGTCTAGGATTGGAGACGTGCATCTGGCACAGATAGCGAGTGCAGAATTCACTGTTAATTACGCAATGCTGTACTAGAATGCATTTCTCCGGGAATGATGCTTAACTGACAGTTTCTAATTATACAACCGCTTCAATCAATACTTTGTCCCCAAGGACAATACGGCTTACCCCGATTTTTTTATTCTTATTAAAATTGTAGCTCAGCATATATCCTTTTTTCAAATGATAATGCTCCAGATAACCCTCTAACTGCTCCTCCCCGCGCTCCTTATATGCATTTCCGCGCCATATTTTCAGCTCAACCACGATCTGCTCTCCGTTATAATCAATCACCACATCTGTCCGCTCCATATTGCGGGTTCTAGATTCAATATAATAATTTCCTATACCGTTAATAATGGGCCGCAGATATAAAAGAAAATATCTTCTGCCGTCCTCTTCTTTAAATCTGTCCGTACAGTCTCCATACAGATCATCAAAATGGATGACAAATTTTTCCAATACAAGCTCCATGTTCAAGTGTCCGTTACAGATAAACTGGTTCTTTTCGCGTACTGCCGCTTTGTAGAGATCCGTGTTCTGATCTGAAGCAGAAGTCAGGAACAGATTGTAAAATACCATCTCAAATATCCTGTTTGCAACCATAATCACGCCATTATTATTTTTGACAAATCCGAACATCTCCGCAGTCCCTACTGCGCGGTCAAGTGCATTATAGGAACTCTCCTTCCCTGTAAACAGAAGCGAATAGACAATATCTCTTAACTCTGGAAAATCATATATCTTATTCACCATAGACTCAAACAGTGTATTTTTTTCAGTAACAACAATCTTTACCGCTTCTAACCCTCCGGCATATGTCCATGCACTCTTTTTATCTGGAAACTTGCTGCTGCCGGCAATGTCCTCATCTATAATCTTGCAGAGCTTCGATACAAGAAACGGATAGCCTGCTGTATACTCATAGATATACTCTGCCATTGCCCCGGCATCCATTCCCGTATCCCAGTCCCTTTCATATTCCTTAAGCATTCCTGTTATATCTTCGGCTGAAAAACTCATATCCACCTTAAATTCCACTGCAATATTCCAGGGACTGTTCATTCTATGCTCTTTTTCCGCACGGAACCTTCTTTTCAGATTCCTGATGTCATATACTCCGGCTAAGATAACAGACTGGAAGGTTGGCGTAACATCCCGGTCAATATAATATCCTCTCAGCTGTGCAAGAAAATCAAGAAACACCTGATGCTCCGCCGCACTGTCAATCTCATCTATCATCAGAACCACCGGTTTTTTTGCCGCACTGCATATATCGCACAGATACTGGAACAGCTCAACCAGCTCCATGCCATCCGATAAGGGAGGCGCCAGCGCTGCTTTCAGCTCATTTGCAATCGCTGCATCTATTTGTTCAGCAGCGCGTACAAAAGCCTTTGCAAACGCAATGGAAAATGTATTTTCATCACGGAATTTTGCATAACTCATCTGTGTCTGAAAATCCATGCTGATCACGTAGCAGTCCTCTTTCAGATATTCTTTTAAAGCCCGAAGCGTTGTCGTCTTTCCATATTGTCTCGCTCTGTTTATCGTAAAATATTCTCCCCTGTCTATATATCCCCTGATCCGCTTTAGCCGGGAGCTGATGTCAACCATATAATGCAGATTCGGTTTGCAGTCCGCCGTCACATTAAATATCTTCCTCATATCATGCTCCTTTTCTTCTTTGTTTTATACTATCATCAACCCTGCCGATATTCAAGCGGTTCATTCAAGAAGAAAGAATATTCCGTGAAAAGTAACTGAACAGCAGCCAATCCCTTACCTTAGACTCCAGAAAAGAATCCTTTCACATCATCCGTGTAAATACATCTGGCTCATTGACCGATACCATGTATAGCTGGTTATCATACTTTCCGGCGCTTACATCATAAGCGTCAAAATACCTCTTGACGCTTTCATCATAATTTTTGAAGGAGGAGCTAGATATGAATATTCACATTGGCAGAGTTAATGGTATGTTCCATATGGATGGAATAAACCGTAAATTTAACCCGGACGCAGAGAATGGGGAAAAGAAAAATAGTGTACTTCCGCGCAGGGACATTGCCCTGGTCTCACAAAAGGGAAAGGCAATGAGCATGGTGGAACGTCTGATGAAGCAAAAAGATTTTATCAGAGAATGTAAAGATTCCCTGATTAAACAGATGGCGGATCCGGAGAGCGGCTACTGTTCTGCTGAGCTTGCAAAAAAAGCAGAAGAATATGAAAAACAGTTAGATTCCATTGACGACCAGATTGCGAAAGCGATGGCAAATCAGGAGGATGGGACGGAACAGGCAAAAGAGAAAAATACATACAAGACGGGCCAGCCAGCCACAAAACAGGAATGGGATAATAAAAAAATAGCAGAACTTACAGAGATGTCTGTGAAGCTTGATCAGAGCGAACGCATAGATTCCGTCAAGAACCGGCTAGAAGGTGAAAAAAATGTATTAGAAGCGGAATTAAAGTCAGGAGATTCCGAGAGAAAACGGCAAAGGATAGCAGAAATTGATGACAGAACCGAAGAATTGACAAAGTACACCTTTGCAGAAATTAGCGAAATGATAAATGAGCCCGGAGGAAACATGGAGCACGCAGCCGGGCAGCTGCCGGACAGTTACCATTTAGCCGGAAAAGAGAACTACACAGATTATGGAAACACAGAAAACCATACTGACACTAAACGGTCTGGCATTGAAAAGGAATGGAACGGGTTCTGATGATTTCAGGAGTAAATTCTACAGGCAATGCCCCAAGCAATCAACCTGGTATAAATACACTTTGGATGAAACGACAGGTAATTATATTGATGTTCAGGCGTAATGATACTGAATGTCAGTTAAATCTGCTGCCAGGTATAACAGAATGTACACAGCCGCACGCGGATTATGCCGCTTTGCGGCTGTAGTTGCCGCGATACTCACGGCTGATTTCATCACGCTCAGCCATAAGTATATATTGCTGTTCCAGCTTATTCTGGCAGTGCTGAAAAAATAGAAAAACTTATCTGGCAGGTGTTGGGATTGCTCCCCATACCCCTCTACAAAACCGGACATACGTCTTTCCCGCATGCGCTCTTCAAGGTCCATTGTTCCTGGATAAACTAGATTGAGACATGGTTTAGTATTATAACCCGCAGATTATTATAGCCGAAAAATTATCAATCGGTATTGTCGTTAGGAGAAGCAACCATCTTGGCTGTTTTCTTTAAAAAACTTAAGCTGAAAACATCTTCTAGCAATTTTTCTATTTTATCTCTATTTTCTTTTGTAAGATAATTGGAATTAAGTTTTTTCTTGCTATAAGAATAAATTGAATTTCTCGTTAAATCCTCAAGGAGCCTGGTGAAAAACCTCTCCCACGAACTATATTCACCGCTTTCAATAAAATCTTCCGGAGCATTCAAAATATCTCTCAATCCTTCTGATTGTATAATACCTGACTGTAATACTAGATATTCAAATGACTCTAGAGTCCATATATGGCTTCCCTGACTTATTTCCACTGCATGTACTGCACTTCGCATATCACTTTCTCATCCTGGAAAATTGCTTCAAACATTTCATAACCAGCATTGGAATCCTCAGTCAGAACAATCGATGGTACTGTCAAGTCTATCCTGTCTGTCTCTGGATACACCTAATGCATGGAATTATACACTTGCCTGGTGTTCTGGTAATAGCCGCTATTTCTCAGATAGTAAATCTCATTAATGCTCTACGGAAGCATATTCAGTCCATCTCTTGTGACAAAAACAAAATAGCAGTCCGAATCTAATACTGCCTCTGCAAAAGCCTTTGAGTATAAAAACCGCTCTTGCTCGTCCACAAATACAACAGCTGTTTTCAATAATCGGAGACGAAGAATAGCGGTCTCTTCCTCCCCTGATAAAACAACACATTTCTTATTGCATATTACTTCCGTCCCCGGTCCGGTCCTGCCAGACAGATAATCATCAATAATCTGAACCAAAGTTATCTTACCACTGGCACTGTCTCCTTGAATAATTGTAATATTCCTGCGCAGATTTAACTCATAACGAAGCCTTTTGGTCGAAACTACAATCCTCACACTACCCTTCAAATATTTCCACCTCCTGGAACTCCTTTAGAAAATCTATATAATTATGAATGATATGACCACTATTTTTAATACATATGTCAAAGGGTTCCTCAAATTCCATCTCATATCCAAGCCTGACCGTAACATCCTGTCTTCTCCCTATCTCCAAAATCCACTTTGCACAATTATTCCCACAGGCAGATGCATTTACAATGAGATCAGGCTCTTTATACATGATAATGAGGGCTTTTACGCCGCCTGACAGCCTCTCCGGAGCAATGATTCCAAGTACCGGGCTGTTAATGGCGTGAGCTGATTCTACTACGGAACTGTCTACATCCAAAACCATCTCTTTTACCAGTTCGTCTTCAAACCACTCATCTTCATAATTATATTTAAAATAAGTATCCGGGCTAAATACATAATTCGCATTATGAGAAGTTCCAGGATGGGACGGTGAAATGTATTGAGGATGAGATACCGTTTGAGGTGCCGGAGGGGTGGGAATGGGAGCGTTTATCAAATCTCGCTTCGTTTTCTGGTGGAAAAACCCCTTCAACATCTCGGGTGGAATATTGGGACGGAGATATTCTTTGGGTAACCTCCAAAGACATAAAAAGCAAATATATCATTTCTTCGCAGTTGCGGTTAAGTACATTGGGTGCAAATCAAATGCGGATATATCAGCCTAACACATTGCTGTTGGTTACTCGTAGCGGGATCCTACGGCATTCATTGCCGGTAGCTATTCTCAAAAAATGTGCGACAATTAATCAAGATTTGAAAGCCATTGTTCTGTATATGCCTCAGTCTGCAGAATATATCTATGTGTGCCTAAAAGGCATGGAGCCACGATTATTGCTTGAGTACACCAAGTCAGGAACAACCGTCGAGAATGTAAATTTCGCTGAATTTCAAAAGGTATTACTTCCGATTGCTCCTGTTCAGCAGATCGATAGAATAATAACTGCCACAAATAACGCAATACAGCTTATTTCTACTGTTGAAGACAATAAAGTAGCATTAATTAGTTATTGGGCAAAGGCTAAATCCAAGATCCTCGATCTTGCCATCCGCGGCAAGCTTGTACCGCAAGACCCAAATGACGAGCCGGCATCTGTCCTTTTAGAACGCATTCGTACAGAAAAAGAAGAGCTTATAAAACAAGGTAAAATCAAGCGAGATAAAAAAGAATCTGTCATCTTTAAAGGTGATGATAACTCCTATTATCTATCAGATGATTCACTTCCTTTAAATATGCCATTTGTAATACCTGAAAATTGGACATGGTGCACTCTTCAGGAATTATGTAATTATGGAGACTGTATAAATATTTCATCTGAAAATATCCCTGCTAATGGTTGGATATTGGATTTAGAAGATATTGAAAAAGATAGCGGAAAGGTTATACATCGTTTAACAAATTGTCAAAGACCCTCTACAAGTGCAAAACATAAGTTTTCAAAAAATATGGTTCTTTACAGCAGACTAAGACCCTATTTAAATAAAGTCATTCTTGCAGATGCAGACGGATATTGTACATCTGAAATATTGCCGCTTAAATTTGCTAAAGAAATTTGTCCACGGTATGCACAGATCTTTTTAATGTCTCCATTCTTCGTTGAATATGCTAACCTTTGCTCCTATGGAATGAAAATGCCACGATTAGGCACAAAAGATGGGCAAAAAGCGTATTTTGCACTACCGCCATATGAAGAGCAATTAAAAATTGCACATTTTGTAGATAGTCTTTTTAATAAGCTTCAGACAATCGAAAATAATATTACATGAAGCTGCATAATCCCGAATGGAAGAAGACATGTATTGAAGAATATATATAATGCAAGAGGATCACCGAACATACTTAGAATAAAATAATATTTTCAGTAGCATATTCTCTGTTCATGGAACTATGCTACTGAAAATATTATTTACTGATTTGGAGCAACAAGCCTAATCTCAATTTTTCTACCAAGTAACAATTTTGTCAATCAAAGCCTGCTGCTCTGTAGCTATCCTCCTAAGATAGATCCTCGTGGTTTCAATACTCTCATGCCCCATCAAATCAGCTAACAAAGCGATATCATTATATTTTTCCAAAAAATTCTTTGCATATAAATGACGGAAAGAATGTGGGTATATAACCTTTTTATCTAAGCCATATTTGTCCGCGTAATTTTTCAACTGTTGGGAAATTCCACGTGTTGTAATTCTCTCTCCGAATTTATTTAAGAATAGGTATCCATGTGTACGCTCTTCGGTTTCCAACCATTTCCGTGTCTCTTCCCGTAGCTTTTTAGGGATATATAATCTGCGTAGCTTACCGCCTTTACTGTATAGATCGAAATATCCCAAATTCACATGCTCCACTTTTATTTTGATTAATTCGCTTACCCTGGCGCCAGTAGCCCCCAGATACCAGACAACAAAATACCATTGCATATTTTTGTCTTCTTTCAATTGCCCTCTAAGAAAGTTATAATCAGCATTACTGACGACATTTTCTAAAAAGCTTTTCTGCTGAATTTTAACAGATGATAGTCTCAAATGCTTTGCTCCTTGAAAATCCAAATATTTGTTCATTGCCTGAATTCTTAAATTTACTGTTTTGGGTTTGAAATATTCTAGCTAACTACTATTAATAATGAAAATAAAATGTATCCGCCCTTATATCTTATACCGTTAGAATATGAATGGGATGGAAAGATTATTCTTTATATCCATGTTCCAGTAAGTTCAAATGTATGCCGTTGCAGAGGACGTATTTATGATAGAAATCACGAATCAGATATTGACATAACCAACAATGAAGGATTAGTTTACCAGCTTTATGCCAGGAAGCAGGATACTTATTATGTGAATAAAGTATTGCCTGTATTCTCGGTCTCAGATCTTCGTCATGATCTGTTGAACCGCGCCCGTGAAATGACAAAAGTCCGAAAGGATGCGCACCCCTGGCGCAATATGACTGATGAAGAAATGCTGCGAAGTGCGGGACTCCTTCTTACAGATACTACAAGCGGTAAAGAAGGTATTACATTGGCATCCATTCTCTTGTTTGGTACAGATAATATGATCTTATCTACTTTGGCGCATCACAAAACCGATGCGATATTCCGGGTATATAACACAGACCGTTATGATGACCGTGATGTTATTATTACAAATCTGTTAGATAGCTATGACCGTTTGATTGATTTTGGGAAACGACATTTAAATGACTTATTTACTATGGATGGAATTATTAGTATAAGTGCAAGAGATAAGATCTTACGCGAAATCATTTCAAATTTATTGGCTCACAGTGACTTTTCAAATGCTTATGTTGCAAAATTGGTTATTGAGAAAGATTGTATTTTCACAGAGAACAGCAATCGTTCGCATGGATATGGAAGTTTAGATCTGGCAACCTTTGAGCCATTTCCAAAAAATCCTGCCATTTCCAAAGTTTTTCGTGAAATCGGGCTCGCCGATGAACTTGGCTCCGGGATGCGAAACACCTATAAGTATACAAAATTATATTCTAATGCAGAGCCTGAATTTAAAGAAGGTGATGTTTTTCGTATTATTATACCATTAAATGAGGCCGCAACAGCCTCTGTTGGACCTTTGAAAGATTTAAGTGCCATTAGCACTACGCAAGTTGGTACGCAAGTCACTACGCAAGTTGGTACGCAAGTCACTACGCAAGTTATTGCAAAAATTGGATTGCCTGTTGAAAAGCTAGAAGAGTTACTTGAATTTTGTTCTTCACCAAAGAGCCGAAAAGAAATGCAAGAATTTTGCGGAATAAAAACAAGAGAATATTTTAGAAAACATATCTTGAAACCTATGATTGAAAACAAAATGATCAGACAAACTATTCCTGATAAACCTAAGAGTAGAAATCAAAAATATTTTAAAATATAGCTTCTTGTCTGACAAAAAACGCAACTTTCTAAACAGAATAATATTGCCCGTGCATGATAACTCCTATTATCATCACCTTTAAAGATGACAGATTCTTTTTTATCTCGCTTGATTTTACCTTGTTTTATAAGCTCTTCTTTTTCTGTACGAATGCGTTCTAAAAGGACAGATGCCGGCTCGTCATTCGGGTCTTGCGGGACAAGTTTGCCGCGGATGGCAAGATCGAGGATCTTGGATTTAGCCTTTGCCCAATAACTAATTAACTCAAACTTCCCACACCCCATGGGGTGTTGAACCTTGAAAAATCAATACTTTAACCAATAAAAAAGGCACAAACCTCTTTCCTGTGGTATAATTGAGTTGACCAAAAACAATTACACAGCAAGGAGATCTATGCCATGTCAAGTATACCACAGACAACTGATAATGGAAACAACGTTTATGATTTTGCCACAAAATTTATGAAGAGGTTCCACCTTGGAAAACTGCTCTTTAAATGTAATGCCGGAAAAGAAAAAGGGATCCCTGTAATGGATGTCTTCCGCTTCCTGTTCTGTATGATGTTTTCCGACAGGAGTTTCTATATGCAGATGAAAACAGGCACATTTGGAGAGAGGTTCTCCAAAAACACCATCTACCGTCTGCTTAACAATGCCCGGACGAACTGGCAGCGTTTCACAACCCTGCTTTCAGCCGACATTATTAACGGCTTCATGAAACCCCTGACGGATGAAAAGCGCAAGGATGTCTTCATTATCGATGACAGCTTGTTCGACCGATCCCGCTCGAAAAAGGTGGAACCGCTTGCAAGGGTCTTCGACCATTGCTCCATGAAATATCGTTCCGGCTTCCGGATGCTTACTCTTGGCTAGTCGGATGGGAACTCCTTTGTACCGGTCATGGTCGTGGTGGATACCGGGTGGATTTGTATCGTGAATTGATGAGAAAAAACGGACTGGTTGAAATTGCTGAACGAAGGAAAAATCAGCTTTTCCGGAAAATGATGGTCTTGAATACCGCAAGAGTACAGGTCTTGGAGCCTGAGTTGACCACAGGTGGAAACCGTGGCTATGTGGAAACTCTGTACAACCATTTCCAATAAACGGAGAATTGATATGGATCTTGTCGAACGAATTAAGGACAGCTTCAGCAAAGGGTACTTCGGGAAAGCTATGGATATTCAGGAACTTCCCAATGAGCATCCAGCCTGGACGCTAAAGGGAAAATGAACAGACGCGCAGCCTGTACCGTCAGGGCATTTCCGCTTTCGGCGGCATATCCCCGACTTACCGGATTGCGCTTGAAAAGGATTCGCCCGTTATCGTATGGGATTTCCATTCCCTACTCATTATGGTGCAGATGTGCTTCTCTTTCATGCTCACGGATAAGGATAGCGATATGCGCATATGCAAGCATTGTAAAAAAGCTTTTGTCGCAAGCCGGAAAGGGAATGAATTTTGCAGCCAGAAGTGCAAGAACCAGTTTAATGTCTACAAATCAAGGAAAAAAAAGAAAGGAAACAAAAGAGATGATTGAAAACAGGAGTGTAAATATCATAACCGATGCGGACGGTAAAAAACTGGTCTTGATTAACGATATCCGATTTAAGGCAAAAGTGCGGGATGACTGGTCTGTTGTCGAAGAATACCTGAAAGAGTATATCGGGGATTTTTACGAAATTGAGGAAACTTCTGAAAAAATATATATTTCGGCAGATTTTCCCGATGAATATACAAGTTCAGAAAGCCGTATCGCCTTAAAAGGCGCAGTGGCAAAGGCTAAAGCAAACGCTGCACAGGCTATTCCTGAACTTATAAGAATAGCTGCCAATCCAAAACATGAGGCAAACCGGAAAGAAAAACACAAAACAGATGCGGTATATGGATGGTATCGTTACAATATCAGATTTGCATTGCCTGTATATGATGACAAAACGGGGAAAGTAGCAAGACATAATATTTATTCGGCAAGTATGCTTATCCGTCATGCGAATGATGGCAGAAAATATCTGTATGATATTCTTGCAATAAAAAAAGAAACGAGCAGCCCGCTTGAGTGAAAACACTGTACGGTAAAAACCCATTTCTTATTGTCAATAATAAGCTATTTTTTAATTCCTGTCAATCCCCAATTTTGATTTTTCAAAATACCGCCATTGGCATTTTTAATACATGGGGGAACTTTGTCCCCCTTAACTACCTCATAGTATGAGGCACAGATGATGCCAAGACCGCCGCAGGCGAGGCGAAGCCGATGTCTTGACATTCTCCGTGTCTCCTGCTACAACGTGGAACCGCCACAATGCTAAAGGGAATATACCAGATCGTGCAGCACTACTTCCTCCGCCCTGCTCCTAATGCTGTTCATTTTTTGGAGCCAACAGAGCCAGTCATCGGATTTAAGCTGTTCCGTCACGCCCTCTCTCTTTGCCATCTTCCCCACAAGCCTGTCCATGGGTGTAGATAAAAAACTTTGGTATATATGTTTACTTTTCCTGCTGATTGTGATAATATATTACATATCGACAGGAGGAATTCATATGGATGATATCAAATCGCCATCCGCTGTCACTATCGGA
>CAJTIU010000029.1 GCA_910576335.1 Lachnospiraceae bacterium
GATGCTTTTAAAACTATACCCATTTATCAGCTATTCGGTATATGATACAACGATATCCATCACTCCCGGCTCTGTTTTTGAGGTAAATAAAAATCGTCAAAGCCTGTAAAATCAATAAATTTAGGCTTGACAGAATAGGAAAGGATAAGTGATGGAAATTATGAATTATACTGTTTTGGAATTCGAGTGCATTGGCATAGATAACGGAAGCAAATTTCCTATTGAATATACCGGGCGGGGGAAAGACATATCGCCGGAATTTATAATTAGGAATCTATCACCCGGTGCAAAGACTCTTGCTGTTACATTGGAAGATTTATCACACCCGATTAAGGATTTTACGCACTGGCTGATTTGGAATATTCCCGCCGCTGATAGAATAACGAAAAATATTCCTGCAGGCAAGACTGTGCCAATGTTGGGGAATGCCCGCCAGGGGATAGGATACGGCCTGCACCGTTATGCGGGACCGAAGCCACCAAAAGGGAAAAAACATACATACCGTTTTACAATTTATTCTTTAGATTGCGAAATAAACATAAGCGCTAATTCCATGAAAAGAAGTTTTCTGAAAAAGGCTGAAAAGCATATCATTCAAAAAGGAAGTATCATTGGTGAGTTTGAGTAAGAAATACTTTTTCGGCTTCATATGACCAATAGAGTATATAGGACGGTAATTTTCCTCGATTTTTGGCAGTAAGAGAAACAAGGGAGCAGGGCGTGTCCATAACGTTTTGGGTGGGGACGTGGGCGGTCTGCGGCTGAATGAGGAGGAAACGGTAATCCTGCTCTCCAACCTGCTGGACAATGCCATCCATGAATGCGTGAAGGTGGTGCGGCAGGGTAGTAATGCCATCATCCACGTCAAGCTGGTGCAGGAGGGCGGGAAGCTGATCTTCTCCGTAAGGAACCCCGTGGCAGAGAAAGTGCAGGTCACGGAAGGAACCGGCCTGTCGAACGTGAAGGCCGTGGCGGACAAATACGGGGGCGATTTCGCTTATTCAATGTAGCAAATGTCATACATTTTTGCTGGTGGATTATGATAAAATGACCGCAGAGTAACTTTGCGGGAAAAAGAAGTTTACAAAATGGTTGTGAATGAATAAGGGAATGTTTGCTGACTGAGCAACAGGGCGTCAGATAGGACAGCCACTAATAGCCAAAGCAGATTATTGGAACAGGGTATAAACCCTGCCAGATAATTTGTTCTGGCTATTTTATATGTGCAAACAGGATATAGGACAAGCCATGCAGAGGCTATTTAGATTATTATGAGAAAGTCATGTAAAAGTTACTCGGATACTATCAGGCAAAACTCCATACTATCACGCAAAAGTCGATACTCGCAGGCAAAACGATAAAAACCGAATGGGAAAACGAGAATTGACAAAAATGAGCTATGTGGGCTCTTTTATTTTGCAAGAGAGTATGTTAAAATATATTTTATATGCGAAAACAAATACAAGGAGGAGTCATGAAGCAGGTTTCATTGAAGATAGGAGAGCGGTTGAAAGAAATCCGGAACACAAGGCAGCTTACGCTGGATGATGTTGCGGAGCTGACTGGCGTGAGCAAGCCCATGTTGGGGCAGATTGAGCGTGGGCAGTCCTCACCCACCATCAACGTATTATGGAAGATTTCAACAGGGCTGAAAATTCCATTGTCCTTTTTCTGCAAACAGGAAGAAGCGGAATACATGGTCGCCGGGCTTGATGGGGAAAATGTGATCACGGAGGAAAACGGAGGGATGCGGGCTTACCCTCTATTCCCTTTTGACCCGGTGCGGAATGTGGAAGTGTTCTATATTGAATTTGATGCAGGAGTGCGCCATGAATCTCTGCCCCATGTGGCAGGTGTGGAAGAATATGTTTTTATGGTGCAGGGAACATTGAAAATGGTAATAGGCGTGGAAGAAGTGACGCTGCAGGAAAAACAGTCAATACGGTTTGGGGCTGACATTTCCCACGCATACCACAATGTTTCAGATAAAGCCTGCACTGCCTATAATGTGATATTTTATCCGGACAATTAAAGGAGGTAACGAAAAATGTATGAATTGGTTCAAGTCAGTGAGAAATGCTATTACATAAACTGCCCGGCGAAGATAGGTGTCTATGTGGCGGACAGGGAGAATGTCTATCTGGTTGACAGCGGGAATGACAAGGATGCAGGACGGAAGGTCAGGCAGATACTGGATAAGAACGGATGGCATCTGGCGGCAATCCTAAATACCCATTCCAACGCAGACCATATTGGCGGGAACAAATACCTGCAAGGGCAGACGGACTGCAAGGTTTATTCCGGCGGCATAGAGGCGGCTTTTACAAAATATCCGGTATTGGAGCCGTCCTTCCTTTACGGCGGTTATCCGTATAAGGATTTGCGGCATAAGTTCCTGATGGCTCAGGAAAGCGATGTGACGGATTTTTCAGATGCAGGCTTCCCGAAGGAGATTGAGGTAATACCCTTGCCGGGGCATTTCTTTGACATGGTCGGGTTCCGTATGCCGGACAATGTGGTGTTCCTTGCGGACTGCATCAGCAGCAGGGAAACGTTGGATAAGTATGCCGTATCTTTCATTTATGATGTGGAGGCATATCTGAAAACACTGGATATGGTGGAGGGGATAGAAGCCGCTATGTTCGTTCCTGCCCATGCGGATGCCTCTGCTGATGTGAAGCAACTTGTCCGTTACAACAGGGATAAGGTGCATGAGGTGGCAGAGAGGATTCTGTCCATCTGTGAAGAACCAAAGTGCTTTGAACGTATTTTGCAGGAAGTGTTCATAGGCTATGGGCTTACCATGAACTTTGAGCAGTATGTATTGGTGGGAAGCACGGTACGGTCTTATCTTTCATGGCTGAAAGATACCGGGAAAGTATCGGCTGAATTTCAGGACGCTATGCTGCTTTGGCATAAAGCATAATTTTAATTCTGCGTTCGCTTAATCTCATCTCTGTAAAACTCAATTTTTTCATCCAGTTTTATCTTATGCTCCTGCAGCCGTGCAATCTGCTCATTGAGCGCCTGCCGGTGCTGCACCAGCATTTCCATCCTGTCAGAAAGGGTGGGATCACCTGCGGCGACAAAGACGGAGTTCGGAATGGTGGCAAACCATGTCAGTGAATACGACTATGATAAATCTTTCGGAACATATCATTCAAGCAAACAGATGGCCGGATTCCTGCTTGAACTGTATGACAGTGAAGAAGTGGTGGGGCTGGTAGACAGGGAGAATTTTTGTTTCCGGCTGGCCGACCCGCTGTTTTCTTATCAGCCCTTGCCCTGTGTTTTTATAAGGCGTTGCGCCTCATCACGGTTTTCCCTGTAGTCTCGTTCCAGGCGCTTTTGGATATCAGCAAATATACGGTGGCCATATCATTGAATACAATGGACGGATGGCCACTTGGCTTTATTAACTGGTGTGCGGGGAAAGGAATGTTCGAATCAGAAAAAGCCTTCGGCATAGCAGCGCAGGCAGCTATACAAAGTAGGCAGGAGTTCTCTTTCCTTTGAATTACCGCTATCTTTCGGGCAGGCGGCAGCTTATCGAAAGGCTAACGGATAGTATGTAAGGAAGAATCAATGGAGAGAAACGAATGTAACCGTTTATATCGGCATTGATTAGAGAATGAATTATGATAAGCGTATCATTAGAAATAGTGGTACGCTTTTTTTGTCCGAATCGTACCTTTGATTGGTTTATTGTTTCTCTAAAATGGTTGATCATCTCAAAAAAGCCTTGATTTACGGTAAGTGCCTCAAAAGATGGCGTAGTGTAATTACCAGTTTTGTTTGTTATACTTGTGAAAACAGTATAACGAAAGGAGTGACAACCTAATAGGAAAGGTGGATCACCGCGCCGACCAAGGCGGAAACCCTTGCGGGCATCACAGGGGAAGTTACCCTTCCCCTGCGCTGGTTCCGCCAGCTACCCCTTTGGGATTTGCCACCCGAAAATTTTTCAGAAAGCCTATTCCATTTAGCAAGTCAAAGCTGTATAATAGAGCCAGTAACAAATCTTGATTTTGCAGGAGGAATGAAATATGATTAGTGATTTTTTTGGAGCAGCATTTCCGTGGATTTTAATTGGTTTATTTGTAGCTATTAGTTGTTCTCTTATGAGCAAAAAAGAGAAATAAATTCCGGTTTGTCGAATTGGCTGCCTTTCAAAAAACTAAACAACCCACCACCCACCAGCGGCACAACCAGGCAGGAAACTGAAAAAGTTATCCTGCTCTTTTTTTGCCCGGAATCCGGGAGAAAGGATATGTAGCTCATTATTCTGAAAGAATTTGAATTGTTTATGAAAAAAATCAAGTAAAAAGATTAGTATGATAGAATATGACTGTTGACTTGAAGCGCACTTCATAGTTTATGATAGCAGGGAGGTGGATTTATATGTATTCAGCAAAAGAGGCAGCAGAAATGACAGGTCTGTCAACGTCAACATTAAGGTATTATGAAAAAGAGCAGTTATTGCCGCAAATAGCCAGAAACAGCCAAAAATACAGGCAATATACAGAGGAAGATATTGAATGGATAAAAATGGTGCAATGTATGCGCACGGCAAATATCCCTATTCAGTCTATTAAAAAATATGTTTCATTGCTAATAAGGGGCGGCGAAACTTTGGAACAGCGTTTTGGTATGGTACAAGACCATATGGAGGATATCAAAAATCAAATGTCTAATTTACAAAACGCACTTAATCTGACGCAAAAAAAATTATCTTTTTATCATAAACTTTTAGAGGATTCTTGCTATAAAAATATGTCATATAGCGAGGAATGGAAGCTTTTTAATCATGGAGAGAATTAAGTAAGAAAAACAGGAGGAAATGGATAATGCCCTATATTACAGTCGAAAGTGGTGTTTTATCAGATACACAAAAAGAGGAACTGATTAGACAATTAACAGAAATATCTTCTGAAATTATGAAAATACCACAGGAATTTTTTGTAACAACAATAAAAGAAGTGCCTAATAAAAACTTTGGTATTGGCGGAAAAACCATTGATAAAGTAAAAGCAGAGTATATACAGACGCATAATAATCAAATGTAGGATGTTTCAAAATATAAGCGGAGATAAGGAATGAAAAACGTTTTAATTACAGGAACAACAAGCGGAATTGGGAAAGCCTTTGCGGAAAAATTCGCAGATGAGGGATATAACTTGATCCTTGTCTCAAGGGATGAGCAGAAATTAAAACAGCAGCAGGCAGCTTTGCAGGAGACCTATCGAGTGGCAGTGAAATACATTGTTCGGGATTTGACACAGGAGAATGCGGCAAGTTTGATAATGTCGGATATAGATAAGTGGAAAGTCGCCATTGATGTTCTTGTAAATAATGCGGGCTTTAATGAGTGTGGTTTTTTTGCGGATACCAGCCTTGACAGGGAGCTTGAAATGATAAGTATGCATATACGGTTTGCAACAGAATTGACAAAACGTATATTAGTGCATAATTTATGATGAAACAGCCGAAAATTAGATGACATTTCCTTAATACCAAAGGTTTGCTTCCTGAGAGTTTTCTACGAATTGAGAAATAGGATGGCTGGTGTCTGATGCATCCAACGGTTGCCGGATTGGAACGCAGGGGTAGATTGCCAGCATGAGGTTTTAGAGATAAAGCAATTCGCTGTTTTTTTCTGTTTTAAGGAAGAAAGACAGTCATAACAGATTGTCTTTGAGCGGCCTCCCGGGCCGTGAATAGTAACAGAAATTTGTGTTGTGGAATGTGCTTTACTATGATAAACTAAACTACAGAAGAAATATTTGGCAGCAGTGTGATTTATCCGTCTGCTGTAAAGAATGAGAGAATCAGGAGGCAGGAAAGTGGATAAACAAACAACAGCAGAAGAGAATGCAGGTACTCTTAGGGGATTACGGATACAGACGCTTAGTCTGTGGATGGTTGCCGCCACACTGGTGGTATCCGTTCTGATTGGTGATGGGATCATTCATGTGATGAGGGATCATAAAAAGCTTGCTGAGATGACAAAGGAATACATACATGTGCAGGAGGAAGCAGAGGATCTGTTACTGGGCTCGAATTATCTGACTGATCAGGTGCGTCTTTATGCTGTTACAAAAGATCTGAGCTATGCGGAGGCATATTTTGTTGAGGCAGAGGAGACAAGAAGAAGAGACAAGGCACTAGATGCACTTGAAGAACTGATGAAAGACAGAGATGAAGAGATTCTGAAGCCCTCCAGGGAGGCTCTGGCATTATCTAATGAGCTCATGGATCTGGAGATCCATGCCATGAAGCTTGCGGCACTGTCTGCAGATGAGTCCGGCAGTACGCTTCTGCCGCAGATCAGAGACTATCCGCTGACAGAGGAGGAATTGTCCTATACGGCTGAGGAAAAATCAGATGCTGCGGTCAGTTTGGCGTTCAGCGGGGAATATAGAGAGATGAAGCGGCAGATCGAAGGGAAAATATCAGATGTAACAGAAAGTGTTATGGCGATCTGTGAAAAGGAGCAGGCAGAAAGCGAGCAGGAGATGAAAGCCGCACTGATTCGCCAGAGTATTTACACCGTTCTGATTGTGATACTGGTAATCTTTTCTTACATTACGATTGCAGTTCTGATCTTAAGGCCAATCCGTGTCTATGTGAACTGTATTAAGAATAATAATTTTCTGGAAATTACGGGAGCTTATGAGTTTAAATACCTTGCGGCTACCTATAACAATGTCTATGAGATGACACTGGAGCAGCAGAATATGCTCCGGCAGAAGGCAGAGAGGGATGCATTGACCGGCCTTTTGAACCGGCAGTCATTTGAGCAGCTCAAAGAGAGGCTTCGCGATCCGTCAAAGAAGCTTGCATTTTTAATGATTGATGTTGATGTGTTTAAAGCGATCAATGATAATTACGGACATGATGTAGGGGATCAGGCTTTAATTAAAGTTGCAAATCTTCTGGACGAAAATTTCAGGAGGGCAGATTATATCCTCAGAATCGGTGGAGATGAATTTGCGGTTATTATGGAAAAGATGACTGTGGATAAGAAACAGATCATCCGGGATAAGATAAATGCAATCAATGATATCCTTCAGCACCCTCAGGGAGATTTTCCCAAATATTCGCTCAGTGTTGGTATCGCGTTCTCTGAGGAAGGATTTCATGAGAAACTCTTTCAGCAGACAGATACGGCGTTGTACCATACAAAGGAAAACGGCAGATGCGGCTTTACATTTTATGATGAGCTGAAGTAGGGGACGGGGCATTTTTAAAAATGCCCCGTCCCCAATTGTCATTTCCCGAATATTCTATATTAGATACTTTTTTATGAGAATATGGAGGGAACTGAAATGGATAGAGTAAAGAAAAGAGTGGGATACTGGTGTGACGGCGTGGGGATGCGTTCTGAGCAGGGGAGAGGCATACGCGTGGCCATTTTAGATACCGGGATTGCGGCACACCCGGATTTTAAGGGGCGGATTGTTTCTTTTGAGGACTGTGTGAACAGGAGAAAGCTTTTGTATGATGACAGCGGACATGGGACACATGTGGCGGGGATTCTGGCAGGGGATGGGAGGATGTCTAAGGGTGTGCTTGCCGGAATGGCGCCGAAGGCGGAGCTCTGTATTGTGAAGGTGTTAGATGCGAAGGGGGAGGGAAGAATTGATGATATTTTAAGGGGTCTGTGCTGGACCGGGGAAAATGCGGGGAGGCTTGGGATACGGGTGGTGAATATCTCTGCAGGTGCAAAGGAAGGATTTGATGAAAGGAAGGAGAATCAGCTCCTTGAGGCTGTGGACCGTCTTTGGGATATGGGCCTGGTCGTGGTTGTTTCAGCAGGGAATTACGGGCCGGGGGAGGGAACAATAGCAGTGCCTGGAACGAGCCGGAAGGTGATTACGGTAGGGGCGTTCAAGGAGGGAAAGGAGCCGGGATGCTCCGGGAATGGTCCTACGGGGGAGTGTATTGTGAAGCCGGATCTGGTGGCTCCGGGATATCAGATTATATCTTGTAATAATGTTTCGCCGAAGATAAAGAAGCCTTATGCGGTTAAGAGCGGGTCCTCCATGGCGACGCCGGTCGTATCAGGGGCAATTGCAATGCTGCTGTCCGGGTATCCGGATATGAGCAACGTAGAGATTAAGCTTAGGCTCAGGGAAACCTGTGAACGGGTTACCGGGACAATGGCAGGAACGGGATGGGGGATGCTGCGTGTGGATAAATTATTGTTTTGAGATTGACATTTCTCCCAATATTCGGTATCATTTACTTTAGTAGTTAGACGCGTTAAAGCGGGAAGGGAATTAAGATAAAATGCCTATTACAGATGTTTTAGAGAAAAACTGCCGGTTATACGGCGAGGACGTATGTCTTGTAGAGATTAACCCGGAGATGCCGGAGACAAGAAAGGTTACATGGAAGGAGTTTGAGCTGATTGAGCCGGTGCGTGCCTCATATTACCGCCGTGAGATCACATGGAATGTATTTAATGAGAAAGCCAACAGATTTGCCAATCTGCTTCTGGAACGCGGAATCCGAAAAGGGGACAAAGTGGGGATTCTTCTGATGAACTGCCTGGAGTGGCTGCCGATTTATTTCGGAGTGTTAAAGACAGGGGCCCTTGCGGTGCCGCTTAACTTCCGGTACTCGGCAGAGGAGATTAAGTATTGTGTGGAGCTTGCCGAAGTGGATATTCTGGTATTTGGGCCAGAGTTTATCGGTCGTGTAGAGGAAGTGGCGGATGAGATCAGCAAGGGGCGTCTCCTCTATTACGTGGGAGACGGATGCCCGGGTTTTGCAGAGGATTATACGATGCATACGGCAAATTGCTCCAGCCAGTCTCCGAAGATTGACATTAATGATGATGACTATGCAGCGATTTATTTCTCCTCAGGAACAACGGGATTTCCGAAAGCGATCCTGCATACCCATGAAGCACTGATGCACTCGGCAAAGGTAGAGCAGAATCATCATGGGCAGACAAAGGAGGATGTATTCCTGTGTATTCCGCCTCTTTATCATACAGGTGCGAAGATGCACTGGTTCGGCAGTCTTCTGACAGGAGGCAAGGCGGTTCTTCTGAAGGGAACGAACCCGGAATTCATTCTGCGGGCAGTGTCGGAAGAGAAGTGTACGATTGTATGGCTTCTAGTGCCGTGGGCGCAGGATCTTCTTCTGGCGCTTGACAGTGGGAAGATTAATCTTGAGATGTACCAGCTCAAGCAGTGGCGTCTGATGCATATCGGTGCACAGCCGGTGCCCCAGAGCCTGATCAGGCACTGGAAGGACTATTTCCCGGATCACCAGTATGATACTAATTATGGACTCAGTGAATCCATTGGTCCAGGCTGTGTACATTTGGGCGTGGAGAACATTCATAAGGTTGGCGCGATCGGAAAGGCGGGTTATGGATGGAAGACAAAGATCATTGATGAAAATGGGGATCCGGTGAAGCAGGGTGAGACAGGAGAGCTTGCTGTCAAAGGCCCTGGCGTTATGGTCTGTTATTACAATGATCCGAAGGCAACAGAGGAGGTTCTGCATGATGGGTGGCTGTATACAGGTGATATGGCCGTGGAGGACGAGGACGGATTTATCTTCCTGGTAGACCGTAAGAAAGATGTCATCATCAGCGGCGGTGAAAATATTTATCCGGTTCAGATTGAAGATTTCCTCCGTACCAATGACTCCATCCTGGACGTAGCCGTAATCGGGCTTCCGGCCCAGCGGCTCGGAGAGATCTCGGCGGCAATTATTTCGCTGAAGCCAGGCATGATCTGTACAGAAGAGGAGATTAACGAATTCTGCAGAAAGCTTCCGAGATATAAGCGTCCGCGAAAGATTATATTCGCAGATGTTCCGCGTAATGCAACAGGAAAGATTGAGAAGCCGAGGCTGAGAGAAATGTACGGCGCTGCACATCTTGTAGATGCGCAGAACCGTGGATAACTTCGTTACTATTCACTCAAGCGGGGACGGGGCAAAATTCATTTTGCCCCGTCCCTTGCACGTAGTGCAGCTTCAATGAATCCTCTGAATAGGGGGTGCGGCCTGTTTGGCCGGGATTTCAGCTCTGGATGTGCCTGCGTGGCGATAAACCAGGGATGGTCTGTAAGTTCGATCATTTCTACGATATGGCCGTCCGGGGAGAGCCCGGAGAGCTTCATTCCATGGGAAACGAGGGCATCCCGGTAGTCGTTGTTTACTTCATAGCGGTGACGGTGGCGTTCTTTGATTTCTTCCTTTCCGTACAGTGCAAAGGCTTTGGAAGACTTGTCCAGTACACAGGGGTATGCGCCGAGCCGCAGGGTTCCGCCGATATCCTCGACTCCGATCTGCTCCGGCATGATATGGATGACCGGATGGGTGGTGCCGGGGTCAAGTTCTGCGCTGTGTGCATCGTGATAACCAAGTACATGTCTTGCAAATTCTACGATAGAGAGCTGCATTCCGAGGCAGAGCCCGAGGAAGGGGATTTCCTGTGTACGGGCATACCGGATTGCTTCCAGCTTGCCGTCAATTCCGCGGTGGCCAAAGCCTCCGGGAACAAGGATTCCGCTTACACCGCCCAGGATCTCCTGTACATTTTCTTCATTGATTGTTTCTGAATCTACCCATTTTATGTTTACAGTGGCATGGTTGTAGATGCCTCCATGCTTAAGTGCTTCTACGACACTGATGTAGGCGTCATGGAGCTGTATATATTTTCCGACCAGAGCGACAGTGACTTCTGTATTTGGGTGCCGGAGATAGTCCACCATTTCCATCCAGTCACTGAGGTCCGGGGCAGGGCATGGAAGGTTCAGGCATTCGCATACAACACCTGCAAGATTCTCCTTTTCCATTGCCAGGGGAGCCTCATACAGATATTCCACATCTAGATTCTGAAGGACATGGCTGGCAGGTACATTACAGAATAAGGCGATCTTATCCTTGATCTGAATGGACAGGGGATATTCGGAACGGCATACGATGATGTCAGGCCACAGCCCCATACCCTGCAGTTCCTTCACGCTTGCCTGGGTCGGCTTTGTCTTCATCTCCTGGGAAGCCTTGAGGTAGGGAATCAAGGTTACATGGATTAAAATGACATTCTCCCGCCCCTTTTCATGCTGAAACTGGCGGATTGCTTCCAAAAATGGCTGACTTTCAATATCTCCTACTGTACCGCCAACCTCAATGATCGCAACTTCGGTGTTTGTGGAGGCCGGATTCCTGTGGAAGCGGGATTTGATCTCATTTGTTATATGGGGGATTACCTGCACGGTGCCGCCGCCGAAATCTCCCCGCCGTTCCTTCTGCAGGACAGACCAGTAGACCTTTCCGGTGGTAACGTTGGAATTTTTACCAAGACTTTCGTCAATAAAGCGTTCATAATGACCCAGATCCAGGTCAGTCTCAGCCCCGTCATCTGTGACAAAGACTTCCCCGTGCTGCACAGGATTCATAGTCCCGGGATCAATATTAATATAAGGATCGAATTTCTGCATGGTAACAGTGTAGCCCCGGGCTTTCAGAAGGCGGCCTAAGGAAGCTGCCGTAATCCCCTTTCCAAGTCCTGATACAACTCCTCCGGTAACAAATACATATTTTACTGCCATAATGTTCCTCCTTTATTTTTTTTCATATTTTGCTTCATAAGTTGCCTGGATAGAAAGTTTCTGGAATACCTTCATGTCTACGGAGCTCAGCATGACGGAAGTATGGACCTGGCAGCCCATAAGCTTCGGCAGCTGGTCTAGAGCCTTCTGTGCGTCAGGGTCTGAGGCGGCGCTGACGGACAGTGCAATGAGCACTTCGTCTGTGTGAAGCCTTGGATTCTGGCTCCCCAGGTACTGTGTCTTTAGCTTTTGTATTGGTTCGATGGCCTCCGGCGAAATGACATGCTGTTCATGGTCAATCTGGGCAAGCTCTTTCAGGGTATTCAAAAGAAGAGCCGCTGAGGCGCCGAGGAGCGGGGAGGTTTTCCCTGTAATAATGCGTCCATCGTGAAGTTCAAGGGCGGCAGAGGGCCCCCCGGATTCTTTCTCCCACTTTAGGGCAGCATCAACAACCGGACGATCGTGGACCGTTACACCTGCCTGATTCATGAGCATCTCCTGTTTGCAGACTTCTTCGTCAGGGCATGTCCCTGTCAGGAGGCGTCTGAGAGAGGTATAGTATCTCCGGATAATCTCCTGGCGGGAGGCGGCCTTGCAGACCTCATCATTGCAGATGCAGTTTCCTGCCATATTTACCCCCATGTCAGTGGGAGACTTGTAGGGGCTGCTTCCGTAGATACGTTCAAAGATAGCGCTCAGCACGGGGAAGATCTCTACGTCCCGGTTGTAATTCACAGTCATTTCCCCGTATGCCTCTAGATGGAAGGGGTCAATCATATTGACATCATTAAGGTCTGCGGTAGCAGCCTCATAGGCAAGGTTGACCGGATGCTTCAGCGGGATATTCCAAATGGGAAAGGTCTCAAATTTTGCGTAGCCTGCATGGAGCCCCCTCTTGTGCTCATGATAGAGCTGGGACAGACAGACTGCCATCTTTCCGCTTCCGGGTCCCGGTGCAGTGACAACGACAAGAGGGCGCGAGGTCTTTATATAGTCATTTTTTCCATAACCCTCATTACTGACAATGACCGGAATGTTTGTCGGATAGCCGGGAATAGGATAGTGGCGGTAAACTTTGACTTTCATTTTCTCCAGGCGTTTTTTAAAGAGCCGGGCACTTTCCTGGCCGCTGTATTTTGTTATGACAACGCTGCCCACATAGAGCCCCTGTTCCCGGTAAATATCCATAAGCCGCAGGACATCGGAATCATAAGTGATTCCCAGGTCTCCTCTGATCTTGTTCCGTTCAATGTCCTCTGCATTAATTACGATTACAATCTCCGCCTGGTCAGACAGCTGCCGGAGCATGCGCAGTTTACTGTCCGGCTGAAACCCGGGAAGAACCCGTGAGGCATGGTAGTCGTCAAAAAGCTTGCCTCCAAATTCCAGGTACAGCTTATTATCAAAGTGGCTGATACGTTCTTTAATGTGTGATGACTGCATTTTAAGATATTTGTCATTATCAAATCCGGTTTTCATAAAAAAGATCTCCCTCATATGTATTTGAAATTTTAAGTATACTCACAGCCGGTGAAATCTGCCGTGGGTATACGATTTTAACATCTGTCCAGAATCCTTACAGAAAGGCATAGAAACAGCGTCTTAAAATAAAAGTATACTACATGAACCGGGAAATTTACAACTATAACAGCTGAATTCTTAAAAATCTATAAATTGCATAAAATAAACTTGATATAAGCGTAAAAAATTCAATGGAAATCAATGTTTTTGTTGATTTCCCCGGATGCTGTCCGTATAATATAAGGAGTGATACAGGAGGAGAAAGATGGACAACCAGAATAATAGAAATAATAAGGACCCTAATAAAAATAATAAGCAGGGGTTCTCTTTTGTCATTATAGTCACAATACTTACTGCGATGATGGTATTTGCCCTATATCAGTTCCAGGGCTTTGGAAAGGAAGAGGAGGAGATCAGCTACAACGAGTTCCTCAAGATGATTGAGGACAGGAAGGTTGATTCAGTAGAGGTGCGCAGCGACCGTATTGTAATTACTGCAAAGAAGGAGAAGGGAGCGCGTACAGCGAAGGAATACTATACCGGAGTGATCAGGGACGATACTCTGTCGAATAAGCTGTACAAAGCAGGCGTGGAGTATAAGCAGCATATTCCGGATACATCCTCCATGGTTGTGGCGCAGATGATCTCGTATTTCCTTCCGGTGGTGCTGCTTGTGGGAATGATCGTGTGGATGACGAGGCGGATGTCAAAGGGCGGCGGTCTCATGGGCGTTGGAAAGAGTAATGCCAAGATGTATGTGGAGAAGCAGACCGGCGTGACCTTTAAGGATGTTGCCGGACAGGATGAGGCGAAGGAATCACTGCAGGAGGTTGTGGATTTTCTGCATAATCCGGGGAAATATACGAGTGTCGGCGCGAAACTTCCAAAAGGAGCGCTTCTTGTAGGCCCGCCTGGAACAGGTAAGACGCTCCTTGCCAAAGCGGTAGCAGGAGAGGCAGGTGTGCCGTTCTTTTCTCTGTCGGGATCTGCATTTGTAGAGATGTATGTAGGTGTCGGGGCTTCCAGAGTCCGCGACCTGTTTAAGCAGGCACAGCAGATGGCGCCGTGTATTATATTCATTGATGAGATTGATGCAATCGGAAAGAGCCGTGACAATCAGCTCGGAGGCAATGATGAGAGAGAACAGACACTCAATCAGCTTCTGGCAGAGATGGACGGATTCGAGAGTAATAAGGGGCTTGTGCTTCTGGCGGCAACCAACCGGCCGGAGATTCTGGATCCGGCTCTTCTGAGGCCAGGACGCTTTGACAGGCGGATTATAGTAGAAAAACCGGATCTCAAGGGGCGTGTAGATGTGCTTAAAGTGCATTCCAAGGATGTGAAGATGGATGAGACGGTAGACTTGGATGCGATTGCCCTTGCAACCTCAGGCGCCGTTGGCTCCGATCTTGCCAATATGATTAATGAGGCAGCGATCAATGCTGTTAAGAATGGAAGAAATGCAGTCTCCCAGAGCGACCTCTTTGAAGCAGTAGAGGTGGTGCTTGTGGGAAAAGAGAAAAAGGACCGCATTATGAGTCAGGAGGAGCGCCGGATTGTATCATACCATGAGGTTGGCCATGCCCTGGTCAGCGCTCTTCAAAAAGACGCGGAGCCGGTACAGAAGATTACCATTGTTCCAAGGACTATGGGCGCCCTTGGATATGTTATGCAGACGCCGGAGGAGGAAAAGTTCCTGAATACAAAGAAGGAACTGGAGGCCATGCTGATCGGCGCGCTCGCCGGGCGCGCGGCAGAGGAGATTGTGTTTGATACAGTCACAACAGGTGCGTCCAATGATATTGAGAAGGCGACAAAGATCGCAAGAGCTATGATTACCCAGTATGGTATGAGCGAGAAGTTCGGACTGATCGGACTGGAGTCCGTCCAGAACAGATATCTGGACGGAAGGCCGGTAAGCAACTGCGGGCAGGCTACAGCATCAGAGATCGACCAGGAAATTATGAAGATGCTAAAAAGTGCCTACGAGGAGGCCAAAAGGCTGCTTTCCGAGCACAGATTATCTTTGGATAAAATCTCAGATTTTCTGATTGAGAAGGAGACGATCACGGGAAAGGAATTTATGGAAATCTTTCATGAGGCAGAGGGAATTGATCCCGGAGAAAAGAAAGAAACAGAAGAACGGATTGCCAAAAAGTAGGGGACGGGGCATTTTTAAAAATGCCCCGTCCCTGATTTATAGAAGGAGAGCACGATGTTTGATATTCAGGAGGAACTTAAAAAGCTTCCGGCAAGGCCCGGAGTATATATTATGCATGACGAGGCAGATCATATTATCTATGTAGGGAAGGCAGTCAGCCTTAAGAACCGTGTGCGCCAGTATTTTCAGAGCAGCAGGAATAAGGGCGTGAAGATTGAGCAGATGGTGACTCATATTACCCGTTTTGAATATATTGTGACGGATTCAGAGCTGGAGGCTCTTGTGCTGGAATGTAATCTGATTAAGGAGCACAGGCCGAAATATAACACTATGCTTATGGATGATAAGGCATATCCATTTATTAAGGTGACAGTAGACGAGGCATTTCCGCGGATTATGCTGGCAAGGCAGATCGTGAAGGATAAGGCAAAGTATTTTGGTCCATATACGAGCGCCGGGGCAGTAAAGGATACGATTGAGCTTATAAGGAAGCTCTATTATGTAAGAAGCTGCAACCGGCGCCTTCCGGCGGATACAGGAAAGGAGCGGCCCTGTCTGAATTATCACATTCACCAGTGCCTGGCGCCGTGCCAGGGATATATTTCACAGGAGGAGTACCGGAATTCGATTGAGGAGGTTATCCAGTTTCTGAATGGGAACTATGACCTGATCTTAAAGGAGCTTGGGGAGAAGATGAAAGCAGCCTCAGAGGCGCTGGAATTCGAGAAGGCGATTGAATACAGGGAGCTCCTTGGGAGTGTGAAAAAGATTGCCCAGAAGCAGAAGATTACGGATACGGCGGGAGATGACAGGGATATTCTGGCGGTGGCTTCCGATCAGGATGATGCAGTTGTCCAGGTCTTTTTTATCCGGGGCGGCCGCCTGATTGGAAGAGATCACTTTTATCTCCGGATTACAGAGGGAGAGACGGCCGGGGAGATTCTTTCCAGCTTTATCAAGCAGTTTTACGCCGGGACACCTTATATTCCCGGGCGGCTTATGCTGCAGGAGGAGATCGAGGACCGGGAGCTGATTGAGGAGTGGCTTACGAAAAAGAGGGAGCATAAGGTTCATCTTCATGTACCGAAGAAGGGGACAAAGGAAAAGCTGGTGGAGCTTGCGCAGAAAAATGCTGCCCTGGTTCTGAGCACGGATAAGGAGAGGCTTAAGAGAGAGGAGGGGCGTACCATCGGTGCAGTGAAGGAACTGGAGGTCATGCTCGGATTAAAGGGGGTTGTGCGTATGGAGGCGTACGACATCTCGAATACCAATGGCTTTGCCTCAGTCGGTTCCATGGTTGTTTACGAGAGGGGAAAACCGAAGCGCAACGACTATCGTAAGTTTAAGATTAAAGGAGTGAAGGGGGCAAATGACTACGCCAGTCTGGAGGAAGTTCTCACCCGCCGTTTCCTTCATGGCCTGGAGGATCGAAAGGCCGGGAAGGAGCTGGGAGGATTCCGTGAATTTCCAGATCTGATTCTCATGGACGGAGGAAAGGGACAGGTCAATGTAGCGCTGGAGGTACTAGGCCAGCTCGGGCTGCCAATTCCGGTATGTGGAATGGTAAAGGATGACAATCACCGGACGAGAGGGCTGTATTATGAAAATGAGGAACTTCCAATTGATAAGAATTCAGAGTGCTTCCGGCTGATTACAAGGATTCAGGATGAAGCGCACCGGTTTGCGATTACCTTCCACAGAGATTTAAGAAGTAAGGGACAGGTACATTCTGTGCTGGATGATATTCCAGGAGTAGGGCCTGCAAGGAGGAAGGATCTGATGCGTCATTTTGAAAATATTGAGGCGATTAAAAATGCATCCGTGGAGGAGCTTAAGGCGCTTCCCTCTATGAATGAAAAATCCGCTGGTGATGTATATAATTTTTTCCATTCCTGTGGTATAATAGAGGACAACAGAGAGCTTTGATTATGTCAGAAGGTGTTTGCCGGGTACGGACAGAAGG
Organism: Lachnospiraceae bacterium; assembly: GCA_910576335.1. GTDB lineage: Bacteria > Bacillota > Clostridia > Lachnospirales > Lachnospiraceae > CAPEBR01. The sequence goes on from CAJTIU010000029.1 coordinate 17,225, forward strand.
GTCTGTCTGTGCCCGGCAAAGCATCAGACATCAGACAGAAGAAAGAGGAAGGAGACAGATATGGCGTCAAGCAAAGTTGAAATGAAAATTGTGGTTGAGAGAATGAATCTGAAGAATCTCACCCCGGATTTGGATTATAAAGGAAAAGAGGTCGTGATTCCTGACATTAACAGGCCGGCCCTTCCTCTTACAGGATTTTTTGAAAATTTTGAAGCCAGGCGGGTGCAGATCATTGGCTATGCAGAGCATAGTTATCTAGAAACGTTAAGTGATGAAAGAAAAGAGGTCATCTATGATCAGTTCTTTACAGAGGAGATGCCATGCATTATTTTCTGCAGATCCCTTGAACCGGACGCTGTGATGATTAGAAAGGCAGAAGAAAAGAATGTTCCAATCTTTTCCACAGAGATCCATACATCAGAATTTACCGCAGAGATTATCAGGTGGCTGAACGTGGCGCTTGCCCCCTGCATTTCCATTCATGGCGTACTGGTGGATGTATATGGCGTCGGAGTCCTGATCATGGGAGAGAGCGGAATCGGAAAAAGCGAGGCGGCTTTGGAGCTGATCAAAAGAGGACACCGTCTTGTCAGTGATGACGTAGTGGAGATCAGGAAGGTGAGTGATGAGACGCTGGTAGGCAGCGCTCCTGATATTACGAGGCATTTTATTGAGCTTCGCGGAATCGGTATTGTGGATGTGAAGACACTGTTTGGCGTACAGAGCGTCAGGGAAACCCAGAATATTGATCTTGTAATTACACTTGAGGACTGGGACAGGGAAAAGGAATATGACAGGCTGGGGCTGGAGGAGCAGCGCACGGAATTCCTTGGAAACAGCGTCATCTGCCACCGGATTCCGATTCGTCCAGGCCGGAACCTGGCGATTATTGTAGAGACAGCCGCAATCAATCACAGGCAGAAGAAGATGGGATACAATGCAGCTCAGGAGCTTTACAAGCGTGTACAGAGAAACCTGACAAAGAAGTAAAAACCATTTGCCGAAGGCAATTTTAAATGGATTTGAGCATGTAACTGTGAAGGTTTCGGGCAGTTGCAATGGATTTATAGTTACGATTAGCAAGGAGGAAAAAAGGATGAAATATTGCTTTGGAGTAGATGTAGGAGGAACAAGCGTAAAGCTTGGCCTCTTTACGACAGACGGGGAGATATTGGACAAATGGGAGATCCCTACACGGAAGGAAAACAAAGGAGAGGCGATTTTACCGGATATTGCGGAATCACTGAGGAAGAAGATCGAGGAAAGACAGATTGATAAGGGAGAGATAAAAGGAATCGGGATCGGTATCCCTGCGCCGGTAACAGGAGACGGAATTGTAAAAAATACAGCAAATCTCTGTTGGGGATATAAAGAGGTCAATCGAGAGTTAAGAGAGCTTACCGGGCTTGATGTACAGGCAGGGAATGATGCGAATCTTGCAGCTCTTGGAGAGATGTGGCTTGGTGCAGGCAAGGGGCAGAAAAATATGATCATGGTCACACTGGGAACCGGAGTCGGCGGCGGCGCGATCCTGGATGGAAGAGCGCTGGTTGGTGCAAACGGTGCTTCTGCAGAGATCGGGCATGTGTGTGTGAACTATCATGAGACCAAAAAGTGCGGCTGCGGAAAAACCGGATGCCTGGAACAGTACGCATCAGCAACCGGAATTGCAAGGCTTGCAAGGATGCGTCTGGCATGGGACGAAGAGCCGTCCATATTAAGAGACCAGAAAAAGCTTGACGCCAAGGCAGTATTTGATGCACTGAAGGAAGGCGATGCAGTAGCAGAGGAGATTGTGGAACAGTTTGCCGCATACCTGGGGCATGGACTCGCTAATGTGGCGATTATTGTGGATCCGGCGGTAATCGTCATCGGCGGCGGGGTATCCAAGGCAGGAGATATTCTGATTCCTTATATAAAGAAATACTTCCTGGAAAAGGCATTTTTCGCCAACACAGAGACAGAGTTTATGATTGCACAGCTTGATAACGATGCAGGAATCTGCGGAGCCGCAAAGTTAATGATTGATAAGTAGAAGCAGAAAGAATGGATGAAAAATCCCCGGACATAAAGTCCGGGGATTTTTTGTGTTTGTGCTTCATATCATGCTGTCGGATTATCCGGCGTCGGATTATCCGGTGTCGGATTATCCGGCGTTGGATTATCCGGTGTTGGATTATCTGGCGTCGGATTGTCCGGTGTTGGAGTAGGAGTAGGAGTCGGAGTAGGAGTCGGCGTTGGAGTAGGAGTCGGAGTAGGAGTCGGCGTTGGAGTCGGAGTAGGAGTAGGAGTGGGCTCCGGTTCTGGCTCTGGATCATCACCGCCGTCGTCACCGCCATCGTCATCATCAGGCTCCTTGTTGTCATCATCAGGCTTCTTCTTGTCATCGTCAGGCTTTTTCTTATCGTCATCGTCTTCTTCGTCTCCGACATCTTTTCCGTCAGCACCCTTTATACCATAATGTCCGGGACATGCAGTATTCGGTACAGAGCCTTTTGCAAAGTACTCTGTAATTGTCGGGCATTTTCCAGCTACGGCAAGATGACCGGTGTACTTGCAGACCGTTTTCTTCTCAACAGAATTCGGCATCTTAAATTCCTTTTCTTCCAAATTCTCATGAATCTGGCTCATAACACTTTTCCACAGGGTAAGGTGATATCCTGTGTCGCTTAGAGCCTTATTGTCATCATAGCCGCCCCATACAGTACAGATATAATAGGGAGTATATCCGGCGAACCACACGTCCTTATCCGAATCGTCTTCATTTGTTGAAGTACCGGTTTTTCCGGCTACAGGCATATTATTCAGCCGGGCCTGGGTTCCGGTACCGCTTTCCACTACAGTCTGCATTGCGCTTGTGAGCAGATAAGCTGTACTGTCCTGGAGAGCCTGATGGCTGTCCGGAGTTCCGTCTAAGAGAACATTGCCGTCATGATCAAGAACCTTTGAATATAAAGTGGGTCTGTTATAGACTCCCTCGTTTGCAATCGCAGCAAAAGCGCCGCACATCTCATAATTATAGACGCCGTCAACAATACCGCCCAGTGCAGTAGACTGTACAAGGTCAGATACCTCACCGTATCCATCTATATACCGGCTCTTTACAAGAGTCGTAATTCCAAGATCCTTACATGCATCGTACCCGACCTCCGGGGTGATCTCAGTGAACATCTTAACTGCGCATACGTTTGCAGAATCCTTAATTGCATTACGGATGGTCATATCACCGCGGTAGCTTCCGCCCCACCAGTTTTTGACATACTGACCGCTGTCGTATTTAAATGGTTCATCGCGGATCAGTGTGGCGAGGGTTTCCCCGCAGGAATCAAGGGCGGCTGCATATACAGCGAGGATCTTAAAACAGGATCCGGGCTGTCTTGTAGAACCCTTGTAAGCACGGTTCAGGGAGAGACTTGTCTTTTTCTTGCCCCTTCCGCCGACCATGGCTTTTACTTCACCGGTATGCTGGTCCATGAGTGTAAGAGAAGCCTGAGGCTGTGGGGTAATGTTAATTACTTCGTCATACGTATCCCCGTCCTGGGTAATAGTAGACTTCCATTCCTTGATGGCTTTCTTTGCGTCATCCTTACTGGAGAAGACCAGTCCCTGTTTATCGCCGTGCTCTTCCTTCATATAATTCTTGATATTTCCAGACCCATAGTTTTCTATGGAGCCGTCAGCCCGGGTGACAGTCAGGGCATAATCAAGACCATATTCCTTCAAGGCAGGATAATTCTCGTCATTATTCATCTCTTTATCACAGATCTTCTGCATCTTCAGATTCTGTGTAGAATAAATGCTTAAGCCTCCGCTGTACACAGCGTTATAGGCCTGCGTCTCGGTAAAGCCGCACTGCTCCTGCAGATCCTCCATAACCTGATCTGAGAGAGCATCTACAAAATAGCTGTAAGGGGTTGATTTTTCAGCGGCAGCATTCACCTTCTGAACTCTTGCGTACACATCATCCGCAACAGCCTCTTCATAGGCAGACTTGTCAATATAACCCTGCTCCAGCATCTTTTTCAGTACTTCATCCCGGCGGTCCTTGTTGTCCTCCGGATTTGTTACCGGATTTAGGACAGCCGGACTCTGTGCAATACCCGCAATGGTCGCACACTCGGACAGATTCAGCTCAGATACATCCTTGTTAAAATACCTCTTGGCTGCGGACTGCACGCCAAGGGCGTTCTGTCCGAGATTGATTGTATTCATATAGCTCTCAAGAATCTCATCCTTACTCATCTGCTTTTCGATATCCAACGCAAGGAATTGTTCCTGAATTTTACGCTTCAGTCTGTCGTAGAATGTCTTTTCTTCTGTAAACTGAGGGAAGATATTATTCTTAATCAGCTGCTGCGTCAGAGTACTTGCACCCTCAGAAAAGCTTCCGGAAGTAAGGCCCTTCACGGCCGCACGGGCAATACCCTGTGGATCAATCCCGCTGTGTCTGTAAAAACGCTCGTCTTCAATCGCAACAAAAGCATGCTGCATATCCACCGGAATCTCATCAATCGTCCGATAGATCCGGTTCGCCCCTTCATTCACAAACCGCCCGGTCTCCGTTTTATCATCGTCAGCATATACAATCGTAGTAAATCCTTTCGGTCCGACCTGAGATGGGGACACCTCAGGAGAATCATCAATAATATTCTTTACAAATAATCCGCCGCCAATTACGCCGACTACCCCAATTACAATAATGCACAGGAGAAAAGCTTTAAACAACCGGAAACCAACACGTTTCCCCTGCATTGAAGCCTTGGAAGTAATCTGCTTCTGTCTCTGGGCGGCCTGCCTTTTACCATAATTCATAAGCACCTGCCTCCTTTATACGAGGACATTATAACAAATAAGAAGATTGAAATAAAGAAAAAAATGAAATCTTCATATTTTAGTAGGAAAATCTTAAGAAATTCGATATAATAATATGTAAAATATTGTAATTATTCGTGGAAAGGAAAACATCATGTTACAAGAATCACGAACCGGATATAAAACAATCTATGAAAACGGAGAAGGAGAGGTCATAGAAAAGAAATCCCGTTTTATAGCCATCGCAGCTCCGGTGCAGAGCGAAGAGGAGGCAACGGCCTTCGTAGAATCTATCCGCAAGAAGTACTGGGATGCAAGGCATCACTGCTATGCATACATTCTCGGTGAGAAAAAAGAAATCAGACGTATGAGTGATGACGGCGAGCCAACCGGAACCGCAGGAAAGCCCATCCTGGATCTGATCGAAGGAGGAGATCTGACTAACACCATCATTGTAGTCACCCGCTATTTCGGAGGAACCCTTCTTGGAACAGGAGGACTGGCGCGCGCGTACTCATCCGCCGCCCGCGCCGCCCTTGCCGCTGCGGTCATTATAACAAAAATACCTGGCCGAAGTCTCCATATTACCACCGACTACACTGCCCTTGGAAAAATCCAGCACCTCCTGGCAGCGCGGGGAGTCCACACCCTTGCCACTGACTACACCGACAAAGTATCCCTGGAAATCCTCGTCCCCGCAGAAGAAATTTCCGCCCTCACAGCCGCCCTCACCGAAGCCACCAACGCCAAAGCCGAAATCCACCCCGGCACCCCCCACTGGTACACCCAGATCAACAACCAGATCCACCTGTTTTAACCCCAAGGCAGAAGCCCCAGAAGCTCCCAGAGAGTGTTTGAAAATTCATTCCTACAATCTGCCGCTCACTTTACACTAGTATAATCCACACTAATTAACCGTACGTTTCACTTGTCTAAATTTCCATCTGCCGTGTTGTCGTCAATCGGCGTAGCCACCGCTACGTCTCGTTCCTCCACCTTGCAGATTGAAAATTTATCCTGCGTGAAACGTATCGGTAATTAGTGTGGGTTATACTAGATTTTATGCTGAATTTAGTCAATGTAGCCCGCTACATCTCCTGAATCCACATAAAAACTGATGCAAACTGGGACGATATCTTGCAGAAAGCAATTTTCAAACACGCTCTAGAAACTTCCACATCCACTCCCCCTCCAGTGTAAGAAGGAAAACAGGAGCAGCACCTCCACTGCCGGCAGTGGAGGTGCTGCTCCGTCTTCCCCCACTTCCCCTAAGAGAATTCCGGCTCAATCAACCCAAAGGTGCCGTCTTTCCTGCGGTACACCACGCATACTTCATCTGTCTCTGCATTACAGAATACAAAGAAGCTGTGTCCCAGAAGCTCCATCTGTACGCATGCATCCTCCGGGAACATAGGCTTAATTCCGAACTTCTTCGACCGTACAATCTTAATATCCCCGTCATCGTAAGCCTCTTCCGCCTCGAAGAGCTCCTTATTAAAATTGTTACCCTCCTGATGTCTTGCAATCAGTTTGTTCTTATATTTTCTAAGCTGGCGTTCAATTACCTCCTCTACCAGGTCAATCGATACATACATATCCGTACTTTCCTGCTCAGAGCGGATAATATTGCCCTTTACAGGAATCGTTACCTCAATCTTCTGGTGTTCCCTCTGCACACTTAAAGTTACATGAATTTCCGTGTCAGGAGTAAAATACCTTTCAAGTTTTCCAAGCTTGTGCTCTACAGTTTCTTTTAAGCTAGGTGTTACATCAATGTTCTTTCCTACGATGATAAATTTCATATATGCCCAACTCCTTTTTATAGATTTTTCAGAGAGAGTATAGTCTGACAACTTATTAACAGGCTACAGATCTTTCTGATATATCCAGTATAGCACGTTTGGATGCTAATGTATAGAACAGATTGCTTCAATTTTGGGAAAATTTGCTATGAACTCCTTTTTGTACTTTACTGAATAAAAACGGATAGAAAACAAGCACCCATAATACAAGTATAAAATATTCGAGGGCCTTTGCCAGGATGGAACTGCCTGTAAAAGAAGAGAGGGCTGACTTCAGGAGAAGTGCGCAGGCAAGACCTGCGGCAAGCTTTAAGAGCTGGCCCGGGAGGGAAAGGCCGCCGGTATTAAAATTCATATAGCTGCGCTCCACATAATATCCTGCGGCAAAGCCAAGACCTGCACCGGAAGCTTTCAGGCAGTCTGCGGCATATCTTGCTTCCAGCGTGCCGTCTGAGTGCAGAATCAGCGCATAGGCACAGACAGCCAGGGAGAGTGCGGCAAGTACTCCTGAGATCAGCGCCGGACTGGAGCTTCCTGACAGCAGATGATCTTGGAAATGCCACAGAATCCAGGAAATCACAAGGGAAATCCCCATTGCCGTGAGTACATCCTTCGGAGTGTGGCATCCAAGGTACATTCTGGAAAAGCCGATGAGGAAAAAGGAAAGGACACATAAAAGTTTTACCCAGCTACGTCTGCACTTAAGCGCCAGCGGAAAGAAGAGACAGACAGCCCCCTGTGTGTGTCCGCTGGGAAAGGAGTATCCGGTTGCACCGGGAACTGCGCTTTCTACTGCATGAAATTCCGGATCCAGGATCCAGGGCCTGGGGATGCGGAAAGTAATCTTCAGTGTCTGCACGCACAGACCGGCGGTGAAGTACGTAAAGCCCAGAAGATAAGCAAAGCGCTTATCCACGCACCAGTAAAGGGCGCAGATAACCGCTATAAGAATGATTTCCTGTCCGAAATAGGTGATAAACTGCATACATTTGTCAAGAAAAGGGGTACGTATTCCCTCTAACATCCATAAAAATCTCATGACCGGTTTCCTCGTTTTCTCATCTTAGGATCAAGAATCTTCTTACGGATTCTTAAGGATTTCGGAGTTACCTCTAACAGTTCATCTGTATCAATAAAATCCAGTGCCTCTTCAAGACTCAGGATCCTGGGCGTGGTCAGCCTGAGTGCTTCGTCCGCGCTGGAGGAACGGGTATTGGTAAGATGCTTTGTCTTGCAGATATTTACTTCAATGTCATCTGTCTTGGCATTTTCACCAATAACCATGCCAGAGTAAACCTTTTCACCGGGACCGATAAACAGAGTTCCCCGCTCCTGGGCGCTGAACAGTCCGTAGGTAACAGACTCTCCAGTCTCAAATGCAATCAGAGATCCCTGTTTGCGGTACTGGATATCGCCTTTATAGGGCTCATAACCATCAAATGCCGTATTCATGATCCCGTTTCCCTTCGTGTCTGTTAAGAATTCTCCGCGGTAGCCGATCAGGCCTCTTGCAGGGATCTTGAACTCCAGACGGGTATAGCCGCCGTTGGAAGTCCCCATGTTGGTAAGCTCCCCCTTGCGCTGGCTCAGCTTTTCAATGATGGTTCCTGTGAACTCATCCGGCACGTCAATATAGGCGGCTTCCACAGGCTCTAAGAGCCTGCCCTTTTCATCTTTCCGATACAGCACCTCTGCTTTGCTGACAGCAAACTCATAGCCCTCCCTGCGCATATTTTCAATGAGGACAGACAGATGGAGTTCCCCGCGCCCGGATACCTTAAAGCTGTCTGTACTGTCAGATTCCTCCACCCGCAGGCTGACATCTGTATTAAGCTCCCGGAACAGACGGTCTCTTAAATGGCGTGAAGTGACATATTTTCCCTCAAGTCCTGCAAAGGGGCTGTCATTTACAATGAACTGCATGGCGATTGTTGGCTCGGAGATCTTCTGAAACGGTATTGCCGCCGGATTTTCCGGGGAACAGATGGTATCTCCGATGGAGATGTCCGCAATTCCGGAAATCGCCACAATAGAGCCGATTGTAGCTTCTTTTACGTCTATTTTGTTCAGACCGTCAAATTCATATAACTTGCTGATGCGCACCTTCTCCATCCGGTCCGGATCATGCTCGTTTACAACGACTGCATCCATACCGACCCGGATGGTACCATTATCCACCTTGCCGACTCCGATACGACCCACATATTCATTATAATCAATGGTACTGATCAGCACCTGCGTGTCTGCATCCGGATCCCCTTCCGGAGCCGGGATATAGTCAAGGATTGTCTCAAAAAGGGGCTTCATGTCACGCTCTTCATCTGTGAGATCCAGAACTGCCACGCCGGATTTTGCAGAGGCATAGACAAAGGGGCAGTCCAGCTGTTCATCTGAGGCATCCAGGTCCATGAAGAGTTCCAGCACTTCGTCAATCACTTCATCAGGCCTTGCCTCGGGACGGTCAATCTTATTAATGCAGACAATAACCGGAAGACTAAGCTCCAGTGCTTTCCTGAGCACAAATTTTGTCTGGGGCATTGCTCCCTCAAAAGCATCCACCACAAGAATGACGCCATTTACCATCTTGAGGACACGCTCCACCTCCCCGCCAAAATCCGCATGCCCCGGGGTGTCAATGATATTAATCTTCGTTCCCTTATAGTAGACGGCAGTATTTTTAGAAAGAATGGTGATGCCGCGCTCCCGTTCAATATCATTGGAGTCCATAACACGCTCTTCCACTTCCTGATTTTCACGGAATACACCGCTTTGCTTCAGCAATTCGTCCACAAGAGTGGTCTTGCCGTGGTCAACATGGGCGATAATTGCTATATTACGTACATCTTCACGTTTCGTTTTCATGTAAATCTTCCTTTTCTTTTTTTGAATTCAGTGGTACAATAGGTTACTATAAAAAATACCTTTTGACGCTTACCTTATAACTTTAATAGTGTATCACAATTTTCAAAATTTACAAGATGTGAAAATAGTTGTTCTAAAAAAATGCATACGCTCATAGACTAATTAATGACCATGAAATACGCTTCAGAGGAAGGGAGAATGTAAAATTATGTCAGATAAGATTATTGAAAACAACCAGGTAACAATTATGGGAGAAGTTGCTTCTGGATTCACGTTCAGCCATGAGGTGTTCGGGGAGGGCTTCTACATGGTGGAGGTACTGGTACGGCGCCTGAGTAATTCTGAAGACAGAATTCCGCTCATGATATCCGAACGCCTGATTGATGTGTCACAGGACTATACGGGAGAATTCATTATGGCAAGCGGGCAGTTCCGCTCCTATAACCGGCACGATGAGCAGAAGAACCGGCTCGTATTATCCGTATTCGTAAGAGAAGTGTCGTTTATAGATGAGGAGCTGGACGGGGCGAAGACGAACAGCATCTTTCTGGACGGCTATATCTGCAAGCTGCCGGTATACAGGAAGACGCCGCTTGGAAGGGAGATTGCGGATTTGCTGATGGCTGTTAACAGGCCTTACGGGAAGTCGGATTATATACCATGTATCTGCTGGGGCAGGAATGCAAGGTTTGCCTCTGCGTTTGAGGTGGGCGAGCATGTGCAGATCTTTGGGAGAATTCAGAGCAGAACCTACATAAAGAAGCTGACAGAGACAGAATCACAGGAGCGTACTGCCTATGAAGTATCAGTAAGCAAGCTTGAATGTATAGAAGGGTAACCGCTCAGGCCAGGAATTTGCTGCTGTTATATAGAAGGCTGGAAATTCAAAGACTTTCATTGACATCCCATCCTGTTAATGTTAATATTTTATTAACTATTCAGCAGGTTTGCGCAGGGTCTGTCCCAGCGAAACGGGGTATTTGCTGCGCTGACTGTAAGAAAGTGATTTAGGAGTGCAAAAATCCAATTGCCGAAGGCAGTTTTCAATGGATTTTTGCATGTAACTGTGAAGGGAACCGGGCAGTTACAAATTTTGATTAAAAGAAAAGCAGATCAGGAGGATGAATATGGCTATATTTACAGGGGCCGGCGTGGCGATTGTCACACCCTTTAAGGAAGATGAAAGTATTAATTATGATAAACTGGATGAATTAATCGACTATCATTGCGAGAACGGAACTGATAGTATTGTAATATGCGGAACAACAGGAGAGTCCGCGACAATGACTGAGGAAGAGCACATGGAGTGCGTGAGGTTCACGATTGAACGCGCAAAAGGAAGAATTCCAGTTGTTGCAGGTACAGGCTCCAACTGCACCAGGACAGCGATTGAGATGTCAAGAGAGGCGGCAGAGAGCGGCGCGGACGGACTGCTGCTTGTGACACCATATTATAACAAGGCAACACAGGCAGGCCTTATTGCCCACTACACGGCAGTAGCAAAGGAAGCAAAGGCTCCGATCATTATGTACAGTGTGGCCAGCAGAACCGGATGCAACATTGAGCCTGCAACCGTGGCAGAGCTTGTAAATAACGTAGATAATATTGTGGGAATCAAGGAAGCATCCGGCAGTATCTCCCAGGTGGCAAAGATTATGTCACTGACAGACGGCAGGGCGGATCTCTATTCCGGAAATGACGATCAGATCGTGCCGCTTCTTTCCCTGGGAGCAAAGGGAGTCATTTCGGTACTGTCTAATGTTGCACCGAGAGAGACCCACGATATCTGTGAAAAATATTTTAATGGTGATGTAACCGGAAGCGCTGCCCTGCAGCTTAAAGCGATTCCGCTCTGTGAGCAGCTCTTTTCGGAAGTGAACCCGATTCCGGTAAAGAAGGCCATGCAGCTTATGGGAATGGACTGCGGGCCCCTGCGCATGCCGCTTACCGAGCTTACCCCTGCACACGAAAAAGCACTGGCGCAGGCCATGAAGGATTTTGGTATCAAAGTTGTAGAATAAGAATCGAGAGTGAACAAAGGGTATCTTGTCAGGATACCCTTTTCCGTATATAAAAGGAACTATAAAGGTAATGAACAGTTACAGATAGAAAAGCTTCCGGAGGCAAAGCAATCCGGGCAGATAGAAGGAGGAAAAGAAGATGGCAGTACGAGTAATTATGCATGGATGCAACGGAAAGATGGGACAGGTAATCACAGGACTTATAAAGGAGGATGATGGAATCTGCATTGTGGCAGGCGTAGATGCCTATACCGGAATCCCAAACGACTATCCGGTATTCGAAACAATCGGGGCATGCGATGTGGAGGCAGACGTATTAATTGATTTTTCTAATGCAAAAGCAGTGGATGGCGTTCTGGATTACTGCGCTGAAAAACAGCTTCCCATTGTACTCTGCACAACAGGACTTTCCAGTGAACAGCTAAACAAGGTAGAAGAGACCGCAAAAAAAACAGCAGTATTAAGATCCGCCAACATGTCTCTGGGAATCAATCTTCTGATGAAGCTTCTAAAAGATGCCGCCAGTGTACTGGCAACAGCAGGATATGATATAGAGATCGTGGAGCGCCACCACAATCAGAAGGTAGACGCCCCCAGCGGAACAGCCCTTGCCCTGGCAGACTCTATCAATGAAGAGATGAACCATGCATACACTTACATATATGACAGAAGCCAAAAGAGAGAAAAACGGGATAAAAAAGAAATCGGCATTTCTGCCGTACGCGGCGGAACCATCGTAGGTGAACACGAAGTAATTTTTGCCGGCCCGGATGAAGTAGTAGAATTCCGGCACACCGCCTACTCAAAAGCCGTATTCGGCAAAGGAGCCGTAGAAGCCGCAAAATACCTCGCCCACAAACCCGCCGGCCTCTACGACATGTCCGGCGTAATCAACTAGTATAACCCACACTAATTACCGGTACATTCTCGAGCAGGATAAATTTTCAGCCTGCAAGGCGGAGAAATGAGGCGTAGCGGTGGCTGCCCCGTCCCCAAACTGCGAAGCAGTTCAAAACAAGCAAAGGAGAAAAGGTTATGAAGGAACTAGAGTCACGTTATTTAGAGCGTCTGTCCCAGCTCTACCCCACAATCGCCAGTGCGTCAACCGAGATCATCAATCTCCAGGCAATTTTAAATTTACCGAAGGGAACAGAACATTTCCTCACTGACATCCACGGAGAATACGAAGCATTCTCCCATGTTCTTAAGAACGGCTCGGGATCGGTGCGCCGCAAAGTGGACGATGTTTTTGGCAATACCATGAGCAGCAGGGACAAGCAGACTCTTTCAACCCTGATCTACTATCCAAAGGAAAAGATGGAACGGATCAAAAGAACAGAGGACAACATGGAGGACTGGTATAAGATTACCCTGTACCGTCTTATTGAGGTGTGCAAATGTGCCGCGGGGAAATACAGCCGTTCCAAGGTAAGAAAGGCATTGCCGCCAGAATTTGCCTACGTCCTGGAGGAGCTTATTACAGAAAAGGCGGACATGTCATCTGATAAGGAATCCTACTACAGTTCCATCGTGAATACCATTATCAGCATTGGCAGGGCAGAGGTATTTATCACGGCACTCTGTGAGCTGATACAGCGTCTGACTGTGAATCACCTGCATATTGTGGGGGATATCTATGACAGGGGGCCGGGACCGCATATTATTATGGACAAGCTGATGGAATACCATTCTGTAGATATCCAGTGGGGAAATCATGATGTTTTGTGGATGGGAGCTGCAGCAGGGCAGAGGGGATGCATCACCAATGTCATCCGCATCTGTGCCCGCTATGGGAATCTTGATATCCTGGAGGATGGATATGGAATCAATCTGCTTCCGCTGGCCACATTTGCCATGGATACATATGGAAATGACCCATGTACCTGCTTTCGCCTCAGAGGCACACCGAATTACGGGAAAAGTGAGATGCTTCTTGACGTTATGATGCACAAGGCCATCTCTGTGATACAGTTTAAGGTGGAAGGACAGATCATAAAGAAAAATCCAGGATTTAAGATGGATGACAGGAACCTTCTTCACAGAATTGATTTTGAAAAGGGAACAATTGATATTAATGGCAAGACGTACGAGATGCTGGATAAGAATTTTCCAACCGTGGATCCGAAGAAGCCGTATGCGCTGACAGCCGCGGAAGAGGACATCATGGAGCGGCTTACCAAGGCATTTGAAAACTGTGAAAAGCTTCAGGCGCACATGCGCTTCCTGCTGAATAAGGGAGGGCTCTATAAGGTGTATAACAATAATCTGTTATACCACGGGTGTGTGCCCCTCAATGAGGACGGAAGCCTGAAGGCTGTACGCATCTATGGTCATACCTACAAAGGCAAGAGCCTCTACGAGGTACTGGAGAGCTATGTGAGAAAAGGGTTTTACGCACTGGATCCAAAGGAGAAGGAGCGTGGGAAGGACATGATGTGGTACATCTGGCTCAGCCAGAGTTCTCCTTTGTTCGGAAAGGACAAGATGGCAACCTTTGAACGCTATTTCCTGGCAGAAAAGGAGATGCATAAGGAAAAGAAGAATCCATATTATACACTTCTTGAGGATGAGGAGATTATTACGAATATCCTGAAGGAATTCGGACTGGAGTCAGAGGACTCCCTGATCGTGAACGGCCACGTTCCTGTAAAGTCGAAGAATGGGGAAAACCCGATCAAATGCGGCGGAAGAGTGCTTGTCATAGACGGAGGCTTTTCCAGGGCATATCAGAAGGAAACGGGGATTGCAGGGTATACTCTTATCTACAATTCCCATGGACTGATCCTTGCTGCCCATGAGCCATTTGAATCTACTGAGGCGGCGATCGAAAAGGAAAGTGATATCCATTCGGACAGTGTGATGGTAAAGCGTGTAATTGAACGGAAGCTTGTGGCAGATACAGATGACGGAAAAGAATTAAAGGAGCAGATTGAGGATCTTAAGATGCTGCTTGCTGCCTACAGAAGCGGGCAGATTGCCGAGATTGTATAATTGTAAAAAAATTCCATACCGTTACAAGTATATATTTCAGACATTTGCAAATATTACTAATGACTGTACTTGATAGACAGATAAATATACATGAAAGGGAGATTCAAGACATGAAACAGTGGAAGAAATTAGTAATGGTGCTTATGTGTACAGGAGTCCTGATGAGTGTGACTGCCTGCGGAAGAGACGAGAATGCAGACGACAACGGTGCAGTAAACAATGCCTCCGATGATGCCGGTACTTCTGGAACTACAGGAAACGGCACAACAGGTAATGGCACAAATGATGCCACGAACGGTAATACAGGAAACAACAGCACCGGTAATGGTACAAATGAAGGTGTCATGGACGAAATCGGCGATGACATAAAGGACGGAGCCGAGGATGTGGGCGATGCCCTGGACGGCAACGACACCAATAATAATGACAGGAAAGATACAGACAGGTAGATGGGGAAAGCTCTATGCGCGGTATGAGGCATAGAGCTTTATTAGTTACTATTCACGGACGCCGTGCACTCCGTTGGGCCGGACTATGCAAAGCCGCTTGCCAGATCATCTATTTCTAGATATAATAAAAAAGAAAGTGATACTGCCAGACAGACCGGAAGAAGGAGGAATGTGCCGTGGGGATGTATTTGAATCCGGGAAACAGTGGATTTACCAGAATCAGAAATGACATATATGTGGATAAAAGCGGGCTGATCAGCCTGATCAATGAAACGATAGAGACACCGAGATTTTTGACGTGTGTCAGCAGGCCGCGCCGCTTTGGGAAATCATTTGCAGCGAAAATGTTATGCGCATATTATGATAAAACCTGCAATTCTTCAAAGCTGTTTGATGATCTTGTGATTGCGAGGGATGTTGAGATTAACGGAACATACAGACAGCATCTGAATCAATATGATGTCATCTACCTTGACATGACAAATGTTCTTGGAAAAGCAGAGCCGCACGACATTGTGCCTTTCATACAGAACAGTGTGACAGAGGAGCTTCTGGACACGTATCCAGATTTAAAAGCAGGAAATGTCTTTGATGAAACGCTGCTTCACGCGGTAGAACTGACAGGCAATAAGTTCATTATGATTATTGACGAATGGGATGCACCGATCAGGGAGGCGCACAAATTTCAGAAGGTCTATCTGGAATTTCTGCGTACATTATTTAAAAGCAGCGGCTCAACAGATCAGATTTTTGCGGCCGCTTATATGACAGGGATCCTTCCAATAAAAAAAGATGGTTCACAGTCAGCCATTTCAGATTTTAAAGAATTTACCGTGATTAAGCCTAGAAAATTTGGTGGTTACGTGGGATTCACGGAGGCAGAGGTAAAAAAACTCTGTGAGGAATTCCATTGTGATTTTGAGAAGATGAAGAGGTGGTATGATGGATATTCGTTTCGCGATACAGGTTCAGTGTACAATCCCAATTCGGTGATGGAAGCAATCCGCAACAATGATTTTGACTCTTACTGGACACAGACTTCAGCGACTGGAAGCCTGATGGGATATATCAGTATGGATTTTGACGGCCTCTCCAAAACGGTAGCAGAGTTGATCGGCGGCGGGGAAGTCAGGGCAGATACAAGAGGATTTTCAAATGATCTGGTTACATTCCGGAATCGGGATGATGTTCTGACAATCCTGATTCACCTTGGGTATCTGGCCTACGATGAAACTGCAGGGAAGGTCCGCATACCAAATGAAGAGATTCATATGGAATTTACAAGGATTGTGCGTGAAGTGAGAAGAGATGATACGATTAGAAGGGTTCGAGAGAGTGAACAGCTTATTTACGATACGGTTCATGGAAATGAAGATGCTGTGGCAGAACAGATTGAGAAAATCCATTCAGAGGAAGCCCCTCTTCACTATAATAATGAACAGGCGCTGCGCAGTGTGATCAAACGGGCATATTTCAGTTTTGGGGATGAGTTTTTTTTATTTGAAGAAATACCGGCAGGTGACGGATATGCGGATGTTGTGTATCTTCCCAAAAAAGATTCTATGATGCCGGCTCTGGTTGTTGAACTGAAATGGAATAAAACAGCGGAAGGTGCGATTCAACAGATTAAGGATCGACGGTATCCGTCCGCAATTCAGAAGTATGGCGGTGAAATACTATTGATTGGGATTAATTACAGCAAAGAAGCGCCGGCCGGGAAACGGAAGCATAGCTGTATTATAGAAAAATATCAGATGAGGATATAAGTTTGCAGCTATTTCAGTAAATATTGAGATGTGAGGCATTCAAAAGCAGCCTTTGTGGATTTTAAGACTGTATGGCAGCTTTTTGAATGCCTGGACATATGGTAACATCAAAAATGGGTCAATATTGAGGAACAGCTTTGTTTCATTATAACTTTTTTGTCCGGTTTTTCTCTGTATTGAGAACCAGTCTGATTTTCTTGGCAGGTTATAGCGGGACTGGAAATGGATTTTACGAAGATCAATGCAACAGATACGATAACGGTGTTCCGTCTGTCGCGGGTATTGGGCTGTTCCATGGAAATGCTGATGGAGATATAGAAACAGAGCATCGCTCTGGTGCAGCATTGCTGTACTGGGCAGCTGACAGGAAGAGGAGGTTATAAAAGTGAGATTCAGGCCATGTATAGATATTCATAACGGACAGGTCAAGCAGATTGTGGGGGGAAGCCTGACAGACTGCGGGGACAGGGCAGAGGAGAATTTTGCATCCGCTTATACAGCGGATTATTATGCGGACTTATATAAAAGGGACGGTCTTACAGGAGGTCATGTTATCCTTCTGAATCCTTCTTCATCAGAATATTATGAAAAAACAAGGGAGCAGGCCTTTCGGGCACTTCAGGCTTATCCGGGCGGTCTTCAGGCTGGGGGAGGCGTTACGGCAGAAAATGCCGGGGAATACCTGGAAAAAGGAGCAAGTCATGTAATTGTGACATCTTACGTATTCCAGAACGGACAGATCCACTGGGAACATATGAAGCGCCTGTGTCAGGAGGCCGGAAAGGAGCATGTGGTTCTGGATCTGAGCTGCAGAAGGAAGGAAGATGCTTACTATATTGTCACAGACCGCTGGCAGCAGTTTACAGATATTGCCCTTTCGAGGGGGCTTTTAGAGGAATTATCCCAGTACTGCGATGAATTCCTTGTGCATGGCGTTGATGTGGAAGGAAAAGCATCTGGAATTGACCGGACTCTGGCAAAGATTCTGGGAAGCTATGCCGGAAATCCGAAGGCGGCTCCGGTAACCTATGCAGGCGGAATCGGAAGCTATGAAGATATCGGACATTTCCGGAGACTTACAGGAGGAAATATTGATCTCACAGTTGGGAGCGCGCTGGATTTGTTTGGCGGACAGTTATCCTATGATAAAGTAAAAGCTATTTGCTGCAGCGTGGGAGTGCATTAGCACGGAACAATATATGTGAAAAGCAAGGAGTGTTGTATTATGAAAGTAAGAATAAGTAAATCTATTGCTATATGTCAATGGCAAAGTAAAATGCATTGGCGGCGCACCAGAGGGAACGACAGCAGGATCGGGCCGTATTACAGTTTATCCAGACCGGAAAATAGTATGCTTTACTACATATCATAATTGGAGCTATCAGTCATATTATGAGTTTGATGGAAAGAGGCTGGAGGAAAAATGTGGGACATGGAAATTGCATAAACAAAGAAGCTATAATATTAAGGGAAAGGATGTTGCGGCAAAGAAATTTGCAGCATATAAAAAGAAGCTTTTAAAAGGATCGAAAGAATTAAAGATGAAGTTTGAGAAAAACAAGTCGGAAACAAAGAGTAAGAAGGCATATTATAGCGGCGTGGGGTATCTTTGGGCAGAACTTTCTGGCAGAAAAGATTCGATTTCGCAAATTTCATACAAAGAGAAAAAAGTTACGGTAAAAGGGTCATTGATAAAAGCCTCATCCTTTGGGAAAAAAGGTTCCAGACTAAAGGCCAGATCAAGAACTTTCACAATAGCAGGGCAGTGCAAATACCATTATACGACTGGAAAGGGAAGAAAAAGTCTTTCCAGAAAAAAGTTTTTCAAAAAGGTAAATGATAATTACAGTTTTACAGGGCTGGGTATCTACATAAATAGCAGTGGCAAAGTGTATCGGATGGAAGTGGATTATAGTCTGTAAGAATAATCTGCCGGTCCTCGTCCAGTGAGGACTCAAATTCTTTGGCAGAAGGGCTGGATGGCTTTTGGGCAGGGAGCTTTGGGCTCCGGGCCGCTACGAGCGGCCTGGGCTTTCAGCCTACAGAGAATCCTGGGTAATAATAGTGATGGGTATCTCGACATTATCTGTCGGGATATTTTTTTTGACGAGATATTCAAATAGGGTTTTTACAAGCTGATACCCTTGCTGCTCAGGGTTCTGCCCTATGACAAAGTCAACACATCCGCTATTTAGAAGAGTAATGGAGTCAGGGGTCAGATCGTGGCAGATTACCTTTACTTTGGTGTTGAGGTTTAACAGCTCCAGTGCATGCCCGACACCTTCAATGCCGCCCCCTGTCACATAGATCCCTTTGATATCCGGGTGATGATTACAGTATTCTAATGTAATTTTGAAAGCATCGTCCTTCCGGTCCTGATTTTCCTGTATGTCAAGAATCCGGATGGGAAACTGGGATTCAGAGATCTTATCCTTGAATCCGCTGGAGCGGTCCTGATGGCAGGAAAGACTTGAAGAACTAATGATCATCCCAATGTCCCCTCCTGAGGGAAGAAGCTTCATGAGTAGTCCGGCGGCAGTCCGGCCGCCCTTGTAGTGATTCTGTCCGACGAAGCAGAACTCATTTGTTCCCTCAATTCGGGAATTACATGTGAGTATGGCGATATTATTTTCTACCAGTTGGTTAATCTTGTTTTTTGTCATTGTGTCATTTAGCGGAAACAGGGCGATGCCGCTTACACCTTCAAGCTCAAGTTCATTCAAAATGCTGACCTGCTCTGTTGGCTCCAGGGAAAATGGCATCTTAACGGATACATCTATGCCGAACGGACTGAATTCATTCTCCGCATTGCGGATACCTGCCAACATGTCGTGAATAAACGGATTATATTCAGGAGTAAGTACAATACCTATTCTGACAGGATTTCTGCTTTGGACTAGGGCTTTTCCTAAAAAATTCGGCTGATAGTTTAATTCTTTTGCAATCTGCAATATCTTATCGCGTGTTTCGGATTTTACTCCGGGACGGTCATTTAAAACTTTGTCTACAGTGCCGCGAGAAACATTCGCCAGTTCAGCAATCTGTTTTATAGTTACTGGCATGATGCGTTCCCTTCCTTTCTTTTTCATGATAAATCTTTTTTCGGCTTGCGCTGGAAAGACGCAGCCTTGATAAACCACTGCCCTGTCGGGCTGCTTTTTCATTTTTTTACAGATTCAAAGTCCTGTATGACATGCAGGTATGTCATACAGGGTCTTTTGACCCTGACATCATCATTATAGCATATGTAAAGTGAGATGTGTAGTAAAAAATGAGCACGAGCACAAAAAATATAATTGTTAACGTGCTCGTGCACGATTGAAAATAGCTTTAAAATACAATATTTGTTCAAATATACCAAAATTATTCTAAAAAAAATGGTAAATATGTCAATTGAAAATAAAAAAAGAAGGTGGTTTAATATAGTACAAGAAGCGTGCTCGAGCACAAATAAGGAGGATAATATGAAATTCGGAACAGGATATGCTTATTGGGGAACAGAGTGGAAATGTGATTATATTAAGATGGTGAATAAGGTTGCGGATATCGGATTTGACATCCTGGAGATTGGTGCAGACCATCTGTATCATATGGATGATGGTCAGATTGATGCATTAAAGGCTGAGGGTGGGAAAAGAGGCATTGAATTCACGACGAACAGTGGACCTTCAAAAGAGTATGATTTTGCATCAGAGGATGAAAGTGTAAGGAATTGTGGAATGGAGTACTTCAAAACGATTTTACACAAGATGGCAAGACTTGGTTCCAAAAGTCTGGTGGGGGCGATTTATTCATACTGGCCGGTTGATTTTTCGGAGACAGCAACAGATAAAGAGGCGGCATGGGAGAGAAGCATTGCATGCCTGAAGGAGCTGAGCGGCACAGCAGAGGAACTGGATATAGAATGCGCTCTTGAAGTGTTAAATAGAAACGAGACATATATTTTAACGGACTGCACAGAGGCCATTGATTACGTAGGGCGGGTCGGCAGCAAGAATATTAACATTCTGCTTGATACATACCATATGAACATCGAAGAGGATAATATGTATAATGCGATCCGTAAGGCAGGAAAACTGCTGGGACATCTTCATGTAGGAGAATGCAATAGAAAGCTTCCGGGTATGAATAATAGTATTGACTGGCAGGAGATCGGGAGGGCGCTGCGTGACATAGATTATCAGAAGGCAGTTGTCATGGAGCCGTTCTTGTTGAAAGGCGGGGAAGTTGGGCAGTCTATCAGAGTATGGAGAGATTTGAGTGGCAATGCATCGCCAGAGCAGATGGATCAGTATATTACAGATTCGCTTGTTTATCTTAAAAAGTGCTGTCTGGGATAGGAGGAGAGAATGATGACCGATATTTTAATAATGGGAGAGATACTGGTTGAGATTATGAGGGATAAAGAAGACATCCAGCTGAGTGAAGCCGGTACATTCAAGGGTCCTTATCCAAGCGGGGCTCCGGCAATCTGTATTGATGCAGCGGCAAGGCTCGGCTGCCGGACGGCACTTATAGGCGGCGTGGGAAAGGATGATTTTGGAATCTGTATTCTTGAGAGACTGGAAAAAGACGGAGTTGACTGCAGCCATGTCATCCAAAGCAGACAGCGTTCTACAGGATGCGCATTTGTTACATACTTCCAGGACGGATCCAGGAAGTTTATTTACCACATGGGCAATACACCGGCAGTAGAGGCAAAGGCGCCGGATATCCGTGATTTCGGAAAGGTGGGATACATGCACATCATGGGATGCTCCCTGATGTCGGATCCGGGATTCGCACAGGAGATTTTAAAGACAATGAGACAATTAGCATCTGCGGGAACAAAGATTTCCTTTGATCCGAATATTAGGAAGGAGTTGTTTACAGATGAGTCCATCCAGCCGGTGCTGGAAGAAGTGATGAGGAACACAAGCATTTTTCTTCCTGGAGTAGAGGAGCTTCTTATGATAACAGGAGAAAAGACAGTAGAGGATGCGGTCAGAAAATGCTTCGAGAACCCGGGACTGGAGATTCTTGTCCTCAAGAATGGCTCAAAGAGAAGCAGACTTTATACCCATGAAGGTGTGGAAGAGGTAGGTGTATATAAGGTGGAGCAGAAGGATGCCACAGGGGCAGGTGACTGCTTTGACGGAGCCTTTCTTGCCGGGCTGGTTCAGGGAAAGAGCGTAAAAGAGGCGGCTAAAATGGGTGCGGCTGCAGGAGCGTTAAATGTCATGGCATTCGGTCCGATGGAAGGGAATATTACACCGGATACGGTCAGGGAAATGATAGAAAGGGGTTAGAGGTTTGAGAGACTTGCTGAGAAATATGATAGCCAGGCGAAGAGAGGGCATCATGTGCGGGGTTCCTTCTTACTGTACGGCAAATGAGTTTGTGATTGAGGCAGTGTTAAGCCAGGCAAAGAGATTTGATGACCAGATTCTGATAGAAGCGACAGCAAATCAGGTGAATCAGTTTGGCGGCTATACAGGAATGCAGCCGGCGGATTTCAAGGAATTTGTATATGGGATTGCAGACCGGCTGGATTTTCCGCAGGAAAATATCGTGTTGGGAGGGGATCATCTTGGACCGCTGACATGGGCTGATGAAAAAGAAGAGGATGCAATGGCGAAAGCAGAGACACTGGTGCGTCTTTTCGTACAGGCCGGCTACAAGAAGATTCATCTTGATACCAGTATGCGTCTTGCGGATGATTCAAGGGAAGAGAGACTCTCAGATGAAGTGATCGCAGCAAGAGGAGCAGTGCTTTATGCAGCATGCGAAGAAGAATATCAGAAGCTTTTAATAAAGAATCCCCGGGAATTGCGCCCGGTATATATTATCGGAAGTGAAGTGCCAATACCAGGAGGAGCGCAGGAAGAAGAGGACAGCATTACAGTCACCAGGCCGGAAGCAGTGGAGAAGACACTTAAGGCTTACAGGGAGCAGTTTGCAAAGGCAGGGCTTAAGGATGCCTTCGAAAATATCATCGGGGTAGTGGTGCAGCCGGGAGTGGAATTTGGTGATGACACGGTTTTTCATTACAACAGATTCCGTGCAGCAAATCTTTGTGAAACCATGAAAAAATACGAGGGAATGGTACTGGAGGGGCATTCTACGGATTATCAGAGCCCGGAGGGGCTAAAGAAGATGGTGGAAGACGGCATCGCCATTTTAAAGGTCGGTCCGGCGCTGACCTTTGCGCTGCGGGATGGACTCTTTGCTTTGGGACAGATGGAAAAGGTGCTCATCCAGGAGGAAAAGAGGGTGAACTTTGAAGATGTACTAGAAAAGGCAATGCTTGAAAATCCGGGTAATTGGAAAAAACATTACCATGGGGCTGAGGAGGAACTGGCAGTTAAGCGCAAATACAGCTATTCTGACAGATGCCGTTATTATTTCGCCGGGCGGAAGGTGCAGGAAGCAATGGAAAAGCTCATTGACAATATGAACAGTGTAGAGATTCCGTTAGGGCTTTTGCATCAGTTTATGCCAATCCAGTATGTAAAAGTCCGGGACGGGAAACTTGCGAAGGAGGCCAGGGCGCTGGTACTGGACAGCGTAAATGAAATAGTGGAGGCTTACAATTATGCGGTAAAATATCATTATGTAATCGGGGAGGTATTTACCGCTTAAGAATGAAGAGAAAGGAGCGGAATATGGGAGAGACATTTAAATTAGAGATTCAGGGTGTATCCAAGTCTTTTCCGGGTGTGAAGGCACTTGATCATGTAAATATCGCATTAAGATCCGGAACAGTGCATGCGGTGATGGGAGAAAACGGAGCCGGAAAATCCACGCTGATGAAGGTTATTAACGGGTTATACAAGAGAGATGAAGGCAAAGTGCTGCTGGACGGAAAGGAAGTACATTTCTCGGGTCCTGAAGAGTCAACGGCAGCCGGAATCGCCATGATCTATCAAGAACTTAATTTCTTCCCGGAGCTTACTGTGGCGGAGAATATCTTTATGAGACGTCAGCCGGGGAAAAGGGGGATGGTATCATGGGGAGAGATGATGAAGCAGGCAAAGGGGATTCTTGAAGAGAATGGATTAGATTATGATCCGGCGGAAAAGATCAAGAACCTTCCGATTGCCAGTGTGCAGATGCTTGAAATTGTGAAGGCTGTAGCCTTTAAAGCCCAGGTTATTATTATGGATGAACCTACGTCCTCCATATCAGATAAGGAAGTGACATTTCTGTTTGAGACAATCCGCCGTCTGAGGGGACAGGGAATCAGCTTTTTGTATATCAGCCATAAGATGGAGGAAATCTTTCAGATTGCAGATGATATTACCATTATCAGAGATGGAAAAAGTATCATATCGGGATCAGTCAGTGACTTTACGGAGAACTCTATTATTACCCATATGGTAGGACGCTCCCTTGACAACATTTACCCAAAGGAGGAGATACCGCCTGGGGATGTTGCTTTTGAGGCAAAAAATCTGTGCAGTAACGGAATGTTTGAAGATATTTCTTTCTATGTCAGAAAAGGCGAGATTGTTGGCATGGCGGGTCTGGTAGGAGCCGGACGGAGCGAGGTATGTAGAGCTGTCTTTGGCCTGGATCCGTTGGATTCGGGTGAGATTACACTTTGCGGCAGGGACTATAAGCCAAAGGACGTAACACATGCCATTAAGAATAAGATTTTGATGATTACAGAGGACCGGAAGAAAGAAGGAATCATAGGTGTAAGAAGCTGCAGGGAAAATATTACCATCACGAATCATCACATTCAGAAAGGTATTTTCATGAATCTGAAGAAAGAGGTTGAAGATGCAAAGAGAATGTCAGAGATGTTAAAAGTCCGCTTTGCAGGAATTGAAACGCCCATCGGCTCCCTGAGCGGCGGAAACCAGCAGAAGGTGCTGCTGGCAAGATGGCTGATGATGGAAAGCGACCTTCTGATCCTGGATGAGCCGACACGCGGTATTGACGTAGGTGCGAAGCTGGAAATTTATAGTATTATTACGGACCTTGCAAAAAAAGGATATGCGATTCTCATGATTTCCTCGGAGATGCCGGAGCTTTTGGGAATGTGCGACAGAATCTATGTCATGAGCCAGGGACATGTTACGGGGTGCCTGGAGCGCAGTGAATTTGAACAGGAAGCAATCATGCAGTTAGCAGTTAAAAATGTGAATTGACAATAAAGAGAGGAGAAGAAAAATGAAATCAAAGAAAATAGATATAAGAAAATATTCGCTTATCTTGATTCTCGCCGCTATGGTAGTTGTCTGCAGTCTGCTTTCAGGTAATTTTCTGACAGCAACGAATCTTACGAACATTTTAAAACAGGTGAGTATTGTTACCATATGTGCGTTTGCACAGGGAATGATTATCATTACTGGCGAGATTGACCTGTCAATCGGTTATCTGGCAGGTATGGCCGGAAGCTTTGCCTGTATCGTCTATGTGGCGACCCAGAATCTTCCGCTTGCATTCCTTGTAGGGGTTCTTCTGGGAGCGGCTGTGGGAGTTGTGAATGGCTTGTTTGTCGCATATTTTAATTTGCCGTCCTTTATCGTTACACTGGCAATGCAGACCGTCTGCTTTGGTGCGATCTGCCTTTATACTGGCGGACAAAACATCTATAAAATCGGCGGGTTTAATGTTCTTGGGCAGAGCTATGTGGCGGGGATTATCCCGATTACGGTTGTTTTTATGGTAATTATGCTGATTATCACTCATGTGGTGCTAAAATACACGAAATTCGGACGCTATCTGTATGCAATCGGAGGAAATACGGATGCAGCAGTTGCGGCAGGTATCCAGGTGGTAAAGGTTAAATGGTTCGCATTCATTCTGTCCGGCGTATTTGCTGCAATCGCAGGTATGGTTATGATGGGGCGTCTGAATGCAGGCATCCCGGGCGAAGGCCAGGGCTATGAGACAGATGCGATTACGGCGACTGTTATCGGAGGAACCAGCTTCTCGGGCGGTGCAGGAACAGCCTTTGGGACATTCCTGGGTTCCATTATTATTGGTGTTCTGAATAATATCATGAACCTGATGGGAATCGACTCTTATACACAAATGATTGTAAAAGGATTTATTATCATCGGTGCAGTACTTGTAGACAGCCTGTCTAAGAGAGGTAAGACGGGTATTAAGATTATGGCATCGTCTTCTGATGCAAAGAAGTCCAAATAAATTATTTCAAAAAGGAGGAAGTAACAATGAAAAGAACGGTAGTAAGTGTATTCATGGTGTTAGCCATGACAGTGATGATGGCAGCAGGATGTGGAAAAGGAAATGAGGGATCACAGGATGCGGGTTCGGGAAAAAGCGAAGGCGGAAAGGACGGAGCCTACAAGGTGGCGTTCCTGCCGACAGATATGTCTCTGACATTTGCGTCATGGCTTGCAGATGAATTGACAACAGCATTTGAGGAGTATGATGATATGGAATTAACGGTCATCGACAGCCAGAACGTACTGGAGACGCAGATCAGTAATATGGAGACCTGTGTATCACAGGGATATGATTACATTATCCTGCTTCCGATTGAGCCGGCAGCAGAGGATGATATTGTTGCAGGCTATATTGAACAGGGAACGCCGATGATGAATATTAATCTTGATGATGGCGGTGTTGAGAAGGCTTCAAGCGTAGTTGCGAACCCGTATGATCTAGGAACGGTTGTTGCAGAGTATGCAAAGGAACAGATCGCAGACGATGCCAATGTTGTTGTCCTGTTAGGTCCTTCTGGAAATACCGATTCCATTGAACGCCGCAGGGCATATGAGGATGTATTTAAAGATTCCAATCTTAATATTATGGAAGAACAGATTGGCGACTGGGAAAAATCAAAAGGTATGGAATTCATGGAGAGCTGGATTCAGGTACATGGAGATCAGATTGATGCAGTATTGTCTATGAATGATGCCATGGCAATCGGAGCGATTGAGGCTGCAAAGGATGCAAAATTAGATGATATTAAGTTCTTCGGTGTTGACGGGCTTGCAGATGCGGCAGTATCGATCGAGGATGGCGGACTTGATGCAACAGCTCTTCAGGACGCTCAGGTTATGGCAAAGGAAGGCGCACGCGTTGCCCATGAAGTACTGACTGGAGAGAATAAAGAAGGGTTTGAGAAAGTCGAGATTCCGGTAACATTAATCACATCTGAAAATGTTGCTGAATTCATTCAGAGATATACAGAAAACGGAATGCTTACAGAATAATCTTAAAAATATTTATTACGGAGGTAAACAGATATGAAACAGGCAGTATTAACAGGACCGGAAACGATCGAATACAGTGAGATTGAAAAGCCGGAAATCAGACCGAATGAAATATTGATGAAAGTGAAAAATATAGGAATCTGTGGATCAGATATTCATGCTTATTACGGGAAGCATCCATTTATGTCCTTTCCGATCCGTCTTGGGCATGAGATGGCGGGAGAAGTGGTTGAGACAGGGAGCGATGTAAAGGATATAAAGACCGGGGAGCTGATTACGGTTATGCCACAGGAATTCTGCCATGAATGCGAGCCGTGTAAAGCAGGAAGATATAATATCTGCAATACCCTGAACGTAATCGGCTGTCAGACGCCTGGCGCTGCCTGTGAATATTTTAATGTTGATGCAGCCCTGGCTAAGAAAATCCCGGAGGGCATGACGGCAGAGGCTGCAGCGACCATTGAACCGGCGGCAGTCGGGGTACATGCGGTAAGAAGGTGCGGAAGTGTTGCGGGGAAAAATGTAGTTGTTATGGGCGCTGGAACGATTGGAAACGTGACAGCACAGGCAGCAATGGCTGAAGGTGCTAAAAGCGTTCTGGTGACAGATCTGTCGGAGTATCGCCTGGAACTTGCGAAGCAATGTGGAATTCCACACGCAGTGAATACAGGAAAGGTATCTATGAAGGAGGCTGTCAGCCAGGCATTTGGCGAAGAGGGCGCTGATATTTTCTTTGAATGTGTCGGGATAGAAGCTACTGTGAATCAGGCAATTGAATGCTCCAAGAAAGGAAATGATATTGTAATCGTTGGTGTATTCGGCAAAAATCCCGAGGTGAATTTGTCATGGGTGCAAGACAGGGAGCTCCGCATCTGCGGATCATTGATGTATGTAGAGAAAGACTTCCAGGATACGATTGATTATATGGCTGAGGGGAAGATCCGGATGAAGCCGTTGATCTCAAAAGTATTCCCATTTTGTCAATATGCAGAAGCGTACAAATATATTGAGCAGAATAAAGATACTAGTATGAAAATTATCATTGAAATATAAGAGTAGAAGAGCCGCAGACCGGATATACCGGTCTGCGGCTCTGAAAGGAGTTTCTTATGGCATTAGTTGGTTCATCTGAGCTGTTAAAAAAGGCTCAGCAGGGAAGATATGCGATTGGTGCATTCAACGCAGAAAATATGGAAATGGTGCAGGCGATTATAGATGCTGCAGACGAAATGAAATCTCCGGTGATTATTCAGACGACACCGTCAACGGTAGCTTACGCAGGCCCTGATATGTATCAGAAAATGGTTTCAGTAAAAGCAGAGGAAGTATCCGTTCCGGTTGTGATGCACCTGGATCACGGAAACAGCTTTGAATTATGCAGGAGGTCAGTAGAATCCGGCTATACATCCATTATGATAGACGGTTCCGGTTTGTCCTATAATGAGAATGTGGAACTTAGCAGGCGGACTGCAGACATGGCAAGGGCGGAGGGAGTTGATACAGAAGCAGAGCTCGGGACAGTAGGCGGAAAAGAAGATAGCCACGAGGTGTCTGATAAGGATGCATTATATACAAATCCGGCGCAGGCGGTAGATTTTATAGCCAGGACAGGAATCCAGTCTCTGGCAGTAGCAATAGGGACTGCACACGGATTTTATAAAGGAGAGCCAAGACTGGATTTTGACAGATTGTCAGAAATCCGCAATGTTGTTTCAATCCCTCTTGTACTCCATGGAGCCTCCGGTGTTCCAGATGAGATGATTAAAATGTCCGTTGAACTCGGGATCTGCAAGGTAAATTTTGCAACAGAACTTAGAGCAGCATATACAAAAGGTGTAAGAAGCATCTTAAAAGAGGATGGGATCTTCGATCCGAAAAAATACAGCGCAGCCGGTCGTGAGGCAGTAAGGCAGCTTGTAAAAGAAAAGATTCTTCTTTTAGGAAGTGAAGGTTCAGCCCTTTAAAATGCAGAAAGTGCTTGTTCCTGAATTGATTTTGGCGTATACTGTGATAAATTGTTGCTATAGGGAAACTGGTACATTATTGATGTATCCCATGACATTTTCAGAGTTTCTGAGGGCGGACGGCGTGGAAAGGCTTCGCATAATATATAAAGATGGATTAGGGGACTTGCTGCCTGCTAATGCCTATGCAGATTTGACAGATTGTAGTAAGATAGATGTGTAAAGTATAAATCCATGTATTTTTATGCAGACATGGAACGAATATCTCTGATGCATATACTTGAGCGAAAAATAAGAGAATGGAGGAAGTGAAATGAAAAGACAGTTAAAAAGAATGTCTGTATTAGCATTTGCCATAATCCTGGCCTTACAGCCTGTAAGTGTAGTACAGGCATCCGCCAGGTCAAATGCTGCAAATGTTCTGAAGTACTACAAGAAAGGGGACATCAGCAAGGCGAAAAAGTACAATAAGAAGCTGGCAAAAAAAGCAAGTAAGTCCTGTATAAAAAAGCTGTCAAAAAAGGCAAAAGCAGCATACCGCAAGGCAGTAAGCTCATATAGCTTTAACCAGGGGAGATCTACCATGAAATCCCTGTGGGGCTATTATCTTGCTGATCTGGACGGAGACAAAAAAGCGGAGCTCATGGTAAGACACGGTACCTGCGAGGCAGATGTACAGACAACTGTATACAAGTATAAGAATGGAAAAGCGAAGAGGATCGGGACCATATACTCGGGACACACCACCTACTATGATTACCCGGGGAATGCCGGTGTGATCTCGGTAGAAGGCCATATGGGCTATGAGGCAGTAAGTACATTATCCATGAAAGGCGGAAAGCTGAAACAAAAAAATTATGGCGCGAGGGATCTGAACAAGACATTCACCAGCAGCAAAGGAGCCGACTGGTTCCCCTTCCGTCAGCAATTAGATGACCACATCAAATACGATGCAAAATATCATGCATCATTAATCCTGAAAGATTTAAAATAAACGAGAGAGGGGGCATACAGACAGCTGTTCTGTATGCCCCCTCTCATGCCAGCATTTCAAATATTACAAACTTATAAACGTTCGTTGCTATTTACAGACTAACCGTCCGCTCATAGTAACGATTCGGGGCGGCATTCCAAGTTTTGCTACGCAAAAACCGCCCCTAACCTCTGCATCATGTTCTCACGGAATGCGTAGCTTACGCGCATTCCTGAGCCGTGAATAGTAACAAACGTTCCATTAATAATTTACAGGAAAGTATAAATTTGTTGAATTGCGCCTTAGATAGTGCTAGAATGGAGAATGAGTAAATTTACGGACAAGGAGTATTCTATCAAAATGGGTCTACTACAAAAATTATTTGGAACACATAGTGAGAATGAATTGAAACGTATTTATCCGATCGCAGATGCGATCGAGGCATTAGAGCCTTCCATGAAGGAACTTTCCGACAGTGAGCTTAAGGCCAAAACAAAGGAGTTCAAGGAAAGGCTTCATGCAGGAGAGACATTAGACGATATTTTACCAGAAGCATTTGCAGCTGTAAGGGAAGCATCTGTTCGTACCATTGGGCTCAGGCATTTCCGGGTACAGCTGATTGGCGGCATCATCCTTCATCAGGGGCGTATTGCTGAGATGAAGACCGGTGAAGGAAAGACGCTGGTATCCACCCTCCCGGCTTATTTAAATGCCCTGACAGGGGAGGGCGTCCACATTGTAACTGTAAATGATTACCTGGCAAAGCGTGATGCCGAGTGGATGGGACAGATTCACGAGTTCCTGGGACTGAAGGTCGGAGTTGTCCTTAACAGTATGGACAACGACGAGAGGCGTGAGGCGTACAACTGTGATATTACTTATGTGACGAATAATGAGCTGGGATTTGACTACCTGAGAGATAATATGGTTATTTATAAGGAAGAGCTGGTACAGCGGGGTCTGAAATATGCCATTATCGATGAGGTGGACTCGGTTCTGATTGATGAAGCGAGAACTCCGCTTATCATCTCCGGACAGAGCGGGAAGTCCACGAAGCTTTATGAGGCGTGTGATATTCTTGCCCGTCAGTTAGAGAGGGGCGAGGCCAGCGGCGAATTCAGTAAGATGAATGCCATCATGGGCGAGGAGATTGAGGAGACCGGAGACTTCATTGTAAATGAAAAGGAAAAGAACATCAACCTTACTGAGGATGGTGTAAAGAAGGTGGAAAAATTCTTTCACCTTGATAATCTTGCGGATGCAGAGAATCTGGAGATCCAGCATAATATCATCCTTGCGCTCCGTGCCCACAACCTGATGTTCCGTGATCAGGATTATGTGGTGAAGGACGAGGAGGTTCTGATTGTTGATGAATTTACAGGACGCATCATGCCAGGACGGCGTTATTCTGACGGCCTCCACCAGGCAATCGAGGCAAAGGAGCACGTAAAGGTAAAGAGAGAGAGCCGGACACTGGCAACCATTACCTTCCAGAACCTGTTTAATAAGTTTGATAAGAAGGCTGGTATGACTGGTACGGCCCTTACAGAGGAAAAAGAGTTCCGTGAGATTTATGGCATGGACGTGGTGGAGATTCCGACCAATGTCCCGGTAATCCGTCAGGATCTGGAGGATGTGGTATATAAGACACAGCGTGAGAAGTTTAAGGCAGTGTGTGATGAGATTGAGACAGCCCACGCAAAGCATCAGCCGGTGCTTGTAGGTACCATAACGATTGAGAATTCCGAGCTCTTAAGTGGAATGCTTAAGAAACGCGGGATTAAGCACAATGTATTGAATGCCAAGTTCCATGAGATGGAAGCGGAAATCGTTGCCCAGGCCGGCGTCCATGATGCGGTAACCATTGCCACCAACATGGCAGGACGTGGTACGGATATTAAACTTGACGATCAGGCGAGAGAGGCAGGCGGACTTAAGATTATCGGTACAGAGAGGCATGAGTCCAGGCGTATTGACAACCAGCTGCGCGGACGTTCCGGACGTCAGGGCGACCCGGGAGAATCCAGGTTTTACATTGCACTTGAGGATGACTTGATGCGCCTGTTCGGCTCGGAGAGGCTGATGGGGATCTTCGAGACGCTCGGTGTAGAGGAAGGGGAGCAGATTGAGCATAAGATGCTTTCCAGCGCGATTGAAAAGGCACAGCAGAAGATTGAGGGAAATAACTTTGGGATCCGTAAGAATCTGCTTGAATATGATCAGGTTATGAATGAGCAGAGAGAGATTATCTATGAGGAGAGACGCAGGGTACTCGATGGGGAGAACATGCGGGATTCCATATTCCATATGATCAATGATTATCTGGAAAATGTGGTGGACAGGGAGATTCCTGCGGATGCAGATTATGAAGATTTTAACCTGTCGGCGCTGAACCGGAATATATATTCGGTAATTCCCATGGATCCGGTTACCCAGGACGAAGTAAAGAAGATGAGCCAGAAGGAGCTGAAGCACATGCTCAAGGAGCGTGCTGCAAAGGCTTATGAGGCCAAGGAATCAGAATTTCCAGAGCCGGAGCATATCCGTGAGATTGAGCGCGTCATCCTTCTGAAGGTCATTGATGCAAAATGGATGGCTCACATTGACGATATGGACCAGCTCCGCCAGGGAATCGGGCTTCAGGCATATGGCAACCGAGATCCCAAGGTGGAATACAAGATGCTTGGATATGACATGTTCGGGGAGATGACCAGGGGGATCACCGAGGATACGGTGCGTACCCTCTTCCACATCAGAGTTGAGCAGAAGGTAGAGAGAGAGCAGGTTGCAAAGGTGACTGGTACGAATAAGGATGATACTGCCGCCCGTGCGCCAAAGAAGCGTGCGGCGAAGAAGGTTTATCCAAATGATCCGTGTCCGTGCGGAAGCGGGAAGAAATACAAGCAGTGCTGCGGACGTAAAAAATAAGCAGCGGCAGCAGCTTATGACTGTGGAGGAACCAGGCAGCTGCAAAAAACGTTTAAAACGGTCTTGAGACCGTTAATCATAAAAAATATATGAGAAGAGGTGACAGGAAGTGGTTGAACTTGACCAGTTTAAAAGTATAATCAGTGCATACGAAGAACCTCTTGCCGGAATGAGGGATTCACTTTGACATCCCTGGCAGGGAGAAACGGATTGAGGAGCTTGAAAGGAAGATCGAGGAACCAGGATTTTGGGACAGCCCGGAAGAATCCCAAAGGATTATGAAAGAGTTAAAGCAGCTTCAGGAGCTTACAAAAACCATCTATGCACTGTATGCGAAGTATGAAGATATCCAGGTGCTCATTGAGATGGGCTACGAGGAGGAGGATCCTTCTCTGCCAGGAGAGATCCGGGCAGAGCTTGACGAGTTTGAGGAGGCATTTGAGAGTCTCCGGATACAGACGCTTCTTTCAGGAGAATATGATTCCTGCAATGCGATCGTCACGCTCCATGCAGGTGCGGGCGGCACGGAGTCCTGCGACTGGGCGGGCATGCTGTACCGCATGTACAGCCGGTGGTCGGAGAAAAAGGGATTCTCCATCCAGGTGCTTGATTACCTGGACGGGGATATTACAGGAATTAAGGCAATTACCTTTGAGGTAAATGGAGAAAATGCATATGGCTATCTGAAGTCAGAAAAGGGTGTACACCGGCTGGTGAGGATTTCGCCTTTTAACGCAGCGGGCAAGCGGCAGACATCCTTTGCGTCTTGCGATGTTGTCCCAGATATAGAGGATGAGATTGATATTGAGATTGCGGAAGATGAGCTGAAGATTGATACCTACCGGGCGAGCGGCGCAGGCGGCCAGCATGTGAATAAGACATCTTCCGCTATTCGTATTACACATCTTCCTACCGGGATTGTAGTACAGTGCCAGAATGAGCGTTCCCAGCATTTTAATAAGGAAAAGGCAATGCAGATGCTCAAGGTGCGTCTTAAGCTGATGAAAGAGCAGGAACAGGCGGAGAAGGTATCCGATATCCGGGGCGAAGTGAAGGAAATCGGCTTTGGAAATCAGATCCGGTCCTATGTCATGCAGCCGTACACACTTGTGAAGGATCACAGGACGAATACAGAAAATGGCAATGTGACGGCAGTACTGGATGGAAATCTGGATTCATTTATCAATGCATATTTAAAGATGGCTGTAAACGGCCAGAGGGAGGAATAAAAGTGATCAATATAGCGGTGATGGGATATGGAACAGTAGGCTCGGGAGTTGTGGAAGTAATTAATACAAACGGCGCCAGGATTAATCAGAGGATCGGTGAGGAGCTGAACGTGAAATACGTCCTGGATCTCAGAGACTTCCCCGGAGACCCGGTTCAGGAAAAGATTGTCCATGATTTTGAGACAATTATTCAGGATGAGGATGTAAAAATTGTGGTAGAGGTTATGGGTGGAATCGAGCCTGCCTATACCTTTGTAAAGAGGAGCTTAAAGGCAGGGAAGAGCGTTGCGACATCCAATAAGGCACTTGTGGCGAAACATGGCGCAGAACTTCTGTCTATTGCGAAGGAAAAGAACATTAATTTCTTATTCGAGGCCAGTGTCGGAGGCGGGATTCCGATTATCCGCCCTCTGAATTCTTCTCTTACAGCAGATGAGATTGAGGAGATCACAGGCATTTTAAACGGAACAACGAATTATATGCTGACCAAGATGTTTTATGAGGGCGCTGATTATGACACAGTGCTTAAGGAAGCGCAGGCAAATGGTTATGCGGAGAGAAATCCGGAGGCAGATGTAGAAGGGTATGATGCCTGCAGAAAGATTGCGATTCTGTCATCCCTGATCTCCGGACAGCAGGTGGACTTTGAAGATATATACTGTGAAGGAATTACGGAGATTACTGTTGAGGATATGAAGTATGCAAAGGCCATGGGAACAACCATTAAACTGCTGGCGTCCAGTAAGCGTCACGGGAACCACCTTCATGCAATTGTTGCTCCCTGCATGCTCTATCCAGAGCACCCTCTCTATAATGTAAATGGAGTATTCAACTCCATCTTTGTCCATGGAAATGTACTGGGTGATGCCATGTTCTATGGAAGCGGCGCAGGAAAGCTCCCCACAGCCAGCGCGGTTGTGGCGGATGTGGTAGATGCGGCAAAGCATCTGAACCGGAACATTATGACCATGTGGGATCAGGAAAAGCTCAGACTTGAAGACAAGTCAGATGCCAAGAGGCGCTTCTTTATCAGGATGAAGGGGGATGCAGACAAGCTGCTTGTGGATCTTCAGTATTCCTTCGGAGAAATTGAGCTGGTACATGCAGACGGCCTTGAGGGAGAGTTCGGATTCGTGACTCCGGTTATGATGGAGGGCGATTATGATACAAGAGCAAAGAGCTATAAAGATCAGATTCTGCATATGATCAGGATAGAAGATTAATGGTAACAGGGTACAGCAGCGGGAGTAAGAGTCCCGCTGCTGTACTGGTGAGGAGACAGACGGATGAAATATGTAGTAGTGTTAAGTGACGGAATGGCGGGACGTCCCCTTGAGGAGCTCCAGGGTCTGACGACTCTGGAGGCAGCAAAAACACCGGTGATGGATGCGCTGGCAAAGACATCTGAGCTTGGAATGGCTTCCATGGTGCCTGAGGGCATGGCTCCGGGCAGCGATACGGCGAATCTGGCGGTTATGGGATATGATCCGAAAATTTATTATACGGGACGCTCCCCTCTTGAGGCGCTGAGTATCGGAGTGGAGATGGAAAAGACAGATGTTTCCTTCCGCTGCAATCTTGTAACATTAAGCGAGGAGGACTGCCCTTATGAGGAGCGGACGATTCTTGACCACAGCTCGGACGAAATCAGTACAGAGGATGCAGCGGTGCTTATAGAGGAACTTAAGAAGGGACTTAAAGCGGAAGGGTATCACTTCTATGTGGGAACAAGCTACCGCCATCTGCTGGTGCAAAAAGACGGAGAGGTAACAGAGCTTACACCGCCCCATGATATACTGACAAAAAAGATCGGAGCACATCTGCCCTCTGACAGCATGCTTCTTAATATGATGAAAAAAAGCTATGAGATCCTTAAGGAACATCCCATTAATACAGAGCGGAGAAGGAAGGGATTAAATCCTGCCAATTCAGCCTGGTTCTGGGGAGCCGGAAGGAAGCCGGCCCTTGCATCCTTTGAAAAAAAGACCGGAAAAAGGGGTGTGATGATCTCTGCCGTTGACCTGTTGAAGGGCATTGCAGTGGGCGCGGGGATGGAACGTGTGATTGTAGACGGCGCTAACGGAGGCCTGCACACAAACTATGCCGGCAAGGCACAGGCAGCAGTGAAGGCGCTGACAGAGGATGGAT
The DNA here is from genome assembly GCA_910576335.1 of Lachnospiraceae bacterium. GTDB lineage: Bacteria > Bacillota > Clostridia > Lachnospirales > Lachnospiraceae > CAPEBR01. Next base: position 53,345 of record CAJTIU010000029.1, read on the forward strand.
ATGACTTTGCCTATATCCATGTGGAGGCACCAGATGAGATGGGGCATCAGGGAAGCATGAAGGATAAGATTACGGCAATCGAGCATGTAGACGGTGAGGTTTTAAGGATTGTGACAGAGGGACTGAAAAAGGCAGGGGAGGATTACAGGCTTCTGCTTCTTCCAGATCACCCCACGCCGGTTGCGGTGCGTACCCATACGGGTGACCCGGTACCCTGGCTTCTGTATGACAGCACAAAAAGGATGAAAGGGAAGCCGGCTTATAATGAAAAAACCGCCGCACAGACCGGAAATAACTGGCCGGAGGGATATCGGCTCCTCGGGCATTTACTACAGGAGGACATATGCTAATCGTAAAAAAATTCGGCGGCAGCTCCGTCGCAAACAAGGAGAGAATTTTCAATGTAGCCAGGCGCTGCATTGAAGATTATAAGGCAGGGCATGATGTAGTTGTGGTACTGTCTGCCATGGGAAATACGACAGATGAGCTCATAGCCCTTGCAGAAAGTATCAACCCAAAGGCAAAGAAGAGAGAGATGGATATGCTCCTTACAACCGGGGAGCAGGTGTCAGTGGCGCTTATGGCTATGGCTGTGCAGTCCCTTGATGTTCCGGCAGTATCTTTGAATGCGTTCCAGGTTATGATGTATTCCACTTCGCGTTATGGGAATGCGAGATTCAAACGAGTGGACACAAAGCGGATTCTGCATGAGCTGGATTCCAGGAAAATTGTCATTGTTACAGGATTCCAGGGAGTAAATAAATATGAGGATATCACGACTCTCGGAAGAGGAGGCTCGGATACAACGGCGGTGGCCCTCGCGGCGGTTCTTCACGCGGACAAGTGCGAGATCTACACAGATGTGGAGGGCGTCTATACTGCCGACCCCCGTGTGGTAAAGAATGCCAGGAAGCTGGATGTGATCACTTATGATGAGATGCTGGAGCTGGCAAGCCTTGGAGCCAGGGTGCTTCACAACCGTTCTGTGGAGATGGCAAAGAAATACAATGTTGAGCTGGTAGTGCGTTCCAGCCTGAATGATTCAGAGGGAACAGTGGTAAGGGAGGCTTCAAATATGGAAAAAATGTTAGTGACCGGCGTTGCTGCCGACAGAAATACGGTCAGGATATCTGTGATTGGTGTGGAGGATAAGCCGGGAACCGCGTTCCGGATCTTTGACACACTGGCAAAAAACAATATTAATGTAGATATTATCCTCCAGTCCGTGGGACGGGAAGGAACAAAGGACATCTCCTTTACCGTGGCCGGGGATGACCTGGAACAGGCTCTTAAGGTACTGGAGGTGAATAAGGAGAGGCTTACCATACAGGAGATTACGTACAATGAAAATGTGGCGAAGCTCTCTGTTGTGGGAGCCGGTATGATGAGCAATCCGGGAGTAGCAGCGAGGATGTTCGAGGCACTGTATAACTCCCGCATCAATATTAATATGATTTCCACATCAGAGATCAGAATTACGGTGCTTGTGGCAGAGAAGGATATTGACAAGGCAATGAATGCAGTTCATGACGGGTTTGCTGTTCCAGAATAAATTATTGCTTACTGTTGTTAAGGAAACCGGTAATCAGCCTTTTATTATCTTCAGACAGGGAACGAAAGGAAGAGATAAATTCAAGCTCCTTGTTAGTGAGGTATATGGAATTGTCGGTTTCTTTGCATTCAGCATAGGTGTAATAAGAGGCGGCAGATTCTTTTATACCGTCATAGAACGGATTATCATCAGGTTCAGGAGGGTCATCGGCATCCGGGCTGGCGGCGGACAGATCCTTTAATATAAGATCGTCAATGCATATATTGTAAAACAAGGAAAGGCGCACCAGTGTATCCAGATCAGGGGTGCGCTCACATCTTTCATAATTTGAGTACGCCTGCCTGGACAGATTGAGTATTTCTTCCATTTCCTGTTGGTTTAGACGGTATTTCTTGCGCAGATAACGCAGATTTTTCGCCAGTTGTATATTGGGCATGCCATGCTCCTCCGGGTGGTTCGTCTTTAGATATCTAGGTCAGTAACAGACTTAGTATAGCAATATACCCGGTAGAATTGATAATATGCAACGGAACGTAGAAAAAATTAAAATGCAACAATTTGTTGCATTTTAGCCGGTCTGACTCAGAGAGCTGTTGTGATATTTTCCTGAAAAGGTTACATCTTCTCCGAACCATGCCGGAGGAACAAAGGATGCTGCCTGTGCTTCATCCAGGAATTCTACCTCTGCAAGAGTGAGAGGTGCAAGCTCACCTTCGAAGAGATCAAGCTCGGCAGTGAGCCCTTCCCGCAGGGGAATCATATAACGGCGCTTCCGGATCAGACGGCCGTCGATTTTTTTGAGAAGATGGCAGTAGGCCTCTCTGGTGAGGGGGAGATTGTATTCCTGCCTGGTCATGAGTCCCTTTGATTTGTAAGTGAGTTCGTATTTCTCATTGTCCTTTCGTATGCGGATGACAGGGTCTGTACTCAGATAACCCTGTTCAATGATACGGCACGGAAAAGTATCCAGCCGCTCCGGAAGCGTCAGGACTAGAAATTTGCGTTCAATTTCCATGGTAATTACCCCTTTCATGTAATGATGTAAGCGTCAAAAGGTATTTTGACGCGTCATGCTTTTTCGTGCAAGCATGAAACGCATAATCTTTTGACGCTTGTATCATGTAATAGATTAATAGCTACAATTATAATTTAGTTTACACAAAAAGTAAACGGTGTTAATATTGAAATAGATAAGGACAGGAGGAAAGATAAAAATGAAGAAAGTAAGTGTTCTGCTTGCAGAAGGTTTTGAAGAGATTGAGGCTTTGTCGGTGGTGGATCTGCTCAGGAGAGCGAGAATCTATGTGGATACAGTTTCCATTTCTGATGAATATATGGTGCGGGGATCCCACGGAATTGCAGTCCAGACAGAAGACCTGTTTGAAGAGGTGAACTTTGCCGATTTTGACATGGTGGTGCTCCCGGGCGGACTTCCGGGGACCACGAATCTTGGAAATCACTCTGGCGTAAGAAGAGTCGTTACAGATTTTGCAGAGAACGGGAAATATGTTGCGGCGATCTGCGCGGCTCCGACTGTGTTAAGCGAACTGGGGCTATTAAAGGGAAAGAGGGTCACCTGTTATCCGGATATGGAGAGAAAGATTACCGGTGCGGTTCTTACCGGAGCCCCGGTTATGGAAGATGGAAATATCATTACAGGACAGGGAGTGGGAGCGGCAGTTGACTTTGCACTGAAGCTGATTGCAGTTCTCGCGGGAAGTGAAAAGGCCGGCGAGATCGCGGACGCAATTGTATATCAATAGGTAACAAAGGACAGACAGATGAAAAAATGGAGAAACGGAATATTCCTTATGATTCTATGCGCGGTATTTCTGTGTACAGGATGCAGAGGAGACTTTGACGCTGCCGGTTATACAGAGGCACTTCTTCATCTTATGTTTCAGGGAGATACAAAAGAGGCGATGAAGAGAATCGACGGAGCCACTTATGACTCGCTGATGCAGAAATACCAGGAATCAATTGATACCTTTACGACAAATGTTATTACAAGCCAGTTTGACATCAGTGAGACAAAATATGAGCAGTTTGCGGAGCTTACGGCAGAGATTTTTTCGATTATGCGCTACGAGGTTACGGGTGCCAGCGAGAGCGGGGATCAGGAATACGAGGTGTCGGTATCCATACAGCCTGCAGATATCTTCGTAAGGTTTCAGGAGCTCCTTACCGCAGATTCTCTTGAAATGGCAGAGGAGATCAAAGCAGGAAAGTATACGGGGACGGACGAAGAGGCCGGACGGAAGATTCTTGCGGACATTGTGAATCATGCCTATGAACTCTTAGGCTCTGCCTGTAACCGTGTAGAGTATGGAGAGAAAAAAACCGTCATACTCAGGGTAAGGGCAGATGAAAATAATGAATATTCCATTGATAAAGAAGATATGAGTAACCTGATCACAAAAATACTTCGTTTAGATGAAATGTAGGACTGGATATTTGAAAAGGTTTGTGTTATACTTCTGTAGTGAATGTAACTGTGAAGGCGGCGGATGGCCACACATGCCGCTTTCAGGCAATAGGAGGAAATAATAGATGAGTTTACAGGTAGAAAAGTTAGAAAAAAACATGGCGAAGCTGACGATCGAAGTTTCTGCCGATGATCTGGAAAAAGCGCTTCAGAACGCATATAAGAAGCAAAAAAATAAGATCAGCCTCCCGGGCTTCCGCAAAGGCAAGGTTCCGCGCCAGATGATTGAGAAGATGTACGGCCCGGAGGTTTTTTATGATGATGCGGCGAATGAGCTGATGCCGAAGGCATATGCAGATGCATACGATGAGAGCGGACTTGAGATTGTGTCCCAGCCGGAGATTGATGTGGTACAGCTGGAGAAGGGAAAACCCTTCATCTTTACGGCGGAGATTGCCACAAAGCCGGAGGTAACTTTAGGAGAGTACAAGGGCCTTGAGGTTGAAAAGATCTCGGATCATGTAACTGAGGAAGAGGTAGACGAAAAGGTCGGGGAGGAAGCAGAGAAGAATGCCAGAACCGTTGCAGTAGAGAACCGTCCGGTACAGGATGGAGACGAGGTGATTCTGGATTTTGACGGATATGTGGACGGAGAAGCATTCGAGGGAGGTAAGGGCGAGAACTATCCTCTTACGATTGGTTCCGGTTCCTTTATCCCGGGCTTTGAAGAACAGCTTGTGGGTGTAGAGCCTGAGACCGAGACCGAGGTACATGTGACCTTCCCGGAGGATTACCATGCAGAAAACCTTAAGGGGAAGGATGCTGTGTTTAAGTGCATAGTTCATGAGATCAAGACAAAGGAGCTTCCGGAGATTGATGATGAATTTGCGGCAGAAGTATCAGAATTTGATACATTAGAGGAATATAAAGCCGATGTAAAGGCAAAGCTTAAGGAACAGAAGGCCAGAGAGGGCAGGGAAAAGCAGGAGGATCAGGCTGTAGAAAAGGCAGTGGAGAATGCTGCCATGGAGCTGCCGGAGGCCATGATCAAGACACAGCTTCGTCAGGCTGAGGAGGATTTTGCCCGCAGGATGCAGATGCAGGGCCTTACTATGGAGCAGTATTATCAGTTTACTGGAATGACCCGTGAAAAGATGCAGGAAGAGATGCGGGAAGAGGTTGTAAAGCGCATCAGGACCCGTCTTGTGTTAGAGGCTATTGTGAAGGCGGAGAATATTGAGGTTTCTGAAGAAAAATTCCGGGAAGAGATTGAGAAGATGGCAGAAGCCTATAAGATGGAAGCTGATAAGATGGAAGAATATATGGGAGAAAGAGAAAAAGAGCAGATGAAGCAGGACATTGCGGTCCAGGAGGCGATCACATTCCTTGCAGATCATGCAGCGGAAAAATAGTTTTAGGAGGTCATTCATGAGTTTAGTACCCTATGTCATTGAACAGACCAGCCGTGGAGAACGTTCCTACGACATCTATTCAAGACTGTTAAAGGACAGGATTATATTTTTGGGAGAGGAAGTAACAGACGTATCAGCCAGTGTAATTGTTGCGCAGCTTTTGTTTCTGGAGGCTGAGGATCCGGAGAAGGATATCCATCTGTATATTAACAGCCCGGGCGGCTCTGTAAGTGCGGGTCTGGCGATTTATGATACGATGCAGTATATTAAGTGCGATATTGAGACGATTTGCATCGGCATGGCGGCTAGTATGGGATCGTTCCTTCTTGCAGGAGGAACGAAGGGAAAGAGACTGGCGCTTCCGAATGCGGAGATAATGATCCATCAGCCGTCAGGAGGTGCGCAGGGGCAGGCAACAGAGATTCAGATTGCCGCTGAGCACATATTAAAGACAAGGCAGAAGCTGAACCAGATTCTGTCGGACAATACCGGCCAGCCGCTGGATGTCATCCGTATTGATACAGAGAGAGATAATTTTATGTCTGCCAAGGACGCAAAAAAATACGGCCTGATAGATGAGGTTATCACAAAACGTTAGGAAAGGGGTAACTTGCATGTCACTGCGAAGGTGCTGAGCAGTTACGGAAAGGGTAAGGTATGGCAGGAAGATTTGACAACCAGGTGAGATGTTCATTCTGTAATAAGACGCAGGCCCAGGCAAATAAGCTGATTTCAGGCCCGAATGGGATCTATATCTGCGATGAGTGCGTAGAAGTGTGTGCGGAAATTATAGAAGAAGAGATGACATATGATGAAGAAGGCGTGTGGAGCCCCTTTTCAGATATCAATCTTCTGAAGCCGGAAGAGATTAAGGAGTTTCTTGACCAGTATGTGATTGGCCAGGATGAGGCGAAGAAGGTATTATCAGTTGCTGTATATAATCATTATAAGAGAATTATGGCAGAACGGGATCTCGGTGTGGAGCTGAATAAGAGCAATATTCTGATGCTCGGACCCACCGGGTGCGGAAAGACACTCCTTGCACAGTCCCTTGCAAAGATATTGAATGTTCCGTTTGCGATTGCAGATGCGACTGCCCTTACGGAAGCCGGTTATGTAGGCGAGGATGTGGAGAATATTCTCCTGAAGATTATCCAGGCGGCAGAGGGAGACATTGAGCGTGCAGAGTATGGAATCATCTACATTGATGAGATAGATAAGATTACGAGAAAATCAGAGAATCCTTCTATCACGAGAGATGTATCAGGAGAAGGCGTCCAACAGGCGCTTCTTAAGATTATTGAAGGTACTGTTGCGAATGTTCCGCCCCAGGGCGGCAGGAAGCATCCCCATCAGGAGCTGATTCAGATTGACACGACGAATATTCTGTTTATCTGCGGCGGAGCCTTTGAGGGAATTGACAAGATTATTGAAAAGCGGATTGATCAGAAGTCTATTGGTTTCAATGCAGTGATTGCCGGAAACCGTGAGGAGGATGTAGATCAGCTTCTAAGCCAGGTGCTTCCGCAGGATTTGGTGAAGTTCGGGCTAATTCCAGAGCTTGTGGGCCGTGTTCCGGTAACAGTTGCACTGGAGATGTTAGATAAGGAGGCGCTGATCCGTATTCTGACTGAGCCGCGCAACGCTATTGTGAAACAGTATCAGAAAATGCTGGAGCTTGACGGGGTTGAGCTTGTATTTGATGAGGAAGCGCTCGAAGAGATTGCCGGGATTACATTAAAGAGAAAGACAGGCGCGAGAGGCCTTCGGGCGATTATGGAAAATATTATGATGGATATTATGTACCGGGCTCCGTCTGATGAGACATTGAAGTTCTGCCGGATTACTGCAGAGACCGTGAGGGACAATAGAGAGCCTGAGTATGAGCGTATGTCCGTGAAAACTGAAAGTGCATAACGAAAAACGGACGCAAGAAGTTGTGTCCGTTTTTGTTAGAACTGTAGGAACCTGTTATGGTAATTGCCTGGCATATCTCTGCAGATGCCGGGCAATTACCTGATAAAGGAGAGTATATATGGAAAATGAGATGATGAGTCTGCCTATGGTGGCGCTCCGGGGGATGACGGTACTGCCAGAGCAGGTGATACATTTTGATGTGAGCCGGAATAAGTCGCTTCAGGCGATTGAACAGGCAATGCGGGAGGAGCAGAAGATCTTTATAGCTGCCCAGAAGAATGCAGAGACAGACGATCCGGGGATCCATGATGTATACCGGACAGGATGTGTGGCATCCATCCGTCAGGTGGTAAAGCTTCCGAATAATTTAAGGAGAGTTCTGATTCTGGGGGAGCAGAGGGCAGAGCTTGAGTATCTGGAGCAGGATACTCCGTTTCTCCGCGCAGATATCCAGATTCTTCCGGATTCAGATGATCCGGACAGTATGGGAATTCTGGATGGCTCCCTGGGAAGTACGGCAATGGTGAGCGGGCTGAAGGAGATTTTCAAGGAATACCGTACGAAAAATAAGAAAATTTCCCGGGAGTTTTCTGCTCAGGTAGAGGACACCCAGTCTTTAAAGAAACTTGTAGATATTATTGCAGCAGCGCTTCCCATGCCTTATACCGAGGCACAGAAGCTTTTGGAGCAGACCGAGCTCCTGAAGCGTTTTGAGACGGTTTCTTCCAGGATGATGGAGGAGATACAGATTATCGGAATCAAAGAGGATATTCAGAAGAAGCTTAAGGAGCGTGTGGACAAGAACCAGAGGGAATATATTCTCAGGGAGGAGATGAAGCTCATCCGCGAGGAGCTAAAGGAAGACAATGTGCAGTCAGATGCAGAAGAGTTTCAGAAGGAGGCAGAGAAGCTTCCCGCACCTCAGGAGGTAAAGGAAAAGCTTAATAAGGAGATCCGCAGATTCAAAGGCGCGGCAGGCAGTGCGGCTGAAGCGGGGGTAATCCGGACTTATATTGAGACTATGCTTGAGCTTCCCTGGGATAAGTCATGCAAAGAGAGACAGGATCTCAAGCATGCCAGAAAGGTGCTTGAGAGGGATCACTATGGGCTTGAGAAGGTAAAGGAGCGGATACTGGAATATCTTGCCGTCCGCATATTGACACAGAAAGGTGAGACACCGATCCTGTGCCTTTTCGGTCCTCCGGGAACCGGTAAGACTTCGATTGCAAAGTCACTTGCAAATGCGCTGAACCGGCCGTATGTGCGCATTTCCCTGGGGGGAGTGCGCGATGAAGCGGAGATCCGGGGGCACAGGAAAACATATGTGGGCGCCATGCCGGGCAGAATTGCATCGGGTATGCGCCAGGCAGGGGTGAATAACCCGCTGATGCTCCTGGATGAGATTGATAAGGTCAGCAATGATTATAAGGGAGATACCTTTTCCGCCCTTCTGGAGGTGCTGGACAGCGAGCAGAATTCGAAGTTCAGAGATCATTACCTGGAGATACCTCTTGATCTGTCCAAAGTACTTTTTATTACCACTGCAAACACGCTGCAGACCATACCGAGACCACTTCTTGACCGTATGGAAGTCATAGAGATAAGCAGCTATACGGAAAATGAAAAGCTCCACATTGCCCAGGAGCATCTGATTCCCAAGCAGCTTAAGCGTCACGGGCTCAGTGAGGACCTGGTGTCCATCAGCAAGAAGGCAATCTGGAAGATGGCTGGTAATTACACGAAGGAAGCGGGCGTCAGACAGCTGGAACGTAAGATTGGTGATATCTGCAGGAAATCCGCAAGAGAGGTTCTTGAAAAGAAAAAAAAGTGCATCCGCGTGACAGAGAGCAATCTTGAGCATTATCTTGGAAAGGAGCTCTACCAGTATCAGGCAGTGAATGACAAGGATGAGGTTGGAATCGTGCGGGGTCTTGCATGGACCAGTGTGGGTGGTGACACCCTTCAGATTGAGGTAAATGTCATGCCGGGAGAAGGTGAGATACAGCTTACCGGGCAGCTCGGAGATGTCATGAAGGAATCTGCGAGAGCAGGAATCAGCTATATCCGCTCCGCAGGGAAAAAATATAAGATAAATGATAACTTTTTTAAAGAACATGATATTCATATCCATATTCCAGAGGGAGCGGTTCCAAAAGACGGCCCGTCTGCGGGAATTACCATGGCTACTGCCATACTTTCTGCAGTGACAGGTAAGAAGGTACGTGCAAATGCAGCCATGACCGGGGAGATTACACTCCGGGGGAGAGTGCTGCCTATCGGGGGACTGAAGGAAAAGCTGCTGGCAGCGAAAAATGCAGGAATTAAGATGGTTATTGTTCCCAGGGAAAATAAGGCGGATGTCAAAGAATTATCCGGGGAAATCACGAAAGGAATGGAGATCCTCTATGTCTCTCATATGGATGAGGTGCTTAAGGCTGTGATTGTATAAAGGAGTAGATTAATGATAATTAAGAATATTAACCTGGAGACTGTCTGTGGGATTACAAGCAGGATACCTGAGAATCAGCTGCCTGAGATAGCCTTTGCGGGAAAATCGAATGTAGGAAAGTCTTCTCTGATTAATGCACTGATGAACCGGAAGTCCTACGCCAGAATATCCGCAACTCCGGGAAAGACACAGACTATTAATTTTTATAACATCAATGAACAGCTATATCTGGTGGATCTTCCAGGATATGGGTACGCGAAAGTATCGGAGAAGGAAAAAAAAGAGTGGGGAAAACTGGTGGAGCGGTACCTCCATGGCTCGGGGCAGCTTTTGGCTGTATTTCTTCTGATTGATATCCGTCATGACCCGTCGGCAAATGACAGGATGATGTATGAGTGGATCACGGCGCAGGGTTACCGCCCGATCATAATTGCCACAAAGCTGGATAAGATTAAGAGGAGTCAGAAGGATAAGCAGCTTAAGGCGATCCGGCAGGGGCTTGGCCTTATGAAGGAAACGGCTGTGATTCCTTTTTCAGCAGTGACGAAGCAGGGAAGAGATGAGATATGGGAGCTGGTGGAGAAGGAATACCTGGATGAAGGAGATGCATAAGACAGACTATGAAAACGAATTTTAAAGAACAGCTTCATGACGAGCGTCCATACTGGAAGGTAGCGGTAAGCCTTGCATTTAGTCTTGCGGCAACGCTCCTTTTTGTCTATGCAGGCTGCAGGCTTTTGATTTTCTTCATGCCCTTTGTGATCGGATGGTTTATTGCGTATATTACATCTCCTGTAGTGAACTGGATGGAGAGAAGAGTAAAGCTTGTGAAAAAACTGGGGTCAGCTCTTATTATTATCGGGGTGCTGGCGGCAGTAGTTCTTCTGATCTATTTTATTGGGAGCAGGCTTTGGCGGGAGGTTGCAGGGCTGATTCAGAATATGCCGGAGATGTACCGGGAGCTGGAACGGAACTTTGAGGCAATCGGAGAAAGTACAAAGGGAATATTCGAGAGACTACCCAAAGGTGTACAGAATGGCTGGCATGCACTTTCTGGAAACTTGAATGATACAGTAAGCGGTCTTGTGGGACGTATCAGTGAACCGACAGTTACGGCTGCCGGTAATTTTGCCATGAGAATTCCTTCTATCCTGATTGCGGTGATTGTAACATTTATCTCAGCTTATTTCTTTATTGCAGAACGGGATGAGGTGATTGTATGGGTTAAGAAGATCACGCCTGATCCCATTGCAAGACGTATGGGGATGGTTATGGATAATCTGAAGTATGCGGTGGGCGGATATTTTAAGGCACAGCTTAAGATTATGGCAGTAGTGTTTGTGATTCTGTTTATCGGTTTTCTGGTGCTGGATGTGCATTTTGGTTTTTTGTTCGCTTTTCTTATCGCTTTTTTAGATTTTCTTCCTTTTTTTGGAACAGGGACGGCTCTGATTCCATGGGCGTTTTATAAGTTTATGACAGGCGAATATAAGATGGTTGCAGGCCTTGCGATTCTCTACGGCATCACTCAGCTTGTGCGTCAGCTGATACAGCCTAAGCTTGTGGGGGACAGTATGGGGCTTAAGCCCCTTCCTACACTGTTCTTCCTCTATATCGGCTACCGTGTGGGCGGGGTATTCGGAATGATCTTCGCGGTTCCGGTGGGACTGATTGTTATCAATCTGTATAAGGCAGGGGCATTCGACTATCTGCTGACGGATATGAAGATTCTCCTGGAAGGAGTTCTGAGTCTCCGCAATCCAGATGAATGAAAATTAATGATACTGGGATGGACTTTATATAGAAGAAGAGGAACTATAGTTCATAAATGCAGGGCTTTGGTTGTGTAGACAAAAAATATAGTTGACATCCTTTTGGATTAATGAGAAAATCTAAACATGAAGAGGATGCGTCCTTTATGGCAGAGCATGGAGCCATGTTTGTGCCATATGTGACAGAGCAGGGCGAGGGGGCTGCTGACAAGGCTGCTCCTGGCTGTTTTACTAATGATGCTTGATCATTTTGTCAGTAAAGAAGGAATGTAATTATGAAGGATGAGAACGGTATTTTTTGTAAACTTGCGAATGGCGTGATTCCAACATCAACGCTTTATGGGGATGACAAGGAAGAGATCTTATCGAAGATATAAGAAAGTGAAGGGCAGATAAGTGGGGATAAAGGCTATGGATGAGGACGCCTTTGACGCAATTTATAAGAATAGTGCAGACAGCATATACTATACGGCGCTGCGCTATTGCGGCAATCACCATGTAGCACAGGAAATTACACAAACTGTTTTCATGAAGCTGCTTGAAGATCTTGGAGGTGTAGAGGAGAAAGCAGTAGTTTCGTGGCTTCTGATTAGCGCGAAGCATATGGCAATCAATTACAAGAGAGGATTGGAGCGGGAGGTTCTGTATGGCGATCTTCTGTATGAAGAAAGTGAAGAATTTGTATCAGACTATGACCTGGAGGAAGATTTTATAAGACGGTTATACGAGGAAGAGTGTAGAGAACTGACGGAAAATATATTTGCAGATCTGTATCATCTGAATCCGAGATGGTACTATGCGCTTACGATTACATATTATCTTGGAAAACCTCAGAAGGAAGTGGCTGAAATCATGGGTATGAAAATAGGAACGTTACATAGTGTGCTGCACAGGGCGAAGAAATGGATAAGAAAAAATTATGAAGAGCAGTTTAACCACTTACATGAAGAATAAAAACAGGTGTCACGGTTCGGCACCTGTTTTCGGTATTTGTGTTTTGAAGCGAGACTTTGGGGCGCAGCGCAGGCAGTGGATGTGGGATGCAGTCGGTGGATGCGGGACGCAGGCAGTGGATGTGGGATGCAGCCAGTGGATGTGGGACGCAGTCAGTGGATGCGGGACGCAGGCAGTGACAATCATATATTCCATTCAAACGGGGCAATATTCCGGTGAACTAAGTGCTAACTTCGACTAAGACGTTCGGGAGGGCCCTCACGCCTAAGTCTCCGTAAGCACTGGATTTCACCTCCATAAAGGACGCCCCTGATCGTTTTCATCGGAATATATGATTGTCCCTGCCTGCTGTGTGCTGGCATCTGCTGTGTGTCGGTGTCTGTTGTGTGTTGGTATCTGTTGTGTACTGGTATCTGCTGTGTGCTGGCATCTGTTTGTGTTGGCATTTGCTGTATGTCGGTATCTGCTGTGTGTTGGCATCTGCTTGTGTTGGCATTTGTTGTGTGTCAGTATCTGCTATGTGCTGGTAGCTGTTGTGTGTCGGCAGGTGTTGCTAATGCTGTGTTAAGACTGTGGTGACTGTACAGGCAGGATTCCTGGGGAATTATTTTCGGGCTTTTGGGCAGGAGAGAGAGTTGGTTTGGGGGTTTGGGTGTACCTATAGTGCGAGGCAATCTGTATGTATCATGGCGTCAGATACTTTTGGCGTCTTAATCATAAGCGCCAAGATACCTTTTGACGCTTTCAACATTATAAGGGGAGACGTGCATGGAAGGGAATAAAAGGGATGTATTTGAAGTGTTTATAAGGGATGAGCTAGAAAGGGAGGCAGAGGAAATACGCCGGGAAAATGAAGTGGAAGGGAAAAAGATGCCAGAAGCATTAAAGGCTGAGATCCGAAGTAATCTTGATGAACGGATTGAAATGCTGAAGTTGGAAAGGAAATATCCGAATCTGTCCGCGGATGAGCTGCGTGCTTTGCGTGTCGCACATAAAATTCTCGACCGGGAGAAGGAAGAGGGCGCAGAGAGAATCGGAGATGTGGAAAATGGGAGCGTTGGAAGTGGAGACATCATCGGGATGGTGGATTCTGGGTCTGCGAGGGAGACGAAGGGAAGAAGAGCAGCAAGGGGAAGAAAAAGAGGATTCCGCTTTTATACAGGACTTGCGGCAGTGGTCGCACTGGTAGCGGCTATAGGTGTCACTGGTTTGGGTGGAGCGGAGAGAGTTGTGCGGTTTGTAGAGAGTATGGTTGGAGGCCGAGCAGTTGTAAAGGTTAATTCTAGCGATGAAAATATGGTGATTGTAGAGGAGGATGTGGAGAAGGCTTATCAGACGATTAAAGATGAATTTGGGATTAATCCGGTAAGAATTATTACAGGCTCAATAAAAAAGATGAAATTTACAAATATGGAGTTTGACAAGGTATCCCAACATGCGGAGATATCATATTTATATAAAGAGAAAAATGTCTCCTATTTTATTAGTGCAGCTTACAAAGATTCATCATTAGGAATGGATGTAGATGAAAAAATTGAAAACGAGTATCAAATAAAGAATAAAGAGTGTATAATTAATGTGAGGGAATATAAATCAACAGATGGTAAAGATAAAAGATATTCAGCGAATTTTAGATATAAAGGATTAGAATATTTTTTAATTGGTACAATGAGAAAGGAAGAGTTTGAGATAATATTGGAAAAATTATATTTTATGGCTTAAAACGCGTAAGTTTTTGCTGAATTATGTGTCTTTATATGTGAGGGGGTATAAAAGGGGAAGGACAGGAGGTGACAAATGAGGCGAAGGCTGTTGTACTTTTGCTGTACATTGATAATGTTGGCAGGTATAGTAGTTGCATCGACGGTTGATAGTCAGGCGGCTTCAGAGAAACCTATGATTGATGGATCTTATTTGACTCATGACGATGAGTCGGTGGGTTATGACACAAAAAAAACCAGAGGTGAAGATTTACTGGTTGGTTATTCAAAGTGTGTAGAAGTCGGACCAGGGAAATTTTACGGCGGTGGAAGCACGGTTGCCGTACATACTGTAAATGAGGTTGGAGTTGGAGTTAGTGTGGAGCGAGCTCAAAAAGGTGATGACTGTTGGGAGGGCTATGATGCATGGCTTAAATTCAACCAAAATGCAGATCGAGTGTCTTCAAGTAAGATGCTTGAGGTGGAAGGCGGTTATTATTACCGGATTAGTTGTGTACATTCTGCAGGCAATGACATGAGCAGTAGCTTTACAGATGGTGTTTATATTGAAAAGCCATAATGAATACCATGATGTAGAAAAGTAGAGACTGTTATTGTTTCGAAGGAAGGAAAGTAATGGAGATAGATTAAATAACTCAAACTTCCTACACCGTTTTGATGTGTTGAACCTTGAAAAATCAATACTTTAACCCATAAAAAAGGCACAAACCGCTTGCATATGGTATAATTGAATTGCTAAAACCAATTACACAGCAAGGAGATTTGTGCCATGTCAAGTATACCACAGATTACAGATAACGGAAACAACGTTTCGGATTTTGCCACAAAATTTATGAAAAGATTCCACATCGGCCGCTTTCTTTTCAAATGTAATGCCGGGAAAGAAAAAGGCATCCCTGTCATAGATATCTTCCGGTATCTTTTCTGCATGATGTTTTCCGACAGGAGCATCTATATGCAGATGAA
>CAJTIU010000030.1 GCA_910576335.1 Lachnospiraceae bacterium
TGGAAGAATTCACCACCAGCTTTATTCAGCGTCTTCCCCAATATATGCAGGAGGCTCTGGAGCGGACAGAAACAGCGGCATGAAACTATTTTATAGGTTAAAGTATTGATTTTTCAATGTGCGAATCCCATTTTTGATGTGGGAAGTTTGAGTTAATAAACCATTTCGGGCGAACCACAAATTTGAAATGAACATGAAGTAAAGATTGCCTTTTTGATAATATTCTGATAAAATTAGGATAGAATAATGATGAGAAAGGAGCGATTAAGTATGATACAGATTCGGCCCGTTTCTGACCTTAGGAATAAATTCCCGGAGATTGAGACCATCGTAAACAATGGGGAGCCGGTCTACCTGACAAAGAACGGTTATGGTGCGATGGTAGTTTTAAGCCTGGAGGAGTATGCAAGCCTGACAGACAGTATTGAAATGAAACTTGATGAAGCTGACCGGCAGGCATCTATATCGGAAGAGAGGCTTTCCCATGAAACAGTCTTCCGTAATGCAAGGGGTGCGGTGCATGGAACATAAACCTTACCAGCTCCGGTATTTGCCGATATTTGAGCAGGATTTGATCAGTACGGCGAATTATATTACAAATGTTTTGAAAAATGAGGATGCAGCGCTTCGGCTGATTGATGATGTGGAGTCCGCTATCCTGGAAAGGCTGGATAATCCTGTTGCCTTTGAGCCATACCGTTCTGTAAAAAAGCGTGACCATCCTTATTATCGAATTTATGTGAGGAATTATGTTGTCTATTATGTGGTGATTGGTGACGTGATGGAGGTCCGGCGCCTGATATATGGTGCAAGGGATACCGACAGGCACTTATAACGAATACAGGGTTCAGGGCAGTTAGTCATTGATGATTAACTGCTTTTTCCATTTTTGAAATGAGAATTTTTAGAATTTGGAAGATATCCTGGAGTTATTCCCGTGGTGGATGTGTTCCGTAAAATTACAGAGGATATTTGATTATCATAGTTTAAGGGCTTTTATGATCTCGGCATTACGGAAACGCAGTCTCCGCAGGGAGTGGTAATCCGGCTGTATGACAAAGAGCGCTGTCTGTGCGATCTGATCAAAGCCAGAAATCAAATCGAAAAACAGCTGTATGTTCAGGCAATCAAGGATTATTTCAAAAACCGGCCGGATGTCCGTAAATTGCTGAAGTATGGAAAAACCTTCGGGATAGAAGAAAAAATAAGGACTTACATGGAGGTATTGTAATGAAAACACCGGAACAGCTAAAAAAATCCATGTGCTTTTGGATACGGTTGAGGAAATCTCAAAGCTGATTGATATAAATTGGAATTAGGAATAATAAGGAAATGCAAATCGCAAGTTAAGGAGATAAAAAAGCGTGAGAAAAATAAGTTTATTTATTGCAATGAGTCTTGACGGATATATTGCAGATAGTAAGGGCGGTGTTGGCTGGTTGAACGGACAAGGCATTGATGATGAGAATATAGATACCTATTCTGAGTTTGTAAAAACCATTGATACGATTTTAATGGGTTGGAATACTTATCATCAGGTTGTTACTGAACTTTCTCCCAAAGAGTGGATATATAACGAATTTACAACTTATGTTATCACACATAATGAGCATACTTCCTCTGAAAAAATCCGATTTGTAAACATAAATCCTGTTGATTTAGTAAAAAGGCTAAAAGAGGAAGACGGAAAAGATGTTTGGATATGTGGTGGAGCGAATCTTGTCGGACAGTTAGTAGATGAAGACTTAATTGATTATTATTATATTACCGTAATTCCGACGCTTTTAGGTTCTGGTATTCGACTTTTTGAAAGCGGAAAGTATGAGATTAAATTAAGATTGCTTCATACACAGTCCTATAATGGTATGACAGATTTAATTTATACACGAAGATAAATTCCATTTTTTGCTCTGTTTCAAAAGAGTATTTTATAAAAATATGATAGTGAGTTAAGGCAAGATAAACCGAAACGGGATGTTTTGCCTTTCATTTTGTTATGCTATGCTGCCTTTATGGTGGCATTTTTTATATTTTCAGTAGGAGGAAGGATAGAGATGAATATTATTTGGTTTTTTGCAGGGATTATGATAGGAAGTATGGTTGGGGTAGTATTGATGTGCTTGTTACAGATAAACCGGCATAATCCTGAAAATAAGCAGCAGTAAACCCGGCGCCTTTCGTTTTCGGACGGATTGACGATTGTGATGAATTCTGTTATAATACATATATCAGTATCAGTTTTGGTTTTAGCCAAAAACAGTTTAACAGAAGTTTCACAGTGTCATTTGCTTTTTAGCGGATGGCGCTTTTTTTGTTTTCCGGCCTTATTTTGGCACAAAGCAGGCAGTCCTTCGGGGATGCCTGTTTTTGTTATATACGCGAATATCGCGACGCTGGGCAGGTTTCCTGCACGGTTATCAAGGCGGTAAATCCGTCAAAAAAATGAAAGGAGCATGTATTATGCAAAATTGTCAGGACAACTACTCTACAACCTTTAGTTCTTACAGTGCGATGTATGATTACCATGATGAGCAGACGAAGAACAGCCAGTGGATTACCTGCAGAGTTGATGAGCTGCAGATAGAGCCTCTGGATGCCGCTTCCCCTCTTTATGGAAATCTATCTGCATTCGCACCGGGAACCAGTCTGGATGCCATGGAAGATACAGCATCTAACCTTGGGCTTGCCATGCGCGTCAATGGGAATCTTTATCCATTGCGCATGACAGCCAATAAGAGCCTGCTTGACCGGGCGAAAATCGGAGGCACGGCATTGCCGAAACTCAGCCGCAGTGTGCTGGCTGAGGTGTTGAATGCTTGTTTGAAGCTTTATTCATCTTCAGCCCTGCTTCTAATCCGTGATGAAAAGGTATCAGCTGTACACTCCGGTGATTCGACAGACTATTCAGTCCTTCCGATCAATGAGCTGCTGGGCACGCTAAAGGCAAAGCTGGACGCCCGCTTCCCCGGAAATGAGTATGAGTGCGGTTATTGTGATCATTCTCTGGTCAGCGCTTCATGGAAAATGCCAGATCAGAAAGAAGATCTGCTGGGAGCCTATACAAAGCTTCTGGCATCCCAGGGAAAAACGGCGATGGCGGATAAGCTGATGCCGGGTATCCGTTTTATCACTTCGGATACAGGCGTCGCTTCAGCAAAGGTATCGGCATTGCTGGTCGGCGGGCAGCACCCAATCCATATCGGGGGCTGCATTGCTGTAGACCACAGGCACCAGAAAAAAGTCAGCGACTTTGATGCGGCGCTTGATCAGCTTTTTGCCCAGTTTGGCGATTCCATTGCCAAACTGCAGAAACTGCTGGAGGTGCATCTGGATTATCCGGTCAATGCAATGACTCGTATCTGTAAGAAATTGAGTCTGCCGAAAAAAGCAGCCGTTGAGGCAATCGCTATGTTTGAGATGGCTTATGGCGGCGGGACGGCAACGGCACATGATGTGTTCCTCGCCATGCAGGAGATTCCTTTTATTCTCAAGACTGAGAATACACCAGAAAGCAAGCTCCTTGTTGTTGAGGAGAATATGGCCCGTGCGCTTACCTTTAAATGGGGCGATTTCGATCTTGCAAAGGCGGTGAGTTACTGATGGCAAAACCGATTATATTATGTGATACTGCAGGCATGACCAATGACAGATGGCTGGAGTGCCGTATGCATGGCCCAAAAGGAGATATTCCCTATACAGTCGGTGGAAGCGATGTGGCAGCTATTTTTGGAGTTTCACCGTGGACGACGCCCATGGAACTGTGGCTGATTAAGAAAGGCCGTATGAAGTCGGCAGCCAAAAGCAATTCCAACCAGCTGATGATGGGACACCTGCTGGAGCCGATTGCTGCATACTGGTATGGGCAGAAAACAGATTGCCCACAGTGGAATTCTCGCACAAGTATGAGCCTGCGCTCCGTAAGATTGCGCAGCTTCAGGGTAAGGTTACAGACTACAATTTCCGGGATCGCTAAATCATTGTCCGGGTTATTGCCCCAGACCGCTGAAAAAGCGCCGATATCTACATCCGCAACTGCGAGATAGAAACGCAGCTGAAACTCATAATGCAGCGGGATTGCATCATCCGCCCATTCGTCCGCCTTATGGTAGGTACAGCTTTTGCACTCTAAAATTCCTGGCTCACCGTCTGACTTCCGGGTAAACCTGCGGTCAAAGTTTGCAAGCGCATATGGATGGTCTGCATGTTGGTAAAGATGTGTGTCCTCTGTCACGGCAGGGCGCCGCATGCTTATCTGCCAATGCTTTTGCGCGACAGGATTCCGTCAGAGAGAGACCTGGCTCTTAACGCCTTTGGGAGTTTTTTATTTCATAGGAAAGTGCGTCCTATGAAATAAAAACAATATGCGCAGGGTCTGCCCCAGCGAAGCGAGGGTACTCGTGCAGGAGGAAGATGTCGCCAAAGCGACTGCACTCGGCGCAGCAAACCGTACAAGTCCCTGATAGGTGAAGGATTTGGGAAGTGGAAGCGGACTTGTCCGGTTTGTTTTAGACAATATCCCACAGAAAGGAGTAAAAAACTTGTTATGCCAATTTGAGAAAATGATTTATCCGCCGAATCCGGCGCAAGTAGATCCGGGTAGCTACATGATTGCCCTGTACCGCCCTTGTGAGAAAATCAAGGACGCATCGGGGCAGGTTCTTACGCAGGTAAAGGCAGTTGGATACTGTCTGCCGGTTGCAGACCACTTGCGTTATGAGATGCAGGGACACTGGAGCAGGCATCAGAACCACGGGCTTCAGTTTGAGGTTGAAAGCTATGACGAGGTACTAATCCCATCCAAGGAAGGGATTATTGCTTACCTGTCGTCCGGTAAAATCAAAGGCATTGGCCCGAAGGTTGACGAACGCATTTATAGGGCTTTTGGCCTCCGTACACTGGATGTGCTGGATAAAGAGCCGGAAAGGCTGCTGTCCATACCCGGTATCGGTGAAGACAAACTGAAAAAAATATGTGATTCGTATCTTGAGAACAGGGGCGCACGCGATGTGGTTGCTTTCCTTGCGCCGCATGGCATCACGCCAAACCGTGCAGTGAAGCTGTATAAGGAATATGGGAACCAGGCGATGGAGATTGTCAAAAACCATCCGTACCAGCTTTGCGAGATGACCGGTATTGGCTTTAAAACAGCGGATAAAATTGCCATGAACATGGGCGTTAATCTGCTGTCAACTGAGCGTGTGGATGAAGGGCTGCTGTTTACATTGGTGGATGCAGAAAGCAAAGGCCATCTGTGTATGGAGAAGCATCAGTTTATAAAAGCGTGCCTGAAAATCCTGAATACGCCGCAGCTCACAGAGGAAATGGCTGCAAACCGCGCCGCAAGGCTTGTATACAGCGGCCAGCTGGTGTCATACCGGGGGAATGTCTACCGGGCAAAAAATGCATATGCAGAAACACAGCTTGCAGAACAGCTTTGCCAGCAGATGAGGACTGGGAAAAAGAATATCTGTACGAATCTGGATGATGAGTTGGATGAAGAGGAGCGGCTGATGGGCCTGAAACTGGCTCCAGAACAGCGCGATGCAGTAAAAATGGCGCTGACACAGGGGCTGTCCGTAATTACCGGAGGTCCCGGCACAGGCAAAACCCTGATACAGAAAGCAATTCTGGACATTTACCGGCGCCAGTATCCGAGGGCTGCAATCTGTTGCAGCGCTCCTACAGGACGGGCAGCCAGGAGGATGGAGCAGCAGGCAGGCTGCACAGCCTCGACGGTTCATAGGGCGCTTGGGCTGGTTGCAGATGAAGACGGCAGCTATGGGGAACCGGAAATCATAGAAGCGGATTTAATCTTAGTAGATGAGGTTTCCATGCTGGATATTTATCTGGCAGGCTTTCTGTTTGGGGCGATTGAGTATGGGAAACGGATTGTCCTGATTGGCGATGCGGACCAGCTGCCTTCCGTCGGGCCTGGGGCGGTACTTAGTGAAATCATTGCAAGCGGCCGCATTCCTGTCGTCAGGCTGGATAAAGTGTTCCGGCAGGATTCCGGAAGCCGTATCGCAACGAATGCAAAAAGGATCCGCCATGGGGATGCGTCATTGGAATACGGGGATGATTTTCAATTCATCCCATCCCCCAATATGCAGGTATCGGCTGAGAAAATAGCAGAGCTTTATCTGCAGGAAACAAAAAAGTATGGCATTGACAACGTAGCCCTGCTTACACCGTACCGCCAGAAAACGGAAACCGGGGCGAATGCCCTGAATGAAAGATTGCGGGAACTGGTGAACCCAGGTGGTTTGGGAAAGCCGGAAATTATCCGCGGCAAACGTATTTTCCGTTGTGGGGATAAGGTCATGCAGATAAAAAACAAGGATGACGTCAACAACGGCGATATTGGGTATATCCGAAATATCTCCGGCAGTGGCGAAGACACAACTGTACAGGTGGATTTTGGCGATGGACGGATGAAGGAGTATGAACCGGCAGAACTGGATATGCTGGATTTTGGCTATGCATTTACTGTCCATAAATCGCAGGGTTCCGAATATAAGTCCGTTATCATCAACCTGCAGTGCGCACATTACAATATGCTGACAAGGCCGCTTATCTATACGGCAATCACCAGGGGAAAAGAACGTGTGGCTATCGTCGGGGAAAAACGTGCGCTTTGTATTGCCATCAAGAAAACTGATACTGAGAAACGAGGCACCTGCCTGGCCCAGCGGCTGCAGGAGCTGATCTGACAAAGAAACACCGAAAAAGCGTCCCTTTATACCGAAAGAATATGGGCTATATCAAAGAAAGGAGCTAACAATGGCTACAATTTTAGACAAATACCGTGAGCAGCAATCCATCATCCAGTCCCAGATTTCCGAGAACAGCCTTCCGCCGGAAGAGCTGCTCCAGATGCAGGAACTGAATTACCGGGTCTGTGTCCTGGAGACGTTCCAGGCATTCTGCAAATCAGCCCCAATTACCATGGACACCCGTGTCATGGGGTACCACTTTCAGCTTGTGGACGCCTATGTGCGCTTCATACTGACAGAGAGAAGGTTCGGGCTGAAAACAGATGCGGAAGGGAAAAAGAAACAGGAGACAGCGCTTACATCTTTTGAAAGCGTTGTCCAGGATGGGAGGAAGCGTTTCTCCAGCTTTGCTGCCGGTACACAGGAGCAGTATAAATCCTGTATCAGCCAGTATATCAATACGATCCTGCCTGTTTGGATGCAGTATCGGAACACTTACAATAATATCAATCTATAAGGAGGCTTTGTTATGAGTCAGAATAACTCGAATGATAAGGCGGCAATGCACGCCATGATTGAAAAAATCAATGAAGTGTCAGGGTTTGACCCGGCTCCGTTTGCGGTGGACTATACGGATTTGAATACGGGGGAGACCCGGAAACGTCTCCCTGTCATGATTCAGATGGCGTGGTTTCGGATGAAGTACCCGGAAGGGAAAATAGCGGTCCAGGTCACTCCTGCAAAGGATTGCTTTGTGGCTACCGCAAGGGTATACCCCAAGTACAGCGATCCTGCGGAAGCCTATCTTGCGGAAGCGACGGCATCCAGGGGCTATCTTGCAGACAAGCCCTCCGTGTCCCCAAGGGAATGGGCGCAGACGGCTGCGGTCGGGATAGCGCTCCGCAATGCCGGTTTTGGCCTGCAGTTTTCTATGGCGGGTGAGGACTTTGAGGAGAATGCACCCAATGAGCTGGGTATGGCAGAAAATGGCGCAGAGAATCAAGCGCCGCAGTCCTCCATACCGAACCAGACGCAGCCGCCTCAGCCCAAAGAGGAGGAATACACGGCGATGCCTACGCCTCCCAAGGAGCTGACGCAGGAGGAAAAGCTGCAGCAGGCTATGGCGAAGCCCTGCCCAATTACAAAGTTCAGTGGTAAAACGCTCGGTGAGGTATTGCCGCTGGATCCTGGGGCAGTCACATGGGTTGCCACAAAATTCAAGGGCGATGAAGAAATCAGCGCGGCAGCGCGGTTTATCTGCGAATATGCAGCGCAGCAGGCTACTGCCTAATGTAATATCACAGATATGGGGATGGCGTCCTGCCATCCCCGGAAATCCGCAAGGGATACCTCTATGGCCATTCGGCCGAGGTTAAGGAAAGGAGGACGTATGGAGATATTTCACATGTGGGATATTATTTCGCTGCTTGGATTGCCTATGCCGACAGCAGGCAGAAGCTCGTATTACATACAATGCCCGTGCTGTGACGAAAATCCGAGAGAAAAGCATCTAAATATCAATCTGAAAAAAGAAGTGTTTCGCTGTCCGAGATGTGGGATATCCGGAGGTATTTTTGATTTATATGCACTTTACACAGGAGCGCCGCGGGATAAGGTCAGAAGAGAACTGGTCGAACGGATTGGACCTCCAGAGCTTATGGTCCGTCCGAAGAAGAACATTGTGGAAAAGCAGAAAGAGGAATGCCCGCTTGCTGACATTGAATCGCGGAACAGCGTCTATACGGCGCTGCTTGATAAGCTGTCATTGGCGGCAGACCACAAAGAAAACCTTATGAACCGCGGACTGACGGAACAGGATGTTGAACTTCTGGAATATAAAACGACGCCAGTTGTAGGCATGTCAGCGATTGCAAAACAGCTGCAGTCGGATGGCCTGCACCTTGCCGGTGTTCCAGGTTTTTACAGGGACAAAAGCGGAGCGTGGACATTTATCCATGAGAAAAGGGGTATTCTGATTCCAGTCAGAGACCGGATAGGAAGGATTCAGGGCTTGCAGATACGAAGGGATAATGTCAGCAGACGGAAATTCCGCTGGGTATCCAGTACGGAAATGGAGGATGGATGCAGGGCGGAAGGCTGGACGCACCTTGCGGGAGCGGTACAGTCCACGATGCTGCTGACGGAAGGACCGATGAAAGCGGATGTGATTCATGCATTGACAGGGATGACGGTACTGGCAGTGCCAGGCGTAAATTCTCTGACACAGCTGCAGATGGCGCTTGAGAATTTAAGAAATGAAGGATTGTTGGAAATCAAGACAGCTTTTGATATGGATTTTGCAACAAATCATCATGTGCAGAATGGGTACAACAGCTTACTGCAGCTTCTTGGAAATATGGGTTTTACATTTGGAACTTATCTGTGGGATCCGCGTTATAAAGGGCTTGATGACTACATTTGGGAATGCTGCCTTCAAAGGCAGACACAGTAACGAAAAGAGGGCGGGGCTTTGGCTTCGTTCTTTTTTTATGGAGAATTTGCGTATGAATCAGAATAGGAATTTTGGATAAAATAACACGTATAGAAGTTAGCTAATTTCTTGACTGATTAGGGAAAAATAAATATAATAATATTAGGGAAAAGAAAGAAGAAACAATATATTGGCATAGGAAGATATTTGTATAAAAGGAAGGTGAAACATTATGATGACAGCAACAGCGACAGAAGTACAGAATAATTTTGGAAAATACTTGCAGATGGCGCAAGCTGGCGGGGAGATTATTGTTGTAAAGAATGGAAAAGAGGTTGCCCGCCTGGTTTCCTATGATAGAAGCGTTTCTTTCCTCACGGATTCACTTACCGGAGTGCTGAAAGGGGATTATGACGAGAAGCAAGTCAGAATGGAGCGTATGGGCAAATATGAAAATACTGATTGATACAAACATTATTCTTGACGTTTTGTGCAAACGGGACGATTTTTACAAGGATTCTGCTATGGTTTGGAAGCTTTGTGAGGTCAAAAAGATTACTGGTGTAGTGTCTGCCTTGTCGATTCCCAATATCATATATATTATGCGAAAGGAATTGGATGCAGAAAGGACGAAGGAGATTTTGAACAGTATTTCCCTGATTTTTACGATTGCCGACCTAAAGGCGGATGATTTGAAAAAAGCAGCCAGCATGAAATTTAAGGATTATGAGGATGCGGTTCAGAGCGCCTGCGCTTCCCGCATCAGGGCGGAATATATTATAACCAGAAACATCAGGGATTTCAGAGAGAGCAAAGTAGCCGCCATAAAGCCGGCAGAGTTTTTGGAAAGGATATGACTTTTATTGATTTCAAGAGGACGAGGCGTTAAGCTTCGTTCTTTTTTACATTTCTTTTTTATAATGCGTATTTCAGTTGTAAATGCGTATATTAAACGGTGTAATGATTATATAGCTTATGGGAATCTGCAAAGCAGATTTCCATAAAAGGCGCAAATGCGCCGTCCATCTAATGACAGGGTTCGCGAAGCGGTTCCTGGAATATAGTATATCTGATTATGGAGAACTGCTTTTTTCCATAAGTATAGAAAATATTTGAAATATAGGAGGTTTCATTATGTTGGTATCCATTGATCATGGCAATTATGCCATAAAGACACCGAACGACTCGTTTGTTTCCGGCCTTTCCGAGCATACGGCCAGGCCGCCCATGGCAGAAGAGATATTGGAGTATGATGGGAAATTCTGGACATTGAGCGGGCAGAGGCTGAGCTATATGAGGGACAAGACCTGTGATGACCGTTACTTTATCCTCTCTTTATTTGCAATAGCAAAGGAAATGGAGCGGACCGGGCGTTATTCTCCGTTGGAACAGATCCAGTTAGCAGTTGGGCTTCCTCCCGAACATTATGGTATACTGAAAGATAAGTTTGCCAGTTACTTCAAACGTGGAATGATTCAATTTGCATATAAGGACAAGCCTTATGCAGTGCTGATTAACCGTGTCATGGTATTCCCGCAGGCGTATGCTGCCGTAGTGCCACAGAGCAGCCTGGTAGTCCATACGCTCCGTATTTTTATTATTGACGTAGGGGGTTACACGACAGATGTGCTGCTTCTTCAGAACGGGAAACCGGATCTTCAGTTCTGCCGTTCTCTTGAGACGGGCATTATTACGATGAATAATGAGATTATCCGTAAGGTTGGAGCTTTGCATGATATGCTGATTAGTGATGAACATATCACGGCCGTACTGCGTGGGGAAAACAGTGTTATTCTGCCGGATGATGTTAAAACGGCAATCTATGAAGCGGCAAAGCAGCATGCAAATGATATTCTAAACCGCCTTCGTGAACTACAGGTAGACCTGCGTGCAAATCCCGCCGTGTTTATCGGAGGGGGAAGCATCCTGCTCCGCCCGTTTTTTGAGGCTTCACGTCTGGTGGCAAAAGCAGATTTCGTGGAATCTCCCAATGCGAATGCCATTGGATATGAAATGCTGGCAAGGAAACAGCTCTCCCTTCGTCCTACCGTATAATGGGCGGAGGGATGCATAGTGAAAAAAGATGGAAAATATCGTTTTACCCTTCAGTTTGGGGCTGATTCGGAGGAACAGATCCGGGTAGGGGAATTTCTGGAAAGCCTGGGCAACAAAAAAAGCGCCGTTATGGTGGACGTGCTGAATGAGTATCTTTTGTCCCGCCCGGAATTACAAAAGGCGCATGGTAAAATAGAAGTGAAAGTCGCTTCCGGTTATAATCAGGACAGGATGGAACAGATGATACGGCAGATAGTAGAAGAACGTATTGCCAAGATGCAGTTAACCGAAATCCAGGCAGATGCCCCACAGGATAAAATCCCGGAAACAATGGAAGACGATATTGCACAGATGCTTGACAATCTCGATTTGTTTCAGTAATGGCAAAAGTGGACCTGCTAAGGCTATGGCAGGTCCATATGCTTTATATAAAAAGTCCACAAAAAAGATTATAAATTCCACTTATAGTGTGTATATTGGAATGCTACACTCTACAATTCCAGTATAGGCTGCTATAAAATAATAAAGTAAGGAGAAGATGGAACAGTGGACTACATAACTTTAGGCAAAAATATCAGGAAGTATCGTTTAATACTCGGATTCACTCAGGAGGAATTGGCAGGCAAGTGCGACTGCAGCAACAGCCATATTGGCCAGATAGAGAATGCTTCTGGAATTCCCAGTCTCGATATGGTGGTGAGGATTGCAAATGCGCTGTCGGTAACAGTGGATCAATTGCTCAGGGAATCCTACTCGAATCCTGAAGTAGTGTATCTTCGGGAAATCGCAGAGCGCATTGAGAAATATCCAGTAAAAAGGCGGATCCAGGCTTGTGAAGGGCTTATGTCTTATCTTGATTCGCTTGAAAAGTTCAGCCAATAATTAAATATTGACATTTGAGCCATACAGAGGAATCTGGATATGGCTCATTGATACGGATAGGACCGAAAGCAGGACTCGCGGTTAATTATTCATGCTTAATGAACGGCTATGCCACACGAAAGTGCGGTATGGTCGTTTTTTGCTTGTCAAAATCGAGATAAGACATTAAGAAAAACGTTGTAGATTTTAGACAAGAGAACACAAGAAGCAACTCACAAATCAGGCATGCCATCATGGTATGCCTGGTTCTCTGCTGTGGTGGCGTGCCCCAACGAAAAGGAGGCACAACGATGAACCATCAGCAGGATTATGAGGACGAATTAAGGGCACGGTTTACGAAATGGCTGGATATCGTTATTTACCGGGCCAAACTCAAGTATCTGCGCAAAACAGAGACAAAACTGGAAACGGTTTCATTTGAGGAACTGCCAGAGAGCAGTCAGCCCATTTATGAGGATGATTTACGGAATATTTTTTCGAGTACTGACTTTGATTTTGAAGAAGAGCGGCTTGCCGATGCTTTTGTAAAACTTCCGATCAAGCGGCAGCAGATTCTTACAATGCTGTTTGTGGAAGAGAAAAGGCCGGAAGAAATTGCAAAAGAACTAAACTGTTCCGCACAGCATGTATATGACCAAAAGTATCAGGCTCTGAAGAAACTGCGTATAGAATTGGCAAAGGAAGGTGATGGCAGATGAAACCGGAAGAATTCCACAGGATATTGGAGGAGGCTACTCTGGGCAGCCATGAGGCACTGGGGAGAATTTTTGAAATGTATGCTCCGATGATCAATAAGCACAGCCAGATAGGCGGCAAGCTTGATGAGGATTTGAAACAATACATATTGATACATATCGCACTCAACATTTCAAAATTTCATATTTAGGAGGAGGCGGCTCTGGATTTTTTCGGAGCCGCTAAATTTTTTTCAAATAAATTCGAGATGTGCGAAATAAGAGGGCTTTTTATTAGTGAAGGCATCCCCGGCCTTTTGCACATTGACAATGATATAGCTTTCAACTCTACGATCCTGGACTGAGGAGCGGCTATCCGATTGTGTGGCAGGCAATCACAGGAGCACTGATATGCGGGTGGCACCTGCATAACGCGACAATCCATCCAGGGATAATGAGACTTCCGTAATTCGCGGTCCGGCCACAATGAAGGCGGGAAGATGAGATTTCTATGGACCTGTTCGCTGCAGGCAGAGCTTGAGGCATTTTTTTGAATAAACAAGGAAAATAATGGTAAGAATATTTAGGAAGGTAGGAGATGGAGGTGAATATCAGCCATTATGAAAGATAGTACGAATCAAATATCAGATCTTACGGATCTTGTTGATATCAGGGACGTAAAAGTCGATTGCAGTCTTCCAACCGAAGAGAGAGTGCGGTCATATGTTGAACAGATTAAGAACCCGTATTGTTTTCGCGTAGGTGATGTAAAGGTTCGTGTTTCCTATGCAGATAAAGCACAGTCATTGGATGATAGCTTCCGTGAAATGATAGCATCTATGTAATGGAAATACCCAGGAGTATCTCTATGCCAACGGCAGATGCATGGAAACAATTACCTGCGGCAAATCCACGAAAACGGCTGGATTTTTGGAAGGGCCTATGCTATAATGAGCATGGACAAAATCAGTGAACACCCTGCTGTTTATACGGATTTCCGTTAATACAGTTAGGAGTGGCGCTATGAAGCAAATACAGGACCAATTATTTAAGGTCGCCATCTACCTACGCTTGTCGAAGGATGATGGCGATTTTTCTTCTGCCGAAAACGGAAAGTCGGAGAGCAATAGCATTCATAATCAGCGAGAGCTTTTGATGGCGTTTTTGGCAAAACACCCGGAAATGGAACTTTACGATGAGTATAAGGATGATGGACGGACTGGCACAAATTTTGACCGGCCTGAGTTTCAGCGCATGATGGATGATGTGCGGAAAGGCAGCGTCAACTGTGTCATTGTCAAGGATCTTTCCAGATTCGGAAGAGACTATATTGAATGTGGAAAATATATCGAAAAAATATTCCCTCAGCTGGGTGTTCGGTTTATTTCCATAAATGACGGATTTGATACAAGGGCGGCCGGCAGTGCAGACAGCATTGTCATTCCTTTTAAGAATCTGATTAACGATTCTTATAGCCGTGATATTTCTATCAAAGTGCGCAGCAATTTGGATGTAAAGCGCAAGAATGGGGAGTTTATCTCAAACTTTGCCGTGTACGGTTATGAGAAGGATCCGGAGAATAAAAACCAGCTCATTGTGGACGAAGATGCTGCGGAGGTTGTCAGGGACATTTTTAAATGGAAGATTGAGGGTTTAAGTCCCAACAGGATTGCCGGCAAACTGAACGGACTTGGCATTCTCTCCCCTATGGAATACAAGAAAGCCAGGGGAAGCAAGTTTAAAACGGAATTTAAAACAAATGGAAAAGCGCTCTGGAGCCATGTGGCTGTACGGCGGATACTGAAAAACGAGGTATATGTAGGGGTATTGGTGCAGGGAAAACGCACAACGCCCAATTATAAGACAAAGAAATTCATCTATAAAAATGAAAGCGAATGGGTACGGGTGGAAAACCGCCATGATGCAATTATCTCCCGGCCTCAGTTTGACCTGGTTCAGCAGCTGCTCCGTGAAGATACCCGCGCCAGTTCCGAAAAGACAGAGGTGCATCCCTATTGCGGGCGTATCTTTTGCGGAGATTGCGGGGCGCCTGCCGTCCGGAAAACTGCGGGTAGCTGCGGCAGGCAGTATGTCTACTATGTGTGCAGCGCCAATAAAGCGAACCGCGATGTCTGCAGCAAGCACAGCATACGGGAGGACGTTCTCGACAAAGTAGTTCTGGCAACGGTTCAGCGGCAAATCGAAGTGATTTTGGATATGGATCGTGCCATGCAGCAAATCGAAGCCCTTTCATGGGAAAAAGCGGAAATCAAAAAGATTGATGCCAACATTGAATATCAGAGCCAGGTAATTGAGAAAAACAATGCTTTGCGGCTTGGAGTGTATGAAGATCTCCGGGCAGGTATTTTAACAAAAGAAGAGTTCCTGACATTAAAAGAAGAGTTCATGGAGCGGATAGATACAGCAAAACAGCTGATAGAACAGCTGACCAGTGACAAATCCGGTATCCAGCACGGACTTAAGAAGCAGCAGAGCTGGCTGTCGGGGTTCCGGGAATATAAGAATATATCTGAGATCTCCCGGATTATTGTCGTCAACCTGATTGAGCGGATTAACATTTTTGAAAACGCTGAGATTGAAGTGGTATTCCGCCAGCGTGACCAGTTTGCGGATATTATGTCTTTTCTGGAAGAACAGGAACAAAAGAAGGCGGCGAAAGGGGCAATCCCATTTCCAGGATTGGAGGTGGTGTAAATGGCCCGTGTATCTCGTAAGAGAGGAACAGAGAAAGCGGAGGGCTTCAAGGAGGCAGGAATTTACCATACTGGCATCTATCTTCGCCTTTCTGTGGAGGATAATGGAAAAAAGGATGCGGATTCCATGGAGAACCAGAAAAATCTGTTGATGGAATACGTCAGCGCAAGACCATATTTGATGCTGACGGATATTTATATGGATAACGGATTTACTGGTACAGACTTTGAACGTCCGGAGTTTAACCGGATGCTGCAGGATGCAAGAGATGGCAGGATTAACTGTATTGTGGTAAAAGACCTGTCGCGTCTGGGGCGAAATTATGTAGAAGCCGGAGACTATATTGAAAAGGTGTTCCCGTTCCTGGGAATCCGGTTTATTGCTGTGAATGACCATTATGACAGTGATTCCCTAACGTCTGGCGATGAACTGGGAGCTTCGCTGAAAAATGTGGTAAATGACGTCTATGCCAAAGATATATCCCGAAAAGTAGGTACGGCAATGAAACAGAAACGTCTGCGCGGCGAATATATTGGAAATTATGCACCCTATGGATATTTGAAGGATCCTCAGGATAAGAACCATCTGATTATAGATCAGGAGATTGCGCCAATTGTAGTTGAAATTTTTGAATTAAGGGCAAAAGGGGATGGTATCAATACAATCGCCAGAATATTAAATGAACGGGATATCCCGTCACCGGGGCGGCTCCGATATGAGCGTGGGATCATCACAAACAATAACAAGAAGGGATCCGGGCTTCTCTGGAGCCGTCATGTTCTTTCGGATCTGCTGAAGAATGTTGTGTATATTGGGAATCTGGCCCAAGGGCGCAGTGCAAGCTGTCTTTATAAAGGAATTCCTTTCCATTGGACAGAGGAATCTGAGTGGGATCTGGTGGAAAATACACATGAAGCGATTATCAGTCCAGAGCTATGGAAAAGGGTACAGGAAGTCACAGACAGGAAGAGCCGGGAGGCAAAAGAATCGCATGGAAAATATGCAGGTCTTCCGAAACGGGAAAATCCGTATGGTTCACTGCTGCGGTGCGCAGATTGCGGACGGGTCATCAAGCAGGTTCATGCGTACAATACTTCTAAGAGGAGCGGCACTTCGATTTATTATAATTACAAATGTCCGGAGAATATTGAGCTTGGCGATACGGCGTGTCCAAAGAAGAATATCCGGGCGGCAGATTTGGATGAGGCAGTTCTTGCGACAATCCGAAAGCAGATGGAGATATTCATGGATACGCAGAAAATCTTAAAGGAACTGATTGCGCAGGAAAAAGAAACAGCAAAGCAGGAAGCGCCGATTGCGAGGGTCAAGGACATTCAAAAGGAAATTGACCGGCGAAAGGGCCTCTGCACCGCCCTCTATACTGATTTGAAAGAAGGAATTTTGACGCAGGATGAATATTTTTATGCAAAGATGCGCTATCAGGAAGAAATAGATTCTCTGGAAAAGGAGCTTCAGGAACTGAAAAGTATCCGGGGCAAGGCAAGTGAGGCGGCTCAGGGGGAAAAGAAGTGGGAACAGCTGATTTCGAAATATTATAAGGCACAGACACTGAACCCAGCCATGATGGAAGCCATTGTAAAAGAGATCAAGCTGTATGCGGACAATAGCATATCCATTGAATTCCGCTATATGAATGAGTTTGAGGAACTGCTGCAGGAGTGCGAACGTATACGAAGGGAGGTTGCATAATGTATGATGAGGTGTATCGCTGCATACCTGAGGCTTTCTCAGGATGATGTGGATATAGGGAGCAATTCATTGAAGGATGAGAGCGACAGTATCCACAGCCAGCGCCTGTTGATTCAGCAGTATAGGAAAGAGCATACAGATTTAAGAGATTTTCCGGTCATAGAGTTTGTGGATGACGGATATACGGGAACCAATTTTGACAGACCGGAATTTCAGCGTATGATTGAGAAGGTCAGAAACGGAGAGGTTGTCTGCATCATTGTAAAGGATTTATCCCGGTTTGGAAGAAATTATCTGGAGGTAGGGGACTATCTGGAGCATATTTTCCCTTTTCTGGGTGTCCGGTTCATATCTGTCAATGACCATTATGACAGTAAGAGCTATATAGGGACAACAGGTGGAATTGATGTGGCGTTCCGTAATCTGATTTATCAGCGGTACAGCCAGGATCTTTCCGAAAAAGTAAAGTCTGCCATGCACCTTAAAATGTCAAGAGGACAATATGTGACACATTGCCCCTATGGATATAAGAAGAAACAGGGCGTGAAGCATGAGATGATTCCGGATCCGGTAACGGCTCCGGTTGTGCGGGAGATTTTTGAAGCGGCAATCGGCGGAATGAAATCCACGGAAATAGCTGCAATGCTGAATGCAAAACAGGTTCCGACGCCGATGGAGTATAAGAAGGTGAACAGGAAGATGCACAGTGACGCCATGTGGAGCCATCAGGCGGTCTTGCGTATTATTAAGGAATATAAGTATACGGGCGCCATGGTGAACTTCAAATGTGAAAATGAAACGATACGGGCGTCTGTCCAGCGCAAATGCAGGCCGGAGGAATGGGTGGTTGTGGAGAACCGGCATGAGGCAATCGTGACACATGAGGAATATGAAGCCGCCAATGCAAAGCTCCGGAAAGTGAATTACAAAGGAGCAAAGCGGGGAGATGTCTCAGACCGCATCTATTATTGCGCATATTGCGGCAGGCGGCTGCGGAAAACATTCGGCAATGATGAATACTATTCCTGTTCAACCAAGCTTTACCGTACAGATTCGCCATGCTGTCAGGTCAGATGGAGCCGCACGGAAATTGAGGAAATAGTTTTGGCGGCGTATAAGGCGCAGCTTATGTTGATGAATGAAAGGTATAAAAAGCTAAAATCTCAGCCGCAGTCAAATCCGCTGGAGGATTGCAGAAATGCGGGAAAGAGTATCCAGAAAAAACTGGATGGGTTTGCTTCCAAAAACCTGACCTTGTATGAGCAATACCGCGATGGTAAATTCGATAAGGATACATTCTTGAAAAAGAAAAATCAATTATTGCAGCAAAAAGAGGAATTACAGGCACAGCTTGCAAAGCTGCAGGAGCAGGAGGCGGAAATAGCCAGACAACAGAATGACGAGGAGCGAAAAACGCAGGCACTAAATGCATCTGAGGATATGCTGGCAAAGGAAGAGGGTGAGATGCGGATTCAGATGTACGATGCAATCGAAAAAGTGATTGTTTATGTTGGAAAGGAGATTGATATTCATTGGAAGTTTGACCTCTCGTTTGAAAATGTTCCATAAGGACAAAATTTGTCTTATTATTTCACATGGGGCAGCCTTATTTTGGGTATGGGTGTTCTTTAAGGATTTTCAGGAAACCCAGTGTTTATGCGGGTTCGCAGAAATATAAAAAATGTTTTGTGAGGACTTGACACAAGCAGATGATCTCGGGCGGGTAGTAATCCCCAAGGAAATCAGGAGAACCTTGCGCATAAGGGAAGGAGATCCCCTTGAGATTTTTACGGACAGGGAGGGGGAGATTATCCTGAAAAAGTATTCTCCCATCGGGGAGTTGTCTGTATTTGCAAAGCAGTATGCAGAGAGTCTGTCCCAGACTATGGGCTGCCTGGTCTGTGTATGTGATATGGACCAGATCATTGCAGCAGCAGGAAATGGCAAGAAGGAGCTGCAGGAAAAGTACATCAGTAAGGCGCTTTTAAAGGAGCTGGAGAACCGGAACAGCATTCTTGCGGCAAAGGGAGATAAGAAATATGTGAAGATTATCAGCGACCAGGAGGAGGACTATGAGTGTGAAGCCGTCACACCAATTATCTGTGAGGGAGATGTGATCGGGGGAGTGATTTTCCTTACAAAGGAGGAGAAGAAAAAGTTTGGAATTCCGGAGGAGAAGATGGCTTCTTGCGCGGCATCCTTTCTGGGAAGACAGATGGAGCAGTAAAGGAAAGCAAATTAGTCATAAAAAATTCTCTCCTGTCATACCTTGTGATAGAGGATTCTGACAGACAAGGGAGGGATGGGATGGAACGTAAAATCCAGAAGGATTCAAAGGTGATGTGGATACTAAAGGCACTTTTAGTATCTTATATTATTACAGGAATTTTGCTCCTTATACTGACATTTCTCATGTATAAGATCGAGCTGAATGAAAAAGCGGTGGCAGCGGCTATTATTGCGGTATATCTTGTATCTACGCTGATCGGCGGGATTATTATCGGAAAGCTTGCCCGTATCAAGAGGTATCTGTGGGGGATGGGGCTTGGTGTTCTCTATTTCGGCCTTCTGCTTCTAGTTACACTGGGGGTATACCGCACGCTGAACGGGGATGCCGCGAATCTTCTCACTACATTCATTTTATGCGCAGGCGGCGGCATGGCCGGCGGAATGTTATCCTAAGTTACTATTCGCGAATCAAGAATGCGCGTAAGCTGTGCATTCCGTAAGAACATGATTCAGGAGTGAGGGGCGGCTTTTGCATAGCAAAACTCCGAATAGTAACTATCCTAATTTTGTAGAAAAAAGGATTGCGCAACCAATGAGAAAATGATATAATAACGAAAGTTGAGTGTGAGTAACTGTTCGGCGGGCCTGAACGGTTACGAGTGTGAAAGGTAAGGAGGAGATGTTGTCATGAAGCATGTAAAGACATTAAATACGCAGACTCTTAATAACACCGTTAAGAAAAGCGGATGCGGCGAGTGCCAGACATCCTGCCAGTCAGCATGTAAGACATCCTGTACAGTAGGAAACCAGACATGTGAGCAAAAAAGATAATCGGGATTATATGAGAATACTTGAGAGACAGCGGTCTTAAAGGCCGCTGTTTCTCGTAGGAGGAACAGATGTGATTCATCAGTATAAGAATAACGGATACAATATCGTCCTGGATGTAAACAGCGGTTCTGTTCATGTGATGGATGATCTGTGCTATGATGTGACAGAAGTTCTGGACAGACAGTATGGAGAGCTTGTTTCAGAGTCCCTTTCCTCCCCGGAGATATCCGGGATACTGGAAAGGGAGCTTGGGAGTACATATAAAAAGGAAGAACTTGAAGAAGCGCTTCTGGAGATTGCGGACCTTGTGAAGGCAGGGCAGCTGTTTACGAAGGATGCCTTTGCCGGTATGGTTCAGATGGTGAAGGAGCATAAGACCGTGGTTAAGGCGTTATGTCTTCACATTGCCCATGATTGTAATCTGGCCTGTAAGTACTGCTTTGCAGAGGAGGGCGAGTATCATGGGAGAAGGGCTCTCATGAGCTATGAGGTGGGCCGGAAGGCTCTTGATTTCCTGATTGCGAATTCAGGAAACCGGCACAATCTTGAGGTGGATTTTTTCGGCGGGGAGCCGCTGATGAACTGGCAGGTTGTAAAGGATCTGGTGGCATATGGAAGGGCGCAGGAGAAGCCATATAATAAGCGTTTCCGTTTTACGGTGACGACCAATGGCGTCCTTTTGAATGACGAGATTCAGGAATTTATCAATCAGGAGATGGATAATGTCGTTTTAAGCCTTGATGGGAGAAAAGAGGTCAATGACAGGATGCGTCCGTTTCGGAACGGAAAGGGCAGCTATGACCTGATTGTCCCGAAGTTTCAGAAGCTTGCCGAAAGCCGGAATCAGGAAAAATACTATATCCGGGGTACATTTACAAGGGAAAACCTGGATTTCGCGGAGGATATTCTGCACTTTGCAGATCTTGGCTTTAAGCAGATGTCCATGGAACCTGTGGTAGGTGATGAGAGCGACCCGTATGCAATCCGCAGAGAAGATCTGCCGGCGATCATGAAAGAGTATGACCATCTGGCACAGATTATGGTGGAGAGAGAAAAATCCGGGAAGGGTTTTCATTTTTTCCATTTTATGATAGACTTAGACGGTGGGCCGTGCGTGGTGAAGCGTTTGTCTGGCTGCGGCTCGGGAACCGAGTATCTGGCTGTCACGCCATGGGGGGATCTGTACCCCTGCCATCAGTTTGTCGGTCAGGAGGAATTTCTGATGGGAAATGTGGATGACGGTATTGTAAAGCCAGAGATTGCGGATGAGTTCCGGAGTTTAAATGTATATAGCAAAGAAAGCTGTAAGAATTGCTTCGCAAAATTTTACTGCAGCGGCGGTTGTATGGCGAATTCCTATCATTTCCATGGAACGCTTCAGGATACTTATGAGACCGGATGTGAGATGGAAAGAAAACGTGTGGAATGTGCTATTATGATAAAAGCAGCATTAGCTGAACAGGGAAAGGAAGTTTACCATGAAGAAAAGTAAAGGCATACTTAGTCTTGTTGTAACGGCGGCGGTGATCGCACTGCTTGCATTTACAACAACGGCTGGTTTTGGAAAGGGTCATATCGGATCAGCCAGAAACATCAAATTAGGACTTGACCTTGCAGGCGGAGTCAGTATTACCTATCAGGTCAAGGATGACAACCCGTCAGAAAAGGACATGCAGGATACGATCTACAAGCTCCAGAAGCGTGTAGAGCAGTACAGTACAGAGTCAAGCGTCTATCAGGAGGGCGATGACCGGATCAATATTGAAATTCCGGGCGTATCCAACGCCAATGAGATCCTGGATGAGCTGGGACAGCCGGGATCCCTTTATTTTATAGCACATAAGGGAAGCGATGGGACAGATAACTATACGCAGGTGAATTCTACCGGTGATTCTGCTCAGGACTATCAGCTGAACAAGACCATTGAGGAGTTGGAGGCTGACGGATCTATCGTCATTACCGGAACAGATGTGAAGGGTGCACAGGCAGAGACAACAGAGGATCCGGTAACAAAGCAGAGAGAGAACATTGTCTCTCTGACACTTACAGACGAAGGTACGGATAAATTTGCAGATGCAACCAGAGAAGCTGCTCCGACCAAAGACAGTATCGGCATCTATTATGACGGGGCTTTTGTCAGTGTTCCGAATGTTCAGAATGTAATTGAAAACGGACAGGCACAGATTACAGGAAATCATTCCTTTGAGGAGGCCGATAACCTGGCGTCTACTATCCGTATCGGCGGTTTGAAATTGGAGCTCACAGAACTCCGGTCCAACGTAGTTGGAGCACAGCTCGGCGAACAGGCCATCAGCACAAGCCTGAAGGCAGGGGCGATCGGTCTTGTGATTGTGTTCCTGTTTATGATATTTGCATACCTTCTTCCAGGACTTGCGTCAAGTATTGCACTGATCGTGTATACAGGACTTGTATTAGTTATTCTGAATGCATTTGAGGTAACGCTGACGCTGCCTGGTATCGCGGGTATTATTCTTGGCATCGGTATGGCGGTGGATGCGAATGTCATTATCTTTGCCCGTGTGAAGGAGGAGATGGCACGCGGAAAGAGTGTGAGAAATTCCTTGAAGACAGGCTTTCAGAAGGCGTTGTCTGCAATTGTGGACGGTAATATTACAACCCTGATCGCGGCACTGGTGCTGTGGTTTATGGGTTCGGGAACAGTAAAAGGATTTGCACAGACACTGGGAATCGGTATTGTAGTTTCTATGTTCACGGCACTTGTGGTGACGCGTTTGATCATATTTGCATTCTATGCAGTAGGACTTCGGGGTGAGAAGCTGTATTACAGAAAAGGAAAAGAGCGAGGCGTGGTATCGTTCCTCTCCAAAAAGAAGATCTTTTTTGCAGTGTCACTCTTTGTGATTGCAATCGGCTTTGTATTTATCGGAGTAAATTCGGCAGGCGGAAAGGGCGCGTTTGCATACAGCCTTGAGTTTGAGGGCGGTACAGCTACTAATGTAACCTTTAATGAGGACTACTCCATCGAGGAGATTGATGAGAAGATTGTGCCAATTGTGGAAAAAGTGACGGGTGATGCGAATGTGCAGACACAGAAGGTTGCCGGGACGAATCAGGTAATCATTAAGACTGTGACCCTGGAGTTAGACAAGAGAGAGGCTCTGAATCAGGCAATGGTGGATAATTTCAAGGTAGACCAGGAAAAGATCACTGCAGAGAATATCAGCTCCACTGTAAGCGGGGAGATGAGACGGGATGCAGTTGTGGCGGTTATTGTTGCAACAATCTTTATGCTCCTTTATATCTGGTTCCGGTTTAAAGATATCCGATTTGCAACGAGTGCGGTTACAGCGCTTTTGCATGACGTGCTAGTAGTTCTTGCCTTCTATGCAGTGGCAAGAATCTCAGTAGGAAATACCTTCATTGCATGTATGCTGACCATTGTAGGTTATTCCATCAATGCGACTATCGTCATCTTTGACCGTATCCGTGAGGAACTCCATTACGCATCAAAGAAGACGGATCTTGAAGAACTGGTGAATAAGAGTATTACACAGACACTGACAAGAAGTATTTATACTTCTCTTACGACCTTTATCATGGTGGCGGTAATCTTCATCATGGGAGTAAGCTCAATCAGGGAATTTGCCCTTCCGCTTATGGCGGGTATCATATGCGGTGCATACTCATCCGTATGTATTACCGGAGCCCTGTGGTATGTTATGAAGAAAAAGTTTGTAAAAGCAGCGTAAGAAGTTGGGGACGGGGCATTTTTAAAAATGCCCCGTCCCCAGCTTGCATTTGGAGGATATTATGGAACGGTGGGTGCTTCTTAGAAAAGGTGCTGATTTTGAGGCAATCAGCAGGAAATATGGGATCAGCAGGAGGCTTGCGGCTTTGATCCGCAACCGCGAGATAATCGGAGATGAGGCAGTGGATGCTTATCTGAACGGCTCTCTGACTGATTTTTATGATGGAATGCTTATGAAGGATATGGACCGGGCGGTAGAACTTCTTCTTGAGAAGCTTCGTGAACATAAGCGGATACGGATCATAGGGGATTATGATATTGACGGCGTGAATGCTACATATATTCTGCTGGAAGGGCTGGCTTCTCTTGGCGCGGATGCGGACAGTGACATACCAGACCGTGTGCAGGATGGATATGGACTGAACCGTATGTTGATTGAGCGTGCATATAAGGCGGGAGTGGATACGATTATTACTTGTGATAATGGGATTGCTGCTGCTGCGGAGATTGCTTACGGGAAATCACTTGGCATGTCTGTGATTGTTACAGATCACCATGAGGTGCCCTATGAGGAAAAGGACGGAGAGAGGCATTATATTCTCCCGCCTGCAGATGCAGTTGTGGATCCGAAGCGGGAGGACTGTGGCTATCCGTTTAAGGGGCTGTGTGGCGCTGCGGTGGCCTATAAGCTTGTGGAGGCGCTTCATGAGGCGTCAGGCCTGGATGTAGAGGATATGGATTATCTGATTGAAAATGTGGCAATAGCAACGGTGGGAGATGTGATGGATCTGACAGGGGAGAACCGTGTATTCGTTAAGGAAGGGCTGGCCATGCTGAAACGAACGGCAAATCCAGGTCTCAGGGCTCTGATTAACTGCACAGGAATCAACAGGGAGGCTCTGAGTGCATACCACATTGGATTCATTCTAGGTCCGTGTCTGAACGCCAGCGGAAGGCTGGATACTGCAAAGCGGGCTCTTGCTCTTCTTGAAACAAGGGAGAGTAAGGAGGCAGACATTCTGGCGGGGGATCTGAAGGCTCTGAATGACAACCGGAAGGATCTGACGGAGCAGGCAGTAGAGGAGGCGGTAAAGCTTGTAGAGGAGACATCGATTCACGATGACAGAGTGCTTGTGATCTATCTGCCGGACTGCCATGAAAGCCTGGCGGGAATCGTGGCGGGAAAGGTACGGGAGCGCTTTTACAGGCCGGTATTTGTTCTTACGAACGCGAAGGACGGAGTGAAAGGCTCTGGGCGCTCCATTGAGGCATATTCCATGTATGAGGAGCTGACCCGGTGCAGGCATCTTTTTACAAAGTATGGCGGACATCCTCTGGCGGCCGGAGTTTCGCTTTCGCTTGAGAATGTAGAGGAGTTCAGAAGACTGCTTAATGAAAACTGTACCCTTGGCGAAGAGGAGCTGACAGAAAAGGTTGTAATCGATATGGAGCTTCCCTTTTCTGCCGTTACAGAAGAGTTTATCAGAGAACTGTCGCTTTTGGAGCCATTTGGAAAGGGAAATACGAAGCCGGTTTTTGCCGGGCGGGAAATTGTTTTCAGAGATGTGCGTATAATAGGAAAGAACAGGAATGTTCTTAAGGCAAAGGTGTGTGACAGGACGGGAGTATGGCTTGAGGGATTGTATTTCGGGGACGTCAACCGCATGGAACATACACTTATGGAGCGCAGGGATACCCTTTCTGTAACCTTTTATCCTGGTGTGAATGAATATATGGGCCGAAGAAGCCTCCAGATTATAATTACACACTATAAATAAGTAGAAATATTTGAAAATATCTGAAACTAATGGTATACTTATTGAAGATAGCGAATCGGTATGTTTTTGACAGTGTAATCAAGAAAAAGGAATGGAGTGTGCATAAGATGAAAAAGATAGAGGAATATGTAAGAAGCATCCCGGATTTTCCGGAGCCGGGGATTATCTTCCGGGATGTGACGAGTGTGCTGCAGGATGCGGACGGGCTGGTTCTTTCCATTGACTTGATGAAGGAAAAGCTGGAGGGTCTGGAGTTTGATGTGATCGTGGGGCCGGAGTCCAGGGGATTTATTTTTGGCGTTCCCATTGCCTACAGCCTCCATAAGCCATTTATTCCGATCCGGAAAAAGGGAAAGCTTCCCTGCGAGACAGTTTCAGTGGAATACGAACTTGAATACGGAATGGCAGAGATTGAG
This sequence comes from Lachnospiraceae bacterium, assembly GCA_910576335.1. Classification (GTDB taxonomy): domain Bacteria; phylum Bacillota; class Clostridia; order Lachnospirales; family Lachnospiraceae; genus CAPEBR01. The sequence continues at coordinate 26,165 of CAJTIU010000030.1, forward strand.
ATCCACAAGGATGCCATCCGGCCGGGACAGAGGGTTGTGATTATTGATGACCTGATGGCAACAGGCGGGACGAATGAGGCGATGGTGAAGCTGATTGAAAAGCTTGGCGGCAAGGTGGTAAAGGCCGTGTTTCTGATGGAGCTTGCAGGCTTAAAGGGAAGAGAGAGGCTGAAAGACTATGATATTGACTCTGTAATTGTATATCCAGGGAAATAACTGGCAACAGTTTAGAAAAAGAGTATCTAAAGAGTGTATAAAAGAGTTTGCAGTAAAGCCTGGCTTGGCTGTCATTTAAAAAGAGAAGGGAGGAGGCAAGTAATATGTCAGAGAAGATTACAACTTACGAATCGTTTGATGATCGGATCGCGCCTGAGGCGATTACGGAAGACCTTGGCAAAGGACTTGATATGGTAGACGGGCATGCCGTGAAGGCGCCCGGGGATTATGAGAATCCAGATAAGCTGTATGACATGTTAATTGCCCGTATCAGGAAGTATCATCCGTCTACAGATGTGAGTATGATCCGCAAGGCCTATGACCTGGCCAGGGAGGCTCACGGCAATCAGTTCCGCAAGTCCGGGGAACCTTATATTGTACATCCTTTATGGGTGTCCATTATACTTGCGAATCTTGAGATGGATAAAGAGACAATCATTGCTGCGATGCTTCACGATGTCGTGGAGGACACTGAGATTAGTGAGAAGGAGGTCAGCAGTGATTTTGGAGAAGAGGTGGCACTGCTTGTAGATGGCGTCACCAAACTGGGACAGCTGTCGTATTCTTCGGATAAACTGGAGGTACAGGCAGAAAATCTGCGGAAGATGTTCCTTGCCATGGCAAAGGATATCCGTGTCATCATCATTAAGCTGGCGGACCGTCTTCACAATATGCGTACGCTCCAGTTTATGCGTCCGGAAAAGCAGAGGGAAAAGGCGAAAGAGACTATGGATATCTATGCGCCCATTGCCCAGAGGCTTGGAATATCCAGGATCAAGACTGAGCTTGATGATCTGGCGCTTAAGTATTCACAGCCAGAGGTGTTCTTTGATCTTGTGAACCAGATCAATGCCAGGAAGATGGAACGTGAGGAGTTCGTACAGCAGATCGTGGAGGAAGTGGCGGCACACTTGAAGAATGCGAAGATCAGAGGTGATGTCAGCGGACGTGTAAAGCACTTTTTCAGTATTTATAAGAAAATGGTGAATCAGGATAAGACAGTGGATCAGATCTATGATCTTTTTGCGGTCCGGATTATCGTGGATTCAGTAAAGGACTGCTATGCGGCGCTTGGCGTGATCCATGAGATGTATACACCGATCCCGGGGCGTTTTAAGGATTACATCGCCATGCCGAAGCCTAACATGTACCAGTCTCTTCATACAACGCTCATGAGCTCGGTAGGACAGCCATTTGAAATCCAGATCCGTACCCAGGAGATGCACAAGACGGCAGAGTATGGAATCGCTGCTCACTGGAAATATAAGGAGACAGGGGACAGCAAGAAGAGTGTGGCGACCCAGGAGGAAGAGAAGCTGAGCTGGCTTAGGCAGATTCTGGAGTGGCAGCAGGATATGTCCGATAACCGGGAATTTTTAAGTCTGATCAAAGGTGATCTAGACCTCTTTGCTGAGGATGTCTACTGCTTCACCCCGCAGGGAGATGTCAAGAACCTGCCCAATGGCTCCACACCTATTGATTTTGCCTATGTAATCCACAGTGCAGTGGGAAATAAGATGGTAGGTGCAAGGGTAAATGGAAAGCTGGTGCCCATAGACTATAAGATACAGAACGGTGACCGTATTGAGATACTGACCTCTCAGAATTCCAGGGGACCGAGCCGTGACTGGCTGAATGTTGTAAAGAGTACCCAGGCGAAGAATAAGATTAACCAGTGGTTTAAGAAAGAGTTTAAGGAAGACAACATTATAAAAGGAAAAGAGATGATTACGTCCTATTGCAGGGCGAAGTCTATTAATGCATCTGATATACTGCAGTCAAAGTATCAGGAGATTGTTCAGAAAAAGTACGGCTTTAAGGACTGGGCTTCCGTGCTGGCAGCAATCGGACACGGCGGTCTGAAGGAAGGCCAGGTTGTCAACCGTCTTATGGAGGAATATGCAAAGGAGCATAAGCAGGAGATTACTGATGAGGTCGTGCTTGAGAAAGTGGCTGAGGCTGCAAGGAATAAGGTGCATATTGCCAAGTCAAAGAGCGGTATTGTCGTAAAGGGAATTGATGATATGGCTGTGCGTTTTTCCAGATGCTGTAATCCGGTTCCGGGAGATGAGATCGTCGGATTTGTGACGCGAGGACGGGGGATGACCATTCACCGGACAGACTGTGTAAATATGATCCACCTGACAGAGACAGAACGTGCCAGGCTGATTGATGTGGAATGGGAGAGTAATGTTGCGGAAAAGGCAGAAGGGCAGTATCTTGCTGAGATTAAGATGTATGCCAATGACCGCAAAGGTCTGCTCATGGAGGTTACCAGGATCTTTACAGAGTCGGGCGTGGATGTGAAATCCATGAATATCCGTACCAGCAAGCAGGGGACCGCTACCATTGAGACTGGGTTTATTGTTCATGGGCGGGAGGAATTGTCGAAGATCATTACAAGGCTCAGGATGCTGGAGGATGTGATTGATATTGAGAGAACGACTGGTTAGAGCAGGAAACAGCCTTGCTTTGCCGGAGGCAGATCCTGTACGGACTGGCCAAATAGTTATAAGGAGTTTACAAAAAATATGAGAATAGAAAAATTTTCAGTGGGGATTTTGGGAACAAACTGTTATCTGGCGGTAAATGAGGAGACCCTGGAGACGGTGATTGTGGATCCAGGTGCATGCCCGAAGAAGTTGTTAAGCTACATCGCAGAGGAGAACCTTAAGCCTGCGGCGATTCTTCTTACCCATGGACATTTCGACCATATCATGGGGGTCGATGGTTTCCTGAAGGAGTTTTCCATACCAGTTTATGTGCATGAGGATGACAGGGATGCCATGAACGATGCGCGTCTTAACCAGTCCCGGACTTATACCTCCGGGTATACCTTTTCAGATGCAGTGTATGTGAAGGATCAGGAGATCTTAAAACTTGCGGGATATGATATGGAAGTAATTCATACGCCAGGGCATACGATGGGCTGCTGCTGTTATTATATAGCATCAGAAGATGTACTTTTCAGTGGAGACACACTGTTTCAAAATTCAGTCGGCAGGACGGATTTTGAGAATAGCAGTACTTCAGCGCTGGTGCGTTCCGTCAGGGAACGTCTTTTTGTACTTCCGGATGATACGCATGTATATCCGGGACATTCTGGCGAGACCATGATTGGGTATGAGAAGACCCATAATCCTTATGTATAGAGTAAAACCTGATATTAGAAAGGGAGAATGAGGAATGATCAGGGTTGTATGCAGCAAGGAAACGTATGTTTATAATGGATATCATATGGTGAAGGCTTTTTATCCGCATGAGGAGGCTGCTTCCTGTGTGGAGGAAAAAGCCTCTCATTATATTAGTGTATATTTTGAGGATGGCAGTGCGGCTGCCGTGGCAAAGGAAGAAGTCCCGGGAGATGGAGTCGTGGAGGCCAGAGAATTAAAATACCGGATTGACTGTCTGCTGTACAAAAAACTTGTCTCTCGGACAGGGAGGAGTCTTGCATGGGGGATTCTCATGGGAGTACGCCCGACGAAGATTGCTATGGCAGAGATGGAGGGCGGGGCGGTGAAAGAGGATTTCACTGCCAGGTTTGTGCAGGATTATTTTGTCTCCAGGGAGAAGGCAGAGCTTGCATGGCAGATTGCTGAGAGGGAGAAGAGGCTGTTGGACAGGCTAGATAAAAGGGGCATAAGTCTTTACATTGGAATTCCTTTCTGCCCGTCTGTGTGCACTTACTGTTCCTTTAGTTCAGGCGCACTGGCGGATTGGAAGGACCGGGTAGAGGATTATATTGATGCACTGCTCCGGGAATTGGCGGCAATCGCACGTGCGGCGGTAAAATGGCGGTTAAATACGATCTATATTGGCGGTGGTACCCCTACAACTCTTAGCGCTGCACAGATGGAGCGTCTTCTGTCCTTCCTGGATGAAAAATTTTCGAAGGAGCATCTTTTGGAGTATACCGTAGAGGCAGGAAGACCGGATAGCATTACGCCAGAAAAGCTCTCTGTCTTAAAGGCGCACGGGGTAACAAGAATCTCGATTAATCCACAGAGCATGCAGCAGAAAACACTGGATGTCATCGGAAGGCTTCATACGCCTGAAGATATCCGGACGGCATACAGGATGGCGCGGGAAGCGGGGTTTGATAATATTAATATGGATCTCATTGCGGGTCTGCCTAAAGAGACGGAAGAGGATATGAGAGATACCCTTTCCCAAATCGAAAGGCTTGCACCGGACAGCATTACCGTGCATTCTCTTGCGGTGAAGCGGGCGGCAAGGATGGGACAGAAAAAAGAGTATCCTATGTCTCCACAGATTGGGCAGATGATCCGGGACGCCGCTGACTGTGCAAAGAGGATGGGGATGTCCCCTTATTATCTGTACAGACAGAAGAATATCTCGGGGAATTTTGAAAATGTGGGCTATGCAAAGGTTGACAAAGCAGGGCTATATAATATACTTATAATGGAGGAGAAACAGACTATAGTTGCCTGCGGAGCCGGTAGTATCTCGAAAAGGGTATACCCTGACGGACGTATCGAAAGATGCGAAAATGTCAAGGATATAGCGTCTTTCATAGAAAGAATTGATGAAATGATTGAGAGAAAACGGAAACTTCTTGAGGATTAAAAAGAGTTTTTGTTGTACATCAAAATTAGGAAGAGTCAGGGACAATGACACCGTTTAACTGGCTGCGTTCATGGAACTGTGGGAAACCCTGTTTGCAGGATGTGGGCAAGCTGTTTTTGCTTTTCCACAGGCTGTAAATGGGGTTTCCCATAGTTCCATAGCCATTTCCATGATACAGATTTTGATGATTTGCTTATTTGATGAGAAATTAACAAATCGGCGGGAGGTATCCTAATTGAATCGCCTTGGTTACAGCTTCGACAGAGGAGGAAACATCAAGTTTTTCAAATATATGCTGTAAATGATTGGAGAGGGTACGCTCGCTGATATAAAGTGTGCCTGCAATCTCTTTCCGCTTTCTGCCGTTAGCTATAAGCTGCAAAATCTGTTTTTCACAGTCAGTTAATTCTTCTAAAAACGGAACAGAAGCGTTGAAGATAAATTTTCCCTGCATGATCTGTGAAAGAAAAGCGATCAGCATTTCCGGTTCTGTATTTTTGTTGATAAATCCTTTTACCCCGATTTTTTTTGCTTCGTTGCGGTATACTGGAAGATCGTATCCGGACAGGATAACAATTTTCTGCTCCGGATGACGGTGTAATATCTGCTTTGCCAATTCCAGACCATCTTCAGATGTTATATTTTTTAAATTGATATCCATAAGCAGGATGTCCGGGGCATCTTCTTCAATAAATTTCTCCAATAGGGAAATATCATTGATACTTTTAAAGTTTTTTATTTCCGGGTAGTCTGATAATGCAATTTCCAGACTTTTGGAAAATAGAACATGGTCATCGACTAATAAAATATTGATAAGAAGCATCTCCTTTCATTGGCAGATTGATACAGACGCAGATTCCATGTGGGAAATTTGGGGTTATACTTACAGTGCCGTCCATGCTTTGCACACGGTCAGTGCTTAATGCAAGACCTCTGTGTTTTGTTGAGTCTGCATAGGTGAGGCTGCCGGCATCAGCACTCCCATTATCCTTTACGCATAATACGATCATTCCATTATCCTGTGTAAGTGTTATCCATGCTTTTTCTCCCGTAGAGTGTTTGTAAACATTCGTGACGAGTTCTTTTAAAAGCCGGTATATGAAAATGTCATATGGCGGAACTAAAAATAAAGAGTCTGGACAGTCAAAAACAATGCTGATGTGACGCTCAGGAAATGATTGCGCAATATAGGCAAGCAAGTTTTGGTAATTCTCTTTTATCGTAAGCTTTGACAGTAATACAGGATGGTAATCCTGCATCTGCTCACGGATATAGAGATTCATACTATCAAGAGTTTCTGTGATTATTTGCTGTATATCAGGTTTTGCTGATTTATACATCAAATTTTTTATGGAAAGCAGGTCTTGAAGTATATTGTCATGAAGAAAGTTTGAAAATTCAAGTTTTATCTGCTCTTCCTGCTGTAACTGTGCCAATGCTGCATTGTATTTGCTTTCCATAACCATGTTGCCTCCTCCCTGCCTTAAATTAAAATCCAGTATGATATTGCAGACATAGATAAATACAAACATAGCGTCCAACATAAGAAGGAAGGATAACCAGCCGATACCCAGAGTCATTGTAATCAGACCACAAATGGTAACACCGAAAAGCAGGATCAACATTAACTGGAGTCTGCTGAATATGGCAGACAATGGAAAACTGTGATGCTCTTTCAGTATAATACTATGAATACTCATGGAGAACAGCAGGACAGGGATATACACTCCAAAGTTTGAAAGGTTTCCTTTTATTCCCATTGTGGTAAGACAGTATGTAATGAATAAAATGATGATTACCACAAGAGAGAGCAGAATGGATTTCCTTTCTGCTTTAAGGACAAAAGCAGTTCTTTTTCTATGGTAAGCGACAACAAAAACGAAGCAAAGCCAGCTTAGCAAAAACTGGATGTCATACAACAATGCAAACACATTATCTGATATTAAAATGCCAATAAGGGAGCAGATACAGGTTCCGGTCAGGCAGAAATTTGTTTCTTTTTTGAATTTATAACCGCTTCCCTGAAATAAAAACATGAGTATGAAATTGATAAAAATGTACCATATAACTGGACTTAAGGCATAAAAAACAATATCTGCTATAGCGTTGTCCGAAACGGAAAGGAGCATATACCAACCGTCTAATGCCAGCAGACCGCAAAACAAAGAGATAGCTTTATTATCTCTGATGTTGCAGGAACTCACATAAGTAGCGTCTATCAACATCAATGATGACAGGAATAATGATACAGTTTTGCTGATGCTGCACGGCATCTGAATGTTTATTTCCAGCCCCATATATATTATAAGCAGGGTGGAGTTTATAAAAAGCAAAAGCTTAGGATTAATGCGCTTCATATTTTTGCCCCCTTATCCATGTCTAAATTATATCATTTATCTGTGTGCATACAACTAATATTTTCATATGATTCCGATAGCCTTGCATATAGATTGCGAAAATGCCGGGTGATAAAGAAACGGCATTTTCGCATAATCTTTATTTTTCCAAAACCATTTTACAGCAGGTGTGGACAGTCATACCGTAATAAATCAGATAAATGATCAATGTAAGCGCAATAGCCAATATTGTAGGAGCGTATAAAACAAGGCTGTTCGCCAGAAGGTTCTGCATAAGCGCTGTTTTGTATACTAATGTGGCAAAGATACAGTCTGCCAGTCCGAACAGGAACGGAATGCTAAAAAATGTGATTGCCTGTTTCCTGATGATTTTTTTAATCTTCCTGTTCGTATATCCCATTCTTGTAAGGATATCGTAATCGGATTTTGAATCGGCTATCGATGAAATGTTATTAAAATACAGGATGCTTCCTGTTGCTATAAAGAATAATACCACAAGAAAGCCTATCAGCAGGAACGTAGAACTGTTCAGGGAAACCACTTCGTGTATTCTGTGGGAATTGCCCTGCAGGTAAGGACTTTTATCCAAATATGAAGATAGAGCCTGAAACAGATCCTCGTTACCTGTTATGGAATTTCCATTTATGCTTAAGATTTTTGTTTCGGGGGAAGCATGTTCAGATATCATGTTGTATAAACTGTCACTTACAATTAAAGTACCAACACTGTTTGCAAATGAAATAGGATTATCTAATGTGGTCATAGTCACAGTGACAGGTATTTCAGTATTGTTTATGAGCAATGGATAAGTGCTGCCTGTTTCGTCCTTGCCGGAAGCCGGCTGGTATCTTATAAAAATACATTCATTGTTGTTTAGTGCTGTAAATTGCTCCAAAGCCTTTTGCCGCCCTTGTGCTTTCAGAATGGCAGTATATTCAGAATATGAGATACATTCAAAACCTGCATTCCGAAGGATTTTTTCATTGTCAGCATCTCCCTTGGAAGTTCCGACACTGTATTCCATGGGAAGCTGCCCGGCAGTAGAAGTAACTTTATAAATATCGGTCTGCAGGAATGTAATATCATCTCCGGAAGAATAGTTGTTCACGATCTCCATGATTGCGGACAGATCGCTCTCCTTTTCAATACGGCACTCGATTTCTGACGGCGCAATGCGGGATATTGCAGCGATAGGATAATACAGGGTCAGAGCCATAATACTTGAAACGGTCAAAGTTGCGGCTGACAGTAATGTGAGCATGATCAGCGTTTTTGAATTGGAACGCATCCGGTATATAAAACCCGGTGAAGTAATGATTCTTGTTTCCGTATAAAATTTCTTCTTATTTTTCTTGCCAGTCTGTACCGCATAAGGGAGAAAAGATGCAATAAAAAGCACTGTCCCAAAAAGAATGAGTGTAAATGTAAGCATTCCAACAGCATAAAAACCGACTGAAAACCAGACAGATTTTTCGCCCCGTAAGATGTCAAGGGCAATACAGTATCCCAAAATGACAGATACAAACCCGATTATGGAAGGAACGGCATGAAACTTTGTCTGCTTTTCCGCACTTTTTTCAAACCGCACTAAATCCATAAGGGAAGATTTAAAAAGAAATCTGCTGTTGGACAGCGATAATATGATAATAATGGCAAAAACAAAACATGCCGTCTTTACCATAGCATTCAAGTTAAAAAACGGTATTTCTGAATTGTTGACTGTCAAGTTCAATAATTTTGTAATGCCAAACACAATGCCTTTATGAAACAGACCGCCCAAAAGGATTCCGATTACGAAAGCCCCGAAACAGGAGAGCAGATTTTCTGCTGTAAGCAGGGACAGTATCGTGGATTTCCGGTATCCTAATAATGCATAAATACCTAATTCCTTTGTACGTCGGCGCAGGAAGAAACGGTTTGAATATGACATATAAAAAATAACGAATGCCATAAGGAATATAGAAATCGTGTTGCACATGGTTTCCACCCGCCCGTCGCCTGATATTTTCTCAAGCATAACTTTATTCATGGAAAATGAAGTAAATGCAAAAAAAATAGTAATCACAAAGGAAATGGACAATAAATAAAGGGCATAAAAGGAAAAATTATTTTTTAGGTTCTTAAGTGCCATAGATAAATGATTCATGGGTACTTCCCTACCTTTCTGTGTCGAATTTTGCGGTTGTCTGTGCAATGGATTCATAGAATGTACGCCTGTCAGCATTTTGTTTCAATAATTCCTGAATGATGCAGCCGTCTTTAAAAATCAGGATGCGGTCAGCAAAACTTGCAGCATAAGCATCGTGTGTGACCATTAGTATCGTAGTATGGAGACTTTCGTTTGATTCCTTTAAAGTGTTCAGCAAATCTGTTGCGGAACTTGAATCCAATGCCCCAGTCGGTTCGTCTGCAAATAAAATGCTTGGACGTTTCACAATAGCCCTTAGAGCAGAAGCACGCTGCCTTTGCCCGCCTGAAAGTTCATCTGGATATTTATCTAACTGTGCGTCAATACCAAAGCTTTTCGCCAGGCTCCGTATCATATTTTCTATTTTTTGGGGCGGGAGTTTCTGTAAAGTCAGTGGAACAGCGATATTCTCCAAAATAGTAAGGCTGTCTAACAGCAGATATTCTTGAAAAATGAAACCTAGATTATCCCTGCGGAAATCCGCTGCTTTGGAATCAGTCAGATTTTTAAGATTGATACCGTTTATTGTAATGCTGCCGCTTGTGGGTGTATCAATCGTAGAAAGAACATTAAGCAATGTGGTCTTTCCTGATCCGGAAGCCCCCATAATGGCGATAAATTCGCCGTCCGTTACGCTGAACGATACTTTGTTAAGGCTTGGGTGCTGTGATTTTGCATAAATTTTAGTTACGTTTTTCGCTTCCAATAATGTAGCCATTTCTTTTATTCTCCTTTGCTTCTTGATAACAGTATTGTAATTTGGGGGCTGTAAAAAAGAATGAGTAAATCACGCAGATTTAACCCATTACCTCCGCTTCTCATCGCTTATGATATGCCCTTCCTCTATGGTTATGATGCCGTTTGGCAATTCCAGGCGAACGGACGATCATGACCTCCATTCAGCAGATTTTTAGCCCTTATTGTCCCGTTTTGATGTTCTATAATCTCTTTTGACAATGCTAAGCATATCCTAATGCCGCTTCCACGGATATTACCGCCCGCATTATGCTCCATACAGTTTTTCATTACATTTATAATTGCTTCCATAGTCCGGTTTAAATCGGCTGTCACTGCCATCTCCCCTGATTCCGGAATATCAATGAAAGTGCCGGAATCTGCAAATAATTCCTGCAAATTGTCTGCCGCGATAAAGAAATGGCGGTAATAGGAGTTTTTATGTGATGTGCAATATTGGATAGATTCTCGGCAAAATCATTTCCAACCCACTTATTCATTCGCAAAAACCGTGCTGACGCACTCTTGCGCCTGCTAACGCAGACGCTTTTTGCTCATTAATAAGTGGGTTGCTGATTCAACAGGTCATTTTCATTGCAATAAATTGCATGAAAATGACCTGTTGAAGCGCAACCGCACAGTTGGGAATATTTAGAGGGCTTTAAATCGAATAACTATCTGAAAATTCTACTTGACATTTTTGTATGACAAAAATATAATGGTCATAAGGAGGGATGCGCAATGGCGAAAGCAGGAAGACCGAAGGCTGACGTTACGAAAGAAAAGGTTGTCAGCGTCAGAATGAAGCCAGAGGACTATGAGAAATTAAAAAAATATGCGGATTCTTCTGAAATGACTGTTACTCAGGTGGTGCAGAAAGGTGTTTCAATTATCTTGGATAACGAAAAGCACTGATGGATTCTCTCCCTGGCAATGAAAGGAGGAATACATATGGCATCACGAAAAGACAAGAAAGGCAGAGTGCTTCGGAAAGGGGAATCGTATAGCGATTCAAAAGGAATGCATTTGTACCAATGTAATGACCGGCTTGGCATTATTATGGAGGAGAAACAGACTATCATCGCGGCAGGAGCAGGGGCTTCCACGAAGCCTGTGTTTGATGAACCGGTAGAAAATCCTGCGAATAAGAATAAGAAGCAAGGCTGATCCGGCTAAAGAATGTAAAGGCCATTGAAGCCTGCATAAACCGCGTTGATGAAATGATAGAACGAAAGGGAGAATGACTATGGCGTTAAAGAAAAAACCGGTAACAGGCATGAATGATATGATGCCGCGGGAGATGGAGATACGGGATTATCTGATTCAGATGATAAAGGATACTTATAAGACCTTTGGATTTCAGTCCATGGAGACACCCTGTGTGGAACACATTGAGAACCTGTGCAGTAAGCAGGGAGGGGATAACGAAAAATTAATTTTCAAGATTATGAAGCGGGGACAGAAGCTTAAGATTGATGAAGCGAAGGAGGAGAATGATTTGGCAGACAGCGGGCTGCGATATGATCTTACAGTGCCTCTTGCAAGATATTACGCGAATCACGCAAATGAGCTGCCCTCTCCCTTTAAGGCACTGCAGATTGGAAATGTATGGCGTGCGGACCGTCCGCAGAGAGGACGCTTCCGCCAGTTTATGCAGTGCGATATTGATATTTTGGGAGAACCGGGGAATTTGGCAGAGATTGAACTGATCCTGGCTACAACGGCGATGCTTGGAAAGATAGGCTTTCAGAATTTTACAGTATGTATTAATGACCGGAACATTCTGAAATCCATGGCAGCATATAGCGGTTTCCAGGAAACAGATTTTGACGAAGTGTTCATTATTTTGGATAAGATGGATAAGATTGGAAAAGATGGGGTGGCTTCGGAACTTTTGGAGCTTGGCTATCAGAAGGAGAACGTGGATACGTATCTCGGACTGTTTGATGATATTACACCGGATGCATCAGGAATCCGTGATCTGAAGGCGAAGCTTGGCGAATTCTTAAGTGATGAGACGGCGGATGGCATGGACTTCATTCTGTCCAGTGTGGATGCTGCAAAGGAATGCGACTTTAGACTAAAATTTGATCCCACACTCGTAAGGGGGCAGTCTTATTATACAGGCACGATCTTTGAGGTGGTTATGGATGATTTTGGCGGTTCCGTTGCAGGGGGAGGGAGATATGACAGGATGATCGGGAAATTTACAGGCCAGGATACCCCGGCGTGCGGTTTTTCTATTGGATTCGAGAGAATCGTAATGCTGCTTCTTGAAAATGGTTTTGCGGTGCCGGGATGCGGTGAGAAGAAAGCTTATCTGCTGGAAAAACGGCTTCCGAAGGAAGAGGTTCTCAGGGTGCTTTCTCTTGCAAAGGCAGACCGGGAGGCAGGAAAGCAGGTGTTGATCGTGAATATGAAGAAGAATAAGAAGTTTCAGAAGGAGCAGCTGGCAGCGGAGGGCTATACAGACATTGCAGAGTGCTATTCTGACTAAAAGGACAGCAGAAAACGAACCAATACGAGAGGAGAATACAGACATGGCAGAGTCAATGAAAGGATTAAAGAGAACACACCGATGCAAAGAACTGTCTGGGGCCAATATTGGTGAGACAGTTACGATTATGGGGTGGGTACAGAAAAACAGGAATAAAGGAGGCCTCGTGTTCGTGGATGTGAGGGATCGGTCCGGCATTATCCAGGTAGTATTCGAGGAAGGAAGATCAGAGGCTGCGCTGATTGAGAAGGCGGCAAAGCTTCGGGCGGAATATGTCGTAGCAGTAACTGGAAGGGTAGAGAAGCGCGCTGGTGCAGTGAACGAGAATCTTGCTACCGGTGAGATTGAAATTATACCGGATGAACTTAGGGTACTTTCAGAATCTGAGACGCCCCCGTTTCCCATTGAGGAAAATGTAAAGACAAAGGAAGAAGTGCGTCTGAAATACAGATATCTGGATCTGAGAAGGCCGGACATGCAGAGGACGCTGATGATGAGAAGCCGGGTGGCAACCCTTACCCGCCAGTTTCTGGCAGAGGAAGGGTTTTTAGAGATTGAGACTCCGGTGCTGATCGGAAGTACGCCGGAAGGGGCAAGGGACTATCTGGTGCCAAGCAGAATTCACCAGGGACATTTTTATGCACTGCCCCAGTCTCCCCAGCTGTTCAAGCAGCTTTTAATGTGTTCTGGATGCGACCGGTATTTTCAGCTTGCAAAATGTTTCCGTGACGAGGACCTCAGGGCGGATCGTCAGCCGGAATTTACACAGATTGATATGGAGCTGTCCTTTGTAGATGTGGATGATGTGATTGATGTCAACGAGCGCCTTCTCGCAAGAATTTTTAAAGAGGTTCTGGGAAAGGAGATTCCACTGCCTATTCCTAGAATGACCTGGCAGGAGGCAATGGACCGCTATGGCTCAGACAAGCCGGATATCCGCTTTGGCATGGAGCTTCAGAATGTGACAGAGGTTGTGAAGAACTGCGGTTTCGCGGTGTTTAAAGGAGCCATAGAACAGGGAGGAACTGTCCGGGGAATCAATGCGAAAGGCCAGGGTGCGATGCCCCGTAAAAAGATTGACAAGCTGGTAGAGTTTGCAAAGGGGTATGGCGCAAAGGGACTCGCCTATATCGCTCTTCAGGAGGATGGTACAGTAAAATCCTCTTTTGCCAAATTCATGACAGAGGAGGAGATGGGTGCGCTTATAGAGGCAATGAAAGGGGAAAACGGGGATCTGCTCCTCTTTGCCGCAGATCAGAATAAGGTTGTGTGGGATGTGCTTGGAGCACTCAGGCTTGAGCTTGCCCGCCAGATGGAGCTTGTGGATAAGAATGATTACCGGTTCCTGTGGGTGACCGAATTCCCGCTTCTTGAGTGGAGTGAGGAGCAGGACCGCTTTGTAGCCATGCATCATCCGTTTACCATGCCTATGGAAGAGGATCTTCCTTTTATTGACAGCGACCCGGGCAGAGTGCGGGCAAAGGCCTATGATATTGTGCTGAATGGAACAGAGCTTGGAGGCGGCAGTGTCCGGATTTTTAATCCTGAGATACAGAATAAGATGTTTGAGGTTCTGGGATTTACACCGGAGCAGGCAAATGAACAGTTTGGATTCCTCCTTACGGCATTTAAGTATGGCGTGCCGCCCCATGCCGGACTGGCATATGGCTTCGACAGGCTGATTATGCTTATGGCAAAGCAGGAGAGTATCCGGGATGTGATTGCCTTCCCGAAGATCAAGGATGCATCTGACCTTATGACAGAGGCACCTACGAGAGTGGATGAAAAACAGCTGGAGGAGCTGGGGCTTGTCATCCGGCAGGAGAAGTAGCAGTTATTTTACCGGGAGACAGATGGTTATGCCTGTCTGCCTCCCGGACTGGTTTATAAAAAAGAATGGAGCACATCAAGATAAAAAAATGAAAAAATTAAAAAAAAGTGTTGACAGGCAATGTATTTAGTGATATAGTATATATTGTTCAAGGGAACAGTACTTAAGAAATAAGTAATGCGACAGTGGCTCAGTTGGTAGAGTACGACCTTGCCAAGGTCGGGGTCGCGGGTTCGAACCCCGTCTGTCGCTTTAGAGAACACCAAAGAGAGAAGCTTTATGTATAGCTTTTCAGAGAAGCGTAATCAAAGGTGTGATCATGAAATGGGTATTAATAATTGTCTGAGTAATATGTTTAGATGATTATTTATACTCTTTTTTTATACGTAAGTTTCTTTTTTTGATAACGGAGAACAAAAGCTGGGTTAGGAGAAGATTTATGGATCACCAGAAAAAAGTAACAGACAATCCTCTCGCCATGGAACAGACGGGGAAATTAATTGCGAGGTTTGCGATTCCGGCAATTATTAGCATGCTTGTGAGTTCGCTTTATAATATTGTGGATCAGATCTTTATCGGGCAGGGTGTCGGGATGCTTGGGAATGCGGCAACGAACATAGCATTTCCAGTATCGATTATCTGTACGGCAACGGCGCTTCTTCTGGGAATCGGAAGCGCCTCGAATTTTAACCTTGCATCCGGTGAGGGAGACAATGAGCGTGCTGCCGGTATTGCGGGGACAGGTCTTACGATGCTTGGCCTGTGCGGTATTTTTATTGCAGTGATTGTCATAGCATTTTTAAATCCGCTTCTGCACCTGTTCGGGGTAACGCCCGAGGTTCTTCCTTTTGCTCAGGACTATACAAGCATTACGGCATTCGGAATCCCTTTTCTTGTGCTTACTACCGGGGGGAATCATCTGATCCGTGCGGACAGAAGCCCTGCTTATTCCATGACCTGCATGCTGGCAGGAGCAATTACAAATACGATACTGGATCCTCTCTTTATCTTTGGGTTTTCCTGGGGAATACAGGGGGCTGCCGCGGCCACTGTGATTGGACAGGTTCTGTCAGGGATTATGGTCATTGTCTATTTTGCGAAATTCCGGAATATGGAGTTTCCTCTTAAGAGACTTAAGCCCAGGGCGGAATATCTGAAGGCGATTGTTTCCCTGGGGATGGCTTCCTGTATAAACCAGATTGCCATGGCAATCGTACAGATTACCATGAATAATACATTGCGGTATTATGGCGCAGATTCTGCCTATGGTATGGATATTCCGCTGGCATGTGTCGGTGTCATTTCCAAGGTAAATATGGTCTTTATGTCCATCTGCATCGGTATCTCCCAGGGGTGTCAGCCCATCTGGGGCTTCAATTATGGTGCAAAGCTGTATGGTCGTGTAAAGGATACTTATAAAAAAGCATTCCGGGCTGCATTTACGGTGGGAGTCTGTTTTTTTATCTGCTTCCAGTTTTTTCCCAGGCAGATTGTCAGTATTTTCGGGACAGGGAGCGAGGAATACTTCCACTTTGCAGAGAGATACTTCAAGATTTTTATGCTTATGACTTTTATCAATGGCGTACAGCCTATGTGCTCGGGGTTTTTCACGTCCATCGGAAAGGCCAGGCTGGGAATCGTCGTGTCATTAACGAGACAGGTAATCTTCCTGCTTCCGCTTATTATTATTTTTCCGCTGTTTCTGGGAATTGACGGAGTTATGTACGCAGGTCCCATTGCAGACACAGCTGCAGCCATAGTGGCTGTCAGCCTTGCCGTGCGGGAATTAAAGTTACTGTTCACAGGCGATGTCGTTAAGTTAAGCTGATTTCAGGCCATATGGGTTCCGGAAAGATAAATGGCCTGATTAGCTGTTATATACTGCCAATCAGGCCAGAAAGAACCTATTTCCGTGGAAAAGTCACATTATAAAAGGCGCAGAAAAGCTTCATAAAATAATTTTTCCTTCTTTTCTTTATCGTTCTGGGGGATCCCTAACCGGCCGAGCGCTCTTTGGACCGCGGCTCTTGCCGAATCCACAGTGGTTCCCAATACATCCTGTCCTTTGCCGTTTACCATATTCTCAACAGACATGGCAAACAACGTGGTAATCTGGGTAAGCATACCTTCCGAATTCATCCCATAGCCATTCGTACCGCTTTCTTCTTCCGCCTTCATCCAGGCATCTTTTACTTTATCCGGTGCAGATGGGCCTAAGACATCTAATCCATTAAATGATCTGTCTGGCTGGACGGCTGCTTCGCTTGTCTTTTCTGTGTACTGGAGCTGTCCCAGTATATTTGCCAATTTTTCGCAGCATGCTTTTTCTTCTTTATAGTATTCCGACATTTTTGTTATATTCGATGCATGGACGCTTGATTTCCTAGATCCTAAGGCTTGAATATAATATTCATACATTTCGGCATCGTTCAGGAGTTTCTCAAGATAATCATTGCCTTCTGTATCAAAATGCCCTGGAGAAGCGGCAGTCAGCATGTATCCGTATTCGGCAGTCTCTGGAGAAGCATGTCTAATAAATTGTTTTTCAAAATCATCACCAGATATTACGTTTAAGTTCACCAACTCCACCAGAAGTGTATAATACTCATCTGTAGATAAACCCTCCATATCATAGCGTTCTCTTAGATCCTTGGCTTGCGCTTCCGTTAGTTCACAGGATCCGTCCGAATTCCAGTTTATCCCATTCGTCAGCTTCACGCCAAACGTTTCAAGAATTTTCAGAATACTTTCCTGGTTTTTTGTCAGTGTGTCCTGATGCTGCGATATGGTATCATTTACATTTTGATTCTGCTGCCAAAAAGATAAATATTGTTCTAATTGAAGACGTTTTAAATCTGCCGCCGGGTTTTTGGCCAGTTCCTGCATAGCATTCCATTCCCCCAGGTACTGGACAAAATCCAGCTTCTGATTGACGTCATAGCCGCTCATGGCAACGTCTATCGGCAGAGAAGTACTTTTTACGCTGCCTTCTTGTTTTGCTAAATGGGCA
The DNA here is from genome assembly GCA_910576335.1 of Lachnospiraceae bacterium. Taxonomy (GTDB): domain Bacteria; phylum Bacillota; class Clostridia; order Lachnospirales; family Lachnospiraceae; genus CAPEBR01. The sequence goes on from CAJTIU010000030.1 coordinate 43,586, forward strand.
TGTAAAGCTTTCATCTCCGCCGGGCTGGCATTGTAAGGAACTATGTCATTCACAACTATTTTGGTTTCAAAAGCATTGCCGGAGGAATCCTTTCCCCATGCGTAAATAACCGGGTTCAAATCAGTTGAACTTTCATCATATTTCATATGTAATTCCTGGCCGCTTCCAGATACCTGGCTTACCAGGCAGTTCATATATATGACGGCCTGCTTTCCATTTAAGCTATTGTCAGAATGAATCGCCTTGTCGATCAGGCGGTTTTGGAAGCGTGGCTGTCCTGCCTGAGAGGGCACTGCGCTCCTACTGTATGAAACTGGGTTAGACGGAGTCCTGCGAATTCCATTAATCATTGTATCCTCCTCCTTTCGCAAAACGTTTCTGTTTCGTTTTCGTGTTTTGATTTTTCCTGTCGGATGATCCGCTGGATACTTTTCTTTGCCAGAAAATATTCGTCTGCAAGTATCTGTACGGATTTTCCTTCTATAAATTCTTTGTAGATCCGGGCATTCCTTTTCGCTAGAGATGCCCTCGCCGCCGTCTGCTCTCCCCACGCTTTCTTTTCCTCTAGCTTTTTGGGGATATAGAGCATAGCGCCGTCTATATACTGCTGCAATTGTTCGATTAATTCCTGCGGCAAAATATCTGCCGCACGTATATAATCCATAGAGTCCACCTATATAGGGACTGCAGATCCGGCTCCGGTTAATCCGTCGTTCATAACCGATGCTATTCCCTTATGCAAAGCAAGAGTCCATAACAAAAACAGCCTTCTGCAATCCTGTATTCCTTTCTTTTTGATACAAGTGCTATGCTATTGCATTTGAAAAAACGATCAACCCCTTCCAAAAGTCTATTGTGATACATGATTTCCAGACCATCTCCTTTCCTGAAAATATATTTCATAACCATAAGTATTACATATCTATTTTATCACACAGATTATAGAATCAAAGAACATATTTTTTTAAAAACAAAAATGTGCCGTATTCAGTAAATGATTGGGGGTTGCTCTTCGCTTTATTCTATGATAGAATGTAATCCGTAATGGTAACTGTCCAAAACAGTTACTGCAACCCATATAAAAGAGAGAAAAGCAGAGTAGGAGTGTGTGCGTTAAGTGCCATCCGGACGGGGAGTTGCCGGATGGACGAAGTGCCTGGCTGTATCAGGGCGCGCGGTACATGTTCCGCATCCCGCTGCTACACATAGACAACAGGATGCTGTATCAGGGTATGGACGTAAAACTGATAAGATTACCTGCTATGCGTAGCTTTAAGGACTACTGCAAAGGAGGTATTTTTTATGAGAAAAATGAAGACACAATTTACAGATTCCTATTATGAGCTTAAGGATCTAAAGACACTGTCCGCTGCGGCAATGCTGCTGGCCATTACGGTTGTGCTGGGATTTTACCGGCTGCAGCTTACAGATTATTTGCGGATCGGATTTGATCCTGTGGCAAAGGAACTTACTGGTATGCTATTTGGCCCGGTAACCGGATGCCTGGTGGGGGGACTTTCCGATGTGATTGCTTACATAGTCAAACCAGTGGGAGGTTTTTTCCCGGGATTCACTATAAGTGCAATGCTTGGGGGAATCATCTATGGGGTGATACTCTATAAAAAGCCATTAAGCCTGAAGCGTGTGATCATTGCCAACAGTATTGTGGCAGTTACGGTCAATCTGTTTCTTAATACACTTTGGCTTACCCTTTTGTATGGAGATGCATTCTTTGCATTGCTTCCGGCGAGGGCGGCAAAACAGCTGATCATGCTGCCAGTTGATACGCTCCTGTTTTATATGACGGCAAAAATTTTATCCAGGGCAAATCTGCTGGCTGCTATGCGGGGGAGCGCGCGGCAGTAGATGGCTGGCAGTTATGAAATATAGAGGGACAAGAGTATGCGGGAGCGGATGACCATTGGCTTTATGTTTAAACAGATTAATAATGTATATGAAAAAGAGTTTAATAACCGCCTGCGTACCCTTGGAATTACCGCATCCCAGTGTGCAGTGCTGGATTACCTTTTTGTGAGCAGCAAGGAGGCGGTGACGCAGAGAGACATTGAAAAGGCACTTTGTCTGCGTAACCCTACTGTTACAGGGCTTTTAAAGCGGTTGGATGAAAAGGGGTTTATCCTTGTGGTGCCAAGCAATAAGGACAAGAGGTGCAAAAATATCTATCTGACAGAAAAGGCATACGATATACAGAGACGGATGGAGATGGACCGCAAGAAGCTGGATAAGATGCTTACCATTGGTATGAATAAGAAAGAGATCAGCGCACTGGAGAAGATGCTGAAAAGGGTGCTGTATAATATCGAAGAGCCATAAAGATTGGGGACGGGGCATTTTAAAAAATGCCCCGTCCCCAATTTATATTTTTGCCTGTTAGAGAAAATACTATGATTAGGAGGGGTGATTTTTCGTGTTTTTCATGCACGATTTCGATAAAAATAATAATTAATTTCAAAAAAAGGAGAAAATGTATGCCGTATGAGGTTGTGATTTATATGCTTTCCTGTGGGGATCTCAGGAAACGTCTGCAGTTCCAGATTATTTTCCAGTGTGCGCCGTTTTTAAAGGGTCTTAAGGTGGCTTGTATTATGAATCTGAGGGGAGCTGCCTGTGAGGAGCTTGACAGTTTTTTTGAGGGAACGGAGGTTTATTACCGGGTTCTGACGAGACAGAAGGGGAGGTGTCTTGTGCTGTTTTACCGGGAGCGGGAGTTCGAAAGTTACCTGGGGAGAGAGGATGTGCAGGAGTTCCTGAAGGTATATGGATATTCTGGGACGGATATACAGGTTGTGCTGGGCAGGTTGTCACGGCGGGTCTGTCAATATGCGGAACACAATAGCGGCTTTCCTCATGAGATCGGGGTATTCCTGGATTATCCGGTGGAGGATGTTGCATGCTTTATCAGGGAGAGGGGAAGGAACAGCCTGCTTGACGGGTACTGGAAGGTTTATCATAACCCGGTAAGGGCGCAGATGACTTTTTATGCTTATGATAAGGCGAAGGTAAGTGCAGTGAATGAATATCTGTCTGGAAGGTCTGTGAGGGATATTATACTGCGCGCAAGATAAATCTGCCGCACAGCATAACGTGATGCGCACAGCCGCATAAGGAAGTATGCCGCTTTGCGGCTGCGGCTGGTGTGCAAAGCTGCCAGTCATATACAGTGGTTTTGGAAGTGTGTATTTCAACTGCGAAGTACTTCGACTATGCAGGTGTGTTCTTTGGTTTTCTTATTATAAGCAATTCCAACACCCAGAATGCGGCCAGCATATTTGGGTGTTGCACCAAGTTTTCCCTCAAACTTTAAGGCATACTTTTTGTTCTTAATCTGTTGGACTGCTTCCTTGGCAGTATGGTCTATCTTTAATTCCAATATGATCCCATCTGCCTTTTTGTCAGTTTCAGGGTAGAAGATAAAGTCTGCATAACCAACCCCTGCCTTATCCTCCCGTTCAATGCGATAGGAATCACGGGCTGCAAGATAGACCAGATTTACCACGGCTGTCAGGTCTGTCTCGCTATTATAGTTTAACAGCGGAACCTCTGTATTATGTGCGGATTCCAAGATCTGAAGCATGGCCTCTGTGTCGCCGTCAAGTGTTGCACGCAGCATTTTTTCTGATTTCTGTGCAAGCTGGTGAACATAGCCAAGAGAAGGCTCTTTACGCAGCATGTCGTCAAATCTTTCCATTAATTCGCGGTTAGGAATTCGGATGCAGCCATTTTCAAAGCTTAGGAAACCATAGACAGTCATTGCTGAAAATATCTCGTCTTTGCAGGAAAGCTTCATGGAGGTAGCGGCATACTCCCGGATTCTTGCATGGACAGGAATTCCCGAGACCATTCGTGCAAGATCGTCACGTACAGCGTCTGTATTATGACGAATATAATAAAAGATCTCATCATAGGGACCGGAGCTTGTCCAGTAATTTCCCAGATTATTATTTGTCAAGGCGGCAACTACGGAGCGGGGATTGTAAATACGGTTTCCAGCTTTTGAGGAATAGCCGTCATACCAGATCTTCAGATCCTTGCGGGTAATCTTTGGATTTTCCTGGTTTGTGAGAAAACGGCCAAAAAGGAGATCAACCTCAGCTTCTGTAAAACCGAAGACATCACTGAACATTTCCTCAGATGCCATTGTATATTCTAAGAACATGTTCAATTCGGAACCGCTGGAATATTTGGCAATCGGAAGGATGCCTGTCATATAGGCCAGGTCCACGTACGGCTGATCCTTCAGCAGGTTGCTAAGGAAGTCAATATATTCCTTTTTTTCTTTTTCTCTCACAAAATCTCTGTGGAAAATAAAATCCCATTCATCCAGGACAAAGATGAATCGTGTGTCACCCTCCTGCAAAACTGAATAGTAACATTTTATCATAGATCAGTCAGAGGGTGCAAGATTTATAGCAGCATGTTTGTTACTATTGTCTTTTCGGGATGCAGTTGGTATAATATGATAATACAAGTGTCAAAAGGTCATGTGTTTCATGCTAGCATGAAAAAGCATAGAAGTGTAGAAGGTTTTGGAGAAAAATGAAGTGTGGCGAAGGAGAATGAAGTAAATGAGCTATGCAGACAGGGTATTTATTGATATGTGCAGGGATATTATAGATAACGGGACAGACACGAGGGGAGAGAAGGTACGCCCGGTATGGGAAGACGGCGCTCCTGCGTATACGATTAAAAAGTTCGGGGTGGTGAACCGGTATGATCTTAGTAAGGAGTTCCCGGCTCTGACGCTTCGCAGGACGGCTATTAAGACCTGCACGGATGAACTTTTGTGGATCTGGCAGAAGAAGTCGAATAACATTCATGATCTTAACGGCCACATCTGGGACAGCTGGGCGGATGAGGACGGTTCGATCGGGAAGGCTTATGGTTATCAGATGGGGGTGAAGCATCAATATAAGGAAGGGATGTTTGACCAGACAGACAGGGTGATCTATGATCTGAAGCATAATCCTTACAGCAGGCGGATTATGACGAATCTGTATGTGCACCAGGATCTTCATGAGATGAATCTGTACCCCTGTGCCTACAGCATGACCTTTAATGTAACGAAGAAGCAGGGGCAGGACAGGCTGGTTTTAAATGGTATTCTGAACCAGAGATCCAATGATGTGCTGATGGCTAATAACTGGAATGTGTGCCAGTATGCAGTGCTTCTGTATATGCTGGCCCAGGTGTGTGGGATGGAGGCAGGAGAGCTTGTGCATATGATTGCAGATGCCCATATTTACGACAGGCATGTGCCTCTTGTGGAGGAGCTGATAAAAAGAGAGCCGCTTCCCGCGCCGAAGCTTTGGCTGAATCCTGAGGTAAAGGATTTTTATGAGTTTACGCGGGATGATGTGAAGCTGATTGATTACGAGACACATGAGCAGATCAGGGATATTCCTGTGGCAGTCTGAAAGATGCGTCGGAATCAGAGTTACTATTCACGGGTCAGGAATGCGCGTAAGCTGCGCATTCCGTAAGAACATGAGACAAGAGTGAGGGGCGTTTTTGCGTAGCAAAACTCGGAATGACGCCCCGAATCGTTACTATGAGCGGACGGTTAGTCCGTGAATAATAACGAATCAGACAGGCACGGCGGGATGGAGCATACTGGAAAAACAGGGAGGAAGAACAGAATGAATCTGATTGTAGCGGTGGATAAAAACTGGGCGATAGGAAAGGATAACCGGATGATGTGGAGCATCCCGGCGGATATGAAGTTTTTCCGGGAGACTACAAAGGGAAATGTTGTTATTATGGGCAGAAAGACACTGGAGAGCTTTCCCCAGGGGCAGCCTCTTAAGAACCGGGTGAATATTGTCATTACGAAAAATCCGGATTACAAGGTAAAGGGGGCGGTGATTGTCCATAGTATAGAAGAAGCACTTCGCGAGGCGGAAAAATATGGCGGTGAAATCTACGTGATTGGCGGTGAAAGCATCTACCGTGCCATGCTTCCTTTGTGTGAGAGGGCATACGTTACCAGGATCGGCCATGCCTTTGACGCAGACACGTATTTTCCAGATTTAGATGCAGACAAGGAATGGAAAATGACGAAGATCAGCGATGAACAGACGTGTTTTGATCTGGAATACTATTTTACGGTTTATGAAAGGGTTGTAAAAGCAAGATGAGGATTTTAAGCATTACAGCGCAGAAGCCGGACAGTACCGGGAGCGGAGTCTATCTGACGGAGCTTGTAAAGGAATTTGCGCTTAGAGGGCATGAACAGGCGGTTGTTGCCGGAATCTATCAGGAGGATCAGGCGGAATTTCCGGACGGGGTATCTTTTTACCCCGTTTATTTCTGCAGTGAGAGCCTGCCTTTTCCGATTGCCGGGATGTCAGATGAGATGCCGTATCCGAGTACCAGGTATTGTGATATGACGCCTGAAATGGTGAAACGGTTTTTACAGGAATTTCTTGTGGTGACTGAGCGTGCAGTGGAAGACCTGGAGCCGGATCTGATTCTGTGCCACCACCTGTATCTGCTGACCGCGGCAGTCAGAGAGCGTTTTCTAGAATATCAGGTTTTCGGGTTCTGCCACAATACGGATTTAAGACAGATGGGAAAGACAGACCTGGAACGGGGATTTATCAGAGAGCAGATCAGGCGGCTTGACCATATCTTTGTTCCCCAGAAGGCCCAGGAGGAAGGCGTGAGGGATATTTACGGGGTAAGCCTGGAGAAGCTGACGAGGGCAGGAATGGGATATAACAGTACGATATTCCGGGAGACAGGAAAGAAGCCGTATGACGGGATTACGCGCCTGGTGTTTGCAGGAAAGATCGCGGAGAAAAAGGGAGTGGTAAGTCTCCTTCGAAGTCTCTCGCTTTTGTGCTGCAGAAAAGAGTCTCTGGAGCTGTATCTTGCAGGAAGCACAGGCAATGACACGGAGTATGAGAAGATTACGGAACTGGCAGAAAAGTGTCCTTACCGGGTGGAGTTTTTAGGCAGGCTGTCCCAGCCGGCTCTTTCAAGAATATATAATCAGTGTGACATATTTGTGCTTCCCTCTTTTTTTGAGGGGATTCCCCTTACAGCAATTGAGGCTCTTGCCTGCGGGAACCGGGTGGTAATGACAGACCTTCCGGGGATCCGGGAGTGGATGCTGGAAGTCGCTCCAGAAGCAGATATCCGGTATGTCAGACTGCCGGATATGAAAAATACAGACGAGCCGGTCCAGGATAGTCTTCCGGAATTCGAGAAGCGTCTGGCAAAGGAGCTTACAGAAAGCATCAGACAGGAAAGAACTCTTAAAGCGGATGTAAGCCGTATATCGTGGAGCCGGATTGCCAATATAGTTTTAGATCAGAAAAGGTGAAGGTATATACTGACAACCTTTTCTGAATTCGACTCTTTTTTCAAGCTTTTTTCAAGGAATCTTTTTTAAGATGACATAAAATAGATATTTTGCCGGGTATAATAGGTAAATAGAGCAATCATTCAGACAGGGCGGCCTGTCTGAATGATTGTTATAAACAAAGGAGAGAACATGAATCATTTAGATGAACTGGAAGCAGAAGCGATTTATATTATGAGAGAAGTGGCGGCTCAGTGTGAGAAGCCGGTGATGCTGTACTCCATCGGGAAGGATTCCTCTGTGATGCTGCATTTAGCTCTGAAGGCATTCTATCCGGAGAAACCACCATTTCCATTTTTGCATGTGAATACAACCTGGAAGTTTCAGGAGATGATCAGCTTCCGAGATAAGGTCAGTGAGAAATATGGAATTGAGATGCTGGAATATATCAATAAGGAAGGGCTTGCCCAGGGAATTAATCCTTTTGACCACGGATCAGCATACACGGACATTATGAAGACACAGGCGCTGAAGCAGGCGCTGAATCAATATGGTTTTACAGCAGCTTTCGGCGGTGGAAGAAGGGACGAGGAGAAGAGCCGTGCAAAGGAACGGATTTTTTCCTTTCGCAATTTTGAGCAGGCATGGGATCCCAAGAACCAGCGTCCCGAGATGTGGAAGCTTTTTAATACGGAGATTTATAAAGGGGAAAGTATACGGGTATTTCCGATCTCCAACTGGACAGAGAAGGATATCTGGCAGTATATTAAGCGGGAGAATATAGAGATTGTTCCGCTGTATTTTGCTGCCCCGAGACCAGTTGTGGAACGGGAAGGCAATCTGATTATGGTTGATGATGACAGGATGCGTCTGAAGGAAGGTGAGGAGCCGGTTATAAAAAAGGTCCGTTTCCGCACTCTTGGATGCTATCCGCTTTCAGGAGGCGTAGAATCAGAGGCGGATACCCTGGACGGAATCATCAGGGAGACGTTAAGTGCAGTATCCTCTGAACGTACCAGCCGTGTGATTGACAAGGACGGCGGGGCGGCCAGTATGGAAAAGAGAAAGAGGGAGGGGTATTTTTAGATGGATGCTTTGTTGAAATTCATTACCTGCGGAAGTGTGGATGACGGAAAATCTACGCTGATTGGGCACATACTATATGACGCCAAACTTTTATTTACGGATCAGGAGCAGGCCCTTGTACTGGACTCAAAGGTGGGATCAAGAGGAGGCGCACTTGATTACAGCCTTCTGCTAGACGGACTTATGGCGGAACGGGAGCAGGGAATTACCATTGATGTGGCATACCGGTACTTTACGACAGAAAACCGCTCCTTTATTGCAGCAGACACTCCCGGGCATGAGGAGTATACACGGAATATGGCGGTAGGGGCATCCTTTGCAGATCTGGCGGTGATTCTTGTAGATGCAAGCCAGGGGGTGCTCACCCAGACAAGACGCCATACACGTATCTGTTCACTTATGGGAATCAGACACTTTGTATTTGCAGTCAATAAGATGGATCTGGTAAATTACAGGGAGGATATTTTTAAAAAGATTCAGAGGGATATTAAAGTACTCCTTGCTGAGTTCAATTATAAGTCAGCCGTGTTAATTCCGGTTTCTGCAACAGAAGGGGATAATATTACCAGGAAGAGCCTTCGCATGCCATGGTATCATGGCCCGCAGCTGTTATCATATCTGGAGCAGATTGATGTGTCCGAGGATCCTTCAGATGCAGGATTTACCATGCCGGTGCAGCGCGTGTGCCGGCCGGATCTTACATTCCGGGGTTTCCAGGGGCAGATTGAAAGCGGTGAGGCTGCAGTGGGTGATGAGATCACGGTGCTTCCAAGCCGGGAGAAGGCGCTGGTTGCGGATATTTATGAAGGGGACCGGCGTGTAGAGAGGAGTACGGCAGGCCATGCGGTGACCATCTGCCTTGACTCAGAAGTGGATGTGTCAAGGGGATGCATCCTGACGAAGAATTCAGGAGCTGTTGTGAATTCCATCTTTAACGCGGATCTTCTCTGGATGGATGATATAAAGCTTGTGGCAGGAAAGAATTATATTCTGAAGCTGGGGACGCAGTCAGTCCCTGCCACGGTAATGAATATAAAATATAAGATTGATGTGAATACCGGAAAAGAAGTCTATGCAGATATGATTTATAAAAATGAGATTGCACTGTGTGAGATTGTAACAGGCTCCAGGCTGGTATTTGACACATTCGACAATAATAATGCACTTGGCTCCCTGATTCTGATCGACAGGATTACTCACGCCACGTCGGCGTGCGGGGTGATCAGGGAATCCGTAAGCCGCGGTACAGACCTTACATGGCACACCATGGATATTACGAAGCAGTTCCGTGAAAGACAGATGGGGCAGAAGGCAAGGACTATCTGGTTTACCGGGTTATCGGGAGCTGGGAAATCCACCATTGCGAATGAACTTGAGAAACGCCTTACTGCAAATGGCAGGCATACGATGCTCCTGGACGGTGATAATATCCGGCTGGGGCTGAATAAGAACCTGGGCTTTAAGGAGGCAGACCGGATTGAGAACATACGCCGGATTGCAGAGGTGGCGAAGCTTATGAACGACGCAGGGCTAATTGTTCTTACTTCTTTCATCTCTCCGTTTGTCCGTGACAGACGGCAGGCAAGGGAGATTATCGGAGGGGATTTTATAGAAGTATATGTAAGCACTCCTCTTGAGGATTGCGAGAGGCGCGATCCGAAAGGGTTGTATGCGGCGGCAAGAAGAGGAGAACTTGCGCATTTTACCGGCATTTCCAGTCCTTATGAAAAGCCGGAGAATCCGGAAATTACGGTTGATACGAGCAAGAACAGTATGGAAGAGTGTGTGGACATCATTCTTAAAAAGCTGGAAAGCCTTGCAGAGGAAAGGAAGAATTAGACAAATGAAAACATTATTTTTACACATCGGGACAGCCAAGACTGCAACCTCCTCTATCCAGGAGTTCTGTGCAAAGAACAGGGAGGTTCTGGAGAAAAAGGGATACTGCTTTCCAAAGTCCCTATACAAATATCCGGTTGTAAGGGAAAGCCGCAATGCCCATTTTCTAATTGGAAAGGTTTATGATGAAGAGGGGAATCGTAACCTGCAGGAAGAAGAGAGGCTATTTCACCAGGGTATGGAGGAGATGCACCGGTGCTTTGGGGAGTACGAGAAGGTAGTGATGTCTGACGAGAGTCTCTGGCTTTCCAGCAACAGTTCCCATAAAGACCTGTGGAGTGTTTTAAAGGAAGATGCCGAAAAGTACGGATACATGGTTAAGATTATTGTATACCTCAGGCGACAGGATGAATATCTTAGCTCACGCTGGAACCAGTTTGTGAAGGAAGGTACGACTGTGGAAACATGGGAGCATCACTTTAAAAATGCACCTGTCAAACGGAAAGCGATGCTTGATTATGCCGCAAATCTCAGCCGGATCTCAGGTTTTTTTGGCAAGGAAAATATATTAGTGCGCAGATTCAGCAGAGACAGCTTTTTTGGAGGCAGCATATATGCGGATTTCCTTCAGTGTCTGGGACTTGAGCTGACCGGGGAATATACGCAGCTTGAGGAAGATGTAAATCTGGCATTAAAGGGGAATATAACAGAGATCATGCGGGTTATGAATACATCGCCGGTTCTGACAAGATATAATAATTTACTCAAACTTCCCACACCGTATGGTGTGTTGAACCTTGAAAAATCAATACTTTAGCCAATAAAAAAGGCACAAACCTCTTTCCTGTGGTATAATTGAATTGCCAAAAAACAACTACACAACAAGGAGATCTATGCCATGTCAAGTATACCACAGACAACCGATAATGGGAACAGCGTTTCTGATTTTGCCACAAAGTTTATGAAGAGGTTCCACCT
>CAJTIU010000031.1 GCA_910576335.1 Lachnospiraceae bacterium
GAGCATCAGCTCCCTGACTTCCTGAAATAGTTCTTACATTATCCGAGGCAACTTCTCTGAAAGCCTTTTATGCTGGCGGTTTTGAGAGTTTCCTCGGATAATTGATTATCTCGGATAATGCGCCCTATCCAAGAACTCGGATAGGGCGCAATTATACACCACCCAGAGGTTGGTGCATTGCGTTCTCCGAAGGCTCCTCGCCGGAGGGCTGTGATTTTCCGCAGTCAAGGTCTGCTCCAAATCAAACAGGGGACGCTACGCTTCCCCTGCGCTGGCTGCCGCCAGCTACCCTTTTGTGGACTTGCCATCTGGGGACACCTTGCAATGCAAGCTGTTCCCAGCCGACAAGTTTCATAAAATATGCTATCTTTTCGATAAGCAATAAAGTATAATGAAGTCAGTAATAAATTTAGAAATTGAGGTAAAGTTATGGCATCCAGCAAAGAATATTTAGAATTTATTTTAGGTCAGTTATCTGGCTTGAATGAAATTACCTATCGAGCTATGATGGGCGAATTTGTCATTTATTATCGTGGTAAGATTGTAGGCGGTATCTATGATGATAGATTACTTGTTAAACCAGTAAAATCAGCAATAAGTTATATGCCAACGATTTCGTATGAGTTACCTTACGAGGGAGCAAAAGAAATGTTGTTGGTAGATGAAGTTGATAATAAAGAGTTTTTGACAGGATTGTTTAATGCTATGTATGAGGAATTGCCTACCCCTAAATCGAAAAAGAAGAAATAATAAAATAATAATTTGAGAGGAAGTGTTACTGATGGAAAAGTTTAAGCCGTTTATTATACCTGTGGCATTATTGGTTTTAATTGACCAGACGGTTAAAATAGTAATTTCAAAAGTATTTATGAAATGCGAATTTGATATAATAGCCAAAGTTTTAAGATTTAATCCAGAACTAAATACTCGTTTATCTTATGCTGGAAATTTCTTCGAATTATTATCAAGTCCGTTTGTTACCATTTTATTGAATGTGTTTGTTTTGTTCCTCTTTTTTTCAGGATATATGCTATATCAGGCAAAAAGAGCACATATAAGTTTTTGGGTAAAAATAATAATGATTTGTGGCATATCGGGATGTTTATGTAGCTTGATTGATAAGCTGTTTTGGGGTGGAAGTTTAGATTTTTTGCAGATACCTACCCTTTTTATTTTTGATTTGAAAGACTGCTATCTTACAGTTGCAGAAGTTATATTTGTTGCTATTGGAATTTTGAATAGCAAAGAAATATCGGTTAAAGAGTATTTACATTTTTGTTGTAACAAATTTAGCTTGTAAACTTCTGGTTTATTATTTCTTATACATCGGGTCAACTTGCCCCGAACTTTTACAACTAAATACCCGCCGCCCACACAGCGGCACACCGAGCAGGAAATCTGAAAAGGTCTCCTGCTTTTTTTCTGCCCTCTGCCCCAAATGAGGTGGTAAAACGCCACCCCATCCACCAATTACCGAAAGGAGGGACACGAAATGCCCTGTCCACACAACGAAATCACGATTGTTCAGCGCAGCCAGCGACAGTCTGCGGTTGCCGCCGCTGCTTACCAGAGTGGCGAAAAGCTGTTCTGTGAATACGACCAGCAAGTGAAGCACTACCCAGAAAAGCGTGGTATCGTCCACAATGAAATCCTGCTCCCGGCAAATGCCCCACAGGAATATGCAGACCGCAATACCTTATGGAACGCCGCCGAAGCGGTGGAGAAGCAATGGAACTCCCAGCTTGCAAGGCGGTGGGTGCTTACCATCCCCAGAGAAATACCGCCAGACCAGTACGCTGTCCTTGTCCGGGAGTTTTGCCAGAAGCAGTTTGTTTCCAAAGGCATGATTGCTGATTTTGCTATCCATGACCCCCATCCGCCGGGACATAATCCCCACGCCCATGTCCTGCTCACTATGAGGGCAATGGACGAACATGGAAAATGGCTTCCCAAGAGCCGCAAGGTTTATGACCTTGATGAAAACGGGGAACGGATAAAGCTGCCGTCCGGCAGGTGGAAAAGCCATAAAGAAGATACGGTTGACTGGAACGACCAGAAGTATTGTGAAATCTGGCGGCATGAATGGGAGGTCATCCAGAACCGCTATCTGGAAGCCAATGACCGCCCGGAGCGTGTGGACTTGCGTTCCTATGCCAGACAGGGGCTTGATGTTGTCCCTACTGTCCATGAGGGGGCTGCTGTCCGGCAGATGGAAAAGCGTGGTATCCAGACGAATATCGGCAACCTGAACCGGGAAATCAGAGCCGCCAACAGTCTGATGAAGTCCATCCGGCAGCTTATCCAAAACCTCAAAGGCTGGATTACCGAGCTGGGCGAAAAACGGAAAGAGCTGCTTGCACAAAAAGCGGCGGAGGAAGCGACACTTCTTCCCAATCTGCTGATGAAGTATATGGAGATACGCAAGGAAGAACGGAAGGACTGGACAAGGGCTGGACAGAACCGGGGGACTTCACAGGACTTAAAGGCAGTCAGCGAAGCCCTGTCCTATCTCCGGCAAAAGGGGCTTTCCACTGTGGAGGACTTAGAAGCATTTCTGGAATCTTCCGGGAAATCAGCCGCAGATTACCGCAATCAGATGAAGCCAAAGGAAGCCCGAAGCAAAGTGATTGACGGGATTCTTTCCAGCCGGACAGACTGCAAGGAATGTAAGCCTGTTTATGAGAAGTACCGGAAGATGTTTTTTAAGAAAACAAAGGAGAAATTCAAACAGGAACACCCGGAGGTTGCCCGGTATGAGAAAGCCGCCACCTACTTTGCCAAGTACCCGGATGATAAGGACAGCACCCAAAAGGAACTGCAACAGGAGCAGGAAACGCTTCTGGAAGAAATCGCAGAGCAGGAAGTACCGCTGACCGAGGTGCAGGCTGATTTGAAAAAGCTGCGAGACATCCGCTACTGGGTACGGAAAGCCACACCCGGCACAGAGGAAAGCAAAGAGCCGCCCAAGAAGCAGCCCATCAAAGAAGTCTTGCAGGATAAGGCGGACGAGAAAAAAGCACAAAGAACCGCCCCGGCACAGAAGAAACACAAACAACAGGATATGGAACTTTAACAGGCACTTGCCATTTTCAATCAGAGAATGTCAGGTGCTTTTCTTATTTTCAAGGAGGGATAGATTTGAATGTATTTGAAGCTGTGAAGCAGTCCGTCACAACAAGACAGGCTGCGGAGCATTATGGAATCCATGTAGGTCGGAACGGGATGGCTTGCTGCCCGTTCCATCACGATAAAACCCCAAGTATGAAGCTGGATCAGCGTTACCACTGCTTCGGCTGCGGTGCAGATGGGGATGTGATTGATTTTACCGCCGCCCTGTATGGGCTGGGAAAGAAAGAAGCCGCCGTACAACTGGCACAGGACTTTGGGCTTTCCTATGAGGACTGGAAGCCGCCGGGAAAGGCAAAAAAGCCCAAGCCCCGGCAGAAATCCCCGGAGGAACAGTTTCAGGAGGCAAAGAACCGATGTTTCCGTATCCTTGCCGATTATCTTCACTTGCTTATGGCATGGAGAACGGACTACGCCCCGCACTCCCCGGAGGAAGCCTTTCATCCCCGGTTTGTGGAAGCCTTACAGAAGCAAGACCAAGTGGAATATCTGCTGGATATATTGCTGTTCGGGGAGACAGAGGAAAAAGCGGCTTTGATTACGGACTACGGAAAGGATGTGATACAGCTTGAACAGCGAATGGCAGAGCTTGCAGCCGCAGACGCAGCAAGAACTAAAAAACACCATGAACGCCATGCAGCCGTCCCAGAGCATTGAGGAAATCAAGGCGGGGCTGGAAACCACCGAGAAAGGCGGTGTCCGTCAGAGCATACGGAACTGCCTGACCGTATTCCAGCGTGACCCTCTGCTTTCCGGGGCTATCGCATACAACATCCTGACCGACCGCAAGGACATCATAAAGCCCATCGGTTTTCACAGAGAAAGCACCGCCCTGAACGATACGGACATGAAGTATCTGCTTCTTTATCTGGAAGAAACCTATGGGCTTACCAATGAGAAAAAGATTGATAATGCCATCGGGATTGTGGCGAATGAAAACAAGTACCATCCCATCCGGGACTATCTCAATACCCTTGTGTGGGACGGGACAGAACGAATCCGTTTCTGCCTACGACACTTTCTGGGGGCTGACGCAGACGATTACACCTATGAAGCGTTGAAGCTGTTCCTGCTGGGTGCAATCTCACGAGCCTTTCAGCCGGGGTGCAAATTTGAAATCATGCTCTGTCTGGTAGGCGGTCAGGGGGCTGGCAAGTCCACTTTCTTCCGTCTGCTGGCAGTCCGGGACGAGTGGTTCTCCGATGATTTGCGGAAGCTGGACGATGACAATGTGTACCGCAAGCTGCAAGGTCACTGGATTATCGAAATGTCGGAAATGATGGCAACCGCCAATGCCAAGAGCATTGAGGAAATCAAGTCATTTTTAAGCCGACAGAAAGAGGTTTACAAGATACCCTATGAAACCCATCCGGCAGACCGCCCCCGTCAGTGCGTGTTTGGCGGCACTTCCAATGCCCTTGACTTCCTGCCCCTTGACCGTTCCGGCAACCGCCGCTTTATCCCCGTCATGGTGTACCCGGAGCAAGCCGAGGTTCACATTTTGGAGGACGAAGCTGCTTCCAGAGCCTATATCGAGCAGATGTGGGCGGAAGCGATGGAGATTTACCGAAGCGGCAGGTTCAAGCTGGCTTTCAGCCCCGCCATGCAGCGGTATCTCAAAGAACACCAGCGGGATTTTATGCCGGAGGACACCAAAGCCGGGATGATACAGGCGTATCTTGATAAGTACACCGGGAGCATGGTCTGTTCCAAGCAGCTCTACAAGGAAGCCTTGAACCATGCCTTTGACGAACCGAAGCAATGGGAAATCCGGGAAATCAACGAGATAATGAACCAGTGCATTTCCGGCTGGCGGTACTTCCCGAATCCAAGAATGTTTTCCGAATACGGCAGACAAAAGGGCTGGGAGCGTGAAAACCCGGCAACGGACTCCGGCAACCCGTCTGAAAAAACGATGGACGGTTTTGTGGAGGTCACAGAACAGATGGAGCTTCCATTCTGAAAATGACAGCCCGTTGCACCCCCTGTTGCTATCCCGTTGCCGAGCCGGTTGCCGGGGAAAACCCCTTATTTCCGGGCTTTTCTCCCTTATAACAACCAAAACAACAGAAAAATAAAAGAAAAGTATAAATAGTAACCATCGCCAGATTGAGATTGTTTGCAAGGTCTTTTGAAGCCCGTTGCCGGACTTCGTTGCCGACACCCTCTGTCTGGCTATTTTCATGTGCGCAGGCGATGAGCCAAGCGGATACGCTTGCGTATCCATTTGGCGAATGCTGCGACAACGATAGTTATGGAGGATAACTGCCTATGGCGAATAATAAGATGAATATTGAAGGAAAAAATTACTCGGATATTCCGGTGTGGCGTAGATATACGCTTACCATTGAGGAAGCAGCCAGATATTATCATATCGGCGAAGGAAAATTGAGAACGCTTATTGACACACATCCCAATGAGGATTTTTATGTGATGAACGGCAATCGTGCCCTCATTAAGCGTGAGAAATTTGAGAGGTATCTGGATCAGGCTACTGCTGTGTAAACAGAGCTGACAGATTTACCGATTTCACATGATATAACTATGCGGAGAGCTGGATTTGTGCTATGATAAGAGTGCAAGTCTGGCTCTCTTTTTTTGAAAGGAGAGTTCACGATGAGTGAGAAAAGACGAGATAACCGTAATCGGATTTTGCGAGAGGGCGAGTACCAGCGTAAAGATGGGAGGTATCGGTTCCGCTATATTGATGAGGACGGAAAAGAGAAAAATGTATACAGTTGGCGTTTAGACAAGAATGACCCAATGCCAAAGGGGAAGAAGCGGGAGCCTTCCCTTCGTGAGAAAGAAAAACAGATTGAAGCGAATTTGTTTGACCGTATCGTAACAAACGGTGGCAACTATACTGTTTTGGAACTGGTAGAAAAGTATGTTTCATTGAAAACAGGAGTTCGTCACAATACGGTTGCCGGATATAAAACGGTCATCAATATGCTGAAAAAAGAGAGTTTTGGGAATCTGCGAATTGATAAGGTGCGTTTGTCAGACGCAAAGGCATGGTTGATTAAGCTCCAACAGATTGATGGACGGGGATACAGTTCTATTCATTCTATCCGGGGAGTCCTCAGACCAGCATTTCAGATGGCGGTAGACGATGATTTGCTTCGTAAAAATCCATTTGAATTTGAGCTTGCATCCGTCATTGTCAATGATTCTGTTACCAGAGAAGCGATTACCCGAAAGCAGCAGAGAGATTTGCTGAAGTTTATTCAGGAAGATAAACATTTTAGCAGATACTATGATGCAATCTATATTCTTTTTCACACAGGGCTTCGTATCTCAGAGTTCTGTGGACTGACGGTTTCAGAAATCGAGTTTGGAGAAATGCGTATCAAGGTAGACCATCAGTTACAGCGTACTGCACAGATGCAGTATGTAATTGAAGAACCAAAAACTGACAAAGGCATCCGCTATGTGCCGATGACGGAAGCTGTCGCAGCGTGTTTTCGCAGAATCATTGCCAACCGCAAGACACCAAAAGTTGAACCGATGGTGGAAGGATATGCAGGATTTTTGTTTCTGGATAAAAACGATATGCCGATGGTTGCCCTTCACTGGGAAAAGTATCTGGAGCATATCATTCAGAAATACAACAGGATTTACCGTATCCAGATGCCGAAAGTTACCCCTCATGTATGCAGGCACACCTTTTGCTCTAATATGGCAAAATCCGGGATGAATCCGAAAACCTTGCAGTATATCATGGGTCACGCAGACATCAGTGTAACCTTGAACACTTACACCCATGTGAATTTTGATGATGCAAAGGAAGAAGTATATCGGATAGCGAATAGTTAAAAAAGCCCGTTGGTAAGGACGCTTGCTTTACCAACGGATTTACCAAGATTGCAGGGAAAAACATAAGAAAATACGAGAAGATTTGAGAAGATACCTTGAAAATAAAGGAAAACTCAAAAGTCGGAAAACCCTGAAATATCAAGCGTTTGAGAAGAAATACTGGACTTAAATGGAGATATAAAAAGATGATTAAAGTACTATTTATTTGCCATAGAGATCTATGATGGCGCAATTGTACCGTACATCTCCGTTCCGTAGGAACAGGTATGTGAAATCCGTACACCATTTCTGGTTCGGCTTGTCTGCATGGAAATCCTGATTCAATTTGTTATCGAATACTTTATGGGGCTTCCCTGGCTTTGTCCCCGGCCTCTTTGGGCGAACGATGGAATGCAGACCCAATTCCCCGTTCATATATTTATGGATTGTTGTCTGGCTATAGCTGTACCCCCTGCGCTCCAGATAGACAGTCATACTGCGGTACCCGTCTACTCCATTGTGGCTGTGGTAGATCTCTTCAATCTGTTCCTTGACTTTCTCTTTTTGGGCATAATAATCCGCCTTCCGGTGTTTCCGGTAGTTATAGTAGGCATTCGGGCAGATCCCCAGCCGCTGCAACAGCCAACGGACGCCGAATTCTTTATGGTGTTGTTCGATAAACCGATAAGCCTCTAATCGATTTCCTTCGCAAAGAATGCCGCTGCTTTTTTTAGAAAGAGATTCTCCTTTCTCGCCTCTTCTAGTTCCTTTCTCAAACGGAGATTCTCCTTCATGAGTTCCATTTCATTTGGAGCGTCTGGATTGGCTTGGGCTTTCATCTGGCATTCTTTGTTGAATTCGCTGCACCACTTGGAGATGCTGGCCTTGGATACGCCATACTCAGCGGTGATGCTTTTGTAGGTTCGTCCCTCTTCCTCATGAAGGCGGACAATCTTCCTCTTAAATTCGGGAGTGTAGTTTTGTGACATAATGAGTACCTCGTTTCTTGTTATTTTGATTATATCTCATTAGCCACTTCTGTTACAACTTTAGTATAGCACTTCAATCGGGCGTTATCTTGGGCGGCCCGTGATCGCCACTTCCCGGATTGACCAGTACGATGGCGACTTTGTCTCGTTCCATTATAACCGGCACGAAGATAATGCCTGTGTGGAAGAAACTCTTCCTGTTATGGAATTCATTGAACGCCTCATCCGCCATATCCCTGAAAAGTATTACAAAATAATCCGTTATGGCGGCATTTATGCAAGGCACCGGGAGATTGACAAAAAACTCCACAGAGTCATCTCCCGTGAAAAACATTCTATTTACAGAAGTTTTAACCAATGGCGTACCGCTGTCCTTTTTTCTTTTGGTTATGACCCCTTAACTTGTGAATGTGGCACGACCATGCTGTTTTTAGAACTTTACTTTAACCATAAACGTGTTTCTCTGGAAGAAATGTACGAGAAAGTCATGTCCCGCTCTCGTGGAAGAAGGTCGTCCGCCTGACTTCCCCAAATCCCGTTCCTATGGTATACTCCTTTCAAAGGAGGCGGTACCTATGAATCCAAACACAGAGAAACTACGCAAAAAATATATGAATAATCCACCAGAAGGCATGACATCCGAGGACATGCGCCGTATGCGCGGGGATGATCTTCTTGATATGGATTATTTCTTAAATGAAGAGGACCCTTTTGAAGACGATTTTGGTGAAGAAGGTTTTTATATCTTCTAAATCCCTGACCGTCTATTCTGTATACCTTAAACACATATCCATCTAGCATATGTTTGGCAAACATATGTTTTTCTTTGTGTCTTAAAAGGTCGGAATTTCCTATAAAGAAAAAAAGTGCCTGAAAGTAAAACTCTCAGACACTGTGTAACCGGAAAACTATAATCGCTGTGAAGCAATTACTGAAACTGATATGGATAGTATAGCAGATTTTTCAGTGAAATGCAAGATATACATCATTTCTTGTTTTCTCCACAATTTGATGCGGGTATCAGTTTTTTATAATCCACTTGTATTCTTCGGACAAACGAAGTATAATAAATATATCATATTTACTTCGGAGGCAAGGTATGGACTACATGACAACCAAAGAAGCCGCCAGCATATGGGGAATATCGGCCAGGCGTGTATTACAGTATTGCAATGCCAGACGGATCGACGGAGCCGTCAAAATGGGGAACACCTGGCTGATTCCAAAAAGCGCAGAAAAGCCTGCTGACGGAAGATTTAAAAGTGTAAAAAACCAAGAAAACAGACCAAAGGAGATTACTTGCAATGAATGAATACAAAATTATGGCTGTGGACGATGAACCGGATATTCTGGATCTGCTCGAAAAGGCTTTACGTATTGAGGGTTTTCCTACTGTCATAAAAATCGATACAGGCATGAAGGCGGTAAATGCCTGCAAAAAAATACAGCCGGACATAATAATCTTAGATGTTATGCTGCCGGATATTGACGGCTACGAAGTGTGCAGGCAGATCCGGCAGTTTTCCCATTGCCCCATCCTGTTCCTTTCCTCCAAAAATGATGAATTGGATAAAATCCTTGGCCTGGCTGTCGGCGGCGACGATTATGTTACCAAGCCTTTCAGCCCCAAGGAAATTGCTTACAGGGTGAAAGCGCAGCTGCGCCGCATGGAATACAGGCAAAGCCCCTGCGTCAGCCAGACAATAGAAATCGGAGCCTTGACGATTGATACAGATGGCTGTAGGGCGCTCAAAGACGGCCGGGATCTGGAACTGACTGCCAGAGAGTTTGAGATATTACAATACTTAGCGGAAAATAAAGGACGGGTAATCAGCCGCGAGCGCTTATATGAAGCGGTCTGGAACGAGGACAGCTTTGGCTGCGATAATACGGTCATGGTCCATATCCGGCACCTGCGAGAGAAAATGGAAACCGATCCTACCGCACCCAGGTATCTTATCACAATGAAAGGCTTAGGCTATAAGCTGGTAAATCCTTATGAAAAGTAAAAAGAATTTCAACCCTTTCTTTCGGATGGTTCTGCTCCTTTCCATTACATTATTGGTCGGTATTGTCACGGCAATCGGCCTGTTCTATTATATGTTCTCCATCCCGGAACCGGAAGGAATGAGCCTCGCCCATTGGCCGCAGACCTTTACAAACAATTTTTCTTCCTGGACAACCTATGAGGGCGGAGAACTCTCTATAGAACAGATCGGTCTTGACCGACTGGACGAATATGGCCTGTGGATTCAGTTTTTGGATGAATCTGGGCAGGAGATTTTTTCCTATAACAAACCTGTCGGCTACCCTGAAAAATATTCCGCTTCCGAACTGCTGGCTCTTAGCTCCAGTGACTATCAAAACGGATATACGGTATTTGTAAACAGTCTGGAGGACTCCGAAGAATCCTGCAGCTATTGTATCGGATTTCCTTATGATATAGGAAAGTATATGCTGCATTACAACGGCGACAGAGTTGCAAGGCTCTCCCCAGTAGCAAGAATCATTATTCTTGCTGTTTTAAGCGCCCTTATTATTGTCGTTCTTATTTACGGTTTCTGGCTCTCACGGAAATTGTCAGGCATTACAAAGGGCATCAAAAATATCTCTCTCCGTACCTATCAGCCATTACAGGAAAACGGGATGTTTGGCGAAATCTACAGCGCCCTGAACAAAATGGACAGGGACATACACCGCGCCGACCAAATAAGCCAGGAAACAGAAACAACGCGCCGGGAATGGATTGCAAATATTACCCATGACCTGAAAACGCCCCTTTCCCCCATCAAGGGCTATGCTGAACTGCTGACCGATAGTTCGGATAAGGAGAAACAGACCGTACAGGAATATGGCTCTATCATCCTGAAGAATATTAACTATACCGAAAACCTGATCAATGATTTGAAGCTGACCTATCAGCTTGATTCCGGTGCTATACCGTACAATCCTCAAAAAATTCGTATTACACGCTGTGTCAAAGAATGGGTAATTGATATTGTCAATGATCCTGCTTTTTCAGACCGGGATATTGCATTTGAAAGTAGTGTGCCGGAGTTGTATGCCGATATTGATTCTGCTCTATTTCGGCGCGCCGTTACGAATCTGATTCTGAACGCCCTCACACATAACCCTGCTGAGACAACAGTAAGCGTTACACTTGACACAGACAAAAATGGCAGTATTCTGCTGTCTGTCCGTGATAACGGAAATGGACTGAGCGAATCAGAACAATCAAAGCTGTTTGAGCGTTATTACCGAGGGACAAATACAAAAGAAAAGCCGGAAGGCAGCGGACTGGGGCTTGCCATAGCAAACCAAATTGTAACGCTTCACGGCGGTGAAATCACAGTAAAAAGCCAGCTGGGTATTGGAACAGAATTTATCATCCATGTTCCATGTAAAAATGGAGAAGCTGCAAATTAAGATGAAGTTAAGATAGGGAAAAGTCCAGACTAAGATAGGTGGTTTATGCTATTAAGCATAGGCCACCTTATTTTTTATGCCTATGTAAAATATATCAGGAGGATTATTCTATGCAGTTACAATTAAAAAATTTATGTAAGCAGTACGGAACAAAATGTGCTGTGAATCATGTGAATGCAAGCCTTTCACCCGGCGTATACGGACTGCTGGGGGCAAACGGCGCTGGTAAAACAACACTTATGAGGATGATATGCGGCGTTTTAAAGCCCTCTTCCGGCAGTATCCGCTTAAACGGAAAAAGCATTGAGGAACTGGGGGAGCGGTACTACTCCCGCCTGGGATACATGCCGCAGGATTTCGGCTTTTATCCAGATTTTACCGCCCGTGAATTTATGCTGTATATGGCAGCGGTAAAAGGACTTGACACCAAAACGGCGAAACAAAGGACGGAACATCTGCTTCATATGGTAAACCTGCAGGATGTAGCAAACAAAAAAGTCAAATCCTATTCCGGCGGTATGAAGCAGCGGCTGGGAATCGCCCAGGCGGAGCTGAACCATCCCCAGGTTCTGATACTGGATGAACCCACTGCCGGGCTTGATCCCAAAGAGCGGGTCCGTTTCCGCAACCTCATATCCGATTTTGCAAAAGAGAAAATTGTTATCCTGTCCACGCACATCGTATCGGACGTTTCCTATATCGCCGACTACATTTTGATGATGAAAAGCGGGCAATTCCTGCTTGGTGAACCCATGGACACAGTTACAGACCATATCAAAGGGAAAGTCTGGGAGATCTTGATTGATAACCGGGAAGTCCCAAAATACAGTCGGGATTTTTCTGTTGTAAACCTGCACCACGAAAACAATATGGTCCGGCTGCGTATTGTAAGCGATACAGCGCCGACCGCAGATGCAGTTACTGTAGAGCCAAGCTTAGAAGATCTGTTCCTGTATCATTTCGGAGAAGATGCACAGAGCGAGAGGAGCGATGATTATGCTGATTAAATATGAATTCTTAAAAATCCTGCGAAAAAAATCCACCATTATTGTCATGGCGGTCAGCCTGTTATTAACGGCATTCCTGTTCGGGCTGCCCATCCTGCAGTACCAGACCTATAACCAGAATGGCGTAATCAAAGGGTCTGAGGGCATTGCTTATACAAAAGACCAGTATAAGAATATATCTGTACCGATTACTGACGAATATGTAGAAAAAACAATCACAGAATATCAAAAGCTCTTTGAGAATCCCGACAATGTAGGTTATGACGGAAGCGAAAAGTTCCTGATCGGCGACGCATACTGGCATTTTGTGGCTCCCAGGGAAAAACAGCTTAGCATGATTGCCTCTGCATATGACTCTCCCGGCGAAAATTCCGGTTTCAATAAACTGCCCGAACTGGATCTGGCAAACGGAGCTAATTTTTATCAGGCAAGAAATGAAAAGGTAGAATCGCTCCTGAACACACCGTCAAGAGAGCTTTCATCCCAGCAGAAAGATTACTGGAGCCAAATGAGCAGTAAGGTGGAAACGCCCCTGCAATACGGATATCACGAAGGCTGGGAAATCATCATGAGCAGCTTTGAACTGCTGATGTTCGCCCTGCTGGCTGTCTGCATTGTGATAGCGCCTGTCTTTTCCGGTGAATATCAGGCTGGCACAGATGCCGTCATCCTGTCCGGCAAATATGGAAAGACCAAGCTGGTAACAGCAAAAATAATATCATCTATGCTGTTTGGCGTCCTTGCATTTACGCTGCATGTTATCGTCGCTTTCGGCCTGCCCCTTGCGGCTTTCGGGGCAGATGGATGGAACCTGCCTTTACAGGTTGCTGGCCTCACAATCCCATACCCGTTCACCTTCCTGCAGGCAGCCCTGATCAACCTGGGCGTTATTTATCTGGTACTGCTTGCCATGATCGGGCTGACGCTGCTGCTGTCTGCCAAAATGAAAAGCCCTTACCTTGTGCTGGCCGTACTTGTGCCCGTGCTTTTTATTCCGCTGTTCCTCTCCCCCAATGGAACAACCGGGGCATACAACCTGACTTTGTTCCTGCTGCCGTACCGTTCTGTCATGCCGGAAATTGGTAAATATGTTTCCTACCAGATCGGCGGGCTTGTTCTTGACGCCCTTTCCATGCGGGCCATCCTGTATGCAATCCTGACTGCGGTTATGCTGCCCCTTGCAAGGCTGGGCTTTAAGAAGCACCAGGTTGCGTGAGGTACGGATATGAAGAGAAAAAAGACTGTCATTTTCGGCGGCATTATCCTTATCATAGCCGTCTGTGCAATTGGGCTGTTTACACAGTCGCCAAAATGGTCGCAAAGATCCTTTGAAGCTGTTGTAAAAGAAACGGTCACACAGCCTGATGGTGAAACCCGCCTCATTGTGGAACGTACCACGGAGATCTATGGAAACCCAGCTAATTCACTTGGCATCAGCAAGGATACAAAGTTGCTTGACGCAGACGGAAAGAACATTTCCGCAAAAGATATTCCTTCCGGCAGTTCTGTCAAGGTCACAGTGAAAGATGCCTTTAATGAAGAAACTCCGTTTTACTATCCTGTTGTATATGAAGTCAGACTGATTGATTCAGGCAAGTAGGCATTTATAGTAATAAACGATTTTAAATGGAAAGAGGCGATAGCAGGAAAACACATTTTCCCCTTACAACATATCTGAACATTAAAACTGAATAACTGGCGGCCTGTTCAGAAAGCATGAATAATGAAAGCCCTGATACTCCACGATTGAATGCGGATATCAGGGCTTTACCTATTTCCTATTCCGTAATTCTTCCAGCCAATACAAACCTTGCATTATCAAACTCATAGCTGCAGGTGGAAAGTGTTATGACACGATCTGTGACTGCCGGGGTAATTTCAATTTCAAAACAGGAGCGTTCTTTTGCTTCCTCCAGCCAGGTTTCAAACTTCATATCAGATTCCATGGCTATATCCCACGCATTATCTTTCACACTGGCCACATAACCGGCAAAGATTTCTACTCTGAAATTCTGATCCGGTGTCATGAGCAGTATGACCGGATGCTCATCATAAAATTCCTGCTTTTTGTATTCCGTTAAACCGGAAAACATGGTACCGTTTTTCATATGATGCCCATAGATAACACTGTGTCGGTCTGAGAAATCCGGTGTGTTCCGGCTGTCCAGGAAGATGCATCCTGAACTATTCCATTTCCCATTGAATAAATGCTTCAGGTAATACTGGTTGTCTGTTCCTTGCACCACCGGATAATTGATTTCTGTGCCTTCAATGTAAATCCATGCCACAATATCCGGATTGATTTCGGCAAGCGCAGCGAAATCCACGGCCGGCCAGCTGACATCCAGCTCGCTCTCTCCAGACTGATTTTCATTTTCCTGTCCGTCATTATTGTCTTCCGGTTCCTCCTCTATCCGGACATACTGCTCTATATCAGTATAGACGGAATCCCCTTCGCCATACTCTCTGAGCTGCCGATAAATCTGGAAGGCGCCTAAAGCAAAAATTCCTGTAAAAAATAAAATGAGTATGGTATATAATCTTTTCTTTTTCATAATTGTTCACAGCCGATTGGCTTTCTCTTTCATCTCCTTTACTGTAGGGTTACTGTAAATTAAAGTTGTCTGGACATTGCTGTGACCTGCCTGGTTTGCGACCTCATGAATGGCATAACCGTTCTGCAACGCATTAGAACAGAAATAGTGCCGCAGCGTCTTCGGGGTAATTACATCCGAATACTGGTTAAATATCTGGTTGATCCTCGAAGGACTCAGTTTCCCATTCTGGCGGCTGACAAACAGATATGGACTGTCCGAGTCCCGCACTTTCAGGTATTCCCGGATGGCATTGACAATCTTATCATTAAGATAGACCAGCCGGTGCTTGTCACCCTTGCCGACGATCCGAAGCTCCTTGGCTGTCAGGTCAATCTGGCTCAGCTTCAGATTGACGCACTCACTGCGCCGAATCCCGGAATAAGCATAGAGCGTGACAATGCAAAAGTCCCGCTTGCTGCCACTTTCCAAAAGGCGCTGTCGGAACGCCTCCACGTCCTTTTTCTCCACTGTACAGGGGCTGGCATACTGGATTTGGATTTTCATGAAATCACTGTCCAGCACCGCAGCTTCCGTCTGCCTGCCGCTCGTAATCAAATACTCATTCAGACTTCGCAGGGAAGACAGATGGTGGTTTACGGTCTTTGGATGATATCCACGCACATTGCGCATATAAGAAATGTATTCCTGAATATTGGCCCTGTGCAGCAGCTTCGGCTCATCCCCAAAACTATCCTTGCACCAGACCAGAAACAATTTTGCATCCCGCAAATATGCTGCCGCTGTATTCTCTGATTTTCCCATGTCCAATAAATAGTCTTTGAATCCATGTAACATAAGCATCGCCTCCTACTTACATTACACAAATGAGAAACCGATATTACAACGCGATTTGATTGTGTCTAACTTGATTTTCATGGGCTTGGCACCGATTGTGTTTAACTCAGAACTGATTTTTAGCCAGCTACACACGCTCAGTTAAACATAATTGGCATTATGTTTAAGCCGCCTCAGACCGATTTTCAAAGAACAATATCTATATAACTCTGAATTTTTAGGGAAATCCCTTGATATTATTCTCCGATGTGAATATAATAGATATAGCAAAAGAAACAAGGAGCGACTATCATGAAATATATTTCAACGAGTGAAGCCGCCGAAAAATGGGGACTCTCCAGACGGCGGGTAGCAATCCTTTGTAAAGAGAACCGTATCGAAGGTGTCCAGCGGGCCGGCCAGACATGGATCATACCGGAAACGGCAGAGAAGCCTGCAGACGCTCGAATCAAAAGCGGAAAATATATCAAGAAATGCGAGGAACACAGCAATGCCTGAAAACCAGAATATAGAATGGAAATCAAAATGGCGAGATGATTATCTTGAATGGATCTGCGGTTTTGCCAATGCCCAGGGCGGAAGGATTTATATTGGATGTGATGACAACGGGCATATTATAGGGCTCGACAATACCAGGAAGCTTTTAGAGGACATTCCCAATAAGGTCCGCAATGCCATGAGCATTGTTGTAGATGTCAATCGGTTAGAGGAAGATGGAAAAGAATATATTGAAATTGTAATTCCGCCCTATCCTGTTGCTATTTCCTGCAAAGGCGTTTACTATTACCGCAGCGGAAGCACCATGCAAACGCTCTCCGGTCCCGAACTGGAAAGCTTCATTCTCCGCAAACGGGGCGCTTCCTGGGATAATATGCCCCTCCCCGGCTTCACCATTGACGATATTGATGATGCCCTGGTTCAGAAATTCAAAACTCTGGCTGCAAAAAAGGGAAGGATTGACGAGAGCGTTCTGTCTGAATCAAAGGCAGATTTGATGGAAAAGCTCCGCCTGACCAATGCTGGACACTATACAAATGCGGCCATGCTCTTGTTTAGCAAAGATCCCGACAAATGGCAGCTTGGCTCATACACCAAGATCGGATTTTTTGAAACGGATGCTGACCTTCGTTATCAGGATGAAATCCATGGTTCCATTTTGGAGCAGATTGATAAAATCATCGAAGTCCTTCATCTCAAATTTATGAAAGCAAAAATCACCTACGAGGGGATACAAAGAATAGAACGATACTTTGTCCCGGATGCAGCTCTGAGGGAAGCTTTGCTGAACGCCTTATGCCACAAGCAATATGAATCCTGCACGCCCATCCAAATTAGTGTTTATGATGACCGTCTTTATATTGCAAACTGTGGAAAGCTACCGGAAAACTGGACCATCGACAGTTTAATGTCCAAACATGCGTCCCGTCCATATAACCCCTCTATTGCTAATGTATACTATTTGGCTGGCCTCATTGAAAGCTGGGGACGCGGTATCGAAAAAATTTGTCAGGCTTGCGAAGAGGACGGCTCACCACTACCGGAATACACAATTCATCCTGGCGATATTATGATTCAATTCATTGCCGCCGAAGACCGGATCGTGCGCACTTCTCTCGACAAGGTGACTGAAGGGGTGACTGAGAAGGTGACTGAGAAGGTGACTGAGGCAGAACAGAAACTTTTATCGCTGTTGCTCGAAGATCCTGCCTACACCTATGCTGTCCTGGCTGAAAAACTGGGCCTGAGCCGAAAAACAATCTCTTCAAGAATTAAATCCCTTAAAGACAAAGGTGTCCTCCAACGGGTTGGCTCTGATACGAAGGGACATTGGCAAATCAAAAATGGGAAGTAAAGGAGGGCAACAGATGCCAAGGCAGTTCAAAACAGCAAGACAAATCAATAAATTAAAGATTACGGAGGCTGCTGAAAAGCTTGGCATTTCCCAGCCGACCCTCAGTGCATGGGAAGGCGAACGGAAATCTCCTTCTATAGATAAGCTTGAGAACATGGCCGAGCTTTATGGTGTTACCACTGATTTCCTGTTGGGACGCACTGAAACTCAGAGCCAGGATCCCCAGCAGCCAATTCCACTGCAGGCATTGCCGGCTTTTCATGGCAGGCCGGTGTGGTCTGCCAACTATGGATGGCTGCTAGTGAATGCTACAGATCGCTTGCTGACTTTTCCGGATGGACACACCTTGCCATTTTCAGATGTTATCGGGGAATTATTTATTATGGCTCTTCCATTTTCCGAACCGGATTCACCAAAAGGGCTACCACTCTCCCACTCTGAAGTTCGCAGCCAAAAGAAAATCTGGGTGGAACCAATCTCTCCAGACTCAGATCTAAGAAGAGAACTGCAGGGATGGTACCATGTAAAAGACCGCTTTGTTGAAAATGAGTATGGCAACCGGTTTTATCTGGATACTTATGGTTCCAAATGGCTGGCATTCCTTTCTGAAAACGAATAAAACAACTCCGACGCTCAGTATGATACCGGGCGCCGGAGTTTTTGATTATTCATGCTTTCTGAACAGGCTGCCAATTATTCAGTTATAGGGAACTGCATATTGGGAATGTCCAGATATGCAATAAGGAGAAGAAGATTTCTAATTTCCCTCTATACGCATCCCTCCATCTTATACATGAGGACTATTCTTATCGCCCTATTTCCAGGTGGTTCCCCCTCAAATCCCCATACCATTTTTTATGGTATGGACATTGTAAAACCCAAATGTCACAGAAATGTCCGTATCATTCATCCGATCAGCTTAAAAACAGCCTGAATTGTTACAAAGCTCGGACATTTCAAAATTTTTAATCAGTATCCATATGTTACTGCTGAAGCTTTATGGTATCCACAATGGACAATTGCCCGATTCTTTTAATTGGCCGCCGGATCGACAGCGCCGCAGAGCCAAAACATAGCATGACGATCAGCAGCAGGGAGGCAATTGGAAGCTGCCAGGTGGTTCCCCATTTATCTGCAATCAGGAACTGGAACATCATCTTATTCAACGGCAATCCCAGAACACATCCGGTAACACATCCTAAGACTGCATAGGTGGCTGCCTCTGCAGCAATCATCTTATAGAGCTGCCCGGTTCCCATTCCAATGGAACGCATCACGCCATACTGTCTGGTCCTTGCCGCCACGCTGGCATTCATACTGTTAAAGATATTGAACACGGTGATCAGCGCAATGATGAGCAGGAATCCATAAATAAACACCGCACCTGTATAGTAGGAACTCTGGGATTCCGAATTTGACAGCCGTTTATCTGCAATGGAGACATCAGATGGAAGCAGGCTCCGTATTGCCGACACTGTCTCATCCGTGCCGCTGCCTGCAAGCTGTATATCCACAGCCGAATAGCCTAACCCGCCGATGCTCTCCGTAAACAGCTGTTCTGAGCATATGATGTATCCAAGGCTTCCCGCTTCACTTGACGCATTTGTAGAAGAAAGAATACCCGCAATTCTCACCTGTTTCTCCCCAAAAGGCGTATGGAGCGTCACGGTGTCCCCGGCCTTCCATTGCATGCCATCCCGGTAGGACACTAAGATATCCCCGGTTCCTTGCGAAACCGCATCGATATTTCCTCCATTCAGTTCCTCTTTTGCCCATTTGAACTGATTCTCTTCATAGGAAACCAGCGTGGCCGTTCCGCTCTCGGTATCGGAGGAAACAGCTAAGCCGCCGTATTCCATTCTGCCAAAAGCACGCTTCACACCATCAACGGCTTCGATTTCTTCTATGACAGAAGTTTCCAGCCCTGCAGCGGCTGTCACAGATACATCCCCCGCCCACGGGGCTAATGCAGGCATGCCCTGGCCCAGGAAGACGACCATCACCTGGAAAGCAAGGAAAAGCATGATGCTGATGGCAAAGGAGCAGGTCATCAGGAATAAATTCTTTTTCCCGGACAGCGCATGGAACATGCCCATGCCTGTTTCCACATGGAACAGCTTTGTATTTGCCGCACGCTTATTCTGTGCCAGCTGGGAGCCTCCGCTGATTGCCGTGACAGGGGAAACCCTGGAGGCCTTTTTCGCCGGGGAAAGGGAAGCAAGGAGGACGATCAGGAAGCCCACCACAATCCCTGCCAATATGCCGGCGATACTGAATTCAAATAACGGGACCTCTGAAAAGCGGTCTCCGCTGATGGATCCCAGTAACAGGCAGGCAGCCCATGTCACAATCTGGCCTGCCAGCAGGCCAATAGGGACGCCCTTCGCACTCTGCCTGAGCCCCTGAAGGATCACAAAATGCTTTACCTGTTTCCTGGATGCCCCTAAGCAACGCAACAGCCCATAAAACTGTGTCCTCTCCAATACATTAGTGTTAAAGCTTGCGGAGATCATCACCGTTCCCGCAATCAAAACAAGGAAAACCAGGATTGCAGCGATCAGATAGAGGGCCTGCATGATATTGCTCTCACTTTGTCCCATCAGACCCAACAAAGCGGTATTTTCAGAGATCTGGCCGTCAGAAAGGCCAAACCGGCTCTTGATTTCCTTTATGGCCTCCTGGATATGTGCGCCGCTCTTAAACTGGATGCGGTAGGTGGTGCCGTCTGCCGCGTTTTCATCCGCAATGGCAAGGAAGCCCTCCTCGCAGAGCGCCATCCCGCAGATATCCGCTTTCAGCATGGATCCCATATCCGCAAGGGTTCCGGTAATCCGGTACTGTTTTTGTGAGCCGTCCGGAACCGTAACCGTCACATAATCGCCGATGGACAGACCTAGCTGCCCCATGGCGTTTTCATTCAGCAGCGCCTCGTCCGGCAGGGAAGGGTATGCCCCGGCCGTCATATCCATTTCGGTCAGGGATTCCATGGTTTCTTCATCTGCCCCCACAAAACTGACGGCTTTGCCGGACAGCATCCCCATACTGCCCTGGTAGACCCATCCTGATAAAGCCACGTCAACCCTTGCTGATACCAGTTCTGCCGTCTCCGCCTCCACATCATGGAG
Source organism: Lachnospiraceae bacterium (assembly GCA_910576335.1). Lineage (GTDB taxonomy): Bacteria > Bacillota > Clostridia > Lachnospirales > Lachnospiraceae > CAPEBR01. Next base: position 20,713 of record CAJTIU010000031.1, read on the forward strand.
TGCCGCATGGTACTCGCCATTAGTCTTAATGAAATAATTCTTCTGGGAGCGCATCGCCATGTCCGCCATACTGAAAATCGCCATTACAAGGCATACCGAAAGCGTGATGCACAGTACGGAAATCCGGTTATTTTTGCGGTGGACCTTTTCATACTGGGGTATCAGCCCAAGATAACTTCTCATCTCGCCGCCACCCCCAAATCCTCCAGCCTTCCGTCCGTCATGCGCAGTACCCGGTCCGTTGCATCCGCATGGTTCTCATTGTGGGTAATCATCAGGATGGTCTGCCTGTACTTGGCCGACATGGATTTTAAGAGGGTGATGACCTCCTGGCTGTTCCTGGAATCCAGGTTCCCGGTAGGCTCATCCGCCATGATGATGGCAGGGCGGGCCGCCAGCGCCCTCCCGATTGCCACCCTCTGCTGCTGGCCTCCGGAAAGCTGGCTGGGCAGATGCTTCCTGCGCTCCTTTAATCCCAGAATCTCCAGCAGCTCCTCCACATACTTCTGATCCGGCTTCTGGTAATCCAGAAGCAAAGGGAATGTAATGTTCTGCTCTACATTCAGCTCCGGGATCAGGTTAAAGGACTGGAAGATAAACCCGATATTCTGGCGGCGGAACACCGTAAGCTTCTTTTCGGGCATGGAAAAAATGTCCTTCCCATCAATCAGCACTTTCCCGGAGGTCGGGTTATCCAAGGCTCCCACCACATTTAAAAGCGTGCTTTTTCCGGAACCGGATTCGCCTACGATTGCGATAAATTCCCCTTTGCCCACGGAGAAGGAAACATGGTCAAGTGCCCGGACTTCCGCTTCCCCTTTTCCATAGGTCTTGCATAGATTTTGTACTTCAAGAATCTTCATATTTATTACCTGCCTTTCGGGAATTATCATACCCGATGGGTCTTACTCTCACATGAATTTCATCTTACTCTTTTGTAAGATGAAAAAAGCTTAAGACAAATCTGCTGCCCTTGCCGACCCTGCTGGTTACGGAAACCGTCCCCTGATGGGCTTCCACAATGGATTTTGCAAGCGGGAGCCCCAGGCCGATTCCATGGGTATCCTGGGAAAAACGGCTCCGGTAAAACCGTTTGAAGATATTATGGATATCCTCCTGGTGGATTCCTGTTCCGTTGTCTTCCACCACAATATTTGTAAGAAGGGGCGTCCTCTCCCAGCTGATTACTACTTTCCCACCTCTGTCGGTATGCTCCAGCGCATTTTTTACCACATTCCCCAAAGCTTCCGACATCCAAAGGGCATCGCAGTAAAGGAAAACATCGCTGCTCCCGGATAACACAATTTCTTTCGCTTCCTGGGCTGCCAGTGTCTCAAAGCGTTCCGTCACATCCTTAAGGAGCATTTCCATGTTTTCCTCCGTCTTTTCCATCCTGACCGTGCCTGCGTCCAGCCTGGCTATTTTTAAGAGCGTATAAACCACATCCTCCACCCGGCGTATTTCCCGCAGGGATTTCTGGCTGAATGCATGGATGGCCTCCCTGTCCGTTCCCTCCTGCGCCATAATCTCATCATACATCTTTAGCGCTGCCAGGGGCGTCTTTAACTGGTGGGAAACATCTGAGATCATATCCTGCAGAAATTCGCGCGTCTGTTTTTCATGTTCTGCCTGGGCAGAGAGGATAGCGGCAAGCTCATTGATCCTGTGGAACAGGCTGTACCAGTCCCCGGTTTCCTCGCTGTCGATCCTCTGTCCCGTATCCCCTGAAAGGAACCGGGTGATCACAGCATCTGCCTTTGCTATCGCTTTGTTTTGTTTCCGGATGTAAATCCAGACTGTGAGAAAAACGGCCAAAAAAACGCAAAAAAACATACCTCCGAACCAGGCGGCGGTATGCTTTCGGTAAGCATATACGGCAGGAATCAGTCTGGGATCTGCATTTCCATGGTAGCCTGCTTCCTTAAGGATCCGCCTTCCGGCCTCCAGGTCAGAGTCCGTTTTGTCTTTCGTAAACGCGGCTGCCACATTTGTGTCCGGGTGGTTGACCAGATACCCTGCCGTCCCATAATCATGCTCCACCATTGTTTTCTGGTAATCATTCGTCATATAGGATAAAAGGACCGTGAAACCTGCTGCCGCAGCCAGCCAGATAGCAAGCAGGCAGCACAGCATCCTCCTTGTTTCTTTTCCCATTGTTTTCATCTTCCATCACTCCCCGGCCCATTTATAGCCAAACCCAATTTCCGTCAAAAGCTTTGTGGGGGAATTCGGGTCATCTTCAATCTTCCTCCTCAGCCTGCGTATATAGACGGAAAGGGTATTGTCATCCACATAGCTGCCGTTCCCATCCCAAAGGCGGTCTAAGATCAGTTCCCTTGGCAGGATGCGGCCTGGATTCTTCAAAAACAGGCAGAGCAGCTTATATTCCACCAATGTTAAAGGGATCTCCGTTTCCCCTTTCCAGCAGGTCCGCTCAGACAGGTCAATCCGGATCCCATCGGATTCCAGAATCGTATCACTCTTATGAAATTGCTGCCCCGAACGGCGCAGCAATGCGTTGATCCTTGAAAGAACCTCCCCCAATTTAAAGGGTTTGGTAATGTAATCATCCCCGCCCATGTCCAATCCTTTTACAATGCTGATTTCTTCATCCGAAGCTGTCAGGAATATAATCGGGACAGCAGAGGTCTTTCTTACTTCCTTACAGATATCAAAGCCTGTCCCGTCCGGCAGCGTGACATCCAGCAACAAAAGGTCATACTGGCCTGCCTGGAAGAATTGATATGCTTCCATTACAGTACGGGCATTATTTACCAGAAAACCATTTTTCTCAAGTGTATATTTCAGGCCTTCAATCAGGCTTAAATCATCTTCTACATATAATATCTTTTTTTTATTCATTTTTATCCATCACTCAGGATGCCTCCGACATATAAAAAGTAAAATTGCAATTTCCACAGCCAACAGAGCCAGCAGGACATACAGCATTACCGGCCATACGCAAGCGCCTCCCGCGAGCAGCAGCATTACCACAGGAACCACATATTTCCGGGGATGATGCCACAGGTCGCTTTCAATCTTCCAGCCACGGATGGGATAAAACCATTCCAGGAGTACAGACAGCACCGCACTCTGCAGGGCAAAGAAAACAGCCCCGGCAATCGTTAAGGCAGTGACACCGCCGTTTTGTATCTGCCAGCTTAAGAGGAATAGCACATCCGCCGCCATATTACAGGAAAAGATAAAAAGGCAGTATGGGATGCAAAAGCGCCGTCTCTGTCCGGGCAGGAAACGGACTGCCTGCTCCAGGTCACGGTCGCAGGACAGCAGGATACAGATGGGCGTATTCAGGGATAAAATTGCAAAGCCCACCGGGACAACAGACAGCCCGGCCATTTCTCTTAAGAAATACGGCATTACAATGGCTACGCACCACATCACAGCAGTATTGACCAGATAATTCCTGTGGCAGCTCAAATACCGGAAAAAGTACCGCCATAAGGAACCTCTCTTCCGTTGCTTAATAGCATGGCTTTTCTCACTCTCCCCCTGATAAAAAGCGTATCCGTCTGACTTCCACAAAATCAGAATAGCAATAAAACTATTCGCAAGCAGCAGCAATCCAAACCATGATCTGTTTCCTAAAAACAGAATGGCGGACACTATGGCAGTTGCCCAGATGCCGCCCGCATACCAATATTTTCTTTGACAGTAGGCTGCGGCGGCCATAAGGACCGCATGAAGCATACTGATGACTATTCCTACCATCTCTATGGGCTTCCATGCAGAAACGGCCAGCAGAACCGCCAGAAGCAGCCCTGTCTTTGTAAGAACCGTATAGCATCCCAACGCCGCCATATAGGGGAAGACAAACTTTTGGGACTGATGCGGCAGCATCAGCATATGTTTCAGTTCCACAGCGTTATCTTTGGAAGAAAGGGCCTGCCACATTACGCCGGCTGTAAAGGCGCTTATCATCAAGATTCGTACAGATGCCGCAATCTGCACCTGAAAGCCTGCGATATACAGCCCCCAAAATATGATCACATCAATCAAAAGCGTCCGTGAGAGCCGTTCATATTTTGCCCCAAACAGTTTTTTGGCAAAGGCTTTACCTGTCATTTTCATCATGCAGTGCCTCCCGGATATCTGCGGCATTGATCTGCCCGCCTTCAAAAGTCTGCCGGATCTTACCATCTTCCAGGACAAAAACCCGGTCAGAGGTCAGCGTAATGCTCTCCAGGATATGGGAAGAAAACAGCACAGTCCCATACTCTTTATAGCCCAAAATCTGCTGGTACAAATATTCCGTGCTCTGGAAATCCAGACCGTTGACCGGCTCATCCAGGAGGAGCAGTCTGGGTTTCAGGGCAAAAGCCGTAATCAGAAATGCTTTTTTCCGGTTCCCGGTTGACAGTTCCCGTAACAGGGTATCTGTATATTCTTCAAAGTGAAAGCCCTGTATCAGCTCCGACACATCCGGAACCTCTTTCCCATAGGCGGCACATACATAGGCCAGGTATTCCCGGAAAGTATAATACGAAAAAGAATTGTCCTCGGCAAACACCGTATAGCGGCAAAGCTTAAAATCCTGCTTCCGGAAATCCACGGGAGCGCCGCCAAAGCAGATACCGTCTGAACAGAACGTAGGGAGCAGGCCGGAAATCACTTTCAGAAATGTGGTTTTCCCGGCCCCGTTCAGCCCGATCAGGCCTGCCACTTCATGCTCCGCCAGCGAAAAAGAAAACCCCGAAAGTATCCTTTTCTCTTCACTGTACCACGCACTTAAATTTTGAACCGTCAGGATCGTTTCTCCCATCTTACCTCCCCCCTTTGCCGTCCTTCTCTTTTTTCCATGTCGCATAGGCGGAGTACAGAAATACACCTGCCAATAACAGATAAAGCCCCATCATTGGGAAGTTACCGGATACTCCACATACAATGGCTGCAACCAGCCAGATCAGTCCCAGACTTCCCCGAATATAAATATGACGCATTGTTTTTTACCTCCTTCATCGTCTCTTTGTGTTCTCTATGTATCCTGCCGCTGTCTCCATATATATGCTTCTTTCAGCAGGCATTCTATGCATTCCTGCTTGCCCTCTGTATAGCTTTTTCGGTCATCTGGAAATTGTAACGCCAGTTTTTTCTTACAGGCATCGTATATCATTGCTTTATCAGGATGGCAATTCAGATAATCCCGAAAATTGATATAGTTTTTCCATTCTGTCCCATTCCATTTGACTGCATGGATATGATGTGTGCGCGTATCTTTTTCAAAATTGCCCATTACAAACAGCATTTGCCCGGCAACATCTTCCCCGCGAAAAATAAAACCGTGTTCTTCCAACAGTTGCATATAAGGTGAAATATCATTCAGATCACGGAGGCCAATCACAATGTCAATAATTGGTTTTGCATAAATGGAATGAATCGCAGTGCTTCCCACATGCTGGATGTCAACAGCGGCATTTCCGAAAAGCTGCTTCAATTCCAAAATTACATTTTCAGCATTTTTATCCCATTCCTCCTGATGGGATATAAGCTTTACGCTTCCTCTTTTTAATCCTATCATTTTTCTCCCCAGGCAGCTTGCAGCTCTGCCGTATCCCTTGTACCAGTATGGCTATTCCGACAGGGCGATCCTGTAAATATCCGCCTGTTCTCCATCAATTTCAAAGCTGCGCTCATAGACGCCTCCATTCCGGATGATTGTTTTAACCGAAGGTTCATTCTTCCTCTCCACAGAAAGATACAGTTCGTTCATCCCAGTCTTTTGGGCAACTTCCAATAGCTGCCACAGCATTTCCGTAGCAAAGCCTTTTCTTCTTTCTGACGGACGGACGCTGTAACCGCAATGGCCGAGAGCCTTCAGGAAGTCGTTCAGCGTATGTCTGAAATCAATAATTCCCACAATTCTATCATCATCGACAGCAAAGAATGCATCCGTTATAACCCAATTCAGATTAACGGTCTCTTCTTTCGTGTTTGCGTCTGTGGTTCTGCACCATTCCGCATAATCATCCATTTTGTCAAATAATTCACTTCCGTTTATGACGAATACCCCATATTCAAAAAATTCCTGTCTGAACTCTATGGCCTGTTCTAAATCGTTCATTGAACAGAAAGTATTCCACAAACCTTACAGACAAGCAAAGCATGAAGATAATCATGCATAATTATTCGGTTTGCATTTTATGTTTCTTTCCATATATAGCCCTTCTATCAGCACCATTTTCTTTTTCATATGCGGCTTCTCGACAAATGAGAAGTTACCAAGTGAATAATGTTTTGTCTGATTTTTTATACAATAAAGTACCAACAAAAATTATAGTCGCTAACACAACAATGTTATATTGTATTGGCGCTAAATAACAGATATTAAAAGCTGCGTGCATAATGGCAATCAGCAATATATTTCTGCATTGATAATAGGTTATTCCCAAAACAACGGAAACAAGTAATGTCCATATACAAAGACAAACAATTTGTTCCATGCCCAATGAATTTCTGATGATCCACATTGGCATATGCCACACTGCCCAAACGGCGCCAACAAAAAGAACACTTTTAATTTTCTTAAAAGGAAGTCGTTCCAGCAAAAATCCTCTCCATGCTATTTCTTCAACAAACGCTGTTATCAGCAGGTATATACAGCTTGTTAACAGGGATATTACTGTCGAATATGTATTTTTAAATACGTCGGTTTTCACTATGAACGAATAGCAACAAGAACCAAATATACCTACAGCCATACATGTAACCCCTGTTAAAATATATTTGATTGTTATTTTCCCTGAAAACATTTGCGTAAAGTACACATTGATGTTCTGCTCATAAATCAGCAGAAAAATAGCAGCTATAGCAGGAATACACACATGTAAGTATTTTAAGTACAATAATCCATTGGGAATGATAATTCCGTTCTGTTCCAGCAATGTAGGTACATAGCATATAAACGATAAAACATATACGACAGAAACCCATAACGTGAGTTTCAACTTATTTATGTATCTTGCCATCACTATCTCTCCTTGCAATGCGAAAATCTTGCAGAAATTCCAGTTTCTCGTTCTCGGCAAATTCCTGATAAATCGGAATTTTACCATTTTAATTTTTCCCATTCTTCACGCTTTATGGCATATGCATATGATATCCCATTCTTTTCATCAGGATATTCTTTCACTTTCCTCATACCGATTGCAATGGCAGTAGAACATGAACCAATATTTGTATATTTCATATAAGAATATAGGCAATCGTATTCTGTATTCATAAATGCCCAATCTCTAACCGCGCTTGCGGCCTCACTTCCAAAACCTTTCCTCCAATGATTCTTTTGAATGTGATACCCTATTTCAGGCAGGGATTCTCCATCAATATTCTGTATTGTCAGCCCGCAGTCGCCGATAAATTCATCCGTTTCTCTTAAAACAACAGCCCACAGACCGAATCCATATTCCTCGTAGTTCTGGAGATTCCATTCAATCCAATCCTTTGTACGGTTCTCATCAAAAGGTTTGGGATAGTGTCGCATGGTTTCCGGGTCTGAAAAGATTTCAAATAATGCTGGAAAATCCTCATGAGTAAATTCTCTTAACATTAGATTTTCCGTTTTAATGACCATTGTTGTTTCTCCTCGATTTTTCTTTATATTTCTTCAGAAATTTCTCTGCTGCAACTCTCAATAAATTCTGTCATGCTCTCAAAATGCCTTGGGCAAATTCCCACTTTTTCATATTCTGCAAGATACTTATTCAGAGCCTGATCGAAGACATCCACATTCCCCTCCAGATTTTGGGGGCTAAATTTATCCATAATTTCAAAGCCATCCACTGCGATACATTCTGCAATCTCATAGAACATCCACTGTAAAGACAATAAATTCATAAAGGAAGAATACACATCGTCTCTGCCTGCCGCCTCGGTCATCTTGTTTTTCCAGTTAGAATACATTTCCTCATATGTTCCACGCAGGTTTTCTGCAGAAGGGAGTTCCTTTTTCTTCGGAACCTGTAGATACCCATCTGCCAAAACGAAGACTTCCATCAGCTCTGCCCGTATCTTTTCCACTGTTTCTGCCTGAATGACGGCAAGAATCCTGGTTTCAAGGTCAAAAGGAAGTCCAAGCTGTTTCAGCTCATCCAAAGCACTTTTCGTTCCTTTTCTGAAATACCGACCATTATGCAGCATGACAGCATTTTCTATAAATTCAATAGCCACTCCTGCACAGCTTCTGGCTTTCGATAAAGATTGGGCAAGATATACCTCTGCAAGCATCTTTTTTGCATTGCTATACGCCTGGTCTGCCTTCTCATACCGCCTATCCGATGCAAGCAGCTCTGCCGCCTTTCTTCTGATCTCATCCAGCCTTTTCAATGCACTTTTATCCTTGCAATAGACAATCACCGAGTCGAACAGTTTGGATAAATGTGCATGGTCACACTGCGCATCATTTTCAAGCATATCCCAGTTGGTACAATAAAGGTCATATCCGATATCGGCATCATCTATAATAAATCCGTCAGCCAGAACCTGTCCCTTTTCGTCATTGATCAGGATCATCAAATCAAGATCGGATTTTTCGTACTCATCTCTGGTAATGACCGAGCCATACACACCGATCAGTGCCAGGGAATCAGGGCACAGAGCTTCTGCCTTTTTTATGATAGCGTCTATCATTTTTTCATTCATGTCATTCATTCCATATCCCTCCGATGCAAATCCCGATTCTAATTTTTCACTTTTTCTGTTTTATTTTATAACTCTGATGTATCTCTTACGTAAATTTCTTTTCTATTTTCAAATCAGTTTTATAAAATGCCCAAAACAGGAACCCCAGTCCTAAAAAAACTCCAACACATAAAATCTCATGAATTAAAATATGAAATAAATACATCGCTACGCTTAATACAATCTCGGTTAGCCCCAAAGCTTTTCCGAAAGATATAAAAATATCGGGCGCAATACTTTGTGCATACTCCCAATGTTCCCTTGTTTTTCGTGAAGTTGGTGTGTTATATCCATTATTTGGATCCATGTCGGATGCAGGATGTTTCTTAAAGGTATATCCCACTGAAACCATTACAAATGGCATAATTAAATTTAGCACCAGTAAATAATACACTTTTCATACCTCCACAAGCATTTCTTATGTTGACTTCTTTTTTTCAAATCACCGATTGTCTTATTCGCTTTCAAAGCCTCCACTCCTCGTTCTATTCATCAACCTCAATCATCCGTTTATATACACCCGAAGATTTTTCGTCAACCAGAATTGCGTCCACACATTTTTTATAAAAGCTGACGGCGGATTTTGTGGGCCATCCAATAATGGCATACGCATAGCCAAGCTCCCGCATGGATTCCAGCGCCTTTAACAGTAAGGCTTTCCCCACACCCTTTTTTCTTTCACTTTCCAGCACAGCCATAGGGCCGAAAAAATTTCTGGCTGTCGCTTCATAACATGCGAAACCGATAAGTTCCCTTTCTCTGGTCGCAATATAACAGGTAATGGGATTATTAGAAAAAGCGGCCCGCACTTCATCTGAATAATCATCTTTTGCACATGTCCTGGCGAAAGCGATGATTTTGCTCCTGTCAGGCGCTAATGCCTTTTTGATTCTGATACCACTCTTGGATAAATTTTCTTCTATGTCGTGTGAATAGGGAATATTATATAGTTTAACCAGCATATCTGCCATATGATTACCTCCCTGGATACCGGTTGTAATTTGTGTCTCCCAGAAAACGGTGGCAATCAGTCAACCTTATGAAAACACACTGTCTGTTCTTTCATAGATATTTTCCCAACCTGCCAGCCATATTCTGTAAGCTCTTTCTTATATTTCAGAAAAGAGTGGTCAATCGGTATCCCTGCGATCTCCTGAATCTCCTCAAAGGTCAGCTGAAATGATTCCTTTCCGTTTTTCTGCACATATTCCCATAACGTGTTGTATTTACTCATTGCCTTTCTCCTCTCTAATGATTACAAAAATCCAAAACTTTCTGAATCTACGTCCCGCTTTACAAAACCTGAAAAAACACGGTTATGAACATAATGGTTCCTACCATAATGGCTGCTATGCCAAAGAAATAGCTTCTCTTGTTTCCATGTTTTCCGTCAACAATCCAAAACAGGCCGCGCAGTATAAGAAGCAACCCTACAAAAATCGGAATAAATTTCTGAACAGCTTCTGTCATTCCTTTTCCCCTTTCTGCCCTCTCTTTTTCTTAAAAATATAAATGACAGTATTGATGATACATAACAGCACAAAAAGACCCGTAAAGTTAATCCAAATATCCCTGTACGCCGTTTTTGCCAAAGGTTCCCGCAGTCCGCTGAACCAGACATAGGCAAACGCCAACAGCAATTTCCTTTCCAGGGCTGCAACCTAACGCATTGATCCCTATACCGAAACAGAAAGGTTCGTACCGGATTCCGGTTTCAATGCTTCTCCGGTTTTCGTATAGATTACAGGCTCTGTCTTAACAGCATCCGCTGTTTCTTCGATAGATACGCCATTGTCTGCACCAGTCTGAACCGAATCCGTCTTCTTGTCCAATGCGGCCTTTCCACTTTCACTAATGCTTACGGTATCTGTATCCTCATTCCGGCTTTCCGCTATCCTCTTTTCCTGCTCCTCGCGCTCTTCTTTGCGCTTCCTGATGGCATTTTCCTGCTCCGTCTTCGCTTTTTCCCTCGCTTCCTTTACGTCCTCCTTCATTCCTTTTTCTGCTTTCTTTTGATAGTCCTCTGCTTTCTCTGCAAAGTCCCCGACATACCCCATCGCCCGCTCCATAACGGCTGTATCACCTCTCCGCTCTGCGTCTTTATAAACACGGAAGGGGGTATTCAGTAACTTCATATTCGTACTTGCCCCTGCAAGGCCTTCCATTGTTTTCGTATGCATAATTGTCCCTCCTAAATTTTTCCTGATATAATCCTTTCTAAGAAACCCATACAATAGAATCCACGCTTGGCGAGTCTTCTACAATAAAATCTAAAAGAAGATTTTATTGTAATGTATTACCATGAAAGATGCCGCCATTCCAAAAATACCGGAAAACAGTGCGCATTTGCCACCATCTTCCGGTATTGATACCACACTAAAAACTTAAGTCTCTTTTATTCTGATACAGAAGCATTCTGTCGCCTGTATGTATCATTGTCCTTCTGGCTTAACTCGTTTTCTACCTGTACCAGCTTTTTCTCCAGCTCCCGGATTTTCTTTTCATCTTCGGAAGCAGACTGGATCTGCTGTTCCAGCTGCTGCTTTTTCTCTTTCAGCTTCTTGATCTCCCTGTCAACCTTATCCGTATTTGTGACACATTTCTCCGCCGGCTTTCCCTGGCTGCCTCCGCCTACCTTCGGTGCTTTGCCATCTTCGCTTTTCTCGGAACGGTCATCCTGTTCCTTTGCATGGCCAGCTTTCGGGTCATCAAAAAAGATCTTCCGGTTTCCGTTCTCGTCCTGGCCTACCCGGTACAGTCCCGTAGGCTTTTGCCCCGATTTTTCACTGCTGATGTACTCGTCCTTTGGTTCGGACAGCCTGCCGGAGTTTTTCTCCTCTGCAGCTTTCTCTGCCTCCTTTGCCTTTTCCGCCCTCTCGGCGGTCATTTTTTCCTTCACCCGCTCTGCGTAGTCGGCGCCGGAATGATCATAATTTCCATGAATCTGCATTGCCATTAGCGTGTTCCTCCTTCAAATTGATATTGTCAGGAAACTTCTTTGCAGCCGCTCCCCGCCGCAGACAGCTTCCTTTTTCTTTTTTCGGCTGTAGTAAGCAGCATTTTAATCCATTTGCTGTGTGCTGTTTTCTGGATGCTGTGGAATGATCAGCAGCACATGGAGGACAAATACATGCTCCTGAGTCTCTATACTCATGGCACCGCCATATTTTTCAGCCACTTTTTTTACATTCGACAGACCTGTCCCTTTTTTGAACGCGCTTTTCCCATGGAAACTGTTCTGAATTTCCATCATAAGGAAATCTCCCTGGATCCGCCCGGACACACGGATATACTTTTCTATGCCGGCACCCAGATTTTTTACTGCATGGATTGCATTATCCAGTGCATTTGACAGGACAATACAGATATCAATATCTCTGATGCCACAGGGATATGGCAGAAGCAGGGAACAGTCCACATCGATCCCCATACTTTTTACAATCCCCAACTTGTTTCCCACCAGAATATCCACCACCGGGTTGTTGGTGCTGCAGGGGAATGACATTTTTTCCGCCATATCGTCCAGATCCTCCATATAGGTTATGGCTTCCTCCAGTTTCCCACTCTGCAGGAGCTTTTTTACCACTGCGATGTGGTTTCTGATGTCATGTCGGAAAGACTTTGTTTCATCGTAATGGGTTTTCGCTTCCTCCACATACTGGTTCAGGGAATGTTCCTGCTGTTCCAGCAGTGAAATTTCAGTGTTTAAACGAAAACTCTGCTGCAGTTTCTTATAAGAAAACAGGATGCAGAACAGACTGGCAAGTCCCAGAAAATACATGTACAGCATCTGCCCATGGCTGAAAAAGTGTTCCGCAGGTCCTTTGTCCACCGAGATCTCAAACCGGAAATCATATTCAACCGCATTGATATAGCTACTCATAATAAATATCATCAGGATCGGAATGAAAATCAGAACCATCTGCTGCATTCCCATTGTGGTTTCAGGAGCATCCACGGGATCAAGATCATCCCGGGAAAAATAACGGTACACCATATAATAACAAAAACCGGTCAGAACCAGTGATGCCACCTCACTGACCAGCATGGCCGCAATATTATCTGTCTCATGGAAAAAGGCGGGCAGCCATGGGTATGGAAGACTAATCATCGAGTTTACAATTCCGCCGCAGATCAGCATAATTTCCGCTGCCAGAGCCGCATACAGAAGGGAATACTTAAAACCTGCACGGCAGATAACAGTCCCGTATGCTGTGAGCAGAAAAACAAGTACCACAAAGCCTGTGACCATGCTGGCCGGAACAAAATCATTGATAATCACTGCACCTGCTGCAAACAGGAAATAAAAAGGAGGCCACATTTTCTTTTTCAAAATTTTTGCCAGGAAATAAAACTGGAAGGACATCTCGACAACGCCCATTATATATACATTAAAAAAATCTAAATACTCAGCCATGTTACCTGCCCCCATATGTAAAAAATTTTACATATTCTTCATATACTGCAGAACAACACCGGAAAACTCCTTACTCCGCAGTCGTGATACGGGAACCTCTTTGCCGCCATCCATATAGGCAGTCACGTTTTTATAACCTTTTAAATGCTTCAGGTTGATGAGATAACTCCTGTGGCACCGGAAAAAATGGCTGCCCAGCTTCGTTTCCAGATTTTCAATCCGCTCATAATAATCAACGACCTCGCCGGAAGCCAAGTTCAGATATATTTTCCGGTCTATGACCTCGCAGAAAACAATCTCATCCTCCCGGATGATGCGCCCCTCATATCCCTTTTGCACCAGCAGGCTGCCCTCGCCGGCGTTCTGCATGGAAACATAAAGGCGCTCCATCGTCTTTTCAAACTGTTTTTCCTCCACCGGCTTGACCAGATAATCGTAAGGCTCTACCTCGAAAGACTGAAACACCATCTCTTTCAGTACCGTGATAAAGATCAGGAATCCCCGGAACTTAGAATCCCTCAGTTTCCTTGCCGTCTCCATGCCCTTCATCTGAATATCCAGAAACAGGATGTCGATCTGCCCGTCGTAGCTTAGCAGCTCTTCGCCGCTTGAAAATATCCGAAGCTGAATCTCCCTGTTCTTTTTATGGAAAAAATCGGAGGCCATTGCCCTTATATGATCGGCCATGTGTTTTTCATCATCACAGATTGCAATACGGATCAATGCGCCACCTCCTCGCCATTATTCGGCAACGGCAAAAGAAAAACTTTTGCCGTTGCCATAGACTGACATTTTATGATAACCTGTCCGAAATGCCAAAACAATTTAATTGCTGTGAAATGTTTATCTGTTGCCGCGAAATGCTTAACTTTGCGCCCGCATCTGCTCAACCAGAGACTGCTTTTTCTGCCTGCGCACCATCCAGACAGACAGGACTACCTCCATGCCAAACAGTACAAGGAGGAACAGCCCCATTTGCAGGAACGGGAACTGGTATGGGACGACTGCGCCGGCAAAGGATTTCTTACTGACTGACCCACAGACTGCCATGGAAAGCGGCAGCCCCAGGAGCAAGACGGTAAGCGCCGCAAAAAGCGCATGGCACATCCCCTCGGTGATACTCATCCGGCACTGCTGCTTCCCGGTCAGGCCAACGGAGCGCAGGATACTGTTCTCCCGCTTCCGGGACATCTGGTTGGAAAGCGTCGTATTGATCAGGTTGACAACGCCGAACAGGAAGATCAGCCAGGAAAGCGCCTGCAGGCTTCCAAAAATAATGCTGCTCTGCATTTTCTCATATTCGATATGTGTGGCTATGGTATCCATTCCAAGATTGCTGCGGCCGGATACCAGCTCCTGAAGCCTGCTTTCCACAAACTCTGCTTTTTGGGGATCATTCACAATGCTCCAGGAGTAGTCAAAGCTTTCGATTTCAGGATGGAGCTCACGAAACAACTCCTCAGGCGCGAACAGGGCTGCCGAATCCATGGCAAGCGCACCATGTCCGTTTGCTGCCTTTGACGCATCGAACAGTCCGGATATGGTAACTGTCACGGTTTTCTGACCCAGGGTCAGCTCAATAGTAGCCCCAACATCCATATCGGCATGGTGCTTTTGATAACCTGTACTCAGAAGGATGCTGTGGGTATCCGCCGGCATGGCGCCGGATACCAGCGCGGCTTCTACATCCATGCGGTTTGCGTCCGTCAGCATGTCGCACATACCGGCTTCGGCGCTTTCGGAAGCCCTGAATTTTGCGTGCAGAGACCGGCGGGTGGCCAGCACATCTGTCACCCCGTCCACAGAAAGGAGCTCCTGCCTTAAGTTTTCATCCAGCGGATTGCCTGCAGCCATAATCTCTTCCTCCGGCTGCTCTGAGGACAGATAGATCTTTATATCCCCGTCCGGGAAAAACAGCCTTGCAGCCTGCTCCGGTGACCGGGTCAGGACCATGGAAGACACCACCAGAAGAAGGATCCCGCCCAGGCTTAGGGACACTGCAATACTCACTGACTTTTTGCGGTCACGTCCAAAATTTGCAAATCCCATGGATATGGGACTTAATTTCCGGTGTTTCTTTCTGTTGTGTACCTTTTCCTGACCTGCGGAAAAACGCATTGCCTCCAACGGTGAAATATTGGCAGCTATTTTGACCGGTCTATGAACTGATATGGATACCATGAACCAGCAGACCATCACGGTCAGAAGTACGGCTACCCCATAATAACCTCCATGGAAACCTTTGGGAAACAGGAGCAGGCCGCCGCCCACACCCAGCAGGACACCCATCAGGATTCCAATACCGCCCAGCCGACCGCTCTCCTTTTTCACGATGCGCCGGATCTGTCTGGGTGTTGCGCCAATGGTGCGGAGCTGTCCATAGCTTTGTATTTTATCGTTCACAGAGATACGGAAAATACTCTGGATGACTACATATCCGCCGGCAAGCACAAGGGCGGCTATACCAAAAACAGTCACAAAGTCAATGGACTTTGAATTAGAAGCAAAATAATTGCTGTTCATCCCTACATGCGCAGAGCCAAACTGCGCGGCAATCTCCCGGCAACGGGCAGCCATGGTCTCCTGGTCAAACTGCCTGTCATTTTTGAAATGCACATAGGCACGGTATCCTGCAGGGTCAAATCCGGCCCACTGCGTCAAGGCCGCTTTGGAAACGGCAATGGCACATAGATTCGCTTCCTTTTCTCCCACATTAGACAGGATTCCGGTCACGGTATAGTCGCCATGAAAGCTCTCGGTATCCAACCGGACCGTCTCACCGATTTTGGCATTGGAACCGTAAGCGGAGAGAAAATATTCGCTGACCGCGACTTCATTCGCCTTTGCCGGGAGTTCTCCTTTTACCAGCTCCATCTGGCTGCGGGCAATATACACCATATCGCTGTCGCAGTACACATAGGATGCGTTGTATCCCTGCCCCGAATGCTCCTGCCCCAGTAAATAGTATTCACCCACGCGGGCAAGCTCCGGAAGGTCTTTCAGCGCCGCCACATGGTCCGCCTCCACGCCGGTGAAGACCGCCTCATAGGTGTCGGCCACCTGATTACGCTGGATCTGCGCAATCGAAACGGATATCACCGCTGACAGGCAGACCAGGAACGCCGCCAGGGCCACTGCAATTACCACCATCCGGTTTCGGCGCTTCTCGCTGGCGAGGCTTCGCTTCGCCAGCTTCTTCACAATAGCTCCGGTATCATTTTCAAAAGGCCATGTCATGGTCTGCCACCTCCTATTCCGTCACACGAAGCTGCTCTACGACACTATTTTTTCTGCAATACCGACCTGCCCATTTTGTAAGGGCTAATTGAAGCATAAAAACTAACAGAACATATAAGAGAACCGGTACTACAGGAAAAGTATAATTTATGAAGCTGAATCCAGGCACGTTCCCTATGGCAGAGCATATTGCTTTTCCAATTCCCAGACCGCAGATAAGGGAGGCGGCAAAACTGCCAACCGTTTGAAATGAATTTTCAAACCCTATCATATGATAAAGCTGTCTGTGGCTTAAGCCAACCGCCCGGAATAACCCCATTTCTTTCCTTCTGGAAATGATATTCGTCATACTGGTATTTGCCAGGTTGATAATACTGAATATGACAATAACTGCCAACAGTGCATATGCCGCAATGGAAATTGTGCTGAATACGCTTTTGTATTGCATCGTCATATCTTTTAATGTCTTCAAGCGTAAAGTATCGCTTGCCAAAACCAATGAATGTAATTCATCCTCAATTCCGGCAAAACTGTCTGTCTTTACCCGGATCACAAACGCACTGTTTGCATTATAGGGAACCGTCTGTTCCATTTCACCTGCCGGAAGGATAAAGCTGACAGAGCTGTCCCTGTCAAAAACAATCGCAGATACGGTATAAGTAAGGCTGTTTCCTGCCTGTGAAAAAGTGACGGTATCGCCCACCTCATAGCTCTTATGCAGGTATTCCAATTCCGGGCTGCCCATGTTAATGACAAGGGAGTTTTCCCCTGTATGGTCATAATCCGGCAATTCCCCGATCATTATCTTGTTCTTTAATTCCTTATAATCCTCTGTGTTCATACTCCGGATTGCCGTTTCCATTCCATCTATCCCGACGCATATCTCCTGCTGGCAGATGATTTCATCTACCCCGTCAATTGACAAAATATCATTTTTCAATTCATCTGTCAGTAGATTGTTTTCCTGCAGCTGAGTGAGGGAAAACGTAGGCGTGACCAGCGCCCGGTTCAATTCCACCACATAACTTCCCTCATAAGGGAAGGCCTGTTTCGCCCTTTGCTCAGGATCAAGGGAAGATAGCAGGGAAGAAATCCCTATAAACATCATTCCGCTCAAAGCCAGTGAAATAAAGGTCAATATACTTTTCTTCC
Organism: Lachnospiraceae bacterium; assembly: GCA_910576335.1. Lineage (GTDB taxonomy): Bacteria > Bacillota > Clostridia > Lachnospirales > Lachnospiraceae > CAPEBR01. Next base: position 38,213 of record CAJTIU010000031.1, read on the forward strand.
TGTTACGGGACAGATTCATAGCCGCAAGTGAAAACGGCGTAAGATACTTCCCGCTCTTTTTCCTCTTTTTTGTTCCGCTATAACCGCTATAATGGAATGCTTCCACAGGTGAAACTGACATGGCAATCTTTGCCGGTTTTAAAACAGACAGCCTTACACAAATAAATACAGCGATTCCTGATAAAAACGCAATCACAATATCCGGAAGCAGCTGAAAAGCACTCCAGTCTATCAAAAAAGATAACACCGCGCCTGCCATACATCCAAACGGAATGAAATGAAGCGCAAGATAGTTTCCTTCCCGTGAAATAATTTGTCTGATTTGCTTCTTCGTAGTACCAATCGTGCGCAGCTGTCCAAAGGAAGCTACATTATTTATAACCGAAATGTAAAATATATTGTAGACAACCAGGGAACATACACCGATTAAGACCAACCCAACGAGCAAAACCGTCAGTACCGTCTCTTTTGACATGTTATTGCTGTCAATGTATAAATTATTTACCTGAATATTGTCTGCAGAGATCCCACAATCCAGGCCAATCGTCCGTATCAGCTCTTTTAATTCCTGATTGGTATATTTTGCAGTATCATGGACAGAAACCATAGCTGCCACCGGCCCAGTGGAAAGAGCAGGGTTTTCCCGCACAAAATTTTGTGAAACAACGGCGTTATAAGCAACCCTGTCCCTGTCATTCTCAGCGGTTGTCTGAATAAAACCTGTAATCCGGAAATCTTTTGATTCTAACTGGCGGCTTGCCTGGTTGCGGTAATGAAGGGATATTGTGTCGCCGATCCCCGCTTTCAGAGACAGGGCATCTATATATCCCCTTTCCACGAGCAATTCATCCGCCGCCTGGGGCATACGTCCTTCCAACAGTGTGATGTTGGAGAGCTGCATGGTTGTTTCATCAGAACATACCATACTCATTGTGATGCCATTCTCCTGTTCCGTCATGCCGACAGACTGGTATACACCCACTTTTTGAATATGGGGGTCTTCTTTCAGCAAAGAGATATTCTCCTGTGAAAGGTTTTGGAAAATTCCCTGATATGCAGTTGATGCCGCATATTCATTTGTAATGTTATATGCATAAGAAGAAACAAACGCCATAATGGCTGCCGCCATAAAGATAATGATCCCAATCAGACGATTCCTGAAACGGTTCTGTCCAATACGGGCATTTGATAACCTACGGGTAACAGCGCTGGTATCATTTTCAAAAGGCCATGTCATGGTACGCCACCTCCTTCTATTATCGCAAAGCTTCCATCATGGATGACTTGCTTTGCTGCTTTAAGGCCCCTGTTGTAATCAGCACACTACATAAAATAATAACCGCACAATTCAAGATTGTAATACCCAATGGAAATTGATAATTCAAATAGCTCATCAGGCTGTTTTTCAAAAATGAGCAAAGAACATATCCAATCCCTCCGCCAATGATCACAGATAATACAAGTCCCATGCCGACTACGATCAGTCCCTCTTTATGGACCATCACGGATAATTGTTTTTGGGACATTCCCACGGAACGCATGAGGGAAAATTCCCTGCGCCTTACGATAATTCCCGTCAAAGTTGTATTCAACAGATTCATCACGGAAAAACAGCCAATCAAAACAATGGCTATTGCAAGGGCGAACTGTGTCCCCTGCAGGAAGTTTTCATTCTGGGCAATGGCAGCAGAAAGGGAATCCACACTCAGCCGCGGGTTATCGGATACAATCTGGTCTATTTCGTTTTCTGCCTGCTGTTCCAAAGAATCCTCTACACGGATCACATACTGATATGTCAGATTGCTGTGTGCGATTTTCTGCATGGAATCAACCGGCAATAACAGCATATCTATTTTATCGCCATGATTTCCAATCTTACTTTCGTCAAGGACTGCCGCAATCTCAAATTCCAGGTTCTCCGTATGCTGCCCATCAAAAATCTTCAGCATTACAGAGGAGCCGACTTTTGGATAAATGCCAAAATACTTCTCAAAGTCACCCGGCCTGCCAATCACCATCTGATCCTCAGATGCCATTTGCCCATAATCTGACAGGTTTCCATTTAAGAGACAGCTTTGCAGCAAAGCCATATCTGCTTTCTCAAATCCTACGATTTCAGCATCTGATTCCAGGGCCTGCAGGTCATAGGAAACCGGGAGATGCTGGTCGTTCATGATCTTTTGCACACCTGATAATTGCGAGAGCTCTTTTTCCACTTCCTCCGTAAAAGGGCTTGAGCCCTGCAGAATCTCCAAAGGATTTTCCATCAGTTCCTGATTCGAGATCTTTAAAACGAACTGTCCTCTTGCAAATCCGGATAAAGACATATCTTCTGCATTGATCGAAGAAAGGACAGAGGATAAACCTAACAACAGGACGCCTGTCAGGACAAGGGAGGCGGCTGTCAGTATATTCTTTTTCTTATAACGCAAAACCTGGTTGACTGCCAAAGACCCTGGCGTTAGCCTGTGCTGCCTATGTTTACCTTTCGGCCCCTTATTTTGTTCATAGCGGGAAGCCTCTATGGGTGAAACGGCTGCAGCTATTTTCGCAGGCTTTTTGATGGACAGGCGCACAGTGGCATAGGTTAACGCAACAACAACCGGGCATATCCATAGCACATTCCATAACCCAAATCCATGCGGAATTAAAAGATAAGCCACTGCAATTCCCGCAATCAGTCCCATCGGAATTGCAGGTAACATCAGCAAAGTCCCCTCCCTGAGAACAAGCCTTTGAATCTGTTTTGCTGTCATACCTATTGTGCGGAGCTGTCCATATTGTTTAATGGAATTGATAATGGAAATATAAAAAATGTTGTATATAACCAAAACACCAGCGATCACGATCACAACCAGCCCGGCAACAGCCGCCAGAACCATCAATGCCGAAGGCTGGCTAAGGTTCAGATACGCTTCATTATAAGAAGGAGCCGTTTTACAGCCTGCATCAGCCGCTATCTGCGATATTAAGCTTTTTATATCCCCAGAGCCTGCATCTAAATTTACACGGAGCATGACTGCCGGAGAAAAGTGATCCCATCCATCCATTTCTGAGAAGTATTCTTCAGAAACCATAGCCGCATATAAGGAACGGTCAGTGCCTTTCGCCCCTGTTTTTAAGTATCCTGTTATAAGAAAGGATTTTTCCTGGCCGTTGTTTGGGTCTGGCAGTCGGATGGTATCTCCAATTTTAGCATTTATCTTCTGCCGGATTAAATATTCCTGTTCAATCAGGATCTCATTCGCTTTCTCCGGCATTTTCCCCTGGTCAACAGACAGCCCATTTAATGTAAGTGCATCCTTGTTGCAATACGAAATATTAAGGCGGTCATTTCCGGATTTCACGCTGCCAATGGACGCTGTGAATCCGCATAGATCCACCCGCACATCATCACTCAATTTCTGGTATTGTTCTTTTTCTATGCCGGAAATAAGCGCATGATAAGACCCCGTTATATTATTGCCTCCATTTTGGTTCACTGTAATAATCCCAGAAACCAGGAGCAATACGGATGCCATCAAAAATGTTGCCAATGAAATTGCAGTAACCGTAAAAATTTTCTTCAAACGCTCTTTCTTTAATTGAGCAGACGCTAATTTTTTAATAACAGCGCCGGTGTCATTCTCAAAAGGCCATGTCATGATCTGCCACCCCCTTACTCCACGATCCTGCCGTCCTCAATCCTTATGATCCGGTCAGCAAGCTGGGCAATCTCGTTATTATGGGTAATCATGACAATGGTCTGGTTAAACTCCATACTGGTACGCTTTAAAAGCCCCAGCACATCGGCGCTGGTCTTGGAATCCAGATTTCCGGTGGGCTCATCGGCCAGGATGATGGCCGGTTTGGTGATCAGGGCGCGGGCAATGGCGACACGCTGCTGCTGTCCGCCGGAAAGGTTATTCGGCATATTCTGCAGTTTATCTTCCAATGCCAGCATCCCCACGATCTCATCCATGAACTTCTTGTCTGCTGTATCTCCGTCCAGCTCCACAGGCAAAACAATATTTTCATAGACATTCAGGATCGGGACAAGGTTATAGTTCTGGAAGATAAAGCCGATGTTGCGGCGGCGGAAGATGGTCAGCTCCTCGTCATTCTTTTTGGCCAGCTCATCCCCACGGACAATAACATTGCCGGACGTGGGCGTATCTAGCCCACCCATCATGTTAAGCAGGGTGGATTTCCCGCTGCCGGACGTTCCGACGATTGCCACAAACTCCCCCTGTTCCACAGAGAGGCTGACGCCATCCAGGGCGCGGGTAATGTTTGGCTCACTGCCATAATACTTTTTCAGATCGATTGTTTGTAATACATTCATAAATCAAATGCTCCTTTCAAGGCTTTCTGCCTGTTGATTAAAGAACAAACTTCTAAGAACCTTGTTCTTCGGACATTATAAAATCCAAATGTCACAGAAATGTCCGAAGCGGCATAAAAAATGCGGCTGAAATGTTACAAGACTCGGACATTTCAAAAAATTATCTTGTAGGGAGCATAATGGAAAATTCCGAACCCCTGCCCGGCTCCGAAACCACTTTGATATAGCCGCCCTGCCTCGTTACGATCTCGCGGGTCAGATACAGGCCGATGCCCACGCCCTGCTGTTCGTGTACTTCTTCCTCACGATAAAAGCGCCGGAAAATAGCGGCCTGATTACTCTCCGGGATACCCTTGCCGGTATCGGACACACTAAGCTTTACATACATTTCCCATTGCTCTACTGAAATTCGGATGGCTCCTCCGGCCGGGGTATATTTCACTGCATTGTCCAGCAGGTTGAACACGGCTTCCGCCGTCCACTTGCTGTCATGGGAAAGGATGAGATCCTCCGGACAGTCCACCGTTACGGATATATTCTTTTTCTCCGCCGCATATACGATGCCGCTTAAGGCCATCGCCAGCGTATCGATCAGCAGGGCGTCTTTCTTTTCCAACCGGATTGCCCCGGTTTCCAACCGGGAGGTTTTCACAAGAGCCTGAAAAAGGAACTCCAGCTTGTCCGTCTGATTCCGGATGCCCTTAAGGAACTCCAACTGTTCTTCCTCTGTGACCGGCTTTGAAAGCAGCGTGTCCGTCACCATTTTCAGATTTGCCACCGGTGTTTTTACCTGATGGGAAACATCCGACACCAGCATCTGCAGCTCCTGCCGTTCCTCATCCACCTTCCTCCGGTTCTCCTGCATGATCCCATACAGCCGCGAAAGACGGTAGCTGATGCGGGCAAAGAGTGTTTCACTGTCCGCAGTGCGCACAAGCTCTCCGCTTCCGCTTATCATCTGGTCCATTGCCCGGCACAGCTCCCCGGTAAATACGGAAAGCCGTTTGCTGAAAGCAACCGTCAGAAGGAACATCCATGCAAGGGCGCAGAGCATCAGTAATATACCGACAATCAGTATCCATATCTGCCCTGTCACCGCGAAGAAAACTGCGCAGATGACCAGCATGGAAACCGCCATACCGCCGATGATCAGCAGGAATATTCTTTTTACAGAGATTCGCCCCAGATTCATTTTCTCTCGCCTCCCATCCACTGATATCCGATCCCGTAGATCGTTTTGATATAAGTATCGCCATCCGCCTCAATCTTGCCCCGGATACGGCTGATGGAGGTTGTCAGTGTGTGTTCGTCCACATAGTTTTCATCCACATCCCACAGCCGCTCCAGAAGGCGCTGTCTGGTCAGGATCTGTTTTGGATTTTTGCAGAACAGATACAGCATCTTATACTCCATGGGGGAAAGGGTAAGGGTCTTTCCATTCAGCGCAGCGGACTGCTCCGAAAAGTCCAGAAACAGCCTGCCATCATCATAGAAATCCTTTGCCATTCCCCGGTGTTCCAGCATAGCGAACATGGCCCGTATTTTCCGCAGCAGCGCTCCAATGGAAAAGGGCTTGGTGATATAATCCACCGCCCCCACTTCATACCCCCGGATCTGGTCGCTCTCCTGGTCGTTGGCCGTCAGGAAGATCACCAGCGTGTCAGGGTTCTCCGGTTTTATGAGCCTGCACAGGTCATAGCCGCTGCCATCCGGCAGGTTGATATCCAGAAGTACCAGGTCATATTCCGTCTGCGTCAATAACTCGGTGGCTGTGCCGGCATTCAGAGCTGATACGGTATCATAACCCTCAGAGATCAGGTTGTAAGTCAGCGTTTTATTTAAAAGGGCATCGTCCTCTACCAGTAAAATCTTTTTCATATCCACACTCCTTGCTTTTTACATAGTATAACAAGCAAATGTCCGCGAAATGTTACAGCGGGCAGATTTTTGCTCATGATAATAAAAACCTCGCAAAGCGTGGATTCTATCATTCACGACAATAGAATTTTCGCAAAGCGTGGATTCTATCATTTAAAAACAAAAATTTCTTCAATAGGGGCTTCTACAGCCCTGGAAATATCAATTGCCAGCTTTAATGACGGATTATACTGCGCTTTTTCCAGACGCATAATTGTTTCCCGGCGCACACCTACTTTTTCTGCCAGCTGCTCCTGTGTCAGATCTTTCATCTGCCGGTACTTTTTTAATCTGCATTCAAATTCTGCCATATCCTATTCCTCGCCTTCCTCTGCCTGATCGTCATGGTCATACCGGTACAGCAAGTATTCAGAGAGGAAAATCCCCAGGCCCAATGCAAGGGAAAGAATAATAATCGCAGCAATCAGGGTGTACTCAAGGTTTCCAAAAAGTTTCCCCTGGCAAAGAATGATCAGTGCGGCAAGCATAACCCCAAAAGTAATCCTATACGCTTTCAGCTTAGCGCGGGCAATATTCTCACGGAAACGCTCATCCATAAATGTTCCTGACATCTTTCCTTCATAGTAAAAACCAAAAAAACCGAAGAACAGGAAAAACGCAAACGGAAAAACTATACCATCCACAGGATATGTCCAGAAACCGGCAAACCCCAAAAATCCCAATACTCCCAAACACCCCAGCTTTGGATTTATTTTACGGGTGACACCTGTTTCTACTGCCTGTCTCTGCTTTTTTCCTGCATGGATAAAAAGCATGACAAACAGTGCGACAAGATAAGCACAAGTGAAAGAAACCGAAACAATCATCGGCAAATCCTTTATATCAAATACATAATCCTTAAAATCCATCGAAACTACCAGACGGGAATCATTATAAGCAACCGCATACCATGACGAAAGAAGCACACTCAACACACAAAGTATCCCACAGCCAATCCAAATTTTCTTTTTATTTGTTTTCATCTTAATCCTCCTATTTTTTGAGATATATTTATCTCTTTATGAGATAAATATATCACTTACTTTTCTTTGTGTCAATAGAAAAGAGATAAATATATCGCATTATTTATCCAAAGCAATAGAATCCACGCTTGGTGAGACTTCTATTCTGAAATAGAAACAACACCGTACTCCTTTTGAATCAGCCCTAAACAAGTACAACACAATACGCAGAAAAGTGATTGTCAAGTCAATCCTCTAACTTTTAAGAAATTAATTTTGCCACCACATCCGCACCATCAACGAATGGATCCAGCCAATAACGTGAATCATAAGAACTATCTGCATTATCACCAAGGACATAGTAGCATCCTTCCGGTACTGTCATACTGCTACCGCTTTTCTCCACGGTATCACCCTCTACTGCCGCAATCCGTTTCACGAGCAGTTTCCCGTCATGCCGGAATATAATGATATCTCCTGTCTCCAGACTGGAATATATCCGGCAACCGATGATATAGCTGCCCCTTTCCAGCGTCGGCTCCATGGATTCGCTCGGCACATAGCCAATCAAAAACACGCACTTCAAGAGAATAAAAGTAAGAAGCATCGCAATAGCAGGAAATATCCACTTTCCCGTTTTTTTCAATAAATTCCTCATATTTGTCCTCCAAAACAAAAAATCGGGATGCCTGGAATCATTATGATCCCAGCATCCCTTCATCTTAAGAACTGTATCCGGCAATCGTTTCCATTTCCGGACATGCTTTCAGGAACTTCCGTGCCTTTGAAACCCATGCGCACACAAGCTTTGCAGAAGCGCCCATGCGCTCCCCAATCTCGCTGCTGGTGTAGCCCTGGGACATTAAAATCATTGCGTCTATCCCCTTGGCAGTCGATGGGGGAGCATCCTTCCTTGCCGAGCTGAGCGCATGGAAAAGATCCATGCGAAGCCCGCTCAGGAATTCACCGTTTTCAGGTTCGGCGCTTATGTAAGGTGTTACATCAGCTACCCACCTCATCTGCATACCGTTTGGTTGACTGAACCAATGCATCGCATAGCTCATGCCAGATCAGGCGGTACGCATAGGTAGAAAAGGTTCCGCCTTTATCCGTTGCTGCAGCTTTGCAAAGGCCGATACAGCCAATCTGGAACAGATCGTCATAAGTGCAAAAATCCCCATTGTCCGTAACCATGGACCTTATCCTTGATTACCTGATGGACCAAACCCATATTTTCTTCCGCTTTTCTCTGTTGTTCTGTCGTCAGCATCATGATGCAGCTGCACCTCCTCTCACCATGCGGAATTGTTTTTTATTCTTCTGCTTCCGATACCTGTCCAGCAGCCGGCGGCTCTCCTCAATCACCTGCTTGCAGTAATACTCTCCGAGATGCCCGATATGCGCCTCCGACAGAGGTGCGCAGATCAGGTCGGCCAGCCACTGGTATGCATCCTGCTTACTCATGTACCCGGACTGATGCAGCTGGTCAAAATACTGGTGCGCCGTCCTTCTGAGTGTGCGCAGTTCGTGATTGGCCAGACTGCCCACCGGAATGTTGGTACCTGCATGGACACGCACATAAGCGTCGCACTGCGGATAGTGGCTGCACACATATAGCATCATGCCTTTACTGTTATCATGGTAAATACCGTCTGCACTCCGGAAAATAACCGGGCTGCCGCAATAGGGGCAGCGCATACTGCCTGCCTGGAATCCCTTTCTTTCTTTTTGTTTTTCATCTGTATTTCCTCCGTTTTATATAAAGAAAAAGCCGGAAGACCTGCAAAAAAGCATACAGAGCCAAAGCGTTGGCGTTTGGGTGTCTCATCCAACATTTGACTCTGTAAGTATTTAAGCAGCCTTCCGGCTTACATATTCAGTTGTGGCTTGCGTTGTTGTGGATTCGCTCACTGCGCAAAATCCGTAACGGTTCCTTATCTGCCTTCAGATAAGTCTGACGCTATACCAAACGTACCGAGAGCCTGAACGCAAGCCCCTGCCACGCTTTTAGTATAGCAAATCAAGCTTTGTTTGTCAAGCCTTATCGGAATGTTTTTTATTATATTTATCATATTTATTCCTTTTAGGCTCTATTTTGATTTTCTATTCCGGTCTGGAGACTATTCATCTTCGTCATCCTCATACTCATAGCCATCCTCGTCCTCTCTCCGTCTTTTGACGACATGCATTGTGATCAGCCCGCCGACTGCCAGAACCATGCCTCCGACAAAAAGACAGAGATGGAGTACCGGAATACCCGCAACCATTGCATCCTTTTCTTCCGCTGAGCTTCCCTCGGTTTTCTCTTCCGGCTGGCTTTCTGTTGTGGCAGGGGCCTGCGTCGGGGAAGGAGCCTTTGCAGCTGAATTCAGGCAGGTCAGGACATACGATTTACTGCCGCCGATTTCCAGACGGAGTACGCCGTCCTGGCCTACGGGTATCGTACCCGGATATAATCCGGCATCCGTTTTCATCTGGAACTCCACCCCAGCCCATTCCGCGCCAAGCTGGATTTCCAGCTGCTCCGGCTGGGCAACCTGAAGCTCTGTGCCATCGGTCCCCTGCGGCTCTGCCCAAACGGGTACTACGGAGAAGCAAAGAATGCACATCATAACAAGAGCCAGCAGAAACCCGGTTTTATGTTTTGCTCTCATGATTATTACCTCCAATTTCATTTTCATAATTTGGGAGCCGGACAGAACTTTCCCACCGGCTCCCGCTGTTTCCTCTTATGCTTTATTTTTCTTGCGCTTTCTGAGGCCGTAGGCACAAGCGCCGATGCCGCCAAGACCCGCTGCCATCAGACCGATCCAGAGCCACAGATTGGATGTATCTCCCGTCTTCGGCACATCCACCGTAATTTTGTCATTATGGACATTGACTGTCAGGGTTTCATCCACTACCAGTTCTACCGTAACAGGATCCGGACGCTTGTATCCGGCGCTGACGCTGTCTTCCACCTCAGTCACGGTGTATTTGCCGACACGCAGATTCTCAATAAAGATTTCTCCATGGGCATCCGTCTTGAAGGTCTGGTCATAATTGTCCCCGACCACACGGAAGGAGAAGCCCTCCACACGGCCATCGGAAGAAGTCTTCACAATCTTGAGGTTGCCTTTGTGGGCCTGGTTATAAAAGCCCTTGCCGGCCTCATTCTCAACCTCATAGGTCTTCCCATCGGTATCAATCATGACATAATAAACATTTTCGTCCAGATAGAAGCCGTCCGGCGCCGTTTTCTCTTTGACAAGCACACCGCCGTAGAGCAGGTCCTTCATCTCATACTGGCCTTTTTCTGTTTCCTTCATGGTACCCAGAAGCTCGTCATCCTTATCAAGCTCCTTGTTCCCATTGGTGTCGCGGTAGACTTCAAATACAGCGCCGCTCAGCTTGTTTTCCGGATAATCCTTGTCAAACTTCGTCAGATGGAGGTTCCCACGGATGAATTCATTGGTGATCTCAACCTCAATGACCTGTCCATCCTCATTGACTGCAACGGGGAAGAGGTCAGTGGAAAGCACAAAGCCCTCCGGCTGCTCGATTTCACGGACAATCCAAAGCCCATACGGGATATCCTCAAACTGGAAAGAACCGTCCTCTGCAGAGGTTGTTACCAGAATCGCAGTTTCTTCTGTGAACTCCTTGGCGGAAGGTGCAAACAAACCGATTTTAGCGCCGCCCAGGTTCTTTCCGTCCTCGTCCACTTTCTTGCCGGATACAGAGCCTAAAATCAGTTCATTGACGATAGGCTCGCCGTCATTGGCTGCAATGGTCACAACCGCAGTTTCCTGATCCCCATAAGCGAATGTTACAGGATACTTCGCTCCGCTTAAAATATAATGGGCGTCTGTGCTGTGTTCCTTCAAGTAATAACTGCCAAGGGGCAGGTCAGTCTGGGCAGTGCCTTTGCCGTCTGCATCCAGGCTTACGATCTCAAGCAATCCGTCCGCCGGAATAACAGAGCCGTCAGCTGCGGTAAGGTCTTCTGCTGCATACAGGCCGAAGGTAATATTGGCCAGCTCATTGTTACTGCCGATGCCGAATTTCTCGCTCAGCTCCAGCGTCTTCTCCAGACCCAGTTCAACTTTCTGGCGTTCGTTATACACGCCGGCGGCCGTTTCTGTCAGGTCAACCTCCTGGCCCGCATAAACCAGTTCTACCTGCTGCGGGTTCGGGTTCAGTACCATACCGTAAGGCGCCTTTGTCTCAACAACCTCATACTTGCCCAGGTAAAGTTCTTTGGTGGAAACAGCCCCGCCGGATCCGGTCGTGACGGTATCTACCACATCGCCTTTTGCAGCACGCAGGGTGCCGTCCGGCGTATAAATATCTTCTGCAGCATGGATCTCATAGGTTGCTCCTTCCAGGCCGCGGATTTCATAAACCGGCTGGTAAATAAGATCCGCCCCGTCCTTATCTGCGCCATCGGATGTTGTGACGGAAGCAAATACCTCGCCCGTCTTGGCGACAACGATTTTGCCCTTCTGCGGCATATTGTGCTTTTCTACCACAACCACATCCTGCGTCCCGTCTACCGTGAAAGGAACCGGCTCACTGTCCAAAACATAACCATAGCAGGTCTCCACCTCGATCAGCTCATACTGGCCATAGGGAAGTTCATAAGGGAGCATCAGCCAGCCTTCCTCGTTGGTAAAGAACGTATCAATGGTAACGGGCGTCGGATAATAAATGGTTTCTGCAATCAGGTCGCCTGTAGACAGGTCGCGGACCTGGAACCCAACGCCGGCCGCAGGGATGATTTTTCCGGTCTCAGCATCGTGCTTTTCCACACGGATAAAGCTGGACGTAGTCGTATTGTTCAAAATATAGGAATAAGTCTGGTCATCTGTACGGATGTATACAATAAAGTCCGGAATGAACGCCTGTCCTTCCATGCCCTCCGTCTGATGTACAATATAACGGCCATAGGGGAGGTCCTTGGAAACCGCAAACCCGTCTGTGTCCGTAGTCAGGATATCGCGCTCATCTTCTCTCGCTGCGTCATAGCTGCCTGCACTGGCAAGATAGATCTGGAATACAGCACCCTCCTCCGGCTGCTCAATGACCCCTTCTGAACCGGAAGCTTCGATATCTTCCGGCGGAACCGGAACGGGGGCATGGGGATCCGTTTCTGGCTCTGTTTCCTGAGTCGTTTCTGTTTCCGTATCTTCTATCGTTTCTTCTGTATCCGTGTCCGTCTGGGCTTCTCCGCCGCTTACGGTTGCTTCAGCATCATTTTCATATTCAGTTTCCTGAGATAACGCTGCATCTGCTTCCTGCTCCGAACCAATCTGGGCATTCCCACCGCTTACGGTTGCTTCAGTATCATTTTTCTCTTCAGCTTCCTGAGATAATACTGCATCTGCTTCCAGTTCCAGCTCAGTCTTGGCGTCTCCGCCACTTACCGTGGAAACAGCCTGTACGATCTCGCCGTGTTCTTCTGCCGGTTCTGCGCCATTCTCAGACGGCGCCTCTGTCTGGGTTTCTGCTTTTTCCACATCCTCCAGCTCTGCATCAATATGCTTAACGAGACGAATGCGCCCCATGATGACCTCTTCTGTCACACCGATAGGGATCTGGTTCAGTTCCACGGTAAAGTTTCCAGGCTCTGCCGGGATCGGATAGATTGTTTCATCCAGCAGATATCCTTCCGACGGACTGATTTCACGCAAAGTCCAGTTGGAGTTGCAGATAAAATAATCGCTGGTAAAGGATCCGGTTGCGTCTGTGGTGTAAGATGCGACCAACTTGCCATCCTGATACAAACCATATACTGCACCTGCCAGACTGGCATCGCCCTGGGCATACCCGGTCTTTCGGTCCGTCTTGGTCACTTCCACACGGAATTTCTTCAGGATATTGGTGAAACTGCGTTTAGTGACAACATTCCACTGAACGGGCGCTGTCTGTGAAGCCAGAACCACATAGCGGACAGGGGTATTGACCTCCTCCAATGTATACGGAGTGCTTCCGCTGATCAGCACATTTTCAAAACGGGCCACACCGGACGCGTCCGTTACAGCATACTCATCCACAGGCAAGCCCGACAAAGAAGTGCCGTACAGATGGAATGTCATGTCCTTGACAAATTTATCCTCCGATGTCTTGATGACCTCAAGCGAACCTCGTTTGAGTTTATTATTGAAGGTCACAGTCGAGGTCTGCCCGCTGACAATTGTTACCTTCTGGGATTTCTGAGGCTCGCATTTGTCAATATCCTGCTCTGTTACCGTATAGGTACCCGGCATAAGCTGGATATCCACCGTACCGTCTGCCTTCGTTTTCACTGTTTTATCCACACCGTTGCCAGTGATATGGAAGCTGATACCGGATACCTTTCCGTCCTCCGACGTTTTCTTGATATGGCCGGTACCATAGGTCTCCGTATCAATCTTCACATAGAACACAACAGGGTCATCTGCGCCGCACAGCATCGTCTGGAAACCGACGCGTCCCCAGATCAGCATGTCATTGCCCACGCCTGGAACATTTTTCTGCACGGTAAGCGTTTCCGCACTGGTAATCATACGGCTGCTGGTAAAGGTATATTTGTTCCCGCTGCGGCTCACGCTGATGCCGCTGCCGCCGGAGAACTTCAAGTCTGCCATGGTGTTGTTGGTATCCGTCAAAGTAAGGGAATACTTTTTTGTTTCCGGATTGTATTTTAAGGTATGAACCTGAGCAGAACCGCTCCTGTCGGAAGCAAAGCTGGGAATGGTCGCATGCTGCGCCATCTGGGCCAGGATCCAGTCATAGCACTGCTTTGCCGGACGGCCATCAATGGTGCGCAGGTAATTATCCCCACGGATCCCCGCCGGGCTGGCGTGCAGATCCTGCGGGCTGGTCCTCAACTGCTGCTGGTATTCCCACATGAGGATCTGCGTTGCGATTGCATAATCATCCTCATTGGTGCCCGGTACCGGCGAACCTTTTCCCGGCTGCCAGCCATAGACGCTGGTGAGCATGATCCCATACTGGGCGGCATAGGGCAGGTTCTGGAAGTATGCACTGTTCTTTCCGCTCTGGGAGGTATAGCCGTTATCCGAGGTGCCATAGGCAATACCAGACTCAATGCAGTATACCTGGCGCGCCTCAGACCCATCTGAAATCATATATTTTTTTCTGGGATTTCCGCCAGAGCTGGTCCTGACCGTCGTATTTCCACTGCTATCATATACCAGATAACTGTAGCTGTCAGCCGAATAGTAATAACCGCCATCGGACCCTACATAGTAATCCCCGTAATAAGAAGATACTTTCTGTCCCTCAGACGGTGAAAAAGCAAAAACCGTTGTCGGCATAATACCAACAGCGGTCAGGATGGAAAGGAATAATGCCAGGAGGCGTTTTCCTTTTTCTTTGAATAATTTTTTCATATAGATAAACCTTCCTTTCGTTTTTGGGCATAAAAAAGCGTCTTCGACACTTCAACCCCCTAACCCCCATTCATGGGGGAATTAGGGGTTCCTTTTTTTTACTTTTTCGTGCATAATAGTCTTATGAATATTTTACAGAAAATCTTTTCCGACCATTATGAAGAAATTAAATTTACCCTTCATCCCAGAAAAAC
>CAJTIU010000032.1 GCA_910576335.1 Lachnospiraceae bacterium
TTACAGCACCAAGGGGGAAGTCTGCCCTTTTTTCTCTCATCAAATATACTATTTGTTATATTCTGGTTAATTTAATGCTGTATTTTCACTACTGATACCATACCACTACTAAGTTGCTAACATTGGTAAGAGAAGTGCAAATCCAGGATCGCCAGATTGTGAGAAGTTGTAGGGGGGTAAAAGAGGATTATGAGTTTTTGGGAGCTTTTCTGCAGTAATACCTTTGGTTTGACAATAAGCGTGCTATTTATGTTCTGGATCTCTATGTTACTTTTGGAGCGAAAACCATATAAAATAAGAGAGCGCAAAGTGAAAATAATTGCTTGTACTATATTATTTATCTGTGTCTGGGCATTGATAGGGACAGTTTTTTATAAAGTAGGTATCTTTAGATGGAGGTATAATGCAGGACAAATCTTGTTTACCTATATGGGAATGACAGGAGCAATGTCTTATTTATATTTTCTCTATCGGGAAAATCTGCTGACTTGTTGGAGTTCGGCTGTTTTTTTAGAAATGGTGGAATCTTTTGCAGTACATATAGGAGTTTTTTTTTCACCTAATATGACTTTTCATTTGGATATTTTGGGAGAACGGTTAATATATTATTTTTTTCTGTATGTATTAACACCACTCATAGAGATTATCTGGGTGCTGCTTCTATATAAAACTGGAGTTGGGAAAATGTTCCGACTGTGGATTGAACGGAAAGAATCGAAAAAGGTAAGTATTATTTTTATCAGTTTATACCCAATTTTGTCTGAAATACTTTATTATATGGTGCAAATAGGAGAACGAGTTGGTAACGATAATGCAGTCGTTTCTCTGTTATATCTACTGATTGTTTTTATTATTTTCGGTTATGCAGGGCGTCAAGAAATGCAAAAGAAGCAAATTCAGACTCAGCAGATTAGTATGCAGCAGCAAAATGCTTATATTGAGAGTTTAGAAAAACTGCAGAGTGAAATGCGAAGATTCCGTCATGATTATAAAAATATGATGTCTGGCATGTACCTTCAGGCAAAAGAGGGAAATATGGAAGCAGTGCAGAATTTTATTCAGGATATGACAAGTGATTTTGATTATCAGGTAGGGGAACAGATACGCAGATTGACACAGCTTGGAAATATTCATATGCTTGAGGTAAAAGGGCTGCTGTTGGGGAAAATGGAAAAAATGCAGCAGGAGCAGATTTCCTGTGAACTGGATGTATTGCGTCCATTTGATAGGACGCGGCTGAGAACGACTGACTTGTGCAGATGCCTGGGAATACTGATTGACAATGCTATAGATGAAGTACAAGGAAAAAAAGATAAGAAGCCAAAACCGCAGATACATATTATGATTAGCAGTCAGGAAGAATGCACAACATTTCAAGTAAGAAATCCATTGTATTCAAACATTGATTTTCACAAGATCTGGCAGCAAGGTTATTCTACCAGAGGGGCGGACAGAGGAATTGGCCTTGCAAGTTATAAAAGTATTTTAGAACATTATGAAAATGTCTTTTCTCTGACAACAATCAGGGATGGCTATTTTATTCAGGAATTAAAGATACAGGAATAAGAAATGTTAAAAATTGTGGAGGAAAAAATATGCTTCCAATTTATATTTGTGAAGATGATGCGATGATACTCGCTGCACAGAAAAAGTTTTTAGAAAAACAAATTATGATGGAAGGTTATGATATGCAGATTGCTCTGTGCAGCAGGCATCCTCAGGAAATTGTTGAAGCGGTGGCAGCGGATCCAAAGAGAGGAATTTATTTTCTGGATGTGGAGCTTAAGGATGAGCCGATGGATGGATTTATGCTGGGACAACAGATTAGAAAGTTTGATACCAGAGGTTTTCTAATCTATGTGACTTCCTTTCCAGATCTGGCATTTGAGACATTTCGTTATCACCTGGAAGCGTTGGATTATATCGTAAAGGGCAATTCTGAAAAAATGCTGGCTGGAATGCGCAAAAACCTTGCGATCATTACGGAACGGATGTGTAAGGAGCAGGGAGAGCAAAAGGAATACTTTACCGTAAAGGTGTTGGATATTGTAAGGCATGTTCCAGTGGATGAAATTATGTTCTTTGAGACAAGTGTCCGTACACACAGAATAGAACTTCATGCGAAGAATGACTGTATTGATTTTATTGGCAGCATGCAGGAGTTGCAAGAGCAGTTTAGGGAGCATTTTTTAAGGGTTCACAGGTCATATCTGGTCAATGTAGATAAGATTCAGGAGTTAGATTTAAAGCATCGGGATTCGGGAGGTGATTTATCACCCATTCTGGTGTCTTTGATCCTGAGTTTGGGAATTTCCCTTAATTTGTGTATGGATGGATTCCTGATGGTAGGGACTGCCATTGCAGAAGAGAAAGAGAAACATACGTTACGGGTCTTAATGACGTCATCAGTCACTGGAATGCAGTATTTTATCGGAAGTATTCTATTTCCATTTGTGCTGATGAATATAATCAATATTGTGGTATTGGTGATTAGCGGTATTTCTATGAGTCAGGTATCTGTCGCGGCTTTCTTACTGGTCAGTGCGGCAGCCTCTCTGATTAGTTGTGTAATGGGAATGATTGTTGGTCTCTGCGCCAAAAATCAGATGAATGCAAATTTGATTTCTTATCCATTGGTGATCGTGTTGATGATGATTCCAATGTTTGGAAATCTTTCCGAAAAATTGCACCATATCTCAGGGTTTTTGTTTACTGGAGTGTTGACAGAGATGGCAAGTGGATTTGCAGAGGGAATGTCATATACGTTAAAACCTCTGGACATCGCAGTGCTTATCGGAGAATTAATCATTAGCATTCTTGTATTTTTAGTACTTTATCGAAGAAATGGATATGAAAAAGACTGATGCAATTTAGACAGGGTAATTTTAATTTCGGGATGTCCACAGGGATAGGGATGTCCACAGGGATAGCAGGGATAGCGAGCATCGGATTGCGTCAGCCGCAATCCGAATTGTAAAGTTTTTTAGGAAAGAGGCAGAAGGATGCACCTTGATATGTCATAATGACTGTGTTGTCTAACCTACACCCGGCAACGACCTCTATGAGCCTGTGGGAGCGTTCCTATGCCTGTTCATTGATGTCGTCGAGGCAGGCACTCAGTTTGTCATTGTTTAACTTCTTTTAATATTGTCCCAAATGGTTATTGCGAATGAATTTTAGGATCGTGAGTACTATTGTACGAAAAAAAATACAATATTTCACAGAAAACACTTGAAAAATATTTTTCTGTCATATATACTTAAAAAGCTGTGACATGATAGCAATGAAACGTGAGGTTGCTGCCTTTATGTGGCAGGTTTTCCGTGGAGCGAATGTCAAGTTAGGAAACTGGCGACAAGTCACTGTACGTATCACAACTGATTATCATCTGCCCATGTATGTGTGCGGCGGAGATATGAAACAACGTGTGGGGTTCTCACGACACACACGGGAGAGTGTACAGTCACCGCTTGTCGTACTGAAGTAAAAAGTACGAAAAGGAGGCGACTTTTTTTATGGCAAGTCAAGTAATGAGAATCACTTTGAAGGCGTATGATCACCAGCTGGTAGATGCATCCGCAAAAAAAATCATCGAAACTGTAAAGAAGAATGGAGCACAGGTGAGCGGACCAGTACCGCTTCCGACCAAGAAGGAAGTAGTAACCATCTTAAGGGCAGTTCACAAGTATAAGGACTCCAGGGAGCAGTTCGAGCAGAGGACTCATAAGAGACTCATTGATATCATTACACCGACCCAGAAGACAGTAGACGCACTGTCAAGACTGGAGATGCCAGCCGGTGTTTATATTGATATTAAGATGAAAAGCAAAAAGTAAACAGTAATTCCTAATATTTAGGATGAACGCATAAAAGCATGCGTTCCGCTGTAAATCACAGGAGGTAATTATAATGAAGAAAGCTATCTTAGCTACAAAGGTCGGAATGACCCAGGTATTCAGTGAAGACGGCACTCTGACGCCAGTAACAGTTCTTCAGGCAGGTCCTTGTGTAGTAACACAGATTAAGACCGTAGAGAACGACGGGTACAGCGCAGTGCAGGTGGGCTTCGCTGACAAGAAGGAAAAGATTGTAAATAAGGACAAGAGCGGCAAGAAAGAGATCGCACACCGTCATGGCGTTACGAAGGCAGAACAGGGACATTTTGCAAAGGCCGGCGTATCCGGGAAGAGATTTGTAAGAGAATTTAAGCTTGAGGGCGAATATGAGCCGGGGCAGGAGATCACGGTCAGCGTATTCGCTGCAGGAGACAAGATAGACGCAACTGCTATTTCAAAGGGAAAAGGATTCCAGGGTGCGATTAAAAGACACAACCAGCACAGAGGACCTATGACACATGGTTCCAAGTTCCACCGCCATGCAGGATCTAACGGCGCGGCTTCCGATCCGAGCAAGGTATTTAAAGGAAAGAAGATGCCCGGACAGATGGGAAATAAGAGAATCACCATCCAGAACCTGGAAGTTGTACGTGTGGATGCAGAGAACAATCTGCTCCTCGTTAAGGGCTCCGTACCGGGACCGAAGAAGTCTTTAGTAACCATTAAAGAAGCAGTAAAAGCTAACTAGGTTTTTAGAGGAAGGAGGAAGACTTAAGATGGCAAACGTATCTGTTTATAATATCGAAGGCAATGAAGTTGGTACAATCGATTTAAGCGATGCGGTATTTGGTGTTGAGGTAAACGAACATCTGGTACACATGGCGGTTGTTAACCAGCTTGCAAATAAACGTCAGGGAACACAGAAAGCAAAGACACGTTCTGAAGTTTCCGGCGGCGGAAGAAAACCGTGGAGACAAAAAGGAACAGGCCACGCAAGACAGGGCTCAACAAGAGCGCCCCAGTGGACAGGCGGAGGAGTAGTATTCGCACCGGTTCCGAGAGATTATTCATTTAAGATGAACAGGAAAGAGAAGAGAGCGGCGCTTCTGTCCGCGCTTACTTCCAGGGTTCAGGAGAATAAGTTTATTGTGGTAGATGAGCTCGCGTTTGACGAGATCAAGACAAAGAATTTTGTAAAGGTATTAAAGAATCTGAATGTGTCAAAGGCATTAGTCGTATTAGAGGATGGCAATGTAAACGCAGAGCTGTCTGCAAGAAATATTGCAGACGTTAAGACTGCAAAGACGAATACAATTAATGTGTATGACATCTTGAAATATAATACAGTGATTACTACAAAGGCAGCTGCCCGCAATATCGAGGAGGTGTACGCATAATGGCTAACGTTCAATATTATGATGTAATCCTTAAACCAGTTGTAACAGAGAAGAGCATGGAGCTTATGGGTGAGAAGAAGTATACCTTCCTTGTACATCCGGAAGCGACAAAGTCCCAGGTAAAGGAAGCTGTTGAGAAGATGTTCGAAGGCACGAAGGTAAAGCGTGTTAACACAATGAACCTTGACGGCAAGAAAAAGAGAGTCCGCGGAACATTTAAGTTCGGCAGGACCGCAAAGACTAAGAAGGCTGTTGTCCAATTGACGGAAGACAGCAAAGATATTGAGATCTTTGAGGGACTGTAGGATTTCGCGGGATCTTGCCAGGCGCTTCATGTATCTGAAAGAAACCGCGATTTCATGTATCTGAAGGAAACCGTGATAACATGTATACGGAAAGAAACCGTGATAATAAATAGGATCGAAAGGAGAAGTAATCATGGGAATTAAAACATATCGCCCATATACGCCTTCCAGAAGACAGATGACCGGGTCTGATTTCAAAGAAATCACAAAGACTACTCCGGAAAAATCTCTGTTAGCTCCCAAGAGCAGACAGGCAGGACGTAACAATCAAGGTAAAATTACAGTTAGACACCGCGGAGGCGGAGCTAAGAAACAATATAGAATTATCGACTTTAAGAGAAGAAAAGACGGCATTCCGGCTAAGGTGGTGGGCATTGAGTATGATCCGAACAGATCGGCAAATATTGCCCTGATCTGCTACGAGGACGGCGAGAAAGCTTACATCCTTGCACCGGAGGGACTAAAGGATGGAATGAAAGTTATGAACGGGGCTGAGGCCGAGGTAAGAGTAGGAAACTGTCTCCCGCTGTCGGAGATTCCGGTAGGTACGCAGATCCACAATATCGAGCTTCATCCGGGGAGAGGCGGACAGCTTGTACGTTCAGCCGGAAACAGCGCACAGCTTATGGCGAAGGAAGGAAAGTATGCAACCTTAAGACTTCCGTCAGGAGAGATGAGAATGGTTCCGATTGCCTGCAGGGCTTCTGTAGGAGTTGTGGGAAATGGTGACCACAACCTGATTAATATCGGAAAAGCAGGACGTAAGCGCCACATGGGCATCAGGCCTACAGTACGTGGTTCTGTTATGAACCCCAATGACCATCCGCACGGCGGTGGTGAAGGCAAGACTGGTATCGGACGTCCGGGTCCGTGTACACCGTGGGGCAAGCCTGCACTTGGACTTAAGACAAGGAAGAAGAATAAGGCTTCTAACAAGCTGATTGTAAGAAGACGAGATGGAAGAGCGATGAAATAATAAGGAGGTTAACCTAAATGGCACGTTCAATTAAAAAAGGACCATTCGCAGATGCAAGCCTGCTGAAAAAGATTGACGCGATGAACGCTTCTGGCGACAAGTCAGTGATTAAGACCTGGTCACGCCGTTCTACAATCTTCCCGAGCATGGTTGGACATACAATTGCCGTTCACGACGGAAGAAAGCATGTACCTGTATATGTAACAGAGGATATGGTTGGGCATAAGCTCGGTGAGTTTGTTGCAACCAGAACTTACAGAGGACATGGAAAAGACGAGAAGAAATCAAGAGTTAGATAATCATATTGTGAAAGGAGGGTTCATCCGTGGCTAAAGGACACAGATCCCAGATAAAGAGAGAGAGAAATGCGAATAAAGATACAAGACCTTCTGCTAAGTTATCTTACGCAAGAGTTTCTGTTCAGAAAGCATGTTTCGTATTAGATGCCATCAGAGGCAAGGATGTAACGACTGCACTTGGTATTTTAACTTACAACCCGAGATATGCCTCTGGTTTGATAAAGAAATTATTACAGTCAGCAATCGCAAACGCTGAGAACAATAACGGCATGAATGCTGAGAACCTTTATATTGCAGAGGCTTATGCGAACAAAGGACCAACAATGAAGAGAATCAGACCGAGG
The DNA here is from genome assembly GCA_910576335.1 of Lachnospiraceae bacterium. GTDB lineage: Bacteria > Bacillota > Clostridia > Lachnospirales > Lachnospiraceae > CAPEBR01. The sequence goes on from CAJTIU010000032.1 coordinate 7,158, forward strand.
GCACAGGGAAGGGCGTATAGAATCGAAAAGAGAATGAGCCACATTACACTTGTGCTTGATGAAAGATAAGAAGGAGGGCAATCATGGGACAGAAAGTTAATCCTCATGGCTTGAGAGTCGGAATTATCAAAGACTGGGACTCTAAGTGGTATGCAGAAAAAGAGTTTGCAGACTACTTAGTAGAAGACCATGAAATCAGAACGTATCTTAAGAAGAGATTATACAGTGCCGGTGTTTCTAAGATGGAGATTGAGAGAGCATCCGACCGCGTGAAGATCACGATTTATACAGCAAAGCCTGGCGTTGTTATCGGCAAGGGCGGAGCAGAGATTGAAAAGGTAAAGGGCGAATTAAGGCGGTTTACCGACAAAAAGTTAGTTGTTGATATCAAAGAAATCAAGAGACCGGATAAGGATGCGCAGCTGGTAGCAGAAAACATTGCGCAGCAGCTTGAGAACCGTATTTCTTTCAGACGTGCAATGAAGTCCTGCATGTCCAGAACCATGAAATCAGGAGCGCTTGGTGTGAAGACCTCTGTTTCAGGACGTCTTGGCGGAGCTGATATGGCGCGTACAGAGTTCTACAGCGAGGGGACAATCCCGCTTCAGACACTGAGAGCAGACATTGACTACGGATTCGCTGAGGCAGACACAACTTACGGAAAAGTTGGCGTCAAGGTATGGATCTATAAAGGCGAAGTTCTTCCGGAAAAAGCATCAAAGGAAGGAGAGAGATAAATTATGTTAATGCCAAAGAGAGTAAAACGTCGTAAACAATTCCGTGGTTCCATGAAGGGAAAAGCTCTTCGCGGAAATCAGATTACAAACGGTGAATATGGTATTGTTGCAACAGAGCCCTGCTGGATCAAATCCAACCAGATTGAGGCAGCCCGTGTTGCTATGACCCGTTACATCAAGCGTGGCGGTAAAGTCTGGATCAAGATATTCCCGGATAAACCTGTAACTACGAAACCAGCTGAGACACGTATGGGTTCTGGTAAAGGAACCTTAGAGTACTGGGTGGCAGTTGTAAAGCCAGGCCGCGTTATGTTCGAGATCGCGGGCGTATCAGAGGAAGTTGCAAGAGAAGCACTCCGTCTGGCAACACACAAGCTTCCTTGTAAATGTAAAGTAGTTTCTCGCGCAGACTTAGAAGGCGGTGATAACAGTGAAAATTAGTGCATTTGTAGAAGATTTAAAAACAAAATCAGCTGCAGAGCTGAATGAAGAATTAGTAGCTGCTAAAAAGGAACTTTTTAACTTAAGATTCCAGAACGCAACGAATCAGTTAGATAATACAAGCAGAATCAAAGAAGTAAGAAGAAATATTGCCAGAATTCAGACAGTGATTACTGCAAAGGGAAAGGAGTAGCGCTATGGAAAGAAATCTTAGAAAGACCCGTGTTGGTAAAGTTGTCAGCAATAAAATGGATAAGACCATAGTAGTTGCCGTTGAAGATCATGTTAAACATCCGCTTTACAAAAAGATTGTAAAGAGAACCTATAAATTAAAAGCACATGATGAAGCAAATGAATGCAACATTGGTGATAAGGTAAAAGTTATGGAGACAAGACCGTTATCCAAGGATAAGAGATGGAGACTTGTCGAAGTTATGGAAAAAGTGAAATAGTATAAGGAGGGAAACCTGCATGATACAGCAAGAAAGCAGACTGAGAGTGGCAGATAACACAGGTGCAAAAGAATTACTGTGTATCCGTGTACTTGGCGGCTCAACAAGAAGATACGCAAGTATCGGCGACATTATAGTTGCGACTGTTAAAGATGCAACACCAGGCGGCGTTGTTAAAAAGGGCGATGTAGTAAAGGCTGTAGTTGTCCGCACTGTAAAGAGTATACGTCGTAAGGACGGTTCTTATATCCGTTTTGACGAGAATGCTGCTGTCATTATAAAAGACGATAAGACACCAAGAGGAACCCGTATTTTCGGGCCTGTAGCAAGAGAGCTCCGTGAGAAGCAGTTCATGAGAATTGTCTCCCTGGCTCCGGAAGTGTTATAAGGAGGTGCTTTAACATGTCAATGGAAAAGATTAAAAAAGGTGATACCGTTAAGGTTATTACTGGAAAAGATAAAGACAAAGAGGGCAAAGTCCTGGCTGTAGACAAGAAGAAGGGCAGGGTTTATGTGGAGAATGTGAATATGATCACAAAGCACGCAAAGCCAAGCGCTGCCAATCAGAACGGCGGAATCGTTCACCAGGAAGGACCGATTGATGTTTCTAACGTAATGTATGTACACAAGGGCAAGGCTACGAGAGTAGGCATCAAGATGGATGGTGACAAGAAGGTACGCTACGCAAAATCAACAGGCGAAGTGATTGATTAATCGTAAGGAAGGAGGTCCAAGGCTTTGAGTAGACTGAAAGAACATTACCAGAACGAGATCGTCGGCGCTATGACGAAAAAGTTCGGTTATAAAAATATTATGGAAGTGCCGAAGCTCGACAAGATTGTTATCAACATGGGCGTCGGCGAAGCAAAAGATAATGCAAAGCTTTTAGATTCAGCAGTTGCTGATCTGGAGAAGATTACGGGACAGAAGGCTGTAATCTGCAAGGCAAAGAAATCCGTTGCCAATTTCAAGTTAAGAGAAGGTATGTCCATTGGCTGCAAGGTTACTTTAAGAGGCGAGAAGATGTATGAGTTTGCTGACCGTCTGATCAATCTTGCACTGCCCCGTGTACGTGACTTCAGAGGCGTGAACCCGAACGCATTCGACGGAAGAGGAAATTATGCACTTGGCATCAAGGAGCAGCTGATCTTCCCGGAGATTGAGTACGATAAGGTTGACAAGGTAAGAGGTATGGACGTAATCTTTGTTACAACAGCAAAAACGGACGAAGAGGCTCGTGAATTGTTAAAGCAGTTCAACATGCCGTTTACAAAATAAGGAGGTAAATTATGGCTAAGACAGCAATGAAAGTAAAACAGCAGCGCAAGCAGAAATTCTCTACAAGAGAATACAGCCGCTGCAGAATTTGCGGACGTCCGCATGCATATTTGAGAAAATATGGAATCTGCCGTGTTTGCTTCCGTGAACTGGCATACAAAGGACAGATCCCGGGAGTGAAAAAGTCAAGCTGGTAGGCATCCAGAATCCGTCCAGGCAGAAACAACCTTATAAATTAGAAGGAGGAAACAATTCATGACTATGAGTGATCCAATTGCAGATATGCTTACAAGAATCCGTAACGCAAATACTGCGAAACATGATACAGTAGATGTACCTTCATCCAAGATGAAGCTTGCTATCGCAAACATTCTGTTAGATGAAGGCTACATTGAGAAATATGACCTCATTGAAGATGGTGTATTTAAGACAATCCATATTACTTTGAAATATGGAGCAGATAAAAATGAAAAGGTTATCACAGGACTTAAGCGAATTTCCAAACCAGGTCTTCGTGTATACGCAGGCAGTGCAGATGTACCGAAAGTATTCGGCGGCCTCGGCACAGCAGTTATTTCAACGAACCAGGGAGTTGTTACCGATAAAGAAGCAAGAAAGCTCGGCGTAGGCGGAGAGGTTCTTTGTTATATCTGGTAGCCCGAAAGCAGACTAGAAACTGAAAACAGAGCAGGCAGGGTCCTGTTCCGAGAATTTAAGTTAAGGAGGATTAGGCAATGTCACGTATAGGAAGACTGCCAGTTGCAATCCCGGCGGGAGTAACCGTTGAGCTTGCAGAGAATAATAAAGTGACTGTAAAAGGTCCAAAGGGAACCCTTGAAAGAGAGCTTCCTGTTGAGATGGAGATTAAGATTGAAGGCGACCACGTTGTTGTCACAAGACCGAATGATTTGAAAAAGATGAAATCACTTCACGGTCTTACAAGATCGCTGATTAATAATATGGTGCACGGCGTATCCGAAGGCTACCAGAAGGTTCTTGAGGTAAACGGCGTCGGATACAGGGCAGCAAAGTCCGGGAACAAGCTGACGCTGAACCTTGGATATTCCCATCCGGTTGAGATGACTGACCCGGAGGGAATCGAGGTTGTAGTAGAAGGACAGAACAAGATCATCGTTAAGGGTATCAGCAAAGAAAAAGTTGGCCAGTATGCGGCTGAGATCAGGGACAAGAGGAGACCGGAGCCATATAAGGGCAAGGGTATCAAGTACGCTGACGAAGTAATCAGACGCAAAGTTGGTAAGACTGGTAAGAAATAAGAAAGGAGAGTGTAAAAAATGGTTAGCAAAAAATCAAGAAGTGTTGTTCGCGTTAATAAGCACAAAAAGTTACGTAACCGTTTGAGCGGTACTGCCGAGTGTCCGCGTTTGGCAGTGTTTAGAAGCAACAATCATATGTATGCTCAGATCATTGATGATATAGCCCAGAATACACTGGTTTCCGCTTCCACTCTTCAGAAAGATGTGAAAGCAAATTTAGAGAAGACGAACAATGTTGAGGCAGCAGCATATTTAGGAAAAGTAATTGCTGAGAGGGCACTTGAAAAGGGAATTAAGGATGTTGTTTTTGACAGAGGCGGCTTCATTTATCAGGGTAAGGTTCAGGCATTAGCAGACGCAGCTAGAGAAGCTGGGTTGAATTTCTAGGAGGAGGAGCACACATGAGACAGGAACGTATTGATGCTAGTCAGTTAGAGTTAAATGAAAAAGTAGTATCAATTAAGCGTGTAACCAAAGTTGTTAAGGGTGGCCGTAACATGAGATTCACAGCTTTAGTAGTTGTCGGAGACGGAAACGGTCATGTTGGTGCAGGCTTAGGAAAAGCTACTGAAATCCCGGAAGCAATCCGTAAGGGAAAAGAGGATGCGGCGAAAAACCTCATCAACGTAGCATTAGATGAAAATGGAAGTATCACGTATGATTTTATCGGTAAGTTCGGAGGAGCTTCCGTGCTTCTTAAGAAAGCCCCGGAAGGTACCGGAGTTATCGCCGGAGGCCCGGCGCGTGCCGTTATTGAGATGGCGGGAATCAAGAATATCCGTACAAAATCCCTTGGTTCCAACAATAAGCAGAACGTTGTTCTGGCAACCATCGACGGCTTACGTCAGATCAAGACTCCGGAGGCTGTTGCTAAGCTTCGCGGTAAATCAGTTGAGGAAATCATTGGCTAAGAAGACAGGGCACGCCCTTGTCGGACAGGAGGTAAGAAAAGATGGCAAACTTAAAGGTTACATTAGTAAAATCTCCGATTGGTGCTGTACCGAAGCATAAGAAGACTGTAGAAGCTTTAGGATTGAGGAAGTTAAACAAGACGGTTGAACTTCCGGATAATGCAGCAACAAGAGGGATGATCAGACAGGTGGAATACCTGCTGAAGGTAGAAGAAGCGTAAGGAATAGAATTCGTAAGAAGGAGGTGTCACCATGGATTTATCAAACTTAAGACCTGCTGATGGAGCAAAGCATAGTGATAATTTCAGAAGAGGACGTGGACACGGTTCTGGAAATGGCAAGACAGCCGGAAAAGGCCACAAGGGACAGAAAGCCCGTTCTGGCGCAACAAGACCTGGTTTTGAAGGCGGCCAGATGCCATTATATAGAAGAATACCAAAAAGAGGATTTACAAACAGGAACTCCAGGGATATCGTTGGTATTAATGTAAGCGCTCTTGATGTATTTGAAAATGATGCAGTTGTTTCTGTCGATACACTGGTTGAGCAGGGCATCGTCAAGAATCCGAGAGACGGGGTCAAGATACTTGGAAATGGAGAACTTACAAAGAAGCTTACTGTCCAGGCAAATGCATTTAGTGCAGGGGCTGTTGCCAAGATTGAGGCGCTGGGTGGAAAAACAGAGGTGATTTAATGTTAGAAACATTCCGGAGGGCATTTCAGATTAAGGATATTCGAAAAAAAATCGGCTATACGTTTTTGATGTTAATCGTAATAAGGCTTGGCTCCCAACTCCCTACGCCAGGGGTTAATTCAAGCTATATTAAAGATTTTTTTGCACAGAATTCCGGGGAAGCGTTTAACCTGTTTAACGCTTTCACCGGAGGCTCCTTTGAACAAATGTCTGTATTTGCTTTAAGTATTACACCGTACATTACATCTTCCATCATTATGCAGCTTCTTACAATCGCGATTCCGAAGCTGGAGGAGATGCAGAAGGATGGAGAAGACGGCAGAAAGAAAATTGCCGCATTTACAAGGTATTTAACGGTCGGACTTGCACTGATTGAGTCCACTGCAATGTCAGTGGGCTTCGGACGTCAGGGACTTCTGATTGAATATAATTTTGTAAATGCCGCAATCGTAGTTCTTACACTGACGGCTGGCTCGGCGCTGCTGATGTGGATTGGTGAGAGAATTACAGAAAAGGGTGTCGGGAACGGCATTTCCATCGTGCTGGTAATTAATATTGTATCACGTATACCAGCCGATATGGCACAGCTTTTCGAACAGTTTGTAAAGGGAAAGAACCTTGCGTCAGGCGGTCTTGCAGTACTGATTATTCTAGCGATTATTCTTGTGCTTGTCGTATTTGTCATCATTCTTCAGGATGGTGAGAGACGCATTGCAGTACAGTATTCCCAGAAGGTGGCCGGAAGGAAGACCTATGGCGGACAGTCAACACACATTCCGCTGAAGATAAATACTGCGGGAGTTATTCCCATCATTTTTTCATCTTCCCTGATGCAGTTTCCGATTGTAATCGCAAGCTTTCTCGGAAAAGGGCAGGGAAAGGGAATCGGCAGTGAGATTCTGCGTGGAATGAACCAGGGCAACTGGTGTAATCCACAGAATATCCAGTATACCTGGGGACTTGCCGTTTATATTATCTTAACCGTATTTTTTGCATATTTCTACACATCCATAACCTTTAATCCATTAGAGGTTGCGAATAATATGAAGAAAAGCGGAGGCTTTATTCCCGGCATCAGGCCAGGACGGCCGACCGTCGAGTATTTGTCAAAGATATTGAAGTACATTATCTTTATCGGTGCGTGCGGTCTTGTTATTGTACAGGTAATCCCGATCTTCTTCAATGGAATACTCGGTGCAAGTGTATCCTTTGGAGGAACATCGCTTATCATTATCGTCAGTGTAATACTGGAGACAATAAAGCAGATCGAATCACAGATGCTTGTACGTAACTACAAAGGATTTCTGAATGGTTAAGCAGCAGCAAAAAGGTAACTGTGAAGATAAAAACAGTTACAGGCAGTATACGTATTTTGACTCGCGGAATTTTTTTCGCGGGTTAAAATGCTATAAAGGAGGAGAAGGACTTGAAGGTTATTATGTTAGGCGCGCCTGGAGCAGGAAAGGGAACCCAGGCCAAGAAGATTGCAGCAAAATATCATGTTCCACATATTTCTACAGGTGATATTTTCAGGGCAAATATTAAAAATGGTACAGAGCTGGGAAAGAAAGCAAAAACCTATATGGATCAGGGACTTCTTGTTCCGGATGAGCTGGTCGTGGATCTGGTTGTAGACCGCGTGAATCAGGAGGACTGCGTGGATGGCTATGTTCTTGATGGTTTTCCAAGAACGATTCCCCAGGCAGAGGCTCTTGACAAGGCGCTGGCGGCTCTGGGACAGAAGGTAGACTATGCGATCAATGTTGAGGTTCCGGATGAGAATATTGTGACGCGTATGGGAGGACGCCGTGCATGTGTGGGCTGTGGAGCTACATATCATCTCGAATACGCCCCCACAAAGAAAGAGGGAATCTGTGACGCATGCGGAAGGGAACTGATCTTAAGGGATGATGATAAGCCGGAGACAGTTACGAAGCGTCTGAATGTCTATCATGAGCAGACACAGCCGCTGATTGACTACTATACCCAGGCAGGCATTTTAAAAGAAGTGGACGGCACGGTTGATATCGAGGAGGTATTCCGTGCAATTACTGTGATTTTAGGAGAGTAGCCAGATGCCTATTACAGTAAAATCTGACAGGGAAATCGAATTAATGACAGAATCCGGACGCATACTTGAGATTGTTCATAATGAACTTTCACGGGCGCTGCGTCCGGGGATGAGTACGCTGGATATAGACCGTATGGGAGAAGAGATTATCAGAAGCTATGGATGTATTCCTTCCTTCCTTGATTACAACGGATATCCTGCATCAATCTGTGTGTCTGTAAATGAGGAGGTAGTCCACGGCATTCCCAGCAGATCGCGGATCCTTAAGGAGGGCGATATTGTAAGCCTGGATGCGGGCGTTATTTACAAGGGGTATCATTCCGATGCCGCCAGGACCCACGGAATCGGGGAGATCAGTGAAGAGGCTCAGAAACTAATCCGGGTTACGAGGGAATGCTTTTTTGAAGGTATAAAGTACGCAAAAGAAGGCAACCATCTATTTGACATTTCCTGTGCAATCGGACGGTATGCGAAAAAGCACGGCTATGGGGTTGTACGTGACCTGTGCGGGCACGGGATCGGGACACAGCTGCATGAAGCGCCGGAGATACCCAATTATGAAGTAAAGAGGAAGGGCGTCAGGTTAAAAGCGGGAATGACACTTGCCATTGAGCCTATGATTAATATAGGCGGATGGGAGGTTGAATGGCTGGATGACGACTGGACGGTAGTGACAAGAGACAGATCATTGTCCGCCCACTATGAAAATACGGTGTTGATAACAGAAGGCGGGCCGAGGTTACTGACATATGGAAGGGTTTAAGAGAGGCATGCTTGCAAGGTCGAAGGCAGGGCATGATGCAGGCACGATATATGTTATAATTGATATCGATGATGCATATGTATATTTAGCAGACGGAAGAATTAGAACTCTTGATAAGCTGAAAAAAAAGAAAAAGAGGCATGTACAGCTGATCTGCAGAGAGTATGACTTGACAGATGTTAAAGATGCGGATATCAGACATCTGCTGAAAATTCATAATAAAGAAGAAAAAAAGTAGGAGGAAGCATATATGTCAAAGGCTGACGTAATTGAAATTGAGGGAACTGTAGTAGAGAAGCTGCCAAATGCGATGTTTCAGGTAGAGCTGGAAAACGGGCATCAGGTTCTGGCACATATCAGCGGAAAGTTAAGAATGAATTTCATTAAGATATTGCCAGGAGATAAGGTGACTCTGGAACTGTCTCCCTATGATCTTTCAAAAGGAAGAATTATCTGGAGAGATAAGTAAGCGGCTGTTCACTGCGTGATCCGTAACATTTATAAATCCAGAAAAAAGATGTTGACTTTCCTTGATTCGAAGTGCTATAATATATAAGCGTGTTTCCGGGCATTTTTATGCGGAATCTGGTTTAAAACCGCGGCAAAACAGCAGAAAAGCCGGGAGAGACGCAGGCAGACAAAGGCAGAGCAATGGATGAAAGGAGGATCTCACATGAAGGTTAGATCATCAGTAAAACCAATTTGCGAAAAATGCAAAGTAATTAAAAGAAAAGGAAGCGTTCGCATAATCTGCGAGAATCCAAAGCATAAGCAGCGTCAGGGCTAAATACCTGATCAATCAGCGGATCTGCGCGAAGGCGAAGACCCGGCTTCGTATGTTTATGCCATGAATCAGGCGGCTGATAGCCGCGCATCAGAGAGATGTGCAGCTATTTAATATACAAGGAGCACCTGTAGCCGGTGTTAATCCTCGTATATTGCTTCTAATGCCGGCCCGTCATTACCGGAATGATTTACCGGTGGCCGGAAAGGGCGTGATTACCGAACACGTCTGGACGGGGAGGAGACTCTTACGCGTCCCTATTAAAGACAATGAAATTATTTTAAGAAAATGGAGGAAATTCACATGGCTCGTATTGCAGGTGTAGATTTACCAAGAGACAAACGTGTTGAAATCGGCTTAACTTATATCTACGGAATCGGAAGGGCAAGTTCAAACCGTATTTTGGCAGAGGCAGGAGTTAGTCCTGACATCCGCTGCAGAGATCTTACAGACGAGGATGTCAAGAAGATCAGTGCAGTCATTGACGAGACACAGATGGTAGAAGGTGATCTCCGCAGAGAGATCGCTCTTAACATCAAGAGATTACAGGAGATCGGATGCTACAGAGGTATCCGTCACAGAAAAGGCCTTCCGGTTCGTGGTCAGAAGACTAAGACTAACGCAAGAACCAGAAAAGGTCCGAAGAGAACAGTAGCAAATAAGAAGAAATAAAATAAAAAGGAAAGTGTAGGTTAGTTTTATTATGGCAAAGAAAGTTACAAAGAAAGTGACAAAAAAGCGTGTCAAGAAAAACGTTGAACACGGACAAGCACACATCCAGTCATCTTTTAATAACACAATCGTTACATTAACAGATGCACAGGGCAATGCTCTTTCATGGGCAAGTGCAGGCGGTCTGGGATTTAGAGGTTCAAGGAAATCTACCCCTTATGCGGCTCAGATGGCAGCAGAGACTGCAGCAAAAGCAGCATTGATTCATGGCCTGAAGACAGTAGATGTTATGGTGAAAGGACCGGGTTCAGGCAGAGAAGCAGCGATCCGTGCCCTTCAGGCATGCGGAATTGATGTAACAAGCATTAAGGATGTTACCCCGGTACCACATAATGGATGCCGTCCGCCGAAGCGCAGAAGAGTCTAATTGGGAGGAGAAATTAATCATGGCAGTGAATAGAGTTCCGGTTCTTAAGAGATGCCGTTCCCTTGGAATGGATCCGGTATATTTAGGAATTGATAAAAAGTCTAACAGACAGTTGAAGAGATCTAATAGAAAGATGAGTGAGTATGGTCTCCAGCTTCGTGAGAAACAGAAAGCAAAATTTATCTATGGCGTATTAGAGAAGCCTTTCAGAAATTACTACAAGAAGGCAAAGCAGATGAAAGGTATGACAGGTGAGAACCTGATGGTACTTCTTGAGACAAGACTGGATAATGTTGTGTTCCGTCTTGGACTTGCAAGAACAAGACGTGAGGCAAGGCAGATTGTTGATCACAAGCATGTTCTTGTGAACGGTAAGCAGGTGAATATCCCGTCTTATCTGATTAAGGCAGGAGATGTCATTGAGATTAAGGAAAAACACAAAAGCTCTCCAAGATACAAAGAGATTGTAGACATTACCGGAGGACGCCTGGTTCCTGACTGGCTTGAGCAGGATATAGAGAATCTGAAAGGAACAGTGAAGGAATTACCTTCCCGCGAAGCGATCGATGTTCCGGTAGATGAGATGTTAATCGTCGAGTTATATTCCAAATAATAGCCCGTAACACCACAGGAGGTGGACTTTAGTGTTTGATTTTAATAAACCCAATATTGAGATAACAGAGATTTCAGAAGATAAAAAGTATGGAAGATTTGTTGTAGAACCACTGGAGAGAGGATATGGTACAACATTAGGTAATTCTCTTAGGAGGATCATGCTTTCATCACTTCCTGGCGCGGCCATCAGCCAGGTGAAGATTGACGGTGTACTGCATGAGTTCAGCTCCATTCCGGGAGTAAAGGAAGATGTAACTGAGATTGTCATGAACTTGAAATCATTGGCTATCAAGAACACATCTGAGACGGATGAACCGAAGACAGCATATATTGAGTTCGAGGGTGAAGGTGTTGTTACGGCAGCGGATATTCAGGTAGATCAGGATATTGAGATCATGAATCCTGAAACTGTAATTGCAACGTTAAATGGCGGAGTAGACAGCAAATTATATATGGAGCTTACGATTACAAAGGGAAGAGGATATATAAGCGCTGACAAGAATAAGAATGACGAATTACCGATCGCAGTAATACCGATTGATTCCATCTATACTCCGGTAGAACGTGTAAACCTCACGGTGGAAAACACACGTGTCGGCCAGATTACAGACTTTGATAAATTAACATTAGACGTATATACCAATGGTACATTATTACCGGACGAGGCAGTCAGCCTGGCTGCCAAGGTACTTAGTGAGCATCTGAAGCTTTTTATTGATCTTTCCGAAGTAGCGCAGGCTGCAGAGGTTATGATTGAAAAAGAGGACGATGAGAAGGAGAAGGTACTTGAGATGAGTATCGATGAACTGGAATTATCTGTCCGCTCCTTCAACTGTCTCAAGAGGGCAGGCATTAACACGGTGGAAGAGCTTACTAACAGAACTCCGGAAGATATGATGAAGGTACGTAACCTGGGACGCAAGTCACTGGAAGAAGTACTTGCAAAGCTTGACGAACTGGGATTAAGTCTCAGCAAGGGTGAAGAATAAAAACAGACCATTTTCTGCCGGTAAAACCGAAGTGTATGGCAGAGCATTTGGCTAGTAAGCCCGAAGAGTATAACCAGATGTATTTTATATGGAGGATTGGAAAAATGGCAAAGTATAGAAAGCTTGGTAAAACATCAAGCCAGAGAAAAGCATTATTAAGAAATCAGGTAACAGCGCTTCTCACTCACGGCAAGATTAAGACAACAGAAGCAAGAGCAAAGGAAATCCGTAAGATTGCAGAAGGTCTGATTGCCATGGCAGTAAGAGAGAAGGATAACTTCGAAGAGGTAACCGTAAAGGCTAAGGTTCCGCGCAAGGATAAGGACGGCAAGAGAGTAAAAGAGGTTGTAGACGGTAAGAAAGTTACCGTATATGATGAAGTAGACAAGAAGATCAAGAAAGATCTTCCAGGCAGACTCCACGCACGTCATCAGATGCTGAAGGTACTGTATCCGGTAAAGGAGGTACCGGCAGCACAGGCAGGAAGAAAGAAAAATACAAAGCAGGTAGACCTTGTTGCAAAGCTTTTTGATGAGATTGCTCCGAAGTACGAGAACCGTAAAGGCGGTTATACAAGAATCATTAAGATTGGTCAGCGCAAGGGTGATGCTGCAATGGAAGTATTAATCGAACTGGTATAATATGGGGGACGGGGTATTTTTAAAAATACCCCGTCCCTAGTATAACCCACACTAATTAACCGTACGTTTCACTTGTCTAAATTTCCATCTGCCGCGTTGTCGTCAATCGGCGCAGCCACCGCTGCGCCTCGTTCCTCCGCCTTGCAGGCTGAAAATTTATCCTGCGTGTAACGTATCGGTAATTAGTGTGGATTATACTAGTACGGCCTTGCGCAATTAACAGTGAATAATGTGCCTGATATTTCTGTCAGGACAAGGCGGAGGAATGAGGCGATGCGGTGGCATTGCCGATTGACGACAACGCAGTACTGGCAGAAATAGCTGGTGCAGAATTTACTGTTAATTGCGCAAGGCTGTACTAGTTGCAAATACAGGAGAGGATCGCATGATTATCAGTGCAAGCAGAAGGACAGACATTCCGGCGCTATACCCGGAATGGTTTATGAACCGTCTCAGGGAGGGCAGAGTGATGGTTCCAAACCCATACAATCGGAAGAAGATAAGCCGTATCCGTCTGTCGCCGGATACAGTGGATTGTATTGTCTTCTGGACCAAGAACCCAGAGCCTCTGCTTCCTTATCTGAAGGAAATTGATGATATGGGCTATCAGTATTATTTTCAGATTACAATCACAGATTATAGAGATGACCTGGAGCCAGGCGTACCGTGTACAGAGGACGTTATGGCTACAATGCTTCTGCTGAGTGAGACGATCGGACAGGAGAGAATTGACTGGCGGTTTGACCCCATTATTCTGACGGACAGATATACGGCAGACTATCATGCAGATATGTTTGAGACTATGTGCCAGTGGCTCAATAAGGCAGCAGAGAGGTGTATTATCAGTTTTGTTGATTCCTACAGAGGGACCCATTACCCAGAGCTTGAACAGGAGGAGATTGAGGCTCTGGCAGAGCGCCTTTCCAGGATTGCATCCAGGTACAGGGTGCCTCTTTATGCCTGCGCAGAGAAGACAGACCTTGCCCGGTACGGGATCGGTCACAGTTCATGTATTGATAAAGAGAAGATTAAGCGGGTAATTGGATACAAACTGGATCTGAAAAAGGACAGAGGACAGCGTCCGCAGTGCAGATGTGTGGAAAGTATAGACATTGGTATGTATAATACCTGTACGAACGACTGTAAATACTGCTATGCAAACGGCTCACTGGAAAGCGTAAAGAAAAAGTGCAGCCAGCATGATCCGGAATCGCCTATGCTGATTGGAAATCTGCGGGGAGATGAGGAAATTATTGACCGAAAGGTACAGACCAGCACGGATTATCAGATGTCGTTATTTGAGATGCCGGGATTAGGATTGGGGACGGGGTATTTTTAGAAATACCCCGTCCCCAACTGATTAAAAGGACTGCTCTGTTCGTTCAATAATCTCATCCTGGAGCGGTTTGTCCAGGTTACGGAAGAAATCGCTGTATCCGGCAACGCGGACAATCAGATCTTTGTAATCCTCCGGGTTATTCTGCGCGTTAATCAGCGTCTGTCTGTCAATCACATTGAACTGAACATGATGTCCGTCCATTGAGAAATAGGAACGGATCAGGCTTGCCATATTGTCAAGTCCTTCTTCTCCGGCCACAACATCTGGTGTAAATTTCTGGTTCAGAAGTGTTCCGGCTGTTGCAAGGTGATCCATCTTTGCACAGGATTTGATGACTGCTGTCGGACCGTTTCTGTCAGCAGATTTCTCTGGGGAGATGCCCTCGGATACCGGTTTGTGGGCTTTTCTTCCGTTTGGAGTTGCCAGAATGACATCTCCAAAGTATACGTGGCAGGTAGTAGGCAGCATATCTACGCCATATTTTCCGCCTTTCATATTCGGGCGTCCTGTAATCTGGCTTCTGTAAAGCTCAAATACATCCTGCATGATGCTGTCAGCATAGTCATCATCATTTCCATACTTAGGAGTCCGGTCATGAACCATGCGGTAGATGGCGTCGTAACCTTCATAATTATGCTCCATTGCCTCAATAAGTTCCTCCATGGTGAAGTTGTGCTTGTCGTATACATTATATTTTACTGCGGAAAGGCAGTCTGTAACTGTACCGATTCCAACACCCTGGATGTAGTTGGTATTGTACCTTGCCCCGCCTGCGTTGTAATCCTTCGCGTTGGAGATACAGTCGTTCGTTACAACGGAAAGACACGGCGCCGGCATCTCCTGGGCATACAGCTGTTCAATTACATTGTTGCCGCGAATCTTGATGTTAATAATGTATTCTAACTGCTTTTTAAATGCATCCCAAAGCTCTTCGTATGTCTGAAAGTCCTTTGCATATCCGAGTTCAAGACCAATCTGCTTTCCCGAATACTGGTCAAATCCATTGAAGAGTGTCAGCTGGAATACCTTCGGAATGTTCAGATATCCTGTAAGGATGTATGCCTCGCTGCCCCATGCTCCGGTTTCAACACATCCAGAGGAGCCGCCGCGTCTTGCATCCTCAAGCTTCTTGCCCGCATTAATCAGCTCCATGATCTGCGCCTCGGTATTGTAGAAGGCAGGCTGTCCCCAGCCTTTCCTGGACACTTCACAGGCTCTCTTAAGGAACTTTGCCGGAGTTTTTTTACTGATGGTTACATTAGAGTTGGGCTGTACCAGCTTCATCTCATCCATGCAGTCCAGAATCAGATAGCTTACATTGTTAACGCCGTTGCGGCCGTCCGGGGTCACGCCTCCGGTGTTAATATTTGCAAAGTCTGTATAAGTTGCGCTTTCCTTTAAGGTGATGCCAACCTTAACTGGCGCCGGCTGATTGTAGAACTTCACCCACAGGCATTCCAGGAGTTCAAGGGCCTTCTCATCATCAAGAATGCCGGCTTCAACGTCTCTCTCATAGTAAGGATTCAAATGCTGATCCAGCCTTCCGGGGCTAAAGGCATCCCATGGGTTCAGTTCTGTTGTAACAGCAAGATGTGTGAACCAGTATAACTGGATCGCCTGCCAGTAGGTCTTTGGCCTGCGCGCCGGAACAACCTCCAGGTTAGCGGCAATCTGGAGAAGCTCCGCTTTTCTGACTTCATCTTCTTCTTTCTCTGCCATCTCAAGAGCCAGCTTGTGATAACGTTCTCCGAGAATGCATACCGCATCGCAGGAGATTGCCATAGCTTTTAACTCTTCGCATTTATTTACTGCTTCTGGATCATTGATATAATCAAGCTCATCCATGGTTTTCTGAATCTTTTCTTTATAATCCAGGTATCCGGTTGTAAATACCTGCTCGCCGCCGCATGTATGGCCGGGGCCTCTCTGCTCCATGAATTCTGTAAACATACCTGCGCTGTAGCACTCATGCCACTCGGGTGTCATCCTTGCGAGAATCTTTTCGCGCATGCTTCTTCCTGTCCAGTAGGGGATGATCTCTTCAGCCTGAAGCCTTCTGTCTTCCTCTGTCGTCTTAAAGGATACAAGCTCTCGCTCACTCATAACGACCATGTCCTCAACGCTGTGGCAGCATAGTTCCGGGAAAGTAGGGGATGCCTGGGGATCCTTCCCCTTTTCGCCTACGATCAGCTCGCCGTCTCCAAGATACAGTGTTTTTTTAGAAAAATATTCCTTAAGAACCATTGCCCTCATAACAGGGATCGAATATTTTCCATCATTCTCCCTGTAAAAATCTGTTTCAATCTTTGCTCTCTCAAGGTCAATATGAACGGGTGTTGTCACACTGAGCTCCCGGAGCTTCTGAATTCTCTCATTCATACCACGCAGTTTCGCCATGTCTTTTACCCTCCTATTTTTGTGTTCTGGAATCCGGCATTCTGAAAGAGCCGGACAAAATGCTCCATCTCTTCCCGGTCTGGTGCATGCAGATTAGTTCCTTTATATTCCCTGCCTAGCTTCGGATATTTGCCGCTTCCTGTATCGTGATACGGAAGCAGGTTAATCTGAGGCGGATGAATATCGTGTTCCTTCAGAAATGAGATGGTGTCTGTCATATTCTGGTCGTTTCCATTTACTCCCTTTATGACAGGAATCCGGATGTAGATTCTCGCACCGTCCGCAGCAAGACGGACCAGATTTTCAAGAATCAGTTTATTATCCACACCTGTATACCTTTCATGAAGTACAGGATCCATCATCTTCACATCATAAAGGAAGGTGTCTGTATATGGAAGAAGCTCCTGGAATCTCTCGTAAGGGACGTGCCCGCAGGTATCAACTGTGAGCGTTACACCCTGGCGCTTAAGCTCTTTTGCAGTCTCAAGGATATAATCCAGATCCACCGACATTGCCTCTCCGCCGGAAAAGGTTACCCCTCCGCCAGAGTCCTCATAGAAGATCTGATCCTTCATAAGCTCTTTTACGAGTTCCTTCACTGTATACTCATGGCCCGCAATCTCACGGATTCCCGCCGGACAGAAGTTCACACATTTCCCGCATAAAGTACAGAGTTCCCTGTTAAGACAGGGTATGCCATCCTTCATGGCAAGGGCTCCCACAGGACAGACACTGGCACAGGAGCCGCAGCCCGTACATTTCCCCGGGTCATACTGCATCTCACGCTCAAACTTTTGTGTCTCCGGATTGTGACACCACTCACAATTCAGCGGACATCCCTTGAAAAACACAGATGTGCGGATACCGTCACCGTCATGGACAGAAAACTTCTGTATATTCGTAATATTTCTCATACTGACTTCCTTTCATATCCAGACAAACTATAGTTTAGACTATAGTACGAATATACCATGTAGGAAGCAATTTGTCAATTGGGGACGGGGTATTTTTAAAAATACCCCGTCCCCAACTTGCAAGTTTCAGAAAAACATATTACAATTAGGGCAACACAAAGAAAAGAGAATGATCATGGGAGAAATCAGAAAACATATTACATTCCACGGACGGGTTCAGGGCGTAGGATTCCGTTACACTGCAAAATACCTTGCCCGCTCTCTCGGAGTAACAGGCTGGGTCAAAAACGAATGGGACGGTACAGTCACCATGGAAGTACAGGGACGGGAAAAGCGGATCAACGAGCTTCTAAAAGGCTTAAACAGGAATTCATTTATCGTCATCGAGTGGATCGACACAAAAGAAATCGCCCCGGAAGAAAACGAAAGCTGTTTTTCAGTAAGATAATGTGGTAAAATGGGGACAGGTCATTTTCAATCCGGGACGGGGTAAAATGAATTTTACCCCGTCCCCAACAGGAGAGGTAATGTTATGGGCACAGAAAAGAGAGACATAAAGAGCCGGATTGTGTCAGCAGCATGGCAGTTATTTTATGAAAAGGGATATAATGGAACAACAGTGGATGATATTATTGCGTTATCCGGGACGTCAAAAGGTTCCTTTTATTATTATTTTAACACAAAGGATGAGCTTCTGAGCACTCTCTCAGTGATTCTTGATGATTACTATGAGGAGCTAGAGCATACTATGCCCAGGGATATGAACAGCTTTGATAAGCTGCTGCATATAAACTATGCGGCGCATAGTATGATAGAGGAAAAGATCAGTGTGGATCTTCTGGCTTCTCTGTATTCCACACAGCTTGTGACCACGGGCGATAACAGTCTTCTTGACCAGAACCGCAGGTACTATCAGCTGATTACAAGGACAGTAGAAGAAGGCCAGTACCGGGGGCAGATTCGCAAAGATATGCCAGTCAGTGCCATTACACGATATTATGCCATGTGTGAGAGGGCACTGGTTTCGGACTGGTGCATGAACAAAGGGAACTATTCGCTTGGGGAATACAGCAGAGAGTGTATGCCCATGATGCTTTTGCACTTTAAAGTACAAAGTTAAAAAGGGACAGGTCATTTTCAATCTGGGACGGGGCATTTTTAAAAATGCCCCGTCCCCCAACCCATAGGAGGTGGCGTATATGACGATTCAAGGTCTGCAGAAGCTTACGCTTCTAGATTATCCGGGAAAGGTAGCGTGTACTGTGTTTATGGCGGGGTGTAATTTCCGTTGTCCGTTTTGTCATAATGCGTCGCTGGTGATTGATACGCACAGTAATGCTGAGATTTCTGAGGAGGAGGTTTTTGCGTTTCTGGATTTGCGCGGGGGCATCCTGGACGGTGTGTGCGTGACTGGCGGGGAGCCGCTGATCCAGCCTGGGATTGAGGAGTTCCTTAAGGGGATTAAGGAGAGAGGGCTGCTTGTGAAGCTGGATACGAATGGAAGTTTTCCAGATAAGCTGATTCGTCTGGTGGAGGAAGGGCTTGTGGATTATGTGGCCATGGATGTTAAGAATTCTCAGGAGAGCTATGGGAGAACGATTGGGATTCAGGATTATGATATTACGAAGGTGCACAGGAGTGTGAGTTATCTTCTGAGGGGAAATGTGCCTTATGAGTTCCGCACAACGGTTGTGCTGGAGTTTCACCGGCGTTCGGATTTTGAGTCGCTTGCGAGATGGCTTGGGGGAGCAGAACGCTATTATCTTCAGCAGTTTGTGGATTCGGGTGATTGTATACAAAAGGGACTTCATCCATATAATAAAAATATTATGAACCAGGCGCTGGATATCGTGAGGAAGGGCGTGGAAACCGCGCAGTTAAGGGGTTTATAGTAAATATATACAATAACAATATATTGTGCACGTTTCAAATTTGTGCACGATATATTGTTATTTTTTGTTGACCAAAGCATAGAGTTGATGCTATCATAGAAAAACAGACGGCAATTACTCAGCCGGTCAGAGCAGGGTACAGTGCTGCGGAAGTAGGAAAGGGGAGCTGTTTATGTACAGAGTAATGAAGCGTGATGGCCAGATTGCAGACTTTGCATTGGCGAAGATATCGGTTGCAATTGAGAAGGCGTTTAAGGCACAGGATAAGAATTATAATCAGGATATTATAGATCTGCTTGCTCTTAAGGTGACGGCGGCATTTGAGCCGAAGGTGAAGGAGTCACTTGTAGGAGTGGAGGATATTCAGGACAGCGTGGAGGAGGTTCTTATCAGGGCCGGCTATGCAGATGTGGCAAAGGGCTATATCTTATACAGAAAGCAGAGGGAGAAGATTCGGAATCTGAATTCTACGATGTTGGATTATAAGGAGATTGTGGACAGTTACGTAAAGGTTACGGACTGGCGTGTGAAGGAGAATTCTACAGTAACCTATTCCGTGGGCGGTCTGATTCTTAGCAATTCCGGGGCGATTACGGCGAACTACTGGCTGTCAGAGATCTATGACGAGGAGATCGGGCGTGCCCATAGAAATGCAGATATTCATATTCACGACCTGTCCATGCTGACCGGGTATTGTGCGGGATGGTCTTTAAAGCAGCTCATTAAGGAAGGGCTTGGCGGGATTGTGGGCAAGATCTCATCTTCTCCTGCGAAGCATTTGAGTGTGCTGTGCAATCAGATGGTGAATTTTCTTGGGATTATGCAGAACGAGTGGGCAGGCGCACAGGCGTTTTCTTCCTTTGACACATACCTTGCACCCTTTGCGAAGGCAGATCATCTGACCTATCCAGAGGTAAAGAAGTGTATTGAGTCCTTTATATATGGCGTGAATACGCCGTCCAGATGGGGAACCCAGGCTCCGTTTTCCAATATTACACTTGACTGGACGGTGCCGGATGACCTGGCGGATCTTCCGGCGATTGTAGGCGGGAAGGAGATGGATTTTACTTACGCAGACTGTAAAAAAGAGATGGATATGATCAATAAAGCGTTTATTGAGATCATGATTGAGGGGGACGCCCATGGACGCGGTTTCCAGTATCCGATTCCCACCTATTCCATTACAAGTGATTTTGATTGGTCTGACACGGAGAATAATCGTCTTTTATTCGAAATGACGGCAAAATATGGGACGCCCTATTTTTCAAATTATATTAACAGTGATATGGAGCCTAGTGATGTGCGCAGTATGTGCTGCCGTCTGAGGCTTGATCTGAGAGAACTTCGTAAGAAATCAGGCGGCTTTTTCGGAAGCGGTGAGAGTACAGGGTCTGTGGGTGTCGTTACGATTAATATGCCGCGGATTGCGTATCTGTCTAAGGATGAGGAAGAGTTTTTCGCGCGGCTTAACAAGCTGATGGATCTTTCCGCCCGTTCTCTCCATGTAAAGCGGATGGTAATTACAAAGCTTCTGGAGGAAGGGCTGTATCCTTATACAAAGCGTTATCTTGGAACCTTTGAGAACCATTTCTCCACCATCGGGCTTCTCGGCATGAATGAGGCAGGGCTGAATGCGAAATGGATTGGAAAGGACATGACCCATAAGGAGACACAGGAATTTTCAAAGAAGGTGCTGAACCATATGAGAGAGCGCCTGTCCTCTTACCAGGAAGAGTACGGTGATCTGTATAATCTGGAGGCGACTCCGGCAGAATCCACGACTTACCGGTTCGCGAAGCATGATAAGGAGCAGTACCCGGATATTATTACAGCAGCGGAATGCAACGGCACGCCGTACTATACGAACAGCTCTCATCTGCCGGTAGGGTATACGGAGGATATCTTTGCGGCACTGGATATTCAGGATGAACTGCAGACTTTGTATACATCTGGAACGGTCTTCCATGCATTTTTAGGTGAGAAGCTCCCGGGCTGGCAGTCTGCCGCAATGCTGGTAAGAAAGATTGCGGAAAATTATAAGCTTCCGTATTATACTATGTCTCCAACCTATTCAATCTGCAGGAATCACGGCTATATTACCGGGGAGCATTATACTTGTCCTGAGTGTGGGGGGAAGACAGAGGTTTACAGCAGGATTACAGGATACTATCGTCCAGTGCAGAACTGGAATGATGGCAAGGCTCAGGAGTTCAAGGACCGGAAGGTGTACGATATTTTTCACTCGAATCTTAGTACCGGGAAATCTGATGCGGAGAAGGAGCCGGCAGATCTGCAGGCCAGTGGGCGTGACAGGGAACGGATGGAGAGGAGAGCCTTTGAGGGCAGAAAGAGGGAATTCGGTAAGAAGGGAAGAAGGCTTTTGTTTACCACAAAGCGGTGTCCGAACTGTGCAGTGGCGAAGAATGCGCTGAATGATGCGCACATGGACTATGAAGTGATTGATGCAGAGGAGCAGAAGGAGCTGGCAAAGAAATATAAGATTATGCAGGCGCCGACACTTGTAGTTATCAATGATAGTGGAGTGAGAAAATTTGCAAATGCATCAAGCATAAGGAAATTTACAGAGATGTGAAGAAGTATATACTCACGGCCGATGAAACCTGCCGTGAGTATCGCGCTAGACGCAGCCGCAAAGCGGCATATTTCCTTATGCGGCTGTGTGCAGCATAAGTCAGGAATTGTCATGAAATAATTTGCATGATACAAGCGTCAAAAGGTCAGGGAATCATGCTTGCATGAAAAAGCATGACTCCTTGACGTATAAAACACCGGGAAGGAGCCATTTTTCTAGAAACATGAGCAGCTTCCCGGTGTTTTGGGATTGTGAGAATGCGAGAGAGCGTGTCTGGCAGGTTCCAGGAGATTACCTGAGACGGTCATAGAACTGTTCGTAGAAGTCCTGCTCCGGGTCATAGGGCTGCTGATAAAAGGTTTTCAGCACATGCATGCTGAGAGGCTTTACCAGTTCTTCGCCCCCTGGTGCTGTGATACGCTCTGTTAATCCTTTTAGATAAAAATGCCAGTCAGAGATATATTTTTCATATCGCTTAAGATCAGGGGTATCCATCCATTTCCTGATCTTTATCTTTGCTTTGCCGGGCTTCGGGCATTCATGGACCTGGAGAAAATATTGAAAGGATTCCTCCTGGTAAAGACGTCCCAGGGGAAACAGCCTGCAG
The DNA here is from genome assembly GCA_910576335.1 of Lachnospiraceae bacterium. GTDB lineage: Bacteria > Bacillota > Clostridia > Lachnospirales > Lachnospiraceae > CAPEBR01. The sequence continues at coordinate 29,651 of CAJTIU010000032.1, forward strand.
ATTCCCGGGCGCAGGGAGTGGATGCTGCAGCGTCCTTCTGGATTTAGATAGAAGCAGGCTTCTTCCTTTCCGTTCATCCTGAGGTTCGGAAGGATGATGCCGTCTGCGATATTGAGCTCTATAGAGTGACCCATCAGTTCGTCGAAGGTCTGCTCTAATCCAGTACACAGGCGGTGCAGATCCAGGGGGTCCAGTATGATGGAGTTCCCCATTCCCTGGCAGCAGGAGGAACAGCCCATGCAGCCGCCGCAGTCCGCCTTTACCATATCATTGCTGTTATAGAGCTTTCCGTCAGAAATCTCGTTTAGATCAACTTCTCTTAACATATATTATCTCCCTTTTAGCGCATTGTCCATTCCGGATTCCAGATGAAGTGTTCTTAAGATGTCATAGGATTTTTCGAAGTTCTCCTCCCGCATATAACGTACCATATTGCGGAGATTCGCATTTGTCTGGGGAATATGCATGCCGTTTTTTACAGAATACTGTCCGATGCGGATGAATTCAGACAAATTGTTTTTATAGATCCGGTTGATCCGGTCATTATCGAAAATACTGATGATTTCCAGATGCATGGCGGCATCGGCAACCTCCCATTCGTAGAGGTCTGAACTTACGGCACACATGCGGACAATTTTCTCTTCAATGCGATAGGAATATTCTTCATTTCTTCCGGAGGAAAAGATCAGGCGGAAAGCGGCCTCTTCTATAAGCTCCCGGAGTTGATAAATCTCTATAATGTCCTTCTGCGTGATCTCCTTAACGGTTATGGATTTGTAATAATCCGATACGAGAAGCCCTTCTGTCTGAAGCTTCTGGATGGCGGAGCGGACAGGGCTGCGGCTCATCTGAAGTTCTTTTGTCAACAGGGCTTCTGTGAGAGGCATACCAGGCGGATAGGTCAGATCCAGAATATTCTGTTTTATTTTTTTATATGCCTGACGGGCAAGGGATGCTGTCTTTTCAGCCATGGTATACCTCCTTGTTTATATTCTTGGCCGATGAAATCTGCCATGAGTATCGCGTTAGTACAGCGGCATACTCCCTTATGCGGCTGTGCGCAACATGTTATACTGCGCGGCAGATTTATCTGGCGCGCAGTATAACATCAGTTAGGAACAGTCTCATAAACGAGATGGATGCTTATAAGGAACGTGATGTCTCCTCACATACCTTCATTGCTTCAAAAATGGCGCTTCTGAAGCCGAGCTCTTCAAGAGTACGTACAGCTTCAATAGTGGTTCCTGCCGGTGAGCATACCATATCCTTTAACTCACCCGGATGCTTTCCGGTATCCAGTACCATCTTGGCGCTTCCTAATACTGCCTGGGCAGCAAAGCGGTATGCCTGTGGTCTTGGCATGCCGCCTGATACAGCGGCGTCAGCCATCTCCTCAATGAGCATGAATACATATGCCGGAGAGCTTCCGCTTACGGATACAACCACATCCATCAGATTCTCAGGGATAAGCTCTACGCGTCCGAAGCTTTCGAGAAGTGTGCGGACATAAGCCAGCTCTTCCTCTGTCAGATGCTCATTGGGGCAGGCGGCCGTCATGCCGGCGCTGACCAGTGCAGGAGTATTTGGCATGGTGCGCACAATCTTAACAGGCTTGCCAAACTGTTCGCCAAGCCATCCGAGTGTCTTGCCCGGCGCAATGGTGATGATGATCTGGCTGTCTCTTATATCATCTTTAATTTCCTTGATTACATCAGCATAGAATTGAGGCTTTACGGATAGAACAATGACGTCGGCTTTTTCAACAACTTCCTTGTTACTGTCCGTAACCTGGATGCCGAACTGCTCTTTTACATGCTCCCGTCCCGGGGCAAATAAATCAGCGCCGATGATTTCTTCGGCCGGGATGAGCTGCTTGCGTATGATGCCTCCCATAATTGCAGATGCCATGTTGCCGGTTCCGATAAATCCTAATTTCATTTTTCTGTACCTTCCTTATTTCATTTTTTTGGATTGTATACGAAATTTAAATTTGTATACAATCCATCTATGCCATGAATATAACATGTTCGGGAAGGAAAGTCAACATATATTTTGGGGGACGGGGCATTTTTAAAAATGCCCCGTCCCCCATATCGCGTAGCCACCGCTACGCTTCATTCCTCCGCCTTGCAGGCTGAAAATTTATCCTGCGCGAGAATGTACCGGTAATTAGTGTGGGTTATACTAGAAATTTCTTTTCTAATTTTTCATCCGAAAGCGCACAAAAGGAGCAGACCCACATCCACCAGATAAATCTTAAATGCTGACAGGTCATCAAAGGCAGCCATTGGCAGGCCGGGAGCGCTTGCCAGCATCAGATTCTGCAAAATACGATCCACACCCTTGTTGGTTTCAAAAAACTGTTCATATTCTTCATTTTCTCCAAAGTTAAAATACGCAGTATTTTCGCAATAGCGTTTGCCGAACTCTTTCAGAATCCAGGTTTTGCCACCTGACGTGCATACTTTAAGCTCAGTGGTTTGCGAAAATTACAACCCATATGCCATCAAATAAATTGGCTATACCAGGTATTGACAAAAATAAAGGGTTATGATAAACTAACCAAAGTTAGTTATAACTAATACGTGAGGTAAAAAAAGATTATGGAAAAAAAGACAGGGTTGAGAAGAAAATCGGGATACATAATAGCATGCGTTCTGCTGCTGGCGATGCTAGGCGGCTGCGCTGCTTCAAAAGAACAAAAAAACAAAGAGCAGATTTCGGAAGGAAGCTCAGGAGAACGTACAGAAGAAAATAATGAGGCAAGCCATGACCTGTTTGCCATGGATACATATATGACAGTGACTGCCTATGGGGCACACGCAGACGAAGCCGTGGAAAAAGCAGAGAATGAAATTATGCGCCTGGACGCACTTCTGTCTGCCAGGGACGAGGCGAGCGAGACCGCAAAACTCAATCAGGCTGGAAAGGGCATACTGTCAGAGGATGCGTTTTTTTTATTGAAGCGCTCTTTGGAGCTTTACGAGGATACGGAGGGAGCTTTTGATATTGCCATTTACCCCATTATGCAGGCATGGGGATTTCCGACAGGAGAGCACAGGGTGCCGCAGAAAAAGGATTTGGAAAAGCTGCTTCCGCTGGCAGATCCGTCTCAGATTATCTGTGATGAGGAGAACAGAAATATTTCCTTTGCCAGGGAGGGAATGGAGATTGACTTTGGAGGAATTGCAAAAGGCTATACCTCCGGGAGAGTAATGGAGATTTATCAGGAATGCGGGATTACAAGCGGAATCGTGAATTTGGGCGGGAATGTCCAGGTGTTGGGAAGAAAGCCGGATCAGAGCCTTTGGAAGGTGGCGGTGCAAAGCCCTGAAGAGGATGGCAGTTATTTAGGGGTTCTCTCCATTGAGAATTGTGCAGTGATTACATCAGGAGGCTACGAGCGTTATTTTGAGCAGGACGGGACAATATATCACCATATTATTGATCCTGCGACAGGATATCCGGCGGAGAACGGACTCGTGTCAGTGACGGTTGTAAGTGAGGACGGAACCCTTGCGGATGCACTATCCACCTCTCTGTTTGTTATGGGGAAGGATAAAGCGGTAGAGTACTGGCAGGCGCATAGCGGAGAATTTGAAGCCGTATTGCTGGATGAAAACGGAACGATATATGTAACAGACGGAATTTCGGACCACTTTGAATCAGATTATGATGTGCAGGTGGTATGTAAGCCGCAGAATTAGGAAAGGCAGGTTCAGGATGGAAAAGCTTAAGAAATTGAAGAATCTTACAGCATTTGCACCGTTCTTGTCAGCTCTGATTCTTGGAGCCTGTGCCGCAGCCGCTTTGCAGGGACATGAGGCAGCGGCTTATGAAGAGGCTGCCCCGAAAGCAGTGATGGAAGAAACGGGGGATACAACAGACCAGGATTCAGGACAAGATGCAGGAACGGATGCAGTAAATGACTCTGGAACGGTTGACCTGTCAAAAATTGCAGATGGAACATACGAAGGGGAAGGAACCGGATTTGGCGGAAAGATCCGGGTCTCCGTGAAGATGAAGGATCATAAAATTACGTCAATCCAGATCATAAGCGCCAGTGGAGAGGATGTATCCTTTTTTGACCGTGCTAAAGCCGTGATTGACAGAATCCTTGCAGCACAGAGCCTGGAGGTTGATACTGTGTCAGGAGCCACTTATAGCTCTAGAGGAATCATCCGGGCTGTTAAGAATGCTCTGTCAGGGGAAACAGACGATGGGAAGACAGTCGGTTCGTCCTCCGATACAGAAGGAACATGGTCTGTTCCTTCTGCAGATGAGGCAGATACATACAAAGATGGCGTATATGAAGGAAGCGGTAAGGGATTTGCGGGAGAAATCAAAGTAAGAGTAACCATTACAGGCGGAAAGATCGCATCGATTAAGATCATCAGCTGTTCAGACGGATCCTCTTATATAGAAAAAGCGTCTGCCGTGATTTCAAAAATTATAAATAATCAAAGTACAAATGTGGATACCGTGTCGGGAGCCACCTACAGTTCCGTCGGCATTATATCGGCAGTCCGCGTTGCACTGTCCAAAGCAGCAGTCCAGGGCGGGGGAGAGACAGAGAAAGAAACTTCCGCCGCCGGGACATTTCCTTACAAAGACGGGATTTATTATGGAACAGCAGCCGGCTTTTCAGGAGATCTGACAGTGGCGGTTGCCCTGCAGGAAAAAACCATTAAGGCAATACTGGTTACAAAGTCAGCCGATGATAAGAGTTATCTGAACCGTGCAAAAGCGGTTGCCGATGAAATCATAAAAAAGCAGAGCCTGAAAGTGGATACGGTCTCCGGGGCCACTTATAGCTCCAAGGGAATCCGCACGGCTGTAAAAAAAGCTCTGCAGGCGGCGGAGAAGGGAAGAAAAAGCAGTGGAGAAGGCGGGGAGGAAAAGGAAAGCAGCGGCGCAGTAACAGGAACCATACCTTACAAAGAGGGCGTTTATTTTGGAACAGGAACCGGATTTCAGGGTGATATAGAAGTTGCAGTTGCAATTTCTGACAGAACCATAAAAGCAATTGTTGTTACAAAAACCTGGGATGACGAGAAGTTCTTTACCCGGGCAAGAACTGTGATTGATCAGATGCTGAAGAAACAAAGCACAGGTGTGGATGCGGTATCGGGAGCTACCTATAGTTCCAATGGAATTATAGAGGCAGTCAGGGATGCCCTCGACAAGGCAAAAAAGGAGACAGAAAATCCAGGCTCAGGCGGCAGCTCCCCGGGGAACAACACACAGGATCCGGGAAGTAATACAGAAAATCCAAAGCCCCCGGAAGATAATACCGAGGAGCCGGGAGAGAGCGGCGGCACGTTATACCGGGATGGCACATACCAGGTATCGGCCATCTGCTATCCGGATGAGGGAGAAGAATTTGAAAGCTATACCCTTTCCGCAACCGTTACTGTCAGACAGGACAAGATCGTGTCTGTAACAAATATTACCGGGGACGGTGGTTCGGAAAACAGTGCATTTATCAAACGTGCAGCAAATGGTACCAATAAAAAACCAGGCGTGGTAACGCAGATTGTTGAGAAGGGCAGCATTGAAGGTGTGGATGCGGTATCTGCGGCAACCTGTTCTTCCCAGGCAATCCTGGAGGCATGCAGACAGGCATTGCAGACAGCAAAAAATTAGAAAGTAAGCAAAAGAAGGGGGATTTTGGATGAGGTCATTTTGGATTAGGACAGTGAACCTGGCTGCAATTGTGGGAATTTTATTTACCTATCATATGGTTCTTTCCATCTACAACAGCAAAGACCAGGTGGCAAGGCTGCAGGCCGAGCTAGAACGCGTGGAGCCGAAGCTTCAGAATGACGGACGGAGGTCAGCGCCTGCAGAATACCAGGATGGTGTTTATTCCGGTGAGGCGGAAGGGTTTGGCGGACCGATTTCTTTGGAAGTTACTATAACAGACGGCAGAATTGCAGACATTCAGATTCTGTCAGCCGAAGGGGAGGATGGAGCCTATTTCTCCATGGCGGAGAATATGATTCCCACAGTTTTGGAACGGCAGTCACCGGAGGTTGATACAATCAGCGGCGCAACCTTCAGCTCGAATGGAATCCGGAATGCTATGAAGCAGGCGTTGGGAAAGGCCGGGGAAAAATGAAGAAGATGAGAGATTTTACTATAAAAGAAAGAAAAAAATTTCAGGCATGGATCAGAGCTCTTATCCAGCTGGCTTGTTTTATCTTCTTTCCATCTGCTTTTACAACAGCCTTTGCGGGGATAAAATATCTCCTCACCCAGATCGGAGCTGGGGAGGAGATCGCCTGGACGCCCTTTGTAGCAGTGCTGGCGGCTCTGTGCCTGTTTACCATTCTGTTCGGAAGGTTTTTCTGCGGATTTGCCTGTGCTTTTGGCAGTCTCGGGGATGCGCTGCATGGCCTGTATCTGTATCTTCTTGCTAACAGCAAAATCATTCGCAGGAGATCCAGGAAAAAGCCGCGGAAGCTTCCAAAAAGCCGGGAGAAATGGCTGGGGGCAGTCCCTTACATTATTCTTGCTGCAATTGTGCTATTGTGTTTTTCCGGTATCTGGGACAGAATATCGGGACTTAGCCCCTGGGAAGCATTTTCCATGCTGCGTGCAGGTAATTTCAAGTTGAAAGGCCATCTGGCAGGATTGTGCCTCCTGGGAATATTACTGGCTGGCATGTGCATGAAGGAACGCTTCTTCTGTAGATTCCTCTGTCCCATGGGGGCAGCATTCTCCCTTTTGCCTGTATTGCCGTTAAGTTCCCTTGGCAGAGACAGAGAGCGCTGTATTCCGGGGTGCAGTGCATGCAGCAGAAGCTGTCCGGCAGGCATAGAACTGCCGGAATCAGGAAAAAAGGAAAATGCTTATGGGTGTTTCCAGTGCCAGAAATGTGTGAATGTATGCCCAAAAGGAAATATTTATTGCGGCATTCCACAGATCAGGGGAAATGAAGTCCTCGCAACGCTTGTGAAAACGGCGGTCTTAGCAGGTATCTTTCTATGGTTGGATATTTAGCCGTTACGACTGCAGTTCGGGAATGCGGACAGACTAAATAGATATTAATGCCCGCCAGCGGCCTGCTGCTGGCACATTAATAAATAAATATTATGAAAAGGAGACATTATGAGAACAAGAAAAAAAGAATGGAAACGAAAAGCGCTCTCAGCGATACTGTCAGCGGGTATGGTTTTTAGCCTTTGTCCTTCAGCAGTTTTTGCAACAGAGAATGCGGAAACAGGTTCTCAGACAGAAGAAGATTACATTTACTGTTATGCGGCACTGAACTACGCCGAGTATTACGAGGCGGAAAATATATATGCTGCAGGGGATGCCAGCTCCAGTGAGGAACTGGATTCCCATAATGAAAAAGACAAAGGCGCGTTTGATGCGGTCAGCCGAGCCACAACGAACCACGGACTACACAGAGGAAACTTCCAGTCGGATGTAACCATCTATGATACAGACGGCGCGGCTTATGAGATGTCTTATTGGAAGGATCAAAACACCATTGTACTTTTGGAAGGATCCGAAGTAGGATTTAGCAGAGGCACGATCACAAAACCAGACGGCAGTACCGCCACTATGGCAAATTATGAAATTACTGGAATCAAATACGTGCCTGTTGCTGTAAAAACCAGCGATTACGATGCGTTTAAGGCCAAATACGATGTAGTGGAAAATGGAGGCACTCTGGCAGGAGGCTATTCGGAAAACAAGCTGCAGAGCTACACGGCTGTTGCTGCTGTAGATGGAACAACGAATGGCTTAAAGACTGTAACTGCGAATAATGACGGTACATTTTCCTTCGGTGCGCGCCAGTCCGGGACAGGTTCCGGCATCCAGGGTCAGGAGCTCTTGTCAGTGAATGCAGATGATCTCGGAGTGGCAATTCAGGAAATGAGCGCTTACGGGGATTTCCTGCGCGTAGATTTCAAAGAGAATTACGGAGGAATCGGAGCCGGCCTCCAGGCTGTTGTGTGGACTTATTACGGAGACCGGGCAGAGCCCCTGGCATCCTATGGCACGAAGTTTGCGGCAGACAACTGGATGCATAAATCCAACGGTGTGCAGCTTGGTCTGACGGATTCCCTGAGATGCAGGATTCCGGATGGCTATGACGGAACCGGCAAATGGACGGTTACGGTCTACGCCCTCGGATATGCAGATACTACCGTAGAGCTTAGTGTTCAGGAAGATGACATCCGGCTTCCGCATCCAGTCAGTGACACTAGTGCATTGGAACAGGTAATTGCAAATGCCAAAGAACTGAAGAAAGGGTCTTATACAACTGCAACCTGGTCTTCGGTTCAGGCAGAACTGGAAGAAGCAGAGGATATCCTGCGCCTGGCTAAAGAGGAAACAGAAAGGACTACCCAGGAGGCAGTAGAAGAAGCGACAGAACATCTGAACCAGGCAATCAAAGAACTGGATACCTATGTATATGGAACACTGAATCTTCCTTACGCTGACTTTTTCTATGGTGAACTAAATGACGTAAAGGAATCCGAAGCCCTGAATCTCACTGCCCAGGATCCGGTAAACGCAGCTGGCTACAGGGAGAAGGGTCAGTATGATGCCGTCAGCAGTGCGACAACATCAAAATCCAGGCGTTTTGGCACAACCTATTATGAAGAGACAGCCTCCGGCGTAGAAATCTTAGGAATCAAAGATGTAAATGTGGCTGTTCCGGCAAAACTCTATCAGGCCGCAAAAGAGGCAATTGATGCCAATACGCCATGCAGCAATTCGCTGCTTAGCTTTGTACAAAATATAAAACTATCTGATTCCAAAGAAGCGCCTGCAGAATACAAAGTATTAAATGGAGACGGAACTCTGACAGCCATGGTAACCGGACGAAAGACTGACAGCGCTGCGGCTGCATCCATTACCACAGATACTGTATGGGGAAACTATCAGATCAGCATTTCTTCTGATTATCTTCCGACAACCGAGAATATGCTGGGGGGTGTTGCAGAAACAGCCAGCGGGAAAAAATATGGAATGACCCACCTGGAAAACCTGTGGCTCAGGACAGGAGAAATTGCCTTTGCCGTAACGGACAATTTTGTAGAACCTCATGGCAATACAATTGACAGCGAACGGCATAAAAGCCTGATTGGAGATACGATTACCCGGATTACTTATCTCATAAAGGACGGAGAGGACCTGGTCATTGAAACAAATCTGAAATGCAAGCAGCTGCTGGGCAGCGGCTGTGGTGTGACTGGAAAAGATGCCCTGTACGCGGAGGGCGCAACTTCTGCCATGGAAGTAAAGGCTCCGGAGGACAGCAATTATGTTCTTTCCTCTGTCACCTTTGCCGGTAAGAAATTAAATGAGCAGTCAGATTACACTTATCAGAATCATGTGCTGACGATTCATAAAACAACAAATACAGGCATAGGACAGTATACGCTTACCTATGTAGACGACACTTATGAAGATATGTCCGTCTCCGTTGTGTTTGCATCGGATTATGCAGAAGGAAGCATTTCGATTAAAGATAATAAGCTTGTACTTCCCGAAGGACTGGCACTGGCAGACTATTTAAACAATATTTCCGGTGCTTCGGTAAATGGGAAAGATCTGCGTGCCAGGGAAAATATTGGAGGAATTTTGTTTAAAGAAGACGGTACGGTTAATTTTGAAGCGAAGATAAGCGGCCGGGGAGACGATACGGTTGTATTTCCGGATGCAGACAAAGAATACACCATTGCTCTCACAGCTGTTGGTTATCCTTCTGTAACAGCCACCGTAAAATCCCCCAAAGCAGGCGGCGCTGTCCAGGATCCTGTTACCCAGTCCCCGGCAGTTCCTGCAAAAGGCAGTATTTTGACGAGTAAAACGCAAACATACAAAGTAACCGCACAGGGATTGGAAGTTGCTTATGTATCTACAGGCAGTAAGGCGGCTGCAGTGAAGATACCGGCAGCAGTAAAAATCAATGGATATACTTACAAAGTAACCTCCATAGAGGCCGGTGCGTTCAAAAACAATAAAAAGATGACCTCTGTAACCATTGGAAAAAATGTAAGTGCGATCGGAAAAGCAGCTTTCAGCGGCTGCGGAAAGCTGAAGAAAGTGACCCTGGGCAACAAGGTGACATCCATTGGAGCATCAGCTTTTGCCGGCTGCAAAGCTCTTAAATCCGCTGCTCTTGGCACAGGCATCAAAAAGATTGGAAAAGAAGCCTTCAAGGGCGATTCCAGACTGACTAAGATTACAATTAAGTCTGCCAGGTTAAGTTCTGTTGGTAAAAATGCTTTCAAGGGAATCAGTGCAAAAGCCAAAATCAAGGTTCCCAAAAAGCAGCTCACAAAATACCGGAAACTGTTAAAAGCCAAAGGCCAGGGAAAGAAAGTTAAAATAACGAAATAATACAAGTGTCAAAAGGCCATGCGTTTCATGCCCACATGAAAAGGCATGAAACGCATGGCCTTTTGACGCACACTCATAAGATGAAGGTGTTGGAAGCATGAAATATGGAAAAAGGCTATATGCTTTTTGTGGCCTGATTTTGTTATCAGGAATTGCCGGAAGCGTCATGGTGATGGGAAAACCAAAAACGGACAATGTCAGCATTGTCCGTGACGGCGAGGTTCTGTATGAGTTAGATCTCGCGAAGGAAGAAGACAGGATGATTGAAATAGAATATGAAGGAAACAGGAACATTGTGGAAATTAAAGATCATCAGATCCGGGTGTCAGATGCCGGGTGCCCGGACAAATGCTGTGCAAAGATGGGATGGCTGAATTCCTCTGTGCCGATTGTGTGCCTTCCAAACCATTTGGTGATACGCTATTCAGACAGGAATGATGAGAGTACGATTGATGCAGAAGCATATTGACACGGTTCCTTAATAAAATTTATGGAGGAGAAGATGAAAGCGCAAAAACTGACGAAACTGGCACTTTTAACTACATTGGCCCTAATTATATTTATTGTGGAATTACGGATTCCCGATTTAATTCCTATTCCGGGTGTGAAGCTTGGTCTTGCAAATATCGTTACTGTGTTTGCTGTATACCATTATAAGGCCGGTGAGGCGGCTATGATCGTTTTTTCGCGGATCCTGTTGGGAGCTTTCTTTAGTGGAAATATGATGACGATACTATATAGTGCGGCAGGTGTATCTTTATGTTTAGCGGGGATGCTGTTTCTGAAAAAAATAATTTCAGGCGGTCTGCGTCCGGTAAAGCATCTATGGCTGTGCAGTGTATTGGGTGCGGTTCTGCATAACACCGGGCAAATAATCGCTGCCTGTTTCATAGCAGGGACGGGAGTGATTGCTTATTTTCCATTTCTTTTCGTTTCAGGATGCATTGCCGGAAGTTTTACAGGGCTGTGCGCACAGTACGTGATCAATAGATTGGAATTAGAGACAGGGAACAACAGGGACATCTGGTACGAAGAGAAGATTTGAAGTGGAGATTCCGGCTGTTTCAACTAAAGCGGAGCCATTTTCATTTTCTTTGAAAACAAGGAATGTGATGGCGATCCGCTGTCTGGCAAATTCAATCGCCTTGTTCTGTATAAAATCTTCTACATTAGGCACTTAACTGTTTTATCTGCTGTGTCATCCTGCTAAAGCTCCTAACAGTTTTTTAATATTTTCTCCTTCTACATCTTCGGATAAATTCCCGCTTTACCATCAGCACAGCCTAAGGGGATGTTTACGTGACCATTGACAGCCCTGTATCATCATGATAAAGTAAAGCTAAAAAGGTGGGGCTTATGAGGGTAGAGGAAATAATCCTGGAAGTGACAGAGCTCTGCAGGAAGCATTCTGCAAAGCAGGTGATTTTATTCGGTTCAAGGGCAAAGGGGATAGCGAGGGAGCGAAGTGATATTGACATTGCGGTATCCGGTGCGGAGGATTTTGACGGTCTTGTGGATGTATATATTGATAAATTTTATCTGCTGCGGGATACAGTAGAGCATTTGAAACTGTCCGGCAGCGATTTGACGCAGCTATGAGCAGATGACTAGTATACCCCATACTAATTAACCGTACGTTTCGCGCGTCTAAATTTCCATCTGCTACGTTGTCATCAATCGACGCAGCCACCGCTACGCCTCATTCCTCCGCCTTGCAGGCTGAAAATTTATCCTGCGAGAAACATATCGGTAATTAGTGTGGGTTATACTAGGCTGTGGATATTCAGGGAGAGAATTATGATCACGATTACAAGTACGGCAAACGGGAGGGTGAAACATCTCGTAAGCCTTCAGAAGAAGAAAAAAGAAAGGGAAGAAGAAAATGTATTTCTTGCGGAGGGAATCCGCATGTTCCGGGAGGTTCCTGGGGAGAGGCTTAAAGAGGTATGGATGTCAGAGACATTTTACCGGAAGGAGAGGGCACTGGCAGAACGGGTTCTTGAAGGGAGCAGCGCAGGCCGGGTGCTTCTGTCAGATCATGTGTACGAGCATGTGTCAGATACGAAGACTCCACAGGGAGTTCTGTGCGTTGTAGAACGTAAAGAGCATGACCTTGCCGGAATGCTGGGGGGCGGGGCTCCGTTTCTTCTGGTGCTGGATAATCTGCAGGATCCGGGAAATGTGGGGACCATGCTCCGCACGGCAGAGGGCGCCGGGGTGACAGGAGTGATCTTAAGCCGGGACTGTGCGGATATCTATAATCCGAAGACAATCCGCTCAACGATGGGCTCCATTTACCGGATGCCGTTCTGTTATGTGAAGGATCTTCCGGCAGCAGTTGACCAGATGCGCGGGGGCGGGGTACATACCTATGCGGCGCATCTTGACGGGAAGAGAGATTACGATCAGGAGGATTACAGGAAGCCCTGTGCATTTTTAATTGGAAATGAAGGAAGCGGGCTCAGGGAGGAGACGCTTAAGCGGGCAGAAACATATATCCGCATTCCCATGAAGGGGCAGGTGGAGTCACTGAACGCAGCAGCGGCGGCATCGGTCCTTATGTTCGAAGCGGCAAGGCAGAGGAGGCAGTGAGGGCTATGAAGCCAGTGATTGATTTATCAAAGGAATATGGTCTTGTATTTGACGGCGGCGGCGCCCGGGGCGCATATCAGATTGGTGCATGGAAGGCGCTTAAAGAAGCCGGTGTGAAGATAAACGCAGTGGCAGGAACGTCGGTAGGCGCGCTGAACGGCGCGTTGGTCTGTATGGGAGACGTGGACCTGGCGGAGGATATCTGGAGGAAGATGACATTTTCCACAGTGATGGATGTGGACGATGAATGGATGGAGCGCCTGTTCAGCGGCGAGGCTGGCATTAAGGAATTCCTTGGCGAGGGGTGGAAGAAGGTGAAGGACGGAGGGATTGACATTACGCCCCTGCGGAAGCTGATTCATGAGACCATTGACGAGGAGAAGATCCGAAAGTGCGGGACGGAATTCATGCTGCTGACATTTTCCGTGTCAGATTTTAAGGAGCTTGATCTGAGCGTGGAGGATATACCGGAAGGGCTTTTGGAGGATTTCCTGCTTGCGAGTGCGTACCTGATTGGGTTTAAAAATGAACGGCTTCACGGGAAGAAGTATATCGACGGCGGCGTTATTAACAATGTGCCCCTGAATTCCCTGGTGAAACGGGGCTATGAAAACATCATCGAGGTCAGGATCTACGGACCGGGAAGAGAACCCCGGGTGAAGCTTCCCGAGGGGAGTGTGGCCTGTGAGGTGTCGCCCCGGGTAAAGCTTGGAAGCATTATAGAATTTTCCGGAAAACGCAGCAGGCAGAACCTGACTATAGGCTACTATGATGCCAAGAGGATGATCTATGGGCTGGAGGGATTCATTTATTATGTGGAAATGCTCCATGACGACGCGTACTTTACGGAGTTTCTCGGCAGTATGCGGGAACGGGAGCGGGCAGAGACGGTCCTGACGCTTAAGCTGCCTTTCGGCCTTTCGGACAAGGAGCTTTTTATGGGAATGCTGGAGGCATCGGCAAAAATATTTCAGATTCCGAAATATCAGATATACACAGATGACCAATTATATGATATTGTATATGAGAAATATACAAATACAGGAGACAGGCTGAATTTACCTAGGTTTGTCCATATATTGGCAGGATTAAGGGAGGAACAGAACATGAACTTAAAGGGAAGAAGCTTTATTACACTGAAGGATTACACGCCGGATGAGATCTTATATCTGCTTGACCTGGCTGCAGACTTAAAGGAAAAAAAGAAACAGGGCATCACCGGCGAGAGCCTGAAGGGAAAAAATATTGCACTGCTTTTTGAAAAGCCGTCAACAAGAACCCGCTGTGCATTTACTGTAGGAGCATCTGACGAAGGAGGAATTCCCACATACCTTTCCGGAAATGAGATTCAGCTTGGACATAAGGAAAGTATCGAGGACACAGCCAGGGTGCTTGGAAGGATGTTCGATGGAATCGAGTTCCGCGGATTTAAGCAGGAGCATGTGGAGGCGCTGGCGAAATACAGCGGGGTACCGGTGTGGAACGGGCTGACGGACGAATACCATCCTACACAGATTCTGGCAGACCTGCTGACCATGCGCGAGCATTTCGGCTATCTTAAAGGACTGAAATTCGTCTATCTGGGCGACGGCCGTAACAATATGGCAAACAGTCTCATGATCGGCTGTTCCAAGATGGGAGTGGATTTCGTGATCATCGCGCCAGAGTGCCTGTGGCCAACAGAGGCACTCACTGGACTGTGCAGGGGCTATGCGGAAGAATCTGGCTCATCCATCACCGTGACAGATGACGTGAATGCCGTAGAAGGCGCGGACGTGCTGTACACGGATGTGTGGGCATCCATGGGCGAGGAAGAAAAGGCGGCAGAACGTATTCGCCTCCTTACGCCATACCAGGTAAATGCTGTACTCATGGAGAAGACCGGGAAGGAAGGAACCATCTTCATGCACTGTCTGCCGGCAGTAAAGGGGAAAGAGGTGACCGAGGAAGTCTTCGAGAGTGATGCCAGCGTCGTGTTCGACGAGGCGGAAAACCGCCTGCATACGATTAAGGCAGTCATGGTAGCAACATTGGGGACAGGTCAATTTTAATTGGGGACGGGGTAAAATTAATTTTACCCCGTCCCCACCAGCGGAGCAGGGCATGAAGACAGCGATTTTACGTTTATTAAAGGAAGATGACAGCTATATTTCCGGACAGCAGCTCTGTGATAGGTTTCAGGTGTCGCGAACAGCAGTCTGGAAGGCGGTCGAGCAGCTGAAGAAAGAGGGCTATATGATTGAGGCAGTGCGGAATAAGGGCTACCGCCTTGTGGACAGTCCTGATGTGATGTCGAAGGCTGAGATTGAGAGCATGGTGAGGACGAAATGGGCGGGACGCAGTGTTATATATTATGATGAAACAGATTCCACGAATATCCAGGCAAAGCTTGCCGGGGAAAACGGGAGTGAACACGGAACCCTCGTGGTCGCCGACAGGCAGGTGGCGGGGAAGGGCCGCCGGGGCCGGTCGTGGGAATCGCCGAAGGGAGTGTGTGTTTATATGACACTTCTCCTGCGTCCTTCTATTGCACCCGTTAAGGCACCTATGCTTACACTTGTGATGGCGCTGAGCGTGGCGGAAGCAGTGCGGGAACTGACCGGTCTTAAGGCTGGTATCAAGTGGCCCAATGACATTGTATTGAATAAAAAGAAGATATGCGGCATTCTCACAGAGATGAGTACAGAGATAGATTATATTAATTATGTAGTAACAGGCGTGGGAATCAATACGAACCAGGAGACATTTTCAGAGGAAATACGAAAGAGGGCAACCTCTCTCTTGATTGAGGGCGGCCGTCACATCAGCCGCTCGGAGCTAGTCGCAGCGGTGATGGAGCGGTATGAAGAGAACTATGAACGTTTTATGGAGACAAAAGATCTGTCAGGGCTTCAGGAGAAATATAACGGAATGCTGGTAAACTGCGGCAGGGAGGTGCGAGTGCTGGAACCGAAGGGGGAATACAGTGCGTTTGCGTCAGGCATCAATGAGGTGGGTGAACTGGTGGTAACGACGCCGGAAGGAGAGGAGAAGCATATCTTTGCGGGAGAGGTGTCCGTCAGGGGAATTTATGGATATGTGTAAATGGGGACAGGTCATTTTCAATTGGGGACGGGGTATTTTTAAAAATACCCCGTCCCCAAAGGAGGAGTAATGTACGAGGACAGAATTGTATTATGCGGTGCGAATTCATATGAGGAAAAATACTACCTGAATCCGGATTTTGAGAGTCTCCCGGATTCCATCAAGGACGAGCTGAAGATTATGTGTGTATTATACGTAAGTGACGTTGGCGGCATCCTGACGCTGGTATACGAAGAGGACGGGGAGTTGTGCTTCGAGGTTACCTCCCAGGAGTTTGATCCCATGTTTGATGACATCGGGAGCCGGCTGAAGATCAAGCAGCTCCAGCGTGAGAAACAGGATCTTCTGCAGGCGCTGCAGCTTTATTATAAGGTATTCTTTTTAGGCGGGGAGGTGGAGTAGAAACCATGCTTTTAGTTATAGATATAGGAAATACAAATATTACTCTTGGTGTATTCCGTGGCGAGGAGCTTCTTGGAACCTTCCGGATGATGACAAAGCTTCCGCGAACATCGGATGAATACGGGGTAATGATAAGAGAGCTTGTGGAGCGCCAGGGCATTATGAGCACAGACATCAGTGCCGCTATTGTGGCATCTGTTGTGCCGGATGTGATGCACTCCTTTGGAAGCGCGATGATAAAATATTTTGGAATCCGTCCGGTTGTTGTATCGGCGGGCATCAAAACCGGAATCCATATTGTGACGGAAAACCCAAAACAGGTGGGCGCTGACCGGATTGTGGATGCAGTGGCGGCATACACGCTTCACGGCGGGCCAGTCATTGTAATTGATTATGGCACGGCAACAACCTACGACGTGGTAGGACCGGACGGAACATTTGAGGCGGCGGTAATCGCCCCGGGAATCCGTACCTCTGCCAAGGCTATGTGGGGGGAGGCGGCGATGCTTCCGGCAGTTGAGCTTAAGAAGCCGGATTCCGTACTCGGACGCGAGACCATTGCTTCCATGCAGGCTGGAATCGTGTTTGGACAGATTGGGCAGACGGAATACATCGTGGAGCGGATCCGCCGGGAATCCGGCTACACGGATGCAAAGGTCGTGGCCAGCGGAGGTCTTGGAAAGATTATTGCGGGAGAGACGGATGTTATTGATGTCTATGATCCCCAGCTCACGCTAAAAGGCCTTCGAATTATTTATGAGCGGAACAGAAGGCGTTAAGAAGGTGCGGGGGATGAAGATTGGAAATGTTACGCTTCACAATCCGTATATTCTTGCACCCATGGCAGGTGTAACAGACCTGCCATTTCGTCTGCTTTGCAGGGAGCAGGGGGCTGGTCTTCTGTGCATGGAAATGATCAGCGCCAAGGCGTTGCAGTATAAAAATAAGAACACAAAGGCGCTTCTCGCCATTCACCCGGAAGAGTACCCGGTATCCCTGCAGCTCTTTGGATCAGATCCGGGCATCATCAGCGAGCAGGCAAAGCGTATCGAAGAGCTTCCATTTCAGATACTGGATATCAACATGGGCTGCCCGGTTCCAAAGGTTGTCAGAAACGGCGAGGGCTCTGCGCTTATGCAAAACCCGAAGTTAGTGTACGAAATTATCAGTCAGACAGTAAAGGCAGTGAATAAGCCCGTTACTGCCAAGATACGGAAGGGCTTTCGCGATGGCAGTGTAAATGCGGTGGAAATTGCAAAGGTTATTGAAGCAGCAGGCGGAGCCGCAGTGGCAGTGCACGGGCGCACAAGAGAGCAGTATTATTCTGGCACCGCTGACTGGGAGATCATCCGGCAGGTAAAGGACGCCGTATCAATTCCTGTTATTGGGAATGGCGATGTGGATTCCTGTGAAAAGGCGGCTGCCATGCAGCGGGAAACGGGCTGTGACGGCGTGATGATCGGGCGTGGAGCCCAGGGAAATCCATGGATATTTTCGAGCCTTCTGGAATATAATAGGACAGGCGTGATTCCTCCAAAGCCTGACTGGGAGGAGGTGCGTGCCATGATGCTGCGGCATGCCAGGCTGCAGCTTGAATTCAAGGGCAATTATATCGGAATCCGTGAAATGCGTAAGCATGTGGCGTGGTACACGAAGGGGATGAAGGGGGCGGCGAGGCTTCGCGCCCGGATCAACCAGGTGGAGTCTTATGAGGAGCTGTTGTTACTCACGGGCCCGGAATGCGCTGAAGTGCGCATTCCGTAAGAACGTGATTCAAGTGTGAGGGGCTATTTTTGCGCAGCAAAATTTTAAGCATCGCCGCGAATCGTTACTATGAGCGTACAGTTAGTCCGTGAATAGTAACGAGGCGCCTGCAGAACTGCTGAATTCCCTGCAAAAAATATTGACAACGCAGAGTGGTTTAGGTATAATGATTGAATTGTGAAAGTCTCACTATTCTGAGATGGATATTTTCAAGAAAGGAAATAGAAAGCTTATGGAAGCAAAGAAAAGATTACTTACTTATGCCGGTTTGAAAGCACTTGAAGAAGAACTGGAGAATTTAAAAGTAGTAAAGCGCAAGGAGGTTGCGGCAAAGATTAAGGAAGCGAGAGAGCAGGGGGACTTGTCTGAGAACGCAGAATATGATGCAGCCAAGGATGAACAGAGGGACATTGAGGCGCGGATTGAGGAGCTTGAGGGAATCCTCAAAAACGCGGAGGTTGTGGTTGAAGACGAGGTTGATCTTGATAAAATAAATGTAGGTTGTACAGTAAAGGTATTTGATATTACATTCGATGAGGAAATGGAATTCAGGATCGTAGGCTCTACAGAGGCGAACAGCCTTGAGGGCAGGATTTCCAATGAATCACCGGTAGGCCAGGCATTGATTGGCAAGATGGTCAATGATGTGGTGGACGTGGAGACCCAGGCGGGAATGATGCAGTACAAGGTACTTGACATCAGCCGCTCTATGTAGTCTGCATATAGTTTCTTTGTAAAGGAGAGAAGAAAAAGTGGGTGAGCTTAAGAAGAACGTACAGGAACCGGATATTAACCAGCTGAGAAAGGTGCGCCGGGAGAAGCTTGTGGATCTGCAGGAAAATGGCAAGAATCCTTTTGAGATTACGAAATATGATATCACCTGCCATGCGGCAGATATTAAAGACCATTACGATGAGATGGAAGGAAAGCAGGTTTCCCTGGCCGGACGCGTCATGCAGAAGCGTGTGATGGGGAAAGCTTCTTTCTGCAACATTTTGGACCAGAGCGGAAACATCCAGTCCTATGTAGCAAGAGACAGCATCGGAGAGGATGCCTATAAGGATTTTAAGAAACTGGATATTGGAGATATTGTAGGTCTTGAAGGCGAAGTATTCAAGACGAAGACGGGAGAGATATCTGTCCATGCATCTTCGGTGAAGCTTTTGTCCAAGAGTCTTCAGATCCTGCCAGAGAAATTCCACGGCCTGACAAATACAGATATCCGCTACCGCCAGAGGTATGTGGATCTGATTATGAATCCAGAGGTAAGGGATACATTTATCAAGCGGTCAAAGATTATCAGTGCGATCAGGAGGTATCTTGACGGACAGAATTTCCTGGAGGTGGAGACGCCCATGCTTGTAAGTAATGCAGGCGGCGCAGCGGCAAGACCCTTCGAGACACATTTTAATGCACTGGATGAGGATTTCAAGCTTCGTATCTCGCTGGAGCTTTACCTGAAGCGACTGATTGTCGGCGGACTTGAAAGAGTGTATGAGATCGGACGTGTGTTCCGCAACGAAGGCCTGGATACTCGGCATAATCCCGAATTTACCCTTATGGAGCTCTACCAGGCCTATACGGATTATAACGGAATGATGGATCTGACTGAGAATCTGTACCGCCATGTGGCCCAGGAGGTTCTTGGAACAACGATGATCATATACAATGGCGTGGAGATGGATCTCGGAAAGCCTTTTGAAAGAATCACAATGGTAGACGCCGTGAAGAAATATGCGGGCGTTGACTGGAATGAAGTGGAAACGCTGGAGCAGGCGAGGGTGCTTGCGAAGGAGCATCATGTTGAGTTTGAGGAACGGCATAAGAAGGGCGATATTCTGAGCCTGTTCTTCGAGGAATTTGCGGAGGAACATCTGATTCAGCCTACTTTTGTTATGGATCACCCGATTGAGATTTCGCCGCTTACGAAGAAGAAGCCGGGGAATCCGGAATATGTGGAGCGTTTTGAGTTCTTTATGAACGGCTGGGAGATGGCAAATGCGTATTCTGAGCTGAACGATCCTGTTGATCAGAGGGAGCGGTTTAAGGCACAGGAAGAGCTGCTGGCTCAGGGCGATGAAGAGGCGAATACGACGGATGAGGATTTCCTCAATGCGTTGGAGATCGGAATGCCGCCTACAGGAGGTATCGGGTTCGGAATTGACAGAATGTGTATGCTTCTTACAGGGGCGGCAGCGATACGTGATGTGCTCGCTTTCCCGACGATGCGAACAGTCGATTAAAAAAGCCAGTATTTATGCGGGTTTGCGGACTTTGAAACAGTATGGTACGACAAGAGTACGACAAAATAAACTCTCTTAAAGGGTTAAAATAAACGATTTTAAATTAAACTCGTGTCAGTTCAAGTTAATATTTTGTACTATAAGGACATTTTTCTAAAAGAAATTTTAGGGAAGTGTCCTTTTTTGTTATGGTCAGCAAAGCAAAATAAGAAATGGAGGAAAAAAGAATGAGCAGTACAGCGTTAGGAGCAGAGAAAGCGGTTATTTTTATCAGCGAAGCACATGAGAAGTTCTACTATGAGAAATTGAAAGAGGTCAGGTATCAGGATGTGTATCACAAGGCGCTTGTCTATTGTCTTGGTATCAGCAATGACACAAGAAGGAACATTAAAAGCATTTATGATTTTAAGACAGGCTGTGTAAAAACAGAATGCCTGCATGAAGGCTGGCAGACCAGCGGAAGCGTAAAGGTGGTCAGAATGGCATTCAACCTATACTGCAATGGTACGCCAAGCGTTCTTGATTACGATGATGCGGAGAAACAGGTGGACGAGTGCAGGAATTACACAGTGGAGGAATTGTTCTGCTGTGCCTACGCACCTTATTTTTGGCAGGCAGTACAGATACGGTATCCGGAGTACGCAACGTATAACCACAATCTGTATGCCATGTTTGGAGGACAGGATTAATGTTAAAAGTCAGGCTTATGGGAACAAAGAACGATATTAAGTGGTTTGGGAAGATTTTACAGAGAAATTCCAAAATCGAAGTGACGGAGTTTTCTGATTTGTTCCCGAACAAAGGGACAAAGAAATATTACAGGGCTTATGTGGAAGTCAAAAAAAGCAACATAAAAGAATCATAGCAGAAGCAAAGGAGAGTTTAATCATGTGTAAAATAATCGCAATCGCAAACCAGAAAGGCGGAGTGGGTTATGAAAAGTAAGTTATTATGCAAAGTTGAGCCTTCACTTTTGCTGATTTTATAGGGTATAGGCTCTTTTGAACTTTGCATAATCAGGGGTAAACCCTTACAAAGATTTCAACCAATCAAGAAGGTCTTTATCCTTTTTCCACGCTGGCAGTTCGTCAGATGATGGACTGTTGTAAG
>CAJTIU010000033.1 GCA_910576335.1 Lachnospiraceae bacterium
CATCGTGCGTTCCTCCTTAAGTGAATTGATAAAATACACTTAAATCTTGATGGATTATGGAAAGTAAATCAACTAAAGAATCCTTTATTTATAAGGATTTCTATCATTAACTTTGCATAATGTATAGCTTTTCATAACCAACGTTATGTGAAGCTTCACATAAGACGGGCAAGACCACTACGGCGGTCAATCTGGGTGTCAGTCTGGCACAGCAAGGTAAAAAAGTCCTGCTCATTGATGCCGATGCACAGGCAAATTTAACTATGTCGCTTGGCTATGGCAGACCAGATGATTTGTCGGATACGCTTTCAAGCATCATGCAGGATGTGATAGACGATAAGCCTGCCAATGTCCAGAAAGCTATCCTGCACCATAATGAGGGCGTTGACCTGCTCCCATCCAACATTGAACTGTCGGGACTGGAAGTAAGGCTGATAAACGCCATAAGCCGTGAAAGTGTGCTGAAAACCTGTATCAATGAGGTAAAAAAGAATTATGATACAGTCCTCATTGACTGTATGCCGAGTTTAGGTATGCTCACAATCAATGCACTTGCGGCGGCTGACAGCGTGGTTATCCCGACACAGCCCCATTATCTTTCTGCCAAAGGCTTAGAGCTGTTGCTTCGCTCCGTGTCTAAAGTGAAACGGCAAATCAATCCCCATCTGCGGATTGACGGTATTTTAATGACGATGGTAATGCCACGCACGAACATCTCTAAAGAAATTACCGCAACGGTAAAGAGTGCCTACGGGCAGAGGATTAAAGTTTTTGATGCTCAGATACCCCATTCCATCCGTGCGGTAGAAGCCACCGCAGAGGGCAAGAGCATTTTTGCCTACGACAAAGGCGGCAAAGTAGCCGCAGCCTATGAACAGTTTGCAAAGGAGGTGGCAGAGATTGGCGAGAAACAGAGAAAACAAAATCGAGCTGACCGCATACGATGACCTCTTTGAAACAGACGAGAGCCGTGCAGAAGCGAATCTAAGCAAGATAAGGGAGATACACATTTCCGAAATTGATGAGTTCCCAGACCACCCATTCAAGGTTTTGATGAATGAGGATATGGAGCAGCTTGTGGAAAGTGTCAGTCGGAGCGGTGTAATGACCCCTGCGACAGTTCGGCAAAAAGAGGACGGACGGTACGAGCTTATCAGCGGTCACAGGCGGAAAAAGGCTTGTGAGCTTGCAGGGCTTGAAACACTGAAATGTGAGGTTAAGGAGTTGACGCATGATGAAGCAATTATTGTCATGGTTGAAAGTAATCTCCAACGCTCTGTTATTCTGCCGAGTGAGAAAGCCTTTGCATATAAGATGCGGTTAGAAGCTATGAACAGGCAAGGACAGAGAAGTGATTTAACTTCTGTGCCAGTGGCACAGAAGTCAGAAAACAAAACTTCTCGTGAGAAATTAAGTGAGCTTGTTGGCGAAAGCCAAGACCAAGTACGTCGCTTTATCCGCTTAACTGAACTTGTACCCGAAATTCTGCAAATGGTAGATGAACGCCAGATTGCTTTTCGTCCTGCGGTAGAGATTTCTTATCTTTCCGAGGAACAGCAATACACCCTGCTTGAAGCGATGGGCTACAATGATGCCACGCCTTCACTTGCACAGGCTATCAAAATGAAAAAGTTTATGCAGGAGGGAAAGCTCACGGACGAGGTTATCCAGAGCATTATGCAGGAGGATAAGCCGAACCAGAAAGAGAAGCCTGCCTTTAAGGACGAGCGGATAACCAAGCTCATACCGAAATCCATCCCCAGAGGGCAGGAAACGGATTTTGTCGTAAAGGCGTTGGAGTTTTATAACCGCCACTTGCAGCGGAACAAGGCTCACGAGAGGTAAGGCAGGAAAGATGGGGATTTTTGAAGTGGACACCGAGGGGAAAGTCTGCCCTTTGGGAAACAGAAAAAATTTTTTAACTTCCCCCTCTCCACACCTCTCCCCCTAGATACTGCCAGTAACTATCCGAGAAAAGAACTATTAAAGGCTGTCCACATGGGCGGCTTTTTTTCTGCCAGAAGTCAACTATCAACACGAGAATGAACAGGAGGTAATGAATGAAGATATGTAAATTATTCAAAAGGGCTGCGGCGTTTGCTCTGGCTGCGGTCACGGCATTGTCCGCCGTCCCTGCCACGACAGCGTTTGCAGCGGGCGACATCGGAACAATCAGCTTTACCCACACCTACGACGGTGCAGGGAACGCCATGAGGTATAATTCCAGTGCCAACATTGGAGGTCATACCGCAGGAGGGACAGGCGAATACAAATACCGTATGTATGTGGACGGGGAAACGGCGTTCTGCCTTCAGCCGGGCGTGCCTTTAAAAACAGGCAACACGCTTGCAAAAGCATCTTCCAACGCTTGGAACGCCCTCTCCGCAGAGCAGAGAAAAGCGGTAGGGCTTGCCCTGCTCTATGGGTATCAGGGCAACAGCGGGAATTTATCTGGGAGCGATGATGAGAAATGGCTTGCCACCCAGACCCTTGTGTGGGAGTTCGTCACAGGATGCCGCAACGCCACAAGCCCGTACAGCCAGACAAGCACGACCGTTTACAGCCTGCACTTTGGCTCAAATTATGCAAACAGCGGGGCAAGGGCGGCTTACGACCAGATTGTGTCGCTGATGACAAGGCACAGCACGATTCCGAGCTTCATGTCGGCAGGGAAGAAAGACATCACAAAGGAGCTTGCCTATAAGGACGGCAAATACAGCCTTACGCTGACCGACAGCAACGGCGTGTTATCCGAATATTCCTTTACAAGCTCTGACAGCAATGTAAAAGTGTCTAAGTCTGGAAACAAGCTGACTATCACATCATCAAAAGCAATTGACGGCAAGGCAAGGATTACCGCAGCAAGAAACAACACGCCGACGGTCAGCAGCGGTGCGATGATGATTGCCTACGGCGACCCAAACCTGCAGGACGTCATTACGGGTGTGGAAAACGTGGACACCATGATGGCATATATCAACGTGGAAACGCCGACAGGCACGGTTGCATTGAAAAAGACTTCCGAGGACGGAGTTGTTGAGGGGATTTCCTTTACCATCAAAGGCGACGGCTTCAATAAGACCGTAAAAACCGATAAGAATGGAAACATCACGGTGGAGGGCTTATTCCCTGGCACTTATACTGTTACGGAGCAGTCCATTGACCGCTACGAGCCGCAGAAAACCCAGACCGTGACGACTATCGGAGGAAAAACATCAACGGTCACATTCAGCAATACCTTAAAGCGTGGAAGTCTGGAAGTTGTAAAAACATCCGAGGATAATCTTGTGGAGGGCGTGAAGTTCCACCTTTACGGAACATCATTGAGCGGCTTGGCTGTTGATGAATATGCCATAACCGATAAGAACGGACTGGCAAAGTTTGAGAACGTCCTTATCAGCGGCAGCACGCCTTATACCCTTGAGGAAGTGGACACGGCAGTCCGCTATGTCGTCCCTGCATCCCAGACCGCCCCGATTGAGTGGAAAAAGGTCACAAACCGCAGCTTCCACAACATTTTAAAGAAGTTCAATGTTACGGTATTAAAGACCGACGTGGAAACAGGAAAGAAGCCGCAGGGCGACGCTTCCCTTGCAGGTGCGGTTTACGGCATCTATAAAGGCGAGGAACTGGTTGACACTTACACCACCGATGAAAATGGGCAGTTTACAACAAAATATTATGTATGCGGCGATGACTGGAGCATCCGTGAGATTACCCCGTCCGAGGGTTATCTTCTGGACACGACCGTACACCATGTGGGGGCAGAGCCAGAGCTTTACACCGTGGAATATAATTCCGCAAAGAATGATGTGAATGAGCAGGTTATCAAAGGCAATATCGCCATCATCAAGCACACCGACAACGGCGAAACCCAGATTGAAACGCCAGAGGAGGGGGCTGTTTTTGAAGTGTATTTGAAATCCGCAGGCAGTTTTGATGCGGCGGAGGAAACGGAACGTGACACGCTCATTTGTGATGAAAACGGTTTTGCCCAGACAAAGGATATGCCATACGGAATTTATACCGTGCATCAGACTTCTGGATGGGACGGGCGTGAGATGATGAAAGACTTTGATGTATTTATCTGCAAGGACAGCCAGACTTACCGCTATCTTATCAACAACGCCAATTTTGAGAGCTATATCAAGATTGTGAAAAAGGATATAGAAACAGGCAAGGTTATCCCGTATGCGGGGGCAGGCTTCCAGATTTACGACCCGAACGGCGGGCTTGTGACGATGACGTTCACTTATCCCGAAGTGACAAAGATTGACACGTTCTATACTACCGCAGACGGAGAGCTTATCACGCCGCAGACCCTTGAATACGGCAAGGGATATTCTCTGGTTGAGGTGCAGGCTCCGTATGGATATGTGTTGGATTCTGAGCCAGTCTATTTTGACGTGGAGCAGGAAAACTCCGAGGATGAAAGCGGCATCACCATTGTCAAGGTGGAACGCTCCAACGTGGCACAGAAAGGGAAAATCACGGTATCCAAGTCTGGGGAGGTATTCAGCAGGGTATCAGGAAACAAGGGGCTGTATCAGCCGATTTTTACAGTGGACAGCCTTGAGGGTGCGGTCTATGAGATTACCGCAGCCGAGGACATTATTACAACAGACGGAACGGTAAGAGCCGAAAAAGGCGAGGTTGTAGACACGCTTACCACAGGCGAGGATGGCACGGCGGAAAGCAAAGAACTTTACCTCGGAAAGTATGAGGTTAAGGAAGTGACCGCCCCGTATGGCATGGTGTTAAGTGAGGAAGTCCACGCCGTGGAGCTTGTGTATGCGGGACAGGAAATCGAAGTGACGGAAGCAGGCACGGATTTTTACAACGAGCGTCAGCGTGTGGAAATTGATTTAATCAAGAGCCTTGAGGTTGACGAAGCATACGGCGTGGGCAATAACGGAGAGATGAAAGATGTTACGTTTGGACTGTATGCTGCTGAAGAACTGACCGCCGCAGACGGTACAACAATCCCTGCGGATGAATTGTTAGAGGTTATCTTCCTTGATGAAAACGGTCACGGAAAGGCGGTCAGCGATTTACCGATTGGCAGCTATTATGTGCAGGAAATCAAAACAAACTCCGCCTATCTTGTCAGCGACGAGAAATATCCCGTTGACTTCGAGTACGCAGGGCAGGAAACCGCCGTTGTGCATATCACAGCCAACGGGGGAGAAGCCATTAAAAACAAGCTAATTTACGGCTCTGTTAGCGGTAAGAAATCCAATGAGGACAGTAAAGATTTAGGCGGTGCGTTAATCGGCATCTTTCAGACAGGCACAACAGAATATACAAAGGAAAATGCTATCGCAACTGCCACATCCGAGGATGACGGCAGTTTTTCTTTTGAGGAAGTGCCGTATGGCACATGGGTCATCCGTGAAATTGAAAGCCCGAAAGGATATGTACTCTCTGAGGAAGAAATCAGCGTGACAATCAGCGAGGTGGATGAAGTTGTAGAGGTAGAGCTTGTCAATTACTTCATCACGGGCAATATCGCTTTAACAAAAGTAGATAAGGACTATCCAGAAAACAAGCTCACGGGTGCGGTGTTCGAGGTCTACTCTGATACGAACGGTAACGGCAAACTGGATAAGAAAGACGAGCTGCTCGGCGAGATGGGCGAGGTGGAGAAAGGCGTGTACCAGATGGACGACCTGCGTTACGGCAAGTACCTTGTCCGTGAGAAAACCGCCCCGACAGGATTTGTGATTGATGAGAATATCTACCCCGTATCCATTGAGGAAAACGGCAAGACCTATAACGTAGAGAACGAAGCAGGTAAAGGATTCTTAAATGAAGCACAGAAAGGCTCACTCAAAATCGTCAAGACTTCCTCTGACGGCAAGGTAGAGGGCTTCTCTTTCCGTGTGACTGGCAAAGATTATGACCAGACATTTACGACAGACAAGAAAGGTGAGATTACTGTTGAGGGGCTGCGTATCGGTGAATATACCGTGTCCGAAGTCAGCGACAAGGCATCCTCTGGCTATATCCTGCCTGCCGACCAGAAAGTGACTATCAAGACAGATGAAACGGCGACCGTCACCATGCACAATGAACTCCGTGACACGCCGAAAACAGGCGATGATTTCAGCTTAGGCTTATGGGTAAGCCTTGCGGCGGCATTTACAATCGGTGCAGGAATCTTCGGATTTGTGGGCTACAAGAGCGGAAGAAAGAAAAAGGAGGATTAAGGGATGAGGGCAAAGACAATCATTGCCGCCACTCTTGCCGTATTCATGGTAAGTGCGGCGGTATGGCTGAAAATCCGTAACAGGAAGAAATAAGTAAAAATATGGTTTTATGGATTGGGGCGGTTCATAGCGACCGTCCTTTTTCCATGTACGGAGGTGACTATGGACAATTTAAAAACCATAGAGGGGAAAGTGAAAGCTGTCCTGCAAAAGAATGAGGATGCCAGAAATGACGATATGGTGCTGTATCTTGCCCTCTGCAATCTTTATCTGGCGGATGCGGGAAATATGCCCCTTGCCCAGATACTGACGAATCATAAAGAGCTTGGCTTGCCGAGCTTTGAAAGCGTAGGCAGGACACGCCGCAAGCTACAGGAGAAATACCCCGAACTGCTTGGCAGCACAAGAGTACGGAGGCTTCGAGCCGCAGGCGAAAAAGCATACCGTAAATATGCAAAAGAATCGTGAGGTGAAAAATGCAGGATAAATCTTTTGAATACGGTGGGCATCACTTTATCCCAGAGCGGCAGTTCACAAAGCGGGAAGATGATTTTTTCAAGATTACCCGCAGATTAAAAACAGACAGGGAACTTGGCTTTTTTGCCGCTGACTATTATGGTAAGGGAAGCCAGAAATTTTCCTACTCTTATGATGATTTTTACGCTGCATCCACGGATAAGAAATGCGATATTTTCCGCTGCGTGGAGAACGGCAGGCTGTACGTCCCCTGCCAGTATGAATTGCAGCAATATATGGACGGAAAACAAAAGGAAATACCACAAGGGCATACCTCTATGCCCAGAGAACGTGGGCAAACCAGAGAAAGGAGGAACGCCTATGAACGGTGAAACACGCTCCAATCAGGGCTATGCAATCATAGAGAGCTGCACTATCGGGAATACGGAGCTTGTCATCGGGCATCACCCGAAAGCCCCGAACCCGTATGTATGCTGGTACTGCAAAGGCGGCGGCAACTATTATTGGGGCTGTTACTGCAACACCCTTGAAGCGGCAAGGGAAAAGATGAATGAACGCTACCAGTCGGAGTGTCAGATGCCGTACAATCAGCAGCCCGATAAAAAGGCGAAGCAGCACGATGGGCGTGAGCGGTAGCATGAGCAGCAATGAAAACCCAAAGAAATATGACTGCACGACCTGTCCTTATCCCCGATATAAGGACAGTCGTACCATCTTCTGCGATGTCTGTATCCGAAAGATTTTAGATGAGCAGAGGGAGAAAAAGCAGGGAAAGGAGAAGCCCGATGGAGAATGAAGAAAAACGGATGATTAGCTCCTATGAGGTCACACAGAGCATCCATATCGGTAAAAAGGAAGTCGTGTTCGGTGTGGATTTGAAAGAGGAATATCCTTTTTTAGTCTGCTACTGCACTTATGACAATCCCCTGTCCGCAGAATGGGTGACGGATGCGGTCGGTTCTGACGATTATCTGGAAGCCATGCAGATTTTTACGGACAGGGTGCAGGAGCAGATAGGGATTGTGAGAGCCGAGCAGGAACAATTCAAGTTCGACATGACGCCGTTTACCATTTCTGACTGTTTCCCCGATGACAGGGATAAAAATATTGTGGGAAAAGTTGTTGTCATCAATGCCGAAGTCAATCGTTATGAGTACCGACATTCCGCCTATCAGCTTGTATTGGTGGACGGCGGGCACGGTGCGAGGGGCGGCAGGGGGCAGGCGGTGTTTGGAACTTCGCTTGCAGACGGCAGGCACGCCCGATGGGAAAGGTACGATGTGCTTGGAGAAATCAAGCCAGAGAAAATGCCCAATTGGGCAAAGGAAGCCCTTTCTAAAATCAAGGAACAGGAAAAGGCGAAAAAATCAAAGAGCAGGGAGGAACGCTGATGGAGATACGAGCTTTGACGCAGCCCGAACAGAAATACACCTATGCCCAGAGTATGCAGCTTGAGGGGCAGACAGGGTGCATCGGGCATCTGCGAGGGGATTTTGCAGCTTCTGGATATGGCTTTTACACTACTTGGTTTGATACAAGGGAGCAGTGGAAAACGGATGAATTTAAGTCGAAGCTTGATGATGTGATAAACGCCCTGCGTGAAGATAAAGGGATTCTCCACAACCGCTATGATATGGCGGCGTTTGCGGGGAAGAATCCCGAAAGTGCTTTTAAGGGTAATTATTGTGCGGAGTACGGCTTCCGTGTGGATACGGAGAAACACGCTTTCCTGCTCCGATGCAACCCGACCAAAGGTGATTATAATTTTTACTGTTACTGCTATGTGAAAGAATGGCTTGATAAGCATATGGCAAAAGCAGAACAGGGCATCCGTTTTATTGACCCGCATTACAAAGAGAAGTTCCGCATCCCAGACGGCGGTAAAATCATCATCACTTATGGTTGGGGAGAAAAAGCGGAAAAGACCTGCCGCTATATTGACGAGTACCATACCGAGGTAGGCAGCAACCTTTACCACATCTGCGAGTTTGCCGAGCGTATGGAGAGGAACGGACACGCCTATGAGCCTAAAACAGAAGATGTGAAACAGCAAAGAGCGGTGAAGCATAAAGAGCATGAGCGGTAAGGAGAAGTGGTATGACGATTCAGGATATATCAAGAAGCAGGGAAAAGAAAGCTGTTTTTGCTATGGTATTGGAGGAAGCCTGTCGTCAATGGTGTGACGGTATTGACAATTCACCCGAAAGGAAAGACGGCGAGGGTTTTGCTGATTTCTGCTATGAAATATTTGAGGATAAGGAAAAAGAATATCTTGAGCAGATATTGGATTTGAATGGCGGAAGATTACCGTCTTTGTCGTCAAAGCAAAAAGAGTATGAACGATAGGAGGGATATGGAATGGCTGTAAACCAGAAAGCGGTCAGAGTGTTAAACAAAGTCTTTGAAGCAGGGTTTACTGATGAGAAAGCCATCGCCGCCATGACGATGGACGACATCCTCTCCATGCAGGGAATCACGGTTGCGGACATCACTCTCATCAATGAGCTGCAAAAGAGCATCAAAGGGAACAAGGTCATCTCTTTTCTGGGAGGTGGCACGGAATGAGCGGAGGACGGAAAATCTGCATGACGGACAGCGTAGGAAAGGCACTTTTTTCTGTTCCCGATGGCGGCATCATCCGTATGCTTTACGGGAACGGGGAGGATTATTTTGCCGTCTGCCGCTATCTGGACGAAACCCATGCAGAGATTGACGGCGTAAAATACGCCGTTCGGGAGTTTGCACAGAGGATGGAACAAAACAAAATCAGCTATGCCCCTGCCTAAAGGCGGGGCATGGACAACAGGAGGATTGATATTTTATGGAACAGATTGTTTTATCGGGCGGTGATAGGGATTGAGTACCGAGCTTATCAACCGCATTACGGTAAAGAAAGACGGCGTGTATGTGTCTTCCCACAGCTCCAATGACACCTCTCCCTACCATTCATGGAGGTGCAAGGGATTGTCGGAAATCTATGCCGCCGAGGGGCAGAAAGGGCTTGACCGTGAGGTTATCCGTATGCTCTATGAATATGCCGAGCTTCGTGGCTCTCATAAAAGCCTTGACCGTTACCGTTATGCAAAGGACGCCCCTGCCGCCCGTGCCATCTATCAGAGGTTTATTGACCAGATTGACGACCGTTACGGGCAGATGGACGAAGCCGACCAGAAAAGCGTCTGGTACAAGCCCACGGAAAAGGCAAAGGAATACCGAGCCTATGAGCGGGATATGAGGGAAAAGATGTATTCCGAAATCGCCGAACGGTGCGGGGAATATGACAGGAAGCATAAAAACAGGGATTTAGGACGATAAGGAGGTGTGAGCCTATGGCTGCAAAGTACCAGCTAATCACAGAGCTGTACCGCCGCACAGGGAGGGACGTCACGAGAAACCCGCAGGCTTGGCAGGGCTTTTTATCCTCTGCCTGCCGCAACTACAAGTGCCGCTTTGACGAGCAGCTCTTAATCTATGCCCAACGCCCAGACGCTGTCGCTGTTGCCGAGATTGGCACTTGGAACAGGCTCTTTAAGAGGTGGGTAAATAAGGACAGCAGGGGCATAGCGGTCTTTGACCCGAAAGGACGCAGGAACACGCTGAAATATTATTTTGACGTTTCCGACACCCATGAGGGCTATTATGGAAGCCGACCCGTCCCGATATGGCAGATGGATAAGCGGTACGAGCAGCCTGTCATGGAACGGCTTGCGGACAGGTTCGGCGGTACGGAGGGCAGCGACTTTGCTGATTTCTTAATGCAGACGGCGGAGAACGCCGTGGAGGATAACCTGCCCGATTACCTTTCACAGCTTAAAGGCTGTACGAAAGACAGTTTTTTAGAGGAACTGGACGATTTTAATATAGAAGTGATTTACAAGCGGCTTGCCGTAAACAGCGTGGCATATATGCTTTTGAGCCGCTGCGGACTGGATGCGGACGGCTATTTTGAGCTTGAGGATTTTGTTGACATCACAAATTTCAATACGCCTGCCACCCTTAATGCCATCGGCATCGCCACAAGCGACATTTCCGAGATGGCGTTGCGGGAAATCTCTGCGGCAGTCCGAAATGTGCAAATCGAAGCGAAACAGCAGAACCGCACATTTGCAAGAAATATCACAAGCCAGTATGATAAAGGCAGGAAACAACCCGAAAGGAGCGAATACAATGAGCGAAATCACTTACACGAAACAGGCGGATTATCTTATTCCCGACCTAACATTACCGACAGAGCCAGAGCTTCCGCTTGGCAGGTACGCTTTGATGCACAGGGATTATCTGGAGCAGCACAAGAGGGTGGCTTACCTCAACCTGCTGACGTCGGGCGGGCTGAACGCACACCTGCACCAGACCGAGCAGACGGCATTGCAGCGGCTGGAGCTTCTGACGAAGCAGCTTTGCAGGGAGCAGGGCGTGACGGAGGAACTGAAAGAGAAAGCACCGATGCAGTGGGTGCAGGCGATGAACGCCATCCGCAGCCAGGCGGAGGAAGTGATACTGGAAGAACTGATTTACAGTTAGAAAAATCAGAGCCAGAATCGGACGGTGGCAGACAGGAAGAAAAAACGGCTGCGGCACAGACAGCAGAGCCAGAAAAACAGGCGGGAACTGAAAAAGGCAGCGTTGCCAATGAGGAAGAGGTTGCCGCAAATCTCCCGACCGTAGACGAACAGATTGAAATGATAGCTGAAGCAGAGGACGAAAAATCCTCTGCTTTTGCTGTTTCACAGGAGGATATAGATGCCGTCCTTGTAAAAGGAAGCAGCTATGCGGATGGTAAATACCGCATCTACCATCAGTTCCAGAAGCAGGAAGATAAAAAGAATAACATTGATTTTCTGAAAAGGGAATACGGCACGGGCGGTTTCTTTGTTGACTTTTCAGACGGCACGGAGGGATATGTGTGGTATAGCGGCAAGGGCATCGCCATTGACCGTGCCGGCATTTCCACTGAACATGACCTTGTTTTAAGTTGGTCTAAAGCGGAAAAACGCCTGCGTGAGCTTGTTAAGGATAACCGCTATCTCAATCCCAAAGAGAAAGACCATTATGCCGATTATCTGGAAAGCATATCTGCCCCACAGTATGAAATCGACACCCAGAGGAAGCTAAAAAGGCAGCGGTTTATCGAAGAAAAAAGGGAGCTGCCGCCTGCCGACAAGAGGGACACGCTCGCCCTGCGGCTCTCTGATTTTATCCGAGATTTGGACGGATATGAGAAAGATTTGTTGGGCGTGGTTGGCTGCAAGGATTTTGCGGATATGCCTGCCGACCTTATGGAGCAGGCGTTGCAGCATCCAGATAACGTGCAGGAAATGCTTGATTTTTTGGCTTTAGTGCAGAAAAAGACTACAAGCGTTTACAGCCGAAGCAATTCGTGGCGTTTTTCTCAGGAGCTTACGGAGCTGTACCCTCTCCACTACCTCTACCATGAGGGCGATGTGGTATATATCGGTGCGGATAAATATGAAATCATAGCCTTTGATGAAAACGCCGTGTCTTTGCGTAATGCGGAGTTCCCATTGTTTGGAAAAGAGTTCAGCAGGGGTGATTTTGAGGAAAAGTTAAAAGAAAACCCTGCCAACGACCATCTGAAAACGGTCATCACCGAAAGCCAGAAAACGGAAACGCTTGCCGAGGAAAAGCCCGACAGCATCACGTTTTCCATCGGGTTCTCCGAGCATCCTGCTTTTTATGACAGGGAGCTGAACGACCGATTTACGGAGCTTAGCTTTGCACTTGGGAACAGGCTGCTTGGCGTTTTAGATGAAAAACAGCATTATGAAAGACTGGATGAGAGTAAGGGTGTCGGCTGGTATAAAAAGACCGACTTTGAAATCCATGCAGTTATCGGCGGGGAAGAATTTCATTATGAGGGGCGGTTTGACATCGGTGATGGTGAGGGAGATTTGATTGCCCATATCCGAAATTTTTATGAATACTCCCTCTCCCCCGATTGCCCGTTTATCCCAGAATGGAAACGGCAGGGGGAAGATTACTACCGAGAGAAAATGGAATCCCTGCGTTTCGGGCAGGATGTGTTCATCCCATTCTTAGAGCGTCATACCGAGCTGACGGCAGAAGATGAAAAGCTCCTTGCCGAGATTTTGGCTACCGAATCCGACTGGAACAGGAAAGGCGGGGATAAGGAACAGACCGAAGAAATAGAAAATAAAGAGGAACAGCCTGCCATTGATGAAATGTCTGCTAAGGAACAGGAAACCGAGCCGCTACAAGAACGGTTTGAGGTCACAATGACTTCCGACGCTTTCCCAGACCCCGAAGATGCTTATGCTATCTGGGACAACAGCCGTGGGGATTATTATATCAACGGGGACGGTATGGTACTGACCTATCCAACCGAGGAAGATGCCGAAGCAGGACTTTTAAAGGTCAGAAAAACCGCTGCGGATAAGGAAGCGGCAAGCCCTATCATAGCAAGATACTTGTCTGGTGATGAAGCCATCGTTATCATGCAGTATCCTAACGGCAAATATTACAACCGATACGGATATGATGAGCAAAGGGATACTGCCAATACGACAGCAGGCGGCTTTGACACATTTGATGAAGCGGAAAAAGCTCTGTACTCCCACCGCCCGAAAGCGGAAAAGGCGGTCGAGCCTACGCAGAGCCAAGACAGAGGGCTTCTGCCTGCACAGGATAATTCTGACCTCATCGGCAAAGAGCTTGTGATTGACAACCGCCGCTATGTAATAGAAAGCGTTGGTAAAATCAGCGGCGATGTTTCCATGCGTGACGTCACTTTCCAGAACAGCACAGGCTTCCCGATAAACCGTGTGGAGAAAATCGGCTATGTCCGCAGGCTCTTGGAGCAGGCACAGGAAGAATTACCGCCCGAAGAAAAAGCAGAAGTTCCCAAAACGGCAAATCCGACTTCTCCTGCTGTTTCTGCCGACCGCCACAATTATCATATTACCGATGATGCGTTAGGCGTTGGTGGTGCAAAAGAAAAGTTCCGAAACAATATGGCAGCAATCCATCTGCTCCACGACCTTCAGATAGAAAACCGACTTGCCACGCCCGAAGAACAGGAAACCCTTGCAAAGTATGTGGGATGGGGCGGTCTGTCTATGGCGTTTGATGAAAAAAATGCGGCATGGGCAAACGAATACAAGGAACTGAAAGCGGAACTTTCCGACGAGGAATACCGTGCAGCTATGGAATCCACGCTGACCGCTTTTTATACGCCGCCCGTCGTTATCAAGGCAATGTATGAAGCACTTGACCGTCTGGGATTCTCACAGGGGAACATTTTGGAGCCGTCCTGCGGCACAGGAAATTTCTTAGGATTGTTACCCGACAGCATGGAGAAATCAAAGCTGCACGGCATTGAGATTGACCCGTTATCGGGCAGGATTGCGAAGCAGCTCTACCAGAAAGCCAGTATCGCCATTGAGGGGTTTGAGGACACAAAGCTCCCAGACAGCCACTTTGACGTGGTGCTTGGCAATATCCCGTTCGGGGAGTTTAAGGTCAACGACAGCCACTACAACGCCCAGAAATTTTTAATCCACGACTATTTTATTGCAAAGGCTCTGGATAAAGTGCGGGCAGGCGGCGTTGTGATGTTCATCACCTCTAAGGGGACGATGGACAAAGCAAGCCCAGAGGTGCGGAAGTATATCGCACAGAGAGCCGAGCTTTTAGGTGCGGTAAGGCTTCCCGACAATACGTTTCGGGCAAACGCAGGCACGGAGGTCACAAGCGACATCCTTATCCTGCAAAAGCGTGACAGCGTAATTGACATTGAACCAGAGTGGGTACACCTTGACACAGATGAAAACGGCGTCACGATGAACAGCTATTTTGTATCCCACCCAGAAATGATTTTAGGCAAGATGAAGATGGAAAGCACAAGGTTCGGCATGGACAGTGCCTGCAAAGCCTATCCCGATATGCCGCTTGCGGGGCTTCTCCATGAAGCCATGCAGCGGATAGACGGCGAAATCCCAGAGATTGAAAATGAGATTGACCGAATCTCTGATGAGCAGGACAAATCCATCCCTGCCGACCCGAACGTGCGGAACTTCTCTTTTGCCCTTGTGGACGGCAGGGTTTACTTCCGAGAGAATAACACCATGACCCCTGCAAAGGTATCCATGACCGCAGAAAACCGCATTAAGGGATTATTGGAAATCCGTGACTGCGTGAGAAAGCTTATCCAGTACCAGACCGACGATTACCCAGAGGAAATGATACAGACCGAACAGAAAAACTTAAACCGCTTATATGATGCATTTACAAAAAAGTACGGTCTGATTAACAGCAGGGGGAACTACCTTGCTTTTGCGGCAGATGAAAGCTACTTCCTGTTATGCTCCCTTGAAGTGCTTGACGATGAGGGGAAATTTAAGAGAAAGGCGGATATGTTCTCCAAGAGGACGATAAAGCCCCATCATGAAGTGACCTTTGTGGAAACCGCCAGTGAAGCCCTCGCCCTCTCCATCGGGGAGAAAGCCCGTGTCGATTTATCCTATATGGCACAGCTCACGGGCATGATGCAGGAGGAAATCATCAATGATTTGCAGGGCGTTATCTTCAAAGTGCCATCTTCCGAGCCTGCAAGGTATGTAACCGCAGACGAGTATTTATCGGGCAACGTGCGGGAGAAACTGAAAATTGCAAAGATAGCGGCAAAGGCAGACCCAGAGCTTGCCGTCAACGTGGCGGCTCTGGAAAAAGTCATCCCAAAGGATTTGCCCGCAAGTGAAATCTCCGTCCGTCTGGGTACGACGTGGATACCGCAGGAGGATATACAGCAGTTTATGTTGGAGCTTTTAACGCCGTCGAGCTATGCGGAGGGCAAGCTGAAAGTACGCTACACGGCATATAACGGCGACTGGTTTATCGAGAATAAGAGTTCCGACGTGGGGAATGTCAAGGCGGACAGCACTTACGGCACGAAGCGGGCAAGTGCCTACCGCATTATGGAGGATACCTTAAATTTAAGGGACACCCGTATCTTTGATTATATTTATGACGAACACAACAATAAAAAAGCGGTATTAAACCATAAGGAAACCACGGCGGCACAGGCAAAGCAGGAGGTGATAAAGCAGGCGTTTGGGGACTGGATTTGGAAAGACCCAGAGCGGAGGAACCGCCTTGTCCGCTATTATAATGACACATTTAACAGTATAAGACCCCGTGAATATGACGGAAGCCATATCACGTTTGGCGGCATCAGCCCAGAGATTAAATTAAGACCGCACCAAGTCAATGCGATTGCCCATATCCTTTACGGCGGTAATACGCTCCTTGCACACAAAGTAGGGGCGGGCAAGACCTTTGAAATGGTCGCCGCCGCACAGGAAAGCAAACGGCTCGGACTCTGCCAGAAGTCTATGTTTGTCGTGCCGAACCACCTTGTCGGTCAATGGGCGTCGGAGTATTTAAGGCTCTACCCATCTGCCAACATTCTTGTGACGACCAAGCGGGATTTTGAAACGGGAAACCGTAAAAAATTCTGCGGCAGGATTGCGACAGGGGCTTATGATGCGGTGATTATCGGACACTCGCAGTTCGAGAAAATCCCCATCAGCGAGGAACGCCAGAGGGAACAGCTCATGCGTCAGCTTGACGATATTGAGCGTGGCATTGACGACGTGCAGGCATCCCACGGGGAGCAGTTCACGGTCAAGCAGCTCATGAAAACAAGGAAAGCTATCAAAGCAAAGCTCGACAAACTCAATGATACCAAGCGGAAAGACAGCGTGATAAACTTTGAGGAACTGGGGGTAGACAGGCTCTTTATAGATGAGAGCCATTTTTACAAGAACCTTTACCTTTACACCAAGATGCGGAACGTGGGCGGAATTGCCCAGACCGAAGCCCAGAAGTCGAGCGATTTGTTTATGAAATGCCGCTATCTGGACGAAATCACGGGCAGCCGTGGCGTGGTTTTTGCAACGGGAACGCCTATCTCAAACTCGATGGTCGAGATGTATTCCGTGCAGAGGTATTTGCAGTATGACACCCTTGCGAGGAACGGATTGCAGCATTTTGACAGTTGGGCGTCCACGTTTGGCGAAACGGTCACGGCTCTGGAACTTTCCCCAGAGGGGACAAACTACCGAGCCAAGACGAGGTTTGCGAAGTTTTATAACCTGCCAGAGCTGATGCAGATGTTCCGTGAGGTTGCGGACATCCAGACCGCCGATATGCTGAAACTCCCCGTGCCAAAGGTCAATTACCACAATATCAAGACCAAACCGAGCGAAATCCAGACGGAAATGGTGGCGGGGCTTGCCAAGCGAGCCGAGAAAGTAAGGGCAAGGCTTGTAAAGCCGCAGCAGGATAATATGCTCAAAATCACGAATGACGGGAGGAAACTGGCACTCGACCAGAGGCTGATTGACCCGATGTTGCCAGACGACCCAGAGAGCAAAGTCAACGCCTGCGTGGACAATATTTACCGCATCTGGGAGGAACACGCCGACACCAAAGCGGCACAACTCGCCTTTTGTGATTTATCGACGCCCACCAATAAAAAGATAATAGAAACGCAGGAAGTCAGAGAAAATGTTTATGAAATGATTCCCGACCAGTTTGATAATGTCTATGATGATATGAGGAAGAAACTCATACAGCGTGGCATCCCTGCGGAGCAGGTGCGTTTCATCCACGAAGCGACCACCGATGCACAGAAAAAAGAACTGTTTGCAAAGGTAAGGAGCGGCGAGGTGCGTGTGCTGTTCGGCTCTACCCCGAAGATGGGTGCAGGTACAAACGTGCAGGACAGGCTAATCGCCATCCATAATTTAGATTGCCCGTGGCGACCGTCGGATTTGGAACAGCGTCAAGGCAGGCTCGAAAGGCAGGGCAATATGTTCCCAGAGGTTGAAGTTTACCGCTATGTGACGGAACAGACCTTTGATGCCTACCTCTTTCAGTTGGTGGAGGGAAAGCAGAAATTTATCAGCCAGATAATGACGAGCAAAAGCCCCGTCCGTTCTGCCGAGGACGTGGACGAAGTGGCTCTCTCCTTTGCGGAGGTCAAAATGCTTGCCACAGGCGACGAGCGTTTCAAGGAAAAAATGGATTTGGATATGCAGGTGGCGAAGCTGAAAGTCTTGAAGCAGAGCTATCTTTCCGAGCATTACGACCTTGAGGACAGGATACTGAAGCACTACCCGCAGGAGATTAAAGACTATGAGGAACGCATTACAGCCTATGGGAATGATGTGGAGATTGCCAGTCAGCATAAGCCGCAGGGGGAGGATAAGTTCTGCCCCATGACCTTAAAAGGCGTGACCTACAAAGAAAAAGCGGATGCAGGCGAGATGCTTCTTGCCATCTGTAAGGAAAATCCGTTGTCACAGCCGATAGCAATCGGCAGTTACCGTGGCTTTCAGATGGAGGTTTACTATGATACCGTCAATGCCCACTACTGTTTAAACCTCTGCGGAATGAGGAAACACAAGGTGGATTTAGGCGTGGACGCTCTGGGCAATCTGACCAGAATTGAAAATGAGATTGCCAAACTCCCTGCCAGACTGGAAGCCGCCAAGACCAGAAAGGAGGAAACCATCGCACAGCTTGAAACAGCAAAAGAGGAAGTAAAGAAACCATTTGCCTTTGAAAATGAGCTGAAAGAAAAGACGGAAAGGCTGAACGCCCTCAATATCGAACTGAATCTGAATGAAAAGGACAACGCTGTTATTGACGATGAGCAAGAGCAGAACGGTGAGCCGGCAGAGAAAAAAAGTGCGGACAGGGAGAGGTAAAATCCAGTTTGCACATTTGTATTGCTTTATTTTGGGCAGTATAATAAGTGACGGTAAGAAAAAATCGGAGGTGAGGAAGAATGTCTGATGCGTTCAGATTTGAAACTTTTGTAGACGTCCACAGCAATATCTTTAATGAATACCTCGGTTCTGTCATCGCAAAGCTGTCCAGAGAAAATGAGGAATACCGTGCCATAAGAGCTGAAATTGAGAGCCTTTATGAGAAATATCCGAAAGTTTTAGGTGTGTTTGATACGGAAACATCGGCGGAACTGACCGAGGAGGAATGTGCCGCACTCATTCAAGTGATGGAGCTTAGGAACAAACTTACGGATATGGAGATGCAGTCGGTTTACTTCCGTGGCTGTTATGACAGCGTAGGGTATCTGAAAAAAGCAGGAATTTTATGATGGACTGACTGAGAAAAAGGCGGTGTTGGTGTGAAAGCTGATGCCGTCTTTTACATAACCATGTAGTGGAAAATTTCATAAGTATATGGTAAAATAAACAAAAATTTAAAGTGTGAAAGGTGCCTAATATGGATTACTATGTGGTTGATGCTTTTACTGATAAGTTGTTTAGTGGCAATCCAGCTTGCATATGTGTGTCAGAAAAAACACTTTCCAATGAAGTTATGCAAAATATAGCATTTGAAAATAATTTATCCGAAACAG
The DNA here is from genome assembly GCA_910576335.1 of Lachnospiraceae bacterium. Taxonomy (GTDB): domain Bacteria; phylum Bacillota; class Clostridia; order Lachnospirales; family Lachnospiraceae; genus CAPEBR01. Next base: position 19,111 of record CAJTIU010000033.1, read on the forward strand.
CATTTATTTATAAGAATGGCAAGGATTATATATTAAGATGGTTTACGCCATCATTTGAAATAGACCTTTGTGGTCACGCAACATTAGCAGCTGCTTTTATTGTCTTTAATCACTTAGATTGCAATTCAGATAAAGTTAATTTTGAAACTGTTAGTGGCGTTTTAAGCGTTATTCGAAAAGGGGATTTGTATGAAATGACTTTTCCAAAAAGAATAGCACAGAGTATTATGAAAAAGCCAGATATTGTTGAATCACTCAGTTTTGAGCCGCTTGAGCTTTATTCTGAACGGGATTTATATGTAGTAATGAATAATGAAGAAGAAGTTAAAAATTATATTCCAGATTATACGAAACTTAAAAAATTAGATTCTTGGCTTGGAATTGTAATAACAGCAAAGGGTAATAATGCTGATTTTGTTTCGAGATATTTTTGTCCAGAATTGATGTTTGAAGACCCAGTAACAGGTTCTGCCCACAGCACTTTAGTACCAATATGGAGCAATAAGTTGGGAAAAAATAAACTATTGGCAAAACAATTATCTAAAAGAGGAGGCACTCTCTATTGTGAATGTAGCAATAATAATATAAAAATTTCAGGAAATGCAGTCATTTATTCAAAAGGAAGTATTTTGTTATGACTATGATGCGACCAAATTTTTATTTTTTTAAAGTATAATAGACGCTATGGGGATTGAGTAAAGAGGGATAGTTTTAATGAAAGTATTAGATATTTTTTCATGGTTGCCTGCAAAAGAAATTAGTTTGGAACAATTAGAGCAGATTTTTATAGATTACAAATCTGGTATTTATAATAGTGAATACATTGTTTTATCTGAACTTCCAAATAATGTATCCGAAGATATTTTGACTTGTAAAAATGAATTGCTGAAAGAGGGGAAGAAAGTTGCTTTCATTTTAAAAGAAGAAAAAGTCATTGCTGTCATTGGTTATCAAGAGTGACAAAGAGAAAGATGAATTTTATTTGAAAGGTGTGGTGGTGTATGGAACGGTTTTATAATTATCGGAATATGTCACTTGAGCAACGGAAATTCGCTTTAAATTCTTTAAGCTCCATTGGTTTTTTTCCTGCATATGGAAGTATAAAAACAATGCGTCGGATAATGGATAAGGCATTTGGAGAAAAAATGCCACAGTTTTATTTTGTTTTTAGAGAAAAAGAGCTGATAGGCTATATGTTCCTTATTGGTAATGATAAAATGTTTCGTGCATTTCCGTGGCTTGCAATTGATAATCTTGATGAATTGCCAATGAAGATTGTAGAGCCATTAATGGATATAGCAATTAAGGCATGGAATAATGAGGACGGCAATATTATCAATGCAGACGGTAGTATTACTGAAAAAAGTCTGATTGCTCAAAGCTATAAACAGCGTTTAGAAAACTACAGGCATGGCACTGGACGACGAAGTGAAAATGAATGCCGTTGACAACATTAGCTTATAGAGGTGTTGAATGATGAATCAAAGAGAAAGGATAATCCGTTTGTGGTTTGATATGTGGCTGCAACAAAAAGACTTAGGGATAGATGATATTTTTACGGAAGATGTTATTTATATTGAAAGTTGGAGTCCGAAATATGAAAACCGTATAATCGTTAAACATTGGTTTGAAGAATGGAACACTCGTGGTAAAGTTCTTGTATGGGATATAAAACAGTACTTCCATAAGGAAAGCCAAACTATTGTAGAATGGTATTTTAAGAATGAGATGAACGATGGTAGCATTGAGGAATTTGATGGTATGTCACTTATCGAATGGACATCTGATAACAAAATAAAATTGTTAAAAGAATTTGGCTGTAATTTAAATAATTATAACCCATATCAACATGGCGATGTACCACAATTTAGAAAAGAACAGGCAAATTGGTTTTGATATAAAATGTGGAAATCATAGAGGTGTCATATTAATGAAAGAATATATAACAAAGCGGGTACATGAATTGTACTGGAAAGAAGATATAAATTGTGCAAGGACAGCACTTGTCTGTTTGAGCGAATTATTTGAAATTGTCATTGAGCCGCAAACAATCTGGTCTGCGGTTGGATTGCATGGTGCGGGTGGATATAGGGCACAATGTGGTTTAGTTGAAGGTACGCTTATGTTCATTGGAATTTATCTTCATATGATAGGAAAATCAGAAGATGAAATTGTATCTGCCTGCTATAATTTTGCGTCTGCCTTTGATAGAGAATTTGGTTCATTAAGATGTTTTGAATTACGTCCTACGGGTTTTTCAGAGAGCGACCCGCCACATATGTGTGAAAACTTGACTTGTAATGGAATCGGATTTGCATATCAATATATTTTGGGAATCACAGAAAAGTAAGCAAAAACTAATTTGTTAATGCCCAATAGTTAGAATTGAACATTGTTTGATACATAGCTAAATAGAGATAAATTTTCTATATGGTAGATATATAAAAGACGGGATAATTTAAAATTTACAGCCTGGAAGTAAAAGCAGACTTATGAAGCAGAATCTAAAGGTAGGACATTATGAAGAAAGCAGCTCTTATATTGAGTATAATATTTATTATTTTAACCTTTGTTGGTGCAGGATATGTTTTGTATAATGGTGGGAAGATAAATGCGGGATATGCTATTATTCCAATGGTATTTGCCCTTGTTTGTATCGCTTTTTACCGAAATAGAAAGTGACTATTTTATGTTTATCTGTAAATCATGAATGAAACCAGATAAGGAGAAAACTCAAAATTTTGTTTAAGACAACAGACACAAGAGTGTGGAGTGAATATTTTATCTGGAGGTAACAGAAAATGGCAAATATATTATTTGAGGAACTGGGCGGCAAATACGAACGGAAAGGCGATTATCTAATTCCATGTATAGCTTTACCCGCCGAAGAAGAACAGCCGATAGGCACATGGGGACAGCGGCATCTGGACTATCTGAAACAGTACCACAAGGTTACATACACGAATCTTCTCACAAGCGGTAAACTCAACGCCTACCTTGCCAACATTGACAGGCAGGCACAGGAACGATTTAAAAGGCTCATAGAGGATATGAAGCAGGCACAGGGTATAACAGAACAACTAAAGGCAGAAAACGCCTTAGAATGGGTACAACGCTTAAATAACATAAGGGCATGTGCGATGGAGATTGTGAACGAAGAAATTATCTACGCATAATAAAAAGGCGATGGAGTAAAAGAAGCTCTATCGCCTTTTTATCTGTAAGACCGAAATGAATATAGGTTATACCGCAGAAAAAGGTGATGCATATTTTTTTTGGATGTAAACTTTTATACAAAGCACTTTACTTAACCCAATGTCAACAGGAATTATTGGCATGAGTATGCTTTTCATAGGTGTAACCATACTCTTGTTTAAACTGCCAAAATATAAAGTGAATCGTTGGGGTGCTTTTATGTCTAAAAAAGAATGGACATGCTGCCCTATCGTCACAGTTCATTGGCTCAATTATATTTCATAAGGTTATAAGGCAAATGCCCGTCATATTTTTACTGTCATTTTTTTAATAAGTCTTTTTCTTGACAATATCCCTAGAGAATGTTATTATATTTACGAACATTATATAAGAATATTCGTAAATATAATTCAGGAAGGAGAGAAACAGACATGCCATCAAAGCCAGTGCTTTCAGATACTGACAAAGAGAATATTCGCAAAAGGCTGAAAGAATTATGCGAAGAATGCTGGATAACACAGGGGTATAAAAAGACAAGCATTAAAAGCCTGTGTGAGAAAGCGGGGATATCAGTCGGAACATTTTATACGCTGTACCCAACCAAAGAAGATTTGTTTTTTGAAACAATCGAAACCATACAAAGGAGGTTGGAAGAAAAGATTTTTGCGATTAACAGGGACAGACGGACAAAGGACGGATTTGCCGAATCAATGAAAGAGCTTTTTAAGGAATATGACAGCAAGCCTTTCCTGTATAACGTCAATACGCCAGATTTCCAATCCTTTATCACAAAACTGCCAGAAGAAACAATAAAAAAAGTTAAATTTGACAGCTTCGATTTTTTCAGGCAGGCGGTCCGCGCCGCCAGCCTTGAACTGAAAATGGAAGAATCTAAGGCGTATGGGATATTGAGTGCATTGCTATCTACTATCAATGCAAAAGAGACACTTTCTGTCACCTGTGACTATTTTGCTGTTTTTGAGTTCATGGTGGACAGCCTTGTGGCTGATATTTTTAAATGAAGGAGGTCTTTATGGAGAAATTTGAGTACAAAATAATGTTTGTTGACAGCAAGGAAACTGATAAACCAGACAGCCTGCTGGCAGACAAGTTAAACCAGTATGGCAAAGACGGATGGGAACTGACAACGTCTTTTGCCTGCCCATACATAGGCAGTTCGCAATATTCCCTTATCGGGCTTGCGCAGAAAACAACTTTTATCTTTAAAAGGCGGCTGCTTTCTGAAAAGGGGGCGCACGAATGACATATGCGGTTGAAGTTCAGAATTTATCAAAATCCATAGATGGCTGCCCCATACTGAAAAATATCTGCATGAGGGTAAAACAGGGTGAGATTTATGGATTTTTAGGGGCAAACGGGGCGGGGAAAACGTCACTGATGAAGACGCTGTACCATATCATACGCCCCGACTGTGGAACGGTATGTTTGCTAGGCGAGCGTGTTGCAGGCGGAAACAGCCCTGTTTTTTCCCATATTGGAAGCATTATCGAAAGCCCTGTTTTTTATAACCATTTGTCGGCTTATGACAACTTGGAACTGCATTGCAGATATATGGGCGCAGGATATGAAAATATCGGGGAAACCCTGTCATTGCTGGGGATTTCAGAAACAGGCAATAAAGCCGTAGGAAAATTTTCTTTAGGGATGAAACAGCGGCTTGCCCTTGCAAGGGCTTTCCTCACAAGACCAGAACTGCTTATACTTGACGAGCCTATCAATGGTTTAGACCCGCAGGGAATCATACATATTCGGGAACTGTTATTGCGAATCAATAAAGAGCATGGCACAAGCATTTTGATATCAAGCCATATCCTTGACGAACTATCTAAAATCGCAGATACCATTGGCATGATTGACCACGGTGCTATGCTTGGGGAAATTTCTATGGATGAAATATGCAAAAAGGGGATAGGGCTTGAAGATTATTATCTGGATTTGCTGGGAGGAGGTGGAAAAGGTGAAGAACCTTATTTCTCTGGAAATTAGGAAAGTGCTTTTAAAGCCGCATATGTTTGGGCTGGCTGCGGCTAACATTATCATTTTTTTACTGAGTGCATTCACGTCCAGCCTTTTAACCCAAAACGGAAATATGCCTGCATTCAATGGCTTGCCCCCAGCCCAGTTAGATACTGTTTCATTGGCACTGATGCTTGTAAGGGCAACATTGATTGTATGGGAAGCGGTTTTTCTTTGCGTATTTATAATTGAGGAATATAGGAACAGGACTATAAGCCTGCTTTATACTTATCCAGTAAACCGAACAAAGCTGATGTTGGCAAAGCTCCTATTGGTCTGCGGCATTATGCTCCTGTTCCACACGGTGTCATATATCTTCCAATATGCCTGTATTCTTCTTGCAAGCAAATATTTTGTGTTTGTCACATTCAGCTTGGGGGATATATGGGTGCAGGCTGTCACAGCCATTTCAGCTATTATGTTAGGGCTTTTCCCATTATATGTTGGGATGATAAAGAAATCAACGATTGCAACGGTTGTTTCATCCATAGTCATTGTTGTCATTGCATCCAATTCACAGGGCTGCCATGCAGGGCTGCTGTCAATGCCTGTTGCCGCAACAATTTTGGGCATTATTGGGATTGCTTTTTCAGCAATGGCACTTCACAGGATGGTTGCATCTGATTTGAACAATTAAAAGAAAGGGGGCGAAAGTATGGATTTTCCAATTCCGAATTTTATACCTGTTCCTAACGCAGAAGCCATGCAGATGATATCAATCGTATCATTGATTGTTGGTATCTGTCTGGTTGTGGCAGGAGCAGTATTTTTGTTACTGAGCAAAAGGAAAGGAAAAAAATCCACACTCGCATGGATTGTGATATGCGTAGGGGCATTGCTCATTGTAAATCATGGCATACAGCTGATATTTTAGGAGGACAGAGAATGATTAAAGAAGTAAATCAAGTTTGTGGGAAATTAAATGAAGTGTTGGGCATTTCGGTTAGGCTCCCAAACCCTGGCAAAAAAGCGGTAAAATTTGCTGCAGTATGCAACTTAATTGCAGGGGCTGGCTTAATTGCGGCAGGGGCGGTTTTTTCTTCAAAATGGTGCACAGCATTGGGTGGCTTGGGAATTGTCAGCAGTATTATACTGCGAAAGGAAGGCAGCCATAAACCAAATGACAAATAATAGCGAGCGCAAAAGGATGGAATGGTTGTTATGCCCTGTCTGCAATAGCAAGACACGGATAAAAATACGACCAGACACAGAGTTTAAGATGTTTCCATTATTTTGCCCAAAATGCAGACGGGAAACGCTAATCAATGTAGAAAAACAAAATGTTTCAGTCATCACAGAGCCAGACGCACAGACGCAGAGCCGATGAACTTGTGAAATAAAATCACAGTTTGTTGGCTCTGTTTCATTTCATAAGGTTTTAAGGCGAACGTCCACCATATAAAAAAACGGTGTATGGTGGGCGATTTTGCTATACCCAAAAGACCTAACAGACACTCTCCAGACCTGTTTTAAAGTTTGGAGGGATTTTTTTATGTTCTTTTTTCGGGTAGTTATTTATCTGCTCATGCAACGCAGAGTTGGTTTATACATAGCATATCGGGAAATGGCAGGAAGCCAGTTAAAAAAATCCCTGCCCATGTAACGCTACTTCTCACCATGAAACTAGAAGTAGAATCTCCACTTAACAGAATATATATCCCCTATAACCGTAGAGGTCACCGTGCCTTTGCGGTTTTTCTTTTGTCGTTTTTTATCAGATTATGCCACAGGGCTGTTTCTGCTATTGGATGCCGTTCGCCGCCTTTCCAATCTGAATTTTAACATTTTTAAAAATTTCAGATTGGAGGAAAAAAGAATGGCATACAACAACGGACGGGAGAACAGGAAATGGCTTATCTGGAAAGAAGCCGAGGAAAAAATATTGAGAGAACACGGAGTCGATGAAACCATCATCGAACAAATCCGCATAGACGACAGGGCAGACTTCAATTCTAACAGACGGTTTTATCATTGGACAAGCAACTTTGGAGAATACCTTGAGATGATATAATAAAGTTGTAACACCAAACAGGAAATAAGTGTTATATTCAATAAGTGAAAAGGAAGGAGTTATACATGCCAAAGACGAAGGTTTATGAGCCAGAATTCAAAAAGAAAATCGTACGGCTGTATTTAGAAGAAGGACGTACGATAAAAAGCCTAAATGAAGAATACCAGTTAGGAGATGGAACTGTCCGTAAATGGGTGCGGGCATTCCGTGAAGAATGCGAAACATGCCCAGATTTAAATGACACAAAGAATCTTTATGAGGAAAACCGCAAATTACGCAGAGAGCTGGAGGAAAAGAAAAAGGAAATTGCATTCTTAAAAAAAGCAGCCGCATTCTTCGCAAAGGAAATCGATTAGAACAGTACCTGTTTATTGACAAGCATAAGCAGGAGTTCGGAGTCCGCTGGCTTCTGCATCGGATGGGCATATTTCCAAATGCCTATTATAATTACAGAAAAGATAAAAAAGCAGGATACAGACAACAAAAAGAGCAGCTTAAAAATAAAATGCTCCAAATATACCATGAATACTCTGGAAATCCAGGATATCGGATGATGAGGGTTTATTTGCTGCGGGCAAAAATCAGTTTGAGCAATACAACTGTATTAAAATACATGCAGGAACTGGGGATCAAGTCCACAGTGACACCCAAAAAACCAGAATACAAAAAGGGAGACTGCTATAAAAAGTTTGAAAATCATCTAAACAGGGAATTCTATGCGGAAAAGCCAAATGAGAAATGGTGTACAGATTTCACCTATATTTTTATGGAAGATGGAAGGAAGCGATATAACTGCAGCATTATTGATCTGTTTGACAGATCTGTGGTGGCAACCCTAAACAGCAGGCATATCGATGCAGAACTGGCTGTGCAGACACTAAAAACAGCCCTGGAAAGAAATCATCATCCAAAAAACCTAATGTTACACAGTGATCAGGGTTCACAATATACCTCACGGGCATTTACAGATTACTGTAGAGAAGAAGGGGTTAGGCAGAGCATGAGTAAAGCAGGGTGTCCCTATGACAATTCCCCAATGGAAAGCTTTTATGGAACATTCAAAGCAGAATTCATAAGCAAACACCGTTTTTCATCAGACGAGGAACTAAATAATGCAACTATGGATTATGTATATGTCTACTACAATCATATCCGTCCACATTCATCAAATGGATATATGACACCATTTGAAAAGAGAATGCAGGTATGAGTTATGTCAAAACTTTTCCTTGTATGTGTTACAAAAAAGCTTGACCATCTCACCTTGAGGGGATGGCAGACAGGGAACAGAATACCGAGCTAAAGACTGTCGCTGATTTACTGAACGAGATTGAGGACGAAACTCTGTATCGGGCATTGCTTACGGTGGACAGGCGTACCCTGCAAATTATCCTGTTGAAAATGCAGGGCTATTCCACAAAGGAAATTGCCCCGCTTGTTGGATTGACAACGGGTGCTATCTATGCAAGATTAGACCACTTGCGGAAAAAGCTGCGTAAGATTTTATAATCATCTAATATTTTCTGTTTTCTTATGGACTATTGGGTGAGGGATAAATTTCCCTTGCCCAATTTTCAAAATAGGTGAATAAAATTCCCGTCCACAGGGAATACTAAAAAGTTTGCCTAAAATCTTGACATGGATGCAGCCGCTATGATATTCTAAAATACCCGTGAGGGAATTGGAAGATTGAAAATTAAATAGCACATAGATGGAAGAATGAAATGTCAGCCAATGGATAAGGCTGACTGCCGCCGAACGTAAGTCGTCCTTTTCGGCTGGTGTATGGCAGCATAGTTTTGAATCCCAAAGCCGTTACATAGCATTGCGAATCCGAGCAGGAGAAAACACTCCTGTCATTCGCGGTGCGGTGTAGCGGCTTTTTCATTTATCCAAAAGTCAAGAAAAAACGAATCCAGAACGGAGGTGCAGGGACATAGGATTTTCTTTTCGGAGGGTAAGACAGGTATGGAAGAATGCCGCTGCACAGGAAAAATGCTCTGTGGCGTTGTCCACAGAGATAGCGAGCATCGGATTGTGTCAGCCACAATCCAATCCACAGCCTAAAGGCGTGTGGAGTTCACTCAGGGGACAGCCCCTGTTTACCCCGAAGAAAGAAAAATAAGACTGGAGGATTGAGGAAAATGAGCAGAAAAAAATCAGAAAAGGATATGCGGAATGTCCCGATTACCGTCCGATTGAACGAAGAAGAACATGAAAAATTAAAGCAGTGTGCCGCCGCTTGCAGTCTGTCCGCCGCCGAATTTATGCGCCAGTTATGCAAGGGAAACGCCCCGCAGCCACAGCCCAAAACCGAGTTTTGGGAACTGTTAAACAAGCTCTATGAAGTGCATGACGGTTTCAAAAAGTGTGTTCCATACTATCCAATCGCTGCCGAAATCTGTAAAGAGATTGAGGATTTTATCTTAGAATTGCAGCAGAAAACAACTCTCCCACAACGATTTAACGTAGAAGAATTGATGGAACAGGGGGCGGTCTGATATGGCGGTAACAAGCCTATGGCATGTCAAAGGGAGCATAAAAGACGTGATTGACTATATAGAAAATCCAGAAAAGACTGTGCCGAGTGAAGAAATGCAGGACTTCTTTGACGTGTTTTCCTATGTAAAGAATCCGTCAAAAACGAATGAGGGCGAGTATGTTTCCGCAGTCAACTGTCTGAAAGAAACCGCCTTACAGCAGATGATTTTGACGAAGAAACAGTACCAAAAGACAGGCGGATATATCGCTTGGCATGGCTATCAGAGCTTCAAGCCAGACGAGGTAACGCCCGAACAATGCCATGAAATCGGATTGAAATTAGCAAGGGAAATGTGGGGCAGCAAGTACCAGATAATCGTTGCCACCCACCTTGACAAAGGGCATCTGCACAACCATTTCTGCTTCAACTCCGTTTCTTATCTGGATGGGAGCAAATACAATTACTCAAAATCGGAGCAGAAACGGTTAAGGGAAGTGTCCGACCGATTGTGTTTTGAGTACGGATTGTCAGTCATAGAGCATCCGAAGAAAGCCCCGTCAAGACCGCTGTATCTGGACGAAAAAAGCGGAAAGCCGACACGGTACAACGTCTATCGGGAGGATTTAAAGGAGGCAATCAACGGGAGCAGGGATTTACAGCACATGATGAAATACCTCACCGACAAGGGATATGAGGTTGATTTTTCTGGCAGCCATTGGAAAATGAAGCTGCCACAGTATAAGCATTTCACAAGGTTAGACACGCTTGACGAGCGGTTGACTCCCGATTTCATACGGTCATGTTTAGGCGGGGCTTCCCAATATGGAAACTACAAAGCAAGGATTTCCTATTCCCCGCATATGCCAGAGCAGTATAAAAACGCATGGAAACCGCATCAAAAAACCACAGGAATCTTAGCGTTATATTACTACTGGTGCTATCAGTTAGGGATATTCCCCAAAGGCACAAACTACAAGCCGACAAGCCCGCTGATGAAAGAGGAGCTTCGGAAACTGGACGAGATTACCGCACAGGTAAGGTATATGTCAAAGCAGGGCATCTCTACCCTCTCCGATTTACACGCCGACAGGGAGCAAAACCAGAGTGAAATGAATAAACTGATTGACTACCGCCAGCACTTGCGGAATAAGGTACGCCGTGCCACACCAGCCGAAAAAGAAAAACTTCGGGAAGAAAAGCAGGGCGTGACATGGCAGATAACGGAACTTAGAAAGCGGCTGAAATATGCAGACGGGATTGAGAAACGCTCCGCACACATTGACGAATGCTTAGACCAAATCCACGACACGATAGAAAACCAACGGTCAAACCGACAGAAACAGCCAGTTAAAACAGACCGCAGGAGGGAGGAATCATTGCGATGAGCAGACTGTCCGAGGAAGAAATACAGGCGATTATGGAGGAATACAAAGATGTCCCTATGGTAAATCCCGACAAAATATATCCCCCTCTGCCGCCTGTCCAGAACGTCACGCCCCTTGTCCGCATCCCAGAGCCGATGAGCTTCACCGAGAAAATCGGCGGTACGGAATACACCGTCAACGCCCATTTCCGAAAAGACGGGCGGGATTTGCTTGTAATGCTTACGGATATTTTTCGGCGTGGCGCACAGGGATATGGATTTTATGATAATGAGAATTGGGGTGATAACGACGGGGAATAACAGGCAGCGGAAAAATTATCGCTTTAAAGCGTTGAAGTTTGAGGACAGATGTGGTACACTGTACCTACACTTCACAATACCGTGTCTGCTGTCAGAAAGGAGAGCTTTATGAAAAGACAGCAGGAAGATTTTACGGCATTATATTGTAGGTTAAGCCAAGACGATGGGCGGGAAGGCGAAAGCAACAGCATTGTAAACCAGAAAGAATATCTGATGAAATATGCGAAAGAACACGGTTTCCCTAACCCGAAATTCTATGTGGACGACGGCTATACGGGTACGAATTTTGACCGCCCAAGCTTTAAGGAAATGTCGGCGGACATTAAAAAAGGGCTTGTAAAGACTGTCATTGTCAAAGACTTATCACGCTTCGGCAGGAACTATATCGAGGTCGGCTCTTACTCCGAAATCATCTACCCCGAAGCGGGCGTGAGGTTCATCGCCATCATGGACAACGTGGACACGGGCAGCCTTGAGAGCAACGAATTTGCCGCCTTTACCAACCTTTTCAACGAATGGTATCCCAAAAGCACGAGCAAAAAGGTAAAGGAAGTCAAGAAAGCGAAAGGGCTTGCAGGCGAGCATTTGGGTGCACCACCCTACGGGTATTTGCGTAATCCAGATGACAAGACCCGTTGGCTCGTAGACGAGGAAGCGGCGGCAGTCGTCCGCAGGATATTCTCACTCTGTTTGCAGGGGAAAGGCGTGTCAGCCATTGCCACAGCCCTCTGGGAGGACAAGGTGCTTACCCCGTCAGCCTATAAGGTGTCAAAGGGAATCGGCGTTGCAAAAAAATCGGAACATCCCTATAACTGGGAAACGTCCGTGATTGCATCCATTCTGGAAAATGTGGCATATATCGGCATAACGGAAAGCTTTAAATCCACCCGTTTAGGCTTTAAGAGCAGGAAACGCATCCCAACCGCAAAGGACAGGCGGACGTATATCGAGGACGCCCATACCCCCATCATTGACAGGGATATGTGGGAAAAAGTTCAGATGATACGGGCAAACAAACGCAGACCGACCAAAAACGGAACGACAAGTATCTTCTCGGGGCTGCTCTATTGTGCCGACTGCGGGGCGAAATTAAGTTTAGCCACAGCCAACGGGAATACGCATTTCCGCTGTTCCATGTATAAACGGACAAGCAGGGCAAAGGAATGTACGCAGCACTATATCCGAGAGGACGCATTAAAACAGTTAGTGCTGAAACAGCTTCAGCAGTTCCTGTCCTATTTACAGCAGTTTGAGCGTGTGTTTATCCGACAGCAGATTGACGCCACCCTTGCAGAACGCCGATACGAGTTATCCGCAAAGCAGAAACAGATAGAAAAGGACGAAAAGCGGATAAAGGAGCTTGACCGCCTGTTCCGTAAAATCTATGAGGATAATGTCAACGGAAAGCTGAATGACGAACGCTTTTACAAGCTATCAGACGGATATGAAGCCGAGCAGGAACAGCTAAAGCAGGAAATCGAAACCTTGACAGCCGAGGTCAGCGAAGCCGACACGGAAGCGACCAATGTCGCCAAGCTGATAGCAGTCACCAAGAAATACACCCGCATCGACGAAATAATGCCCGAAATTCTAAACGCATTTGTGGATAAAATCGTAGTCCATGAGCGTGAGAAAAAAGACGGGAAACGGACACAGCAAATCGACATCTACTATTCCTATGTCGGGATTGTGGACATCCCCACGGACGAGGAAATGCGGGAAATGGAACGGGAATATATGCAGCGTACCAAACGTCAAACCGCCTAAATATAGGCGTGGCAGGAGAAAATCTATGCTCCTGCCGATACATATCTATTTTTATCCCTATCTGGTTTAACCCATGATTGGAATTAAATACTATTTTACATAGCCGAGAGGTTTTCATTTACGAAAATCTTTCGGCTAATTGTATTTATGGAGGTGATTTTTATTTGAATGAGAGCATCTAAACCCTATATGCAGATTGATCCAGACGTGCTTGAACGGGCAAGGCAGATAGACCTGCTTTCCTATCTCAGAGCCTATGAGCCGACCAATCTTGTCAAAGTCAAAGGCACAACGAACGTGTACTGTACCGCAGAGCATGACAGCCTAAAGATTTCCAACGGCAAATGGTACTGGTGGTCGAGGGGCTTCGGCGGATATTCCGCCCTTGATTATCTGATGAAAGTTAAGGAATACGGCTTTGTAGAAGCCGTGGAAATCCTCACGGGGCAGACGATGGCGGACTGGAAGCCGCCGCCCCCTGCCGTGAAAAAAGACGAGCCAAAGGTGCTGCTCCTGCCGCCGAAAAACAAAAATTGCGACAGGGTGGCGAAGTATCTTTTCGGGCGTGGCATTGATTATCAGCTTATCCAGGAGTGCATCGCCGAGGGGATTATTTTCGAGAGTGCCGACTACCACAACACCGTTTTTATCGGCAAGGATGAAAGCGGAACGCCCAAATACGCCGCCTGCCGTGGCACAATCAGCAGCTTTAAGCGTGATGCATCGGGCAGCGACAAGCGGTATTCGTTTCGGCTTCTGGCGAGAGAACCGTGTGCTTCGGTGCATTTATTTGAAGCCGCCATTGATTTATTATCCTATGCCACCTATTTAAAATGTGAGGGAAAGGATTATAAGGCAGAGAATCTTCTCTCCCTGTCGGGCGTGTATCAGCCAAAGAAAGAGATAAAGGACAGCAAAATCCCCGTTGCCCTCACGACTTTTTTGAAAGCAAACCCACAAATTAAAACTATATTTCTGCATCTGGATAAGGACAGGGCAGGTCGGTTATGTACCGCTGCCCTAACAGAATTATTGAAGAAAGATTATAAAATCGTTGATGAACCGCCGCCAGTCGGCAAGGACTTCAACGATTTTTTAATGTCATATCTGGGGATTGCAAGGCAGAAACAGAGCCGTGAAAGGGGGGATGCCCGTTGATTGTTGGATGATTTTTTCTGATTGAAAGAGCCAGAAATTAAAGAAGAATTGACAAAGAAAGAGAGGGATTTGCCATTGAAGCAATATGAAGTAACACTCACAGGTCACTTTGAAAAGACCGTTTCCATCTATGCAGACAGCCCCGAACAGGTAGCGGAAAAGTTGAAAATTATCCTGTTTGATACTGACCTTGTTAGGTTTTCCGATGGGGATTTTGTCTGCGGCGAAGCGGATATTAAGGATGAAAATGAGGACGGATGTGAAGAAATGGAGAGCGAGGGCGGTGGCTTTGAGAATGAGGATTGTTCCGACTGTCCGTACTTCTGCCCCGTGTGCGGAGAATGTATGTATGAGGGCGAAGATTAAAGACACGTCTTACCAAGCACTGAATTTGGTTATCCATCTGCCGATGGAAACAAAATTCGCTTGTTAGGGGACGCCCCTAATACCCCGTAGAAAAGACCGCCGCCAGAGGACGGCAGGCAGAAAGGAGTTTTTAAGGATGAGTGATTTTATATATTTTATCCTCGGCACAACGCTTGGCGGGATGTTCGGCGTTGCGTGCATGTGCGTGTTGCAGATTAACAGGCTGTCCGAGGGAAAGGGGGATGCAGATGCGGAAACGGAATGTGCAGATACTGTTCCGACTGACCGAGGAAGAAGCTGAATACCTCTGCTCCCTTGCAGAGAAATCGGGACGCTCCAGACAAGCCCTGCTCCAGTCAATGGTCATGGGCTATCGGCTCTGCGAGAAGCCAGACCCAGAGTTTTATAAAATCATGCGGGAGCTGTCGGCAATCGGAAACCGCATCAACCAGCTTGCGGCAAAGGCGAACGCCCTAAACTTTGTGGACACGCCGATGCTCTATGACGAAGCCAAGCGGTGGCGGGACTTCCGTCTGGACGTGAGCAGGTGCTACCTTGTTCCGAGGAAGATGTCTGGCTGATGGCGGTCTGCGAAATCTGGGACGTAAAGGGCAGGCTCGACCATCCTATCGACTACGCCGAGAACCCAGAAAAGACCGCCAACCCCAAATACAGCAAAGCCGACCTGCAGGCGATGGGCGATGTGATGAAGTATGCCACCAACAGTGACAAGACCGAGCAGCAGTTTTTTGTCACGGGCGTAAACTGCGACCCGTCTACGGCAAGGGACGAGATGATGATAGCCAAAGCACAATGGAACGACCAGAGCGAAATAGTCTGCTACCACGGATTCCAGAGCTTTAAGGCAGGCGAGGTCACGCCAGAGCAGGCACATGAAGTCGGCGTGAAGCTGGCGGAGAAGATGTGGGGCGATAGATTCCAAGTGATTGTGGCGACCCATCTGAATACGGAGTGCCTGCATAACCACTTTGTTGTCAATTCCGTTTCCTATGTTGACGGAAAGCACTATCACGATAACAAGAAAAATCTGCGGTTATTGCGTAAGCGTTCGGACGAGTTATGCCGTGAGTATTCCTTATCGGTCATTGAACACCCAAGCGGCAGGAAGAAACCCTATGCTTTATACCAAGCCGAGAAGAACGGTCTGCCCACAAGGGATACCGTGGCACGGCAGGCGGTGGACGAAGCAATCTCAAAATCGTTTACGCTGAAAGACTTTGACCGCCAGTTGTCGGAAATGGGATACCGCATCAATTTTGACCCCAACCGCAAATACTGGACGATTATCTGTAAAGGTTGGGAAAGACCGAAGCGGCTCTATAAGCTCGGCGAGGATTACACCAACGAGAGGATTTTAGAGCGTATCAAGGAAAATTCCTATGCGGTCAAATTCCAGAGCTTTTCCAAAGAGCAGCCGCAGGTCAGAGTGTACCGTGTCCGTGGCTCTCTGAAAGACGCAAAGAAAATCGGCGGCTTGCGTGGGCTGTATCTCCATTACTGTTACAGGCTCGGCATTTTGCCAAAGAAGAAACAACAGAACTATGCAAGGCTTCACTATCTTCTGAAAGACGACTTGATGAAGATGGAAGCCATCACAGACGAAACAAGGCTGCTCTGCCGCAACCATATCGACACGGCGGAGCAGCTTTTGTCCTATAAAGGCTCTCTGGAATCCGAGATGCAGGAGCTGACCGAACAGCGTAAGGGGCTTTACTCCCAATCCCGAAAATCAGTCGGGGAAGAAAAAGAAGCGGTCAAGGCTCGGCTGTCGGAAATCACAGAGCGGATGAAAACATTGCGGAAAGAGGTCAGATTGTGTGAGGGAATCGAAGCCCGCAGCGATGCCCTCAAGGAAAAATTAACTGTCATACGGGCAGACGAAAATGAACAGCAAAGAAAGGAGCTGATGAAGCATGAACACAGGCGGCGAAGCGGCAGAGCAAATCGTAAGGATGAGCTTGGAGGGATTTGAGGTCGCAGCCAAAATCACGGGGGCGGGTGCGAAGAATATCGCCATCCTGCTTTACTCTATTCTGAAAGAGGAACAGAAAACCAAAGGAAAGGCAAGGCTCACAAATATGCTCCGCTCTGGAAAGGAGCTGAAAGTCTTTACCGTAAAAAGCGGCGACTTAAAGAAGTTTACGCAGGAAGCGAAGAAATACGGCGTACTCTACTGTGTCTTAGCGGACAGGGGAAATAAAGACCCCAATGCGGAGGTGGATGTGATAGCCCGTGCGGAGGACGCATCAAAAATCAGCCGCATCGTGGAGCGTTTCAATCTTGCTTCTGTAGATACCGCTTCTATCGTGAACGAAGCGGAGAAATCGAAAGGAGAAAAGGGCAAGACGAAAAATGCCAAGACAGCAGGAGAAAAGGACGCAGGAGCAAAGGACGGTCAGCCAGAGCCAGACATTGGCGTGCAGGAAAAGGCGGAGAAAGACAGGCTCATGGACGCTTTGATGGGCAAGCCAATAAAGAAAGAAGAAAATGCCCCAAACCCCTCATTGGCAAAGACAGAAAAATCCCCTCTGTCCGAGCCTACCTTAAAGCAGCAAAGGAAGTCCGCAGAGGGGGCTACTATGACTAAGGCGGAAAAACCGTCAGTCAGGGAAGAACTGCGGAAGATAAAGGAGGGCAGAAAGGAGCAGGAAGCGGACATTTCCCTTGCAAAAGAGAAATCTTCTGACAGGGCAAAGAAACCAACCGCAGGAAAGACGGAGCATAAACAGCCCCAGAAGCGGAAACGGAAACCAAAATCGAAAGGAGCAAGATAACCTATGAGTATCTATGATGTATTCAGCGGCGGCAGCAGAGCCTTTAACAAAGAGGAATGGGCTGCCCAAAAGCAGGAGCAGCGGAAAGAAGCCTATGAGCTGATTGACAGTACCTGCTCTGAAATGATGGCGAATGGCGACAGCTTCCGCCAGTACCTTGACGTGCAGGGGCATTTTGACCGTTACTCCGTCAAAAATGCAATTCTGGTGTCGGCACAGATGCCCGAAGCGACGCAGTTAAAAGATTATGGCAGTTGGAAACAGAGCCGTGTCTATGTGGATAAGGACGCACAGAAAGTGACTATCCTTGAGCCTGGGAAAGAGTACCAGCGTGACGACGGCTCAAAGGCGGTCGGCTACAACGCTAAGATAGTTTATGACGTTTCCCAGACCTCGGCAAAGGACAGGCAGCAGCCGCAGGAGCAGAAAACCATGCGGGAGCTTGTGTCGGCGATGATTGACGCAAGCCCCGTTTCCTTTGTGCCAGTCGATGACCTTGAGCTGCCTGCGTTCTATGACAGCTCACAGCAGACCATCTTCATCAAGACGGGGCTTTCCGAGGAACAGCTTTTTGTCAGTATGGCAAAGGAAGTGTCGGCGGCGGTCTTTGACTGTAAGCATAAGGAGAGCCGTGATGATTCCGATTTCAAATCATTCTGCGTCGCCTATATGGTAAGCTCCCGTTACGGCGTGGACACAAAGGGATTCCGCTTTGACAAGCTCCCGAAAGAATTTGAGGGCATGGAAACGCAGGCGTTCAAGGGGGAGCTTGGCTCGATGCGTGACGTACTCGGAGAAATCCAGTCGGATATGTATAAGAGCCTTGAGAAGAACAAGCCGCCCAAATCCAAAGAGCAGGAACGCTAATCGGAGGTGCAGACCATGAAAGAAGAACGATACCATCTGGCATTGGATAAATATGATAAAAACATTGTCCTCAATGCCCTCAATACCCTGCGGACGCAACAGATACAGGAGGAACGCCCCACCGAGCCTGTTGACGAGCTGATAAGCAGGGTGGCATACGCCCCGACCAAGAAAGTAAAGGTCGCCCCGTGCAAGTGCCATGAAGAACGGTGACGACTATAAGGCAGGCTTAATCCTCTCTTTATGCGGCATTATCCCTGTTGTGTGGATTGCCCTGCTGACAGCCCCTTATGTCAGCGGCGGCATCGTGGAGATAATCGGCAACTTATCCGTGGCAGTCGAGAATCCGTTTTCCATAACGGTGTGTGGGGACAGCGTAAGGACTGTCCTTATTTTTCTGCTTGCCTATGGCATGGGAATCGGCGTTTATTTCTCCACACGCAGGAACTACCGCAAGGGGGAGGAACACGGCTCTGCTAAATGGGGCAACGTAGGTGCTTTGAATAAAAAGTACCGAGATAAGAACGCATCAGAAAACAAGCTGCTGACCCAGAGCGTCCGCATCGGGCTTGACGGGAAGAAACACCGCAGAAATCTGAATATCCTTGTGGTGGGCGGCTCTGGTGCAGGAAAGACCAGATTTTTTTGTAAGCCGAATGTCATGCAGTGCAACACTTCAATGGTAATCTTAGACCCCAAAGGCGAGATTGTCCGTGACACGGGAGGGCTGCTTGAGAAGAAAGGCTATGAGGTGCGTGTCCTCGACCTTATCAATATGCACAGAAGCCATTGTTACAATCCGTTTGTCTATCTTCGGAACGACAATGATGTGCAGAGGTTGGTAACGAATTTATTCAAGGCGACCACGCCGAAAGGAAGCCAGTCGCAAGACCCGTTCTGGGACACGGCGGCGAGTATGTTGCTTCTATCCCTTGTGTTTTATCTGAAATACGAAGCCCCGCCAGAGGAACAGAATTTCCCGATGGTGATGGAGCTTTTAAGGGCAGGCGAGGTAAGGGAGGATGACGACGGCTATGTAAGCCCGCTTGACGAGCTGTTTGACCGTTTGGCGATGGTGAACCCAGAGCATATCGCTTTGAAATATTACCGTGATTACCACAGCGGAAGTGCCAAGACACTAAAGAGCATCCAGATAACCCTTGCCGCACGGCTTGAGAAGTTCAATCTGGAAAGCCTTGCATCTCTGACCGCCACGGACGAGCTTGATTTGCCGTCTTTGGGCGAGAAGAAAGTTGCTTTATTTGCATTGATACCAGACAACGACACCAGTTTTAATTTTTTGGTAAGCATTCTTTATACGCAGCTATTCCAACAATTATTTTATCTTGCCGACCATAAGTACGGCGGGAGTCTGCCCGTCCATTGCCAGTTTATTATGGACGAATTTGCGAACGTCAGTTTGCCCGATGACTTTGACAAGATACTGTCAGTTATGAGGTCAAGGGGCGTGTCCGTTTCGATTATCCTGCAAAATCTGGCACAGCTGAAAGCCCTGTTTGAGAAACAGTGGGAAAGCATTGTCGGCAATGCCGATGAGTTCCTCTATCTGGGCGGCAACGAGCAGAGTACCCATAAGTTTGTGAGCGAGCTACTCGGAAAATCTACGATAGACACGAACACCTACGGGAAAAGCTCTGGACGGAGCGGCAACTATTCCACCAACTACCAGATTTCGGGGCGTGAGCTTTTAACCCCAGACGAAGTGCGTATGCTTGACAACCGCTACGCACTTCTTTTTGTGCGTGGGGAACGCCCTGTCATGGATTTAAAGTATGACATTTTAAAACACCCGAATGTGAAACTGACTGCCGACGGAGGGAAGCCGCCGTATATCCACGGAGAGCCGACACAGGCAGTCGCAACCCTTGTGTTTGACGGGGATATTCCTAAGAACGCCGTGAGCGTGGAAGCCGTCAGCACTTCCTATGAGCTTCTGTCCGATGAGGACTTGGAAGAAATATTCAATTTATAAGGAGGATTTACCCTATGAAACTTTTTAAGAAGAACGAGAACAGCCAGAGCAAAGCAACCCAGAAACTGCCGATGGGCAGAAAAGCAAGAAAAGCGTTTGCCGTGTATGCCGCTTTGGTATGCTGCATGGTCTTTGGCACGACAACAGCCTTTGCCGCCAATGACCCGATTGCCGTGGTAAACAACCTGTCAAACTTTATCTTCGGTCTGATTAAGGCTGTCGGGATGATTATGCTCGGCTTCGGCATCGTGCAGGTGGGCTTGTCGCTGAAATCCCACGACCCGTCCCAGAGGGCGAACGGCTTTCTGACCCTTGCGGGCGGCGTTGTGATTACCTTTGCAAAAGAGATTCTGACCCTTATCACAGGCTAATGCAAGGCAATAAGACAGCAGATTGAAATAGCAGGCTGATATATAAGACAGGGATAACGGGGCAGATCCGCCCTGCGGAACTTGCCCCGCTATCCAATTTTAAGAACGGAGGTGGTCGAATGTCAGATAACTGGGTAGTCCAGAACTTGGAGAACGCCCTTAACACTTGGAATGAGAAGTTAGCCGAGATATGGCAGCTCATTACCCAGTCCCCAGAGAATTTCAAAGGCGGTGCGATATGGAAAGTCATTGTTGACATCCACGGTGCATTGCAGGCAATCGGGCTTGCCCTGCTCGTGCTGTTCTTTGTCGTAGGCGTGATGCGTACCTGCGGCGACTTCGCACAGGTCAAGAAGCCCGAACACGCATTGAAGCTGTTTATCCGTTTCGCACTTGCCAAAGGTGCGGTGACTTACGGCTTGGAGCTGATGATGGCTCTGTTTCAGATAGTGCAGGGCGTGATTTCCACGATCATGAAAGCCGCAGGCTTCGGCACGGCACAAAAGACGGTACTCCCGCAGGAGATTGTGACTGCGGTTGAGGACTGCGGCTTTTTCGAGAGCATCCCTTTATGGGCGGTTACGCTGATAGGCGGGCTGTTCATCACGGTATTGTCGTTTATTATGATAATGTCGGTGTACGGCAGGTTTTTCAAGCTGTATCTTTATACCGCAATCGCCCCTGTCCCTCTGTCCTCTTTTGCAGGAGAGCCGAGCCAGAATGTGGGCAGGAGCTTTATCAAGAGCTATTGTGCCGTGTGTCTTGAGGGTGCAATCATCGTGCTTGCCTGCATTATCTTTTCGGTGTTTGCGGCTTCCCCGCCAGTGGTCAATCCCGATGCGGCTGCGGTCACAATGGTGTGGGGCTATATCGGGGAACTGGTGTTCAATATGCTCGTCCTTGTCGGTGCGGTCAAGATGGCAGACCGTGTCGTGCGTGAAATGATGGGCTTGTAAAGGAGGGGACGGATGAAACGTGTTTATATTTTTAAGGACGGAGTACAGCAGGCAAGCACAGCCACAAAGGAAAGTGCGGTTGACCTTATCCGCCAGTACCAGAAACAGGAAACACACCCGATGCTTCGGGCGGAGTTCAGCATCATTGTGGGAGAGGAAGAATTTATCCCCTATCCGTCGCAGAAGAAGCCGCCTAAGAGAAAATTTGGAATGGAGCGATAGGAGGTGCTGCTTTGTACGATTTTGAAACGGAATACCGCAGGATATTTGAAACGCCGCTTGAGGAAATCAAAGAGGATATATTTTTTCGGGCGGATAATTTTGAAAATGAAAAGTGGTACGGGGATTTGCAGATGTATCTGGCAATCGGCGTCTGCAAGCCAGAGAAAGATTGCGTGTCAGATTTGCAGAAAGCCTTGAAAGTTTTAGGCTTTTCTACCTGCATGAGGGAGAATGACGGGGAGATGTTTTTAATCCCCCAGAGGGAAAGGCAGAAGCAGACCCCGCCCCGCCATAAACAGGAAATGGAACGATAGGAGGTGTTTATGATTGGAAGTAAAGATAAATAAGGAAATCCGCAATTACACGGAGAGTATGTTTTTCGGGCTGTCGATGCGGCAGTTCCTTTTTTCTGTCCTTGCCTGCGGCGTGGCGGTAGGCTTGTTTTTCCTGCTCCGTGGGAAGTTCGGGACGGAAACCGTAAGTTGGATGTGTGTTCTGGGTGCTTCGCCCTTTGCGGTGATGGGATTTGTAAAATACAACGGCATGACCGCAGAGCAGTTTGTGTGGGCATGGATAAAGTCGGAGTTCATCATGCCGAAAAAGCTCCTGTTTGTGCCAGAGAATTTATATTACGAAGCAATGAAGAACGCCATTGAAGCCCATGAAAAGGGAACGCCCGCCGTGCAGAAAAAGCGGAAGAAACGGAAACGCAGGGCGAAAAGGCGTAAGGAAGCAAGGAAACGGAGAAAGCAGGCTGAAAAAGCAAGAAAGAAGAATGAAAAAGTAAGAAAGCGTAAGGAGGCAGACTATGATTAAGACGCTTAGGAATCTGTTTAAGCAGGATAAGGAGAAATTTGCCGTGCCGAAATCGGTGCAGGCGGTCATCCCGTTAAAGACCATGTGGGAGGACGGCATTTTCCTCGTGGGCAGGAACAAATATGCAAAGACATTCAAGTTTGAGGACATTAACTATGCCGTGGCGAGCCGTGAGGACAAGGAAGCCATGTTCCTTGAATACTCGGAGCTTCTCAATGCCCTTGACAGTGGGGCGACCACGAAAATCACCATCAACAACCGCAGGCTCAACAAGGCGGATTTTGAGCAGACCATCCTTATCCCGATGTCGGAGGACGGTCTGGATAAATACCGTAAAGAGTATAACAAGATGCTGCTTGATAAGGCGACGGGGGCTAACTCCATCGTGCAGGATAAGTATGTGACAATCTCCGTCTGCAAGAAGAACATCGAAGAAGCGAGGAACTATTTTGCCCGTGTCGGTGCTGACCTTATCGGGCATTTCAACCGTCTTGGCTCAAAGTGTACGGAACTGGATGCCAATGATAAGCTGCGTATCTTCCATGATTTTTACCGTACAGGCGAGGAAACGGCGTTTTCCTTTGACATGGCACAGACCATGCGGAAAGGTCACGACTTCAAGGACTATATCTGCCCCGACTCCTTTGAGTTTGAGAAAGATTATTTCCGCATCGGCAACCGTTATGGGCGTGTGATTTTCCTTAGAGAGTATGCCGCCTATATCAAGGACAGCATGGTGGCGGAGCTTTGCGAATTAAACCGTAACATGATGCTCTCTGTTGATGTTGTCCCTGTTCCCACGGATGAAGCCGTGCGTGAGGTGGAAAACCGCCTGCTTGGGGTAGAAACGAATATCACGAACTGGCAAAGGAAACAGAACCAGAATAATAACTTTTCCGCTGTTATCCCCTATGACTTGGAGCAGCAGAGAAAGGAAAGCAAGGAGTTCCTCGATGATTTGACGACCCGTGACCAGAGGATGATGTTTGCCGTGCTTACGATGGTGCATACTGCTGATACCAAAGAGCAGCTTGACAATGACACGGAAGCTCTCTTAACTACTGCAAGAAAGCATCTCTGCCAGTTTGCCGTACTGAAGTATCAGCAAATGGACGGTCTGAATACCGCCCTGCCGTTCGGCGTGAGGAAGATTGATGCGTTAAGGACATTGACGACAGAGAGCCTTGCGGTGTTTATCCCATTCCGTGTGCAGGAAATCTACCATAAGGACGGCGTGTATTACGGTCAGAATGTAATCTCAAAGAACATGATTATCGCTAACCGCCGCCATCTTTTGAACGGCAATTCCTTTATCCTCGGCGTGTCTGGTGCGGGCAAATCGTTCACGGCGAAAGAGGAAATGGTGAATATCATTTTGACTGACCCCAACGCTGATGTCTTGGTAATAGACCCCGAACGAGAGTACGCCCCTCTTGTAAAGGCGATGCAGGGCGAGGTTATCCACATCTCGGCGACGAGCGACAACCACATCAATGCAATGGACATGAACTCTGATTACGGCGATGGTGCAAATCCTGTCATCTTGAAATCAGAGTTTATTTTATCCCTCTGCGAGCAGCTTATCGGCGGTGCAAGCCTTGGGGCAAAGCAGAAGTCCATCATTGACCGCTGCACGGCAAGCGTGTACCGCTATTATCAGCAGGGGAACTATATGGGGACACCGCCGACCTTGCAGGACTTCCGTGAGGAACTGTTAAAGCAGGATGAGCCAGAAGCACGGGAAATCGCTCTTGCGATTGAGCTGTTCACGGACGGCTCTCTCAACACTTTTGCCAAGCATACGAATGTTGACACACACAGCCGCCTTATCTGTTATGACATTTTGGATTTGGGCAAACAGTTACAGCCTATCGGTATGCTTGTGGTGCTTGATAGCATCCTAAACCGCATCACAATGAACAGGGCGAAAGGCAGGAATACATTTATTTTCATTGATGAGATTTACCTTCTGTTTCAGCATGAGTATTCTGCAAACTTCCTTTTTACCCTTTGGAAGCGTGTGCGTAAGTATGGGGCGTACTGTACTGGAATCACGCAGAACGTGGACGACCTGTTACAGAGCCATACGGCGAGGACAATGCTTGCCAACTCTGAATTTATCATCATGCTGAATCAGGCATCGACAGACCGTATCGAGCTTGCGAAGCTCCTTAACATCTCCGATTTGCAGATGAGCTATATCACGAATGTCGGTGCAGGGCAGGGGCTTTTGAAAGTGGGCAGCTCCCTTGTGCCGTTCGTTAATAAGTTCCCACGCAATACGGAATTGTATAAGCTGATGACGACCAAGTTTGGGGAGGTCTAAGAGAGGGGGAGTTTTTTATGTCAGAGATAAGGTTTCGCAATGCAGCCCACCGTGATTTCTTTCTGGAAAACATGATGAAATGCAAAGTCAACGACTGTTACCACAGGGCATTTTTCTATGTGATGGGGATAGCGGAGGAAACAAGGAAAAATATCAATTCCATGTTTAATTTTAAGACAGACTGCATTGAGCCAGAGGGGATGCACGCAGGGTGGCAGACAAGCGGCACGGTCAAGGTCTGCAACCTTGCCTTTAACCTCTGGAACGGCTACGCAGAGGAGGGGCGTGAGAAATATTCCACGCCAGAGGAACTGTTCTGTTGTGAGTTTGCCCCGTATTTCATGGAGGGCATCAAGGTAAGGTATCCCGAATATTGCAGGGATTTACCTGTCCCTAAAAAGCAGACGGAGCATACACGGTAAATAAAAAAACAGCAAAGAAAGGATATGCCTATGAATTTGAAAAACTATAAAACCATTATCTGTACTGCCGCCGCTGTCGCCCTCTTGGGAGCAGCGGTTTTTTGCGGCTTTAAGATTTACAGCCATTACCAGCAGATAGACGTGCAGACCGAAGCCTTTGCGGAGATTGCCGAGGTCGTGGAGAACGCCGAGCCAGAGGAAGAACCGACCAGAGATAAAGATGTGCCTGTCAGCGAGGGCGAGGATATTCTTGCGAAGTACAAAGAGCTGTATTTGCAGAATGAGGATATGGTCGGTTGGATTTCCATTGATGGTACGACTGTCAATTATCCTGTCATGCAGAGCAGGAATAGCCCGAATTTTTATCTGAAGCACAACTTTGAAAAGCAATACAGTGATTTGGGAGTGCCTTATATCCAAGAGGACTGCGACATTCTCACAAGCGACAATCTGATTATTTACGGACACCACATCAAGGGCGGCAGGATGTTCGGGGCATTGGAAGATTACAAATCCAAGGGCTTTTATGAGAAGCATAAGACCATCCAGTTTGACACCCTCACAGAGCAGGCAGAATATGAAATCATTGCCGTATTCAAGACGGTTGCGTACAGCTCACAGGGTTACCGCTATTATGATTTTGTCAATGCAGAAAACGAAAAAGAGTTTGATGCTTATGTCGGGAAGTGCAAGGAGCTTGCCTTGTATGATACGGGCGTGACCGCTGAATATGGAGATAAGCTTATTACGCTCTCCACCTGCGAATATTCCGCACAGAACGGCAGGCTCGTAGTCGTGGCAAAAAAGGTAAACTGATATGACCGCAAATCCTCTGGGAAAGGAGGTCGATGTTTATGGCTGATATAAAGACCAGAGATGTGGTCAAAGGCACGATAAAGACCTTAGACAAAGCTGCCATTGCGGGGGAACGCATGAAGTCCGCCTATGCCAAGACAAAGGATAAGGCAGGGCAGGGATATTACGCAGAGGAAAATTCCCCCACGGAATATGCCGCCGATAAGTTCTCCCATGCTTCGGGGCGTATCAAGGACGAGGGAATCCATCAATTCAATAAGCAGGGGCAGAAAAACGTCCAGACCACAAAGGAGAATATCGGCAGGGCAAAGGATAAAATCGCTGACTTTAAGACCAAGCGTGCGGTAAAAGCCGCAGAGCAGAAAAAGGCACAGGCTGTTGCAGAACAGAACGGCTCGCTGATCCGAAACGGGGCAGCGAGCCGTTCTCCTGTCCCCGATGTTCCCAAGCAGGGAGAAATGCCCCAGACCCAGACAGGGGCAAGCCGGTTGATAAAGACAAGACAGCAGGGGAAAAAGACCATCAAGACCACAGCCAGAAATGCGGAGAGAACCGTCAAGACCACAGCAAAAGGGACGGTCAAGGCGACGGAAAAAGGCGTAAAAACCGCAAAGGCGACATCAAAGACGGCGATTAAGACCAGGTCGCAGACCGCAAAGGCGGCACAGAAAACGGCGAAAGCATCTGCCAAAGCCGCCCAGAAAACAGCACAGACCGCAAAAGCCACGGCAAAGGCGACAGCCGAAGCAACGAAAGTAACCGTCAGAGCCACCATTGCGGCGGTCAAAGCGATTATCGCAGGGACTAAGGCGTTGATTTCCGCCCTTATCGCAGGCGGTTGGGTTGCCATTGTGATAATCCTTATCGTTGTCCTGCTTGGGTGTGCTGTTTCCCTGTTCGGGGGCGGCAGCGACAGCACTTCCTATACCCCTGTCAGTGCGGAAGTGGAAGCCTACACGCCGCTGATACAGAAGTATGCGAAGCAGTACGGCATCCCCGAATATGTGGAGCTTATCAAAGCGGTGATGATGCAGGAATCTGGGGGAAAGGGCAGCGACCCGATGCAGGCGGCGGAGGGGAGCTTCAACAAAAAGTACCCCCATGAGCCGAACGGCATCAAAGACCCCGAATATTCCATCGAATGCGGCGTGCTGGAATTAAAAGCCGCCCTCACATCAGCTGAGGTGGAAAGCCCGATTGACATGGAACGTATTAAGCTCGCCTTGCAGGGCTATAACTTCGGAAACGGCTATATCTCATGGGCAAAGACCAACTACGGCGGCTATTCCTATGCAAATGCGGTGGAGTTTTCCGCTATGCAGGCACAGCGGTTAGGTTGGGAAAAGTACGGCGACACGCAGTACCCCGCCCATGTGTTACGCTATTATCCATACGGACGGGCATTTACAAGCGGCGGCAATCAAGCCATTGTAGAGGTTGCCTTGACGCAGCTCGGCAATGAGGGCGGCGAGCCTTATTGGAGTTGGTATGGCTTTGGAGGGCGTGTGGAATGGTGTGCCTGCTTCGCATCGTGGTGTGCCGACCAGTGTGGTTATCTGGAGAGCGGCATCATCCCGAAATTCTCCCTCTGTTCGGATGGCGTGGACTGGTTCAAAGGCAGAGGGCAATGGCTGGACAAGAACTATGAGCCGCAGGCAGGCGACATTATTTTCTTTGATTGGGGAAACGACGGCTCCATCGACCATGTGGGAATCGTGGAGAAATGCGAGAATGGCACGGTCTACACCGTAGAGGGCAATTCTGGGGATGCTTGCAGACAGCAGAGCTATCCAGTCGGGAGCAGCTCAATCTACGGTTACGGATGCTTATGTGATTAGTCACATAACACTCCTTATGTAGAGAAAGTAGTTATGAAAAGAAAGCAGAGAAATAGCCGTTAGAATGCAGTGTTCTCTGCTTTCGATACATATATTTCTTTACATAATTATTGTTGCTTCCCAAAAGATTTCAGCCATTCTAAAG
>CAJTIU010000034.1 GCA_910576335.1 Lachnospiraceae bacterium
TTGAAACAAAACGGAAAATATACCCGGACTTAGCAGCTTCTTAACAGCCACAAGAAATAACCGCTTTAAAAGCCTGCCTTTTTGACAGGTCGAATACTTGTGTCCAAATTTATCCTTTGATGTTTTTTATTGATGTTCTGTTAAGAGAATATCATACAAGGCATCATCTAAAGCCTCATCCGAAAGTCCCGGCTTCAACGCTGCAATTTTATCCGGTTCATAATAAGCTAAATGTCTATATTGCGGCGCTGTTTCGGTAGTATATTTCGTTATTCTCTCCTGCTTATTATTCTTAACCTCCTGAAGATAATCTGCCAAATACAATTCAACTTGATGGCAAGCTTCTTTCACAATATCATCAAGTCCGGGATTCCCCGGCAACAAGACACTGCTCTCTGTTGGCAGAGAAAAAGACAGTCGGTTCATATCAACATTTTCATCAAAATATTCACTCGTAAGTACACCTAGATACCAATATTCTTCATTATCAAAAATATCAGAATCCAAATCTACAATAAGTTTTTCCAGCTCTTTGCTATCAACCAGTCTTTCATTTGCGCACAAATAGAGCCTATTTCTTGAGCCGAATGATCTGTCCGTGATTTTTATGTGCAATAAATTAAACTTCTGCCCTTTTACCTCAAACTGCGTCTGGTTATCATTGGTCGTAATTATATCTCTGAATATTTGATTCAAAGATAAACTATTTTCTGTATCATAAATCTTCATTGCAGGACAATCTTTTCGCAAAAAATATGCCAAGCAATGCTGAATGATTCTCATTGCAATTATATCTAACTTCTTCGGCGCATTGCTCTTATAATCTTTAAGGTAATCCGACAATGTAACTTCAGTACAATACCCCGTTCCACTTTCTTCCTCGGTAAGCACATCCTCTATTTCTGATCTGGCAGTAGTAAAATCAAATTCACGAACAACAAATTTTCCTTCTTCTTTATAGACACTTTTTATATGAACCTCCGAAAATGCTTTTAGCCATGAAAATCGCCCTACGCCCTTGCCTCCAATAGCCATTTTATATTCAGAATCAGCTTCCATAAAAGATTTCATATTATTTTCGTCAAAACCGATTCCGTTATCTGCTATCCTAAATCCTCTGACTGTATTACTATCAGAATCTGAAAAAAGCGTTCTATCTCTAACAACCTCTATCTCTATTCTTCCATCAAATACATCTCCATTACTCTTTCTTTCATCTATCGCATGGATTGAATTAACAACTGCTTCATATAAAGGAACTAAAGGTCTATTCTTCGGCAAAGGAAAATTCCTGACTTTACCGCTTAAATTTGTTGAAAAGCTTCTGCTCATAATCTAATCCTCATTATTCCACTTTAACCAAAATTTTTATTTACCAGTTCTTTCAACACATCATTCTTTGCCGCATCTGCAGCATCTGCTTCCACAAAATTATGCGTATCGTTTCTCATTTCCTCATCAAAACCAAGAATATAGTTCGTTGCAATAAGATATATGATTCTGGTCGGTGCCATACCATAAACCTGTTTGCTTAAGATATGGCGCACCCGCTCCTTATCATCAGGGAAAGCTTTCTTCATTGCTTCGCTCCGATATAATCTCTTGACAATCTCCGTAATATATAGACCTGATTTCATATATAAGTCTGCAAAAGTCTTTGTCGGATCATCAAAGCAGCCCGGATTGTTCTCTTCTAACTGATTCACCATCTTTTCCACCACCCAACGAGACGTGAAAATCTGATTTGTCTTTTGCGGCGGAATATAATCAAAAATATCCTCATCCTGCGACTCATCGAAATAATTCGCAAGCTGCTGTTTCTTCTTCCAGAATTCTTCAATGGAATCGTTAAATACAATCTCATCAAACAGATGCCCTTCAAAATGTTTCTTCTCACCGGTTTCTGGATCTGCATAATCTCCGCCATCCCTTAGAAAACGGAAATCATCTTCCGTGATACCAGTCACCTCAAGAAATACATCATCCTCCGTATAATCATCAAAATTCGAAAGCGTAAGATGCCCGTCTCCATAAGCCATTATAAAACTTGGAATTGTACGGGAAAATCCTCTCAGATGTGCCCTGACCTCATCCTCCACAGTTCGTTTCTCCTGCTCTGCCTTATTCTTTTCAAGCTGCTCCACCAGTTTCTGTGGTTTCTCCTGAATTGTCTTCTGAACATTTTCCTGCACAGTTTCCATAAATGACCTCATAGCGTCATCCATACTGGCTTTATATTTCTCTTCTGCCTGTTTGACCTCCTGTTCCGTCTCAGCCTCCCTTTGTTCCCGCTCAAACTCAACCTGTGCAATACGTGTCTGCTGTTTGTAATCATCTTTTACTTTTCCGAATGTAGTGTCAATCTCTCGCTCCACCTGACGTTCCAGACGGTTCTGCGCCCCTTTTTTCACACCATACTCACCTGCAACTGGAGCAAGCACACGCTCTTTCATACCTTCTTTGATAGAGGACACAAGAGAATCCAAATGCTCCTCCACGTCATAAAGAGTTGATTTCTCTGTCACTTTCGAGACCTTCAGCTGGATATTATCATAAAATTCCTCGTACATCTTTTTCCCAAACAAACTTTGTGACTTGCCAATGATAATCTCGTTATCAATCTGGACTTCACCTTTTTCATCCACCGATACAGAATCCATCCCGTCAAGTATAGTATTATCCCTTTTCTTCTGCTGCACCTCTGCCGCCGGCGTAAGTTTCTCCACAATCTCCCGGACAATATTCGGCGCACCAAATACATTGCTGATATTTCTAAACAAAAAATTGGACATGAATCCCTTACGGACTACTTCCTGACTCTTCAATGCCCTTGGAATAGAAAGTACCGATGCCGCATCCAGTTCTACCATTTTCCCCTCGTCATCTTCGCCAATAACTGGGAAAAAATTGAGCAGTCTCTTAATGTTATCTTTCCTGTCATTGCTGGTTCCCTGACCGCGGATGGTATCCATCAAAAGATTATTCGCGAACTCATCAAAGATAATCAAAGTACGAGCCGGGTCAAAATCAAACACATATGCCGTCTCTTTTCTGTAGCGTTGTCCATTCCTTGTCAAAATGCATGGATTTTGTGCACGAAAAGCCGCCTGCATATAAGATGAGGGACTTTTCATATTGCAGAGCATCAAAACGCCGCTCCACTCTGGAATTGTCACACCTACGGTAAGCTGTCCCACTGAAAGTGTTATAGTCCTTTCATTTTCAGCAATTGCTGTCTTTACCCTGTCGAATGCCGCCGCTGCTTCTTCATCCTCATCCAAACGTCCGTCTCCTGCCGCCAAGATAATCTTATATTCGCTAAATACAGAATCCTCATTCAAAAGCTTTGCCAACGCCCTTGCACTAGCTACACGATTCAGAAGCCACAATGTATGTGAAAGTTCACTACGAAGCTCTGGTGTGGAAAACGGATATTTCTCCTGAATAACCAGAGCATGTAAAAACTTCTTTATCTCATCTTCATGCACAAATTTCCCGCTCTCATTCGTAATAAAGAATTCATTCAAATCAAAGGCATAATCTACCGCACCTGCTTCTTCAGACAAATCTAACCCTTTTTCCAAACGGTCACGTATCATTGTGGAAAGCTGATAGGTATACATTTCCAGTCTCGGTAAAGCTTCATATGGATTGTATTCATCAGTCGCCCAATTCTCTTTTCTTTCCTGCTCATCTGCATACGACCAGTTATATATCTGATTTTTAGAGAACTGCTCACTTGCCAGTGCCTTAAACGGAGTGCCAGAAAGATAAAGGGTATGTTTCCTCGCGATGTTTTGAAAAGCACGGTCGGTACGCATAGTGTCGACGCCTTCCTGCGCTTCATCAATGACAAGAAGGTCAAATTCCATGCCTTTCTGAAGTTTCCCCTTATCATCTCTATATTCCTTCGCCATCCATCCAAGTTTCCGATACTGCCCTCCGAAATATACAGAACCCTTCAATCCTTGCAGAGACTCAAAAGCCACCATGCCTGTCATAGCATCCTCATCCCGCGATGACATAACTTTCAAGTATTCCTCTCTTGTAAACACTCCCGGTTTCCCTTTCAGGGAATCTGTATCCGAAACAAAAGACAGCTCTCCATGCCACCCTATAAATTTACGAAAGTCATCTGCCCACGAATTAGCAATACTTGGTCTGTTAGTAACAATCAATACTTTTGTAAATCTCATCTGCCGTATCAGGTCATAAGCAGTCAACGTCTTTCCAAATCTTGGCTTTGCATTCCACAAAAATTCTTCGCCACCGTTTTCAAAATAAGCCTTTGTCATCTCCACAGCTTCTTTCTGCTCATCACGCAAAGAGTAACTAATCTTCTCATCCTTGCTTTGGACAGTCTCACGCCTTGCAAATTTGTCAAAATATCCCCGTGACGTTTGCCCATCCACTTTAAACCATTCTGTACCAGAAGTCCGTTCCACTTGGCAATCAGATTCCAAAAATGAATGGAAGTCATGGTCAGTAAAATATTCTCCAGAACCATCCTTAAACATCGCGTTATCCTGCCACGCCAATACATACTGTATATCTGCCGTATGCGTTTGCTGCCTGATTCTCTGCGTTACAGACTGTTTCTCTGTATATCCAATTTTCGTCCAGCCCTCATGATAAACTACGCCCGGAGTATTATAAGCATAAATCATCGGCACGACCTGCCGAAACGATTTAATCTTTGCCATGCCACTCATTTATTCCATCTCCTTCCCATGAGACTCAATGAATGCAATTTCTTCTTTTGTCAGCCCATACTTCCAATAAAGTTGCTGATCAATCTCACTCACAGACTTGCTCCAATCTATGTCAGAGGATGCTGTAAAATTCTGCACAGGAACATAAAGCCACTTCTCAGGTGTGATATGTTGTGTCACTTTTAACACCCCCAATAAAATCCTCACAAATTTTGTTTTCACATATTTAAGAGCAGCCATCGCTTCCTCTTTCTCATCAAAACATCCAATACTGATAAAAGTCTCTGTTGAACCGGTGAATGGCTCACCAACAATTGGCATCGACAGAACTTCTCCTAATACACCGTTTCCATTCGCACTTGGAAGGAGTAATTTGTACTTATCAAGATTCTTTACTTTGACCACATATCTCATTCTTACATATTTATAAACCCGTTCGTTACCTTTACGTCCCAATATTCTAATATACTCCTCATCATCGTCTGGCTTCGAATCGGAAAACACCTGTGGTAATCTTTCAAAAATATTTGTGGACATATCATATGGATGCCCATTACTAAGTTGGTTAATAGCTTCTGGATAATCCTTATGCATCTCATCTGTCAATCTGTATGCAGTTCTTGTTATAACGATATCTTTCATACTAGAAAAATTCTCTGCATTTCGCACCTTTTTCAAAACAGAATTTAATTCCTCATATGGAGTAAATGTTCCAATTGCCCCAAAATCTTTCCTTCCATCATGTAAAGTAACAGCAATACCCCCTTTAATTTCCGTATTGCCAAATACTTTACTACTATCCTGCTCATAATGAAGCACTTTTAGATGAGGGTCAGCCAACATTTCTGCATTCCATTGTTTCGGTGTATTTCCAGCATTAAATAAAAATCGAGCAGGATGTATCATCTCAACAACATCTGCAACACCATAAGCATTTTCTAAAAACTTATGATAAATCGGCGGTGCAAAGGTTTTGTTATCACCAATAGCCTCATCCTGATACGGTGGATTTCCGATAATAAAATCAAACTTCATCTCTACTCCTCCTTTCCCTGTAAGGATAGAAATTCTAAACTTTTATCGCCTCGCCAATCATAAATCCTGCACAATGGCTGTTTATTTTCCGATTTTTTCTCTGTTCCCATTCCATAAACCTCAAAAAGCGTCATCTGCCGATACTGCTCTTCAGCCTTACTATACGGAATCGTACCTGTAAGACCATCCATCTGCCAAATATTCCACGTGATAATATTGATTAACTTTTTCAACTCATTCATTGTAGGTTTCCGATTCCAATATTCCTGCAAATACTCATCATAAGTCATCAGCAGATTAACTCTCGCAATCAAGAGGTTATCTCCCTGAAATTCATACCCATATGTCGCTTGGAATGCTCTGATTACCCATTTATACCATTCCGACTCTGTCTGTACATTTTCTTGTACAACCCGAAGTTTGCGATCCAAGATTCCGATGCGCCTATATACGGGAATATACTCGCCACTTTCTACATTATATCGGCTAACCAGATAGGGCGCTTCGCCGCAAGTAATTTCAAGTCGTCTTGAATCCACATATTTTTTCCAGTCCGTATCTTTCTGAAACTCTATATGTTCCGTTGGCTCTCCATTCTTATTAAATACATCTCTCCTGTCAAACCAAACCTCATCAATATGGTTATTCATCATATTACAAACCCATAGCGGGGTAAAAACCTCTGCGTGAGCTTTTGTACGTTCTGACTGTTGCTCCATCGCCTTCCTTGCTCTGGTCTTTATCACACCTGCATTTACACCGGAAATCAAATCTGCTGTAATCTCTTTATCACGAGAATATTCATTTCCCAACAATCCATAGGCATCTGTAGCCCACATGATATTCTTCTTTGTCGTTTTATCTGCAAGCATTCTGTCTAAAAGACCTATTGCCTGAATTTTCAATATATCATCTTGAATATTTATTACCACACAGGTACTCCCTTCACATTATCTTTCATCTATCTCTGCATATTCTTCTTTCATGCACCTGTTTGTACTCTACCAATAGCATATTCCCTGTGAGAAAATTTTGCAAGTTCTTTTGTATTTCCCCGGCAAAAATCAATAATTTTCAATGATATAATAGTTCTTACCGCTCTGGTAAATAAAACACTTCAATCTCATCCTCCTCAAACTCCAATTCTACCCAATAATCCTTTATAAAATAAGCTATATACCTATTTTGCATGCGATGATTCTCTAATCCCGAATTATTCACGGCAGTATAACCACACATAAAATCTGCCGCAACTACCATTACAGTCACTCTTAATACCTCACCCTGCCAGAAGACAGCCTAAAAAAGGGCAGCCTTCTCCTGTGAGAAGTTTAAAGTGTATTGTGGTTGTCAAGGTTCGTTAACAGCTGCTGTTATTCCAACTGTGGCTGCAGGTTGCGGATATTTTCCAGTGTCTCGTAGAATTCTTTCTTGTAGGGACAACTGCTGCACAGTTTGAAATATTTGTATCGTGCTGATCTTACCACTCTTGCAGCAATTATGATTCAGCAGTTTGAAACGAATGGTATCTATGCGCTATTTTCTCATGCTGACAGCAAGAGCCAATCGTCTGAACCAATGGAAGAGATTATAAGCTAATGCGTGGATCAGGAGGCGGTTTGCATTTACCAGTTTGGAGAAACTGCTTACAGAGGCAAAGTCAAAACCGCTTTTGCCTTTTTTGGTGAAATTTCCCATTTTTCGCTTGCCGCAATAAAACCGGATTACCTGATAAGACTCCATTTCCACTGTTGTGACAATAAAGGTATACAGGTGAACCATCTGGCTGTACGGCTTTTCGATTTTGAACACTACTCTGCGAGGATGGCTCCATGAACCGGACTGATACAGGAATTCCCCATACAGGGCGGCATAATCCACCTGGTTTGATTTCGCTGCACGGTACTACGCCTGATCTTCGTCCTCTGCGAATTCACGGAGTTTTGCATTCTCCTTGAGCCGGATGGCATATCTGCAGTTTTTATCTTCAAGGACTTCGCACAGGTTCGGTGACGCAAAACCGCTGTCGCCGCGGAGATAAAGCGGCAGCCTAGGAAAATCACAGAGAAATTCATCCAGAAGGGACTCCATAAAAATATCCGTCTCTTTGCTACAATACATGGTGCCGTCACGAAGCTGTACTTTTAGCAGGTCGCCGGTCAGTCCATCGTAACACAACAGCGGGTGTTAGCCATGCGCCTGATAATGGTAGTTGAACCCCTCCCCCTCCTGATTTCCGTAGGTGTTAAAAAGTGTGGAATCCATATCAAAAAGCATGAATTCCAGTTTCTTTATAGAATAGATAACTTTGCGGAGCTCACGGATAAGCTGGTTTAACTGGCAGAGTATATCTTCATCCATGCGGTTAAAAAAGCGTGACAGGGTAGGCTGAGATGCCAGAGCGTCTTTTTCTAAAATATCTGTCTAGGTTCGATTATCAGTTCGTCTGCACAGTCATCCTTCAAAGTAGGCGCTGATAATCTGATAGATTACCTGCATCAGATTCGTATCATCCTTATGAATGCGGAACCAGACAGTATCATTAGTTTTGAACATGCGGTTGATGAGCTTAAGCGCTCAAATCTTAAACAGGAACTCCTTGAACAGGAGAAGTCCTGCATCGGAGGATAAATCACCTCCGTCAAAATTCATTTTAATTTGACTATTGCTTTCTAAGCTTATGGTGTTTAAAATATCCATAGAGAGATCTTCTTTTCGGGATATTTGTTTGGATCTAACACCTAAATTTCACCACAAATAGAGGTCTTTTTCTATTCACTTAAAGGTGAAAAGCGATAATCAATTAAAATACAGTAACTATGCGGATTTCAGCAGTTGATGTTGTTCTGTGAATAATTCAGGATGAGGTAAATATGAATAAAATCATTTCACAAATTGAAAAAATAAGAAAAATAAACAAGCAAAATAAAATGGTTATTTTTGTAGGTGCAGGTGTTTCAAAAAATTCTGGCGTGTGTTCTTGGTGGGAACTTATAAGAGATATTGCTATAAAAATAAACTATGATGATATTTGTAAAAAATGTATATTGAAGCACGAATATTCCTCTGAATGTAAAGAGGGATACATGGTTTGTAATTTAGACAATAAATGTCCATGGAAATACAACTTTTCTTCTGATGAATTTTTAAAAATTCCACAGTATTTTGTTGATACTAAAGGAGAAGATGAATATTATGATTTTCTAAAAAAAAGATTTTGCCAATCATATATTTCTAACGAAATTGATGAATTAATAATCCAATTGAATCCAGAACATATAATAACAACTAATTACGACCATTTGCTCGAAGATGTGTTCAATCCTAATGTTGGGAATTATACTGTAATAAAAAGTGATAAAGATTTACTTGAACAGAATGGGCGTCGTTATATAATAAAAATGCATGGTGATATAGATGAAATAAAACAAATTGTTCTTAAGGAAGATGACTATTTGAAATATTCACAAAATCACATTCTCATGGAAACTTATATAAAGTCGTTACTTATTGATAAAACATTTCTGTTCATTGGATACTCACTAAACGATAACAATTTAAGTTTAATTATGAGTTATATAGACTATTTTGTGAAAGATAAAGGCATCGAAAAGCGTTCGCCGCACTATTTGGTTGTAAATAGCGTATCAAATCCAGAAAGGCAAACTCAATACTGGAAAAATAAAGGTGTAGAACTTATTAATTTATCACAATTAAATAAAGATATGAAAAAAAACACCCGATGCAGTTCGCTTA
This sequence comes from Lachnospiraceae bacterium, assembly GCA_910576335.1. Lineage (GTDB taxonomy): Bacteria > Bacillota > Clostridia > Lachnospirales > Lachnospiraceae > CAPEBR01. The sequence goes on from CAJTIU010000034.1 coordinate 9,504, forward strand.
AGTCAGAACAGGGGCAATCACTATTCACGTTTTTGAAATATTTATATGATGACAAACTACCATATTTTAGCAATAGACAAATTGCATTGAAACAATCATTGTTAAATATTTTATCACAATTTGATGCATTTAAGTTTGTAAGTTATACCGATTTGATTAAGGCTTGTCAATTTTCACATCCTGTCAAAGTTGTAAATTCAATGCTTCATTTTTCAGATATAAATGAATATAACTTATTGAAATCTATTTTTCAAAATGATTCGTCCAAAGCAATTAAAAAAAACTTCATAAAAGCAGGTTTATATGGAATCCAATACACTAAACATCCTTCTGATTTTTACGCTATTGAGGATTATGGTATTCAAAAAGATATTTTATTCGAAATGTCCCTAAAAAACCAATACAAAGAAATACTTAATATTGTAAATAATAATAATAATGAGTTAGAAAAAGCATACTATTACTCTTTAGTATATAGAACCAGTGACAAATTAGCTGAAATTATGGATGGAATTAAAAAACAAGTAAAGGGATTTGATTACCATGATTTATCTCTTGACCAAAAGCTAATTATAGCAATATTTGAATATAATAGGATTTCTTTGCGCCTCCTAAATTTTAATAATAATAATAAAGAAATATGGAAAGAATTTACAGACTTTTTAGATAGCGCATCTCATCAAAGTACAGCATTTGATACTATAAGAAAAATGAGTGTCAATAATGGGGAAATATTAAGTACTTTGAACAATTATTTGATTAAGCACGAAGAATACTATATGAAAAAATCGACCATGATCAAGAGTGGAGGTACTATATATGGTGATTTGTTTGACTTACAAAGTATAGTATATGATTATTACAAGTTTTATAAGAAAAATCATCTTATGTTGGACTGGTTCAATAACGTTAATAGTATATGCGAACCATATATCAAGGCAATTTTATGTACTTACTATCCAGACGAATATCAATTTTCAAACAATGGAATCGATAGAACAAACGTAACTACATATCCAATAGACATTATTGATATTGATATGATTGTAAAGCACACAACATATAAAAATTTCAATAGTTGGTTAATTCATTATAAGGTTTTCAAAGTTATAATCAACGATAATGTAGATATAGCAGAGATTTTTCAGAATTTCTGCGTTTCTATGCGCAATTATTGGAATTTATATTTGGATGAACAATTAAAAGTATTTGTCAAGCTTATTTCATTGATTGAACTAACGAAGAAACAAAGACAACGTATTTTAGCATCATTCATTAGATTAGTCGAACCAGACGAATCTATAAGTACTAGAATGCTTGGCAACTGTTTAAACGCAATATGGATATATGTTCAAAAACATTATGATAATAACGATAATAATTATGAAACATTATTATCACTAATGATAAACAAGCAATTAATAAAGGAAGCTCTTGACGGCAAGATGTCATATGAGAAACTAGTTGAAAAAATATCTATTCATGCTAATAAATCTATTTATAATGTTTGCACAGAAATGATTACCAGCAATGAAAATAATCGCGACAAATGCTATTTAGCATTTATTTTTCGTAATATATTGCTTGAATATGATAACAATTATTGGAAGAACTGGATAAAAAACAATATAAGTGAAAATTTAGTTTCAGAAATATATACATATATAGAAAGTGGAATATTTATTTTTGATGATAAAGTAAAAATGTATTTCAATAATAAAATGGTTCAATACAGTAAAACTACCGGTTATTATACATATCCAGATCATCTCAAAGAAGTTATTGAAGCTCTGTTGGTACTGCTATTAGTTGGGCATATATCACTTTTGGAAGATATAGAATTTTTAAGACAATATACAGAGGAATCCGATTATCTTGATTTTTTATTTAATCCCGATACTTTTAATTACAACAAGATAACTTCTGCAGATTATATGTGGTGCAATTTTATTAATAGCGATACTTATAGAGAAATACTATTGCAGCATAAAACTGAATTTTGGAGCAAAGATGATGAAAAGAGAATACAATTGGGATTTGGGAGTGATTTTGAAAATAGAATTGCATATAAATATTTATTCGATTAATATCCTTGAGAGGAAACAAAATTTATAAAGCTTGAATTTTTTATAGAAATAATCACAGCTTAGCAACAGTGAAGCAAGGTCATTGAAATATATTTCACTAAAAATATCCGCTTTTGATAAAACCTATAAAAATTTCAGTTAATATAATAATTAATTACAAACAAACGATGCAATCCCCAAAGAATAACTGTTCTTTGGGGATTACTCTTCTTTTATGCTATACTAATCCCACCTAATTACCTTTAACTCCTTACAAATAAGGTGATTATTCCACTCTCCATAACTGTAACAATATCAATAGGCAACCACACCATATCCATAAATTGAATTACTCCCAACAGAATAGCTCTGTTGCTTACAAGCATCCCCAGAATTACCCTCTACAGTATAAACTCTGCCATTCTCGCACTTCTCCACAATTCCCACATGGTCGATTGTTCCGTTGTTTCCCCAATCAAAGAAAATCAGGTCGCCTGTCTGCGGCTCATAATTCTTATTCTGCCACTGCCCATTTTTCTTAAACCAGTCCACGCCATCCGAGCAAAGAGAGAATTTGGGAATAATTCCGCTCTCCAGATAGCCGCACTGGTCGGCGCACCATGATACGAAACAGGCGCACCATTCCACACGTCCGCCAAAGCCATACCACGACCAGTAAGGCTGACCGCCCTCATTTCCAAGCTGCGTCAAAGCAACTTCTACAATCGCCTGATTGCCGCCGCCTGTAAAAGCCCGTCCATATGGATAGTAGCGTAACACATGGGCGACATATTGTGTATCTCCATAGCTGCTCCAACCATGCTTTTCTGCCTGCATAGCGGAAAACTCTACCGCATTCGCATAAGAATAACCGCCGTAGTTAGTCTTTGCCCACGAAATATACCCATTACCGAAATTATAACCCTGCAATGCCAGTTTAATATTATCCATATCTATCGGATTTTTTACCCCGGCAGCATTTAAACACGCCGCCAGATTCTGGATACCGATATTGATGGAATACTCTGGGTCAGTGATACCATTCGGAGCGTTGGGATATCTGGTATTGTATCCACATTCGGACGCCTGCATGGGGTCGTTTCCTTTTCCTCCCGATTCCTGCATCATCACTGCTTTAACAAGTTCTACATATTCAGGAATACCATGCTGCTTTGCATATTTCTGTATCAGCGGCTCATAAGCCCGCACTTCTGCGCTGACCGGGATATAAGCGTTACTGCCGCTGCCTCCGCCAAACAAGGACAACGCACAGCCAAGCAGAACTACTACTATGACTATTAGAACCGCAATCCAACCGCCTGCAATAAGAGCCGAAACCAGAGCCTTTGTAGCTGCGATAATTCCCTTAACAGCGGATACGCTTACCCTGACCGCTGCCTTTGCAACTTCTGCTGTTGCTTTCGCTGTAGATTTTGCTGCGCGGGCTGCTTTCTGGGTAGTTTTTGCAGATGCTTTCATAGCTTTTTGTGCTGCCTTCGCTGTTTCTTCCGCGGTCTTAATTGCTGATTTAGAAGTAGTCCGGGCAGTTTTTACACCTTTTTCTGCCGCCTTAACTGTACCCTTTGTTGTAGATTTTATTGTCTTTTCCGCATTTATGGCGGTAGTCTTGATTGTCCTCTTTCCCTGTTGCCGGGTCTTTATCAACTGGTTTGTCCCTGTCTGGGAAAGTTCGGTCTGGACATGCATATCCGAAACAGAAGGGCGGCTCGCAATTCCGAGACGAATCTGTGAGCCGCTCTGCTCTGCAGCCGCCTGTGTTTTTTTCTGCTTAACAACCTTCTCTGCCTGCTTTACCTTAAAATCCGTTATCTTATCCCTTGCCTTACCGATGTTCTCTCTGGTACTCTGGACAGACTTCTGTCCCCGCCTGTTAAATTGTCTCATACTCTCGCCTCTGATACGCCCCATTGCGTGAAAGGCTTTGTCCGATGCGTACTCTTCCGGGGAATTTTCCTCTACATAACATCCCTGCTCTGTCTTTCCTTTTACTCCTGTATAAGCAGACTTCATACGCTCGCTGGCTACGGCGGCTTTATCTAAAGTTTTTATCGTTCCTTTGACCGCATCTCTAGTCTTAATATCAGCCATGCAAAACCTCCTTTCCCAGAGGATTTACGGTCACATTATTTCACCTTTTTCGCCACGACTACGAGTCTGCCGTTTTTTTCTGAATATTCACAGGTCGATAAAGTAATAAGCTTGTCTCCATATTCAGCCGTCACTCCTGTATCATACAATGCAAGCTCCTTGCATTTCCCCACATATGCGTCAAATTCCCTTTCATGCTCCGCATCTACAAAGTCATAGTAACGGTAGCCCTCCGAGCTATACGCTGCTGTTTTGAATACAGCGATGATTTCGTATTCCCCTTGTTCAGTAAGCGTATCAAACTGGATAATCGTATGCTTTTCGTAAAATTTCTTATCCTTATAACTCTCCAACGCTCCGAACATCCCGCCGCCTTTAATATGATGTCCATACAGAATCAGGTTGTCACTTTCTACAGGATTACAATTTTCCTGAATATATGGCACGCCCAAATCACTGTAGTTTTTTGTGAAATTATGCTTCAGGTAAAAATTCGGATTATTTTTAGACTGCATCACAGGATAATTGATTGTCGTATCCGCAATAGAAATCCAACCTGCCATGTCCTCATTCTGTAAGTACAGCTCCTTATACTTTGCCAAAACATCTTCCCCCTCGCTGACAGGTTTATCTTTTGGACGCGGTTCTTCCTCTGGCGCGTTTGCTACAACTTTGGCAATTTTAGCAAAGGCTTCTGTTTGCTCGTCTATCTGCACATAATGATAATAGATATGAAAACCACAAAAAACCGCCGCACCTAACAGGCAAACGGCGGCGATGATGCAAATAATAGCTTTATAATTTTTCCTGTTCATAAACGATTCCTTTCTCTATAAGTTCTCCGTTTTCTGGAATAATTGTATATCCACACAATATTTATCCTTATATTTTACCGGGTATGTTCTGGCTGTCTCTTTGGCGCTGAAAGCTCTCTGCAATATTCTGGATACCTCACCTTAATACCTTCCATAAAATATGGAGCGAACTCGCAGCAAAACAATTCCTCTGGCGTAAAGTTCTTCTCACGCCCCTCCTCGGCGTAACCATTCCAGAGGTTGAAAGCAAGATTGCAGACTCTAACCGTGCCGCTCGTCTGCCATCCTCCGTGCATCCCCTCCGGCTCAATCCAATCATTCTTAAAATCAAACATAGCATTAATATTTTTCCGTGTTTCCTCCGCAATCCCCATCACATAGAAAAATGCCCGGTGGTAACAATCGTTGACCTTGCATTTCATCATATTTTCCAGAAAAAAATCCCGATGGGCGGCGTTGCGAAACCGTATATCAGACATAGAAGCATCTCCTTTCCTTCATTCCGCCCTGCTTTTAGGGCGTAAATATATATCCGCAGAGTATTTCCTAACTTTCCCCAAAACGAGTTGTCATCAGCCTGTACAGTTCCGTATTACGCGGAAATTTATTGACGAACGGCACAAGAGAACTTCCCACCTTAAGCAGTCCCTGACCTGCTCCCACATTTGTAATATAGCTCATCTGAAGGTCAGAGATATTAAGAAGCCTTGCCAGTTCAATCCTGTCCGTAGACGCCTGATTCAGCATAATGATAAATTCACTGTTGGCAAGCATCGTCCTCGCCGTATGGCTCTGCAAAAGGTCGTCCACATTTTGTGTAATTCCAGTACAGTACGCGCCATACTTACGCACACGTTTCCAGAGGGTGAAGAGGAAGTTTGCCGAATACTCATGTTGGAACAGCAGATAAATTTCATCAATGAAAATAAACGTATTCCTGCCTTTCGCCCGGTTCGTCGTAATACGATTCAGAATACTGTCAAGCACCACGAGCATACCAATCGGCTGTAACTGTTTCCCCAAATCCAAAATATCATAGCAGATAAGGCGGCTATGCGTATCCACGTTGGTATGCTTTGCAAAGGTATTCAATGAACCGTCCGTAAACAACTCAATCGCAAGGGCGATTTCCTGCGCTTCTGGTTCATTCTGCTTTAACAGCTCCTCACGGAAATCCTGCAAGGTCGGCGGCGTTCCCATATAATTCCCCTGCTGATAATAGCGGTACACGCTTGCCGTACAGCGGTCAATGATAGATTTCTGCTTAGCTCCCAGACTTGCGCCGCCGATAAGCTGCTCGCATAAAGATAAAATAAACTCTGATTTCAGGATGACCGGGTTCGCGCCGTCGCCATAATCAGAGTTCATGTCCATTGCATTAATATGATTCTCACTTGTTGCGGAAATGTGGACGACCTCGCCCTGCATCGCCTTCACAAGCGGAGAATATTCTCTTTCGGGGTCTATAACAATTACATCGGCATTCGGGTCGGTCAGAATAATGTTTGTCATCTCCTCTTTCGCCGTAAAGGACTTACCCGCGCCAGATACGCCGAGAATAAAGGAATTACCATTCAGCAAATGACGGCGGTTTGCAATAATCATGTTTTTAGAAATAACATTCTGCCCATAATACACGCCGTCCTTATGATAGATTTCCTGTACCCGGAAAGGAATAAACACTGCAAGGCTCTCCGTCGTAAGGGTGCGCAGAGCGTCTATCTTCCTCACGCCAAAAGGCAGCGCGGTATTCAGACCGTCCATCTGCTGATATTTCAGCACGGCAAACTGGCACAGATGCTTTCTGACTGTAGTCAGAAGAGCTTCCGTATCATTGTCAAGCTGTTCTTTGCTGTCTGCGGTATGCACCATCGTAATCACCGCAAACATCATCCTCTGGTCGCGGGTCGTTAAATCATCAAGGAACTCCTTGCTTTCCTTTCTCTGCTGCTCCAAATCATACGGGATAACGGCGGAAAAGTTATTGTTCTGATTCTGCTTTCTCTGCCAGTTTGTTATATTGGTTTCTACACCGAGCAGACGGTTCTCCACTTCTCTTACGGCTTCATCCGTGGGAACAGGAACAACGTCAACGGAAAGCATCATATTACGATTCAGCTCACAAAGCTCTGCGACCATGCTGTCCTTAATATAGGCGGCATATTCCCTTAGAAAAATAACACGCCCATATCTGTCTCCAATCCGAAAATAATCCTTTTCAAACTCAAAGGTATCAGGGCAGATAAAGTCCTTGAAGTCATGACCTTTACGCATGGTCTGTACCATATCAAAACGAAAAGCCGTCTCCTCGCCCGTACGATAGAAGTCATGGAAAATCCGCAGCTTATCCGACGCGTCAAGCTCCGTACATCTGGAACCCAGACGGTTAAAATGCCCGATAAGGTCTGCGCCCACACGCGCAAAATAATTCCTTGCTTCCTCAATATTCTTTTTACAGACGGAGATAGTCACATACTTATCCTGCACGATAGAATTAGCCCCGGTTGCTTTATCCAGAAGCATTTTATTGTACTCTTTTCTATATCTGTCCAGACCATCGTCGGCAGCTTTCCCACCCTTTTGTGCCAATGGGATTAAGATAGTCTGTTCAAAATCCGCTTTATTCAGGCGTCGGTTATTAATAGTGATTTTTGTAGTCGCCCCGCTGTCAAGCGCATTCAAAAGCTCTGAATATTCAAGGAACATAGCTTCCTTATCTTCACGGCTCGCCACTGCATAGTTGATATCCTCAAACTTAAAGGTCTTTGCATATTTATTTTTGCCGACAAGAAAAATGCCGTCCTCCCAGACTGTTTTCAATGGGATAACCGCCTGTACTGATTTGGGTACGACAAACTTCTCCTTGTCCTGCTTGAACAGATTTCTAAGTGTCTTAATCATACTCTTCCTCCCTTACGTTTTCTTTGATTTCTTTTTGCTCTCTTAACCCGTTTTCTTCTCTTTCTCATCGCTTTACGTCTTGCCGCTCTGCGTTTTCGCTTCTTACGGGAATCTTTCACGGCAGGCGTTCCGTTCTCATGTGCTTCCATGACATTTTTCATTGCTTCGTAATATAGATTTTCTGGCAGGAACAAAAGTTTCTTCGGCATAATGAACTCCGACTTTATCCACACCCATATAAACTGCTCCGCAGTCATACCGTTATATCTGACAAATCCCATTACCGCGAATGGCGATGCCCCCAGAATACACATCCAGCTCAAAGTCTCCGTTCCGAACTTCTCATGAAGCAGAAAGAATAGCCCCACTGCAACGCCACAGGCAAAGACAGAGAAAAGAAACTGCCTTAATGACAGTCCGAAAAACATGGATTCCGTATAATTGCGGATTTCCTTATTTATCTTAACTTCCAAATAGTTTCACCTCCCCTACAATCCCATCATCTCACGTACAACACGGTCTGCCATCTTAACTGCGCCCACAAGGACAAGCATGTTAAATACAAGCTCCGCAATATATCCCCATACCATTGTGACCGCCGCCGCATCAGGCTTTACCACAGGCGGAGATGCCGCAAACTCAGAAAAGATGATACAGGCAAGTACAATAATAGCCCCCTCAAGGCATACGGCGGCATAACTCTTGATAAAGCTCCTGCCCACACTCTGGCTCGGCTCTCCCGCAAAGCTTGACAATGGCACAGGGGCAATAGCCGTGTAGAGATAGAGCTTAAAAAATCTGCCGTACACCGACATTATCATAATAAATGACAGCACTGTAATAAACAGGCTTCCGATGAGCGTCACCGCCCACAAAGGGATACTCTCAAAAAATCCGCAGTCCTCTACGGCTGCCACAATCTCCGACGGCAATACTGTCTGCTGCACCGCACCCACGCCCGCCGCATTCATTATAGTGGAAATCACCCCCTGCATAATCTTGAATAACGCCATCATCAATTCCAATCCGTAAGTTACCGCGCCTTTTGCAAGGGCAAATCGGATAAATAGTTTCACAGCATGTTCAGGCTTCTTAACCTGCGCGAAATCACCGCAGGTACGCATGACACCCACAACAAAGAACAGCACAAGCAACGCAAGCCCGATAGCCTGTAACGCCCCGTGAATGTTTATAATCACTTTCCATATCGCCCCGCCCTTGAACTGTTCCGGGGACTGGGTAATGAGCTGCCATATCTCTGCCAGTTTCTCATTCCATGTGTTCAGGGCATTCTCCAGATTCTGTACTACCCAGTTATCAGACATTCGACCACCTCCCTCTAATTTAATCGGGATATGGAGCAGTCCTAACTTAAGCGTCTGCCGCATATCCCGTGTCTTTCACTTCTGGATTCCAGCGTATTGTCTCTTAACCCGTAATAAGTGTAAGAATCTCTTTTGCAAAGGTAATGACAACGCCGCCCGCCAGTGTAAGGAAACCATTTGCCCTCTGGGACGGGTCATGGGATTTCAGAGACAAGCCCACCTGCACGATTCCAAAACCGAGCATAATCATTCCTACCGCCCTTATCAGACCAAAAATGAAATTAGACAAGTTGTTGACGACCGCAATCGGGTCACTGGTAGCAAAGACCGTAAGCGTACCGAACGTCATGCAGAATACAATTACAGCATATACGGCGAATGCCTTTCTGATTTTTCTGCCCATCGGCAGCTTTGAAGTTTCTTTCTTTACGTTTTTTTCATTCTTCTTAAAAATTTTCATAGGGTAAATCCTCCTTATAAATTGAATATTTCTTCTAAGTCCTGCTCGGACAGAAGTTCGTAGGAAGTGCTGACAGACGTAACGTTTTCGGCGTTCTTTAATGCGTCTCTGTCAAACACAAGCGTTGCGACTGCCTGCATCGGCTCGCCGTGAATATATGGCTGCATACCTCCGTCAGTTGTCAGTTTCACATTGGGATGTTTTAAAATATCATATTTTAAATCCATCACCGGGCGTTCCCCTCTTACAAAAAGAAGTGCGCAGCGATTATCAAGCATACGCACCTCGTCCGGGGTTAAAAGCTCGCGCCCTGAAATCTGATAATTGGTAGAATAGTTACCGTTTCGTCCAGAGCTTTTGCCGTAAGTATTTGTATCTATGGTGGCTTTCCCAAGCAGCTCGCTCACAAACTTGTGTGTACTTTGCTCGTTGCCGCCCAGATAGAGAAATTCATCAGCATTCCCGACAATGCTCTCCCACTGTTTCTCAAACAGAGCTTTAAGCTGTGCCAGATTTTGCAGGATGATTGACACTGACACGCCCCTTGAACGCATGACCGACAGTATCTTATCGAAATCGTCTGGCAAACTGACGTTCGCAAACTCATCCATAATGAACTGGCAATGCACAGGCAGGCTCCCGCCGTACTTATGGTCGGCAAGATAAAATAGCTGCTGGAATAACTGCGTATATAAAAGCGACACAAGAAAATTAAAGCTCGTGTCATTGTCAGGTATCAATGCGAACAATGCAACTTTCTTCTCGCCTAAAGACGGCAAATCAAGCTCGTCCGTAGCTGTAAGGCTTGCAAGACTCTCCAGATTGAACTTCTCAAGCCTTGCGGCAAGGGTTATCTGGATGCTCTTTAAGGTCTTTGCGCTTCCACTGTGGTAGTCCCTGTAATACTTGAGAGCGATATGCTCTGGGTTCACCGTCTCAAGACGGTCAAATAATTCGTCAAGCGGACTTACATAGCTGTCATCATCCTCTCTAACCTCTCCCGCACGAAGCAGCTCCATCACCATCGGGAAATTCTGCTCGTCTGGCGGAGCTTCGTATTTCAGATAGAACACCAGTGATAAGAGCAGCATACTCGCCGCCGTATCCCAAAATGGGTCTTGCGACTGGCTTCCTTTTGGCGTGGTCGCCTTAAATAGATTCGTAACCAATCTCTGCACATCGTTATCGTTCCTTAAATATACAAATGGATTATAACAATGGCTTCGGTGCATATTGATTAAATCAAGGACACGCACCTCATATCCTTTCTTCTCAAGCAGACTTCCCGTATCCCGGACAATCTCGCCTTTCGGGTCTAAGATGACCATTGACGTATTGCACTGCATCACATTCGGCTTGCAGAAAAATCTTGTCTTGCCCGCGCCAGAGCCGCCGACTACAAGAACATTCAGGTTCCTGCGGTGCTTCTTCCCATCAAGTCCGATGCGGACATTCTGGGTCAGCAATTTATTTTCCGACAATTCTTTATCCCGGTACTTTTTATTTAAAGCCCCTGCGCTGCCCCATTTTGCAGAACCATGTTCTTCCCCCTTGCGGTAATTCCTGCGTGTGGATATATAAACGCCGATTCCCATGCCATAGGCAAGTAAAAAAATAAGGACAGTCTTTGCACTATCCCTACATACCGTTATAGAAAACGGCGTATTGACCGCCGCCGACAGATTTTGCACAATCTCCACGACGCCGCCGCTGACATAAGGAGCTGTCAGCAGGGCAAGCCACACAACAGGAACAATACCACAAAAAGAAAGGATTAGTCCCTCCTTAAAACTGTCACCGTTCTTCATTGCACCTGCACGGCATAACCTTTATCTTTTTTATTGGAGCTTTGGACACTCTGATAATCAAATCATCCACAGGGTCGGTGGGGCGTTCCTCCCTGACCTGCTCACTACGCAGAGTATTTAATGCGTTGAGCATAATATTCCTATCATATTTATCCAAATCCAGATGGTAACGTTCTTCTCTCACTTGCCGCGCCTCCTATCGTTCCTGCTCTTTAGACTTAGCAGGTTTATTTTTCTCAAGACTCTTATACATATCGTTCTGAACCTCCCCCAGAACATCCCGCATCTTTCCAAGTTCTCCTTTAAATGCCTGCACATCCATATCGGCAAATTCTTTCGGAAGCTGACTGAAATCAAATCCTTTTGTATTTACGCCATACCGGGAACTGACCATATAAGCGACACAGAACGATTTAAACTCCGAGGTATCACGATTTTCTTTATATTTAAAATCAAACACTGCCGCCGACACTTCCTTTGCCATGCTTACAAATAGCTGCTCCTCGCTCAGACCTGTACGGATAAAAATGGTCTGCTGTTCCTTATCATAAAAGGCGGGCAGTTCAAGGTCGGAGACAGGCGCAAAAGAGACGGGGCTTGCGTCAATCATAGCCGCCGCAAGCTCGCGCATAGATTTCTGCTCTCGCGCCTGCTGACTGTCTTTTGCCGAAGTCTGGGAAATATCATATACTACTTTAGCATTATAGCCAACGGAAGTCGTGCCATCGTCACGCCTGTATTCTTTCCCCGGCTCAAGGATAGTGATTTTCTGCGCGCCCTTATCCACATAGATGCGGTTCTTTTTCCAACTGCTGTAATCTTTAAGCTGTGTTGCTTCAGGCATCTGCGCCGCAACTAAGATTGCATTGTTGACAGAATAACGGTCAAAATGCCCCTGCACATCAAGGTATTGACGGAAAGCGCCGCCATCTGCCATCATCTGTGTACAGGTACTATCAATCCTCTCATATGCTTCTTTCCGCTGTAACTGCTTCTCGGCAGCCCATCCCGCTTTATCAAAGGTTCTGCCGCCGCTGCTGAATACTTCATAGATACTCATTTATCTTGCTCCTTTCGATTTTGGTTTCCGCCTGCGCTTCTTGGGCTGCTTATGTTCCGTTTTGCCCGCGGGCTTATTCCGGTTTCCTTTATCAGAGTCCCGCTCCTTTACAGACGTCGCTCCTGCTTCCTTATCCTTACGGCTTTCTTTAATCTTCCGCAGTTCTTCCCTGACCGAAGGCTTTTCTTCTTTAGCCATAGTAACCCCCTCTGCGGATTTCCTTTGCCGCTCTGAGATAGGCGCGGACAGAGGGGATTTTTCTGTCTTTGCCACCGAGGGGTTTGGCGCCTTCTCCTCTTTCTGGACAGGTTTTCCCATCAAAACATCTAACAGCTTATCTTTTTCTGCTTTTTCCTGCACACTGATGTCTGGCTGGCTTGAACTTACATCTTTAACGTCTCTCGACTTCTCCGCTTCTGTTACAATAGCCGCGGTATCCACTGAAGCAAGGTTGAACCGTTCTACAATGCGGCTGATTTTTGACGCGTCCTCTGCACGGGCGATGACGTCTACCTCTGCGTCAGGGTCTTTGTTGCCCCGGTCTGCCAAAACACAGTAAAGGACACCGTATTTCTTTGCTTCCTGTGTAAACTTTTTCAAATCGCCGCTCTTTACGGTAAAAACTTTCAGCTCTTTCCCAGAGCGGAGCATAGACGTAAGCCTCGCTTTTCCTTTGGTCTTTTGTTCTTCCTTTAAAATGGAATATAAGAGGACAGCAATATTCTTCGCGCCTGCGCCTGAGATTCTTGCGGCAACCTCAAATCCCTCCAAGCTCATTCGAACGATTTGTTCTGCCGCTTCTCCTCCTGTATTCATCTTTCATCTGCTCCTTTCTTTTCTCTTTCTTCTCATCTGCCCTTACGACATTTATTTTTTCCTTGATGGCGTCGCTTCGGGCTTCTATTCCCTCGCACAATCTGACCTCCTTTCGGATTGTTTTAAGCCGCCCCGTGATTTCAGAGATACGCGCCTTGACTGCTTCTCCATCTTCTCCGCTTAATTTCCGGGATTGGGAGTAAAGCCCCTTGCGCTGTTCCGTCAGTTCTTGTATCTCTGTCTCCAGAGAGCCTTTATATTCCAAAAGCTGCTCCGCCGTGTCTATATGGCGGCGGCAAAGCAGCTTCGTTTCACTCGCGATGGCGTCCATCTTCATTAAATCATCTTTCAGAAGATAGTGGAGCCTTGCATAATTTTGTTTCTTTCCTTTTGGCAGAATGCCGAGCTTATAACAATAATGAAGATACAGTCCCCGCAAGCCACCAATTTTCTTTGCCTTTTTTAACGAACCTTTCACCCGGTAAACCTTAACCTGTTTCTGCGGCTCTGCAAAAGCTGTAAATTTCACAACATAAGAATTTTCCCGGATTCGTTCTATTATCCGCTCATTGGTATAATCCTCTCCTAGCTTATAGAGCCTTTTCGGTCTTTGCCAACCCTTACAGATAATCGTCCAGTATTTCCGATTCGGATTATAGTTGATGCGATATCCCATCTCTGCTAACTGCCGGTCAAAATCCTTTAAAGTAAAAGATTTGCTTATGGCTTCGTCCACTGCCTGACGTGCTACGTTGTCCCTGCAGGGCAGACCGTTTTTCTCAGCCTGACAAAGAGCGTAGGGCTTTTTCCTGCCACTTGGATGTTCGATAACAGACAGTTCGTACTCTCTGCACAGTTCATCCGAACGCTGACGCAAAAGGCGCAGGTTTTTCTTATTATCGTGATAATGCTTCCCATCCATAAAGGAAATAGCATTGACCACAAAATGGTTGTGCAGACAGTCCGTATTAAGATGTGTAGCTACAATAGCTTGAAATCTGTCTCCCCACATCTTCTCCGCCAATTTTACTCCAACCTCATGCGCCTGCTCTGGCGTGACCTCTCCATGCTTGAAGCTTTGGAAAGCATGATAGCATACAATCTCACTTTCATCCTGAAACTGTGCTTTCGTAATCATCATTTCATCTCTTGCAGTAGTCGGGTCGCAATTTATGCCTGTCACAAAAAACTGTCGCTCGGTTTTATCTCCATTGGTGGCATATTTCATCACATCACCCATTGCCTGCAAATCTGAATCCGTATAATCAGGATTAGCGGTCTTAACAGGATTCTTTGCATAGTCTATCGGATGGTCGAGCCTGCCTTTCACATCCCAGATTTCACAGACAGCCATTAACCCGCCGCCCGTTTCGGAAGCAGGTATTTCTTACGGACGTCAATCTGGAAGCTGTGCCACTTCCCGGCTTCTTCACGCAGCATTGGCGCATCCACAAAGCCGAGTGCGTTTGCTTTCGCCGCAAGCTGATTGATACGGTTACCGATAGCGGACAACTCACGCATTATCTTATAAAACTCCGGGTCTGGCTTCTCGCAGAGACGATAGCCCGTAACCATCGACCGCAGCAGGGCTTCCCTAGACCGCCCTGATTTTTTCACAAGGCTATGCAGATATTCCGCTTCTTCTTCACTCAGCCGGAAAAGTATCTGCACGTTTCTCTTTCTCATATAATCCCTCCTCCCGACTTGAACGCCTGTTAATCTGTAAAAGACACATAAACGACACGCCGACTATGCCGCCGAGTGTCGTACCGATGACAAAAGATATGAACTCACTCATTCTTAGATTCCTTTCTATACGCCGCGCCGCTTACGGCGGGACAGCATACTTGTCGCCGTTCTATTCATGGGGTATTAGGGGCATCCCCTAACAAGCGAATTTGGATAGCCAAATTCAGTGCTTGGTAAGACATTCCTTAACATCCGTCCTCGCCGCAGCATCCTCTGCATATCGCACATTGACAGAGACAATCCGAACAACAACCGTCCTTTAAGAATCTGTCTTTTGATTCCATTTCTTTCGCACTGTGCTTATGGACATCGCTAATATCGGCTTTTCCATGAACAAAATCTTCCTCCGTAAATTGAACTGCATCCGTGTCAAAAAGAATTGTTTTTAGTTTTTCTGCCGCCTGTTCAGGGTCATCGGCATAGATGCTGATAGTCTTTCCATAATGGGCATTGAGCTTCGCTTTGTATTCTTTCAATAATCGTTTCCTCGCTTTCCGCTTCAATATTTTTATAAATTCCGACTGAATTTATTAACTGTTCCTTGCAGAAAATCATCATACAATCAACGTGCATCACTCCTTTCCCTGCTAGATTTCGGTCTTTCCATTCCCAGATAAGATAATAAAAAATCGTTGAAATCCTTACCGACTGGCGGCGGAGAATCAACGATTTTATATTCGTTCTTCAACAGTTCTTTTAACGCGGCGGTACAAAGCCGACCTGCTCTGTCCATATCTAAATGAAGATAGATAGTCTTAATCTGTGGATTTGCTTTCAAAAAAGTAGTAAGGGCAATAGGCAGCCTGCTATCTTTTATCTCTTTCTTAGGCTGATACACCCCCGACAAAGAAAGCAGATTCCCCCTGTGATAATCCTTTCCCGTACACTTTAAATAGGTGGCATAGGAAAGTAAATCAATGGCTGCTTCGAATAAATGCACAGATTCGCATGGTTCTTTTGCAAGAATCCTGAAAGAATACCGCTTGTCACTCCCCGATGCATCACGTTTGAAATCTCCTGTTGTACCACGACAGGCGGCATATTTCGGTACTCCATTTTCATCTTTTCCTATAAAAACGGCATTGTGATAGTCTGCGCTTTCAAAAATAATACCATCGGCAATGCACTCTCGTATGAGAGAATAATCAATGCCGCGCCCAAAAAGATACGTCGTCACTCTATCACAATTCTTATTCTTTGGCGGCAGGAGCAGCGTTTTCGGTTCATCTGTAATCGGGGTTATGGATATCGGTTTCCAATCTGCCTTTGTCTGTCCTGTGAGAGTTTCTACAGCTTCTACAAATCCATAATCCTTGACCTTGATAAGATAATCAAGCGCGGAAATGCCGCCGAACCCCCTCGACCACCAGTACCATTTGCCATTGGAAATCTTCAAACTGTCATGCTCTCTGGTACAATAGACATTGCCTGCGACACGTTTTAAGTTGCCCGGTTCGTAATGTTGCAAATAAGTCAGCAAGTCCATCTGCCTTGCCTGCTCAAGCACTTCAGGCGCAATCTGTACATAAGGTCTGTTACTTTTCATTCAATAAAATCACCTCCATAAATAGAAAAAGCCGAGGGATTTTCGTAATCTCTGAAAACCTCTCGGCTATGTAAAGAGCACTATTTACCTTTGGATTTTGCTTGAACTAATTCTGTTTTACAAACACGATTATTCATATGATAAACGACATTTATTCTTGGATGTTGTTGAAGTATAGCCAAATTTTTTTCTATTACATTCATAGGTGGTGTACTGATTGTCCCACTTGCTATCCCTTTACTTTCATCATAAGTAATATACATTATACTTTCTGTATTGTATTTTTTAGCAAATGTTTCTATTCCTTTACACGCATTGGATACTATTGGTGCATAATAGTATCTACTTTCATCAACAATTAATTTAAGTAATTTCGGCATATCTGAAAGTAACGGTAACACATCTATTTCCATTGGCATTTTTTTTATATCATCACGCACTTTACTCCATACATCACTTTTTAAAAGCTCTTCTTTGTTAAAACACAACTGACAATCATCTATAACTGAAACTTTTGCTATGGTAATAGGCATGTCATAATGAATCATATAATTTCTAAGCCGCATTATAAAACGATAAGATATATTCTCATCATATATCTTTGACCGAAATTTTTTAAAGTTCTCAAATTCCTCTTTGGAACAATTATGTTTTATATAAGATTCAATTTTATCGACTAACATTTTAACGGAAGCACAATAGGCAAGTAATAATTTATTACTCGTTCTAATAATTTTTATTTTATCAGAACCTTTTTGCCTTAAAATTCTATTGATATTTTCAGCCTCAAGATATAGTCTTAAATCTTGGTATAACTCATAACTTATTGCCTCTAACTCAATTATCTTTTCAAAAAGTGTTCCTTTTCGTATATAGTCATCAAGCTCTTCCACATCACTTTTCGATAATTCAATATTAGTTTCTGTAAAATTATGTTCACCAGTTATACATTTATTATATTTAACGATACTTATCATTTAAAGTCTCTCCTTTTACTTTTATCACTATAACTTTACATAATGCTTTACATTTTTTATGGAAATTACATATAAAACATGTTTTTTTCTATCCTCATGATTATGTAAAAAGCGACATCTGCACTCACACTGATGCCACTTTTTTTGAATAGTATTCTATAATATTCCTGCCTTTTTCATATATCCTGCGCTGTCATAGCATCCCCGGAAATACACTGACTGCATCTCCATATCTGTAAGCTTGTTCTTTAACTCCATCACCTTTATGAGTGCTGTACACTCCTGCCCACTTAACTCTGCCGATTTTTCCATATCAAACACGTCTAAAACTTTGGGATATTTCTCATACAATTCTTCTATTTCGGATTGTATTGCACGGTATTCCTCGTTTTCTTTGGGTAATTTCGCTATAACAGAACTCAGATATTCCTCAAAAATATTGCTGTGGACATCTACAAATGTCTCAAATCCGAACGCATCAGACATCTTTTTCACCTCCGTTTCTTTTCATTTCTTTCATTATACCGCCTATACAAATACAATACAATCATCTAAGTTTTCTTCTATTTTATCCCTAATTCCAAAATCAAGACTTTAACATAATCGCTTACTAATTTATAAAACTCATATTCCATATCCCCAATATGCCCCGTCAATTCTTCCCCCAGCAGCACTCCCATCTCCGTATTTACATATAAAATAAAAACGGTGCCATCTTTAAACCGCTTAATTACAAAATACCTTTTTGTACCCCTGCCATCCCCACGCTTCATAAAAAGAATATATGCCCGTAAAATATCGCTGATATTCGGATTATAGGGCGGAAGCAAAATCTGTAGGATATTGATGCCGCCTCTCTCAAAGACATCTACTCCAAACTCTATCTTTCCATCTGGATACGCTACTCCGTCATCCTCACACATTATTCCATACATTTCACGAAGCAATGCTTCGCCATCCTGTTTCATGGAACTGAAAAATTCATCTTTCTCTTTCTGTGTCCCCCGATATAGCATTTCGGGAATCAACGTTTCAAACAATTCATGACGCAGGCAGTCATATTTGCAATATCCTATATCCATATTTTCACCTCCATAATTTTATCACCTCAATTATAATACGCCGTCACTTTGCCGTCAATCTAATTTTAGCCGTCATTTTAACGGTATAATAACATTATTAAGCCGTTAAGGAAGTGGTTAGAATTGAATACAAATCAATCAAAATTTACGCTGCGGATAAATAAGGAATTACTAAGGAAGTTTCGCTATATCGCTGAATACAATGCTCGTTCTGCCAACAGGGAATTGATGATACTAATGAGTAAACATATTGCTGAATTTGAAAAACGGTATGGAAAAATCGAATAACCATTCACCTACAAATTTTCTGCCGTCACACAGCCGTCATTTCGTAATCCTGCCGTCATATTGACAGTATAATAATGTCTTATATGGAGGTGTTGGCATGACGAATGATATAGCAAAATTTACTTTAAGAATCGACGCTGAACTGTTAAAAAAGTTTCGTTTTGTCGCTGATTATAATGCTCGTTCCGCTAATCGCGAACTGGAGGTCCTGATGAAAAAACATATTGCTGAATTTGAAAAAGAAAATGGCAAAATAACTTTTGACTAGGTTTTTCCTATATTCAAAGGGTGGAGCAGTCGCCCACTCCACCTGTAATTACTATATGCTATTTCTTTTTAGACCACTAAGTATACAACACTCTCGCATCATGCATGTTTATTATCTCTCCCTGTCTGTGCCTTTTCTTTCCATCGTCTCACCGCCCTGCTCTGGCTCTGCATCCATTACGGATGTATCTTTTTCATTCAGATTCAGTTCAATATTGAGTTTATTAAGCCGCTCTGTTTTTTCTTTCAACTCTTCCTCAAGAGCAAACGGCTTTCCCAACTCTGTTTTTGCTGTTTCAAGCTGCGCGATTGTTTCTGCTTTTCTGGTCTTGGCAGCTTCTAATTTTACTGGCAGCTTTGCAATCTCATTCTCTATTCTGGTCAGATTGCCAAGCGCATCAGAGCCTAAATCGACCTTGTGTTTCATTGCTCCGCATAGATTCATACAATAATGAACCTCCAGCGTATCATAAAAAACTTCCATTTCAAATCCCCGGTAGCTGCCAATCATAACAGCCTGAGACAATGGATTTTCTTTGCAAACAGCAAGAAGCATCTCCCCTGCATCTGCCTTTTCAGTGTAGGTCGTCCCTTTTAAAATCATAGGGAAGAACTTCTCCTCTCCCTGCGGCTTATTTTTTTCGGCAAGTGTAGCGTCCTTTTCATATCCTGCAATGCGTTCCTCATACCGCTTAATCTCCTCCGGGTAGTATTTCAATACTCTGTCCTCAAGGTCGTAATGCTCGCTAAGATAACTCTGTTTTAACACCCGGAGCTTGGACACCTGCATATCCAAACCCATTTTTTCCTTGAACCGTTCATCTCCGGTAGCAAGCATTTTCACCTCCGCAAAGGAAAGAGCCACCTCGTCTACGTCTTCAGCAGAACGGACAGGACTTTTACTCGTCATTATTTGAGATATGAATTTTTGCTTTCCCTCCACCAACTGATAGAGGTAGGCGTCAAAGGTTTGTTCTGTTACATATCGGTAAACTTCCACCTCTGGAAACATATTGCCCTGACGTTCCAGACGACCAAGTCTTTGCTCCAAATCGGATGGGCGCCATGCGCAATCGCAGTTGTGTATGGCAATGAGCCTGTCTTGTACATTCGTACCCGCGCCCATCTTCGGAGTAGAACCGAACAAAACTCGCACCTCGCCGCTTCTAACCTTCGCAAACAGTTCTTTTTTCTGTGCATCGGTATTTGCTTCATGAATAAAACGCACCTGCTCCGCAGGGATTCCACGGGCAATAAGCTTCTCTCTCATATCATCATAGACGTTAAAACTTCCGTCGCTCTTTGGTGTGCTAATATCACAGAATGCTAATTGCGCCGCTTTTGTGTCGGCATGTTCTTCCCAGATACGGTAAATATTATCCACACAGGCATTTATTTTGCTGTTCGGGTCGTCTGGCAGCATGGGGTCTATCATCCGCTGGTCAAGGGCAAGTTTCCGCCCGTCATTTGTCACTTTCAACATATTATCTTGTTGTGGTTCAACCAATCTCGCCCGGATTTTCTCCGCCCGTTTTGCAAGAGACGCTACCATTTGTGTCTGTATCTCACTCGGCTTGGTTTTTATATTGTGGTAATTGACCTTTGGTACAGGTAACTTTAACATATCGGCAGTCTGGATGTCCGCCACTTCCTTAAACATCTGCATCAGCTCTGGCAGATTGTAGAATTTCGCAAATCTCGTCTTGGCGCGGTAATTTGTTCCCTCCGGGGCGAGTTCCAAAGCCGTAACCGTCTCGCCAAAGGTGGACGCCCAACTGTCAAAATGTTGCAGACCGTTCCTTACAAGAGTATCATACTGTAAGTATCTCTGTACGGAATATAGCTCGACCATCGAGTTGCTCACAGGCGTTCCCGTTGCGAAAACTGTGCCGCGGTTGCCTGTAATCTCATCCAGATAACGGCATTTCATAAAAAGGTCGCTCGATTTCTGGGCTTCAGTCTGGGCAATACCTCCTACGTTCCGCATCTTCGTGTACAGGTAAAGGTTTTTGTAAAAATGACTCTCATCTATAAAAAGCCTGTCAACACCCAATTCTTCAAAGTTTATCACGTTGTCTTTCCGTTTCATATCATTGAGTTTATCCAGCTTTGCCTTAATCGCTTTTCTTGTTTTCATAAGCTGTTTCACCGTAAACTGCTCCCCATTGGTTGCCTGCACATCATCTATCCCATGTTCTATATCGTCAAGCTGACGCATGAGCTGTTCCCTCTGACGTTCCTCGCTGATAGGAATTTTTTCAAATTGTGAATGCCCGATAATTACCGCGTCATAAGCTCCCGTTGCAATCCTGCCGCAGAACTTCTTTCGGTTTGCCGTTTCAAAATCCTGCTTTCTTGCCACAAGGATATTTGCGCTTGGATAGAGTCGGAGATACTCCGACGCCCACTGACCGACAAGGTGATTCGGCACGACAAACATAGATTTCTGGCATAATCCCAGACGTTTGCTCTCCTGTGCCGCAGCCACCATCTCAAAGGTTTTTCCTGCTCCTACCTTATGTGCAAGAAGTGTGTTGCCGCCATAAAGGATATGGGCAATCGCATTGACTTGGTGCGGTCTGAGCGTAATCTCTGGACTGATTCCGCCAAACGTGATATGACTTCCATCATACTCACGCGGTCTTACACTGTTGAATGTGTCGTTGTAATAACGGACAAGGCGAGTTCTCCGTTCCGGGTCTTTCCAAATCCAATCCTGAAATGCCTGCTTAATTATCTCCTGTTTTGCCTGCGCTGCTGTTGTCTCCTTTACATTAAATACAGCTTTCTTATTTCCATGTTCATCATAAACATAATCAAAAATCCGAGTATCTCGCAGATTTAACGTATCTTCAATAATGCGATAAGCGCTTGCGCGCTTTGTCCCATAAGTACTGTCTGCCTTGACATTTCCAAAATCGGAATTTTTATTTTCAATAAACCAATCGCCATTTATAGCGGTATAACGCACTCGGATTCTCCCTGCCGCATGACTTGAGGGAGTTAAAAGTTCTATTACAAACTGTTGGATATCTTCCTCTGGTATCCATGCCGTACCCAAACGAATTGAAATTTCACTTGCAGGCAGGTCTTTTGGAATGACTTTTTGGAGTGCTTCCACATTGACCGCATATTCTGGATTCTCCTTCGCCGCCGCTTTTGCTGTAATGAGTTTTGCACGGACATTTCCTGACAAATATTCATCAGCAGTCACATATTTTACAGGTTCAGTATTTGGAATTTTAAAGATAATCCCTCGCAAATTCTCAATGATTTTTTCCTGCGTTTTACCTGTAAGCTGCGCCATATACTCTAAATCAACACGGGCTTTTTCCCCTATGGAAAGCGCAAGTGCTTCACTTGCCGTTTCCACAAATGTGACTTCCCGGTGCGGTTTGATTGTCCGCTTCGTAAACATATCTGCTTTTCTCTTAAATTTCCCCTCATCGTCAAGCACTTCAAGAGAACATAAAAGAAAATAGCTTTCGTCTGCCGCAAATGCAAGATAATTACCTCTGTTATTAATTAAACCATACTTTTTAGTAAAAGCATCATACAGATTATTTAAATTTTTCTGTTCGGATTGTATCATTTCCTCCGGGCAGTCGTCTGTCTGATACTGAATAAGCCTACGGACACAATCTCGGATTTGTACCAGTCCTTTTATTCTATTCTCTGCAGTCACAGAAACATCCGCAAGATTCATTCTGTCATTTTCTCGAAAATAAACTTTATCCTCCACAAGAGTAAATGAAAAATTCCGTACTTCCGGGTCGGCTTCAATAGAGACGTTCTGTTCGTCGGAAATTCGGTCAATCTCATCATCAAGCTCTGTAATTTCTCCATTTATCCGCCGCACTGCTCCATGAAGCAGCTCCGATAACGGGATATCCTGATGAGCTTTGCAGACAGCATCCATGCCGAACCGTGTGCTTTCCATCTTCATCTCGCCCAGAACCATCTCCGGGTGGTTTACAAAATAGCTGTTCATGGTAATCCCACTCACATCTGTATCAAGAAAAATCCAGTCTGGCTCTACATCAATAAGTCGGTCTCGCTTCTGTAAAATAAGGATATCGCTCGTAACCTCCGTGCCTGCATTTGCACGAAACGTACTGTCTGGCAGACGAATGGCTCCCAAAAGCTCGGCTCTTCGGGCGATATATCTCCGCACCTCCGGGCTTGTCTTATCCATCGTCCCCTTAGAGGTAATAAACATCACAACGCCGCCTGCCCGCACTTTATCCAGAGCTTTTGCTATAAAATAATCATGGATTAAAAACTTCTGGGCGTTATAACGGCTGTCGTTGACCTTAAACTCCCCGAACGGGATATTGCCAAGCACTACGTCAAAGTGATTATCTGGAAGCTTTGTATCCTCAAATCCCTCAATGGCAATACTGGCTTTCTGGTAGAGCTGCTTTGCAATCCTGCCTGATAATGGGTCAATCTCAATGCCGTACAGTTTTGATTTCTCCATGCTGTCGGGTAAAAGCCCTAAGAAATTTCCCGTGCCGCAAGACGGCTCTAAAATATTTCCCTGTGAAAATCCCAGATGGTCAAGCGCTTCATACATTGCCTTTATAACAATCGGCGGTGTATAAAAAGCAGTTAAAGTCGATTCCATAGCGGCGCGGTATTCCTCGTCGGAAAGTACTGATTTCAATTCCTTGTATTCATTTGTCCATGCTGCATTTTTCTCATCAAACGCCATAGACAGACCGCCCCAACCTACGTATTTTGCAAGTGTTTCTTGTTCTTCGGGCGTGGCAAGACGGTTTTCTATCTGAAGATTATGCAGGAGATTGATGGCTGACAGATTGTTTCGGAACTTTTCTTTTGCGCCGCCAACGCCCAAAT
The DNA here is from genome assembly GCA_910576335.1 of Lachnospiraceae bacterium. GTDB lineage: Bacteria > Bacillota > Clostridia > Lachnospirales > Lachnospiraceae > CAPEBR01. Next base: position 33,633 of record CAJTIU010000034.1, read on the forward strand.
CATCATTAATAATACGGTAATTATATCTGTCAGTAAAAGCAGTCGGCACAGAAGGCTTGGCTGTAGTAGGAGCTTCCATTTTTTCTTCGGACGGTAATTCTGTCTGTGTCTGCTCTAAAAGACTGCGAACATAACTGACTTTCTCCACACGGTTTATCGGGAAACCCACATCGTTCTGAAATGTGATGTCACGCATAGAAACATCGCCGCTGGTTTTCCCGATGCTTTCTATAAGATAGCGGCGGTTATCAATGGAGATTTCCTTGTCGATAAGGTCAGAATTATCCTGCTTTCCATCTGCTCCAGATGGGGCAGACTTTACGCTTTCTTCCCGATAAAACGGCTCAAGCTGTTCTTCCTCGGTGGGTTCTTTTACCCTGTAAAACCAGTCATCCGCAGTAGCCATTATCTCGTCAAGCCGCTTTTCATCCTCCAGGGTCAGCTCGGTGTACTGCTCCAAGAATGGAATGAGCACGTCGCACCCCAGACGCAGGGATTCTATTTTCTCTCGGTAGTAATCTTCGCCCTGCCGTTTCCATTCAGGAATAAATGGGCAAGCAGGGGAGAGGGAATATTCATAGAAATTTCGGATATGAGCGATTAAATCTCCCTCGCCGTCACCGATATCAAACCGCCCCTCGTAGTTAAATTCCTCGTCGCCGATAACGGCATGGATTTCAAAATCCGTCTTATGATACCATCCGACATGATTATCCTCGTTCTCCCTTTCACGGTGCTGTTTCTCGTCCAAAACACCGAGCAACTTATTTCCCAGAGCGAAGCTCAAATCCGTAAATCGGTCGTTCAGCTCCCTGTCATAAAAGGCGGGATGCTCCGAGAAGCCGATTGAGAGGGCGATACTGTCGGGCTTTTCCTCGGTAAGCGTCCCTGTTTCCTGACTCTCGGTAATGACCATTTTCAGGTGGTCGTTTGCAGGGTTCTCCTTTAATTTCTGTTCAAAATCCTCCCTGCTAAACTCCTTTCCGAACAACGGGAACTCCGCATTTCGCAGGGAAACGGCATTTTCATCAAAGGCGATGACCTCATATTTGTCCGCCCCGATATACACCACGTCGCCCTCGTGATAGAGATGGCGGAGAGGGTAAAGCTCTGTAAGCTCCTGCGAGAAACGCCACGCATTGCTGCGACTGTAAACGTCTCCTGTCTTGCCCTGCACCAGTTTAAGGAAGTCAAGAAGCTGCTGCACGGCGGCAGGCTCGGAGAAAAGCTGTTCCATCTGCCCCTCGGTCACGTCGGCAAGGTCGCCACGCCCTACATTTCCAAGCAGGGATTTTTCATAGCCGTCCAAATCACGGATGAAATCGGAAAGCCGCAGGGCAAGCGTGTCTCGCTTGTCCGCAGGGGGCAGCTCCCTTTTTTCTTCAATAAAACGCTGCCTTGCCAATTTCCTCTGGGTGTCGATTTCATACTGCGGAGCAGACACGCTTTCCAGATAGTCGGCGTAGTGGTCTTTCTCTTTAGGATTGAGATAACGGTTATCCTTAACAAGCTCCCGCAACCGTTTTTCCGCTTTCGACCAGCTCAAAACAAGGTCGTGTTCGGTGGAAATGCCGTCACGGTCAATGGAGATGCCCTTGCCGCTGTACCACACATATCCCTCCGTGCCGTCCGAAAAATCAACGAAAAAGCCGCCCGTGCCGTATTCCCTTTTCAGAAAATCAATGTTCTTCTTTTTATCTTCCTGCTTCTGGAACTGGTGATAAATACGGTATTTCCCGTTGGCAACGCTGTTCCCTTTTATAAGGACGGCATCAATGTCCTCCTGTGAAATGGCAAAAGCAGAGGCTTTTTCATCCTCTGCTTCAGCTATCTTTTCAATCTGTTCGTCTACGGTCGGGAGATTGGCGGCAACTTCTTCCTCATTGGCAACGCTGCCTTTTTCTGTTCCCGTCTGTTTTTCTGGCTCTGCTGTCTGTGCCGCAGCCGTTTTTTCTTCCTGTCTGCCGTCGTCCGACTGCGGCTCTGGTTCTGAATTTCCTAATTGTAAATCAGTTCTTCCAGTATCACTTCCTCCGCTTGGCTGCGGATGCTGTTCATCATGCCGAGCCACTGCATCGGGGCTTTCTCTTTCAGCTCCTCCGTCACTCCCTGCTCTTTGGCGAGCTGCTTCGTCAGAAGCTCCAGCCGTTGTAACGCCGTCTGCTCGGTCTGGTAGAGGTGTTCGTTCAGCCTGCCCGACGTCAGCAGGTTGAGGTACGTCACCCTCTTGTGGTTTTCTAGATAATCCCTGTGCATCAAAGCGTACCTGCCAAGCGGAAGTTCTGGCTCTGTCGGTAATGTCAGGTCGGGTATAAGGTAGTCCGCCTGCTTCGTGTAAGTGATTTCGCCCATTATCTTCACTCCTTTCGGGTTGTTTCCTGCCTTTATCATACTGGCTTGCGATGTCCCTTGCAAATGTGCGGTTCTGCTGCTTCGCCTCGATTTGCACATTTCGGACTGCCGCAGAGATTTCCCGCAACGCCATCTCGGAAATGTCGCTCGTGGCGATGCCGATGGCGTTCAGTGTCTGGGGCGTGTTGAAATTTATAATCTCCGCAAAATCCTCACGCTCAAAATACCCGTCCGCATCCAGACCACAGCGGTTTAACAGCATATAGGCGATGCTGTTTGCGGCAAGCCGCTTGTAAGTCACTTCTATATTATAGTCGTCCAGTTCCTCCAAAAAGCTGTCTTTCGTACAGCCCTTTAGCTGTGAGAGGTAATCGGGCAGGTTGTCCTCCACGGCGTTCTCCGCCGTTCCTATTAAAAATGTGGCAAAATCTCCGCCCTCCGTGCCGCCGAACCTGTCTGCAAGCCGTTCCATGACGGGCTGCTCGTACCGCTTATCCATCTGCCATATCGGGACGGCTCGGCTGCCGTAGTAGCCCTCATGGGTGTCGGAAACGTCAAAATAATATTTCAACATGTTCCTGCGCCCTTTTTGGTCAAAAACTGCAATCCCTTTGCTGTCCTTGTTCACCCAACGCTGAAAGAGCCTGTTCCATGTGCCAATCTCGGCTACGGCAGTGGCGTCGGGGCGTTGGGCATAAATCAAGAGCTGCTCGTCAAAACGGCACTTGTAATTATGGCAGGCAGAGGATAGAAAGCCCTGCCAAGCCTGCGGATTCTTTGCGACCGCCACACCTGTGCGGCGGTACAGCTCCGTAATAAGCTGGTACTTTGCAGCCATAGGCTCACACCTCCTTATCGTTCCAAATCTCTGTTTTTCTGCTTCCTGTCGTATTCCCCGCACCGCTCGGCGATTTCGGAATACATCTTGTCCCGCATCTCACGCTCATAGGCTCGGTACTCATTCCGTGCCACCTCCCAGAAAAGAGATGACCTTGTTCCCCTTGATGCTCTTTTGCAGCTCATTAATGAGCGTGATATCCGCTATCGTGATGCCCTGCATGGATAAAATATCGTCCATAGTCATGGCGGCGATAGCTTTTTCTTCGGTAAAGCCTGCTTCAAATATCTTATTTAAAACCTTAACGGCTTTCTGATTGACTGCCATATCTCACTCCTCCTTTCTTTCATCACCGCTCACGGTCATCATGATTCTTCACTCTTTTATCAGGCTGATTGTATGGCATCTGGCGCTCCGACTGATAACGTTCATTCAGCTTTTCCCTTGCGGCTTCAATGGTGTTGCAATAATAACCCCAATAATAATTGTCACCGCCTTTGCAATACCAACATACATACGGGTTAGGAGCTTTCGGATGATGCCCGATAACAAGCTCTGTATTCCCAATCGTGCAGCTTTCTATAATTTCATAGCCTCCATTGGAACGTATCTCTTTTCTCATGTGCCTCCTCACTTTCTCTTAGAATATCGCCGATAATCTTTCTCTCCTGCCGCCCGTTTTGCCTGCACAGAAATACTGCTCATAAGTTCAGGGTAACGCGCCTGCAGCCTGCGTCGCGTCCTGCTCACACTCTCAAACCCCGGCAAGCCAAGCGATTTGTGCCGTTCCATTATCTCTGCAAGCGGTATCTCCCCTGCATTTGCCAGATAATCATTACAAAGAGCAAGGTATAAAACCATATCGTCATCTCTTGCATCTTTATTTTTTTCTAAGATAATTCTGACTTTTCCCTCAAGCGTTTTCAGATTTTCCATAGTTACCTCCATAACTGGAAAAAGCGGTTGAAAAACCGCCCTTTCCTTTTTTCCTAATCCTCCTTTTTCTTCCTGCATTTAAATCCAACCATTCCAAAGATTCCTGCTCCAACTGTAAATACCGCTGCAAGGCTAATCCATAATCCAAGACTAAAATCATCGCCTGTTTTTGGTGTCTCACGAAGCTCATTATGCATTGTAATGGTAACTGTTTCGCCCGTCTTAATAGTCACTTTCTGGTCGGCGGGCAGGATATAGTCAGAGGATGCCTTGTCATCTACCTCAGACACTGTATATTCACCGATTCGCAGTCCATCAACCATCATCTCCCCTTTCTTGTCTGTCATGAATGTCTGGTCATAGCCGTTATTCCCGATAATGCGGAAAGAGAATCCCTCCACCTTATTGTCAGAAGATGTCTTGATGATTTTCAGCGAGCCTTTCTGTGCTTCGTTTTGAAAACCTTTGCCTGCTTCATTCTCCACATTATAGGTCTTGCCGTTTTCTTCAATAGATACAGGATAAACACTCTCATCAGGCACGAAACCTGCCGGGGCTGTTTTCTCACGAACAAGATACTTGCCGTAACGCAGGTCGTCCATCTGATACACCCCTTTTTCTACCTCGCTCATTTCGCCAAGCAGTTCGTCTTTCTTATCCAGCTTTCCATCACCGTCAGTATCAAAATAAACTTCAAACACTGCGCCTGTAAGCCTGTTTTCCGGGTAGTCTTTGTCTAGCTTTGATAAAGCGATATTGCCTGTAATAAAAGAATTGACAAGCGTAATCTCTACAGCTTCATCGGCTTCGCTGATTGTTACACTGATTTCTTCTTCGGAAAGTACGTACCCTTTGGGACTTTCGATTTCACGGATTACCCATGTGCCATATGGTACTTTTTCAAAAGAAAAACTGCCGTCATCTTCTGATGTGGCAGTCGCAATCGCATTTTCCTCTGTATATTCAGTTGTACCAGTTTTGAAGATACCGATAACTGCGCCGCCCAAATCTTCGCCGTCCTCATTGGATTTCTTACCTCTGACAGAACCGTAAATCAGTTCATTTTCAATCTCTTTACCCTCATTTATCGTAACGATAACAGAAGATGATTCCTGTCCCGCATACTCAAAATCTATCGGGTATTTTGTATCGTCAATAATATAAGCCGCATTTGTACTGATTTCCTGCACATAATAACTGCCCATTGGCAAGTCGCTGAGAACTTTTCCATGTCCATCTCTGTCAAAGGAAATAACCTCTATTAATCCATCTGCCGGGATAACAGAACCATCTGCCGCAGTCACTTCCTCAGCCGCATACAAACCAAAGGTAACATCTTTAACTTCACCATTATTACCTACTCCATATGCTTCGTCTGTTTCAAGGGTCTTTACAAAGTCGACAGCCACATGCTGACGCTCGTTATAAAAATCTGTAGCGGTTTCCGTAACGGCGATTTCCTGTCCTGCATAAACAAGTTCAACAGCATGGATTTCACTGCTTCGCACCATTCCATGTGGAGCGGTCGCCTCCTTAACTTCATATTTCCCCAGATACAGCTCTTTCGATTTTGCAGAGCCATCTTCCCCTGTAGTAAGAGTATCTACAACCTCGCCTTTCTTAACTCTCACTGTTCCGTCTGTTGTTATAATATCTTCGGCTGCGGTAATCTCATAGACAGCCCCCTTAAGAGACTCTACGGAAAAAACCGGCTGATACAATCCTTTGCTCCCTGATACTCTGCTGAATATTTCACCTGACTTGGATAGTGTAATTGTACCTTTCTGCGCTATATTCGAGCGTTCTACCTTGATTAAGGTGATGTCGCTTTCATTCTCTGAATCCTCCTGTACTACATCAAACGGGACTGGCTTGGAATCCAAAACATATCCATATGGAGCTTGTACCTCCACAAGGGAATAACCTTTTCCATATTCTAATGTCTGCGGCGTAACCAAACCTCCATCTGCGGTAGTGTAGAATGTGTCAATCGTTGTCACTTCTGGATAAGTGAATGTCATAGACACAAGTTTGCCCTCCGGGTCATAAATCTGAAAGCCTGCGCCCGCATACGGAATCGCCTTTCCTGTTTCCGCATCTTTCTTGACAATTTTGATATAGCTCTCAAAATTTGCATTGTTGATAAGATAACGGTATGTCTGGCTATGCGTACTGATAAATACGTCAAAATCCTTCATCCGTTCACGCCCATCCCACCCGGAAGTCTGATGCACGGTGTAGACGCCATAAGGCAGATTCTTTGTCTGGGCAAACCCATTTTCATCACAGGAAAGAATATCACGTTCTGTATCTTTTGCTTTCTCATAGCTTCCTGCGGATTTCAGATACACTTCAAACACTGCGCCTTTTTCTGGCGTTTCAATCTGGGTTTCCCCATTGTCCGTATGCTTAATAATGGCGATGTTTCCTTTCATCACCTGCTCATTCACGTCATTCTTTGCAGAATTATATTCAATCGTATAAAGCTGCGGCTCTGCACCTACATGATGAATAGTCGTATCCAGAAGATAACCCTCGGACGGTGTGATTTCCCGGATGCTAAAATCATCTCCGCATACATAATATTTTGTTGTAAACTGACCGTTTTCATCTGTCGTATAAATATCCATCAGTTCCTCGCCTTTATAAAGACCATAAACCGCGCCTGAAAGGGAAGCGTCTCCCTGTGGCGTTCCTGTTTCCACGTCAGTCTTAGTTACAGTGACCTTAAATTTCTTCAATACATTGTGGAAACTGCGATGTGTAACCTTCTTCCATTCAATCGGTACTGTCTGGGTAGCGGGAACAATATAACGGATTGCCGCATCTACTTCTTCAAGCACATACGGAGTATTGCCGCTGATTAGAATATTCTCAAATTTTGCCAATCCATCCTTATCTGTCACTGCATATTCATCGACAGCCAAGCCACTCAAAGACGTGCCGTAAAGGTGGAATTTCACGCCCTCTGCCAAGTTATCCTCCGATGTCTTCACTACTTCAAGACTTCCCCGCTTCAACGTATTGCTGAATGTGACTGTAGACGTTTTCCCGCCGATAACCGTTATTGTCTGGGTTTTCTGCGGTTCGTAACGGTCGATGGACTGCTCCATGACAGTATAAGTACCGGGAAACAAATCTTCAACTACCATATTCCCGTCTTTATCGGTTTTTACCGTCTTATTAAAATTATCTCCTTTAATGATAAAGGAAATCCCCTGAACTACTCCATCCTCGGAAGTCTTTTTCAGTGCAATCGTGCCTGTCGGCGTTTCCACATTGATATACGCCGCCACGTTACTTACATTTTCCACACCTGTAATCAAATCCTGCAAATTAGGGTCGCCATAGGCAATCATTTTTGCACTGCTGCTGACCGTCGGCGTATTGTTTCGTGACGCTGTGATTCTGATAGAACCTTTCACAGCCTTTACAGATGTGATGGTCAGCTTATTCCCGGATTTTGCTACCTTTACATTGCTGTCGGAGCTTATAAAATTATATTCCGAGAGAACACCGTTTCCATCTGTAAATGTGATGCTGTATTTCCCGTCTTTATAAGACAGTTCTTTTGTGACACCGTCTTTACTGCCCGACATAAAACTTGGAATCTTATTATGTTTTGTCAGCATGGCGACAATCTGGTCATAAGCCGCTCGCGCGCCACTATTAGAATAATTTGAACCAAAATGCAGATTATAAATCGTGTTACTTGACCGATTATAAGAACCAGTTGCTTCACGGCAACCCGTAACAAACTCCCACACAAGGGTCTGCGTAGCAAGCCATTTCTCATCGTCGCTCCCGGATAAATTATTCCTGTTGCCCTGATAACCATAGAGCAGGGCAAGCCCTACCGCCTTTCTTTGATTAGCAGACAAACTATTCCATGCATGAGATGATGCTTTTGCCAGTGTATTCCCCGTCCTCAACGGTACGCCCGGCTGAATACAAAATGCATTCTCGCCGTCCACATACATACGATATTTATATTCCCCTGTACCGCCTGCGGTATAACCCCCGATATTTGCACTGGAATTGTACCTCATAGCATTCCCTGCGCCATCATAGGCATTGGCAAAAGAAATCGTCCCAATGTCACCCGCTGCTAACGCGGTTGAAGAAGGAACTACAGACAATGCTGTGACCGCTGCCATAGCAGCCGCCGCAGCCCTCTTAAATATTTTACGAATCTTCATCGCAACCTCCTGTTCTTTTTTATGTTGATAAGGAACTGTATTACCGACCGAAAAAAGCCGTCCGTCTGGACAGCTCTTAATCATTCTTTTCTCGGATAGCATTGATAGTATTTACTCCCCTATTGCTTATTTTACCGTTCAAAGGATTTATTTCTCTGCAAATGACGGTTATAGAACTCCAACGCCTTTACTACAAAATCCGTTTCCTGCCCTTTGGGAATGGTTTTCGGTATGAGTTTGGTTATCCGCTCGTCCTTGAACGCAGATTTTTCTTTCTGGTTAGGCTTTTCCTCCTGCATGATAGACTGGATAACCTCGTCTGTGAGCTTACCCTCCTGCATAAACTTCTTCATTTTGATAGCCTGTGCAAGAGAGGGAGTAGCATCGTTGTAGCTCATGGCTTCTAAAAGTGTGTACTGCTGCCCCTCGGAAAGATAAGAAATCTCTACCGCAGGACGGAAAGCAATCTGACGTTCATCAACCATTTGCAAAATTTCAGGTACAAGCTCGGTTAAACGGATAAACCTGTGTATTTGCCTACCACTATCTACAACATCTTGACTCATTTTATCAACGCTAAATAACTTCTCGCCCACTGGTCGAGAAGTTAAATCGTTCCTTTCCCCTTGCCGTTTCATCGCTTCAAGCCGCATCTTATAAGCAAATGCTTTCTCGCTAGGAAGAATCACAGAACGTTGAAGATTACTCTCTACCATGACAATGATTGCTTCATCACGGCTTAATTCCTTAACTTCACATTTCAGTGTTTCAAATCCTGCAAGCTCGCTTGCCTTTTTTCTTCTATGACCGCTGATTACCTCATAGCGTCCATCCTCTTTCTGACGAACAGTTGCCGGAGTCATTACACCAATCCGCTTAATACTGTCTATAAGCTGTTCCATATCCTCGTCTATAAGCACTTTAAACGGATGGTCTGGAAACTCGTCAATTTCAGATAAGGGAATCTCCCTTATCTTACCCAGATTTGCTTCTGCACGGCTTTCGTCAGTTTCAAAAAGGTCATCGTATGCAGTCAGCTCGATTTTGCTTCCTCTGCTTCTCGCCAATCTCTGCCACCTCCTTTGCGAACTGCTCATAGGCTGCGGCTACTTTACCGCCTTTGTCGTAGGCAAATATGCTCTTACCCTCTGCGGTAGCCTCTACAGCGCGGATAGAATGTGGTATTTGGGAATCAAAGACTTTTATCCTCTGCCCATAAGCATTTTTTACTGTAGCAGTAATCTCTTTTGAAATATTCGTGCGCGGCATAACCATTGTCATTAAGATACCGTCTATCCGCAGCTTTGGATTTATCTGCCGCTTAACCTTTGATACAGAGCGAAGCAATAGCTCTAAACCTTTTGCAGAAAGATAATGAGGCTGTGTCGGGATAACCACGCTGTCAGCAGCAGCTAAAGCGTTAATCGTCAGCATTCCTAAACTTGGCATACAATCCACCAATACAATGTCGTAATGCTTCTTTACTTCATTGACACAGGTCTTCAGAACGCTTTCCCGGCTGATAGCATTGATAAGCCTTACTTCCAAACCTGATAATTCAATGTTGGACGGAAGCAGGTCTACGCCCTCTTTATGGTGCAGAATTGCTTTCTGTACGTTAAGCGGATTATCGTCTACCACATCCTGCATAATGCTTGATAGCGTCTCGGATAAATCATCTGGTCTGTTGCAGCCAAGCGACATTGTAAGATTTGCCTGTGCGTCGGCGTCAATCAGAAGCACCTTTTTCCCTTGCTGCGCCAGACTAACGCCCAGATTCACCGCCGTAGTAGTCTTGCCCACATTATGTGAAGCTTCACATAAGACGGGTTATGAAAAGTAAGTTATTATGCAAAGTTGAGCCTTCACTTTTGCTGATTTTATAGGGTATAGGCTCTTTTGAACTTTGCATAATCAGGGGTAAACCCTTACAAAGATTTCAACCAATCAAGAAGGTCTTTATCCTTTTTCCACGCTGGCAGTTCGTCAGATGATGGACTGTTGTAAGCTTCCATCAATGCTTTTCGCTTCATTTTTTCGTCTGCCTGTGCATAGATTTCGGTTGTTGAAATATCAGAGTGTCCCAGTAGATCTCTGATATAAACAAGATTGACTCCGGACTGAAGCAGATGCATTGCTTTGCTATGCCTCAGCCAATGCGGTGTGATTTCATCGGAGATATCCTTTATTCCCATTGCCTGAGCCTGTGCAGCATATTTTTTCAAAATATATGTCACTCCGGCTCTCGTCAGGGGTTTATTGCTGCGGTTGGTAAATAACGGATTGCGACCATATACAGGCGAAATCAGACCAGAACCTTCCATATACTGCTTCAGCAATTCCCCGGTTGGTCTCATGACTGGAACAATGCGGCTTTTACCGCCTTTGCCTGTCAGTATGATGGTGACAGTATCATTTAAAGCAACATCACAAACTTTTAGATCTACAAGCTCCTGAACCCTTGCTCCGGTATCATATAAAAGTGACAGCAGAACAGCATCCCTTTTCCCCTGGATCGTTGTTCTGTCGGGTTGTTCTAACAGACCCTTGATGCTATCCAATGGAAGATACATAAGTGGCACCGTATCCGTTTTTTTCATTGGAATAGCCAGGATTTTCTGGCTTTGCTGTATATACTGTGGTTCTTCTACCATTAAAAAGCTGAAAAATGAATGGATTGCAGCGAGACGTTGATTCCTTGTCGCCGCTTTGCAGTTACGTTCTTCCTCCAGCCATTGCAGAAAGCGGAGGATCAGATCCCTGTTTATTTTTGCAACTGTCAGCTTTTCCGGCAAAAGGTTCTCCTGATCTCTGCAGTATCTTAAAAATAATGAGAATGAGTCCCTGTATGCTATCTGGGTATTACGTTTGCTGCCGACCTGGCAGGGAAGATATACTGACAGGAACTGCGTTAAATACTGTGCAAAATCAGTTTCCTTCATGGCATACCTCCGGGATGACGTATGNACATGACCTTTCCACTTCCCTCATCAGGTCTGGATAAACTTCCGCTGTCAGGCGCAGATACCTTGCTGTTGAGCGTATTGTTTTGTGCCCCATATATGTGGAAAGAATCGGGAGCATAGCCGTTAAATCGGCTTCTTCCCTGATCCACTTTTGTAAAACATGAACCGCGAATGTATGGCGTACATCATGCAGACGGGGTCCCTGCCCTTTTCCACCATGTGAAATCCCTGCCGCTTCCAGATACCTGCGGTACCTTTGATAGATCGTCATTGGGCTGAGCATGGTCTTATCAGGAGCAGGGAAGAAAAAGTCGCTGTCTTTTTCCCACCAGATTTTATCTGCATAGGATATACAGGCTTCTTTTACGGAATCTGATAATGGGATATACCGGTCACGGTCAGTTTTTGCTTCACGGATCGTAAGAATCCCATCTTTGAGATTCACATCCCTGCAGCGAAGTCCGACAACTTCTGACACACGAAGCCCACAGCCATAAAGAATCCGGAAGATCACTGGTAACGCCAGATGCATATTTCTTGCAGCTTCTTTGGGTTCTGTTTCATCAGCGGCTTTGATCACAGCTGCTATCTGCTCATGCGTAAATATATATGGTACAAATGAACTGTGATTCAAACCCTTCACTTCTGGCACGATATAAGCATCATAACCAAGGTTATTAAGGTATATGGCAAACTGTCTTATGCAGGTAATGCGGTGTGACCGGCTTTTTTCGGATTCACCTGCCCGGGGCGCTGTCCATTTTTCTGCAAGGGAGCGGGATATTTTTATTTCTGTGACACCCTGTTCTTCACTGAAACGGCAAAACCGGGATAAACATTTCGGTTCATCTGCATATTTAAAACCTGTGCTTCTTTTGTACTGAATGAATTCCTGGGCAACTTCCGCAAATGAACCTGTCATGGATGGAGATTTTCTGATTCTTGTCATTAGATTGCCACCTCCAATGCACATTTCCGAAGCTCGGTGATATCAATACGAAGATATGCCATCGTAGTTTCAGTAGTTGTGTGCCCCAGGATTTCTGAAATGACCGGAAGCGGAATCTCATGCTCCAACAGGCGGCTCGCAAGGCTGTGGCGGAGTGTGTGGGAGCCTTTCTTTTTCCCTTCAAGATGGATTCCCGATCTCTGGAGACGTACCCTTACAAGGGCGCCGACCGCACCCGGATTGAAATCCGTATAAGGAGGAACCTGCCTCACAAAAACGTGATCCGAGTCGGTTTTAGGCCTTGCGTTCTTCAGATAGTTAATNATCGCTTCGCCAACATCTTCTAAAAGAGGAAGTTCTAACGGATTTCCTGTTTTTACCTGGTTTAAATGGATTACTTCTCTTTCCCAGTCGATATTGGAAAACCTTAAATTTGCGACATCGCTGCTGCGCAGTCCAAGTCTTGCAATCAGAAGAATGATTGCATAATCACGGATTCCGCAGGGATTCCCAAGGTCAATCGAATCAAGAAGTTTCGTCACCTCATTCGCTGAATACGAAGAAGGTAATCGGCTCTGCCTGTTGTAATGAGGGTTTGGAAGTTTTGAAAACATCTCCTGCTCCATAAGACCATGTTCATGGCAGTATTTCAGATAATAGCGCACCGCACGCATTGTATGATTTATGGTTGGCTTTTCATAACAGTTCAAAGATGCCATGAAATCCAAAACGTCTTTGAGAGACAGTGTATCTAAAGAAGCAATGTTCTTCCTGCTTAAAAACGCAAAAAAGCGCTCCAGATATAAACTGAAAATCTTATTTGATTTTTTTATTATCCCGATATCTTCCCGATGGGAAATATATGCTTCTGCGCTATATCTAAATCCCTCTGGGAAAGTGTACGCTCTTTTATCCATGGCAAGATAAAGAACTACATTCCCTGAACGCTGGTATTCTGCCAAAGCATTTATACAACGGGAATAGGCGGTACACCATTTTTTCAACGCTATTTTAGATGACATAGAATAATGGTCTTCTAAAAACTGTAATCCAAAATCCATGCTGAAAGAATCAGTACCTTGTTCGTGGGAGTAGAGCAAAAGCTGTTTGGTAAGAGTTTTAAATACTTTTTGGTAATAGCTGGATGCACCTGCCTGTACGAGTGCTTCCCCGGTTTGGTTGATCAGTTGCTGCAAAGTTAATTTTTCCATCGTGCGTTCCTCCTTAAGTGAATTGATAAAATACACTTAAATCTTGATGGATTATGGAAAGTAAATCAACTAAAGAATCCTTTATTTATAAGGATTTCTATCATTAACTTTGCATAATGTATAGCTTTTCATAACC
>CAJTIU010000035.1 GCA_910576335.1 Lachnospiraceae bacterium
CATCCTTTCGTATGAATGCTACTGGGGAATTAAGTTCCCGATTGATGATTGGTACACAGATACCGTAAGTGCATTATAGCACATGCATCAACGATTGGATGATCCTTTTTATTTGAAATTAACTATAAAAGTTTGATTGCAGCTATAAGCTGCGCTATGTTATAATCAAGTCACAGTTCAGACCCGAGCCAGTTACTCCGCTGATTGGCTAAGAGCCATAGCGTAAGCTCTGCCAGGAAGCCTGCCCGCTCGGGGAAGTTGATTTTTGAAAGGAGGAGACTGTAGAAGGCATGATTGTAAAAATGGAGTGTCCACATAGCCAGGAATCGCTTTCTGAGCTGGCGGAGATATTAAAAAGAGAGGTTAGTGCAGAACTGATATGTGAGGAGCTTAAAAGCCTGGGAAGCGGAGGTGTTCTGCTGCTTGCGTTTGAGAAATATTATTTCCGGAACGGCAGCTATGCAAGCCTGACTGTTATGATCACAGAGGATTGCGGTTATCAGTCTGCAAGCATTATTGGTTCCGGCGGAGGAGAGGGTATTTTAAATGTTAGCTGGGGAGCAAACCAGTCATTTGCAAATATGGCACTAAATACCCTGCAGGACTACGGATTCAGGCAGATATATAGATAAGAGTCAGAGAGGACATGGAAAAGTACATGTCCTCTTTTTACTTTATGATATGCAAAATTTTACTCGCGTCTTTCCAGGATTTCGTCTTCACGTATAGGAGGCTGGTCGATCCAGGAAAAAGCCTCGTCAATGTCTAATGTTATTTTATTATCATCACTTACAAAGCAGGGGATGCCGATTCCGCCGTTCTCCCGGCAGTCCTTAAAGATGTCATTCTTATCACGCAGCATTAGGAACTCCCTGAGTGCAGTAGTATCTGCAGTGATATTGGTATACTCCAGGTTTAAATCACGAAGCTTATTAATATGTTTGAAGTTTCTGCAGTCAATGCAGATATCTGAGCCGTATACTTTCATTTAAAGATAGTCCTCGCTTTCTTCTTTTGATTTTCTGTGAATAGTGCCTTATCTATTCTTTTTGTACCATTTTCCCGCTGGGGATAAGTCTTTGCTTTTAAACTTCCCGTTTTTCCTGCAGGAGCTTTTTAAAAGAGCACAGCTTTCGTCTTTATTGGAGAGATTCCAGCATACCCGGCTGATTTTATTCTTATTTAGAAATTTTATCCACCGGTTAGCTTCAGCCTTGTCAATTCTTCCGTTCCCTGAGCTTTCCGAGATTCCGAATTCGCTTACAAATACAGGAAGTCCTTTTTTTACAGCGTTCTCCACCTTTGCGCGGTATGCTTCCCCGTGGGTGGCTGCATAAAAATGAAAGGTATACATCAGGTTCGAGTATCCTTTGACCGGGCTTTCAGCCGCAAGATCTACATCCTGTGACCAGGTCGGTGTTCCTGTGAGGATAATATTTTTCTTGTCATAAGTGCGGATGGTCCTGATAATGGATTTTGCATAGGACTTAATGTCCTTCCACTGGGTACCGCCGTTTGGTTCGTTGCAGATCTCATAGATGACATTCTTGTGCTTTTTGTATTTCTTTGCCATATACTTAAAGAAGGACTTTGCCTCTTTTTTGTACTGGTTCGGATTACAGTCGCTTAAGGTGTGCCAGTCTATGATGACATACATGCCAAGATCTGTGGCATACCGTACGCCTTTGTCGATCAAAGCCCTTAATTCCTTTTTATTTCCGCCCGAGCAGTAGCCATTATATTCAGCTGTGTACATGGCAAGCCGGATACAGTTTACACCCCAGCTGTCCCGGAGAGTCTGAAAGGCAGCAGGGTTTACATATTCAGGAAACCAGTTGATTCCATGAGTGCTGACGCCTTTAAGGACAACGGACTTCCCTTTATTGTTAACAAGCCTGGCGCCCTTTACCTGTAGGCGTCCGTTCTTTCTAAGGGGCGTTTTCGCGGCGGCAGATACATGTGCCGCAGGCACTGATGCAAAAAGAATGACGGCTAGAATCAGGCAGAATTGTTTTTTTGCGGTTCTTATAGAAAAATGCATAATTATTCCTCCTGGAAAATATTTAGTAAAAAGTATTGTTTTTCTTCTGAAATATGCTGATATTTTGTCTGTATTTTAGCATGGAAAGAAGAACAAGGCAATATCTGAATTAAAAATATGACATTCTGCTGCCAAATACATCTCCGGATTGTTGGCAGAATTGACGGAGAATTCAGATCAGATGACAGAACTGGCGGGAGGAGCTGCGCTTGACAATTTTAAAATGAAATGCTATGATGCAGCATGTAGAACGAAGAGGTTGCGGATTTACCCGTAATCTCTTTTTTTACTGTATATTCTCTGAGTATACATGATTATATTTTAACTGAAGAAAACGGAGCAAAGGGGCTTTTTCTAAATATAAAGGCTGCTATGCTCCGTTTTTTTCGTCCGATGAGAAGGAGGGTAATTATGACAGATGAGATTATGAGTGTAATCAGCGGGGAGGTATTTGGCGTCTGGTTCCTTATAGGGGCAGCGCTGGTGTTCTGGATGCAGGCAGGCTTTGCCATGGTGGAGACAGGCTTTACAAGGGCAAAGAATTCGGGAAATATCCTGATGAAGAACCTGATGGATTTTTGTATCGGAACCGTTATGTTTATTTTGATTGGTTTCGGGCTTTTGTTCGGGGAGGATATGCTGGGGCTGATCGGGAAGCCGGGATTTGATATTTTTTCCAATTATGCACAGTTTGACTGGTCGAATTTTGTATTTAATCTAGTATTCTGCGCAACAACAGCAACGATTGTTTCTGGTGCAATGGCAGAGAGGACGAAGTTTCTATCCTATTGTATTTATTCAGGAATTATCTCAGCTTTGATTTATCCGGTAGAGGCACACTGGATCTGGGGAGGGGGCTGGCTTTCACAGATAGGTTTCCACGATTTTGCAGGCTCCTGTGCGATCCATATGGTGGGAGGCTTAAGTGCATTAATCGGGGCGAAGATTCTCGGTCCCCGTATCGGTAAATTTATTAAGGACAAGGATGGAAGGATAACGAAGGTAAATGCGTTCCCGGGACACAATCTGCCGATCGGCTGCCTGGGTGTATTTATCCTGTGGCTCGGCTGGTATGGATTTAACGGTGCGGCGGCAGCAAGTGTGGAACAGCTCGGCTCTATTTTCCTGACCACTACGATCGCTCCGGCTGTGGCAACCGTAGTCTGCATGGTCTTTACATGGGTAAGATACGGGAAACCGGATGTGTCTATGTGTCTGAATGCATCACTGGCAGGGCTGGTAGCAATTACAGCGCCCTGCGACGTGACAGATGCTTTAGGTGCATCCGTGATCGGGATTGTGGCAGGCGTACTCGTGGTATTTGGCGTATGGCTTCTGGATTATAAGCTCCATGTAGACGATCCGGTTGGCGCCGTTGCAGTTCACTTTATGAATGGCATATGGGGAACACTGGCGACAGGGCTGTTTGCCACCACATCTGCACCTGGAAATGATACACTTACCGGTTTATTCTACGGAGGGGGACTGGGTCTCCTTGGAATTCAGATCATCGGAATCGCAAGCGTATGCGCATGGACCGCAGTGACCATCACAATCGCGTTTTTTATCATTAAGGCAATTGCCGGCCTCAGAGTAACGGAGGAAGAAGAGATCATCGGGCTGGATTCCACAGAGCACGGCCTGCCCTCCGCATATTCCGGTTTCAGTATTATGGATGTTTCTAACACGATGAATATGGAGATCAATGAAAATACGCATCTTGGTACAGAGGAATATGAGGCGGCATCAAAGGTACAGAGAGACGCAGCTGTTCCGGTTACGAAGATGCCGGATGTGGCGGACAGCGGTATTCATAAGGTTGTGATTATCGCAAAGCTCTCCAGATACGAACGTGTTAAGAAGGCTATGAATGAGATCGGTGTAACAGGTATGACGGTAACGCAGGTAATGGGCTGCGGAATCCAGAAGGGTGCAGGCGAAAAATACCGTGGCGTCGAGATGGATGTCACACTCCTCCCGAAAGTGAAGCTGGAGGTTGTTGTCAGTGAGATTCCTGTGGATACGGTTATTGAAGCGGCAAAGAGGGTACTGTATACAGGACATATCGGAGACGGAAAGATCTTCGTATATCAGGTAGACAGAGTCGTAAAGATCCGGACAGGAGAGGAAAACCTGGCAGCACTTCTGGACGTAGAATAGGTTGATAGTTACCATTCACGGGGCCGTGCACCCTGCTGCACGGCATCCGAGCCAGTAAAGTGGTGGTTTCCAACATCCAGCCCCTCGCTGAAAGCGACTCTTAAATGGGCTGGATGCGTTACTATGAGCGGACGGTTAGTCCGTGAATAGTAACCGTTGATATTTACTTCGATATTATTTATAATGAAAGAAATAATATTGAGGAGGTTTTATTATGGAGATCAGGGAAGGTTATATGCCATTTTTAGAATATAAGACATATTACCGCATTGTCGGAAAGAAGACGGGCAATAAGAAGCAGCTGGTGCTTCTTCACGGTGGGCCGGGATCCACGCACAACTATTTTGAAGTGCTGGACAGACTGGCGGAAGAGGATGGACGTGAGCTGATCATGTACGATCAGATTGGCTGCGGAGAGTCCTATGTGGCAGACCGCCCGGATCTTTGGAATGCAAAGACCTGGGCAGATGAACTGGCAGCGCTTAGGGAGCACCTGGGTTTATCCGAGATTCATCTCCTGGGGCAGTCCTGGGGAGGCATGCTCCTTTTGGACTATGTATGCAATTATAAACCAGAGGGCCTTAAGAGTCTGATCCTTTCAAGCACACTGCCGGCATCCTGGATGTGGGGAATCGAGCAGCACCGCATGATCAAGGAGCTGCCCCAGAAGATGCAGGACGCTATTGAGAAAGCAACCAGCTCTAATGACTACAGCGACCCTGCCTATCAGGAAGCAGAGGCAGAATACATGCTCCGCCACGCAGCAGGACCTGTGACAGAAGAGTCCCCCGAATGTCTGAGACGCCCGGTACAAAAAGGAGGGGAGGCATACGTTACAGGATGGGGCCCCAATGAATACACTCCTATGGGAACTCTGAAAGATTACGACGTAACAGAGCAGCTAAAAGACATAAAAGAACCCGCCTTAGTCATCAACGGCGGAAACGATCTGTGCACCCCGTACATTGCAAAATACATGTATGACAGAATCCCCAATTCCAGGTGGGAGCTCTTCCGTACCTGCCGCCACATGTGCTTCGTAGAAGACAACGACAGATACGTAGAACTGATGAAAGAATGGCTTAACGAAAACGACTAACTGGGGACAGGTCATTTTCAATCTGGGACGGGGCATTTTTAAAAATGCCCCGTCCCCAACTAAAAGCCTCCGTCAAAGCCGATAACCTGCCCGGTCATATAGGCCGGGGCGTTTGCAATGCCCCAGATGATCTCTGCTGCTTCTTGTGGTGTTCCGAACCGGCCTGCAGGAATCTCTTCTTCAAGGAGTTTCCGTTCTTCTTCGTCTAACTGGCGGTTCATGTCTGTATCTATTACGCCGAATGCGACTGCATTTACCTGGATATTACTTGGAGCCAGTTCTTTGGCCAGTGCCCGGGTCAGTCCGTTGATCCCGGCTTTCGTGGCGGAATATGCGGCTTCGCAGGAGGCTCCTGAGATGCCCCACATGGAGGAGACATTAATAATTCGTCCTGCTTTTTCCCGGACCATGGCTGGCACAGCTTCGCGGCAGCAGTAGAATACAGAGGAAAGATTTGTCTGAAGGATGCGGTTCCATTCATCGTCGCTCATATCCATGAGAAGTCCGATGTGTGCAATTCCTGCATTATTCACCAGGATGTCTAAATGGCTGCAGATGCTGTAAATATTATGGAACATGGCCCTTACAGCGTCTGGATTCCCCAGGTCACACGGCACAAGAGAGCAGGCTCCTGATTTCTGCGCGTCAATTTCTTCTGACACCTGCTTTAGTCTTTCCACGGAATGATTACAGTTCAGAAACACATGATATCCCCTCTCTGCAAAATAAAGGGCGGCTTCTCTTCCAATCCCCCTGGATGCTCCGGTAATTAATACATATTTTGTATCCATATTATTCAAACACCTCATTTTTATTTTTGAGTACTCTTTTTGATTATACGGTAAAATCCCCCGATTTCCAACAAGTATAAAATATTTCTTAAAAAATCAAATTTTAGGAGCAGACTTAGGTTCTTAGTGATATGATGAACGTACCAGACAGATATACATAGACTTATTATAGTAGAAAAGGGGATGTACATGTTATCAAAATTCAGCGTGAAAAAACCGTACACAGTAGTTGTTGGTATTGTTCTAATTATTATACTGGGAGTGGTGTCATTTACGAATATGACGGTAGACCTGCTCCCAAGCATGAACCTGCCATATGCGCTTGTTATGACCTCCTACCCCGGGGCCAGCCCGGAGGAAGTTGAGGAAATTGTAACGAAGCCGGTGGAGCAGACTATGGCAACGGTAAGCAACATCAAGAATATACAGTCGGTTTCCAGTGAAAATGCATCCACGGTTGTCCTGGAGTTTGCCCAGACGGCAAATATGGATTCGGTTACCATTGAGATGCGGGAGAGCCTGGACCAGATCAGCGGATTCTGGCCGGATGAGGTGGCGAATCCCATTATCATGAAGCTGAATCCGACCATGATGCCAATACTGATCACAGCGGTCAGTGCTGAAGGCGAGAATGCGGCGGAAGTAAGCCGGGTGATTGAGGACGAGGTTGTCCCGGAGGTGGAGAGCGTTGAGGGTGTTGCCTCAGTTTCGGCGACGGGAAGCATTGAGGAGACGGTGGAGATCACATTAAAGGAAAAGAAGGTCAATGCCTTAAGTGATGATATAAAAGCCGAGATGGAGGCAAAGGTAAATGAAGCGAGATCTGCCCTGGATGATGCGAAGGCGCAGGTGGAGAGCGGGAAGAGCGCCCTGGCTTCCGGCAGGACCCAGGCTTCCAGGGGTGTTTCCCAGGCAGAGTCCCAGATGTCTGTCAAGAGTGAGGAGCTTAAGCAGGCACAGCTTGAGATTACAGAGAAGATGGCAGAGCTGAATGTGTCAGAGACCCAGGTCAGCCAGTCCCTTGCAACAATGCAGGCAGGACAGCAGACGGCGCAGGCCCAGCTTGATGAGCTTAAGCAGGCAAAGAGCGGTTATGACGCGGCGCAGGCGGCTCTTGCTGCGCTGAAGATGAAAGAGGATGCAGGTCTTCCCCTCACGCCGGAGGAGGAAGCCCAGAAGAAGGTTCTGAATGAGACGGTCGAAGAGCTTCGGCCAATGATGGAGAATTACGAGACCACGGTGGCAGTGTTAGAGACCACAATTGCCCAGCTTAAAGAGCAGGAGACCCAGCTTAAGGAGACACAGAAGCAGCTTGCATCGGGGAAAAAGAAGCTGGAATCCATGCAGAAGGAAGTCAATACCGGCGCCTTGTCCCTGGCAGAGGCCAGAGGACAGCTTGCGGCGGGGCAGCTTGAGGCAGCGGCAGGCTTAGGAGAAGCCGCGGCCCAGCTTGCGGCGGGCGAGTCTGCACTCCAGATGCAGGAAGCCCAGATGGAGCAGGCTCAGGGTCAGGCGGACGGAACCCAGGACATTGGGAAAATGCTGACCGTAGACACGGTCAAAACCCTCCTTGCCGCCCAGAATTTCCGTATGCCGGCAGGCTACGTGAAGGAGGAAGGAATTGATTATCTGATTCGCGTGGGGGATAAATTTAAAAGTATAAAAGAGCTTAAGAACCTCGTCCTTCTGGATATAGAGGGCATTGACCCGGTGAAGCTTTCTGACGTGGCGAAGGTGAAGCTTGTGAATAATGAAGATGAGACTTACGCGAAAATAAACGGAAGCCCGGGAGTTATGCTGAGTATTCAGAAGCAGACCGGCTATTCCACGGGGGATGTAAGCGACCGTGTGCTGGAACGCTTAAAGGAGATTGAGAAGGAGCACGAGGGTATTAAGACCGTTACACTGATGGATCAGGGTATTTACATTGACCTGATTGTAAATTCTGTGCTTCAGAACCTCATATACGGCGCAGGGCTTGCGATTATCATCCTGTTTGTATTTTTAAAGAGTGTGCGGCCTACCTTTGTAATTGCCTGTTCCATCCCAATCAGTATTATGGCAGCCATTGCGGCCATGTATTTCTCAGGGGTGACGCTGAATATTATTTCTCTGTCGGGACTGGCGCTTGGTGTAGGTATGCTGGTGGATAACTCCATCGTTGTCATTGAAAATGTATACCGCATGCGGAACGAGGAAGGGGTGTCTGCCAGAAAGGCGGCAATTGAGGGCGCGAAGCAGGTAGGCGGCGCCATCATGGCGTCCACCCTCACTACAGTCTGTGTGTTCCTGCCTATTGTATTTACACAGGGGATCACGCGTCAGCTCTTTGTGGATATGGGGCTTACGATTGGATACTCCCTTCTTTCAAGCCTTTTGGTAGCGCTTACAGTTGTGCCTATGATGTCGGCAGGGCTTCTTAAGAAGACAAAGAACAGTGAATCAAGAATCTATGTATATATAAAAGAAATATATGGAAGAATACTGGCAAGGGCTCTCAGGATGAAACTGCTCGTAATTGCAGCCTCATTTCTACTGTTTGTGGGAAGTATTATGCTGGCAGTGTCAAGAGGGACGGCATTTATGCCGGATATGGAGAGTACTCAGGTGAGTATTTCCCTTGAGACGGAGGAGGGAAGCACCC
Organism: Lachnospiraceae bacterium; assembly: GCA_910576335.1. Taxonomy (GTDB): domain Bacteria; phylum Bacillota; class Clostridia; order Lachnospirales; family Lachnospiraceae; genus CAPEBR01. The sequence continues at coordinate 8,736 of CAJTIU010000035.1, forward strand.
TTGCTGACACGGCAAAGGAAGCCGACAAGGTGATGGAATATGTCGGTGGGATTGAGGATGTAGAGGACGTGGGAGCGCTTGTATCCTCCGGGAATCTGCTTGGAACGGAAACTGTGACGAACCGGGTAGAATTCTATGCCATTACGAAGGAGGATCCGTCTCTGTCCAATAAGGAGCTTCAGAAGAAAATAGAGGAGCTTACGGCAGATGTGAATGGAGAGATCACGGTAAGCATGTCCAACATGGATATGAGCGCCCTTGGAACAGCGGGCCTGGCGGTTCAGGTGAGGGGGCGGGAATTAGATAAGCTCCAGGAGATCGCACGGGATGTGAAGAAGATTGTGGAAGAGACGGAAGGAACACAGAATGTGTCCGACGGCACAGAGGACAACAGTGAGGAACTCCGGGTCATTGTAAGTAAGAATAAGGCGACGGCGCGCGGCCTTACGGTGGCGCAGGTGTACCAGGAGCTGAGTAAGAAGCTTGCAAAGCCTTCTTCTTCCATGACCCTTGGGACAGACACAAGGGATTATGACGTATATGTGGTGGATGACGCGCGGGATAAGCTTACGAGAAATGATATCCGTAATACAGTGCTTCATGTTACGAAGCAGGACGGAACCACAGAGGATGTGCGGCTTGCGGAGGTGGCGGAATTTGACGACGGGTCGGGACTTCAGTCCATTAACAGAGAGGCACAGAGCAGGTATATAACGGTCTCTGCCGAGATTAAGGAAGGCGACAATATCGGTATCGTCAGCAGCCGGGTCAAGGATGCCCTGAAGGCATATACGGTTCCAGAAGGATACGAGGTGGAAATGACCGGCGAGGATAAGACCATTAACGAAGCGATGACGGAGCTCTTTAAGATGTTGGGTCTTGCACTTGTATTCATGTATCTGATCATGGTGGCGCAGTTCCAGTCTCTGCTCTCGCCGTTTATCATTATGTTTACCGTGCCGCTTGCATTTACCGGAGGACTTCTGGCGCTGTGGCTGTGCGGCATGCCGGTCAGCGTCATTGCCATGATCGGATTTGTAATGCTCTCAGGTATTATTGTAAATAATGGTATTGTGTTTATAGATTACACAAACCAGCTGATTGCCGCTGGAGAGGAACAGCGGGCCGCTCTTGTGGAGGCGGGAAAGACAAGGCTTAGGCCGATTGTGATGACAGCGCTCACAACGATTCTGGGATTGTCAACAATGGCGCTCGGTTTCGGGATGGGTTCAGATATGGTACAGCCGATGGCAGTAGTAACAATTGGGGGATTAATATACGGAACCCTCTTGACATTAGTCGTCGTTCCGTGTATCTTTGACTTATTCCACAGGAGGAGAAAATATGATTAATAAGGCGATTGAATTTGCGACGAAGGCGCACGAGGGACAGATGCGGAAAGGGACAAAGCGCCCCTACATTGTACACCCGATGGAAGTAGGAGACATTGTGTCATCCATGACCAGGGACGAGGAGATCATAAGTGCGGCAGTTCTTCATGATACGATTGAAGACTGCGAGGGAGTCTCGGAGAGAATACTTGCACAGGAATTTTCAGAGCGGGTGGCCTATATGGTTGCCCGCGAGAGCGAGGACAAGTCCAGGACATGGATGGAGCGCAAGACTGCCACAATTGAGCATCTGCGCAATGCCCCGAGAGAGATACAGATGATCGGGCTTGCAGACAAGCTGTCTAATATACGGGATATTGACAGGGATTATCCGGTGGTGGGAGAAGAATTGTGGAACAGATTCCGCATGAAGGACAAGTTCATCATCGGATGGTACTATAAAGGCGTGCGCGATGCTCTGAAGGAACCCTTCGGGGGCACGGAGGCGTATAAGGAATATTGCCAGTTAATAGAGAAGAACTTTTAAATGGGGACAGGTCATTTTTAATTTGGGACGGGGCATTTCTAAAAATGCCCCGTCCCAAACTTTTTTCCAGGATTCTTTTTTTGTGTATATACAGAACATAGTACCCTCTTGCATGCGCTAACAGGATACCACTCACATCCCCGGCAGATCGCATCTAATAATCCGGGCGTCATTCTTTCGCGGATCTTCTGTGTGATATCCTGGTAAATATATGTCTTTTCTTCTATATTAAAATACCGGGCAGTCATTTTGTCATAATGCAGAACCTTATCATTGTCCCTGCAGAGGTTTTCACCTAGCATGTTGGGACAATGTGCGCATAAATCATCTGTAGAAAATACAATTTCCACAGGCACGGGTTCTGATCCCCGAAGCTTCTGGGTAATCTGATTCATATTGCGGACAAAGGATTCGTCATAGCCCTTGCCGCTGTAGCTCTGTGTACAAAGCAGATGATGTGGTCTCAGGCGCATACGAGGACACCTAGCCTTCCCCTGATTTTAAGCCCGATGATGGAAGCAAGAGCAGCCTTGATAATGGCAGTCGGAATAAAAGGCAGTACACAGGCAGTAATAGCAGTTATCGCAGAGCTGTTCATGAGAATACAGAACATAAGAACGCCTATTATGTAATTAATAAGTGTACCTGCAATCAGACAGAGTATAAAACCCCCTTTCTTATCCCGGAATCTGTCCACTCCAAGTCCAATGATGTATGCCATAAATGGAAATGAGATGAGAAAGCCGCCTGTTGGCCCGGCAAAATACTGAATTCCGCCTGAAAAACCAGCAAGAACCGGAAGCCCCACAGCTCCGAGCAGTACATAAACAAGTGCGGAGATTCCCCCTTTTTTCGAGCCAAGAACAATTGCAGCCAGTGTAATGGCAAAAGTCTGCATTGTCATAGGAACGCCCATAGGCATCGGAATAGAGATCTGTGCCATAATTGCAATAACAGCAGTGCATAAAGCAATCGTGCAAATGTCCTGTACTGAAAGTTTAGATTGTTTCATAAGTCCTCCTTGTATTGCACCTTTTAGAAAGCAGATTGCAAGGCTTTCAAAGAAGTGCCTGATAAAGTAATTGGTAAAAAAGTCTGCAGACTGAGTATACAAAATATAAAATAAAATGTCAACCTAAAAATATTGAAAGTTAACAATTTGTCTTTTCCTAGAGCGTGTTTGAAAATTGCTTTGTGAAACAGGAGGAAGTTACGGTTTCCTGCTCCGTTATCAGGGAGGAAATACACCAAATACCCTTGCAGGCATGGCAACTGTAAATCCAGGAACGGGGCGTGCTGTATTTGAGAGTGCATATGGAGCCGGAAAGATAAGGTTGAAGATATTTTAAATTGGGGACGGGGTATTTTTAAAAATACCCCGTCCCCAATTTACGTTAAATAAACTACTATTTCGAAAATAGGTTACAAATTGTAAAATTGATGGTATAATAATAAAAATTATTTACCAACTAATACGTAAGAAGGAGGAATGGCAAACAATGAGTAGGTTAGAGATTGACTCTCCAAGCAGAGCTGATATCGTGATAGAAGGTCTGTACAAAGATCTTGAGCGCCGGATTGAATCAAGCCCTCCGGGGTTATGCCCGGTGGATATGGCCAGGGCGTTCCTGGAGCTGTGTCATGCGCAGACATGTGGGAAGTGCGTGCCCTGCCGTATCGGTCTTGGTCAGCTAAATCATCTCATCAAGGATGTGCTTGACGGAAAGGCAACCATGGAGACACTGGAGGTAATGGAGGAGACAGCCGTTTCCATTATGGAGTCTGCGGACTGTGCCATCGGTTACGAAGCAGCCAACATGGTCTATAAGGGGTTGATTGGCTACCGTGACGATTATATTGAGCATATTGAGAGAGGACGGTGTATCTGTACATACAGCCAGCCGGTGCCATGTGTATCTTTATGCCCGGCCCGTGTGGATATTCCGGGTTACATCGCCCTGGTAAGAGACGGAAGATATGCGGACGCGATACGGCTGATCCGCAAGGACAATCCGTTCCCGACAACATGTGGATTTATCTGCGAGCATCCATGTGAGGCAAGATGCCGGAGAAATATGGTAGACGATGCCATCAATATCCGGGGGCTTAAGCGTGTGGCAGCGGACTTTGCAGGAGAGGTTGATCCGCCGGCATGTGCAGATAGCACAGGAAAGAAGGTTGCAGTGCTCGGGGGAGGCCCCTGCGGCTTAAGTGCGGCTTACTATCTGCAGCTTATGGGACACCAGACAACTGTTTTTGAGATGCTTCCGAAGCTGGGCGGAATGCTGCGCTACGGGATCCCTAATTACCGTCTGCCAAAGGAAAGGCTTGACGATGACATCAACAGTATCTTAAAGACCGGCGTAGAAGTAAAATACGGTGTCAAGGTAGGAACAGATATTACCATTCAGGAGATTCAGAAGGAGTATGACGCGGTTCTGATTGCTGTGGGCGCCAGCACAGACAAGAAGCTGGGACTTGATGGCGAGAATGCAGAGGGCGTTCTTCCGGCAGTAGAATTTTTGAGGGATGTGGGAATGAACCACATCATGGATCTGACTGGAAAGGAAGTGGCAGTAATCGGCGGCGGTAATGTGTCCATGGACGCGGTGCGTACTGCAAAGAGGCTAGGGGCAAAGAAGGTCAGCATTGTATACCGCAGAAGGATCGCCGATATGACGGCGCTTTATGATGAGATTGAGGGAGCCGTTGCAGAGGGAATTGAGATGCAGACGCTGAAGGCTCCGGCATCCATAGACGTAGATGAGAATAACCATGTAAAAGGCATCTATGTAACTCCGCAGATGGTAAGCGCAATCAAGGAAGGGCGCGCGAGCATCAGGCCTACAGGAGAAGAGGATATTTACATACCATGCGATGTACTAATCGTCGCAATCGGACAAAATATTGAGACAAAGCATTTTGAGGACGCAGGTGTTCCGGTAGCCAGGGGCAAGATTGTCACAACGAGCACCGGCGCATTTAAGGATATGCCAGGTGTATTTGCCGGAGGAGACAGCGCAAGCGGTCCTGCTACTGTAATCAAGGCGATTGCAGGGGCGAAGGTTGTTGCGGCAAATATTGATGAATATCTGGGTTATCACCACATCATTACAAGTGATGTGGAGGTTCCGGTTCCAAACCTTGATGACAGAACCCCGTGCGGACGTGTCAACCTTACGGAGCGCGAGGCAGGCATCAGAGTCTGTGATTTTGAGGGCGTTGAGAACTGCATGACAGAGAAAGAAGCGAAACAGGAAGCAAACCGCTGCTTACGGTGTGACCATTTCGGTTATGGAATATTCAAAGGAGGCAGAGAAAAATTATGGTAAATCTTATTATTGATGGAAAACAGATTTCGGTAAAAGAAAATACCACAATCATGGAAGCTGCCGATCAGAACGGGATTACGATTCCCAGCCTTTGCTATCTGAAAGGGATCAACGAGATTGCAGCCTGCCGTGTATGTGTTGTAGAGCTGGAAGGAAAAGAACGGCTGATAACCGCATGTAATAATGTGGCCGAGGAGGGCATGATTGTGTACACGAACAGCCCCAAGGTCAGAAACCACAGGAGAAATACAGTGGAGCTTCTGCTTTCGCAGCATGACTGTCTGTGCGTCACCTGTATGAGAAGCGGAAACTGCAGTCTCCAGAAGATTGCAAATGACCTGGATATCCTGGAGATTCCATTTAAGAAGGAGCTGGAGCACCAGCCCTGGAATAAAAAGTTCCCGCTGATCCGCGATTCTGCAAAATGTATCAAGTGTATGAGGTGCATACAAGTCTGTGATAAAGTGCAGGGTCTTAATATATGGGACCTTGAGGGAACTGGCTCCCGCACGACGGTAAATGTGGCGGGGCACAAGACCATCGAGGAATCCGACTGTTCTCTCTGCGGACAGTGTATTACCCACTGCCCGGTAGGTGCCTTAAGGGAGAGAAGCGACACCGGAAAGGTGTGGAAGGCGCTGGCAGATAAGGACAAGATTGTTGTTGCACAGGTAGCGCCTGCTGTCCGTGCCGCATGGGGTGAGCAGATCGGGCTTGCGCCGGAGGATGCCACAATTGGAAAAATTATGGATGCCCTCAAGCGGATGGGTGTTGATTATGTATTTGATACCGTGTTCTCCGCAGACCTTACGATTATGGAGGAAGGGCATGAGTTCGTGCAGCGCTTTACAAGCGGCGAACTTAAGAACCGCCCTATGTTCACATCCTGCTGTCCTGGCTGGATCCGGTTTGTGAAGAGCCAGTTCCCGCAGCTGGTAAGATATCTGTCCACAGCAAAATCACCGCAGCAGATGTTCGGCGCAGCCATGAAGACGTATTTTGCAAAGGAGCTGGGTGTAAGCCCGGATAAGATCTTCACCATATCCGTTATGCCATGCGTTGCCAAGAAGGCAGAGCGGGAGATGGAGCTATTCTATGAGGAGTACGCGGGCCATGACGTGGACGTTGTTGTCACAACAAGAGAGCTTGTGAAGATGATCCGTTCCGCCCATATCCGTCCTGATACCCTTGAGGATATTGAGAGTGACAGACCCATGCAGGGAGGAACCGGTGCAGGAGTGATCTTCGGTGCAACCGGAGGCGTTATGGAAGCGGCGCTTCGGAGCGCATACTATATCATTAAGAAGGAGAATCCGCCTGTAGATGCGTTTAAGGCAGTAAGGAGCCAGGGCTTCAATGAGAACAACGGAGTCCAGGAGGCAGAATTTGCCATTGACGATATCACTGTGAGAACCGCAGTGGTAAGCGGTCTCGGCAACACAAGGGCTCTTCTGAATAAGATTGAATCGGGAGAGGTTCATTATGACTTCGTAGAGGTTATGGCCTGTCCGGGCGGCTGTGTCGGCGGCGGCGGCCAGCCAATCCACGATGGCCAGGAACTTGCATTCGAGCGGGGCAAGAATCTTTATTATCTGGATGAGAACATGGAACTTCGGTTCTCCCATGAGAATCCGGATGTTCTTAAGATGTATGAGGACTTCTTTGAGAAGCCGAATTCACATAAGGCACATATGCTTCTGCATACAGAGCATGTAGAATAAGTAAATTGCGAATTGGGGACGGGGCATTTTTAAAAATGCCCCGTCCCCAATTCGCTTATTCTAAGTTGAAAAAGACGTTTCCGCCTACATTGATTCCAGATACTCCCTGTTGTTTCGCGTACCAGTCGGCATAGAAGAAGTAGCAGTTTGAGACGGATGAATGCCTTGCGCCGCCAATGACTGCCTGGGCTGCTGAATAGGCAGCGGTGGAGGGGCCATTTGCAAGTACCGTGTTCAGAGAGCCGTTCCCTACAGGGGAAAACTGTCCGGACTGATAGATGACGCCGGAAATGCTGTTAGGGAAATTAGGGCTGATTACACGGTTCATGATCACGGTTCCCACGGCGAGCATACCGTCATAGCTTGTCCCGGCTTCACACTGGAGAATTGCGGCAAGAAGCGCCACATCACTTGTGTCTGCAGATACTGCTTCTGCAGTCTCTTTTTCGTGTCTGCTCTGATTGCTGCTGTCTTTTTTCAGGGGACTGGCTACATCGTCATCCTGTGCATTTTTCATGGCTTTTTCTGCTGCTTTGGCGCGCTTAAGCTGTACCTCATAATCATCTAACTCACCTGAAGCGGATGCCATGGATCTGGTAAGCGCTTCCTTTTTTTCCTTTAGTTTCTCTGCAAGGGAGGTAAGCTTTTTCTGCTTTTTCTCAAGCTCATCCTGTTTTTTCTCCACATCGGAGCGTACAGACCGGAGTTTATTCAGCATCTGTCTGTCATATTCACTGATGGTTGAGACATATTCTGCCTTATTTAGGAAATCAGCCATGCTTTTTGAAGCGAAAAGTGTATTCAGAAGCGAAATATTGCCCTCCTCATACATGAATTTGATCCTTTCCTTCATAGATGCATACTGGGCAGACTCATTCAACTTTGCTGCGGCAAGATCAAGCTTTCCCTTCTCAGCCTCTGCTGCCAGCTTCTCAATCTGTGAAGAAGCCTCATCAAGCTCATCGCTTAAGGAAATAAGTTCATCGTCCAGGTCATGGATCTCAATGCGCAGATCAGAGCTTTTCTGCTTAAGCTTCTCTGATGTGGGCTCGGCATGAACGGAGACACAGACTGAAAAGATCAGAACAGTGGATAAAATACCGCTTCCAAGCCGTGACAAAGGTCTCTTTTGTTTTTTTATCATACACAAATCCTTTCTTATGTATTACTGTCTGTATTGATTTTTTTGTAACTGCTGAGTTGTTATTTTTTTGAAAATCAATACCGCGTAATATTATACTACAAATTGCTTTATAAAGCAATTTCTGATACAATAAAAAAATGATAAAATATATTTTGTTATTATTTACGGACAAACCGTCCGCTCATAGTAACGCATCCAGTCTATTTAAAAGTCGCTTTTAGCGAGGGGTCAAATACCTTTGACCACAACATCAAAATATGATACAAGCGTCAAAAGGTCATGTGCTTCATGCCAGCAGGAAAAAGCATGACTCCCCGACGCTTACATCATAATATAGTAATAAGAAAGGAACAGGCAGACTATGAATAGAATTAAGATGATTGCATTCGATCTTGACGGGACGCTTCTTACTACAGACAAAGAACTGACAGCATATACGAAGGAGGTGCTGGAAAGAGCGATACAGCAGAATATTGAGGTGATTCCCGCAACTGGGCGGCCGCTTAAAGGGGTGCCGGAGATTTTTTTCCAGTTTCCGGGGATCCGCTATATCGTTACATCCAACGGTGCGAGAATCGTAGAAAAGGAGAGCAGGAAAACATTATTTTCCAGTCTTCTTTCTTACGAATGTGCAAAAGAGATTTTGGATATTTTCAGGGAATATGATACAATGAGGGATATCTTCTTCGATGGACAGGGTTATATGGAGAAAAGGATGGCAGATCAGATCAGCCGCTTTGTCAAGGTGCCTGCGGCTGTGTCCTACATGCTTGCTTCAAGGATACAGGTTCAGGACATAGATGAGATGTTTCTTAAGGAGCACAGAGATGTGGATAAGGTTCAGGCACTCTTTGCCAGCGAGGAGGAACGAAGAGAAGCTTTTGAACGGATCCGGAAACTTCCGGGCGCAGAACCAACAGGGGCTTTGGGAAATAATATAGAGGTCAATGCCGCAGGCGTACATAAGGGAGCGGCTCTGTTAAGAATTGCGGGCGAACTGGGTATTGCCTCAGAAGAGATTCTGGCTTTCGGGGACGGTACCAATGATATCCGGATGCTTCAGGCTGCCGGTACAGGGATTGCCGTGGGCAATGCTGTGCAGGAGGTAAAAGAGGCGGCAGACGGCATTACAAGATCCAATGACGAAGAGGGAGTAGCAGTATATATCGAAAATAATGTATTAGACCGCAGACAGAGTGCAGACAGCATGTGCGCGCAGGCGGAGAAAAGGAGAAGCTGATGTTAGATGTATTAAAGGTAATTATTCTTGGAATTGTAGAAGGCATTACAGAGTGGCTTCCGGTGAGCAGCACCGGACATCTGATCCTGGTGGGAGATCTGCTCTCCCCGGATCTGAGTGACAAATTTATGGAGATGTTTAATGTAGTCATACAGCTGGGGGCGATTATGGCAGTGGTAGTGATTTATTTTCACAAGCTAAATCCATTTTCACCGCGAAAGACGAATAAGCAGAAGATGATTACCTGGCAGATGTGGATTAAGGTGTTTATCGCTTCCATCCCAGCCGGTGTTGTGGGTGTATTGTTTAATGACATTCTGGATGAACTGTTTTATAAGCCGCTTCCGGTTGCAGTTATGCTGATCGTATATGGTGTTCTTTTCATTATTATAGAGAACCGGAATAAAGGAAAACGTCCTTCTGTTACGAAGATCTCAGAGCTGTCAGTATCTATGCTCCTGTGGATTGGATTTTTTCAGATGCTTGCCTTGATTCCAGGCACATCCCGTTCCGGGGCAACGATTGTCGGTGCGCTTCTGATCGGAGTTTCCAGAGAGGTGGCGGCGGAATTCACTTTCTTCCTTGCGATTCCTGCCATGTTTGGAGCCAGCCTGCTGAAGCTTGGACGTTTTGGACTGGGATTTACAGGGAAGGAATTTGGGCTTTTGATGCTTGGATGTATTGTTTCCTTTGCGCTGTCTATTGTTGCAATCAAGTTTTTGATGAACTATATTAAGAAAAATGATTTCAAAGTGTTCGGGTATTACCGGATTATACTGGGCGGCATTATCGTTGCCATTAGTCTGGCAGGAATGCTGTTTTAAAAGTGAATATATTTTGTGGTTATTTTACTTGTTTTTTATGGGAAATGTGGTAGAATAAGTATTGTGCATGCATAAATATGCAAAAAAATATGTAACTGTGAAACTATGATGATACAAGCGTCAGAAGGCCATGCGTTTCATGCCTGCATGAAAAAGCACGATTTCCAGACGCACAAAACACCGAGAAGCATCAAAAATGCAATAGTTACAAAAATATTATTTTAATTGGGAGGAAAGGATCATGAAAATGCGAAAGATTTTAAGCGCAATGCTGGCTGCAGTATGTGTGTGCATGCTGACAGCATGCGGAAGTGACAGCGGAAACAATGGAGGCTCAGGAGACTCAGAGAAGGAAGAGACGAAGAAGATTGAGGTGACAAAACCTGAGGATCTGGCAGATCTTACCATCGGCGTACAGCAGGGAACGACAGGAGACCTTGCCTGTTCTGATATTGTAAAAGCCGACAGCCAGATGAAGCGTTATCCGAAGGGGGCAGCTGCGGTTCAGGCATTAGAAGCAGGAAAGCTTGACTGTGTAGTCATTGACGCGCAGCCTGCGTCAAAATTTGTTGAAAAGAGCGATGATCTAGAGATTATCAATGGAATCTTTGACGATGAGCAGTATGCTATCTGCATCAAGAAGGGAAATACAGAGCTAGTTGACAAGATGAACGGAGCTCTTGGCGAACTGAAAGACGATGGAACACTTGACAAGATAATTGCAAATTATATTGGCGATAATACTGGAAGTTTCCAGTATGAGACGCCGGATGGAACAGACCATTCCAATGGTGAGCTTGTTATGGCTACCAATGCAGAGTTTGAGCCTTACGAGTACCATGAAGGCGATGAGATTATTGGAATTGACGTGGATATTGCCCGTGCAATCTGTGATAAGCTTGGATATGAGCTTAAGATTGAGGACATGGAGTTTGATTCTATTCTTCCTGCCGTTGAGGCCGGAAAGGCAGATTTCGGTGCAGCCGGAATGACTGTTACAGATGAGAGAAAAGAGAATGCGGACTTCACGGATACCTATACCAATGCGACACAGGTCGTAATCATTAAGAAGTAGAACAGGTGACATAATGGCAGATTTTTCAGCAAAGTTCTATGCGAACTTTATCAAAGATGACCGCTGGCTTGGGCTTGTAACCGGTCTTAAGGTAACAATCATTGTCACTTTGGAGGCGCTGCTTCTAGGTGTACTCATTGGTTTTTTGATTGCAATCATCCGGTCTTACCATGATAAGACCGGAAAGTTTAAGATACTGGACATATTATGCCGGGTGTATCTGACAGTGATCCGGGGAACGCCTACGATGATTCAGATTCTGATCATGTACCTGGTTGTATTCGGTGCGTCATCACTTGATTCTATTATTATTGGCGGCATTGCATTTGGTATTAATTCCGGTGCATACGTTGCGGAGATTATCCGTTCCGGCATCATGTCCATTCCGGCAGGGCAGACGGAAGCAGGAAGGAGCCTGGGCTTAAGCTACAGGCAGACTATGTGGCTGATTATCGTGCCCCAGGCATTTAAGAATGTGCTTCCTGCCCTGGTCAATGAGATGATCGTCCTGATCAAGGAAACGGCGATTATCGGATACATAGGAGAGCAGGACCTTACAAAGGCAGCGATGATCATTCAGAGCCGTACCTTTGATGCGTTCATGCCCCTTCTGGCAGCAGCGATCATCTATCTCGCACTTGTTATGCTGCTTACGTTCTTCATGAACAAGCTTGAAAGGAGGCTGAGAACCAATGAGCGCTAGTCAGAATGTGAATCAGGAAACACTGATTGAGGTGAAAGATCTGCGGAAGGCCTTCGGAGAAAATGAGGTTCTCACGGGTATTACGACGGATATTAAACGCGGTGAAGTGGTAGTGATTATCGGCCCGTCCGGCTCAGGAAAGTCAACCTTCCTGCGTTCCCTGAACCTGCTTGAGACGCCGACCGGAGGGACAGTTCTGTTTGAAGGAATCAACATTACAGACCCTAAGACAGACATTGACCTCCACAGGCAGAAGATGGGGATGGTGTTCCAGCATTTCAATCTGTTCCCGCATAAGACGATTCTTGAAAATATTACTCTTGCCCCTGTTGTCTTGAAAAAGATGACAAAGGATGAGGCCGTACAAAAGGCAGAGGAACTTCTTGGCCGCGTCGGGCTGCTGGACAAGAAGGATACCTATCCCGAGCAGCTGTCCGGCGGGCAGAAGCAGAGGATTGCCATTGTCCGTTCCCTGGCCATGGATCCGGACGTAATGCTCTTTGACGAGCCTACGTCAGCACTGGATCCGGAGATGGTCGGAGAGGTGCTGGAGCTCATGAAGCAGCTCGCTCACGATGGCATGACCATGGTGGTAGTCACCCACGAGATGGGTTTCGCCAGAGAGGTAGGCACAAGGGTGGTCTTCATGGACGAAGGACAGATCAAGGAACAGGCAGCTCCGGATGAATTCTTTCAGAATCCAAAGGATGAAAGACTAAAGGAATTCTTATCAAAAATATTATAAACCAATTGGGGACACCCTATTTTCAATCTGGGACGGGGCATTTTTAAAAATGCCCCGTCCCAGATTGCTCCAATTGCCAGAAAGGAAAGAACATGGGAACACATAATATATTTCTGACAGGTTTTATGGGTACCGGGAAGAGTACTATTGCAGGAGAGTTAAGCAGACAGACCAAAATGACACAGATGGAGATGGATGAAGAGATTGTTAAGAGGCAGGGAATGAGTATTAACGATATTTTTGAAAAATACGGGGAGGCTTATTTCCGCGATCTGGAAAGTAATCTGTTAATAGAACTGGAAAGCCATGGGGGAATGGTTGTATCCTGCGGCGGAGGTGTGGTTATGCGTAGGGAGAATGTAGAGCATATGAGAAAAAGCGGCAGAATTATCCTCCTGACCGCTTCTGCGGAAACCATTTACCGAAGGGTAAGGAATAGCCCGGATCGTCCTATCTTAAATAATCATATGAATGTGGAGTTTATCAGCGGACTGATGGAAAAAAGAAGGGAAGCGTATGAAGCGGCAGCGGATTTTATTGTAGAGACGGACGGGAAAGCGGTTCTTCAGATCTGTGAAGAAATCAGGGAATATATGGGGTTGTGATATGGTTAGGATTTTACTGATTGAGGATGATGATACGATTGCTTTTGGCATCCGGACTGCACTGGAGAGGAAGGGGTATCAGGTGACGTCAGGCCCGGGTATGGCAGAGGGAAAGCGTCTGTTTTCCGGGGGAATTTCCCTAATTCTTTTAGACTTGAATCTTCCTGATGGAAGCGGTTATGAATTTTGCAAATGGGTGAAGGAAAGGCGTGATACGCCAGTCATTTTTCTGACTGTCAGGGATGATGTACAGGACATTACGAGAGGTCTTGACATGGGGGCAGATGATTACATTACAAAGCCCTTTTCCATTCCGGTACTGGAATCCCGGATCCGGGCAGTCCTTAGAAGAGCGGCAAAAACGGAGTCTTCAGGAGCAGGAAGGACGGAGGGAATGATTCTTTACTGCGGCAATATTCAGATCGACAAGAAGAGCCGGAGAGTTAGCATGGGGGAAGGGGAGGTTATCCTGACCAGTCTGGAATACCGTCTGCTTCTGATGCTGATGGAGAATAAAGGGTGTATTCTTCCCCGGAATCTGATTCTGGAAAGACTATGGGATGATGCGGGGAACTTTGTGAATGATAATACACTTACAGTTGCTGTGAAACGTTTGCGGGAAAAACTGAATGGAACCTCCTGCATCAGGACAGTAAGGGGAGTCGGCTACCGGATGGAGGAGGCAGAGTGAATACAGGTATCAGAGTAATGAGACAGTTTCTGGTGTGGTTATTGGCCGGGACGGCCGCCGGAATTTTTCTGGCGGCTGTTTTAAGTGTCCATGAATACAGGACGCTTGCAGATATTTCAGGAGCGGTGATGCAGTCACGGTCACTGGAAGAAGGGATGAAGAAAGGTTCTGAAGCATTCCGGGAGGAAGGAGAGCGTTTTTTGTCGGATTATGGATACCGGCCGCTTGGGAAATGGGAAGCGTATCTTCCTTTTGCGTTGTCCGCCTGTATCCTTCTCTTTCAGGCAGCAGGCTGGACTGTTTTCTGCATCCAGTACAGGAAGGAGAAAAATGTAAGAGAGCGTGTCCGGGAGCTGACAGAGTATCTGAAGGATGTAAACTCCGGAGGTACTTCCGTGCTCCGCAGGGGTGAGGATTTGTTTTCCCATCTAGAGGATGAGATCTATAAGACGGTGATAGAGCTCCAGGGTACGAAGGAGAGTGCGGTCAGAAACCATGAGATTCTGGCAGAGCGGATTGCGGATATTGCCCATCAGTTAAAGACGCCCCTCACTTCAATGTCCTTGATGACAGAACTTTTGGAAGAATACCTTACGGATGATACGAAGGAGTACCATGCCAGGCTGTCTAGCCAGATTGGCAGGCTTAAGGGGCTTGTAGCCGGTCTTTTGTCACTGGCAAAGCTTGATTCTCATGGGATTATAATGAAAAATGAACGTTTGGAGCTGTCAGAGGTGTTAGAAGAGGCCGAAGAATCTCTTAGGGAAATGCTGGAGGAACGGAAGATTATCTTTACAGCAGAAGGAGAGAGTGGATGTAGTCTTTATGCAGACCGCCAGTGGACGGAAGAGGCTATACTGAATATTCTGAAAAACTGTGCGGAGCATACACCGGAGGGCGGGAGAATCACTGCCTGCTATTGTCAGAATCCGATTTATACAGAGCTTAGGATTGAGGATGGGGGAAATGGATTTGTACCGGAGGAGCTGCCCCATATCTTTGAACGCTTTTACCGCGGTGCAGGGGCAGCGAAGGATAATGCCGGAATCGGCCTGGCAATAGCCAAAGCAGTGATTGAACAGCAAAACGGGTATATCCATGCAGAAAATACTGCAGATGGACACGCCTGCTTTGCTATAAAGTGGTATTAGTATAACTCAATTTTTCAGCGAGGGGCTTCTGACAGGCATCTGCGTTACATGGTATCATCCCTGATTGCAGTGATGATCGTTTCCTTTGCCAGTCTCCGGCCTCCAATGGTATATGCGCCTGTAACCGCCAGCAGAATCAGCAGGGTATAGGCAAGCAGAATCCAAAGGGGTGCATAGGGCAGGTATTCAGGAAGGGAAACCTCTGTCACAAGAAGCAGTGCAGTAAGTACAGCTCCCTGGACGGGGAGGGAGTAAAGCAGGGGCTTCAGACCTAGCGTCAGGCCCTCCAGGAACAGAAGCCCGGCAAGCTGACGGGGAGAGAGTCCGACAGAGCGCAGCATGGCAAATTCCTGCCGTCTCCTGCGCAAATTCCCGGAAATACTTGCCCATACATTAGACAGGCCGATGACAGCTAGAAATCCCGTTAAAAATGTAATGACAAGACTGATAACCTTTTGTGCGCTCTGGTTCAGTTCTTCCTCCTCCGCAAGATTCGAAAGCAGGTAATCACCGCTGCCGTAATAACGTGTAATAGTTTTTTCCATTTCTTTGCTCACATCTTTCAGAACCGGATAGCTGATTTCGCTGCCATCTCCGGTCCAGAAGATGCAATTTATGTTCCGGGAGGAATTTTCCCGCCTTTCACAGCAGTGGGCGCCGAGTTCCAGTACATGCTCCATGGGCATGAACAGAGCCAGGGTAAAATTAGAAATTCCAAGTGTTTCCACAGGAAGTCTGTTGGTGAGCGCCCAGGCGGTGAGACTGAACTTGAAATCCCCCTCGATCTCATCTTTATTTTTTTCTGTAAAGAGCAGCCTGTCCTGCTCCTGAATATCTAGAAGCTCCCTGTACAGAATATTCCTTCTGGTGCTTGCCTCTGGATCTTTTGTGTAATTGTAGACGATTGCCCTGGAGGAATCCTCATAAAAGGGCTGGGACGGGATGCCAAGCTCCTTGCAATAGTTCTGAAAGCTGTCCTGGTCAAGCCCGTAAACAACTGTCTGGATCCGGTATTTTCCATCCCTCTTAATAGGGGAGTACTTATTCTTTTTTATAATTCCGTCAAAACCTCCTAAGCCTGTGAGGATGTCCTGTGAAGTATCTTCCGGGTTAATCCAGGTGGCACAGTACAAAAGATTGCGGACAAAGGATTTGGTGATTCCCGGGACGGCTTTTATCTGTTCCAGTGCTTCCATGTCTGGCGTGCCTCCGTCGCTTATGGACAGGAAGATATGTCCATTGTCAGACGGGGAGGTGCGGAAAATTGCATCACTTGCCTCCTTGGTTGTCACAATATACTGAAAAACCATGAGCAGGAGAAAGGACATGCACAGGGAAATCGTTGCCATCCGGTAGGAATGCCTTCTTGCAGAAACAGCGTTTGCAGCAAGTTCACCTGTAATTCCAGGGAAATGGAGCCGCTTATGCTCCTTTTTATGTTTTTTTCTGTCTGGCTCCATATCCTGCTTCAGGATTTCTATGGGGAGCTTTCTGGCAGCTCTTCTGGCCGGAATTCCTGCTGACAGCCATGCCGTCAGAAGAGAGAGCAGGGTGGCAGGCAGAACCGCAGGCAGGCCATAGGTTACAACGATGTCCGGGGCATCTCTTCCAATGTCATTGGTAGCATTGATCAGCCCGAACAGCCTGCTGACTAAAAGCCATCCGGCAAAAAGTCCGAAAGGCAGCGGGATTGACGTTAAAAGAAGAGCTTCTAAACGGACGGTTTTACGAATTTGCTTCGGTGTGGCGCCGACACCGGAAAAGATCGCCAGCTGGGCTAGCTTTTCATTTACGGATATCACAAATGCATTGTGAATAACCAGTACAAAAACAGCGATTAAAAATACCGTAAATATAAGAAACATCAGTGGTACGGCAAGAAGGCTCAGGTGCACCAGGAACCCTTTTTCCGAAGGGGCGAAAATCCCATAGGTGGATAAAAGCCCTGTATTATAGCGAAGTTCATACGCCCCATATTCGTCGGCCTCATATCCGATGGCTTTAGCCAGTGCAGGAAGCTCCTGATAGGTGCGCCGTACAGGGGAGAACCTCAGATATACGGTAATTAGGTCATCCGGCAGTATGGAAGCATTGTCAAGCCAGGTCATGCCAGTATAGGCCGGGACGGCGGAAGAAGTTGTAACGTCCATGGAGCCTACGATGGTGTAGGTTTTTGTCCCGGTCTGCCGAAAGGCTTCGTCCTCATGGTAGACATCTGTATCCATGCAGGCCTGGCCGTCATGGATGCGCTGCCCAACAGGAAGAGTAATCGTATCCCCGATCTCCATATCCGGAAAGGCTTCAAAATATTGCTTAGACAGTACGATTTCATTTTCAGAGGAAGGACACCTTCCCTCGGTAATGGACCTCTTTTCAGGCATGGAATCCCAGTATTCCTGATTCGCGCCCCGGTAGATCAGATAGGGCCTGCGGCTGTCTGTCCTGTTCTCATCGGGAAGCAGCGCGGTCTCCCATTTTCCCTTTATCAGGACGGCGGAGACGGAAGCATAATTTTCAATCTGTGAAAGTGCCTTGCCGGGTGTATTGTCAAAAAGCTCACCGTGCCAGTCACCGTTATGCCATTTTTCCAGTACAATACTATCTGTCCACATGGTGTATACAAAGCCGCAGAAGCAGGACATTAGTGTGGTCATAAGAAACAGGGCAGTCATGATTACAAGACTTGCGCGTTTATTTTGCCGGAGTGTATCCCATACATATTCACGTAATAGTTTCATTGGCACGTCACCTCATCAGAACATATTTTGCCATCCTCCAGTGTGATGATCCGGTCTGCCTTTAAGGCCGTCCTTTCATCATGAGTAATCAGGAGAATTGTCTGTTGGTACTGTTTGTTGGAAAGCTTAAGCAGTTCCAGGGTTTCTTCAGAATTCTTCCTGTCCAGGTTGCCGGTGGGTTCATCGGCAAGAAGAATTGCGGGCCGGTAAATCAGGCTCCTGGCGATAGCTGCCCGCTGCTGCTGCCCGCCGGATAATTCCCTCGGATAGTGAGAGAGACGGTCAGAAAGCCCCAGGGTATTTACAAGCTTTTCAAAACGGCCCTCATCCGGCTTCTCTCCGTCAAGAAGAACCGGAAGCAGAATATTTTTCCGTACATTTAAAGTGGGAATCAGGTTATAAAACTGATAGACAAGCCCTACCTTTCTGCGGCGGAATATGGCCAGCTGTTCCAGAGACAGTGTAGAGATGTCTGTGTCCTCTATATAAATGCTGCCTTTGGTGGGCCGGTCTACACCACCCAGCATATGAAGAAGTGTAGATTTGCCGGAACCGGAGGCTCCAACCACGGCAGTGAAGCTTCCGCGTTCAATCGAAAGGCTGACGTGGTCAAGGGCATTAATCTGGCTGGTTCCTTTTCCGTAAGTTTTGGTGAGATTTTCACATCTGAGTATTTCCATTGTCTGGTTCCTTTCTGCTATTATTTTATCATTTAATCCGGATGGGAATATCATAACAGAAAAAGGTGACAGGAAAGTGACATTTTGGGGACGGGGCATTTTTAAAAATGCCCCGTCCCTGATTCCGGGAGCAGGAAAAAGCCGGGATATGAAAATATCCCGGCTCTTTCCTGTATCTCCTTTAATCTAGCAGATAATCCCTCGCATACTTTATAAAGATCTTTGCAGCCGGTGACAGCTCCTCGAAGGATATAATGGCCATACCGAGCTTCCGGTTTGCGCGGGGAAGAAGAGGGCGGGCCTCAAAATTCTCAATTCGCCCTCTCAGGATCAGCTTGGGCAGAATACTAATCCCCAGGTTATGCTCCACCATAGACAGAATCGAAGAGTCATTACTCATGGTATACTTAATATCCGGCTTCACATTATAAGTTCTGAGAAGCTGATGCATCTCATTCACATAAGTGTACTCAGACGCAATAACAGGAACCCCCTCATACCATTCAATAGGGATTTCATCATATTTTGCGAAGGGGTGGTTCTTGGGCATAACTGCCAGCATGGGGTCATCATATACTGGAATAAAATGATAAGTCTGATTCTTCTGATAGCTGGTAAATCCTATATCAACCTTCCGGCTGTTCACCCACTCGGCAATATCTTTTTCATCCCCCTCATCAATATCAAAGACAATCCCTGGATATTCCGTCTGGAAATTATGGATGATTGCAGGAAGCCAGTGAATCGTACAGCTTGTAAAAGCCCCGATCTTAATCGTCCCCCTCTTCGCCCCCTTCATAAACGAAATCTCCTGGTTCAGCGTCTCGCTGGCAGAGAGGAGATTACGGATCGAGGGAATCAGGGAAAGCCCTTCCTCCGTAAGCTTCACACCGTGGTGGCTCTTAATAAAAAGCGGAACCCCCGCCTCATGCTCAAGGGATTTCATCATCTGCGTAATTCCAGACTGGGTATAGCCGAGAGCCTCCCCGGCCTTCGTAAAATTTCCCAGGTCAGCAACCGTAAGAAATACATTCAATTTCTTCAAATCCATAAGAACCTCCAATTGGGGACACCCTATTTTCAATCTGGGACGGGGCATTTTTAAAAATGCCCCGTCCCCAACTCGTTTTCGTCCAGCAGGGGAACGTCTTCCTCAAAGGATTCTTCCCCCAGTTCGTTGATGGTTGTTTTTCCGGCTTTTCCGTACTGGTAAAGCTGATCGAGGAATTCTATGGCAGCGCGGATCTTTGTGCGGAGCAGGTAGCCCCCGGACTGTGTGGCCTCCATTAGGGTCTCGGCGGACAGATTTGGGGTCCACTCGTATGCTTTGCCATGGAAGTCCTGTATTTTATATAGCACTTCGCTAATTTCGTCCCGTGTGAGGGGGAGAAGCTGGGGCGCTCTTGACAGGAGGTCGAGCACGGTGTGTGCGGGCTCCTGTTCGTCTGGATAGACGGTTTCCAGGTTTTCGTATTCGTGCTTGCCTTCGATAACGTCTTCTGTGTAGGAGGCGCTCAGTGCGAAGATGGTGAAGGTTGATTCCGGGCAGCGGTCCGGCAGAAGGAAGTGTGCCATGTTGCGGTAGGCGCCAAGGCGTGCTTTTTTGCCAAGGCGGCCCATGAGCTCCGTTTCGTCAATGAGGAGCACCCATCCGTGATAGCCCATCTGGGTAAACAGATGGCTCATGAAGGCAAAGTAGTCGCCGCAGTGCTTTGTCTTGGCGAAGTTTACATTATACTTTACGGGCTGTCCGAAGATGCGCCGGTATATCTTTTTGAGAGGCATATTTGCGATAAAGTCTCCTTCCAGGTCTGCCTGAAGAAGGAACTTTTCATCCGAGTCCTCTGTGTTCAGGTAGGAGCGGAACAGATAATAGAGCTTGTCTGTCTCCAGCTGTTTTGCCGCGTAGAGGAGCATCTCGCTTGCAACAGGGCTTCCGGCGGAGATCTTTTCAAGCTCCTGCATGAATCCGGGCTGACGCCGCTTCGGAAGATAGGTATTCTGTATAATCTTCTGATAGACAAGATACAGCTTATCCATAGGTGTCTCCTTGCTCAGTGAGAGGTAGGAGACTACCATGTTGTTGGAGTGGGCAATGTTAAATACCGTGTTGAGAAGGTGTGTCTTTCCTTCTCCGTATTTTCCGCTGATAATCATGCCGCTGGATTTTCCTTGTTCGCAGACTGTGTCCAGCCGTCCGGAAATTTCTTTCATGATCTTTGGGCGTGCTTCGGAAAAATATTGTCCGACTGCACGGGAGGGAATGCCTGAGCGCAGTGCCTCCATGATATGTCTTGCTTCGATATCATACATCGGGATTCACCTCCTGCATAGCGATTTGAATGAGCTTCGGGATACCTACAGCTCCGGTGCGCGCCTGCTCGGCAATATTCTCAGCAGCGTCCAGGTCTAGAGGGGCCGCTGAAAGGTTGTTCTGCAGGTCTGCAATGCTCCTGGAAATGGAGACGATTACCTCCGGCGAGTATTCCTGTGCCGCAAGCCGGTCCAGGTCAACCATATCGGAAAAGCGGTTAAAACGTTCTCCTACGATTTCATTCTGTATCCGCATCCAGAGAGCCTGATAGGACTTGATTCCGGTGTTTTCATTGTCCGTCAGCCCGCGGTCAAAGGCATAGACAAACATGATATTTTTCATGCTGTCAATGTCATCAATCAGCTGCCGGATGCTTTCATAGGTGTCCTCCCGCTTCATCTTCGTGTAATGAAGAGTCTCAAGACTGGAGCGGCTGATCAGAATCTCTAGATTGTCAATGGTAATAAAGAGACCGGAATATCCGCCCATACGTGTGATCTCGGCAAGAGAGCGCAACATGTGGCGGGCATTATATTTTGTGATTCTGCTTGGATAAAAGCCGAGAGAACGCAGCTGGGAGAGCTTTACAGAGCGATCTCCCCGAAGCCACAGAAGGAGGATGTCCCGGTTCTGTTCCTCTAGCACCGGATAGCCAAGTATACCTCCTGTAAGCATGCTGCATGCCAGGGCAAAGTTATTGTCAAGCATGGGGTTATCTAAAAAAATCTGCCTGAGCTGGGAACGGATCTCACGCTTGGTGATGGCATCTCCGGAGCCGTTTTCCGAGAGATAGTCAATGAACTTCATTCCCTCGGGAATCTCCTGAAAATCAAAGCCCATCTCCTGGATGAGATGACGGCTGACCGCTTCCAGGCATTCCATAATATCACACTGCTTTAAGATCTCTACATAAATTTCCTTAAAGTCATGCATCCAGATCTCCCTTGCGGAAAACTGGATGGTCTTGTAATTTTCCTCCTGGGCGATAGAGGTCATAAGATGAAGGAAATGGGTCTTCCCGCTTCCCATACGCCCGGTGATGAATTTGATCTTGCTGCCGCCGTTTTTAATATATTCCTGAAGATATTTTTCTCTCCAGAAGTCGGAGAGAAACTGGATTCCGCAGGTAAGCTGCTGGGCAGGAACCGCACCGGCGTAAGGGGCGGTCCCGGAGGCTTCGTTGTATTCTGACATAATAGGTTCTCCTCGTATAATTATTCGGCAGGTCTGCGCAGGGTCTGCCATGGCGAAGCGGGGGTATTTACTGTGCAGCCCGTGAAGGTACGGAACAGATACCTCCTCTTATTCGTTAATATCATAGAAGCAGATAGTGGCAAGGAACTGTTCCTTGCCGAGTTTGTCCAGGATGCGGTAGGACTTTGTGCTGCTGTTCCTGCTGGGGCCGAACTGGTAGCCTCTTTTGTTCTTTGTGCTCTCTATATCGGAATTATAGAGCCGCGCAAGATCGTAGGCAAAGCTGTGCTGGTCGTAATCCTTGCGGAACCGGCTCATAGGTGCGAGGAACTTGTACAGGTTTGACAGCAGGATGTCTGAACCAGGGCTCTTCTTAAGCTTCATGGCTGCAAGATCATATGCGTCAGACAGTTCATTTAAGAATGTCTGTGGATTGAAGGAAGCCTTGTCAAGCTTTGCCTGTCCGGCCTTGATGGTGTCGATCAGGCTCTGGGGGCGCATACACTGTACCTTTTTGCGGTCAAGGTAAACGTCCTGGTTCTCTGCATCCAGGCGTACACGGTAGGGAAACATCTCGTATACCGGGAATTCTCCCCGCACATCCACTTCCTCTTCCCGGCATACTTCAAGCATCTGCTCTGCAAAATCTCCGTTTTCAAAATATGCTTTTGTATCAAAGTCTTCAACAGAGGACTTAAGGCCATCCAGGATGGCAGACAGGGAGAACACCATCTCTTCTATGGTATTCAGATCCCGGGAGAGACTTTTGATATCTCCGCTTTCTGTTTCGCGCATGACAGCTTTGGAAAGCTTCTGAAGAGAAGCAATGCTGTCCTTTAAAGATTTTTCCTGTGGCTGTAAAGCCTCATAAAGATTTTCGTAATTCATAGTTTCATCCTTTTCTATTTAGATTCAGTGGGTGATGTGCACAGCCATATAAGGAAATATGCCGCTTTGCGGTTGGCGCGATGCACATGACCGGGCTCACCGGCCGTGAGTATAACTATTAAAAGTATATATGAAACAGAACATGTTTTCAAGGGAATCGGGTGAATTCATTTCACATTATAAGGAGAATGTGGTAGAATGGTTCATATTCATTGCTATCATTTGGAGAAAAAACGTATGGCTAAGGAACTGTATCAGTGGCAGAGAGAATGCCTGGAGAAGTGGTTCGAGAATAAAGGCAGGGGAATGGTGCAGGCAGTAACCGGGACGGGAAAGACGTTTCTGGCTCTTCGGGCCGCGGACAGACTGGATCAACAGAAAAAACAAAAGCTCCGTGTTAAGATTGTGGTTCCGACCGGGGAACTCATGAAGCAGTGGGAGCGCGCCCTGAGGGAATATCTCTCGGATTTCTGCGGCTATGGACATTCACCGGGGAACTTTTCGGGGGTGATCGGTCTTAGAGGAAGCGGACATAAGCCATTATCTGACTGCAAGTATATGATCTACGTGATTAATTCTGCCAGATACGAGCTTGCCCGTCAGATTCTGGCAGAGCTCCGAAGGGGAGAGACGATACTTCTGATTGCAGATGAATGCCATCATTATGTGAGCGAACAGAACCGTTTAATTTTTGAATTTCTGCCGCATCTTAATAAGGAGGAGCAGGAGCGGTTCTTTTCCATGGGGCTTTCGGCGACACTGCCGTCAGGTCGGGAAAGGCGCGATCTTGAGACAATGCTTGGGAGAAAGATCTACAGCTACGGGATGGCAGAGGCGTCGGCACACAATACAGTGAGCAAATATGACATTTACCATATTGATCTGTCTCTCTCGGCGGATGAAAGGGATGAGTACGAGGAACTCTCGGATCAGATGCTCACTCTTTACAAAAAGCTCCTCAGATCACATCCTTATCTTCAGGATATGGGGCTTAAGGAACGCTTTGAGGAACTTAAGATACTTGCCGGTGATAAGGACCAGCAGCTTGCCCGGACGGCGCTTCAGTACATGCAGCTTACGTACATGAGGCGGAAGCTGGTCTGCCTGGCATCGGAGCGGACCGCGTGTGCCTGTGACCTGATAAAGAATCTGTCCCGGGATGAGAGGATCATCATCTTCGGGGAGCGGATCCGGCAGGCGGAGGAACTGTTCCGGCTGCTGCAAAGACATGGCTTTTCTCATGTGGGACGGTATCACTCTCAAATGGGGCAGCAGGCAAATAAAAATGTAATCGAACGCTTCCGTGCAGGGGAACTCCGGATTCTCATCGCCTGCAAGGCTCTGGACGAGGGCCTGGATGTCCCGGAGGTTTCTGTGGGGATTATTCTGTCGGGCACCTCGGTCAGGAGGCAGAGAACCCAGAGGATGGGGCGTATTATTAGAAGAAATGAAGGAAAAAGCCGCGCATCCCTCTACTATCTCCATATTTCCGGGACAATGGAGGATGTCTGTTTCCTTCCGGATACCGGGGACGGGCGTGTTTTTGATCTGTCGTATGATCCGGACGGGCACAGTTTTTTGCACCCTGCTTATGATGACCGGGCGAAGATGCTGCTTGCACATTTATATGCCAGGGGAGTGGATGCCAGGAAGATCAGGGAGGCAGAACGGTGCCTCCGTCTTGGAGGCATACGTTCGGACTGGCTGCTGAAGCGTCCGGAAATCGAGAAAAGAATCAGGGAAGAAAAATATGCGGAGGATAAAAACTACTGGATATGCATGAAAGGATTAAATCAGGGTATACGCAGCGGCGGATTTCGTCAGCCATGAGTATAATTGTGTGTAAGGAGAGCAGGATATATGAGCAGAGGAACAGAATTTCTGAACTATGTAACAGGAGAGCTTAGGGAGAGAATACGTACTTTAAGCGGGACGCTTCAGGATGTACAGCGTGACATTGAGAGCATGAATGAATACTACTGGGAAAATTATACAGAGATGGATCAGTACGGATATGAGAATTATGATAACCAGCAGGCACTTCTCGCACAGGTGAATGCCGGGCAGGATCATAAGAAGAGCCTTCACCGCTTTAAGAAAATGTTGGATTCCCCCTTTTTCGGCAGCGTGGAATTTTTATACGACGGGGAAGAGGAGCCGGAGCTCTTTTATATTGGAATCGGAAACTTTGCCAGGGAGAGGGGCGGCGTGCCCCTGATCTACGACTGGCGCGCCCCGGTCAGCGGGCTTTTCTATGACTATGACAGGGGCAGGGCGGCATACAAGGCCCCGGCAGGGCTTCAGGAGGGGGAAATTCTCTCAAAATGGCAGTATAAGATCCGCGGCGGCAGAATGTTGTACGAATTTGAAAGTGACTTAAAGATTGACGACGAGATACTGAAGGCAGAGCTTGGGGCGAACAGCGACACCCGTCTTAAGAATATCGTGCGCACCATCCAGAGGGAGCAGAATGCGGTTATCCGCAACACCAGGGACCGGGTGCTGGCAATCCAGGGAGTGGCAGGGAGCGGAAAGACATCTGTAGCTCTTCACCGGATTGCTTATCTTCTCTACCATGACAGGGAGCATCTGAAGTCATCCAATATACTGGTGCTGTCCCCAAACAGCGTGTTTGCGGATTACATTTCCCATATTCTTCCGGAACTTGGGGAGGAGAATATCCGGGAGATGAGTTTTGACCTGTTCGCGTGGCGCAGGCTCCGGGATACGGCTGCGGACTGCGAGGACCGTTATCACCAGACGGAACGGATGCTGGGGGAAGGGGACAGAGAGTATTCCGGGGAGGACGAAGAGCGTTTCAGGTGGAAACAGTCTTCAGAGTTCGTGAGCGCGGCAGAGGGCTTCCTTGTGGAGCTTGAAGACCGGCTTGTGGACTTTCATGACGTGGAATATAAGCGTTTCGGGAAAAAGGAGGATGAACTGAGGAAGCTCTTTTACAACCGGTTTCCGGGGACGCTGCTTTTATCCCGGATGGATGCAGTGATGGAATATTTTATAGATGAGTACGAGACGCTCCGGGGACGCGTCCTTGACGAGGAGGAGCGGGAAAATATCCGGCAGCAGTTTCACTCCATGTATGTGACGACGGATCTCTATGAGATTTACAACTGGTTCCTCGCTGACAACGGCCTGCCGGTTCTGCCGGATGTTCCGCCAGAGGAGCGGGTGCTTGCCTATGAGGATGTATTTCCCATGCTATATTTCCGGTACAGGCTGCGCCTGGGGGAGGCGCGGGGGGATATCCGCCATCTGGTCATTGATGAGATGCAGGATTATACCTATCTGCAGTACGTTCTCCTGGAAAAATTATTCCCCTGCAACATGACCATCTTAGGAGACCGGGCACAGACAATAGACTGTAAGGAGCAGGATGTTTTTACCTTTCTCCCCAGGATTTTTGGGAAAAGGCTTAAGAAGATTACGCTGGATAAGAGCTACCGCAATACGCAGGAAATCGCGGAGTATGCGGCAAGATACACCACATGTGCACCGAAGGGGTATCTGAAGCGGTGCGGGAAGGCGGTGGAGGAGAAGACCTTCGGAACGCTTAAAGAGGCGCTTGCTGAGGCTGCCGGCCGGGCGGCGGTCAGGGGGCAGGAGAAAGGAGAGTTCGAGACTGCGGCGGTGCTGGTGATGACGGAGAAGGAAGCGCAAAACGCCTGTGCCTGTCTGAAAGAAATCAGGGAGGATGTATCCTGCATTGACCGGAATACAGACAGCTTTCGGCGGGGGATTACAGTTGCCCCGTACTACATGGCAAAGGGACTGGAGTTCGACCAGGTCTTCATCATCGGGGGAGATGAAAAGCATCCTATGTTCCGAAACTTCCGGTATATCAGCGCCACAAGGGCACTGCATGAGCTTTATGTGTATGATATTTCCTGATTTGTCTAGTATAACCCACACTAATTAACCGTACGTTTCACTTGTCTGAATTTCCATCTGCAGCGTTGCCGTCAATCGGCGCAGCCACCGCTGCGCCTCGTTCCTCCGCCTTGCAGGCTGAAAATTTATCCTGCGTGAAACGTATCGGTAATTAGTATGGATGTATGGATTATACCAAAATAGACAGGAACTTGGCAGTGCTTCTAAATCATAGCTCTTCCCTGTATTCTTTTGCACATAAAAACAAAGAAAAAGCAATAAACAGAAATACAACCTCAGCGATTCTGGGACCAGTTATGTGCTCCGCGTTAAAGTTATAGCTGTCTGCATTCCCTGGAAAAGCTGTTAAACATAAATTAATAGAATAATGCATAAAGGCACACACCCACACATTATCTGATTTCATATAAGCATAACCTATTATTACAGCAAAGCTTCCTGTGGAGAGAAATCTTAGTGCCAGCCCCAGACCATCCACATGATAGACACTGAACCAGATCGGCATGTGCCAAAGCTCCCATATGATTCCCAGCAAAATGACCCCTGTCTGCCTGCCAGATATTTTCTGCACTTTCTCCTGCAAAAATCCTCTCCATCCGTACTCTTCCCCGAAAAATGCCGCCCCCTGCAGGAAACAGGATATATAACTGACAGGAAGAAATGCTATAAAATGAAAACCGGCAATTTCCATACCTGCGCTGGAAATGATTCCTCCTGCAATTAATAAAAAAATAAATATAAGAAGCAGCAGCTGCACCTTTTTCCAGTTCTTCCCGGGAGCAAGTTCCCCATTATCAAGTATTGCAAAAATTAAGATCAGTATAGATGAAACTGGCAGCAAAATATAATTTATAAATATCTCCAAAAACTTTTCGCTTATGATACCTGCGATTCTGAATGAAATAAAAACTACAAAACAAATAAAACATACTACATATACAAAGTGCACTCTTCTGTTTTCATCGTTTTTTATGTTCCCATACAATTTTGCAATAGAAACACCTGTGGCAGGAAGTGTCATCATAAAAACAGCCATCATATCCCCGCTCATAAATCTATTGCAATAATTAAGAATACCAACACCCCAGCAAACACCATATGTCACGATGAAAAACAGAATGGTTTCTATAACGTTCCGCCTTTTGCTATGCCTGATATCGTCTATGTCCATTTTTTCCTCCTTGAATGGGCTGGCAGGTGCCCTTTTTGATTAAAGAATAGCATAAGTATTTATAAAATTGTTACTATTTACGGCCCGGGAGGTCGCTCATAGTAACAATTCGGGGCGATTTTTAAAGTTTTGCTATGCAAAATCGCCCCTCACTCCTGCATCATGTTCTCATGGAATGCGCAGCTTACACGCATTCCTGACCCGTGAATCGTAACATAAAGTTCAATTAAAATCAATATTACAAGGGCATTGCATGAGCTTAATGTGTATGGTATGATAATACAAGTGAAATTTGAGGAGGGATAGTGCGATGAGCTTTAGAAAGACTGGCTTTGGAACAACAAAAAGCGGTGTGGAAGCAGAACTGTATATTTTTGAAAATGCAAACGGAATGCAGATGCAGGTGACGGATTACGGTGCGTCTCTTGTGTCGGTGATCGTAAAGGATAAGAACGGCATAAGCCGGGATGTAGTGCTGGGCTACGATGATGCGGCAGGCTATGAGGCAGACAGCGGTACATTCTTCGGCGCTATTGTAGGAAGGAATGCCAACCGGATCGGCGGTGCGGTGTTTTCCCTGAACGAAAAGGATTACGAGCTCTCTAAAAATGACAATGGGAAGAATAACCTGCACAGCGGACCGGACTTCTTCATGAAGAGAAAATGGGTAGTGGAGCAGGTGGAAGACAACCTTATTACCCTGTCCATTTTCAGCCCCCACATGGATCAGGGATACCCGGGAAATGTAAAGATCTACGTGACCTACACGCTGACAGATAAAAATGAGATCCTGATTGAGTATGAAGCGTCTCCGGACGAGGATACGATCCTGAACATGACGAACCACAGCTATTTTAATTTGGACGGGCATGATTCGGGCGCTGTGCTGGAGCAGAAGATCCAGATTGACGCAGATGCTTTCACAGAGGCGGACGAGCTGTCCATACCGACAGGGCGGATTCTAGATGTGGCGGGCACTCCTATGGATTTCCGTGCGCCGAAGACAGTGGGGCAGGATATTGAGAGCGATTATGAAGCCATTCGTTTCGGACAGGGATATGACCATAATTATGTGCTGAAGGGCGAAGGATACCGCAGGGTGGCAGAGTTTTCCTCCGACAAGAGCGGCATCCGTATGACAGTGTATACAGACTGCCCGGGCATGCAGCTTTACACCGGGAATTTTCTGAATGGAGTGAAGGGAAAGAACGGCGTTTCCTATCCAAGGAGGAGCGCGGTGTGCTTTGAGTCCCAGTATTTCCCGGATGCAGTGCATCACGAGAACTTTGAAGGGCCGGTCTGCCGGAAGGATGAGATGTACCATACTGTCACGGGATACCGATTTGATGCGTAGGCGTTTAAATCGGGTTGTACTAGTACTGCTTTCAGCAAAGCTGCGAATGATGACAGAGGGGACGGACGATGGTAAAGGAGACGTTTAGCGAAAGAGAAACATGGGAGCTGGGGGAAGAGATGGGGAGAGCTGCCCTTAAGGGGCAGGTGTATTCTCTGACCGGTGATCTTGGGGTCGGGAAAACGGTGTTTACGAAAGGGCTTGCGGCAGGGCTTGGGATTACGGAGCCGGTGGTGAGCCCTACATTTACAATTGTACAGATCTATGAGGAAGGGCGTCTGCCCTTCTATCATTTTGACGTATACCGGATCAGTGATATTTCAGAGATGGATGAGATCGGGTATGAGGATTATATTTACGGGGACGGCGTGAGTCTGATTGAATGGGCGGACCTTACACCGGAGGTCCTGCCAGAGCATTATATGGAGGTAAGGATTGAAAAGGATTTGGAACAGGGATTTGATTATCGGAGGATCAGCATATGCGAATATTAGCGATTGACAGCTCAGGCCTGGTGGCAAGTGTGGCAGTTGTGGAGGGAGAGCTTGAAGGCGGAGTTCTGGTGAAGGAAGAGACAATAGCGGAATACACCGTAAATTATAAGAAGACCCATTCCCAGACCCTGCTTCCGATGCTGGACGAGGTGGCAGGGATGACAGACCTTGATCTGGATGCGGTTGATGCCATCGCGACTGCAGGCGGGCCCGGCTCCTTTACAGGGCTTAGGATTGGTTCGGCCACGGCGAAAGGACTGGGCTTTGCCCTTAAGAAGCCTTTGATCCATGTGCCCACGCTCCACGGTCTTGCCTATAATCTGTGTGGAACTGAGAGTATTGTGTGCCCGGTCCTGGATGCGAGAAGGGGACAGGTCTATACCGGGATTTATGAGTTCCATGAAAATGAGATTGCAGTACTTGAAGACCAGATGGCAGTGAGCATCGAGGAACTGGGCGGCAGGCTTCATGCTTATGATAAAAAGGTCATTTTTCTGGGGGACGGGGTTCCGGTGTTTCGAAAGGTGCTCACAGAACAGATTATGGCGGACAGAAAAATAAGCTTTGCCCCTGCAAATATGAACCGCCAGCGTGCGGCTTCTGTCGGTGCGCTTGCGCTTAGGTATTACCGCGACGGAAAGCTTGAGACAGCAGCAGAGTACAGGCCGGATTATCTGCGTATGTCCCAGGCAGAGAGGGAGCGGAAAGAAAAACTGATCCCATACCCTGCCGGGCGTATAAAGGGACAATAAGGATTCCAGGAGGAAGAAGGATGTATAGATTTCAATGTGATTATGCGGAAGGCGCACACCCACTGATTCTGAAGCGGCTTATGGATACTAATTACGAGCAGACCGCCGGATATGGGGAAGACCCTTATTGTAAAAGTGCGGGAGATAAGATTAAAAAGCTGTGTGAAAATGAATGTATAGATGTCCATTTCCTTGTGGGAGGTACGCAGACGAATCTTACGGTAATCAGTTCAGTCCTGCGGCCACATCAGGGAGTGATCGCTCCGTCAAGCGGGCATATCAATGTCCACGAGACAGGGGCCATAGAGGCAGCCGGACATAAGGTACTGGCGGTGCCTTCTGAGGACGGCAGGATTACGGCAGAGCAGGTGCGTTCCCTGTATGAGGCGCACTGGTCGGATGCTTCCCACGAGCATATGGTCCAGCCGGGGATGGTATATATTTCCTATCCTACGGAGAATGGGACGCTCTATACCTTGGAGGAGCTTGCCAGGCTTAAAAAGACATGTACGGGACTTGGTCTGCCTCTGTTCCTTGACGGTGCCAGGCTTGGGTATGGCCTGATGTCGCAGAAATCAGACCTGGAGCTTGCTGACCTTGCCAGACTTACAGATATTTTTTATATCGGAGGAACCAAGGTCGGTGCGCTGTTTGGCGAGGCGGTTGTGATTACGAACCCGGAATTATGGAGGGATTTCCGATATCTGATAAAGCAGCGGGGCGGAATGCTTGCCAAGGGAAGGCTTCTTGGGATTCAGTTCGATACGCTTTTCGAGGAAGGGCTTTATTTTGAAATTGCAAAGCATGCGGATAATCTGGCAATGCGTCTTAGGGATGCATTTTTGAGAAAAGGATACCGGCTCCGTTATGATTCCTATACAAACCAGCAGTTTCCGGTGCTTCCCAATGAGCATCTTGAGAAATTAAAAGAGAACTATTCCTTTGAAATCTGGGAGTCTGCAGATGATTCTCACAGTACGGTGCGCTTTTGTACGAGCTGGGCGACGAAGGAAGAGGCGGTTGCTTCGCTGATTCGTGATATTGAGGCGCTCTGAGGATGTTTCGCACAGGGAGAATCAGTGAAAGTGATCTTAAAGAAGTTGCTGCGCTGGAGGCCGAGATTTTTTCAGATGCGTGGAGCAGGAAGGGACTTGCAGAAACACTGGAGCAGCCTGGCGCCGTTATGTTCGGCGTGTGGGAGGATGAGATGCTTGCTGGCTATGTAATTCTTTATTTTGTACTGGATGAGGGCGAAATTGAGAGGATTGCAGTCAGAAAAGCTCTTAGGAGAAAAGGGGCGGCCCGTATGCTTTTTGAATGTGTGCTGGAATTCTGCCGGGAAAAAAGGATAGAGAGACTTTTCCTGGAGGTAAGGAGAAGCAATGCTGCAGCCCAGGCATTTTACAGGAAATGCGGATTTCAGGAAAACGGTATTCGCAAAAACTTCTATACGAATCCCTCGGAAGATGCTATACTATATATTTGGGATTAAGTGACTGCCAGATTATGAAGTTCTCCTGGGAGAAATGTTGTTGCTATTCACGGGTCAGGAATGCGCGTAAGCTGTGCATTCCATAAGAACGTGATTCAAGGGTGAGGGGCGATTTTTGTGTAGCAAAACTTTAAATATCGCCCCGAATCGTTACTGTGAGCGGCCTTCTGGTCCGTGAATAGTAACGAAATGTTGGAAATGCTGACAGCAGTTTCCACTAGGAATCCGAAGTTTTTGAAGATATAATATAGGCGTAGCAAAAAGAGAAAGGACGGACTGTCTGCTGTGATGCTGACAGAAGCCGGTCTTAAGAGACACGAAAAGGAGAACTGTATGCGCCAGTACACTACAAGCTTAAAGGAAACAAAGGAAGTAGAGAAGATTATTTGCAATAAATGCGGGAAAGAGATCCCGGTTCTTAGAGGGGTTCCCAGGGAGGATGTTCTGGAGGTTGAGAAGCGCTGGGGATATTTTTCCGGCAAGGATAACCGTGTGGACCGGTTTGATCTGTGCGAGGAGTGCTATGATGCACTTATAGAAAGCTTTTGCGTTACGATTCAGCAGGTCTGATCAAGAATTGAGGTAGATTATGTTAGATGTATGTTTGTTAGGAACAGGTGGAATGATGCCCCTGCCATACCGGTGGCTGACGTCGCTTATGGTGAGGTACAATGGGAGCAGTATGCTGATTGACTGCGGAGAGGGGACACAGATTGCGATTAAGGAGAAGGGATGGAGCTTTAAGCCGATTGACGTCATCTGCTTTACTCATTACCACGGAGACCACATCAGTGGTCTCCCGGGGCTTCTTCTGACTATGGGAAACGCAGACCGTACGGAGCCGCTGACTCTAGTTGGCCCGAAGGGGCTTGAACGTGTGGTAAATGCATTACGTGTCATAGCACCGGAGCTGCCTTTTTCTATCAGATATATTGAGATTAATGAGCCGGAGCGAACTTTGGAGATGAATGGCTACAGGCTGAGAGCATTCCGGGTGAATCATAATGTGATCTGTTACGGCTATACATTTGAGATTGACCGTGCAGGAAGATTTGATGTGGAGCGTGCGAACGCTGCGCAGATTCCCCAGAAATACTGGGGACTTCTGCAAAAGGGGGAGCAGGTGGAGGCGGACGGACAGATCTACCGGCCGGATATGGTGCTTGGCCCGCCGAGAAAGGGGATCAAGCTTACATACTGTACAGACACCCGTCCGACGGATTCCATCCGGAATCACGCAAAGGACTCAGATCTGTTTGTCTGTGAGGGAATGTATGGCGAGAAGGATAAGCAGAAGAAGGCAAAGGAATACAAGCACATGACGTTTTATGAGGCGGCGCAGATTGCGAAGGAGGCTCATGTAAAGGAGATGTGGCTTACGCACTACAGCCCGTCTCTTACGAAGCCGGAGGAATACATGGACGATGTGCGGAAGATTTTCCCGGGCGCAGTTGCCGCAAAAGACTGCCAGACTACAGAGCTTGTATTCGATGAGTCTTAGAGCGTGTTTGAAAATTGCTTTCTGTAAGATGTCGTCCCAGTTTGCATCAGATTATATGCAGGATTTAGGAGGTGCAGCGGGCTACATTGACTAAATTCACCATATAATATGGTGTAAAGTGGGGCGGCAGATTGCAGGAATGAATTTTCAAACACGCCCTAGGAACTGTGAAAAAAGAGGGTTGTGGAGATGTTGAACGGAAACGGAAATGGCGATGTACTGGTGCTGGCAGTCGAGAGTTCCTGCGACGAGACGGCTGCAGCAGTCGTAAAAAACGGGAGAGAGGTTCTCTCCAATATTATCTCGTCGCAGATTGCGCTGCATACATTGTACGGCGGCGTTGTGCCGGAAATTGCATCAAGGAAGCATATAGAGAAGATCAGCCAGGTGATTGAAGAGGCGCTCCTTGAGGCCTCTGTCACACTGGATGATATTGACGTAATTGGCGTCACCTACGGGCCGGGACTCGTAGGTGCGCTTCTTGTTGGTGTTGCGGAGGCGAAAGCTATTGCCTACGCGGCGAACAAGCCTCTTGTGGGAGTCCATCATATTGAAGGACATATTGCGGCAAATTTTATTGAACACAGGGAACTTGAACCGCCGTTTTTCTCCCTTGTAGTTTCAGGAGGGCATACCCATCTGGTGAGGGTAAAGGACTATGGAAAATTTGACATCATAGGAAGGACGAGAGATGATGCCGCCGGAGAAGCATTTGATAAGGTGGCAAGAGCAATCGGCCTTGGCTATCCCGGCGGTCCGAAGATTGACCAGGCGGCAAAGAAGGGGAATCCTGAGGCAATTATATTCCCCCGGGCACATATGGCAGATTCACCTTATGACTTCAGCTTCAGCGGAGTGAAGTCTGCGGTACTGAATTATCTGAATGGGTGCCGCATGAAAGGGGAGGAATACTGTCAGGCAGACGTGGCGGCGTCCTTTCAGAGGGCGGTTACGGA
The DNA here is from genome assembly GCA_910576335.1 of Lachnospiraceae bacterium. GTDB lineage: Bacteria > Bacillota > Clostridia > Lachnospirales > Lachnospiraceae > CAPEBR01. The sequence continues at coordinate 43,285 of CAJTIU010000035.1, forward strand.
TGTTCTGGTGGAAAATGCGATGGGCGCCGCAGAGGAATTCCATGTGGATAAATTTGCCCTTGCCGGCGGTGTTGCATCGAACAGCGCGCTCCGGGCAGCTATGAAGACAGCATGTGAGAAGCGGGGTATAAAGCTCTATTATCCCTCGCCTGTCTACTGTACTGATAATGCAGCTATGATCGGCGCAGCTGCTTACTACGAATACCGGGATGGAACAAGGCATGGCTGGGATCTGAACGCAGTCCCGAATCTGAAGCTGGGAGAGAGATAGATGAAAAAGCATTGTACGGCAATCGTCCTGTCCGCCGGACAGGGAAAACGCATGGGAAGTAAGGTACAGAAGCAATACATGGAGATGGAGGGCCGTCCGGTTCTCTATTATTCGCTGGCAGTATTCGAAAATTCTCCGCTGATAGACGATATCGTACTTGTTGTAGGAGAAGGACAGGAGGCATTTGTCTGTACGGAAATTATAGAGAAATACGGATTTAGCAAGGTATGTGCAGTCGTCTGCGGCGGAAAAGAACGCTATGACTCTGTATGGCAGGGACTGAAGGCACTGCCAGAGCCAGATGGCTATGTATTCATTCACGATGGAGCAAGACCGTTCATAAACGAGGAGATGCTGCAGCGTGGCTGCGCAGCCGTAAAAGAATCCGGCGCCTGTGTCGCAGGCATGCCAAGCAAAGACACTGTCAAGCTGGCGGGAGAAAATAATTACATCAAAGAGACGCCAAAACGGAACCATGTGTGGATCATACAGACGCCGCAGATCTTTGAAGTGCCCTTAATCAGAGAGGCATATTCAAAGCTCATGCAGGAAGAGCATATTGAAGTCACTGATGATGCCATGGCAGTAGAGCAGATGCTTGGAGTGCCGGTAAAACTGTTTGAGGGAAGCTATCAGAATATAAAAATTACAACACCGGAGGATATGAAGATTGCCAGAGCGTGTTTGAAAATTGCTTTCTGACAGATGTGTTAAGGCTGAAAATTTATCCTGCGTGAATCACGTTCTTACGGAATGCGCAGTATAGCGCATTCCTGACCCGTGATAGTAACGGAATATTAACCCTGAATATAAAAAAGATAAATATTTTGATTTTGGTATTGACGGGCAATGTTTTTTGTGCTAGAATACTTTTGCTGTAGATGCAGTGGAAATATCTATAAATATATATGGAGAGGTATCGAAGTGGTCATAACGAGGCGGTCTTGAAAACCGTTTGTCCGCAAGGGCGCGTGGGTTCGAATCCCACCCTCTCCGTTCAAAAAGGGCTTTGCAGGTGCAAAGTCCTTTTGTTATACTGCGCGCCAGATAAATCTGCCGTAGGCATATCTGTTTTCATGGATGGTACATGCCAGATATGTCACTTGAATTTGGTGCAAATATGACACAAACTGGGGCGTGCAGATGGAATGAATGAATTTTCAAACACGTTCTAGAAAGCCTCAGCGCAGTCCACTGCGCCTGCAAGACTTGGAAAAGGAGCGGCGATGAAAAAATATAAAAGCTATTTTTTTGATCATAACGGTTTCGTAAAGAAGAAAATAAGAATTGTGATCTTTGTGTGTATTTTATTGATGTCTCTTGTTGGGAGTCTTTTTTTGTATTATCATAGTCCTGAAGAGGAGCAGTGGCTTGTATGCCTCATTTACAGACTGAGTGGGTTTTATTGTCCTGGCTGCGGTTCAGGGAGGGCCTGCTATTCGATTCTTCACGGCCGGTTTTATCAGGCCTTTCGTTATAATCCTCTACTGTGTCTGCTGCTTCCATGGTTCATGCTGTATGCAGGAATCTGTATGATTCAATGGGTGATTTACGGAAGGGAGACAATCAGCCGCAGAATTCCGGTGTGGATTATATATACAGTGTTACTGATTGTAGTTTTATATGGTGTGATCCGAAATATAGATAACTATCCATTTACATTGCTGGCACCGGCAAGGGTGCTGTGAGAGGAGGAAATAAGAAATGAAGTGTAGATTTTGTGGAGAAGAGCTTCCGGAAGGAGCCGTGGTCTGCCCCAGATGCCAAACCCCGGCAGAGATCGAAGAGACAGAGCTTTTGGCGGATGACGTAAACCAAGAACCCGGGTCATTTGGACAGGGGCAGCAGGAATCTGCAAACCTTGAATCAAACAGTCCTGGGCAGAGAGGGAAGGATTCCGCAAACCCTGAACCGGTTATACCCGGGAAGGGACAGCGGGATTCGGAAAAGTACCAGTATGGCGCTCCAGAACCTAGACAGCCTGATTTCGGACAGTATCAGTATGGCTCTCCCCAGCCGTCGGACGGGAATCCGAATCATTACTGGTACGGTGCGCCGGAGCCTGGAAACCAGGGAGAGCCTGGGGGAGGGATTAACGGGACGCCATATATGATATTTGCAATTGTTACAACACTGCTGTGCTGTCTTCCTCTTGGCGTAGCGGCTATTATATATGCGGGGAAAATCAATACGTATCAGAGAAGAGGAGATTATGCCGGTGCACATGACGCGGCGGATAAGGCAAGGCTGTTTTCGATTATAGGGGCTGCAGGGGGCCTGGTTGTTACAGTAATCTATATTGCCGCCTTTGTAATAGGAGTACGGGAATACAGAGGAGCAAAAGGAAGCGGGATTGTGGAGAATCTGCCGTCTTTTGAGACAGAGCTGCAAAAGCCGGCAGGCGGGGAATCGGGAGATGATGCCGGAAAACAAGACAGTATCAAGGGGGAGCAGAAGGACGAAACTGCTGCAGTGCCTGCAGAAGCGAAAAGAGAGCTGGGGGATACATGGGAGACTTATACCGTGCAGATCAATGAGAAGGTTGTGACACTTCCCTGCAGGATTGAGGAGCTTGAAGCTGCAGGTTTAGAAATGGATGAGGATGAGATGCTGGATGATTATGTTATAAATGCGCAGGATCATGTGGCGGCATACTTTGAAGATGAGGACGATAATTATATCATAGTAGATTTGGTTAATATGTCAGATGACAGGATGCCGGCTGAAAAATGTCTTGTAGGCAGCATTACGGCAATGGACTATAGCGTGGCAGAAGAAGGCAGGGGAATTACAGTGATCCTTCCAGGCGGAATAAGGATTGGTACACCCCAGGATGAAGTATTGGACAAATACGGAAAAACGGATGATGTGTATGAAGGAGACAATTTACACACATATACATGGCATGGGGATGAAGAGGAGTACCCTTCAAAATGTGAGATTGAGATAGACGCAGAGAGCAGAATTGTGACTACGGTAAAAATACGGAACTTTAGGTAGTTCATTCCTGCCGGAGAGTGTCTGAAAGATGTTTTCTGTCAGATGTGTGCCGACAGTAACACTACAGGCGGAAAAAAATGAAAAAAAATAAAATTAGGGCTAGACAATTGTCGTTACTTGTTGTATAGTATTAGTCGGGCTTGAGATAGACGAGCGGTTTTGGAGAAGTACCCAAGCTGGCCGAAGGGGCTCCCCTGGAAAGGGAGTAGGTCGTTAATAGCGGCGCGAGGGTTCAAATCCCTCCTTCTCCGTTTGTTGAAAAGGTATAAAAGACCGGACTTCAAAAAAAATAAAAAAATTTGAAAAAAGGTATTGACAACTGATTCGACAAATGATATTATAATCGAGCTGACCCACTGAGGGACAGCGAAAAGCACCTTGACAACTAAACAATAGACAACAACCCTGAAGATTCTTTTGAAAAGAAAATTCAGAACGGACATCAAGAAGATGTCAACCCAAGAAACAGTAAAACGGGAAATAAGGAAAACCAGCAGTTTTCCTGAA